>JBOEGS010000006.1:0-382844 GCA_050633545.1 Paracoccaceae bacterium
AACGGGCGCTGACGGCAGACACACCACCTCGACGCCTTGCCCGTCAATCGTGACGTTATCCGCTGCGCTTACTTGTCGCAATCATACCGGGTCGTCAGCAAGCTGACGACATTGGCGCAGATGACATTCACAATGTCTTGGCCGAAATTCGCGATAATTCACTTGCCGCGCAAGAAAAGTCCGAGGAGCAACTCGTCGCACTGCGAAAAGCCATTTCGTCAGAGGATGATAGCAGCCTGCTCACTCAAGTTCAAAAGTTGTGAACGGTATTTCAAGACGGCCAGAACGAACTGGTCAACGAATTCAAAAGCTTCTCTGCGCATATGGTCGAGAATAACCTGCAAGCCAGTATGAGCCGGCGTTGGAATTGTCACGATAACGCTGTCGCCGAGAGCTTCTTTCAGCTCTTGAAGCGGGAAGGGATAAGGCGACGCACATACCTGACACGCGACGCTGCACGGCAGGACATCTTCGAATACATCGAGATGTTCTACAATCCCAAGCGCAAGCACACGAACACCGACATGCTGTCGCCCGTTGACTTCGAAGCGAGACAGCAGAAACTGAACCAGGCGGGCGTCTACAAATCTAGGGGCACCTCACACGAAGCTTTGGCGTCAGAACTCTTCCCAACTGCCGGTTCCGGTTCGTGCGCTGGGGGTGGAGGCTTTCGGGCTCTGCGGGGCGAAACAGGCCACGTCACCGGCGGTGACGGTTTGAGGGCTCTCCGGGTGGGTGCGAAAGCTGCTCAGGATTTGAGTCAGGCCGCTGGCCACGCCTTGCAAGATGCGGTTGGATTGGTTGCTTTCACCGACCATCGCGGCATTTTGCTGGGTGACGCGGTCCAGATGGCTGATGGCGGTGTTGATCTCTTGAATGACTTGCGATTGCTCTTGCGTGGAGGCGGCGATTTCGGAGACGACGGTTTGCACATTGCCGACATCGCCGATAATCGAATGCAGCGCGTCGCCCGCTTCGCGCACAAGCCCTGCGCCTTCGCCCACATGGCGCGAGCTTTCATTGATCAATTGGTCAATGCGTTTGGCCGCTTCGGAGGCGCGCTGCGCCAGCCCTCGCACCTCGGTCGCCACGACCGCAAAACCGCGCCCCGCGTCCCCTGCGCGGGCCGCCTCGACGCCGGCGTTGAGGGCCAGAAGGTTGGTTTGCACCGCGATGTCTTCGATCACGCTGATGATCGAGGAAATCTGTTTTGACGCGGTCTCGATTTCGCCCATTTTATCGACCGCCTGTTGCACCACGGTGCGGCTTTGCTCGGCGTTTTTGCTGGTGTTGTTGATCAGGTTCTCGGCCTTCTGGGTGCCTTCGGTTGCCGAACGAGTGGTTTCGGTCAATTCTTGCATCGCGGCGGCGGTTTGCTCCAAGGAGGCGGCTTGGTTCTCGGTGCGATGCGCCAGATCCCCCGATGAGGCATGTAGTTTGCTGGAGACGGCGGCGATTTCATTGGCCGAGGATTTGATTTTGGTCAGCGAACCGCCCACATCGAGCAGCGCCTTGTTGAAGGTGAGGCGGATCGCATCATAGCGCTGTGGGAAGTCGCTTTCGGCAGGCGAGGGGATCGGCTCGGCCAGATTGCGCTGCGTCATCCGGCCGATGCCGCTTTCGAGGTAGCCAAAGGCACGGTTCAGTTCTTCTTGCTGCGCGGAAAAATAGGAGTCGATGACCAGATTGGTGTCAAAGGACAAAGCCCGCGTCAAAACCCCCAGTTTTTCGGAGAGGTTGCGGCGGCTTCGCGCCGTGACCGATAGGCCCGCGGCCTCGACAAGCATCGTTTGAAGATGCGAGGAGGCGCGCGCGTAGCTCGACAAATAGTCGTTGAAGGGAAGCTGGATTTCGAAATGCACCTTGCCGATGGTGGCGGCGGAGTGCACGTAGGCTGCGGAGAAATCGGCGTTCAGCAACATGGACCAATGGTCGCGCTGGCGGCTTTTGGCTTTGGCGATGCTGGCATCTGATTTGAACATATTGGCCAATTCGGGAACGCTGCCCGCATAGGTATAAAACCGATCCAGAACCTCGCCGAGGCGGGGGACAAGAATGTCGCCTGCGGTTCTCAATACATGCCCGTTCTCGCCATCAAGTGCGAAGTTTTTCAACCGTGTTTGTAGGTCAACCGTCATCTGCTTGCCTATGCCGTTCTGCCGCTAAGTTGCTTTGCTGATGTGATAGAGGCGAAGTCCTAATCAGCTTTTAACCTCGATGCGAATTTCCGTTTCACTACGGCAATAGGGGCGGCGGGCAGAGGGATTTGCGGGTGCCAAATGGTGGCGCGGGGCTGCTCGCGCTTAGGTAAATGCGCAAAGGATGAAGGGAGCCACACCAGTGCCAGGGGCGCGCCCCGGGGCAGCGAAGTGCGATGAGAACGAGGGGGCGGGAAACGACGAAGGGCCGCCCGTGGGCGACCCTATCGATGCTGTTTCCAGCGATACCAACTGGGGTTGTTGGTCCAAATTGGAGCGGGCGAGGCGATTCGAACGCCCGACCCTAACCTTGGCAAGGTTATGCTCTACCCCTGAGCTACGCCCGCTTCCTTTTGGTGAGGCAGGATTTAGTAATATCCCGCGCTGGCCGCAAGAGGAAAATGCGCGGATTTGGATTTTTTTTGGGGCAGGTCCAAGAAATGCGTGGTGGGGTGGTGAAAAATTTCATGAAAACAGGAGGATGCGCGGCTGCGTCGGGATTGTGCGCAAATCGGTCGGGGTGCAATTTATGCCTCCCGCCTGACTGTCGCGGCGGGGATGATGCGGCGTTGTCAGGGCGCGGCGGGCAGGGCGTTATTGACCCTGCGCCGCCTGCGCGATCTTTGCGGCTTTGGCGCGCCGCCTTTTGGCGCGCAAGAGGTTGAGCGCCTCGACCGCCGCCGAGAACACCATCGCGGCATAGATGAAACCGCGTTCGAAATGCACGCCAAACCCGTCCGCAATGAGCGCCGCGCCGACCATCACCAAAAACGCCAGCGCCAGCATTTTCGTGCTGGGGTGGGTTTCGACGAAACCGGCGATCGGTTCGGCGGCGACCATCATCACGGCGACCGCTACGATGACGGCGGCGATCATCACCGGCAAATGATCGGCGATGCCCACGGCGGTGATCACGCTGTCGAAGGAAAACACCAGATCGAGCACCATGATCTGTATGATCACGGTGCCAAAGCTTGCCACGGCGGTCGTGTGGCCTTCTTCTTCGCCCTCGACCTCGTCGAAAATTTCGGTGCTGGCCTTCCACAAAAGGAACAATCCCCCCGCCAGCATGATCGCGTCGCGCCAGCTAAAGCCATGACCAAAGAGCGTGACCACTGGCGCGGTCAGCGAGACGATCCAAGCGATCGACATCAACAGCGCGATCCGCAGCACCAAAGCCCCGCCAAGCCCGATCAAGCGCGCGGCGCGGCGCTGGCTTTCGGGCAGGCGCGCGGCGGTGATCGAGATGAAGATGATGTTATCGACGCCAAGGACGATTTCGAGGACCGTCAGTGTCAAGAAGGACGCCCAAACGGCGGGGTCGGAAAAAAGTTCGAGCATGGTGGCCTCGGTATGGGCGCGCGCGGCGCGGGCACAGAATGTTTCCAACAAGAGTAGGGCGGAAGCGGGCAATATAAAAGGGGCAGCGGTGCAACGGCTGCGCGCGCGTGCTGCCGGCGGGGCTGATCGGGCTTTGTCGCCCCATTGGAAGCATTGACCGCCCTGCATGTTCCATTGTTTCGCGCATTGCGCCTGCCGCGCGAAAGCGGCGAGAGCCGCGGGTTTTGCTCTTGAATTCCATCCGGCAAACAGGGTTAATTTAACCGCGCGCATATTGCGCCAGATCGTATTATTATTTCCATGGGGGAACCATGACTTTTAAGACAACTGCTGCCGCTGCTGCGGCACTTTTCATCGCCGCAGGTGCGGCACAAGCGACAACGTCGGCCTATAGCGTGACCATCAGCGGCAACAACAACGTGCCGACCTTTTCGTTGCAAAACACCGGCGACGTTGCGATCACCGAAATCGGGTTTTTTATCGGCAACACCGGTTTTAACATTGACGGTTTGAACAATATCACCGACGGCACGACGGGCGGCTACCTGTTGGCTGGCGTCGACACGAACCTCAGCGGCGGCCTGCGCAGCGATACGTTTTCGATCAGCTACTCGGCGTTTTTGGGCGGCGAGAGCTTTGCCTTCGGCGCGGATTTTGATCGCGACAGCGCCAACACTACCGAAGATTACCGCCAGATTCTCGATGATGGCGGCTATATGACCTTTACCTTTGCAGGAGGCGATGTGTTGACCGCTGATTTTTCGACCATCAGCACCGCAGCCAGCAGCTTTACCTTTACCGGTTCGGTTGCCGCACCGGTGCCTTTGCCTGCGGGCGCTGTGTTGCTCTTGGGCGGTCTGGCCGGATTTGGCGCGCTGCGCCGCCGTCAAAAATCTTGAAGCGATACATGAACTTCACGGTTTAATATTTTGTTTATAAATGAAAAGAGCGGCCCGATCAGGCCGCTCTTTTTGTGTTTTAACCAAGGCGCGCGGGGCGGCGTTAATCCTCCAGCTCGACGAGCAAATCCTTGGCGTCGATTTGTCCTCCCGGTTGGATATGCACGGCTTTGACCACGGCGTCGCGCTCGGCATGGATGCCGGTTTCCATCTTCATCGCCTCGATGGTGAGCAAAAGATCGCCCGCCTTGACGCGCGCGCCCACGGTTGCCGCGACCGAGGCCACCACACCCGGCATCGGCGCGCCGATGTGGTTGGGATTGCCCGCTTCGGCTTTGGGCCGTGCGGCGGTGGTGGCTTTGACCAAACGGTTCGGCACGCGGATCACCCGCGGTTGGCCGTTGAGTTCGAAAAACACCTTCACATCACCGTTCTCGTCGGTCTCGCCCACCGCTTGCAGGCGGATTTCCAAGGTCTTGCCCGGATCGATCTCGGCGGCGATCTCTTCGGAAGGCTCCATGCCGTAAAAGAAGGTCCGCGTCGGCAGGGCGCGCACGGGGCCGTAGGTTTCGTGGCGCTCCATATAATCGGTGAAGACCTTGGGATACATCAGATATCCGTTCAGATCCTCGTCATCGATCTCGCGCCCGCCCAAGGCGGCGCTCAATTCGGCGCGGGCGGCTTCGATATCGACGGGGGCGAGGTGTTTGCCGGGGCGTTCAAGGTTGGGTTTCTCGTCCTTGAGCACTTTTTTGACGATCAGATCGGGAAAACCGCCCGGAGGCTGGCCCAGATTGCCGCGCATCATATCGACCACGCTGTCGGGGAAGGCCACGTCCTTGGCGGGGTCTTCGACATCGGCGCGGGTGAGGTTCTGGCTGACCATCATCAAGGCCATATCGCCGACGACTTTGGACGAGGGGGTGACCTTGACGATATCGCCGAACATCCGGTTCACATCGGCGTAGGTTTGCGCCACCTCGTGCCAACGCTCCTCAAGGCCAAGGCTGCGCGCCTGCGCCTTGAGGTTGGTGAACTGACCGCCAGGCATCTCGTGCAGGTAAACCTCGGAGGCAGGGGCCTGCAGGCCAGCCTCGAAGGCCACATATTGCGCGCGCACCGCCTCCCAATAGTCCGAGATTTGCCGCAGCTTGCCGATGTCGAGGCCTGTGTCGCGCTCGGTATGGGCCAAGGCCTCGACGATCGAGCCAAGGCAGGGCTGCGAAGTGCCGCCCGAAAACGCATCCATCGCCGCATCGGCGGCGTCCACGCCCGCCTCTGCGGCGGCCAGAACCGTCGCGGCGGAAATGCCCGAAGTGTCATGGGTATGGAAATGCACAGGGATCGCGATCTCGTCTTTGAGCGCCTTGACCAAAGCCTTGGCGGCGGCGGGTTTGAGCAGGCCGGCCATGTCCTTGAGGCCCAAGATATGCGCCCCTGCGGCCTCCAGATCCTTGGCCATGGCGACATAGTATTTGAGATCATATTTGGCGCGGTCAGGGGCGAGAACATCGCCCGTATAGCAAATCGTGCCTTCGCAGATTTTGCCGCTCTCAATCACCGCATCCATCGCCACGCGCATGTTCTCGGTCCAGTTGAGGCTGTCGAAAACGCGGAAAACATCAACGTTTTCAGCGGCCTGAGCGACAAAGCTGCGCACCACATTGTCGGGATAATTGGTATAGCCCACCCCGTTGGAGGCGCGCAAAAGCATCTGCGTGAGAAGGTTGGGCATGGCCGCGCGCAGATCGCGAAGCCGCTGCCACGGGCATTCTTGCAAGAAGCGGTAGGCCACATCGAAGGTCGCGCCGCCCCAGCATTCGACGGAGAAAAGCTGTGGCAGGTTGGCGGCATAGGCGGGGGCCACGCGGATCATATCGATTGAGCGCATCCGCGTCGCCAAAAGCGATTGATGCCCGTCGCGCATGGTGGTGTCGGTGATCAATAGCTGCTTTTGCGCCAGCATCCAGTCGGCCACGCCTTTGGCGCCGCTTTCGAGCAGCAGATCGCGGGTGCCTGCGGGCGGGGCTTCGGTCTGCGCGCGCGGGGCTTTGGGCGCTTTGGCCTCGGCGGGTTTCTTGCGCCCTTGGGTTTCGGGATGACCGTTCACGGTGATGTCGGCGATATAGGTCAAAACCTTGGTGCCGCGATCGCGCCGCTTATCGAAATCGAACAATTCCGGCGTCTCGTCGATGAATTTTGTCGTGTATTTATTGCTCAAAAACGTCGGGTGTTTGAGCAAGTTTTCAACAAAGGCGATATTCGTGCTCACCCCGCGGATACGGAATTCGCGCAGGGCGCGGTCCATGCGTTTGATCGCCGCTTCGGGGGTTTGGGCATGGGCGGTGACCTTGACCAGAAGGCTGTCGTAATAGCGCGTGATCACCCCGCCCGCATAGGCGGTGCCGCCGTCCAGACGGATGCCCATGCCCGTGGCCGAGCGGTAAGCGGTCAGGCGGCCGTAATCGGGGATAAAGTTGTTTTGCGGGTCTTCCGTGGTGATCCGCGTTTGCAACGCATGGCCATGCAGGCGGATATCGGATTGCGCGGCTTTGCCCGTGGCCTCGGCCAAGCTCTTGCCCTCGGCGATCTTGATCTGTGCCTGCACGATGTCGATGCCGGTGACCTCTTCGGTGACCGTATGTTCGACCTGCACGCGCGGGTTCACTTCGATGAAGTAAAACTCGCCATTGTCCATATCCATCAAGAACTCGACGGTGCCGGCGCATTCGTAATTCACATGGGCACAGATTTTGCGGCCCAATTCGCAAATCTCGGCGCGTTGTGCTTCGCTCAGGTATGGGGCAGGGGCGCGCTCGACGACCTTTTGGTTGCGCCGCTGGACCGAGCAATCACGCTCATAAAGGTGATAAATCTCGCCGTGGCTGTCGCCAAGGATTTGCACCTCGACATGGCGGGCGCGCTGGATCATCTTTTCCAGATAGCCCTCGCCATTGCCAAAGGCCGCCTCGGCCTCGCGCCGCCCTTCGCGGACCTTTTCTTCCAGTTCCGCCTCATTGAAAATCGGCCGCATCCCGCGTCCGCCGCCGCCCCAAGAGGCCTTGAGCATCAACGGATAGCCGACCTCGCCCGCCTCGGCGCGCACGGCGTCCATATCCTCGCCCAGCACCTCGGTGGCGGGGATCACGGGCACGCCCGCCTCGATGGCGACGCGGCGCGCCGAGGCCTTATCGCCCAACTGGCGCATGGTTTTGGCCTTGGGGCCGATGAATGTGATGCCTGCCGCATCGCAAGCATCTACAAAGTCGGGGTTTTCCGACAATAGCCCATATCCGGGGTGGATCGCATCGGCGCCCGACGCTTTGGCAACGCGGATGATTTCCTCGATGCTCAGATAGGCCGCGACCGGCCCCATGCCCTCGCCGATGCGGTAGGCTTCATCGGCCTTGAAACGGTGCAGGCCAAGCTTGTCCTCCTCGGCGAAAACCGCCACGGTTTTCTTACCCATTTCGTTGGCGGCGCGCATGATGCGGATCGCGATCTCGCCTCGGTTGGCAATCAGGATTTTGTTGAACTCGGGCATATCGCGGCTCTCCTTCGTCGCGGTGTCTCGCTGCGGCAGGGGGCGATTTTTCGCCCGCTGTGCGGAATTTCGCTCAGGCTAGGCGGATGCTGCGGGGCAGCACAAGAGCCCATGCGAGGGGCTGTTACATTTTGGTAAGATTTTGCGCTGCGGGGCGGCGCCGCTTGCGTAATGCTGCGCTGCGGCTGAGCAAAAAGTCATAAAATTGCGCGGTAAAACCGGCGTTTCGGGCCGGATCGGGTTTTGGGGTGGTTATTGGTCTGCTGAGGTGACCAATTTGCCGGATAGCTGCCCGTAGCGGGTGATGCCCATTTGCCCCATATTGGCGATGAGATCGGCTTTGAGGATCTCGATCAAATGGGCGGGGCCATCGCGCCCCAGCGCGCCAAGCGCATAGTGCCACGCGCGCCCGAGCATGACGAAATCGGCCCCCAAGGCCAGCGCGCGCAGGATATCCAGACCGCCCTCGATGCCGCTGTCGAAAATCACCGGCAGGGAGGTGGCGGCGCGAATGGCGGGCAGGGCCTCGATGCTGCTGATCGTGCCGTCGAATTGCCGACCCGCGTGATTGCTCACCCATATGCCGTCAACACCTTGTTTTTCCAAGGCAATCACATCTTCGGCGCGCAGCACGCCCTTGACGATAAACGGCCCGTCCCATGCGTCGCGCAGGGCCTGAAGATAGGCCCAATCGGGCGAGGTGCGCAGCATATAGCCCGCATGGGCGGTCGAGCTGAGCCCCGTCATATTGCCCGCATATCCGTCAATCAGCCGCATGCGCGGCATGCCCATTTTCGCCGTGCCCATCGCCCATGCGGGGCAGCGCGCGACCTGCGCCAAAAGCCGAGGGGTCAGGCGCGGCGGCGAGGTCAGGCCAGAGCGGGTCTGGCGTTCTCGCCGCGAGGCGACGGGCACATCGACGGTCAAAACCATGGTGTGAAAGCCGCAGGCCTTGGCGCGTTTGAGCATATCGGTGCGAATATCGGGATCGCGCGGCGGGTAGACTTGGAACCAGCCGTTGTTTTGCAAATGCGGCGCGACGTCTTCGGGGGTGCGGCTGGCCACGGTGGACAGCCCGTAAGGCAGGCCCGCGCGCGTCGCCGCCGCCGCCAAAAGCGCCTCGGCATCGGGCCAGAACAGCCCCGACATCCCCACCGGCGAGACCCCGAAAGGCAGCGGATGGGTCTTGCCGAAAAGATCAACCGACAGGTCGGGCTCTTGTTCGCCGTGCAGGATCGATGGGAAGAAAAGCACCTCGTCCAGCTTGGCACGATTGCGCCGCTGCACGGCCTCATTGCCCGTGGCGCTGTCGAGGTATTCCCACGCGAAATGCGGGATGCGGCGGCGCGCACGCGCCTTGAGGTCTGAAATCGCGGGGAATTTTTGCATCCTATCCATGCGTGCAAGATGAAGCAGATCGCGCCGCGTTGTCCAGCAAAAGCGCATTTCGCCCCGCGCCGGATATGTGAGGAACGTATCAAGAACGTATCTTTTACTTTGCCGCAAGCCGCGCTATCTTTGCGCCATGAGCAGTTTTGATGAATATGACGCCTTCGAGGGCGCCTCCCTCTCGGCGCGCGCCATGGCCGCGCGTCCGGCCCCCTATCTGGAGGGGCTGAACCCCGAACAACGCGCCGCCGTCGAGGCGATGGACGGGCCGGTTTTGATGTTGGCGGGGGCGGGGACGGGCAAGACCAAAGCCCTGACCACGCGGATCGTGCATTTGCTCAATACCGGACGCGCCGCGCCGAACGAGATTTTGGCGGTGACCTTTACCAATAAGGCCGCGCGCGAGATGAAAATCCGCGTCGGGCAGATGCTCGGCCAGCCCGCCGAAGGCATGCCGTGGCTCGGCACCTTCCATTCGGTTTGCGTGAAACTGCTGCGCCGTCACGCGGAATTGGCGGGGTTGAAATCGAATTTCACGATTCTGGACACGGATGACCAGATACGGTTGCTCAAACAGTTGATTGCCGTAACCTCGATCGACGACAAACGCTGGCCTGCGCGAATGCTGGCGGGGGTGATTGACGGGTGGAAAAACCGCGCCCTGACTCCAAGCAAAGTGCCCGCCTCGGAAAGCGGCGCCTACGGCGGTTATGGCGTCGAGCTTTACCAGCAATATCAAAAGCGCCTGCTGGAGTTGAACGCCGTGGATTTTGGCGATCTGCTCTTGCATGTGGTGACAATTTTTCAAACCCACGATGACGTGCTGAGACAATATCAGCGTTGGTTCAAATATATCCTCGTGGACGAATACCAAGACACCAATGTGGCGCAATATCTGTGGCTTCGGCTTTTGGCGGGGGGGCATAAAAATATCTGCTGCGTTGGGGATGATGATCAATCGATCTATGGCTGGCGCGGCGCCGAAGTGGGCAATATCTTGCGGTTTGAAAAGGATTTTCCCGGATCGCATGTGGTGCGGCTTGAGCAAAATTACCGCTCGACCCCGCATATTCTGGCCGCCGCGTCGGGCGTGATCGCGGGCAATGCGGACCGTTTGGGCAAAGAGCTTTGGACCGCCGAAACCGAGGGCGAAAAGGTCCGGCTGATCGGCCATTGGGACGGCGAGGAGGAGGCGCGCTGGATCGGCGAGGAGGTCGAGGCGATGGCGCGCGGCACCCGCGGGCGCGATCCGATGAGCCTTGATGATATGGCCATTCTCGTGCGCGCCTCGCATCAAATGCGCGCCTTCGAGGACCGGTTTTTGACCATCGGTCTGCCCTATCGCGTCATCGGCGGGCCGCGATTCTACGAGCGGATGGAGATTCGCGATGCCATGGCCTATTTTCGGGTGGTGACGCAGCCTTCCGATGATCTGGCCTTCGAGCGGATTGTGAACACGCCCAAACGCGGGCTGGGCGACAAGGCCCAACAAAAGATGCAGATCGCCGCGCGCGAAAACGAGGTGCCTTTGATCGAGGGCGCGCGGATTTTGCTGGCGCAAAAGGGGATCGGCGGCAAGGGCGCGTCGGAACTGGCCAAATTGATCGAGGGGATTGACCGCTGGCGCGCGATGATGCGCGGGCCCGATCTGCTGCGCGATCTGGATGATGATGCGGTGCTGGACGAGGGCGAGCCTTTGGCGGCACCGATGCAGCCCGCCTGCGCCGCCAGCCATATGGAATTGGCCGAGCAGATTTTGGACGAGAGCGGCTATACCGCCATGTGGCAAAACGACAAAAGCCCCGAGGCGCCAGGGCGGCTTGAAAACCTCAAGGAATTGGTCAAGGCCTTGGAAAATTTTGACAATCTTCAAGGGTTTTTGGAGCATGTCGCCTTGATCATGGACAATGAAAGCGATGATCGCGAGGCGAAAGTGTCGATCATGACGCTGCATGCGGCCAAGGGATTGGAGTTTCCGGCGGTGTTCTTGCCTGGATGGGAAGACGGGCTGTTCCCTTCGCAGCGCTCGATGGACGAGAGCGGGCAAAAGGGGGTCGAGGAGGAGCGGCGGCTGGCCTATGTCGGGATCACGCGGGCCGAAGAGATTTGCACCATTTCCTTTGCGGGCAACCGGAGGGTGTTCGGCCAATGGCAAAACGCCATGCCCTCGCGGTTTATCGACGAATTGCCCGAGGAACATGTCGATGTGCTCACCCCGCCGGGGCTTCATGGCGGCGGTTACGGCGCGGCGCGGGGCAGTTTTAGCGGCACCGAGGCCTTTGAAGAGCGTGTCTCTTCGAGCGATGTCTATAATTCTCCGGGCTGGCGGCGGATGCAGGCGCGCGCCGCGCAGCGCCCGAGCGGCGCCTCCGCAGGGGCCATGACGATCGACGCCACGGCGACATCCTCGCATACCGTGGGTGATCGGGTGTTCCACCAAAAATTCGGCTACGGGTCGATCCTTGCGATTGAGGGCGATAAATTGGAGATCGCCTTTGAAAAGGCGGGCACCAAAAAAGTGGTGGCCAAATTCGTCACCTCGCCGGATGATATTCCGTTTTAAAATAACCGCTTACCGAAAGTGAATGCGCCCCGCGACGGAGTTTCCGTGGCGGGGTTTTTCGTGTCTGGTCGGTGCGGAAATGGGGCGGCGGGGCATAGCGGCGGACATAAAAAACGGCGATGCCAGGGAGGAGGAGAGGCACCGCCGTTCAATTGTCGCGACCCGCTCAGGGAGGAGGAGAGAGCGGATCGCTGGTCTCACGGCATCCCCAGGGAGGAGGAGAGGAGAGGCCGCAATCTGGTTGGAGCGCGTGGCTCCGAATGGGTCTTGCGGTAGCGCCAGGGAGGAGGAGAGGCGCTACCGCGAAGTGACGTCAGGCTCAGGGAGGAGGAGAGGCCTGACGTATGGTTTGGAGCTATGGCTCCGTTTAAAAGCGCGGCGACATCTAGGGAGGAGGAGCGATGTCGCCGCTCATTCACAGAAACCTCAGGGAGGAGGAGAGAGGTTTCTGATCCCGAATTCTTAGATGAGGGCGCCGTATGCGCTCTCGTAGGCCACCGAACGGATCATGCCGGGGTTGAGGCCCAGATCGGCCAACTCGCGGTTGCTCAAAGTGGAGAGCTCGTCCAGCGTGCGGTTGAAGGTCCGGCGGCGTTCGATGCGGCCGCGCAGGTTTGCGACGGCGTTGTGGAACAAATCGCCAATCCCGTGATGGGCGGCTTGGGTGTGTGTCTCGGTTGCAAATGCCATTGCGTCGGCTCCTTGCGAATTTGAATGTCTGACGCGTTCTGCGTCTCGTTGAAATCAATTTAGCAAATTGCTGCATCTGCACAACGCCCAGAATGAGCAATGCCGCTATGCAGAAAATGCATACGGGATTCTGACCTAACGTCACAAACTATTGACACTTAGGGGGAAAATGCAGGGGTTTTCCCCCAAGTTTAGGGGCGGCCTGCCGCAGGTCCATAGGCGCGGCGCGGCGCAGGAACGGGCGAAATCCCTTGTTTTTCAGGGCGGTATTGCGGGGTTTATGCTGCGTTGCAGCATGGGCTTGCGGGGCTTGAAGGGGGCAATTTCGGGCACGGTGCCGCAGGGGCTTGCGCGCGCGCTGCATTCCTGACCCTTATGGGCGCGCAGAAAACGGGAGACGGAAAATGACGATTTCGCGCGAAAAAATCTTGCAACGGCTGTCCGAACTGGCCTTGCCGGACGGTGGAAACCTGATTTCGGCCGATCTGGTGCGGGCTTTAACCCTCGAAGATGGCCCCTCCGGCGCGCAGGTGCGATTCGTCATCGAGGCCCCGAATGCCGAGACCGCCCGCCATATGGAGCCGCTGCGCGCGGCGGCCGAACGGGCGGTGATGGATTTGGGCGGCGTGGCCAAGGTGCAAGCGGCGCTGACCGCACATGAGGCCCCCAAAGCGCCCAGCCTCAAGGTCGGCGGCCATCCCAAACCGCAAACCGCGCCGCTCAAACCGGCCAGCATCAAGAAAATCATCGCCGTCGGATCGGGCAAGGGCGGTGTGGGCAAATCCACTGTGTCCTCCAATCTGGCCGTCGCCCTTGCGCGGGCGGGCAAAAAGACTGGCCTGCTCGACGCCGATATATACGGTCCCTCGCAACCGCGCATGATGGGCACGACCAAACGCGCCGCCTCGCCCGATGGCAAGATCATCGAACCTTTGGTGGCCCATGGGGTCACGTTGATGTCGATCGGTTTGATGCTGGACGCGGAGAAGGCCGTGGTCTGGCGCGGGCCGATGTTGATGGGCGCCTTGCAACAGATGATGGGGCAGGTGAATTGGGGCGATCTGGATGTGCTGGTGATTGATTTGCCGCCAGGCACCGGCGATGTGCAGCTCACCTTGGGCCAGCGCGGCGCGGTGGACGGGGCGATTGTGGTCTCGACCCCGCAGGATGTGGCGCTTTTGGATGCGCGCAAGGCGCTCGATATGTTCAACACCCTCAAGACGCCGGTTTTGGGCCTGATCGAGAATATGTCGGTCTTTGTCTGTCCCGAATGCGGGCATGAGGCGCATATCTTCGGCCATGGCGGCGTGGCGGCAGAGGCGCAAAAGCTGGGCTTGCCGCTGCTGGCAACTTTGCCGATCGATCTCGAAACCCGTCTGGCCGGCGACAGCGGCACGCCGGTGGCCATGGGCGAGAGCGCGATGGCCGAGGCCTACGGCGCCTTGGCGCGGCGTTTGATCGAGGGCGGTATCGTATAAGGCGCGTGGCGTGGCGGCCGTCATTGTATAGAGCCGGTATTATATTAGGGCCGCGAGTATACGGGTCACCCTTATCGAGGGCAGCGTTTGGTTATGCCCGCCGCCGCAAAGGGCGCGCGATCTAGCGCACCAATGACAGGTGCCCCCGCAAGGGGGTGTCTTGGGGCGGGTGGCGCGCGGCGCGGCCCGCCGCTTCTTTTTGGGCCAAGGCCCGCTCGAAGGCCTCAAGCCGCGCGAGATCGGCCATAGAGATCAGCGCCCCCGAGGCCACTCCCTTATATTGCACCCGTTTGCGCGCGCCATGATAGCGCACCTGCGCCAGATGGCGGGCAAGCTCGGCGGCGAGAAGATCGCAGTCAATATCATAGGTCTGTGCCATGGGCGCGGCCTTAGGTTGGGGCAGGGCGGTCAAGGCCGACCCTGCCGCAGGCAGGTTAACCGATCCGCTTCGCGGCGCGCGCTGCCCCGCCTTTGCGCGGCAAGCGGGCCACATGGGATATCATGGGCCAGATGGGAAATTATGGGCCGTGTGGGAAATCATGGGCCGTATGGGAAAAGATGGGACATCTTGCCCCGAGGGGGTGCGAGACTGGCCGGTTTTCGCCCGCTTCGAATCAACTTTGCTTGAATCCCCTTGAAAACGGGGCGCGTTTGGTGGGAAAACCCGCCTGCGAGGCTGGGCTTCGCGCCCGAAAATGACCTCGCGGAGGCCTGATTGGAAATTTTTTGGGAATTTAGGGGAAGTTTCCAACCGACGATTTTGCCACTACATCTTGTGGTCAGGGGGCTGTGATTGTCAATTTAGGCGATTTTTTGCCCCTATATCTGGTTTTCAGGCCAGTCCAGAAACAAGATGCAGTGGAAATATGGGTTAAAAACTTCTTGCGTGGGATGAATTCCCATGGCATTCCTAAATGCAAGATGAGGACGGGAAAACAAAGGGACATAAAGATCCCGATAAAAACTCCCAAGTCAGGTTTCATACAGGCTCCCGCTTTCATCAAATCAGAGATCCGGCGCGCGGGCGAGCGGACATCCCCCCCAGGTGGCGCGTGCAGCTGGACATATCCCGGAAACGGGACGAGGGCGGCGAATTGATCAGTGGCAGCAGATCAATTCGCCGTTTCCTTTCAAAGCCTTGGAAATCACTTTTGAGGCAAATAGAGGACCAAGAGGGCAGTGGGCCGCATATTCAGAGGCGAGAGCCAGCACAAGGTAGACGGTAAAGGCAGGGTCTCGATCCCGGCCTCTTTTCGTCGTGTGCTGGAGGCTTCTGATCCCAACTGGACCGAAGGGCTGAACCCCGAACTGGTCATCGTTTACGGCGATCACCGCCGCAAGTTTCTCGAAGTCTATACCGTCGAGGCCATGGCCGAGGTCGACGAGAAGATCACCGCGCTCAAACGCGGCTCGCGCGAGCGCAAAGTCTTGCAAAGCCTGTTTCACGCCCAAGCCGTCGCCACCAATGTCGACGAGACCGGCCGTTTGGTCATTCCGGCCAAATTGCGCGCCAAGATCGACCTTGATGGCGAGGCGATGTTTGTGGCCGCAGGCGATACCTTCCAGATCTGGAAGCCCGAAACCTACGAGCAAGAGGAACTGGCGCAAACCGAAGCCTTCCTTGACGAATTGCCCGAGGATTTCGACCCGCTGATGTTCCTTGATCATGTGGAGTTGGACTAGGCAATGTCGCCCGACCCGACCGCCCCCGATACGCCCCGGACCAGCGGCTCTGACGCCCCCCATATCCCCGTTCTGTTGCGCCCGCTTTTGCGGGCTGTTGCACCTGTAAAGGGCAGGTGGCTTGACGGCACCTTTGGCGCGGGCGGTTATACGCGCGCCCTACTGGCCGAGGGCGCGGATACCGTATATGGTGTGGACAGAGACCCGTTGGCCCTCGATATGGCCGCAAAATGGGCGGGCGAGTATGGCGAGCGGTTGAAATTGGTGCAGGGCGTTTTTTCGCGGATGGACGAGTATGCGCATGACCTCGACGGGGTCGTGCTTGATCTGGGCGTCAGCTCGATGCAGCTCGACCTTGCCGAGCGCGGGTTTTCCTTCATGCGCGACGGGCCGCTGGACATGCGGATGAGCCAATCGGGCCGCTCCGCCGAGGATATCGTCAACGAGGCCGATGAGGGCGATATCGCCGATATTCTCTATCATTACGGCGAAGAGCGCGCGAGCCGCCGCATTGCCCGCGCCATTGTGCGCGAACGCGAGGCGGCGCGCATCAACACCACGCTGCAACTGGCTGGCATCATTGAAAAATGCCTTCCGCGCAGCAAGCCGAACCAAAGCCATCCGGCGACCCGCAGTTTTCAGGCGTTGCGCATCGCGGTGAATGACGAATACGGCGAATTGGTCGCGGGGCTGGAGGCGGCCGAACGGGCGCTGGCGCCGGGCGGTCAATTGGCGGTGGTGACCTTTCATTCGATCGAGGACCGCATGGTCAAACGCTTCTTGGCCGCGCGCAGCGGCGGGGCGGGGCGGGCCAACCGCTATGCGCCCGAGATGGTCGAGGCCAAGCCGCAATTCACGGTCAAAAGCCGCAAGGCCATCGGGCCGGACGATCAAGAGCTAAGTGAAAATCCCCGCAGCCGCAGCGCCAAGCTGCGCGTGGCGGTGCGCACGGACGCACCCGCGGGGCCGGTGGACCGCAAGTCCATCGGAATGCCGATGTTGAGGGGAACTTGAATGCGCACGCTGTTTTTTGTGCTGACCGCGCTGGCGGTGATCGGATTGGCCTTTTGGGCCTATCACGAGAATTACAACACCCAGCAGGCGATTGCCGAAACCGAACAGGTGCAGCGCGATATCTCGCAAGCGCGCCAGCGTTTGGGCGTGCTCAAGACCGAATGGGCCTATCTCAACCGCCCCGACCGTTTGCGCGAACTGGCCGATATCAATTTCGACCGCCTCGGGCTTTTGCCTCTGACGCCCGAGCAATTCGGCCATATCGATCAGGTCGCCTTTCCGTCGACTGATGATTTGCCGATCACCGATCCGGTGGATGTCTCGGGCATGGATGACGTGCGCGGGGTGGGTCAATGAGCATGACCCGCACGCCGTTGCGTCCGCTGGCGCGGATTTTGCAAGCCCGCACCAAGGGCGAGAACCCCGACGCCATCGAGCGCGAGAATATCCGCCTGCGCCACGAGCAGATGCGCGACCGTGCGCGGCTGCGCGCCGAGGGGCGGCTTTTGGTTCTGGGGCTGTTTTTCTTTTGCGCCTTCATCGTGGTCGGCGTGCGCATGGGCATGTTGTCGGGCTCCGAGCCGAGCGAGCCGCGCGCCTCTGCGGCGGGGGCCTCGATCCTGACGCAGCGCGCCGATATCGTC
Organism: Paracoccaceae bacterium; assembly: GCA_050633545.1. Lineage (GTDB taxonomy): Bacteria > Pseudomonadota > Alphaproteobacteria > Rhodobacterales > Rhodobacteraceae > Litorivita. The sequence continues at coordinate 17,444 of JBOEGS010000006.1, forward strand.
GACCGCCGTGGCCGCGTTCTGGCGACGAATTTCGAAACCCACAGCCTTTATGCCCAGCCGCAGCAGATGATCGACCGCGAACGCGCGGCAACGGGTCTGGCGGCGATCTTCCCCGATCTGGACGCCGAAGAGCTGCTCGAAGATTTCACCGGCAAGCGCAAGTTCTTGTGGATCAAGAAGAAAATCAGCCCTGAGCAAAAACAGGCGGTGCATGATCTGGGCGAGCCGGGGTTGCTGTTTGGCCCGCGCGAGATGCGGCTTTATCCCAACGGCTCGATTGCCGCGCATATTCTTGGCGGGGCCAGCTTTGGCCGCGAGGGGGTCCATGCCGCCGAGGTGATCGGCGTGGCGGGGATCGAAAAATTCTATGACAAAGAATTGCGCGATCCGGCGCGCGCCTCCAAACCGCTGGAACTCTCGCTCGATCTGACGGTGCAGGCCGCCGCCGAGCGGGTGCTGCATGGCGGCATGAAACTGATGACTGCCAAAGGCGCGGCGGCGGTGCTGATGGATGTGCATACCGGCGAGGTCGTCGCCTTGGTCAGCCTGCCCGATTTCGACCCCAACGACCGCCCACGCCCCGCCACCGAGGGCGTGCCCTCCGACAGCGTGCTGTTCAACCGCGCGGTGCAAGGCGTCTACGAGCTGGGATCGACCTTCAAGATTTTCGCCACCGCACAGGCGATGGAATTGGGTCTGGTCAATCCCAACACGGTAATCGACATTCGCGGCCCGCTCAAATGGGGCCGTCACAAGATCCGCGATTTTCATAACTATGGCAAAGAGTTATCGGTCTCGAAAATCATCGAGAAATCCTCAAACATCGGCACGGCGCGCATCGCGCAGATGATCGGCACGGCGCGCCAGCGCGAGTTTTTGGGCCAATTGGGCCTGTTGGAAACCGTGCCCTTGGAGATGGTCGAAGCCTCGGGCGGGCGTCCGTTGTTGCCGCCCAACTGGTCGGAAATCTCGACCATGACGATTTCTTATGGCCACGGGCTGTCGACCTCGCCGTTGCATCTGGCCGCCGGTTACGCCGCGATTGCCAATGGCGGCACCAAGGTCACGCCGACGCTTTTGAAGCAATCGGGCCCGCAATATGGCGCGCGCGTCATGCGCCCCGAAGTGGCGGCCGCCTCGCGGGTGATGCTGCGCAAGGTGGTGACCGAGGGCACCGCCAGTTTCGGCGAGGTGCGCGGCTATAATGTCGGCGGCAAGACCGGCACCGCCGACAAGCCCAAGGAAATGGGCGGCGGATATTACAAGGATAAGGTCATCGCGACCTTTGCCTCGATGTTCCCTGCCGAAGACCCCAAATATGTGCTTATCGTGACGCTGGACGAGCCGGTGGAAACCTCGGGCGACGAGCCGCGCCGCACCGCCGGTTGGACCGCCGTGCCCGTCGCCGCCGAAATGATCCGCCGCGTGGCGCCTTTGTTGGGATTGCGGCCAGAGATTGAACCTGCGCGCGCCGCTGGTATAACGCTGACATCGAATTGAGCGCTAAAAACAGGTGACGTAATGGCAGGCCCCGCAGTTAAATCCCTCGCAGAGCTTGGCCTGACCGCGCAGGGCGGGCGTATGGCCCAGATCACCGGTTTGGCCGTGGACAGCCGCGAGGTGCGCGAGGGCACGTTGTTTGCCGCCATGCCCGGCACCAAGGTGCATGGCGCCAGCTTTATCGAGAGCGCCATCGGGCGCGGCGCGGTCGCGGTTTTGACCGATGCCGAGGGGGCGAAGCTGGCCGAGGCGGCCTTGGCGGCCTCGGATATCGCGGTGATCGTGGCCGAAGACCCGCGCCAGACCTTGGCCTATACGGCGGCGCTTTGGTCGGGGGCACAGCCCGAAACCATGATCGCCGTCACCGGCACCAATGGCAAAACCTCTGTGGCGACCTTTGTGCGGCAAATCTGGACCGAGCTGGGCCATGAGGCGATCAACCTTGGCACCACCGGCATCGAGGGCGCATGGACCGCGCCCTTGCACCATACCACCCCCGAGCCGATCACCTTGCACCGCAATCTGGCGGCGGCGGCGGGCGCGGGCGTCACCCATGCGGCGATGGAGGCCTCCAGCCACGGGCTGGAGCAGCGCCGCCTTGACGGGGTGCAACTCAAGGCCGCCGGTTTCACCAATTTCACCCAGGACCACCTCGATTATCACGTCAATTTCGACGCCTATTTCGCCGCCAAAGCGGGATTGTTCGCGCGGGTTCTGCCCGAAGAGGGCACGGCGGTGATCAATATCGACGGGCCACGCGGCGGCGATATGGTCGAAGTGGCCGCCAACCGCGGTCAGGACCTGATCACCGTGGGGCGCACCGAGGGGGCGGATTTGCAAATCCAAGGACAGCGGTTCACCGCCCATGGCCAAGACCTATTGTTCGAATGGGAAGGGCGCAGCCAGCAGGTGCATTTGCCGCTGATCGGCGGGTTTCAGGCGGAAAATATCGCTTTGGCGGCGGCTTTGGTCATTGCGGCGGGGGGCGATCCCTACCGCGTCTTCGAGACCCTGCCGCATCTGTCCACGGTGCGCGGGCGCATGCAACTGGCGGCCAAACGCGAAAACGGCGCGGCGGTGTTTGTCGATTACGCCCATACGCCCGATGCGGTCAGCACGGCGCTCAAGGCGCTGCGCCCGCATGTGATGGGGCGGCTTGTGGCGATCATCGGCGCGGGCGGCGACCGCGATGCGACCAAACGCCCGCTGATGGGCGAGGCGGCGGCGCAAAATGCCGATCTGGTGATCGTGACCGATGACAACCCGCGCTCCGAAGACCCTGCCGCGATCCGCGCCTCGGTCTTGCTGGGCTGCCCTGCGGCGCAAGAGATCGGTGACCGCGCCGAGGCGATCTTGCGCGGGGTGGATGCGCTTGGCCCCGGCGATGCGCTGCTTATCGCGGGCAAGGGGCACGAGACCGGACAGGTGATCGGCGATGACGTCTTGCCCTTTGATGATGCCGAACAGGCCTCGGTCGCGGTCATGGCGCTTGACGGAGGCTTGATATGAGCGCGCTTTGGACATCCGCCGATGCGGCGGTGGCCACGGATGGGCAGGCCGTCGGCACATGGTCGGTGACGGGCGTGTCGATCGACACCCGCACGATCCAGAAGGGCGACCTTTTCGTGGCGCTGGCCGCCGCGCGCGACGGGCATGAGTTTGTGGCGCAGGCTTTGGCCAAAGGCGCGGGCGCGGCCATGGTCACCCACCGCCCCGAGGGCGTGGCCGAGGATGCGCCGCTTTTGATCGTCGATGAGGTCCTGCCCGCGTTGGAGGCTTTGGGCCGCGCCGCGCGCGCGCGCACGGGTGCGCGCGTTGTGGCGGTCACCGGATCGGTGGGCAAGACCTCGACCAAGGAAATGCTGCGCGATGTCTTGTCGGGGCAGGGGCGCTGCCATGTGGCCGAGGCGAGTTACAACAACCATTGGGGCGTGCCCCTGACCTTGGCGCGGATGCCGCAAGACAGCCAGTTCGCGGTGATCGAGATCGGCATGAACCACGCGGGCGAGATCGCGCCGCTGGCGATGATGGCGCGCCCGCATGTGGCCATGGTCACCACCGTCGCTGCCGCCCATCTCGAAGCCTTTGACAATATCGAAGGCATCGCGCGCGAGAAGGCAGAGATTTTCCGCGGGCTCGAACCCGATGGCACGGCGGTGATCAATGCCGATCTGGAGGTCACGCCGATCCTGCGCGCCGCCGCCGAGGCACAGCGCGCCCGTATCATCGGATTTGGCGAGAGCGCCGCCGAGTTCCGGCTGACCGGCGTCAAGCTGATCGGCGATGCCACGGTGATCAGCGCCGGGATTTCCGGCGCGCCGGTGCATTTCAAATTGGGCAGCGCGGGGCGGCATTTTGCGATGAACGCTTTGGGCGTTCTGGCCGTGGCGGCGGCGCTTGGCGCCGATGCGGCGATTGCGGCCACCGATATCGGGCGTTGGCGCCCGCCCGCAGGGCGCGGCACCCGCGAAGAGGTCTGCCTTGATCGCGGCGATGCAGAGGCGGTGATGGACTTGATCGACGATGCTTTCAACGCCAATCCCACCTCGATGACCGCCGCGCTCGAGGTCCTCGCCGCCGCGCAGCCCAAGGACGGGCTGGGCCGCGTCAGCAAGGGTCGCCGCATCGCGATCTTGGGCGATATGCTCGAACTTGGCCCCGATGAGCGCGCCATGCACGAAGGTTTGGCCGATCTCGATTACATCGCTGATCTCGACCTTGTGCATTGCGTCGGGCCGCGGATGCGCGCGCTGCATGAGGCCTTGCCGCAGGCGCAGCGCGGCAAATGGTTCGAGGGCGCGCCCGAAATGGCCGCCGTGGTGCACCGCTTGGTCGATGCGGGCGATGTGGTGCTGGTCAAAGGCTCCAAGGGCAGCAAAGTGAGCACGGTTGTTGACGCGCTGCGCAAATTGGGCCAAGCCGCGCGAGACTGATTTGCTTTGCCGTTTCAGGGCGCGCAGGGCATAGATATCGGGGGGCAGCCCCCGCAAAATACTAAATGAGGGACGTGTCGCATGTTTTATTGGTTAACCGGACTGTCGGACGGCGGGGATTTTTTCAACCTCTTCCGCTATATTACCTTCCGCGCCGGTGGGGCCTTTCTGACGGCGCTGGTCTTTGGTTTTATCTTCGGCAAACCCTTGATCAACGTGCTGCGCCGCCGCCAAGGCAAGGGGCAGCCGATCCGCGATGACGGCCCCGAGGGCCATTTCGTCAAGGCCGGAACCCCCACGATGGGCGGGCTTTTGATTGTCGGCGCTTTGCTGACCTCGACGCTGCTTTGGGCGCGGCTCGACAATCCCTATGTGTGGATGGTGCTGTTTGTCACCATGTCCTTCGGCGCCATCGGTTTTGCCGATGACTATGCCAAAGTGTCCAAGCAAAACACCGCAGGTGTGCCAGGTAAGCTGCGGCTGTTGCTCGGCTTTTTGATCTCTGGCATTGCCGCTTTTTGGGCCACGCAATACCACCCCGACGCCTTGCAATATCAAATCGCCCTGCCGGTGTTCAAAGATGTGCTGCTCAATACGGGCATGTTCTTTGTGCCCTTTGCCATCATCGTGATCGTCGGATCGGCCAATGCGGTGAACCTGACCGACGGGCTGGACGGGTTGGCGATCATGCCGGTGATGATTGCCTCGGCGACTTTGGGGGTGATCTCCTATTTCGTCGGTAACTCGGTTTTTGCCGGATATCTTGATGTGCATTACGTCGAAGGCACGGGCGAGATTTTGATCTTCTGCGCCGGTCTGATCGGCGGCGGTTTGGGTTTCTTGTGGTATAACGCGCCGCCCGCCGCGGTGTTTATGGGCGATACCGGATCGCTGGCGCTTGGCGGGGCCTTGGGCGCGATTGCCGTGGCCACCAAACATGAAATCGTCTGGGCCATCGTCGGCGGGCTGTTCGTGGTCGAAGCGCTCTCGGTGATCATTCAGGTGCTCTATTTCAAACGCACGGGCAAGCGGGTGTTCCTCATGGCGCCGATCCATCACCACTACGAGAAAAAAGGCTGGGCCGAGCCGCAGATCGTGATCCGCTTCTGGATCATCGCCCTGATCCTCGCGATGATCGGTCTGGCGACACTCAAGGTCCGCTAGGGCGCAAATGCGAAAGGGGCGAAGGCGGGGGGCGCGGGCGGCTTTGCACGCGCTGCCGACCCGGCGATATCGCCACCGACGCAATACCGACGTTATACCGACGTGATACAGACAGCGATTTCGCGCCCTGATCGGCCCCTTGCGGGGCGGCGTGCGTGGGGGGCTTGTCGCGCGGAGCGCGCGGGGGCCTTGTCGCGCGGAGCGCGCGGGGGCATTGTGCGGGCAACAACGACGGGGGCGGGCATGATTCCGGTGCAAGGGTTTGACGGGCTGCAGGTGGCGGTCTTGGGGCTGGGGCGGTCGGGCCTGACGGCGGCGCGGGCCTTGCGCGCGGGCGGGGCGGTGCCGCTTTGTTGGGACGACAATGCGCAGGCGCGTGCCGCGGCCGAGGCCGAGGGCTTCGAACTGCGCGATCTGTCGCGGGCAGGGGGTTTCGAGGGAGTCGCTCTTTTGGTGGTCTCGCCTGGAATTCCGCATCTCTATCCCGCACCAAACCCTTATATTTCAATGGCTTGGGTGGCGGGCGTGCCGGTGGACAATGACATCGGCCTGTTTTTCCGCAGCTTCGCCACCGAGGATTGGAGCGATTACGACAGCCCGCCCAAAGTCGTCGCCGTCACCGGATCGAACGGCAAATCGACGACTTCGGCGCTGATCGCGCATGTGCTCGGCGCGGCGGGAAAACCGGTGCAGCTTGCGGGCAATATCGGGCGCGGGGTGTTGGACATCGACGAGCCTGACGATGGCGGCGTTGTGGTGCTCGAACTGTCGAGCTACCAAACCGATCTTGCCCGGGCTCTGACCCCCGATATTGCTGTTTTTACTAATCTTTCTGCCGATCACCTTGATCGCCACGCTGGTATGGGCGGCTATTTCGCGGCCAAGCGGCGGCTCTTTGCCGAGGGCGGCCCCGACCGCGCGGTGATTGGTGTGGACGAGTTCGAGGGGCAATATCTGGCCAACCAGATGTCCGAAGGCGCAGGCGATGATCGGGTCATTCGCGTCTCGTCGGGGCAAAAGCTGACGGGGGCCGGATGGACGGTGTTTGCGCGCAAGGGGTTCTTGAGCGAATACCGCAAGGGCAAGCAGATCGGATCAATAGATTTACGTCAAATCAAAGGTTTACCGGGTGCGCATAACCATCAAAACGCCTGCGCCGCCTATGCGGTGTGCCGCGCGATGGGGCTTGCGCCGCGGATAATCGAGCAAGGATTTGCCAGCTATGGCGGGCTGCCGCACCGCAGCCAGATCGTCGCCGAGGCGGGCGGGGTCACCTATGTGAACGACAGCAAGGCCACCAATGTCGACAGCGCGGCCAAGGCCCTGTCGGCCTTCAAACGCATCCGCTGGATTTGCGGCGGCTTGGAGAAGGAGGGCGGCGTTGCCTCCCTTTCGGCGGCGGCGGGCGAGGTGATCAAAGCCTATGTCATCGGGCGCGAGGCGGCGGGTTTTGCAGTTCAATTACAAGGGGTTGATGCCGAGGTCTGCACCACGATGGAAGAGGCGGTGCGCCGCGCCAGCGCCGAGGCACAGGCGGGCGATACCGTTCTTTTGGCCCCTGCGGCGGCGAGTTTTGATCAATATGACAACTTCGAGCGGCGCGGCGAGGATTTCATGGCGCAGGTGGCGGCGGTGACCGGCGCGCCCTAGGGGCGGCGCGCAGCGATATCCTTGCCCGCGGCGACGCCCGAGGACCATGCCCATTGGAAATTATAACCGCCGAGCCATCCGGTGACATCGACACTTTCGCCAATGAAATAAAGACCTTGCACGGTTTTTGACATCATCGTGGAAGAGGATAGCCCATCGGTGTCGACCCCGCCCACGGTGACCTCGGCGGTGCGATAGCCTTCGGTCCCCGAGGGCGTCAGCCGCAGGTTCGTCAGCCGCTCGCACAGCGCCCGCAGCATCGCATCACTTTGATCGGCCAGATTACCCGTCAGCTGCCAAGATTTGCTCAGATCATCCGCCAGTTTCGCAGGCAAAAGCCGCGCCAGTTCGGTGCTCAGGTTCTTGCGGCCTTGTTCTTGGCGCCGCGCGCGCAGCATCTCGAAGGGGGCGGCGGCGGGCAGCAGGTTGATGGCGATCTCTTCACCCTCGCGCCAATAGGACGAGATTTGCAACATCGCCGGACCCGAAAGGCCGCGATGGGTAAAGAGCATGTTTTCCTCAAACGAGGCGCCTCCCGCTGCGGCGCGAACGGGTAATGCCAACCCCGCCAGCGGGGCAAAACGGCCTTCGGGGAAGGTGAAGGGGACCAGCCCCGCGCGGGTCGGGGTGACCGCCATGTCAAATTGCGCGGCGATCTGGTAGGCAAAGCCCGTCGCGCCCATTTTGGGGATGGATTTTGCCCCCGTGGCGACGACCAGATGGCGCGCCGTGACGCTCTTGCGCTTGCCGCCGACCTCCAAACTGGCGTGAAACCGCTCGCCCCGACGGGTCAGATCAACCACAGATGTGAGCAGCGACAGCTGCGCCCCCGCGCGCGCCATTTCGTCCAGCAACATGGCGACGATCTGCTTGGCGCTTTCGTCGCAAAACAGCTGTCCCAGCGTTTTTTCATGCCATGCGATGCCGTGGTTTTGCACCAGATCAAGGAAGTCCCATTGGCTGTAACGGCTCAGGGCAGATTTGTGGAAGTGCTTGTTCTGGCAGATGAAATTTTCGGGCGCGCAGTGCATATTGGTGAAGTTGCAGCGCCCGCCGCCCGATATGCGGATTTTCTCGCCCGCGGCTTTGGCGTGGTCGATAACCAAAACCCGCCCACCGCCTTGGGCCGCATGGGCCGCGCACATCATCCCCGCCGCCCCCGCGCCGAGGATCAAAGTGTCGTAGTCTTGGTGTCGCTGTGTCATGCCCTCAGGTGCCGCGCGGCGCGCCGATTGGCAAGAGGTATGGCGCATTTCCTTGCCGCGCAGGCGCCATAAACACTAGCACCATGCGGTTTTTCGCGCTACACTTACCCCCAGATCCCGCAAAGGGACAGGGCGGACCCTGAAAACAGGGCCGTGAATTTGAGGCAGTGTTAGGCGGTATACCATGACAGAAATGGTCTATGGCACGATTCCCGTTCGGGATGTCGAGCCGGTTCTCCCCAAATGGTGGCGCACCATCGATAAATGGTCGATGACGTGCATTTTGACGCTTTTCAGTGTCGGGATTTTGCTCGGGCTGGCGGCCTCGCCGCCCTTGGCTGCGAAAAACGGGTTCGACCATTTCCATTATGTGCAGCGGCAAGCGGTTTTTGGCGGCATGGCGATGGTGGCGATGTTCATCACCTCGATGATGAATCCCAATCTGGTGCGCCGTTTGGCGGTTCTGGGTTTTTTGGTGGCTTTCGCGGCGCTGATGATGTTGCCCTTCTTGGGCACTGATTTCGGCAAGGGCGCGGTGCGCTGGTATAGCCTCGGCTTTGCCTCGGTGCAGCCGTCGGAGTTTCTTAAACCCGGATTTGTTGTGGTCGCCGCATGGATGATGGCCGCGAACCAAGAGATCAACGGTCCTCCGGGGATGAGTTGGTCTTTTATGTTGGCTGTTGTTATTGTTGCCTTTTTGGCGATGCAGCCGGATTTCGGGCAGGCGTCGCTGGTTTTGTTCGGCTGGGGCGTGATGTTCTTTGTCGCCGGTGCGCCGATGATTTTGCTTTTGTCGATTGCGGGGTTGGTGGTGCTGGCAGGCAGCTTTGCCTATAACAATTCCGAGCATTTCGCGCGCCGCATCGACGGGTTTTTGAACCCCGATGTCGATCCGACCACGCAGTTGGGATATGCCACGAATGCGATCCGCGAGGGCGGGTTTTTCGGGGTCGGCGTGGGCGAGGGGCAGGTGAAATGGTCGCTGCCCGATGCCCATACCGATTTCATCATCGCCGTGGCCGCCGAGGAATACGGGTTGATCCTCGTGATGGTGATCATCGCGCTTTATGCCTTCATTGTGGTGCGTTCCTTGATGCGGTTGATGCGCGAGCGCGATCCCTTTATCCGCCTCGCAGGCACGGGGCTTGCGTGCATGTTCGGCGTGCAGGCGATGATCAATATGGGCGTGGCGGTGCGGCTTTTGCCCGCCAAGGGCATGACCTTGCCTTTTGTCAGCTATGGCGGCTCGTCGGTGATTGCCTCGGGCATTGCGGTGGGGATGCTTTTGGCCTTTACCCGCACGCGGCCGCAGGGCGAGATTGGCGATATCCTGCGCGGGCGCGGGCGGTAAACGGTAGGGCGAGGGCGCATATATGAATACGAACGCACCTCTTTTGATCATCGCGGCGGGCGGCACGGGCGGGCATATGTTCCCCGCGCAGGCCTTGGCCGAGGTGATGCTGCGCAAGGGTTGGCGGGTCAAGCTGAGCACAGATGCACGCGGCGCGCGCTATACGGGCGGCTTTCCCCATTCGGTGCAGATCGAAGAGATCTCCAGCGCGACCTTCGCGCGCGGCGGCGCGCTGGCCAAGCTGGCCGTGCCGTTCCGCATTCTGGGCGGGGTGTTCGGCGCGGCCACACGGATGATGCGCGACAAGCCCGCGGTGGTGGTTGGATTTGGCGGCTACCCGTCGATCCCCGCGATTGCGGCGGCGACAATTTTGCGCAAACCGCGCATGATCCACGAGCAAAACGGCATTTTGGGCCGTGTGAACAAGCTCTTTGCCAAACGCGTGGATGCGGTGGCCTGCGGCACTTGGCCGACCGATCTGCCCGAGGGCGTGCAGGGGTTTCACACCGGCAATCCGGTGCGCGCGGCGGTGTTGGAGCGCGCGGGCGCGGGCTATATCGTGCCGGGGGATTATCCGATGTCCTTGCTGGTGATGGGCGGCAGCCAAGGCGCGCGCATTCTCTCCGACGTGGTGCCCGAGGCGATTTCGAAACTGCCGCCCGAGGTTTTGCGCAATATCCGCGTGGCCCATCAGGCGCGGGACGAGGATGGCGCGCGGGTCAGCGAATTTTACGCCAGCCATGGCATCGACGCCGAGGTCGAGCCGTTTTTCCACGATGTGCCGCGCCGCATGAGCGAGGCGCAATTGGTGATCTCGCGCTCGGGCGCTTCCTCTGTCGCCGATATCAGCGTGATTGGCCGTCCCTCGATCCTCATTCCTTTTGCCGCCGCGACGGGGGATCATCAAACCGCCAATGCGCGCGGGTTGGTTGACGCGGGGGCGGCAATCTTGATCCCCGAAGACGCTCTTGCGCCCGATGTGCTTTGCGCGCAAATAGGCGCGGTTTTGGGCCACCCCGACGGGGCGCTCAAAATGTCGCAAGGGGCGCTCGGCGTCGGCAAACCCGATGCGGCCGATGATTTGTCGCAGATGGTCGAGGCGCTCGCCAAAGGATGGCGGCCCAAAAGCAGCGCCAGTGAAAGTAGTGAAGGACAAAGCCAATGAACGCAGCCACGAAACTCCCCGGTGATGTTGGTCCGATCCATTTCGTCGGGATCGGCGGGATCGGTATGTCGGGGATTGCCGAAGTGCTGCTCAACCACGGCTATGTGGTGCAAGGCTCGGATTTGAAGACCTCGAAAATCACCGACCGTTTGGTGAAAAACGGCGCGCTTGTGTTCGAAGGCCAGCGGGCCGAGAACCTCGCAGGGGCCGAGGTGGTGGTGATTTCTTCGGCCATTAAACCGGGCAATCCGGAGCTTGACGAGGCGCGCCGTCTGGGCCTGCCTGTGGTGCGCCGCGCCGAGATGCTGGCCGAGTTGATGCGCCTCAAATCCAACATTGCGATTGCGGGAACCCACGGCAAAACCACGACCACAACGATGATGGCCGAGCTGTTGGTCGCGGGCAATTTTGACCCCACGGTGATCAACGGCGGGGTCATTCATGCCTACGGCTCCAATGCGCGCATGGGGCAGGGCGAATGGATGGTGGTCGAGGCCGACGAGAGCGACGGCACCTTCAACCGTCTGCCCGCGACCATCGCGATTGTGACCAATATCGACCCCGAACATATGGAGCATTGGGGCGATTTCGACACGCTGCGCCAAGGGTTTTTGGATTTCGTCTCCAATATTCCCTTCTATGGGCTGGCCGTGTGCTGCACCGATCACCCCGAGGTGCAAACCCTGGTGGGCAAAATCACCGACCGGCGCGTTGTGACTTACGGGTTCAATGCGCAAGCCGATGTGCGCGCGGTGAACCTGACCTATAAGGCGGGCGTGGCGCATTTCGATATCGCGCTGCAATCCGAAGGCGTGGTGATCGAGGGCTGCACCCTGCCCATGCCCGGCGATCATAATGTGTCCAACGCGCTGTCGGCCGTGGCCGTGGCGCGGCATCTGGGCATGAAGGGCGAGGAAATCCGCGCCGCTCTGGCCGCTTTCGGGGGCGTGAACCGGCGCTTTACCAAAGTGGGCGAAGTGGGCGGCGTGACCATTATCGACGATTACGGCCACCATCCGGTGGAAATCGCCGCCGTGCTCAAGGCCGCGCGCCAAGCCACCGAAGGGCGCGTGATTGCCGTGCACCAACCGCACCGCTATTCGCGGCTGCATTCGCTGTTTGATGATTTTTGCTCGTGCTTTAACGAGGCCGACGTCGTCGCCATTGCCGAGGTCTTTGCCGCAGGCGAAGAGCCGATCGAGGGCGCGGGGCGCGATGATCTGGTCGCCGGTTTGATCGCCCATGGCCACCGCCACGCGCGCGCACTGCAAAGCGAGGATGATCTGGAGCGTCTCGTGCGCGAGCAGGCCAAAGCGGGCGATATGGTTGTCTGCCTCGGCGCGGGCACGATCAGCGCATGGGCCAACAACCTGCCCGCGCGTCTGGCCAAGCCGGACGCGGCCTAAGAGTTTCAGGGCTGCGCCGAAGGTTGCGCAGGCCAAGCGAGCATCCGCGCAGGCAAATGCGCGGGGCGGCATATTTCTAAGGTCCGCATCAAGACGGGCCATATTCAATAAGACCGCGCCTGTGCCATTTCGCTCAGGCCGCTCTTGGGGCAGTCAAGGAGCGTTGCCATGAAGGATGCTTTGTTTTTCATGCTATTGAGTTTGCCGTTTATCGCGGTTCTGGTGGCGGGCTACGGCGGCTACCGGCAACGGGTGCCAACGGCAATTTTGGCGGTTATCTTGTTGATCGGCGTGCCCGGTCTGGTGCTGACGGCGGCCTATTTCATCTCCTCGGTGCTGGGGGCGGATGATCCGGACGCGCGGCTGTTTTTCATGTTGGTGCTCATGGGGCATCTGGGCGCTTTGGCCTTTTCCATCGCCAGCTTTGCCTTGATGTGGCGGCTGCGCAATGCGCAAGAGCGCCGCGCGCAACGCGAAAAGGGTGTCTTTGCTTCCAAACGCAAGTCCTCCGCCCCGTCCGGAGCAGGCGCGCCAAGCGGATCGCAAGGGGGCGCAGCGGGACAAAACGATAATACCGTTTATACCCCCTCCGACACGCTTGAGTTCTCGCGCTCTTAGGCGCAGGTTGTCATGGTCATGAGCCTGAATATTCTTCATCCCTCCTGTTTGCCCGGCGCCGCGCCGTGGCTGCGAGCGGCGCAATGAGCGCGGGGCTGCAAAGACGCATCGGACCGGGGTTGCTGACGGCTTATGGCGTCGGCATCATGGTCGGGGCAGGCATTTATGTGCTGACCGGTGCGGCGGCGGGGGCGGCGGGCATGTGGGCGCCTTTGGCCTTTGTCTTTGCGGGGCTGGTGGCCGTGCCCTCGGCGCTCAGCTTTGCCGAACTCTCCGCACGCATACCCGAAGCCGCAGGCGATAGTGCCTATGTCGAGGTCGGCCTCGGGCGGCACGGATTGGCGGTTCTGGTCGGTGCGATCAATATCATCGCGGGCACCGTGGCCGCCGCTGCGGTGCTGCGCGGCGGGGTGGGGTATCTGACCTCGATTGTGGATGTGCCCTCGGCTTGGGCGATCATCGGGCTTGGGCTGTTTTTGACGGCCGTGGCGATCATCGGCGTGCTCGAAAGCCTTGCTTTGGCCGCCGCCTTGACGGTGGTCGAAGTGATCGGTTTGATGCTGGTGATCTATGCGGGGTTTCACGCCGTGCCAGTGCCGGAGTGGTCCGTGCCCTTGCCGTCCGTTGAATGGAACGGCGTGGCCGCCGCGACGGTTTTTGCGTTTTTTGCCTTTATCGGCTTTGACGACATGGTGAATATGGCCGAAGAGGCCCGCGATCCGGCCCGCACCATGCCGCGTGCGATTATTGCGGCGCTGGTGATGACGGCCTTGCTTTATGCTTTGGTGTCCTTGGCCGCCGTGCGCGCGGTGCCGCGCGAGGCTTTGGCCCTCTCCGAGCGGCCTTTGGCCTTGGTCTGGGAGGCGGGCACGGGGACGGGCGCGGTGTTCCTCTCGGCCATCGCGGTGGCTGCCGCGCTCAACGGCGTTCTGGCCCAGATCGTGATGGCCTCGCGGGTGCTTTTCGGGCTGGGGCGCCGCTCGCCTGCCATGGCGATATTCCACAAGACCCACCCGCGGTTCGGCACGCCGGTTCTGGGCACGCTGGCCGTCGGTGCGGCGGTGATCGTCTCGGCCTTCAGCTTGCCGGTGGCGGCTTTGGCCGAGATCACTTCGCAGGCGCTTTTGATCGTTTTTGCCATCGTCAATGCCGCCCTGATCGGCGTCAAACGCAAACAGCCCGCATCTCCCTTTGCGGTGCCGGTCTGGATGCCGTGGCTGGGTATCATTGCCTGCCTTGCCGGATTTGCGGCGTCTTTCTTGGGGGGCGGCGCATGAGCCTGTCGTTGATCATCGCCTGTTGCTGGGTTCTCGCCGCGACCGTGACGGCGATGCTGCCGATGCGCAAACAATTCCTGCCCGGTCTGGCGCTGCTTTTGGCCGCGCCTTTGCTGATCGGTGCGATCGGTTGGGACTATGGCTGGATACCGGCGCTGGCGGCGCTGGCGGCTTTTGTGTCGATGTTTCGCAATCCGCTTAGATATCTGTGGAAGCGCGCCAAGGGCGAGCGGCCGGAGATCCCGAAATGAGCCCCTCGTTGATCCTTGCCTGTTTGTGGGGCGTGGCGGCGAATGTCTTGGCCATGACGCCCAGCCGTGATCACCATTGGCGCAATGCCTATATGTTGATTGCCATTGGCATTCCGATCTTGGGCTATGTGACATGGCAAAACGGGCCGTGGGTCGGGCTATTGGTGCTGGCCGCGGCGATGAGCATCCTGCGATGGCCGGTGATCTACCTTGGCCGCTGGTTCCGGCGGCGGGTCGGGCGCGGATAGGCGTATCCCCCAGGTCTGGCCCGACGTCTGGCCCGACATCTGGCCCCCACATCTGGTTTGCCCTGCGGCCTCGCTTCGCGTATATCGCGGGGGACACAGTATATATGGGGTTGCTTGATGATATCGCAAGTTGATGTGCCACAGGTGCGCGGTAGCGTGACATTCGGGCGTGCGCTGTCCGAATTGACGTGGCTGCGCGTGGGCGGGCCTGCGGATGTCTTGTTTCAACCTGCGGATCTGGCGGATTTGCAAGATTTCCTGCGCGGGCTTGCGCCAAACATTGCGGTGTTTCCTATGGGCGTCGGGTCAAACCTGATCGTGCGCGACGGCGGGTTGCGCGCGGCGGTGATCCGGTTGGGGCGCGGTTTCAACAGCATCGAGATTGATGGCACCCGCGTGACGGCAGGGGCGGCGGCGCTGGATGCGCATGTGGCGCGCAAGGCGGCAGCGGCGGGGGTCGATTTGACGTTTTTACGCACCATTCCGGGCGCGATTGGCGGCGCGGTGCGGATGAACGCGGGCTGTTACGGCTCCTATGTGGCCGATCATTTGATCGAAGCGCGCGCGGTGCGCCGCGATGGCGCGCTCGAGGTGCTCACGCCCGATGATCTCAAATTCGCTTACCGGCAAAGTAGCCTGCCCGAGGGCTGGGTGTTGACCGAGGCGGTGTTCGAGGGCGCGGAAGGCGATCCCGATGCGCTCGAGGCACGCATGAGCGATCAGTTGGCCAAACGCGATGCCAGCCAGCCGACCAAAGAGCGCAGCGCCGGCAGCACCTTTCGCAATCCTGCGGGGTTTTCCTCGACCGGCAAGGCCGATGACGTGCATGATCTGAAGGCGTGGAAGGTGATCGACGATGCGGGGATGCGCGGCGCAAGGATCGGCGGTGCGCAGATGAGCGAGATGCATTCCAATTTCATGATCAACACGGGCGGCGCCACGGCGGCGGACCTTGAGAACCTCGGGGAATTGGTGCGAAAAAAGGTTTACGAAAATAGCGCAATAACGCTAGAGTGGGAAATTATGCGGGTGGGCGACCCCTCGCGTGAGCAAGCATAAATACAGGCAGTTTCGCCCGCAAAAGGGCGACGATAAAAACACGGGCCGCAAAGGTCCGGATGATTAAGGCATAACCGGTGGTGGGTTCGAGCAAAACAGCCTCCAAAGTTGCAGTGTTGTTGGGTGGTCCTTCGTCTGAACGCGAAGTGTCGCTGGCGACTGGGCGCGCATGCGCGGCGGCTTTGCGTGAGGCGGGATATGAGGTGGTCGAGGTCGATGCGGGCCGCGATCTTGCGGCGCGTCTGACGGAGATTGCGCCTGATGTGGTGTTCAACGGCCTGCACGGCCCCTACGGCGAGGACGGCACGGTGCAGGGTTTGCTCGAATGGATGGGGCTGCCCTATACCCATTCGGGGGTTTTGGCCTCGGCCCTCGCGATGGACAAACAGCGCAGCAAAGAGATTTTCAAAGCCGCAGGCCTGCCGGTAATGCAAAGCATTCTGGCGCCCAAAGCCGATGTGATGGCCGCCCATGTCATGGCGCCGCCCTATGTGGTCAAACCCAATAACGAAGGCTCCTCTGTGGGGGTCTATCTGGTCCATGAGGCGGCCAATGGGCCGCCGCCGCTGTCCGCCGATATGCCCGATGTGGTGATGGTGGAAACCTTCGCGCCCGGGCGCGAGTTAACCACCACGGTGATGGGGGATCGGGCGCTGACGGTGACCGATATCTTGACCGATGGCTGGTATGACTATGATGCCAAATACAAAGAGGGCGGCAGCCGCCATGTGGTGCCCGCCGATATCCCGCAGGAGATTTTCGACGCCTGTCTTGATATGGCCCAACGCGCCCATGATGCGCTTGGCTGCCGCGGCGTGAGCCGGACGGATTTTCGCTGGGACGAGGCGCGCGGGATGGACGGGTTGATCATTTTGGAGGTCAACACACAGCCGGGCATGACCGGCACATCGCTCAGCCCCGAGCAGGGGCAGGCCGTGGGCATCAGCTTTCCCGAGCTTTGCGCTTGGATGGTCGAGGACGCCTCATGCCAAAGATAGAGATTCACCGCCCCGCGCGCGCGCAGGTCGCGCGCCAGCAGAGTGCCGAGGGCGAGGCCCCCATGGCCCCCGCCGCGCCGCGCAAACGGCGCGCCAAATCCGATCCGGCGCCCTCGCGCTGGTCCTACCGGATGCAGCGGATGATGCTGACGCCGATCTATCGCAAAGCGGTCAAAATCGGCGTGCCTGTCTTGTTGGTCGTGCTGGCGACGGGGGGCTATTTTGCCTCGCAAGAGCGGCGCGACGAGGTGGCGGCGGTATTTTCCGACATGCGCAACCGCTTCGAGACGCGGCCCGAGTTTATGCTCGGCATGATGGCAATCGATGGCGCGAGCGAGAGCGTCGCCGAAGATATCCGCGAGATCGTGCCGATTGATTTCCCGATCTCCTCGTTTGATCTCGATCTAGTTGAAATCCAAAAAACGGTCACCGGATTGGCCGCCGTGGCCGAGGCCGCCGTGCGCATCCGTCCGGGCGGTGTGCTACAGGTCGATGTGCGCGAGCGCGAGCCGGTGGTGTTGTGGCGCAGCTACGAAGGGCTGGCCTTGCTTGATATCAATGGCGTGGCGGTCGGCGCGCTCGACCATCGCGGCGCGCGTCCCGATCTGCCGATGATTGCAGGCGACGGGGCCGAAGCGCATGTGGCCGAGGCGCTCGGCCTGATCCGCGCGGCGGGGCCTTTGGGCACGCGGCTGCGCGGTCTGGTGCGTATGGGCGAGCGGCGCTGGGATGTGGTGCTTGAGGGCGGCACGCGGATTTTGTTGCCCGAAACCGGCGCGGTGCAGGCGCTGGAACGGGTCTTGGCGCTTGACAGTGCGCAAGAGATGCTCCGCCGCGATCTGGCGGCGGTGGATATGCGCCTTGCGCAGCGCCCGACGCTGCGCATGAACGCGGGTGCGATTGAGGAATGGTGGCGCATTCAAGAGATTACGGCCAAGAAATAGGACGCAGGAAAGTCAAAGCAGATGATCGAGCTATATGAAACCCAGCGGGCGATGCGCAAAATGCGCAAGGCGGCGATTGAACGCGGCGTTGTTGCGGTGCTTGATGTCGGCAGTTCGAAAATCGCCTGTCTGGTGCTGCGCTTTGACGGCACCGAGGGCGGCGTCGAAAGCGATGGCATCGGCTCCATGGCGGGGCAGGCGGGGTTTCGCGTCATCGGCGCGGCGACGACCCGTTCGCGCGGTGTGCGCTTTGGCGAGATCGAAGCCATGGGCGAGACCGAACGTGCGATCCGCACCGCGCTTCAGGCGGCGCAAAAGATGGCCAATATCCGCGTCGATCATGTGCTGGCGTGTTTTTCGGGCGCCGAGCCGCGCAGCTATGGTCTGGCGGGCAGCGTCGAGCTTGAGGGTCATGTGGTGACCGAACAGGATGTCAGCCGCGTTTTGTCGGCCTGCGACGTGCCCGACTACAGCGGCGGTCACAACGGTGCGCGCGAGGTGCTGCATGCGCAGCCGGTGAATTTCGCGCTTGACCATCGCTCCGGCCTTGCCGATCCGCGCGGGCAGATGGGGCAGGTCCTGTCGACCGATATGCATATGCTCACCATCGACGCCGCCGCGATCCAGAATTTGGCCCATTGCGTCAAACGCTGCGATCTCGAACTCGCGGGGGTGGCGTCTTCGGCCTATGTGTCGGGCGTCGCGGCCTTGGTCGAGGACGAGCAGGAGCTTGGCTCGGCCTGTATCGATCTGGGCGGCGGGGCGACCGGCGTGTCGATCTTCATGAAGAAGCACATGATCTATGGCGATGCGGTGCGCATGGGCGGCGATCACATCACATCGGATATTTCGATGGGGTTGCAGGTGCCGATGGCCGTGGCCGAGCGGATCAAGACATTCTACGGCGGCGTCGTGGCCACGGGCATTGATGACCGCGACGAGATCGAGATCGGCGGCGATACCGGCGATTGGCATCACGACCGGCGCACCGTGACGCGGGCGGAATTGATCGGCATCATGCGCCCGCGCGTCGAAGAAATATTGGAAGAGGTGCGCGCGCGTCTGGATGCGGCGGGCTTCGAGCATCTGCCAAGCCAGCAAATCGTGTTGACCGGCGGCGGTAGCCAAATTCCCGGGCTGGATGGATTGGCGAGCAAAATATTGGGCCAGCAGGTGCGCCTTGGCCGGCCATTACGGGTGCATGGATTGCCGCAGGCCGCGACCGGCCCGGCCTTTGCCAGCGTCGTCGGCATGTGTCTTTTTGCCGCCCATCCCCAAGACGAATGGTGGGATTTCGATTTGCCAGTGGACCGCTATCCGGCCCGCTCGCTCAAGCGCGCGGTGAAGTGGTTCCGCGACAATTGGTGAGCGGCGCGCGGAGCGCTACTATATAGAGTGGGCCAAAACCGGCCTGCGCGATGCAGATTTCCGCGAGGTGAGGCAAAGAATCACCTGACGCCCTATCCGCAATATGTTAATCTCTTCTCAAGGTCCAAAGAGGCCGAGAGCGCCCGAAGACGGGCCAAGGTGGACCGAGCAGTCTTCCGCAACATGAAATTTGCGCCCGAAAGGTGCCGCACGGTTATCCGTCATGTGGATAACTTGGCCTTGAAACCCCGTAATCTATGGGTTTTCCACAGGTCATGCGCAATATCTCGCTTAAAATCGCACATGATGGTGCGGTTACCAGTGGTTTGCGCCATATTTTGTGTCGAGATTGCGTTTTTTGAGTGACGACTCTCTGAACAGACGGTAACAATGGCCGTGATTAGGTAAATTAAAGAATGCCCCGCTGACGCGGGCAAACCATCAGGTGGACAGATCGATGACATTGAACCTTATGATGCCCGAACAAGAAGAGCTGAAGCCCCGCATTACGGTATTTGGCGTTGGGGGTGCTGGCGGCAACGCCGTGAACAACATGATTGAAAAGAACCTCGAAGGGGTCGATTTCGTCGTGGCGAACACGGATGCGCAAGCGCTGCAACAAAGCCGCTCTGACAGCCGCGTGCAATTGGGCATCAAGGTTACCGAAGGTTTGGGGGCAGGGGCTCGCGCATCGGTTGGCGCCGCCGCCGCCGAAGAAAGCATCGAGCAGATCGTTGACCACCTCGCGGGCGCGCATATGTGCTTTATCACCGCAGGCATGGGCGGCGGCACAGGCACCGGTGCGGCTCCGATCATCGCACAGGCCGCGCGCGAGCTTGGCGTTCTGACCGTTGGTGTTGTGACCAAGCCGTTCCAGTTCGAAGGCAACAAGCGGATGAAGCAGGCCGATGAGGGCATCGAAGCGCTGCAAAAGGTCGTCGATACGCTGATCATCATTCCGAACCAGAACCTGTTCCGTCTGGCAAATGAAAAAACCACATTCACCGAAGCCTTTTCGATGGCCGATGACGTGCTGTATCAAGGCGTCAAAGGTGTCACCGATTTGATGGTCCGTCCGGGCCTTATCAACCTCGATTTCGCCGATGTGCGCGCCGTGATGGACGAAATGGGCAAAGCGATGATGGGCACCGGCGAGGCAACTGGCGAAGATCGCGCCGTGCAAGCCGCCGAAAAAGCCATCGCCAACCCGCTGCTGGACGAGATTTCCCTGCGCGGTGCCAAGGGCGTTCTTATCAACATCACCGGTGGCCACGACCTTACCTTGTTCGAACTGGACGAAGCGGCCAACCGGATCCGCGAAGAAGTCGATCAGGATGCGAATATCATCGTCGGCTCGACCCTCGACACCGCCATGGAAGGCGCGATGCGCGTTTCCGTTGTGGCCACGGGGATCGATGCGGTGGATGTGAACACCGACCTGCCGCTGCCGCGCCGTAAACTGGCCGAGCCGCTCAAGCAGCAAACCGCCGAAGAAGCACCTGCCGCTGCCGCTGCCGCACCGGCAGAGCAGCACGCTCCCGTCGCTGCGCAAACCGAGCCGACGCTTTTTGCCGATCTGGATGCGCAATCGGCCGCAGCCGAGGATCAGATGGAAGATATCTTCGAAGCCGAGCAGCAGCCCGCTGCGCGCCGCGTCGAAGATGATGTTCCGCCCCCCGCCTATCAGCCCCGCGCGCCGCAAGCGCCCGAGCAACACGCCAGCATCGAAGCCGAGGCAGAAGCCTTTGTTGCGCCGCGCGCTCCGGCCCCTGGCACACCGACACCCGAGGCTCTGGCCCGTTTGCAAGCCGCCGTGCACAACCGCGCACAGCCCCAGCAACCGGTTCAGCGCCCCGCAACCGCCGCGCCGCAACAGCCCGTGCGTCAGGCCACACAGTCCGACAGCGAGCGCCCGCGTTTCGGGATCAACTCCTTGATCAACCGCATGACCGGTCACGGCGAAGGTGAAGCGGCGCAATCGCGTCCGCAAGCCCAACCCGCCGCGCCGCAGCCGGTGCAGCAGGCCCGCCCGCAAGCGCCAGCGCAATCCTATGCGCCCGCCGCGCACGCCCAGCCGCAGCAAACACCGCAGGCCGAAGCGGACCAGGACCGCATCGAAATCCCCGCGTTCCTGCGCCGTCAGGCAAATTGATCTGGCGGAAATCCGCCCGCGTCAAAACTGCTGACGCTGCGTTGCAAAATCTCGGAAAAGACCGCCATTCGGCGGTCTTTTTTGTTGTTTTATAGTGGCTTGGGGGATTGGCGTTGGCGGTGCGTCATGCGCGACGCCGCATTGCAGCGTGAATGTTTCATTCCGTTACAAAGAGTGAATTGAGGCTCTCATAAGGCGCGCCTATTTTACCGCCAAGCGGCAAAAGGGCAGACCATAGCCCCCGCATCCCTACCATGAGGTCCACCACGTGCAGCGCACATTGAAATCTGCGGTTAGCTTCTCCGGCGTTGGTTTGCATTCGGGCAAACCGGTGACGATGAAGGTCTGCCCTGCGCCAGTCGGGCGCGGGATCTGGTTTCGCCGCACGGATATTCCGCTGCGCAATAGCCTGATCCCCGCGCGTTGGGATGCGGTCCATCAATCGCCCCTGTGCACCAAGATCGAAAATGCTTCGGGTGAGAGCCTGTCGACCATCGAGCATATCATGGCCGCGCTGGCAGGCTGCGGCGTGAGCAATGCGCTGGTCGAGGTCAGCGGGCCGGAAGTGCCGATCCTTGACGGCAGCGCCGCTGCCTTTGTGCGCGAGATTATGGCCCATGGTCTCAAAGAGCAAAACGCGCCTCTCAAGGCGCTCAAGATTCTCAAACCTGTGGAGTTTCGCGCGGGCGAGGCTTGGGCACGGCTCGAGCCTGCCGATGCGCTGTCGATCGAATTTCACATCGATTTTGCCGATGCCGCCATCGGGGTGCAGCATAAGGCGCTGAATATGTCGAACGGATCCTTTGTGCGCGAACTGTGCGACAGCCGCACCTTTTGCCGCAAATCGGATGTGGATGCGATGCATGACCAAGGTCTGGCGCTTGGCGGGACCTATGAGAATGCGGTCGTCGTTGACGGGGCCAAGGTCCTGAGCCCTGGCGGTTTGCGCCATTCGGATGAGGCCGTGCGTCACAAGATGCTCGATGCTTTGGGCGATCTGATGCTGGCTGGCGCACCGATCTTGGGGCGCTATACGGGCCACCGTGCGGGCCATGCGATCACCAACAGCCTGCTGCGCGCCGTTTTTGCGGATGCACAGGCCTATGAATGGGTCACCTGTGATGACCAAACCGCGGCGAAATTGCCCGGCGCGGGGCTGCATTGGGACGAAATCCCCGCCGCCTTTGTCGCATGAAGGTCGCGCTTTGCGACAAACATGCGCAAAGTCGTTTTGCAGCGGAATTTTTCGTGCTAGGACCGGATGGAAAAGCAGGGTAAACCCTGCTCAGAGTGCCGAATTCAAATGGCGCTGATGGCTAAGCACAGGGCCTTAATCGAGGCCAAGGCAGGACAAGGGTGAGAGCAAGGATGACAGGCGGCAGAACCCGAGCATATTCTCTGGGCGCAGTTCTTTGCGTCGCGCTGCTTGCCGGTTGCGGCGATAATCGCGCCGTGAACAATGGCGAAGTTCCGCTTGAGGCCTATTCCGCCGAACAGATTTACGGCCGAGGCGAATTCGAACTTGGCCGCCGTCGCCCTGATGACGCCGCCGAATATTTCGGCGAGGTCGAGCGGCTCTACCCCTATTCGGAATGGGCCAAACGCGCCTTGATCATGCAGGCCTTTTCCTATCACAAGGCGCAAGATTACCCCAACAGCCGCTCTGCCGCGCAGCGGTTCATCGATTTCTATCCGACCGATGAAGACGCCGCCTATGCGCAATATCTCTTAGCGCTCAGCTATTACGACCAGATCGACGAAGTGGGCCGCGACCAAGGGTTGACCTTCCAAGCCTTGCAAGCGCTGCGCGTGGTGATCGAGAATTACCCCGACAGCGAATATGGCCGCGCGGCGGTGCTCAAATTCGATCTGGCCTTTGACCACCTTGCCGCGAAAGAGATGGAAATCGGGCGCTATTATCTCAAGGGCGAGCATTACGCCGCCGCCATCAACCGGTTCCGCGTTGTGGTCGAGGATTTCCAGACCACGACCCATACCGCAGAGGCGTTGCACCGTTTGGTCGAATCCTATCTGTCTTTGGGCCTGACCAATGAGGCGCAAACCGCAGGGGCGATTTTGGGCCATAACTTCCGCTCGACCGAATGGTATGAAGACAGCTACAAATTGCTGACCGGCCGCGGGCTGGAGCTTGAGGCGGCTGGCGACAGCTGGCTGCGCCAAGTGTATCGCCAGATGATCAAAGGCCGCTGGCTCTGACCGTTTCATCGGTCATGGCTGTGGGGGCAGCGAGCCGTGCTCAGACATCTTGATATTCGTGACATGTTGATCATTGACCGCTTGGAGCTTGCCTTCCAACCGGGTCTTAATGTTCTGACCGGCGAAACCGGCGCGGGCAAATCGATTTTGCTCGACTCGCTGGGTTTTGTGTTGGGCTGGCGCGGGCGGGCCGAATTGGTGCGCGCAGGGGCCGAGCAGGGCGAGGTCGTGGCCGAATTTGATCTGCCGCAGGGCCACGCTGCCCATGCGGTTCTGGCCGAGGCCGGATTGCCGGCTGCCGAGGACGGGTTGATCATGCGCCGCGTGAACGGGCGCGACGGGCGCAAGACCGCTTGGGTCAATGATCGGCGCTGTTCGGGCGAGGTGCTGCGCGCCTTATCGGAAACCTTGGTGGAGCTGCACGGGCAGCATGATGATCGCGGGCTGCTCAACCCGCGCGGGCATCGCACGCTTTTGGATCAATACGGCGCTCTGGAGGATAAACGCGCGGCGTTGCGCGGGCTCTGGCGGGCGGTGCATAGCGCGCGCAAGAACATGCAGGCGGCGCAGGCCGCGTTGGACGAGGTGCGCGCCGAAGAGGACTACCTGCGCCATGCGGTGGCCGAGTTTGACGCGCTCGACCCGCAGCCCGGCGAAGAGGCCGAATTGGACACGCGCCGCCGCCAGATGCAAGGATCGGAGAAAATCCGCGAGGATGTGGTGCGGGCGCATCATGCCTTGGGCCATGAGGGGGCCGAAGGCTCGATCGGCAATGCGCTGCGCTGGCTGGAGGATGCGGCGGAGCGCGCCGAGGGGGCATTGGATGCGCCCATGGCGGCGCTGGCGCGGGCGATGATCGAGCTCGACGAGGCGGCGGACGGGGTGGTGCGCTGCCTTGAGGGGTTGGAGTTCAATCCGCTCGATCTGGAACTCTGCGAGGAGCGGCTTTTTGCGATCCGCGCCTTGGCACGTAAACATGATGTTTTGCCCGATGATTTGGCGGCTTTTGCCGAAGGTTTGCGCGGTAAACTGGCGGCATTGGAGGGCGGCGAGGCCGATCTGGCCGAGCTTGAACAGGCGCTCACCGCCGCCGAGGCCAATTATGATCAGGCCGCCAGCAGCCTCACGCAGGCCCGCCGCAAGGCCGCCGCGCGGCTTGATAAGGCGGTGACCGCCGAGCTGGCCCCGCTCAAGATGGAGCGCGCCGTGTTTACCACCGAGATCACCGAAGAAGAGGCCGGCCCCGAGGGGCGCGATGCGGTCTCCTTCACAGTGGCCACCAACCCCGGCGCGCCCTCGGGGCCTTTGGGCAAAATCGCCTCCGGCGGGGAGCTGTCGCGCTTTCTTCTGGCGCTCAAAGTCTGCCTGTCGGGCGAGGACAGCGGCTTGACAATGATATTCGACGAGATCGACCGCGGCGTGGGCGGCGCCACTGCCGATGCGGTCGGGCGGCGGCTGGCGGGGCTGGCCTCGGGCGGGCAGGTTCTGGTCGTCACCCATTCGCCGCAGGTCGCGGCGCTCGGCGCGCATCACTGGCGCGTGGAAAAGCGGGTGGAGGCGGGGATGACCCTCTCGACGGTAACGCCGCTCGATGCCGAAGAGCGCACCGGAGAAATCGCGCGGATGCTGTCGGGCGATACGATCACCGATGCGGCCCGCGCGGCGGCCAAGGCCCTGATGAGCGACGCCTAATTGCGCGGTGGCACCAGTTTTCCCGGGTTCATGATGTTGTGCGGATCGAGCGCGGTTTTCAATTTGCCCATCACCGCCCATGCGGGCCCGTGCTCTGCCGCCATATAGCGCAGCTTGCCAATGCCGATGCCGTGCTCGCCCGTGGCGGTTCCGCCCATCTCGAGCGCGCGGGTGACCATCCGGTGCGCGACCGCTTCGGCGCGGGCGACCTCATCGGGATCGGCCTCGTCAAAAAGCAAAATCGCGTGGAAATTGCCGTCGCCCACATGGCCAAGGATCGGGCCGGTGACATTATGTGCATCCAGATCGGCGCGGGTCTCGTTCACCGCATCCGCGAGGCGCGAGATCGGCACACATATATCGGTTACGATCGCGCGGCACCCCGGACGCGAGGCCATACAGGCGTAATGCGCGTTGTGGCGCATGGTCCAAAGCGCGGTGCGGTCTTCGGCCTTTATCGCCCATTCGAACCCTTTGCCGCCATGATCGGCGACAATGTCGCCAAAGCTTTCGGCCTGTTCGCGCACGCCGCCGTCGGAGCCGTGGAACTCCACCATCAGGTGAGGACATTCGGGCAGGTTCGATCCGGCGTAGCTGTTGAAGGCGGCGGCGGTGGCGGCATCCACGAATTCGATCCGTGCCATGGGAATGCCGATCTGGATGGTATCCATGACGCAGCGCACGGCGCTGTCGATATCGTCAAAGGCACAGATGGCCGCCGTGACGGCTTCGGGCTGGCCTTGAAGGCGCAGGGTGATTTCGGTGATCAATCCCAATGTGCCCTCGGCCCCGACAAAAAGCGCGGTCAAATCATAGCCCGCCGAGGATTTGCGCGCACGCGTGCCGGTGTGGATCACCGATCCATCGGCCAGCACCACCTCCAGCCCCAGAACATTGTCGCGCATCGTGCCGTAGCGCACAGCGGTGGTGCCGCTGGCGCGGGTCGAGGTCATGCCGCCCAAAGAGGCATTCGCCCCCGGATCGACGGGAAAAAACAACCCCGTGGCGCGCAATTCGGTGTTGAGCACTTCGCGCGTGATCCCTGGTTGCACGGTGCAATCCATATCGGCTTGGCCGATGCGCAACAGCTTGTTCATGTGCGAGAAGTCGACGCAGATGCCGCCGCCGAAGGCTTGGGCCTGCCCTTCAAGAGAGGTGCCGGTGCCCCATCCGATCACCGGCACATGATGGGCGGCGCAGATTTTGACGATCTGCGCAACCTCCTGCGTGTTTTGCGGATAGGCGACCGCGTCGGGCGGGGTGAGGGGAAAATGCGTTTCGCTGCTCCCGTGAAGGTCAAGATCGGACTTGGAGAGGCTGAGGCGTTGGCCTAAGACTGTTGTAAGCGCGGCAAGGGCTGCATCGATGTTCATGAGGGTCCTCTGTGGCGTGTCCGCCGAACCCTAGGCGATGCAAGCTGTCGGGGAAAGTCATAAGACGGGACGGTGCATATGGGACGGGCGGCCGAAACCAAAGCCAGCACAGAGCACCGGCAGGGACGGCGGCGCCCAGCAGGTATTCTGGCCAGCCTGCGCGGCGAGGCAACCGCCGCAGGTGGCGTGGTTTGGAGCGAATTATCCCGTGCAATCAAGGTAATACGCCAAAAAGGACCAAGCCAGTTCCAGTTCTGGCTGATCGCGGTTGTGATCGGCATTGCGGCGGGGGCTGCGGCGGTCGGATTTCGCGGCGCAATCAATGCCTTGCAGGGTTTCCTTTACGGCACCGATGACGTTGCGCGATTGCACAGCTTTGCGCGCACATTGCCATGGTATTGGATCGTCACGCTGCCGATATTGGGCGGCTTGGTCGTCGGCGTGATCTTGCACCGCTTTACGCCGGACGGGCGGGTGCGCTCGGTGTCCGACGTGGTCGAGGGCGCGGCGATGAGCGAGGGGCGGGTCGAGATTCGCGCCGGTCTGGCCTCGGCTGCGGCCTCTTTGATCACCCTGTCCACCGGAGGGTCGAGCGGGCGCGAGGGGCCAGTGGTCCACCTTGCGGGCGTCATGTCCACATGGGTGTCGCAGCGTATTCACGCCAACGGGATGATCGGGCGCGATTTGCTGGGCTGCGCCGTGGCCGCCGCCGTTTCGGCCAGCTTCAATGCGCCCATCGCAGGGGCGCTTTTCGCGCTCGAGGTGGTGCTGCGCCATTTTGCGGTGCATGCCTTTGCGCCCATCGTCATCGCCTCGGTCGCGGGCACCGTGGTCAGCCGTTTGAGCTTCGGCGATGTGCCGGAATTTTCGCTGCCCTTGGCCAACCAATTGGAATTCTACGTGGAATTACCGGCGTTTTTGCTGCTCGGGGCGATATGCGGCTTGGTGGCGACGGCCTTGATGCGGGCGATCTTCTTTGCCGAAGATGTGGCCAATCGGGTGCAGGAGCGCAGCGGCATGCCGCGTTGGTTGCGCCCTGCGGCCTCGGGTGCAGTGCTTGGGGTGATGGCGATCGGCTTTCCGCATATCATCGGCGTTGGCTACGAGACGACCTCGGCGGCGCTAAAGGGGCAAATCGGCCTGCGCGAGGCGATGGTCTTTGCGGTGCTCAAGGCGGTGGCGGTCGCGGTCACCATCGCGGGGCGGATGGGCGGCGGGGTGTTCTCGCCGGCGTTGATGCTCGGGGCGCTGACGGGATTGGCCTTTGGGCTGATTGCCACGCCGATGTTCCCCGAAGTCTCCGGCTCGCATACGCTTTACGCGCTGGCGGGGATGGGGGCGGTCGCGGCGGCGGTCTTGGGCGCACCGATCTCGACGA
Source organism: Paracoccaceae bacterium (assembly GCA_050633545.1). Taxonomy (GTDB): domain Bacteria; phylum Pseudomonadota; class Alphaproteobacteria; order Rhodobacterales; family Rhodobacteraceae; genus Litorivita. The sequence continues at coordinate 45,393 of JBOEGS010000006.1, forward strand.
CCTTGATCGTCTTCGAACTGACCGGCGACTGGCAAACCGGCCTTGCCGTCATGGTGGCGGTTTCGATCTCCACGGCCTTGGCCTCGCGGCTTGTGGACCGCTCGTTTTTCTTGACCCAACTGGAGCGGCGCAACATCCACCTTGCGGCGGGGCCGCAGGCCTATTTGCTGGCGATGCACCGCGTGTCGGGCGTCATGCGCCCGATGGGCGATACGCGGATGCCAAGCGAGGAGCACTGTTGGGAAATGATCCGCGAGGGGGTTTATATCGACGGCAATGCAACGCTGGAGGCGGCGATGCCGATCTTTGATCGCGCGGGGGTGGCCTTTATTCCGGTGGTCACTCTGACGGGCGAAGAGGATGCGCCCGAATTATGGGGCGCCTTGTTCCATGTCGATGCTCTCAAAACCTTTAACCGCGCCTTGGCGGCAACCGCGGCGGAAGAGCATTCATAACCGCGCCGAAACGCGAAACGCCCCGCCCGAAAATAAGGGCAGGGCGCGAAAGCCAATCAACGATGGACCGTTTGTCAGACCCGCTCGACCGTCACAAGATCGGTGGCATAAAAGGCCAGATGGTCCTTGATGCGCGCCACATCCTCTTTGGGGGTTTCATAGGTCCAAGCGGCGTTTTCAATTGTCTGGCTCTTGGTGACGATCGAATAGTAATTCGCCGCGCCCTTATGGGGGCAGGTGGTGCTATGGTCGGTGCGGTCCAAAAACGCCATGGCTATATCCGAGCGCGGGAAATAGATCACCGCCGGATAGTCGCCCTCGGTGAGTTCCAGCGCCTCGCGGCTTTCGCCCAAAACCGCGCCGCCCGCGCGCACGGTCCATGTGCCTTCGGCCTTGCGTATCACTATCTTTGTCATCGTTTTTCTCCCCAAAATCCGTTCGTCTGTCCTGCCCACATCATGTGACAAGGGTATGTCATCCGCCATAGGCGCAGCATTACGCAGGGCGGGTCAAAAACCAGTAAAAGCGCGCACCGGCCTGTGGCCTAAGCTTGCAGTGGTGCTGTCGCGCTGGCCAACCATAGAGCAGCTTTGCCCTCAAGCCGAGGGCTGATTTTGTCGCGGCACGCAGCGTGATATGCGTCGATCCACGCGACTTCCCTTGCGTCAAGCAAGGGCAGGTCGATCAGGCGGCGGTCAATCGGCACATAGGTCAGGGTTTTGAAATCATACATCTCGCGATGCGCATCGCCGCCTTTGATCGGCGCCGCCTCTTGCACGACGATCAGGTTTTCAATGCGAATGCCAAAGGCCCCTGGTCGATAGTATCCAGGTTCATTGGACAAAATCATCCCTGCCTTGAGCGTCACATCCGATATCCGGCTGAGCCTTTGCGGCCCCTCATGCACGCAGAGATAGACGCCGACGCCGTGGCCGGTGCCGTGGTCGTAATCTTGCCCTGCGGCCCATAGGGGCGCGCGGGCCAAAGCGTCGAGATCGCGGCCCTTCAGCCCCTTGGGAAAACGGGCACGGCTCATGGCGATCATGCCTTTGAGCACGCGGGTAAAGGCCGATTTCTCTTCTGCCCCGATGTCCTCGGCGCCGCCCACGGGCAAGGTGCGGGTGATATCGGTGGTGCCGTCCAGATATTGCCCGCCGCTGTCCACAACCACCAGATCGCCGCGCCGGAGCCTGCGGTTGGTTTGCGCGCTCACGCGGTAGTGGATCACCGCGCCATTGGGTCCCGCGCCCGAGATCGTATCAAAGCTGATGTCGCGCAAGGCATTGGTATCGCGGCGTTTTTGCTCCAACGTCTTGACCAGATCAATCTCGGTCAGGCTTTGTTGGTCCTGCGCGTCATACCACGCCAGAAAATTGCAAACCGCCGCGCCGTCGCGCAGATGCGCCTCGGTGGTGGCGTTGATTTCGGCCTCGGTTTTGCAGGCTTTGGGCATCACGCATGGGTCCGCGCCCCATTGGATCGCGCTGCCCGCCTCGGTCAGGGCCATTTCCACCGCAATCGGGGCGCTGGCCTCATCAAGGCGCACCGGCGCGGGCAGGCTGCGCAGTGCGGGCAAGAAAGCATGCGGCGGGCGGATTGTGACCTCTTCGCCCAGATGGGCGCGCAGCGCGCCGTCGATCTTCTCTTCGGCGCAATAGAGCGTCAAATGCCCGCTCGCGTGCAGCACCGCAAAGGCATGCGGCACGGGATTGCGCTCGATGTCGGAGCCGCGAATATTCAGCAGCCATGCGATGCTATCGGGCAAGGTGAGCACCGCGCATCCCGCGCCCGCCGCCGCCAGATCCGCGCCGAGGCGCGCGCGTTTTTTAGATGAGGTTTGGCCCGCAAGCTCTTCGGGGTAAACAGATATTTTTCCCATCGGCGGCGCGGGTTGATCGGGCCAGACCAGATCGACAAGGTTGCCCGAAGGCTCGAGCAGAATGCCGGTTTCGGCCAAGCCCGCTTCGGCGCGGGCGATCTCGGCGCGCGTATGCAGCCACGGGTCAAAGCCGATCCGCGCGCCATCCGGCAGCTGCGCCTTGAGCCAGTCGGCAAGGCTGACCTCGGGCCAAGGCACGGGGGTGAAGTGGGCCGGATCGACCTGCTCGCGGACCTGCTCGCGGTAGCGTCCGTCGATGAAAACACCTGCTGCCTCTTGCAGCGCGGCGCAAAATCCGGCCGATCCGGTAAATCCCGTCAGCCATGCCAGACGGTCATCGCGCGGGGCAACGTATTCGCCTTGATGGGCATCGCTGCGCGGCACTAAGAAACCCGAGAGCCCCTTTTGCGCCAAGACGCTGCGCAGCGCGGCGAGGCGCGGCGGGCCTTGGTCAGGGCGGGCGGGGTCTTCGAAGCTTTGAAACATCAACCGGCCCTGCGCCCCGTGGGTTTCATCCCCAAAATGCGTGCCCGTTTGCGCGGATCGGTATCGAAAAGCGAGGCCAGTTGCTCGGTCATCGCGCCCGCCAATTGTTCGACATCGGTGATGGTGACCGCGCGGTCGTAATAGCGCGTCACATCATGGCCGATGCCGATGGCCAAAAGCTCGACCATCTTGCGTTTTTCCACCATCGCAATCACATCGCGCAGGTGTTTTTCCAAATAATTCGCGGGGTTAACCGACAATGTGCTGTCATCCACAGGCGCGCCGTCCGAGATCACCATAAGGATTTTGCGCGCTTCGGGGCGGGCAGCCATGCGCCGGTGCGCCCATTCCAGCGCCTCGCCGTCGATGTTTTCCTTCAGCAGCCCCTCTTTCATCATCAGGCCAAGGTTCGGCCGCGTCCGGCGCCACGGGGCGTCGGCGGATTTATAGATGATGTGGCGCAGATCGTTGAGCCGCCCGGGTTGCTGCGGACGCCCGTCGGCGAGCCATTTCTCGCGGGCCTGCCCGCCTTTCCATGCGCGGGTGGTAAAGCCGAGGATCTCGACCTTGACGTTGCAGCGCTCCAGCGTGCGGGCCAGAATATCGGCGCAGATCGCGGCAATGGAGATCGGCCGCCCGCGCATCGAGCCGGAATTGTCGAGCAAAAGCGTCACCACGGTGTCGCGAAATTCGGTGTCATGTTCGATCTTGAACGACAGCGGCGTGGTCGGATTGGCGACCACACGCGCCAAACGGCCCGCATCCAGAATACCCTCTTCGAGGTCAAATTCCCAACTGCGGTTCTGCTGCGCCTGCAGGCGGCGTTGCAACTTGTTGGCCAGACGAGACACCGCGCCTTTGAGCGGCTCGAGCTGTTGGTCCAGATAGGCGCGCAGGCGCTCCAGTTCGACCGGCTCGGCCAAATCTTCGGCGGCGATTTCTTCATCATGATCAGATAGATAGACCTGATAATTGGGATCGGCGTCCGAGACGGGCTGCGGCGCGGGCGGCTCCATCGGGGCCTCGCCTTCGGGCAACTCGGTCTCGTCGCCCATTTCCTCATCGGCCAGATCATCCATCGAGACCTGCGCCGAGGCGCTGTCTTGTTGCTCGTCCTGGCTTTGTTCGGGCGAGGCTTCGGCGTCGTCCTCTTGGTCGTCCTGATCTCCGGCGCTGTCGGGGTCTTGCTCTTCGTCTTGGCTTTCCTCGGCGCTGTCGTCTTGATCCTTGTCATCGCGGTCGGGGTCTTCGCCCAATTGGTCGCCATAGCCGAGTTGTTCGATGATGCGGCGCGAGAAGACCGCAAATTCCGATTGATCCGCGAGCTTGTCATCCAAGCCGCCCAGCGTCCCGCCGGTTTGCTCTTCGATGAAGCCGCGCCAGATTTCCATAACGTTATGCGCGCCATGGGGCAGGGCGCGGCCCGTGGCCAGATGGCGCACCAGATATCCGGCAGCGACCGACAAAGGCGCATCTTGGGTCGAGGTCACTTCGGCATAGCCGAGGCGTTTGGCATCAGTGGCGATTTTTGCGTCGATGTTGGACGCCGTTCCAGGCATGTCGCGCGCGCCCATGGCCTCGCAGCGCGCGGTTTCCATCGCCTCGTATAATTCGCGCGCCATATCACCGGGGGGGGCATATTTGGCGTGGGTTTCGGCATTGTGATAGCGCCGCTGCATGGCCAAGGCATCCGCTGTGCCGCGCGCCAAAAGCACTTCCTCGCGGCTCATCCGGCGGCTGACTTGCGGCAGGCGCATCGCATCGCCCGACACGCCCGCCGGATCGACCGAATAGCTGACCGTCATGTCAGGGTCGTTGGCCATGACTTTGGTCGCCTCGGCGAGGGCTTTTTTGAACGGATCGGCGGGGTTGTCGGTGGGCTTGCTCATGGCATTGGTAAATCACTCCTGCCGCCGTCGGGCAAGAGGCTGGCGCGCGCGAAGGGTGAAAAACCTTGCGGCGCTTTGGCGCTGCTGGCGCGCGGTGGCTCGCACAGGATTAGCCACATTTATGCACAGAAGCCACCATTGCGGCAGGCTTCTGTGCGCGCCATTTAAGGCAGGAGACTGATATTCATCCCACAGGAGACTGACCATGACCACGACCCCCCGCATTGCTATTATCATCGGTTTCACCCGCGAGACCCGTTGGGCCGATGTGCCCGCGCAATGGATTTTGCAAAATGCCAAGCGTTTACGCGATGATATGGAATTTGACCTTGTCGATTTGCGCGATTTCGATCTGCCGCTGTTTGACGAGGCGGCCTCGAACCTTTGGGCGCCGTCCTCCGACCCCAAAGCCGTCGCGTGGCAGGACAAGATCGGCGCCTATGACGGGTTCATTTTCCTGACCGCCGAATACAACCATTCGATCACCGGCGCGCTGAAAAACGCGCTGGATCAGGCCTATAAGGAATGGGTGCGCAAGCCGATGACGGCTTTCGGTTATGGCTCTATGGGCGCAAGCCGCGCGGTCGAGTATCTGCGCCATATCGCCGTCGAGTTGCAAATGGTGCCGGTGCGCGGTGCGCTGCATCTGGGCGGCGCGGATTTCTTCGCGGCGCATCCGATGGGCGGCGGCGCAGGGGTGGAGGCCGTCGAGGCGAACCTCTTGCCGTCGCTTACATCCATGTTGGACGATCTGGCGTGGTGGGTGCGCGCCACAAAAACCGCGCGCGACGCGGGCTAACCCATCAGCTTGAGGCAGCTGCGGATGTTGCGCTGTGCCTGATGTGTGGCCCATGCCGCATCTTTGCCCGTGCCGCTTAATTCGGCGCGGGTGAGCAATCGGTAATGCGCGACCTTTGCTTCGAGGCGCCGGTGCAAGGCGGCGCGGCGTTGGTCATCAGGCGTGACTGCCTCCAGCAGATCAATCATGGCCGCGCGTTGGGCCTGTGTTTGGTCTGAACTGGCGGCACTCATCAGCCATTGAAATTCCATCTGTGCCGATAGCCGTCCGGTGCAGGCTGCGAATTGCGCGACCAGATCATCAGGGGCGGGCACCTGTGGCGCCGCTTCGTCCACGGCCCAAGCGACCCCTGAAAAGGCCAGATTGAACGCTATGCAGAGCGCCGGAAGTGTTTTTAAACTGCTCATATTTGCATCTTTTCACTCAAAAATGCGCCTGTAAATAGTGCAAAATGAAAACTATACGGAAGTGGTAAGGATCTGATGAATCCTGCCAAGCACGAAGTCATGGGTTTGGATCATGCGCGCGACAAAGCAAAAGGCGCGCCGTTTGGGGCGCGCCTTTGTCTTGGAAAGGATAATGTCGAAGTGGTTAGAAGGCGACCGAAGCGGCGCTTTCGGGCAATTCCTCGTCAAAGCAGCGTTGGTAGAACTCCGCTACGGTCTGGCGCTCCAACTCGTCGCATTTGTTCAGGAAGGTCAGCCGGAAGGCATAGCCGATGTTGCGGAAAATCTCGGCGTTTTGTGCCCATGCAATCACCGAACGCGGCGACATCACGGTGGACAGATCGCCATTCATGAAGGCCGTGCGAGTCAGATCGGCGACGGTCACCATCTGGCTGATCTGCTTGCGGCCTTTTTCGGTGTTGTAATGCGGGTTCTTCGCCAGAACGATGGCGGTTTCCGCATCATGGCTCAGGTAGTTGAGCGTCGCGACCAAAGACCAACGGTCCATCTGGCCTTGGTTGATCTGCTGCGTGCCGTGATAAAGGCCCGTGGTGTCGCCAAGGCCCACGGTATTGGCGGTGGCGAAGATACGGAAGTGTTTGTTCGGCGTGATGACTTTGTTCTGGTCAAGCAGCGTCAATTTGCCGTCGACCTCGAGAACCCGCTGGATCACGAACATCACATCGGCGCGGCCCGCGTCATATTCGTCGAACACAATCGCGGTCGGGTTACGCAGCGCCCAAGGCAGGATGCCTTCTTGGAATTCGGTGACCTGCACGCCGTCTTTGAGCTTGATCGCGTCCTTACCGATCAGATCGATCCGGCTGATGTGGCTGTCGAGGTTGACGCGCACGCAGGGCCAGTTGAGCCGCGCGGCGACCTGTTCGATATGGGTGGATTTGCCCGTGCCGTGGTAGCCTTGGATCATCACACGGCGATTGTGCGAAAAGCCCGCAAGGATCGCCATCGTGGTGTCGGGGTCGAATTTATAGGTCGGGTCGATGTCGGGCACGCGCTCGCTACGCTCGGCAAATCCTTTGACCACCATATCCGTATCGAGGCCAAAGACATCGCGCACGCAGATCTCTTCGGTCGGTTTTGCGTTGATGTCGATAGTGCCGTCCGCCATGTGCGAGATCCTTCAAGTGCCTGAAATATGTCCTGCGAAAGAGGGGCAAAAGAAGCGCCCCTGCGCTTTGACCTCGTTGGTGCAATAAAATGCAGGCAAGGGCAAGGGGCGGGGCAGGGATTGCGGCCCCATGGCGGCGCAATGGCGCAGCGTTACGCGGCAGGCGCATGGCCAAGGGCCCGCGCTAGGGTGCCTATTCCTCTATAGCGCTCGGGCGCTGCGCGTGATTATCATGCACCTATGACAACGCGCGCGGATATTGAAAACCTGCTGGCTCGGGTCGCCATGGGCGACCGCGAAGCCTTTGCCGCGCTCTATCGTGCGACCTCGGCGAAACTTTTTGGCACCTGCTTGCGTGTCTTGACCGAAAGGGCCGAAGCCGAAGAGGCGGTGCAAGAGGTTTATATCAAGATCTGGCGCAATGCAGATCGCTATGCGGCGGGGGGATACAGCCCGATGACGTGGCTGATTACCATCGCGCGCAACCACGCGATTGACCGCTTGCGCAAGCGGCGCGCGCAAGTGATGCGCGGCGAGGCGGGCGGCGGCAGCGATGAGGGCGGCGGCAACCTGCTGGACCAGATCGCCGATGGCGCGCCCAGCGTCGAGGCGCGGATGATTGCCGAAGGCGAGGCGGGGCGCATCGGTGCCTGCCTTGGCGAATTGGAACACACGCGCAGCGAGGCCGTGCAGCGCGCCTATCTGGGCGGTGAGAGCTATGCCGATCTGGCGGCGCATTTCGGAGTGCCCGTCAATACAATGCGAACATGGCTGCGCCGCAGCCTTTTGAAACTCAAGGAGTGTTTGAGCCGATGAGCGCCGAGACGCCACTGCCCGAAGACGACCGCGCCTTGGCGGGGGAGTATGTGCTCGGCCTGCTGGAGCCGGCGCAGGCACAGGCCGTCGAGGCGCGCATGAGCCGCGATCCGGCGCTGCGCGCCTTGGTGGCCGAATGGGCCGAGGGCTTGGTGCCTTTGGCCGATGGCGGCGAGGTGCCGCCGCCCGGCACGACATGGCTCAATATCGAACAGACGCTCTTTGGCAATGAGGCCAAATCCGTGCCGTTCTGGCGCAAGCTGGGGATCGGACAGGCCGTGTTCGGCGCGATTGCCGCCGCCGGTCTGGCCTTTGTCGTGGTCAATTCGGGGCTATTGCAAAGCGGCGCACCGCTGAGCACGACCGCCCCCGCCATGCGCGCCGATCTGGGCGCGCAGATCGCGGCGCAGGATGCGAGCCTTGTTGTGGCCGCGCTTTATGACAGCAGCAGCGGCGAGATGCGGCTCAATCGGGTGGCGGGCAAGATGCCTTCGGCGCGGGCGCGCGAGATTTGGGTGATTGCCGGAGATGCGGCGCCGCGCTCCTTGGGGCTGCTCGAGATGTCCGGCGTGACAGTGATCCGCGTGCCTGAAGAGCTGCGCGCGCAAATGGCTGGCGCGGTTTTGGCGATCTCGGACGAGCCTTTGGGCGGCTCGCCGACGGGCGCCCCGACCGGCGCGGTATTGGCCACCGGACCTGTTTCGGCGCTTTGATCCAATTTACTTTCGACTTTCTTGCTTTTGGTGAAAACAACCTAAGAATTTGTAATGTATTAATTTTATAACGCTCCTCACACCGCCGTGATCCGATGTGCACGCTTCGTGATATGGATTTTGAAACTATTTGGATTGCCGCCCCGTAACTCCTCGTGATCCAGGCCAAAACGGCCGCGGACATAAACTGATCCAACGAGGACCACTGATATGACCTTTAAGAAAACCTTCGCCGCCACTGCTGCTCTTTTGATTGCGGGCACCGCTGCCTTTGCCGATGGCCATTCGATGAAAAATCCGATGGTGGGCGGCGCGGAAATGTTCGCCGACAAAAACATCGTCGAAAATGCCGTCAACTCCGCCGACCACACGACCTTGGTTGCCGCCGTCAAAGCCGCAGGCCTTGTCGACACGCTGATGGGCGAAGGCCCCTTCACCGTTTTCGCCCCCACCAACGCCGCATTCGGCATGTTGCAAGAGGGCACTGTTGAATCTCTGCTCAAGCCGGAAAACCAAGCCGCTCTGCAAAAGGTTCTGACCTGCCATGTGGTGGCGGCCAATGCGATGTCCGATGCGATTGGCAAGATGATCGCCGATGACAATGGCAAACATGCCGTGCCGACGGTCGGTGGTTGCACCTTGCAAGCCTATATGGAAGGCGATGACATCGTTCTCGAAGACGAGCGCGGCCGCAAAGCCAAAGTCACCATCGCCGATGTCAAGCAATCGAACGGCGTGATCCACGTCATCGACACGGTGCTTTTGCCCAAAATGTAAGGGCGCTTGGAATGGGGCGGCTGGGAAGAGTGCTGCCGCCCCACGTCGCCCCATTCCGGCTTATCCCGCACAGCGTTTGACATATTTCTCACGCAGCTGTGCAAAACCGTGGCTTGCCACGGGGCGGGCGGCGGGCCAAATCTCCTGAGGGCTCGCCGCCTTGCTACATATGAATTTATATCCGATTTGGAGGATACCCGATGAAACGCCGTTCTTTCCTTGCTGTGACTGCCGCGATGGGCACCCTTGGGGCTGCGGGCCTGATGCCGCGCCGCACGATGGCCGAAGAAACCTTTGAAGTGACCCGCACCACGGCGGAATGGAAGGCGATGCTCACCGATCTGCAATATGCGGTGATGCGCGAAGAGGCGACAGAACGCGCGGGCACCTCGCCGTTGGACAAAAACTACGCCGATGGCATGTATCATTGCCGCGGCTGCGATCTGGCGGTCTACAGCTCCGAGACGAAATACGACAGCGGCACCGGATGGCCGAGCTTTTACCAATCCATGCCCGATGCCATCGGCACCAAAGAGGACCGCAAATTATTCTCGGTGCGCACCGAATGCCATTGCCGCCGCTGCGGCAGCCACTTCGGCCATATTTTTGATGACGGTCCCAAACCCACGGGGATGCGCCATTGTCTGAACGGTGCGAGCCTCGTGTTCAAAGCGGCCTGAGCGCCGACCAATGAAAACCGCCGCTGGAGGATATCCAGCGGCGGTTTTGCTTTGTGTGATGCTTTAGGTTTTGTCGCTACCTACTTGAAATTGCGGCTGTCTTTGAGTTGATCCCAAGCCCAGACAACCTCTTGAAGCTGTTCTTCTTGGCTGCGATCGCCACCGTTCATATCGGGGTGCAGCACTTTGATCAGCTTTTTATAGGCCTTGCGCACCTCGGCCTTGGTCCAATGGTCCTTGGCCTCCAGAATATCAATCGCGCGCCTCTCGGTGGGCGGCAAGCGGCGGGTGCCGGTGATGGATTTGCCCGGATTGCGGGTGGCATTGCTGCCCAAGACCTGATGCGGGTCCTCGATGCCAAGGCGCGCCCATGCGCGCTCTTCGGGGCTGCCCATGGGTTTGGTGGTGCGCTCCCAAACCTTGTCTTTGCTGGCCTGCGCATTGATTTCCGCTTCGGTGGTGCCGTCGAAGAAATTCCATTTGAGGTTATATTCGCGCACGTGGTCCTTACAGAACCACAGGTAGTCGTCCAGAACATCCGGCGCACGCGGCGCGCGGTATTTTCCCGGCTCTTCGCAGCCGTCTTTGCTGCACACACGTTGCGAGGTCTCGGATGCTCCCGACATCCCCCTGCGCCCACGCGGATTTTTCTTCTTTGCCGAAGACACGGACATATCGAAACCGAAGGGATCTGGTTTGGGCATTGGCTTACCTTTCCGACTCAGGCCGTAGAGTTTAGACTACTCACGCCGAGATTGAAGGGGCAGGAGCAAAAATAATGGATAGATCCGCAAGAATTCGCGCACAGTTGGAACAGGCGTTTGATGCGCAAGTGGTTGAAGTATATGACGAAAGTGAACAACACCGGGGTCATGCCGGATATCAGGAGGGGGGGCAGTCGCATTTTCGTGTGGTGCTGCGCGCGCCCGAGTTCGCTGATATGAACCGCATCGCCCGTCACCGCGCCGTCCATGCCGCCATCGGGGCGCAATTGATGGGCGAAATTCACGCGCTTGCGCTGGAGCTTTCCACCTGATCCTAGCTCCTTTCCGATTTTGAACCCATCCCTATGAGGGCCGCGCGGCGGCGCACGGCGCTGGCCAATGAGGGATCGGGCGGGGCCGTGTCTTCGACCCCGTTATCGGCAGGGTTGTCGCCAAGGGGGGCAGAGTGCGGAGGCGGGTCGGCTTTGACCGTCGCCGCCGCCTTTGGCGCAGGCGCAGACACAGGGGAAGCGGGAGCGGCGGCGGTCTCGTCTGCCGCGTCATCCATTTCGGTTTGCGGTCCCTCCAATAGACGCGGCGCGAAGGGGGTGGCGTCGCTGGGTTTGGGGCGGCGGAACACCAAAAGCGTGCGATATGTGGTGTGCGAGGAGGTCAGCCCCGTGCGCTCTTCGCTGGGCAGGGTTTCGGCGCGCAAAAACTCCCAACCATGCACGCTCATATCGTTCATCACGATCTCGATCGTATTGGCAAAGCGCCCTTCGGGGGATTTGACCCCTTTGGCTTTGCGCCCCTTGGTGGGGGCAGGGATCACGCGGTAATCATATTGGGTCATTAAAATCGATCCGGCAAAATACTTGGGTCCTGTCCTAAAGGATAGGCAGATGACGCGCAGAGTCCATACGTAAGGGGCGCATAACGCCCGCCATTGCGCCGCTGCGCGCGTCGTGCCAGACAGATGATCACGTTTGCGGGACCGATCTCGCGGCGCGCAAGGAGCTTTCACAATGGTCGATATCCTCGTTCTGGTCGCCGCCGGTTTTTTCGCAGGTATGCTCAACGCGGTCGCGGGTGGGGGCACGTTTTTGACCTTTCCGGCGCTTGTCTATGTCGGGCTGCCCGTGGTGACGGCCAATGCCACGGCGACGCTGGCCGCATTGCCTGGATATATCGGCAGCGCCTATGCCTTTCGCCGAGAGGTGGCCACCGAGGGGCCGCTTGGCCTATGGGCGATTGTCGCGACGGCGGCGGTGGGCGGCGCCATGGGCGGCGGGTTGTTGTTGGTCACCTCGAATGCGGCCTTTAGCGGGCTGGTGCCGTGGCTGTTGCTTTTGGCGACGGTGCTTTTCGGCGGCGGGCCGTGGATTTTGGCACAGCTCAAGAAACGCGGCGCGGGGCAGGCGGGGCGCGCGATCTCTATCGTCGCGGTCTTTACGGTGAGCCTCTATGGCGGCTATTTCAATGGCGGATTGGGGATCATCTTGCTCGCCACGTTCGGGATGCTGGGCTATGCGAACATCCACGGGATGAACGGGATCAAGACCCTGCTTTCGGCGGTGATTTCCATCGTCGCCACCGTGGCCTTTATCTGGGCGGGGCTGATCGCATGGCACGAGGCGGGGGTGATGATGCTCTCGACGGCTGTGGGGGGCTATGTCGGGGCACTGGCCGCGCGGCGGATCACGCGCACGGATTTGCTACGCTGGGGGATTGTCGCCATCGGCGCGGCGACAACCGTGATTTTCTTTGTGAAATAGACCGTTTGGCGCGCCGCGCGGGGGCTACCCTTTGGAGCGGCGCACGCGCATCACGTGATCGATATGATCGGGGCGCGGCAGCGCTTTGTGGGTTTGATACATCGCATCAATATTGGCCATGACCTCGGGCGGGAAGGGCGCAACACGCGGGCCCGAGCGGTCGATATGCAACGTGATGCCTTCGCCCGTGGCCGAAAGCCAACCGTCCTCATGCATCAGTTCCATATAGTAGTGAAAGCTTTTTTCCGTGGTTTCAAGGATTTGAAAGCTGGCGCGGACCTTGTCGCCCAATTTCAGCTCGCGCAGGTAGCGGATGCGGAACTCGGCGGCAAAGGTCGTCATCTGCCGCTGTTCGATATACTCGCGGGTGATGCCGAAGCTGGCAAAGGCGGCGTCGCAGCCGTGATCGAACAGCACATGGTAATAGGCCATGTTGAGGTGATCGTTCCAATCAATCCACTCGGGTTTGATTTCCATCCATGGCGAAAGATAGGCTTGGGTCACGCGCGCGCTCCTTTTGTGGTGCGGCGCAATAAAGACCAGAGCGGGCCAGCGCATGCAAGACGCGATCACGCGCCAGCCCCTTTTTTTTCGCAATTTACCCTTTGCGGCGGCGCAGGGCGCCAAAGCCCACCAATCCGGTCAGCAAAAGCGGCAAGCCGGCAGGCAGCGGGACCGCAGGGGCAATTTCCGCCACGCTATAGGTGAAATTATCGATGCCAATGTTCCAATCCGTGCCCCATTGGAAATAGGCCGCGCCCGAAAGCGTGACCCCCGGCGTCATGTTGACCGAAGCCCCTGTGTGACCGGTCACGTCGCTTTGCCAAACAAGTCCCCAAGCGCCGTCATAGATGCGGAAACTGGCATCGCGAGCGGTCACGCCGCCGCTGTAATTCCCGAAATCAAAGCTGTCGAAGGTCAGCTCATAACCCGCATCAATGGCAAAGCTGAATTGCCCGACTTGGCCGTTTGTCGCCGCAAATGCGACATCGGTGAGCTCGCTATAGTTGTTTGTCCAGTGATCGACATTGGATACGGTCACGGCCGTATTTCCAAAACCGGCGACCGTGTCATTGGTCACATCCACGTTGGTGCTATCGCCGATTGTGTCGTCGAAATCCGTATAGTCTCCGGCGACCTCGTCGAAGGTCATGATAACGGTTTCGCCAAGGGCAGGAGACGCCATGGCAAGCGCCGATACGCAAATCAGTAGGTGTTTCATCGGTTTGTCCTCTCGAAAACGGTCCCGCGAAAGCGGGCAAAAAAATAATTTAGGGCAGCGTAATCTGTAAATTATAGCTTGAAATACCCTTATTTGCAATGGCCTGAAGCGCGCCTTGCTGCGCCGCGCGCACAAACAATTGCGCCGCCTTTGAGCATGTCAAAGACGGCGCGGGCCGGTTCAGGAACTTGCGTTTTGCGCGCTGATCGTTGCGGTTTACTGCCCGAGTTTGGCCGCGACCAATTCGTTGACCGCTTTGGGGTTGGCCTTGCCGCCCGTGGCTTTCATCACCTGCCCGACGAACCAGCCTGCGAGTTTCGGGTTGGCCTTGGCCTTTTCGACCTGATCGGGGTTGGCGGCGATGATCTCGTCCACGGCGGCCTCGATCGCGCCGGTATCGGTGACCTGTTTCATGCCGCGCTCTTCGACGATCTGGGCAGGATCGCCGCCTTCGGTATAGACGATTTCGAACAGGTCCTTGGCGATCTTGCCCGAAATCGCGTCTGACGAAATCAAATCGATGATGCCGCCGAGTTGCACGGGGCTCACGGGGCTGTCGGTGATGTCGTGATCTTCTTTTTTGAGGCGACCAAAAAGCTCGTTGATCACCCAGTTGGCCGCCAGCTTTCCGTCGCGCCCTTCGGCCACGGCCTCGAAGTATTTTGCGGCGGGCACTTCGGCGGTCAGAACCGAAGCGTCATATTCACTCAGGCCGAAGTCATTGACAAAACGCGCTTTTTTTTCGTCGGGCAGTTCGGGCAATGTGGCTTTGATCTCGTCCACCCACGCCTGTTCAATGGTCAGAGGCAGCAGGTCGGGATCGGGGAAATAGCGGTAATCATGCGCCTCTTCTTTGGAGCGCATGGAGCGGGTTTCGTTCTTGTCGGGATCGTAAAGGCGGGTTTCTTGCACCACCTCGCCGCCACCTTCGACAATGGCGATCTGGCGGCGCGCTTCGACCTCGATCGCCGCTTGGATGAACCGCATGGAGTTCATGTTCTTGATCTCGCATCGCGTGCCCAGATGCGAGAAATCCTGCGTCTCGACATATTTCTCGTATTGCCCGACGCGGCAGATCGATACGTTCACATCAGCGCGCATGCTGCCGTTTTGCATATTGCCGTCGCAAGTGCCAAGATAGCGCAGGATCTGGCGCAGCTTGGTGACATAGGCGGCGGCCTCTTCGGGGCCGCGGATATCGGGGCGCGAGACGATTTCCATCAAGGCAACGCCCGTGCGGTTAAGATCGACAAAAGACATGTTCGGATCCATGTCATGCACCGATTTGCCGGCGTCCTGCTCTAGGTGGATACGTTCGACCCGCACCAGACGCGCAACGCCGGGGCCCATATCGACCAAAATCTCGCCCTCGCCTACGATGGGGTGGTAAAGCTGGCTGATCTGATAGCCCTGCGGCAGATCGGGGTAGAAGTAATTCTTGCGGTCAAAGGCCGAGACGAGGTTGATCTCGGCCTTGAGGCCCAGCCCCGTGCGCACGGCCTGTTCGACGCAATAATCATTGATCACGGGCAACATACCGGGCATCGCGGCATCGACAAAGGCGACGTTTGCGTTCGGCTCGGCGCCGAATTTGGTGGACGCACCCGAAAAAAGTTTTGCATTGGAGGAGACCTGCGCATGGACCTCCAAACCGATCACCAATTCCCAATCGTGTTTCGCACCGGCGATGACTTTGGGTTTCGGGGTCTCATAGGTCAGATCGAGCATGGTGTCTCCTTTGCGCGCAGGCTGCTTGGCCTGCGTTTTATGGCAGCAAAGATACGGGGGCAAGAGGGGGCGATGCCAAAGCGCGCAGAGCACCTCATCGGCAAACATCCGTGTGGGCAGCCCGTGGCGCGAGGCGGCGTTAAGACTTTGTTAAGCTCAAAACTTTACCTTTGGTCAACCCTTTGGATGAGCGCTCCATGACGATGTATGAAATGGCCCTGAAGACCGAAAAGAAGGACGAGTTCGAGTTGCTCCGGTCCTTGAAGTTGATTGACGGGCCCCGTGAGGCGGCGTTGGATGCGTTGGATGCGTTGACGCGTCTGGCCTGTGATCTGCTCGCCGCGCCGATTGCCTTGATCTGTTTCCTCGATGACCGCCATGAGCGTCAGTATATCAAAAGCAGTTTTGGCTTGGGCAAGCCTTTAGCAACGCTGCGCCAATTCCCCTATAGCCATTCGTTTTGCAAATATGTGAAACGATCGAATGCGCCTTTGGTGGTGGATGATGCGCGCCTGCATGATAGTCTCAAACACAACCCCGCACTGCGCGATTTCGATGTCTGTGCCTATCTTGGGGTGCCGGTGCTTGGGCCAGATGGTGCGGCTTTGGGCACGGTTTGTGCCTTGGACAGCAAACCGAGGGCGTGGAGCGAAGAAGACCTGCGTAAGCTGACCGATCTGGCGCTGTGTGTGACCCGCGAAGTGTCGCTGCGGTGGGCCGTAACAGAGGGGCAAGAGGCGCGCGTCGATGCCGATAGCGCGCGTGCGAGCCTTGCGGCGCAAAATGCCTGCCGTGATACCATCTTGCAGGCCTTTATGGGCGCGGGGCAGGGGGTCGAAGAGCGGTTCACCCGTGCATTGAAGGCCGCGGTCGAGATGTTGGGCATGGCCAGTGGCAATATTGCGCATGTGTCGGGTGAAACCGCCGAAATTGTCGGCCGTTTCGTGCGCGGGCGCGATCCTTTGACCGGTGTGGATGGGGCGAGCGACTTCGATCGGCCGATCGCTCTTGACGGCACCTTCGCGGCGCGGTTGGTGACCGGCACAGAGCGCGTCGCGCTGAGCGATTGCGCGCCTTCGGGCGGTCGGTTGACCAATGGACCAAACCGCTCTTTGTGCGGTTTTTGCCCGAAATCCTATATCGGTGCGCCCTTGGTGGTCGACGGTGTCACCTTTGGTATTTTGGAATTTGTCGGGCTTGAGGCGCGCGCCGGCGGGTGGAGCGCGACCGATCTTGCGCTGTTTGACCATATCCGCCTTGTGGTGAGCGCACATCTCGAGATGCTAAAAAACATCAGGCGGCTGCGCGCCTCCGAGGCGGCGATTGCCTCGGCGCTCCTCGATCAGCGCGAGACATTGCGCCAATATGCGGCGGCAGAGAATGGCGCAGGCCCATGCGGGGGAGAGCCTGCGGCGCAGTAGTCGGCGCGGCGCGCGTTAAGCAGGTTTCTCCATCCGGCGCAGACCGCGCGGCGTAAAGGCGATGACCGTGCCCTCGCGCAATTCGTGTTCGAATACTTTTGCAATCCAAGCCTTTGCCGTGGCTTCGCCGCGCACGCGCAGGGCTTCGCGGCTTGGCAAGGGATGTGGCAGGTTCGGCCCCGCCGAGGCCTCGGCCCAGACCAGCGGATGCAATTCACGCAAATGATCGGTGCATATCCATTCCAATGCGCCATGCACCTCGGCCCGCGCGTCGCGCGCGGCGGCATCCGGCAACTGGCTTTCCGCCAAAGGGGCCATTGTCACCGCGCAAAAAGCGGCCAGAGCGTTGACCACATGTTGGTCCGTGGAGCGCTCCAAAATATCGCGCAGCCCGTCGATGAAATATTCGACGTCCACATGGGCCGCACAAAAAGGATCGACGGTAAGCGCATCAAGGTAGACCCAACTATAGGCGCCTGCGCCCCAAATGGGTGTGGTGCGCGCGGCGGTGCGGCGGGCCTCGAGATCCAATTGCCGGTAGCTGCCAAACCAGCGCGGCAGCAAATGGTTGCCCATCGCGCGCATCGGCCGCGGGTTGGCGGGGTCAAGGTCGATCAAGGCTTCATAGGTGTCGGCGACATGATCTTGGGGCCTCGGCTTTGCCGCCAGAAGCGCGCAGCGCGCCGCCGCTAGGGACGGAGCATTGGCCATGTTTATGTCGAACGTGCTCAATATCCGTTCGGCGCGCTGGAAATGTGCGCGAAAGGCCGCCCGCGCGAGGGCGGGAATTTCTTCGCGCCACCCTGCGCCGCGAAACGACCATCCGATATCGATATGTGCATGCGCCACGATCAGGGCAATGGCATAGTCGTCTGGCGCGCCGCTCAAAATTTCTTCGAGCGCTGCAAGCCCCAATAGCGACGGCGTGCTGTCGTCGGCCAAGGCTTCGCTGACGGCCCCCACCACATCTGCCCGCGCCCCGAAAGCCAAAAGCTCGGCTACGGGCGCACCTGCAGAGGTACGTGCACATGTCATGTCGGCGCGGGTGATGGCGGCGCTCAATTCGGACCAACGCTCCTGACGGGCCAAAAACCGCCCCTGATCTTCATGCGCCGCGCGCTGTATCTCTTCGGCCGATTTTGGACGGGCGGGTAACAAAAGCTGTTCGGCGATTTGCTCGGGGCTCAGGTGTGCGGGTTGCGATGCTCGGCGTGCAGAGCCGTTCAGGCCGCGGCCGCGCAGGGGCAGGGTATTGAGGACGGCGCGAAGAACGGGGGCGAGCGCGGGCATGGCAAACCTTTGTTGGGCAGGGCATTGGCCACTTGGCCTATGCGGCAATTCAATCAGATGCGGTCAAACCGTATCGAGTTGATCTAAATTGATCGCGAAAAGGGGCCAAAGCGTGACGCTCTCGCGCAGATATAAGGGAAATTGCACGCTGGTTTTGCGCCGCGCCTGTGGCAGGCAAGGCGTCATTGCGGCGCAAAGGGGCGTTAGGGGCGCGATTTGGTATAAACCGCCGCCCCCGTGTCACAGGTGTTAATCAAGGGTAAATATCTGGCCGCTCAGCTGGCCAAAATTCGCGCCACCATTTCGGTGGTGTCGGGCGACAGCCCCTTGGTGCTGGCGATCCGTTCCAATGCCGCGCGGGCCAAGGTTTGGCGCTGCGCATCATAATGCGTCCATGTGGAAAAGGCAGACATCATGCGTGCCGTGGTCTGCGGGTTGATCGGGTCGAGAGCAATCAGGTGATCGGCCAAAAGCGCGTATCCCGCGCCGGAAATGTGATGGAAACCGGCATGATGGCCCGCCAGTGCCCCGAAAACCGCGCGGAAGCGGTTCGGGTTTTTCGCATTGAAATCAGCGTGATGGGTCATGCGTTTGGCGGCGTCTGACGCTTTGTCGGGGGCGGTGAAGGCAATTTGCGCGGCAAACCATTTGTCCATCACGAGGCGGTCGTGCTTCCACTGTTGATAGAAGGCGGCATTCTCATCGGCGCCAAACTCTTGCGACAGCAAGGCGCAGAGCGCGCCATATTGTTGGGTCATATTATCGGCGCTGGCAAATTGCGCGGCGGCGGTGTTTCCGCCGTCAAGCCGCGTGATCATGCCCAGCATTCGCGCCTGCAGCGCGCGTTTGCCCGCCGCCTTCGCATCGGGGCTGTAGGGGGCGGGGGTGTCCATTTCGGCATAGAGCCGCGGCGCGGTGTCGGCAAAATGGGTGGCCACGGTTTGCGCGATGGTTTCGCTGACGTCATAGATGGCTTGCGGGTCAGGTGTGATGCCTTTGGCATAGAGCGCCTGCGCGATGTCCTCTTGTGCGGGCGGTTGTAGCATCAGCGCGCGGTAGGCGGGATCGAGGCGCGCATCGCGGGCGATGTCGCGCAGCGTGTCGAGATATTCGCCCTCGGGGGCGCCGCCGTTTTGCACCATATCCATCCGCAATTGCCGCGCGATCTGGCTGCCCGCTTCCCAGCGGTTGAACGGATCGGTGTCATGGGCGAGAAGAAAGGCGCGCTCCTCGGGATCGCTCGGGCGCTCCAAGATCACAGGGGCGGAAAACCCGCGCAAGATCGACGGGACCGGAGGCGCGCCGAAGCCATCGAAGGTGAAGCTTTGCTCGGCCTCGGTCATCTCCAAAACGGTGGTCGCCTGCACCTCGTCGCCATTGGGCGAGAGCAGGCCGACGGCGATGGGAATGACGCGCGGCGGTTTGCTATCCTGTCCGGGGGTGGGGGGCGTTTCTTGTTTGAACGTAAGGGTATAGGTGCCGTCTTTGAAGTCGTCTCTGACGTTTAGGCGCGGCGTGCCCGCATCAGAATACCACCGTTTGAATTGGGTCAGATCGCGCCCTGTGGTGTCTTCGAAGACCTCGAGCCAATCCTCGATGGTGGCCGCTTCGCCGTCGTGGCGCTCGAAGTAGAGATCGAGCGCCTTGGCATAGGCCTCATCGCCGACCAATGTCTTGAGCATCCCGATCAGTTCGGCGCCTTTCTCATAGACCGTAGCGGTGTAGAAGTTATTGATTTCCTGAAAGCTTTCGGGCCGGACAGGATGGGCGAGGGGGCCGCCGTCCTCGCGGAATTGCCGCGCGCGCAGGTCAATCACATCGCCGATCCGTTTGACGGGGCCGGAGCGCATGTCGGAGGTGAACTGGCTGTCGCGGTAGACCGTCAACCCTTCCTTGAGGCACAGTTGGAACCAATCGCGGCAGGTGATCCGATTACCGGTCCAGTTGTGAAAATACTCATGGGCGATGATCGCCTCGATGCGTTCAAAATTGGCGTCGGTCGAGGTTTCGGGCGAGGCGAGAACACATGAGGAGTTGAATATGTTCAATCCTTTGTTCTCCATCGCGCCCATATTGAAATCATCCACGGCGACAATGTTGAATATGTCCAAATCATACTCGCGCCCATAGGCCGTCTCATCCCAGCGCATCGAGGCTTTGAGCGCCTCCATGCCAAAGGCGCATTTGCCCTCATCGCCGTGGCGCACATAGATGTTGAGATCGACCGGCTTGCCCGAAGCCGTGGTGAAATGGTCGGAATGGGCAATCAAATCGCCCGCGACCAGCGCAAACAGATAGGCCGGTTTTGGCCAAGGGTCGTGCCATTCGGCAAAGCCGTGACCCGCACCTGTCGGATTGCCATTGGACAAAAGAACCGGCAAATCGCCCTCAATGCGCACGGAAAACGTGCTCATCACATCGGGGCGGTCGGGGTAATAGGTGATTTTGCGAAAGCCCTGCGCCTCGCATTGGGTGCAATACATGCCGCTCGACATATAAAGCCCTTCGAGCGCGGTGTTGTCTTCGGGCGCGATCTCGACCTCGGCCTCGAACAAAAACGGCGCGTCAGGGACGGCGCAGCTGAGCCCTTTGTCGGTGATATGCGGGGTGATCTCTTCGCCGTCGATCTTGGCCCAGATGAGCTTAAGCTCTTCGCCTTCAAGGAAAAAGTCCCGATTTACACTGTCCGGATTTGGCCGGAACCGGATGCGCGAGATGACGCGTGTGGCTTTGGGCGCGAGGCGAAAGGTCAAGGCCACGCTGTCGACCAAATAGGCGGGAGGGGTGTAATCCTTGAGGTAGATCGTCGGATTGGATTGCGTGGCGCGGGCGTCGAGCATGGCAGGGCCTTTCATGGAACCGGATGTTGCGCTTGACGTTATGTCGATGAAGGGCGGGCCGCAATGGCTTGCCGCACGGGGGCCGTCCGGCCCGCGTGATCCCTCTTACAGACCGAAGGAGCGTTCCGATGTCCGCACCCGACACCAACACCGAAATCCACCACCCCGCCCATAAAACCCCGATTGCAGGGATCGCGATTGGCGTCGCCTTTGCCTTGATGCTCTTGCTCGGCCTGATGGCGTGGCTGGCCTATAACGGCGACGCGCCGCGCGATGCATCAAGCGATGCGGCCACGGTAGAGATCGAGACGCCTGCGGGTGGCAGTTTGACGATCACCAGCAGCGCCTCTGACTAAGTCATGACTGCCCCCTGCCCATCATGTCTGGCCCCGCGTGTGATGGCGGGGCCTTTTGCATGCTGAATGGGCGATTGACGCCCCATACACCTTCTTGCACAAGCGATTGTGCGCGGTTTGCTGTTTTCTTAATTGCTTCGGGCGCATAATCTGACCCGCAACAGGCAAGCTTAGGGACGGAAAATGGCACGACCGGTCATTGGAATTATCGGCAATCATCAAGTGATCGGCGACAGCTATCAGGTGCATGCGGGCGGGATCATGAATTCCGAGGCGATTGCCGAGGCCTCTGGCGGTTTGCCCTTGGTGGTGCCCGCCGATCCGCGCTTTGTCTCTGTCGCAGAACTGATGGAGGTTTGCGACGGGTTCTTGCTCACCGGCGGGCGGCCCAATGTGCATCCCGAAGAATACGGCGAGGACGCGACGCCCGCGCATGGTGATTTCGACCGTTGCCGCGATGCGATCACCTTGCCGCTCATTCGGGCCTGCGTCGCGCGCGGGCAACCTTTCCTTGGCGTGTGCCGCGGGTTCCAAGAGGTCAATGTCGCCATGGGCGGCACGCTTTATCCCGAAATCCGCGACCTTCCGGGACGGATGAACCACCGTATGCCGCCCGATGGCACCATCGAAGAGAAATTCGCCCTGCGCCATAAGGTCAGCTTTACCGCTGGCGGGGTGTTTCATGCGCTGATGGGCGCGCCCGAAGTGATGACCAATACGCTGCACGGGCAGGGGATCAAAACCGCAGGGGCGCGGATCGTGATCGACGGTCATGCCCCCGATGGCACGCCCGAGGCGATCTATGTTCAGGGGGCGGCGGGCTTTACCCTGTCGGTGCAATGGCACCCCGAATATCGCGCTGCCGAGGATCCGGTGTCAAAACCGCTCTTTGCCGCCTTTGGCGAGGCGGCGCGGGCATGGGCCGAGGATAAGCGCCCGATGCCTATGGGCGCGCTGCAAGAGGCCTAAGCCTCTTTCTCACGTGTTCAGCCTCTTACGCGGCGATCCCGACCTAGGGCAGGATCAATTTCGCCTCATGTGCCTTGATGCATTTGCGCGCGGTCTCGCCGTATTGGCTGGGGTTGCTGCGCAATTCGGGGAAGATGGCGAAAAGCTCTTCGCGCGCTTGGTCAGAGATCGCCGAGATGCCCAGATCGGCGGCGTGGAAGCTTTCTGTCGCGGCGCCCTCGGCGTAGACGACTTCATGGCGGTCGAACATCATGTGGAAATAGGTGACCTTTTCGCGCTCCAGCACCCGCACATCGCGCCCGTCGACCAGATGTTTGGCGGCGACCAAAACCTCTGACGTGCCGAAAAGCAATTCGGCGCGGTAGCCGGTGAACAGAATGCGGTGCTGCGGCGAGACGAGCAGGGGCCGCCGCGCGCCGTCCATGACATTGGAATTGATTGCGATGGGGGCAAAATTGCCGCGCCCCTCGACGGTGCGCGTGCCCATCCAGCGAATAGGCTGCGGGCCGTGATCGCGGGTGATGACCATATCGCCTGCGCGCAGGCTTTCGATCGGGCGCTCGCCGCGGGGCGTCAAAATGCGCGCGCCTGGGGTAAAGCAAATGATCCGTTCGATGTTTTGGAAATTGACCGTGCCGGAGCCGTCGAGCAGGGCGACCGACCCGTTCATGCCGCCGTTGACGCCATCAGGATCGGTGATCACGAGGGTCGACATATCGGCCAGTCCGGCCACGTTCAAAACATCGCCGTTGGTCTCGCCGCCTTCGCCGCCAACGAGAGTGATATCGCCGGTGGAGCCTGCCAGATCGGAGAGGATAAACAGATCGTCGCCGTCGCCGCCTTCGGCATAATCGCCGCCCGCGAGATAGATTTCGTCGTCGCCAAGGCCGCCGTAGTATTCGTCCGCGCCTTCGCCGCCGATCAATGTATCGTTGCCCGCACCTGCGGTGATCGTGTCGTCGCCGTCGCCCAGCGTGATGCTATCGTCGCCTGCGCCCGCATCGACGGTCCAGTTGTCGAGATTGAGCGTCCCGTCGACCGTGTCGTTGAAATCCGACAGAACCAGTCCTTCGATCTCGTCAAAGGTCAGGGTGGAGGCACCATCGGTCGCGGTGCCGCTTTCGCCGTTCGTCGCGGTCAGGTCAATGCCGGTGCTCAGGGCGGAGAAGTCCAGAATATCCAAATCCGAACCCGGCTCGCCCCCGTCGATGTAATCATCGCCAAAGCTGTCTTCGATGGCGAATGTATCGGAGCCGCCTGCGCCATACATGCTGTCGGCATCGGTGCCGCCCGCGATCACATCATCGCCGCCGCCGCCCTCAAGCGTATCGCTGCCTGCGCCGCCGATGAGCGTATCGGCCCCTGCGCCGCCCGCGAGGCTGTCACCGCCTGCGCCGCCGTCCAATGTATCGCTGCCCGCGTCGCCGCTCAGCGTGTCGCTGCCGTCATTGCCGGTCAGGCTATCGGCGCCATCGCCGCCGATCACGCTGTCATTGCCGGAGCCGCCGATGATCACATCGTCGCCATTGCCCGCTTCGACGGTGATGCCGGTGCTGTCGCCGACCATATCGACCATATCGGCGTCATCCGGCAGGATCAGATATTCGATCTCGCTAAAGCTGATGGTGCTGGTGCCGTCAGAGATCAGGCCGGATTTGTCACCGTTAAAGACAATGGTGACAGGGCCGGTCATGCCCGACAGATCAATCGTATCGACGTTGGTCGCGCCGCCTTCGCCGCCGACGATCGTATCGTCGCCAAGGCCCGCGCCGTTGATGACAAATATGTCGCTGTCATCGCCGCCATAAAGCACATCCGCGCCCGCGCCGCCGGTGATCGTATCGCTGCCCGCGCCGCCATAGACTGTGTCGTCGCCCGCGCCGCCCTCGACGCTGTCATCGCCCGCATCCGCATGGACGACATCATCGCCTGCGCCCGACAGAACCGTATCGTCGCCTGCGCCTGCTTCGATGCTGTCGTCATCGCCCACTTGGCCGACGAGAATGGCATCATTGCCGTCCACCACATCGCCATCGGGATCACCGACATAGCCCGCATCGATCAGATCACCGCCCGCCGTGCCGCTGACAATGCCGTCGCGGTCGGTGACGGTGGTGGTTTCGATGTTCGAGAAGGCCAGTTGCGAGCCGTCAAGGAAGGTAACGGTGCCGTTTTCGGGGTCCAACTCGTCATAGACGATGTTTTGCACGCCAGCGAGCTGCATGGAATCGCCGCCCGTCTCGCTGCTTTCGCCGCCATCGACCAAGATGTTGGTGCCGTCCAAGGTGGCCGCATCAATGACAAAAAGGTCATCGCCGCCGCCGCCAAGTGCGGTATCGCCGCCGCCGATGGAGATCGTGTCATCGCCGTCGCCGCCGCCGATAAGGTCCGCGCCCGCGCCGCTGTTGATGCTATCGTTGCCGGTTCCGCCGAGGATGCTGTCGTTGCCCTCTTCGCCGTAAAGCAGGTCATCGGAGCCGCGCCCGTCGATGGTGTCATCGCCGCCGCCGCCATAGATATGGTTGGTGTAATCGACGCCCATGACGTCATAGCCGGTCAGCACATCGCCGAAATCCGAGCCGATCAAACCGTCCACGCCGTCTTCGTTGACGTCGCCCGTGGCATAGCCGCCGCTGAAGGTATTGGCGGTCAGGTCGACATTCACCGCCGCATCGGACAGCGAGTAATCGACGAAATCCATACCGGTATCGCCGTTGAACGTATCGGCGCCTTCGGACCCCATAAAGGTGTCGCCGCCTGTGCCGCCGTGGTGGTAATCGTCACCCGCGCCGCCGTCGATCAGATCGTCGCCGTCGCCGCCATAAAGCGTATCATCGTCATCGCCGCCGTTGAGCGTGTCATTGCCAATGCCGCCGGTGATGCTGTCAAAGCCCGCACCGCCGTCGAGGCTGTCGTCGCCGTCGCCGCCCGAAATCGTATCGTCACCGGTGCCGCCATCGACGGTGTCATTGCCCGTGCCCGCATCGACCACATCCGCGCCCGTGCCCGCCAGAATGCTATCCGCGCCGCCATCGCCAAAGACCGTATCGTCGCCTGCGCCGGCATCAATCGTATCGTCGCCCGCCACGGTCGGTTCCATGACGTCGAAATGCACATCCGAAATCCAGATGGCTTGGGTGTTCACATCGGCGTTGCCGTAAGAGATGCTGATCGACGAGACGGGACCGGCGATCTCGACAAGGAGCGATCCGGCTTCATCGGCTTGCGAGGTCGCCACGTCGCCTGCGGTGACGGTATTTCCGACCACCGTGGCAGAGCCGTCAGGGGTGAGGGTGACGGTGACAGGGTCGCCCGCCGCATCAATCGCGGTGACGGTGACCACATCGCGGTGGTTGCCTGCGCCCCAATCCACATCGTTGATCCGGAAGATGACGTTTTCTACTTCGTCGGCGGCGGTCGATCCGCTCGCGGCGGCAAAGTCGATGGTGGTGGTCGATGTCGCGCCGTCGCCTTGGCCGGCCATGTTCAGGCTGGACTGCTCGGCCATCGGTTCGGTGTCGCCGACATAGATCGTGTCGGTGCTTTCAATCGCCCATGTCGGGTTGTTGTTGCCGTCATCCGTGCCGGAAACCGTTACATCCATTTCACCGGTGTTTTGGGTGAAAGTGCCGGTCAAAGCCGTGCCATCAGCCGCCACATCCGACCAGTTCAGGCTTTCGCTGCCGAGCTTTTGGGTGGCGCCATCGCCTTCGATGACATCGTTGCCATCGCCGCCGGTGATGCTATCGGCGTCCGAGCCGCCCGCGAGCGTATCCGCGCCGTCGCCGCCGTCCAGTGTATCGGCCCCATCGCCGCCCGCGACGCTGTCGTCGCCGGTGCCGCCGATGACCGTATCGCTGTCTTCGCCGCCGTCGAGAACGTCATTGCCGCTGCCGCCGTCGATGTAATCGTTGCCTGCGCCACCATCAATCGTATCCGCGCCGTCATCAACCACGATGCTGTCGAAATTGACGTCGGTGATCCAGATGCCCTGTGTGCCGTTCAAAGCATTGGCGTAAGAGATGGAAATGTCGCTGACCGGACCGGCGATTTCAATCAGCGCCGAGCCGCCCAGATCACTGGGATTATCGGCCGCGTCATTGGCGGTGATCGTATTGCCCGAAACCGTATCGCCGCCGCCCAGCGTAATGATCACATCAACCGGATCGCCATTGGCGTCCAGCGCCGTGATGGTGATGACGTCGCGGTGGTTGCCCGAGCCCCAGTCGATATCGTTGATCCGGAAGGTGACATTCTCGACCGCATCGTCGTAGCCCACCTCATTGGCGGCAAAGTTCAGCGAAACCGTGGAGGTCGCATTGTCGCCATTGCCAAACAAAAACAGCGAGGATTGCGGGTCAAAGTCTTCGCCGGACGCGACATATTGCGTGTCGCCGGTTTCGACTTGATAGGTGGGGTTGTTGTTGCCGTCATTGGTCACCGAGAAGGTGACATCCATCACGCCGGTATCTTGGGTGAAACCGCCAGCAAGGTTTGCGCCGTCGCCGCCTTGAAGGTCCCATTGCAGGGTCTCGGAGGTGGGAAGGGTGCTGTCGACAGAGCCGCCACCGCCATAAAGCACATCGTCGCCGGTGCCGCCGTCGATCCGGTCCGCGCCGAAATCGCCATATACCGTATCATTGCCTTCGCCGCCCGACACGCTGTCCACGCCGCTGCCCGCTTGGACCACGTCGTTGCCCAGACCGGCGATGACCGTATCATCGCCAGCGCCCGCTTCGACGCTGTCTGCATTTGATCCGGTGCCGTCGTCGACGCTCTCGAAGGAGATATCCTCAAAGCTCGCATCAATCAGGTCGTCGCCCGCCGTTCCATCCACAATCCCGTTGGGTTGTTCGTAAGCGGGGGCGGCGGCGGCGGTGCCGGAATTGAATGTATAGGGTTGAGTATTAAAGACAAAATAGACGCTGCCGTCTTGGCCGAGGTAATAGGTGCCGGTGTTGGTCTGGGTGCCCGTGGTGCGATCCCAACGGCTGGTGCGGCCAACCCATGTGACCGTCCCTGTCCCCAAAACCTGATCAGTTGTAAAGACGGTGGAGCTCGTATTGACCACGTCTCCTGTGTTCAGCGAACCATCGCCGAGATTGACCAGATACCCTGTAGGCATGACACGCCTGCTCCTTAAATCCAGAGCCAGCACTGCTTGCTCCGGACACCTTACCTCAAATGAGGGACGTCTTTAGCGCATCCCTTCGACCACCGTGGTCGCGTGTTTTTCATATGTAATCAAGACCTGTGGCCGCAATTGGGGGCATTTGAGAAATAATTGAGGCAAATTTGACAAAGATTGACGCAAAAAAGGCACGCGTCAGCGCGCTATGGTTGAAAAATGTCCCTTTGCGCGGATTTTCGTGACCAAACAGTCAAATCTCGCCGCGAAAACCTGCGCACAAAAAAGGAGGGCACGGGGCCCTCCTTGGTCTTTGCTGTGGCGCTCGGGCCGGCTCACAAAATCAGGTCGAAGTCCTCGTTGAGCGGCAGGCGTCGCGCCCGTTTGCCGGTGAGGTCGAACAAGGCGTTCGCCAAAGCTGGCGCGGCGGGCGGCGTTCCTGGCTCTCCGGCGCCGGAGGGCGCTGTGCCGGAGCCGAGCACCGTGACAGAGACCTGCGGCATCGCAGAGATGCGCAGCCCGTCGTAGTCATAAAAATTGCCCTGCTCGACAGCGCCGTCGGCAAAGGTAATCTCGCCGGTTGTCGCTGCCGACAGGCCGTAAACCAAACCGCCGAACATTTGTGCCTCGACGTTCTTGGGGTCAAGCACGACGCCGACATCACAGGCGATAAAGGCGCGCGCGATGCGGATGCCGCTGCCCGTGTCCACGACTTCGATCACCTCGGCGACAGGGGTGCCAAAGCTATAGGTAAAGGCAACGCCGCGGCCGGTGTTCGGCGCTTTGGGACCCGCCCAGCCTGACATTTCTGCGACCGTTTCCAGAACCTTGGCGCTACGGGCGTCTTCGCCGCGCATCAAATCAAGCCGGAAGGCCAAAGGATCGGCGCCCGCCGCATGGGCCAATTCGTCGATAAAGCTTTCGTGGAAGAACCCATTGAAGGATGAGCCGACAGAGCGCCAAAATCCCACCGGAATATCCAGATCGGCAAGATGGCCCGCAATGCGGTAATTTTTGATGGCATAGGGTTGATCAAACGCGCCCTCAAGATGGGCCTTGTCGGGGCCGGAAGGGGCAAATCCCATGAGCCGCTGCGTCCCTTGCTGCGCCACCGATTGCGCCGCGATCTTGCCGTCCATGCGCACCGCTTTGCCGTTTGCCACCGCGCCGGTGAAGCGCGCCATCGCACCGGGGCGATAGAAATCGTGGCGCATGTCCTCTTCGCGGCTATAGGTGAGTTTGACCGGCGTGCCTTGCATCTGTTTGGCAATCCGCGCGGCCAGAACCGCGCAATCGGTCTCGCAGCGCCGCCCGAAGCCGCCGCCCATGACGGGGGTGACAACGGTGACGGCTTCGGCGTCCAAACCCACCGCTGCGGCGCATTTCTTGCGCAGCAAATAGGGTACTTGGTTGCCGGTGGTGATCTGCATCGCATCGCCCGTATAAAGCGCGGTGGCGTTCATCGGCTCCATCGTCGAATGGGCCAGATAGGGCAAGGTATACTGCGCCGTGATCTCGATTGCCCCCTCGGGCAAAGGCGCATCCGCATCGCCGTCCTTGCGTAAGACGGCGTTTGGCTTGCGGTCGAAAGCCGCCTCGATCCGTTCGAAAATAGCTTTGGTATCAGAGGGGTAGGGCGCATCGCCCCAAGTGACGCCAATCGCATCAACGGCCTGCATGGCGAGCCATGTGTTGGTGGCCACCACCGCGACCCCATCGCCCAGATCAATGATCTTCTCGACCCCCGCCATTGCGCGCGCGGCGCTGTCATCAAAGGAGGTCATCGCGCCGCCAAGGCGCGGGTTGATGCGCACGGCGGCGAATTTGACGCCCTCGGGACGCGCATCAATGCCGAACATCTCGGTGCCGGTGGATTTGGAAATCATATCGAGCCGCGGCATGGGTTTGCCGAGATATTTCCACGCGGAGGGCGCGCGCAATTGCGCTCTCTTGGGCATGTGGTTTGCGGCATCGCTGGCCAGTTCGATATAGCTAAGGCGGCGCCCGTCCGGCGCGATCACCATGCTGTTTTCGGTCTTGAGCGCGCGCGGCGCGATGTCCAACCGTGCGGCGGCGGCAGCTTTGAGCGCCTCGCGCGCCGTCGCGCCCGCCATGCGCATTTTGTTGAAACCATCGGCCATGGAGGTGGAGCCGCCAGTGATCTGCATCTTGAGCAATTTGCCAAGAAAATCGAGGTTCTCGCCCACGGATTCTTGGAATTCGGTCAGGGCGTAATCCTTGAAGGGCAGCGCGCTGCCAAGCACCGCACCGTTGTAATAGGCCTCGGCGGGGGGGCCGTGCTCAATGCGGATGTCCTCCCATGCCACGTCCAATTCTTCGGCGACCAAAGCAGCCAGCGTGCTTTGCGTGCCTTGGCCCATCTCGGCGCGCGGGGTGATGATTTGCACGCCCTCTTGGTCGATGATTAACCATGCATTGAGCGAGGTTTCACCGGCGCCGGTTTCGAGCGGATTGGCGGGGGTGCGCCGGTCGGTATAGATGCCGAATGCCGCGCCGCCAACAACGGCTGCACCGGCGACCATGAATGTGCGGCGGGTGATTTTTCCAAGCTTTGACATGGTGTTATCCTGCGTTCTTCAAGGTTGCGGCGGCGGTGTGAATGGCGGCGCGGATGCGCGGATAGGTCCCGCAGCGGCACAGGTTGCCTTGCATGGCCTCATCAATATCGCCATCCGTCGGGGAGGGAATTTGCGCCAAAAGCGCGGCGGCCTGCATGATCTGCCCCGATTGGCAGTAACCGCATTGCGCGACCTGATGATCGACCCAAGCGGTTTGCAGGGCGTGCATCGCATCGGGTGTGCCGAGGCCTTCGATTGTGGTGACCTCTCCGGCGACATCGGCCAGAGCGATCTGGCACGAGCGCACGGCCTCGCCATCGATATGCACCGTGCAGGCCCCGCAGGCCGAGACGCCGCAACCGAATTTCGTGCCCGTAAGGCCAACCGCATCGCGCAGCACCCACAAGAGCGGCACATCACCGGGCAAATCGACGCTGTGCTCTGCGCCATTGATGGTCAAGACTGTGGCCATGAGAAATGCCTCCCTTTGGGTCATTGAAACGGACGTTGTGACAAAATGGGCGATTTTTGTCATCACGTCAATTGACAAAATATGTAGTTTTTGTCATTTTGACATTCGAGGCAAGCAAGCCGGATCGTCCGTGGATCCTGCGATCTGAAATAGGCAATAATAATCAAGGTTTTATCAGTTGGGCGAGACGCAAGAGGCAAGTGATCGGGGCGGTGATCTGGATGCGGGTATACGCGCCGGTGACGATGCCGCCCGCGCCGCAGTGGAGGCGAAGCGCGCCGCCATCTTGGGCGCGGCGCTCCAGTGTTTCGCGCAATACGGGCTCAAGCGAACGTCGATGGAGGATATTGCCAAGTCGGCGGGCATGTCGCGCGCCGCGCTCTATCTGCACTATAAAAACAAGCGCGATATCTACAGGTCTTTGGCACAGGGCTATTTCGACGGCGTGGCCGCAGGGGTCGCGGCCGCATTGGCCCGCGGCGGCAGCATCGGCACGGCGCTGTCGCGGGCTTTTGCAGCCCATGCGGATGAGACGTTTGAATTGATCCTCAACTCACCGCATGGCGGCGAGATGCTGGATGTCACCGATAGCGAATGCGGCGATATCATCGAGACGGGCGAGGCGCGGCTCGTGGCGCTTTATGCGTCGTGGCTTGAGGGTGAAAGCACCGCGGGGCGGGTGCAACTTGCGGCGTTTGGCGGGGCGCCCGAACTGGCGGCGACCATGCTTGCGGCTCTGCATGGTGTCAAAAAATCGAGCCGCAGTTATGCCGAGTTGCAAGCAGGCGCAGCGCGGCTTGCATTGATTTTCGGTCAGGGACTGACGGTGCAGGGTTTGGCCTTGTGAGGCCGTGCGGGGCCGCCGTGTGCCGCCCCGCACAATCCTCTCGCGCCTAGACCTGACCGCCTGCGATCTGGATTTCCTGTCCGTTGGTGCTTTCATTCAAAGGATTGCAAAGCCACATCGCCGAGGCGGCGACTTCTTGAGGCGAAATCAGACGCTTATGGCGGTTCAGTTTCACCATCATATCGCGCGCCTCATCTGCGGAGACGCCGGCGCGGTCTTTGATCGCATCGACGTTTCGGGTCACAATCGGCGTGTCCACATAGCCGGGGCAAATGGAGTTGAACGTGTAGGGCCCGCCCATGAAATCCTCGGCAAAGGAGCGGATCATGCCGATCACCCCGTGTTTGGAGGCCGCATAGGCCCCCGCGCCGCCCGATCCGCGCACGCCCGCAATAGAGGAAATCGCAATCACGCGGCCCCAATCCGTGGTCATCATCGATTTCATGCATTCGCGCACGGTATAGAAACAGCCGTCCAGATTGGTCGCCATAATCTTGCGCCAGAACTCGGTCGAGGTTTTATGCAGCTTGCGCCCCTCGGCGATGCCCGCATTGGCAACGCAAATCTGGATCGGGCCGCGCAATTCGACCGCTTCGGCGATGACGCGCTCGACGGCTTTGTCGTCGGTCACATCCATGACCATCGGGTGCATGCCGTCCTCGGCGACCTCTTGAAGGACCTCCAAACGGCGGCCTGTGATGGTGACCTGCGCCCCCGCGCGGGCCAGATCTTGCGCAATGGCAAGGCCGATGCCGGTGCCGCCGCCGGTGACGATGGCGTGTTTTCCTGTCAGGTCCATAATGTCTCCTCCCTGAGATGTGGTCTTGGCGGCACCATACCGAGGGTTCGAAGCGGTGCAAGGCGGCGCGGAAAAAACGGGGGGTTACATTCACCCATGTGAATGTGTAGCCTTCCGGAAAACCATATGCACGGAGGAACGTGACATGATGCGCACCGTAGCCACGGCGATGTTCGCAATTTTAACAGTAAGCGCCGGTTTGGCGAGCGAGGACATTCCCGACCAATACCCGCAATCGGAGCTTTACGAGAAGCCGGTCGAAGTTGTGCCGCATGTGTTTTCGGCCATCGGGGCCACCGCGCCGCCGACCTATGAGAACGCAGGTCATAACAATAACCTGTCCTTTATCGTGACGCAGGATGGCGTGATCGTCGTCAATGGCGGCGCATCGGCGCGTTTGGCCGCGGCCCTGCACGAGGAGATCAAGGCCGTCACCGATCAACCCGTCCGCTTGGTGATTTCCGAGAACGGGCAGGGGCATGCGATCCTTGGCAACAGTTATTGGGCCGATCAGGGCGTCGAGATTTTGATGCATGTGGAGGCCGCGCAGGAGGTCAAAGAGAACGGCGATTTCATTTTGCAGGGCATGGAGCGCTATAACCGCGAGCGCGCCGAGGGCACGCGGATCGTGATGCCGACGCAGACCTTTGAGGACCGCAAGGTGATCGAGATGGGGGGCGTGGTGATTGAGGTGCTGCATCTCGGCCCCGCTCATGGTCCGGGCGATACGCAGGTCTGGATTCCGCAATGGAACACCATGATTGCGGGCGACATTGCTTTTCACGAGCGTATGCCGCCGATTTTTGGCGATACCTGTGTGAAATGCTGGGTCGAGACATGGGAAAACGGGCTTGAGCCGCTGGCCCCGACCTACATCGTTCCCGGTCACGGGCATCCGACAAATCTGGCGCAGGTGCGGCGCTACACCCGTGATTATCTCGTTGATCTGCGTGAGAAAATCGGCGCGCATATCGAGGCGGGTGGCGATTTGGCTGGCGCCTATTACATCGATCAAAGCCGCTGGGCGCATCTGGATACATTCGACGAATTGGCGACGAAGAACGCCGGCCGTGTCTATGAGGAAATGGAGTGGGAATAATCCTTTTGTGGCCGGTTTTGCCGCGCGGCGGCGCAGAATGTGACCCGCATGCGGCAGGCGAAGCCGCGGCCTATCCGTATTACTGCGTATTTTGAACACTAAGACCCTTGGCGCGCTTGGCCCTGCCGATAAAGCCAGCTATGAAGTGCGCATGAAATGGATTGATATGCCTCCGGTTTATTTGATCGCCGCGATTGTCATCGCTTGGGCGCAGGCGCGGTTTGCAGCCTTTGGCCTCAGCTTCGGCGCGGCGCGCGGGTGGTATTGGGCGGATTTTCTGGGGGGGGTGATGATCGGCGCGGGGCTGCTTTTGCTGGTTCTGGCCGCGATGGAGATGCGCCGCAAGCGCACCACGATCATCCCGCACCGCGAAGCCGACGCTTTGGTCGATACGGGCGTATTTTCACGCTCGCGCAACCCGATCTACCTCGGGGATGCGCTGATCCTGACCGGTGCGATCTTGTGGATGGATGCGGTTTTGGCCTTGGTCTTGGTGCCGCTGTTCATCTGGATCATCGAGCGACGCTTTATTCTGCCCGAAGAGCAGGCATTGCGCCGCAAGTTCCATACCGGTTTTGCGAAATACTGCCAAAAGACGCGGCGTTGGATTTGACAGTGCAAAGCGCGTGGGGCAAATGAGTTTTCAATCGGCTGCGCAATAATATTGCGTGGCCATTCCTATGTTGGTTCGGATATAACGCGCCGAATCCAAGATGTGACCTAAGGACGACCTAAAGGGGGACGCAGAACGTGAAAATCGGAACGCCAAAAGAGGTGCTGGAGGGCGAGGCACGGGTTGCCATGACGCCGGACAGCGCGCGCCAGCTGCAAAAGCTGGGCTATGAATGTGCGATTGAAACCGGCGCGGGTGCGCTGGCTGGCTTTTCGGACGCGCTATATAAAGAGGCCGGTGTCGAGGTTGTGAAGACCGCGGCGGCCCTGTTCAAAGCCTGCGATATCATCGCCAAGGTCCGCGTGCCCACGGATGCCGAGGTCAAGCGCCTGAGCGAAGGACAGACGTTGATTTCGTTCTTCAATCCTGCCGCGAACGAGCCGCTGATGAAATTGGCCGCCTCCAAGGGTGCCAATGTGATCGCCATGGAAATGGTGCCGCGTATTTCGCGCGCCCAGAAAATGGATGCGCTCTCGTCGATGGCCAACATCGCCGGTTACCGCGCCGTGATCGAGGCCGGTAACAACTTTGGCCGTTTCTTCACCGGTCAAATCACTGCCGCCGGTAAAGTGCCCCCCGCCAAGGTCTTGGTTGTGGGTGCGGGTGTGGCCGGTTTGGCCGCGATTGGCACGGCGACATCGCTGGGCGCGATCACCTATGCGTTCGACGTGCGCCCCGAAGTGGCCGAGCAAGTGGAATCGATGGGCGCCGAGTTCGTCTACCTTGATTTCGAAGAAGAGCAGGCCGACGGCGCTGCGACAGGTGGCTATGCCGCCGTATCCTCGCCCGAATTTGCCGCAGCCCAGCTTGCCAAATTCCGCGAGATTGCCCCCGACATCGATATCGTGATCACCACGGCATTGATCCCCAACCGCGAAGCGCCCGAATTGTGGACCGAGGACATGGTGAAATCCATGAAACCGGGTTCGGTGATCGTCGATCTCGCGGCGGAAAAGGGCGGCAACTGCAAAATGACCGTGATGGACGAGAAAATCGTCACGGAAAACGGCGTGACCATCATCGGTTACACCGATTTCCCGTCGCGCATGGCGGCGCAATCCTCGACGCTTTATGCCACGAACATCCGTCATATGATGACCGATCTGACGCCGGAAAAAGACGGCCAGATCAACCACAATATGGAAGATGACGTGATCCGCGGCGCGACCGTGACCTTTGACAAAGAGATCACCTTCCCGCCGCCACCGCCAAAGGTCAAAGCCATTGCCGCGCAAAAGAAAGAAGCGGTCAAGGAGCTGACGCCCGAGGAAAAACGCGCCGCAGAAACGGCGGCCTTCAAGGCCCAGACCAAGCAACAGGTCGGCCTGTTGGCCATCGGGGGCGCATTGCTCTTGGCGGTGGGTCTGGTCGCTCCGGCCAGCTTCATGCAGCACTTTATCGTGTTTGTCCTGTCGGTCTTTATCGGCTTCCAAGTCATCTGGGGCGTGGCGCATTCGCTGCACACACCGCTTATGGCGGTGACCAACGCGATCTCGTCGATCATCATTTTGGGTGCCTTGATGCAAATCGGGTCCGGTTCCGGCCTTGTGATCTTGCTGGCTGCACTGTCCGTCTTCATGGCGGGTATCAATATCTTTGGCGGCTTCCTCGTCACGCGGCGCATGCTTGCCATGTTCCAGAAATCTTAAGGAGTATAGGATTATGGAATTCGGATTTACGACAGCGGCCTATGTGGTCGCGGCAGTCCTCTTCATCCTCTCTTTGGGTGGTTTGTCGGGACAAGAAAGCGCCAAACGCGCTGTGTGGTATGGCATTGTCGGCATGGCCTTGGCCGTTGCGGCAACGCTGGTCGGGCCTGGTGCTGGCCTATGGCTCTTGTCGATCCTGCTCATCGCAGGCGGCGGCATGATCGGCTATGTCGTGGCGACACGGGTGCAGATGACCGAGATGCCGCAGCTTGTGGCGGCGATGCACTCTCTGGTCGGTCTGGCGGCGGTTTTCGTCGGCTTGATCGCCCATATCGAGCTTGGCCGTGTGATGGCCATGGGCGAGGCGGACCGCGCCGCATTGGACGGGTTTGCGGGTCTTTTGGCGCATAAGTCGGGCGTCGAGATCAGCATCCTGCGCGTGGAACTGTTCCTTGGTATCTTCATCGGTGCCGTGACCTTTACCGGTTCGGTCGTAGCTTACGGCAAACTCGCGGGCAAACTGTCCTCGAACGCCACCAAGCTTCCGGGCGGGCATATGCTCAACGCCGGTGCGGCTGCGCTCTCGTTGATCTGCCTGATCTGGTATTTCAACACGGGCGGTTTCTTGCCGCTCTTCGTGATGACTTTGGCGGCGCTCTTCATCGGGTATCACCTGATCATGGGCATCGGCGGTGCGGATATGCCGGTCGTTGTTTCCATGCTGAACAGCTACTCCGGCTGGGCCGCGGCGGCGATTGGTTTCAGCCTTGGCAACGACTTGCTCATCGTGGTCGGCGCGCTTGTGGGCTCCTCCGGTGCGATCCTGTCCTACATCATGTGTAAGGCGATGAACCGTTCCTTCGTTTCGGTGATCTTGGGCGGCTTCGGCGGCACCACTGGCCCTGCGATGGAAGTCGAGGGCGAGCAGGTTGCCATTGATGCGGATGGTGTTGCCACTGCACTTGATGAAGCCGACAGCATCATCATCATCCCCGGTTACGGTCTGGCCGTTGCGCAAGCACAGCAGGCGGTTTCCGAGTTGACCAAGCGTTTGCGTGACAAGGGTAAGAATGTGCGTTTCGCCATTCACCCCGTTGCGGGACGTTTGCCGGGTCATATGAACGTGCTCTTGGCCGAAGCCAAAGTGCCCTATGACATCGTGCTCGAAATGGATGAAATCAACGAGGATTTCCCCGAAACCGACGTGGCGATTGTCATCGGGTCCAACGATATCGTGAACCCTGCGGCGCAAGAAGATCCCAACAGCCCCATCGCCGGCATGCCGGTTCTGGAATGCTGGAAGGCGAAGCAGGTCTTCGTGTCCAAACGTGGCCAAGGCACCGGCTATTCGGGCATCGAGAACCCGTTGTTCTACAAAGAAAACACGCGCATGTTCTATGGCGATGCGAAAGAAAGCCTGAACAAGCTTTTGGGTTTGATTTCCTGATCTGAACCGCAGGTTTGAAGACAAAGAGGGGCGCTCCGATCGGGGCGCCCTTTTGCCTTTGGCGCAGGCGGTAGCGAGAGGGGCGCGGGCGGAGCCTTCGGCGAGGATATTTGGAGAGCCGGCAAGCAGCAGGGGGGCTGCTTTGCGCAAGCGTATGGGATTATGGCGCAAGCGCATGGGATCACGCGCAGGCGAGGCGGTTTTGGCGGCGATTGTATACCGTTGTATTCACATAAGCCTTTGATATCAGGACAAAATGCCCCGTATGCGGTTCGGCTTTGCTCTGATATGACCGATCAATGAACAGGAGATACCCAATGGCCCCAATCCTTGATCATCCGCTCCGTTACGGGCTTGCCAATGAATTGCACGCGCGGCCATTTCCCGCGCTCGATGTGCCTTGCACGGCGGTCTATATCGCCATCAAGCGGCCCAAAGGCGCGGCGGCGCGCGATCGCGGCGCGGATATGGCGCATTTGATCGCGCTGCTTGACCGGTTCGGCGCACCGCATCCGCAACCGGAGGCGACGCATTATTCGGGGCAGATCGGGCGGCATACGATCAAATGGGAGCAGCATACCGAGTTTGTGACCTATACGGCCTTTTCATCGGGCTTGTCCGAGCGGCCTTTTGATCCGGCGGATTTCGATGTCTTCCCCGAGGCTTGGCTCGAGACGGCTCCGGGTGTGCGGGTGACCTCGGCCTTGCTGCGCATCGCGCCTTGGGCGAGCAAGGAGGATGCGGCGGCGAAGCTCGGGGAATGGTTTGTGCCCGAAAGTCTGGCGGCGAGCCGCGTGCTTGGCGATGCGGCTGTGGCGGCGGGGGATTTTCGCATCGATCCAGCAGGGCATTTGCGGTTTGCGATCTTTGTCGCGCCCGATACGGGCCGCCGCCGCGTCGGGCGGATCGTGCAGCAGATGTGCGAGATCGAGACCTATAAGGCGATGTCGATGCTCGGCTTTGCCCGCGTCAAGGAAATGGGCGCGGCCATGGCGGTGATGGACGGCAAGCTGGCCCATCTGATGGGGGCGATGCGCCAAGCCGAAGCGCCAGCCGAGGAGACATTGGCCGAGCTTTTGGAGGTTTCGGCGCAGCTGGAGGATATGGCGGCGCAGGTGGCGTTCCGCTTTGGCGCGACGGGGGCCTATGAGGCGATCGTGCAGCAACGTATCGAGGTGTTGCGCGAAGAGCGTTTCGACGGGCGCCAGACCTTTGCCGATTTCATGCTGCGCCGCTATGACCCCGCGATGCGCACGGTGAAATCGGCGCAAAGCCGTTTGGCGGCGATGGCGGATCGGGCGATGCGGGCGGGGGATTTGCTGCGCACGCGGGTCGATGTGGAGCGCTCGGCACAAAACCAGAAGCTGCTCGAAAGCATGGACCGGCGCGCGGATTTGCAATTGAACCTGCAAAAGACGGTCGAGGGATTGTCGGTCGTGGCGGTGAGCTATTACGCCGTGAGCCTTGCGGGCTATCTGTTCTATCCCCTTGCCGCGCCTTTGGGGCTGAGCAAGGGGGAGATGTTGGCCGCGATTACTGTGCCGGTTGTGGCTGCGGTGTGGTGGATGCTGCGCCGCGTGCAAAAGCGCCTTCATTGAGCCATTTCGCCGCCAGATACCCGCCAAGCGCGATCGACGCGATGGCAAGCAGCGCGGCGATGGAGAGCGTCGGGATGCCCGACAGCCCCGCGCCCACGGTGCAGCCGCCTGCGAGCACGCCGCCCACGCCCATCAGCGCCGCACCGGCCATATAGCGACCGGTTTGGGCGGCGCTTTCAAAGCTGGCCCATTGGAACTGCCCGCGCACAAGAGCGGCGGCAAGCGCGCCGAAGATGACGCCGCCTAAAAGGCCGGTGCCAAAGCCTGCGGGGATTGAAGTGCTGGCCAGCGTCCAGAACAGGGTTTCGGCGGAGGGGGAGGTGAAGGACAGGCTTTCCATCGCGATGGGGTCGAAGTCGTCATAAAGGATGAACCCCGTGCCGACCCATGCCAGCGGCACCAAGGCGCCCAAAAGCAGTGCAGGCACCAGCAAGCGCCACGGCAGCCGCGCGCGATAGGCAAGACCCGCGCCGATGGTGGCGATGATCAGGGCCCAGATCAATCCGTTGCCGGGCAGGGCGGCATTTTCAAGCGGCAAGGTCACGGCGCCAAGCGTGGTGCGCAGAGGGGCCAGAACGCCCTTGAGCGTCGCGTGGGCCACAACAGCAAAGACCACAATCACCAAAGCCGCGCGCAGGTTGCCCGAGGCGCTCAGCACCGTCAGACGCGAGACGCAGCCGCGCGTGAGCACCATGCCGATGCCAAAGGCCAAACCGCCCAAAAGGATCGCGGCGTAGGGAAGATCGGCGGCCATAAAGCGGTGGGCATCAAAAGAGATCAAACCGGCGAAGACCGCCCCTTGCGTGCCAAGCGCGGCCACGGCCAGCGCGGCGAACCACACGCCCGCCGCTTGGCGGCGGTCCTCGCCCATCACGGCACGGCGAAAGCAAAAGCGGGTGATCTGGGCCAATGCGCCAAAGGCGGCGCCAATGAGCAGGGCGAAATAGACGGCGGCCTGCGGCGCGGTCAGGTTTTCAAAGCCAAAGGATTCGAACATGGGTGTGCTCCGATATCGGGAATTTGTTCTTCATTGAGGCGCGCGGCGCAGCAAATCAAGGGGTTTTGCGGGTTTTGATGAGCGCTGAAGTGGAACGTTGTTCTGGAGCGCTGGCGCGCGGGGAACGCCGTTCTTGGAGCGCTGCGCGCGGTGGGACAGGCGGATAGCTGCGCCGCACCGCGCCGCATACCTGTTCCTTTTTGAATGTATTGCCCGAAGCGGTGCTTTTGGCGCGTTAACGGCCGCGGATCCGCGGGTCGAGCGCATCGCGCAGACCGTCACCGATGTAGTTCACCGTCAGAACCGTCAGCGAGATTGCCACGCCGGGCCAGATCACCCGTTCGGGGTATTGCTGCAGGTAGTCGGTCGCATCAAACAATAGCCGCCCCCATGTCGGGAAATCAGGCGGAAAGCCGAGGCCGAGAAAGCTCAGCGCGCTTTCGGTGATGATCGCATTGGCGATGCCCAGCGTGGCCGAGACCATGATCGGGCTCATGACGTTGGGCAGGATATGGCGCGAGATCATCTTGGCATTGGTGGTGCCGGAGGAGCGGGCGGCGAGGATAAACTCGCGCTCTTTGAGGGCCAGAACATCCGAGCGCACAATCCGCGCCGTGGGCATCCATGAGGTCACCCCAATGGCGGCGACCATAAGCATGAAAATCCCCGTTTCCGGCCCGAAGGCGGCCGAGAGCGGATCGCGAAACAGCAGCACCATCACCAGCATCAAGGGCAGCAGCGGAAGGGCGAGAAAAAGATCGGTCAGCCGCATCAATATGCCGTCGAGGGCGCGAAAATACCCCGCCAGAACGCCGATCAGGCTGCCCAGCGACAGGGCCAAAAGCATGGCGGTGACGCCGACGGCCATGGTGATGCGCCCGCCTGCGAACATGCGCGCCATCGTGTCGCGGCCAAGTTGGTCTGTGCCGAAGGGATGGGCCAGCGAGGGGCCTTGGTTGCGGGCGCGGATGTCAATATATCCAGGGTCCAGCGTCCAAAGCATCGGGCCGAAGATCACCGACAAAAGGATCAACACGAAGACGATAGCGCCCGCCATGGCGCCTTTGTGGGAGCGAAACTGTGCCCAGACATCCCACCATTGCGAACGCGGCGGGGCGGAGGGCACGGCGTCGCTGAGCGCCGCGATGGCACTGGGGGCGTTGCTGCGGGTCGGGTCAGTCATAGCGGATCCTCGGGTCGAGCACGCCGTAGAGCACATCGGCGATCAGGTTGAACACCACGATCAGCACGGCGAAAATAAAGGTCAGGCTTTGCACCATGGGCAGGTCGTTGGCTTCGATTGCGGTGATCAAAAGCTGTCCCAGCCCGTTCACCTTGAACACCTGTTCGGTGATAATCGCGCCGCCAAAGACCTGCGGCACGCCAAGGGCGATGACGGTCACCACGGGGATCATCGAGTTGCGCAGCACATGCGAGAGCACCACGATGCGTTCGCTCAGCCCCTTGGCGCGTGCGGTGCGCACGTAATCCTGACCGAGGTTGTCGAGCATGGAGGCGCGCATAAAGCGGCTGATTTGCGCGGCGTTATAGAGGGCCAGAACAAAGACCGGCAGCACCATCTGGCGGATCTGCATCTTGAAACTGGCCCAGTCGTTGACCACCAAAGTGGTGTCATAGATCGAGGGGAACCAGCCCAGTTGCACCGAGAAAATCACGATGAGCAAAACGCCGGTAAAAAACGTCGGCACCGAAAAGCCGACCATCGAGATGAATGTGCCGATCTGGTCGAACCATGAATATTGCTTGTAGGCCGAGTAAATCCCGATCGGTAGCGCGATGAGCACCCCGACGATATAGCTCATGCCCACCACCCAAAGGGTTTGCGGCATACGCTGCGCGACGATGTCCATCACGGGGCTGCGGGTTTGCCACGAAATCACCCGCTGCTGGCCTTCGGCGAGCGAGGTGTTGAAGAGCACGTCGATCAAATGCATCGGCTCGATGATGAAGAATTGATAGAGCCAGTTGCCAAAGCGGATATGGATCGGCTCGCCGAGGCCGAGCGCCTCGCGCATGCGCTCTTTGACTTCCGGCGGCACGGTGAGCGGCACCTGCGCCATCGGATCACCGGGGGCGAGTTCAAGCAGCAAGAAGATCACAAGGCTGATGAACAAAAGCGTCGGGACGGCAAGGACCAATCGTCGAATGGTAAAGGTCAGCATATACGGCGCCTTTGCAAGTCAGTCTGAATAGCGGAGGAGGAGTAGGGGAGATACGCAAAAGGGCGCGCCAAATCCAGCGGCGCGCCCTTCGCAGTTCTTTGGATTACTTCACACGGTGCCAATCGGCGGCATTCCAGATTTCGGAATCCCATGTGTTGAGCACCACACCGCCAAGGTTGTTGGCATGGGCCGAGACACGGCCACGATCCACCAGCGGGATGATGACATAGGCCTGCATCAGCATGTCGTTCATCGCTTTGGCCAATTCGGCGCGCTTGTTGATGTCGCCGGTTTTTGCCATTTCGGCGATCAAAGCATCATAGTCTTCCGAGCAAAAGCGCGGCATGTTGTTGCCTTGCCATTGGGTTTCGGGGCGCGGGAACTCGTCGCAGGCCCAGTTGGCCATATAGGCTTCGGGGTCGGTGCCGTCGAAGTTGTTGGCATACATTTCCACATCGGCCCAGAACTTTTGGAAGGTGTCGGGCGATCCGGGATCACCGCCAAAGAAGACCGAACCGGAGATGTTGCGCAATTCGGTTTCCACGCCGATCTCGCCCCACCACTGTTTGAGCAGGGCTTGGAAGTCCTGACGCACGGCGTTGGTCGAGGTTTGGAAGAGCATCGACAGGCGCACGCCGTCTTTGGCACGGACGCCGTCCGCCCCTTTGGCCCAACCCGCATCATCGAGGATTTTATTCGCACCGGCGATGTCTTGGACAAGGCAGCCGTCATTGGCCGTCGAGGCATAGATCGCAGGGGCGGGCAGGACGTTGCACGTGGGACGGCCCGCATCGCCATAACCGATTTCGGTCAGCAATTCGCGGTCAATCGCCATCGAGAGCGCCTTGCGCACGTTGATGTCGGTCAAGAAGGGGTGCGGGTGTTTCGCGGTGCCGCGCTCGTCGCCCAATGCCGCCGAGGTGTCGGTCTGGTTGACCTGAATTTGCTCGACCAATGTGCCAAAGCCCGAGACGATCTTGCCTTTGCCCGCAGCTTCCATCTTGGCCAGAACTTCGGGCGCAAGTTGCAAGTTCCACGCATAGTCAAACTCGCCGGTTTCCAGAACCGAACGACCCGCTGACGTTGCATCGCCGCCGCCCTTGAGGGTGACTTTGGCAAACGCCGGTTTGGCCGGATCGCGGTAGTAGGGGTTGGCCTCAAGCTGGACCACGTCGTTGGGACGGAAATCGGTCACCACAAAGGGACCGGTGCCGATGGGGCCAAAGTTTGCATCGGTGCATTCGGGCATTTTCGGGCCCAAGCAGTCCTGGAACTGTGCCTTTTGCAAGATCGGCGATTGCGCGCCGACGAAGGGACCGTAGGGGAAGGGTTTGACCACGCCGAATTTCACCACGACGGTCTGCGCATCGGGGGTTTCCACCGCCGTGACATCAAGGAATTTTTCCGATTGGGCACAGCCGCCGCCCTCTGCGGTGCAGTATTCCCATGTGAATTTGACATCCTCGGAGGTCACATCAGAGCCGTCCGACCATTTGAGCCCGTCCTTGAGCTTCCATGTGATCGAGGTCAGATCGGCCGAGACGCCGCCGTTTTTCACGGTGGGCACTTCGTCGACAAGCCATGGCACCATCGCGCCGGTTTCATTGTAGCGCGCGAGAGGCTCGACCACCAAAGAGGCCGCTTCGAGGTCTTTGGTGCCGCCCGAAAGATAGGGCGTCATGATCGAGGGCGCTTGCCAATAGATGATTTTCACTTCGCCGTCGCTGCCGCGTTCGGCCATTGCCGCAGGGGCAAAGGCGCTGGCTGCGATAGCCCCGAGAAGTAGGGATTTCAGGTTCATAACTCTCTCCATGTTGGACACGTCTTTATGCTGGCGCGTGT
Organism: Paracoccaceae bacterium; assembly: GCA_050633545.1. GTDB lineage: Bacteria > Pseudomonadota > Alphaproteobacteria > Rhodobacterales > Rhodobacteraceae > Litorivita. The sequence goes on from JBOEGS010000006.1 coordinate 89,080, forward strand.
CTTAGGCGTGCGTGTGGGGAAAGCTTGTGGTGCCTCCGTTCGGGCCATGGCTCGACGATTGCGCACCGCGCACCGAACAGCCGATTGCGCGCCGATCGGATTCCCCCACGATTTCAACATCGAAAACCGAAGCCGCGCAAAATGCAAGCAATTGATTTGACCAAATGGTCCACGCCGTCGCGGCAGCTTGCTACCGTAGTGATAGCGGTTTGACACTGCGGTGCCTGTGTCTGTAGCGTCGGGCGAGTTAAACCGCCCCTCCTGTAACTGGATAGCTTGCCAATGCTTGATCAGCCCATTGCCGAAATTCGCTCCTTGCGGGTTGAATTTCAAACCAAAGACGGACCCGTTGTGGGGGTTGAAGATGTGTCCTTTACGGTGGGCGCGGGCGAAACCGTTTGTATCGTTGGGGAATCCGGTTCGGGCAAATCGGTGTCCTCCTTGGCGTTGATGCGCTTGATCGAATATGGCGGCGGCACAATTGCCGGCGGCGAGATGCTGTTTCACCCGCAAGAGGGCGCCGATCTGGACCTTGCGGATGCCGATCAAAGCCTGATGCGCACCATTCGCGGCAATCAGATCGGGATGATCTTTCAAGAGCCGATGACCGCGTTGAACCCTGTGTTCACGGTCGAAAGGCAATTGACCGAAGGGCTGCGGCTGCACAAGGGAATGACCAAAAAACAGGCGCAGGCGCGGGCGCTCGAGCTTTTGCGCCAAGTGCGCATTCCCGAGCCGGAGCGCCGTCTGGCGCAATATCCGCATGAATTGTCCGGCGGGATGCGCCAAAGGGTGGTGATCGCCATGGCGCTGGCCTGCGAGCCGCGCCTGCTGATCGCGGACGAGCCGACGACCGCCTTGGATGTGACGATTCAGGCCGAAATTCTGGCCCTGATCGACCGGCTGAAACGCGAAACCGGCACGGCGGTGATGTTTATCACCCATGACATGGCGGTGGTCGCGCAAATGGCCGACCGCGTTGTGGTGATGTTTCGCGGCAATAAGGTCGAAGAGGGCACGGTCGAGGATATTTTCGAGCGGCCCCAGCACAATTACACCAAGGCGCTTCTCGCCGCTGTGCCCCGATTGGGCGAAATGCGCGGCAAACCCCTGCCCGAACCGATGCGGCTCTTGGGGCAGGAGGGCCAAGAGATCAAACCGATTACGGGCACTGACGAGCCTTTGTTGACGGTGAAAAACCTCACCACGCGCTTTGCGGTCAAGGGCGGGTTTTTCCGCCGCACCGTTGCCAATGTGCATGCCGCCGAGGATGTGTCTTTTACCTTGATGAAGGGCCGCACGCTGAGCCTTGTGGGCGAATCCGGTTGCGGCAAATCCACCGTTGGCCGCTCGATCTTGCGTCTGGTGGAGCCGCTGTCGGGCGAGGTGCGCGTCGGCGAGCGCGATATCATGCCGCTGGGCATGGGCGATTTGCGCCGCGCCCGTCAGGACATGCAAATGATCTTCCAAGACCCATTCGCCAGCCTCAATCCGCAAATGAATTTGGCCGATCAGGTCTCTGAACCCATGCGCAATTTCGGCACCCGTAGCGGCGCGGATATGCAGGCGCGGGTCGCGATGTTGTTTGACCGTGTGGAGTTGCCGCGCAGCTTCATGCACCGTTATCCGCATGAACTCTCCGGCGGGCAGCGCCAGCGCGTCGCCATCGCCCGCGCGCTGGCGCTCAATCCCAAACTCATCATCGCCGATGAAGCGGTTTCGGCGCTGGATGTGTCGGTGCAGGCGCAGGTCGTCAACCTGATGATGGAGCTACAGGCCGATCTGGGCCTGAGCTATCTGTTTATCAGCCACGACATGGCCGTGGTGGAGCGGGTCAGCCATGATGTCGGGGTGATGTATTTGGGCCGTATTGTCGAAATCGGCCCGCGCGCTGCGGTCTTCGAAAACCCCCAGCACCCCTATACCAAAGCCTTGATGAAGGCGGTTCCGATTGCCGATCCGCATCAGCGCAAGTCGGAAAAAGATTTGAATTTCAAGCCGATCCCTTCGCCAATTCATCCTGTCGGGCACCGCCCCGAACCCAGCCTTTACCGCGAGGTGGCGTCCGGTCATCTGGTTTTGACCACCGACAGCGGGTATTGAGCGCCGATGACCGACCGCCTGACGCCGCTTGAGATCATGACCGCTCTGGTCGGCTTTCCCACCGTCTCCAGCGCCAGTAACCTGCCGCTGATCGATTGGGTCGAGGGCTACCTCAAGGACCATGGTATCATCGCCCATCGCCATTATGACGAGACGGGCGAAAAGGCGGCCCTCTTCGCCCATGTCGGGCCTGCGGTCGAGGGGGCGGTGGTGTTGTCGGGCCATACTGATGTGGTCCCCGTCGAGGGGCAACCATGGGCCGGTGATCCGTTTCGCGTGACCGAGCGCGGCGGGCGCTATTACGGGCGCGGGTGTTGCGACATGAAGGGCTTTGACGCGCTGGCGATCTGGGCTTTGGTCGAGTCGCAGCATCGCGCCATCAAACGCCCGCTACAAATCGCGCTCAGCTATGACGAGGAAACCGGATGCACCGGCGCGCCGCCGATGATAGCGGCGATGCATAATGTGCTCCCGAAGGGCGAGGCGGTGATCGTGGGCGAGCCGTCGGGCATGGATATCGTCACCGGCCATAAGGGCGGCGCCAGCTATGGCACCCATATGATCGGCGTCGATGTGCACAGCTCGATGATGCACAGGGGCGTGAATGCGATCATGGAAGGCGCCAAATTGATCACTTGGGCCAATGATCAAAACGCCGCCAACCGCGCCAAGGCGCCCTCCGTGGTTGCGGCGCTTTTTGATCCGCCCTGGACCACGGTGCATGTTGGCACGATCCGCGGCGGCACGGCGCATAACATCACCGCGCGCGATTGCTGGTTCGATCTTGATTTTCGGGTCTTGCCGGACGAGGATCCGGCCGCATGGCGCGCGGCCTATTTCGCTCGTGTGCAAGAGGTCGAGGCCGACATGCAAACCGTGTGCCCGCAGGCGCGGATCGAGATCGAAGAGGTGTTTTCCATCCCGCCCCTGCGCCCCGAAGCGGACGGGCGGGCCGAGGCATTGGCACGGCGCATCACGGGGGCGAACGGATCAAAAGTGGTCAGCTACGGCACCGAAGCAGGGCATTTCCAATCGGCGGGCTATTCGGTCGTCGTTTGCGGCCCAGGCGATATTGCCCAAGCGCATCAACCTGATGAATACATAGAGAAATCCCAGTTTGAGGCCGGACATACCTTTATGTGCCGCCTGCTGGACCAACTGGCGGAAGGATAATCCATGCCTGTCAAAAACCGGTTTGCCGAATTGCAAAGTGAAATCACCGCGTGGCGCCGCGATATTCACACCCATCCCGAATTGATGTTCGACACCCATCGCACCTCGGCTCTGGTGGCCGAAAAGCTGCGCGCCTTTGGCTGTGACGAGGTCAGCGAAGGCATCGGCCGCACCGGTGTTGTCGGCGTGATCAAAGGCCGCAAGAACGGGTCGGGCAAGGTCATCGGGCTGCGCGCCGATATGGATGCTTTGCCGATCCTCGAGGCAACGGGGCTGGACTATGCCTCAACGACCCCTGGTGCGATGCATGCCTGCGGTCATGACGGCCATACGGCGATGCTATTGGGGGCGGCGAAATACCTTGGCGAGACGCGCAATTTCGACGGCACGGTGGTGGTAATCTTCCAGCCAGCCGAAGAGGGCGGCGGCGGCGGCAAGGTCATGTGCGACGACGGGATGATGGAGCGATGGAACATCCAAGAGGTCTATGGCATGCACAATTGGCCCGGCATGCCCGTGGGCAGCTTTGCCATCCGCGAGGGCGGGTTTTTCGCGGCGACCGATGAATTTACCGTGACGATTGAAGGGCTTGGCGGTCATGCGGCCAAACCGCATGAAACCATCGACCCGACGGTGACGGCCTCGCATGTGGTGCTGGCGCTGCAATCCATCGCCAGCCGCAATGTCGACCCGACCGAACAGGTCGTGGTGTCGGTCACATCGTTTCGCACGGAATCGGATGCCTATAACGTGATCCCGCAGCGCGTCGAATTGCGCGGCACGGTGCGCACCTTGGACCGCGATGTGCGGCTGCAGGCCGAAGAGCGGTTCAAAGCCTTGGTGTCGCACACGGCGGCGGCCTACGGGGCCAAGGCCGATATCCATTTCGAGAATAACTATCCGGTGATGGTCAACAGCCCCGAGCAAACCGGATTTGCCGCAGAGGTTGCGCGCAAGGTTGCGGGCGATTGCGCCGAGGCGCCGCTGGTCATGGGCGGCGAGGATTTCGCCTATATGCTCGAAGAGCGTCCCGGAGCCTATATTCTGGTCGGCAATGGCGACACGGCGATGGTGCACCACCCCGAATACAACTTCAACGACGAGGCGATTCCGGCGGGCTGTAGCTGGTGGGCGGAGATTGCCGAGCAGCGGATGCCCATCGGTTAAACCGCGTCCCATGCTCTGAATTCGCAGTCCCTAGAAATGACAACGCCCGCTGCGTTCACGGACGCGGCGGGCGTTTTGCCTTTTGGGGCGGTGGGTTAGCCGCCGGTGTGGCTCATGTGGCGCGACATCTGGCCATCGACCACCTGCCGCGAATAATCGAAATCATGGCCCTTGGGCTTGTGGCTGATCGCGTCGCGAATGGCGGCCTCCAGAACCGCCGCATCATTGGGCGCGCGGCGCAAAGGCGTGCGCAGATCGGCCATGTCTTCTTGGCCAAGGCACATATAAAGATCCCCCGTGCAGGTCAGCCGCACGCGGTTGCAGCTTTCGCAAAAATTATGGCTCAGCGGTGTGATGAAGCCGATTTTTTGCCCCGTTTCCTCAAGGCGCACATAGCGCGCAGGCCCGCCCGAGCGCTCGGCCAGATCGGTCAGCGTGTAATGTTCGGCATAGGCGGCGCGCAGGTCCTTGAGCGGCCAATACTGGTCCAAACGGTCCTCGTTGCCGATGTCGCCCATGGGCATGACCTCGATCCACGTCAGATCCATATCGCGCGCGGCGCACCATTCGGTGATCGGAATGAGTTCGCTCTCGTTAAAGCCTTTGAGCGCCACCACGTTGATTTTGACACGCAGCCCCGCATCTTGCGCCGCATCAATGCCGCGCAGCACCTGATCCAAACGGCCCCAGCGGGTAATGTCGGCAAATTTCTGTGCGTCCAGCGTGTCGAGCGAGATATTGACCCGTTTGACCCCCGCCGCGGCCAAGGGGGCGGCGAATTTTTCAAGCTGCGATCCATTGGTCGTCAGCGTCAATTCCTTGAGCGCGCCGCTTTCCAGATGCCGCGTCATCCCCTCGAAAAACGTCATGATCCCGCGCCGCACCAATGGCTCGCCACCGGTGATGCGCAATTTCTCGACGCCCAGCCCGATAAAGGTCGAGCACATGAAATCCAGCTCTTCGAGCGTCAACAGCTCTTTCTTGGGCAAGAATGTCATGTTTTCCGACATGCAATAGACACAGCGAAAATCGCATCGGTCCGTGACCGAGACGCGCAAGTAGTTGATTGCGCGTGCAAAAGGATCGATGAGCGGTGCCAAGTCTGGGGCGGTATTTGCATGTGTCATTGGGCGAAGGTAGGGGCGCGCGGGCGGCGGGGCAAGTGCGATCTTGGTGTTGCTGTGGGTGTTGTTTTGGCGCGGGTTTCATCCTAGTTTCGGGGCATGAAACATATACTGCCTTGCTTCGTTCTGTTCTGCGCCGTTTTTGCGCAAAGTGGCTGCGCTTTGGTGCAAAAGCCCGCCCAAAGCGACCCGCCAGAGGCCATTCTTCAAACCGAGGCCGAGGCGCCGCCAGAGGCTGGCGCCGAGACCGATGCGCAGGCCGTAGGCGCGCAAGCCCCCGCCGCGCCGCCCAAACGCCCGCCCGCATCGGCCCGCACGGCAGAGCAATTCGACACCACAAGCAAAGCCGACCGCGCCGCCGCCGTCGAGGCGGCGACCGATACGCAGGGCAGGCTTTTGGGGCGCAGCATCACCAGCCTCGGAACGCCGACCGAAGCCGGATTCTGGATCAAAACGCCATTGGCCGAGGCGCGCGCCAAAGGGCGGGTGAGCCATCCCGAAACGGGCGCGAGCGTGCAGGTGGATTTGATCCCGCTGGACGGCGAGAAAACCGGCGGCAGCCGCATTTCATTGGCCGCGATGCGGCTTTTGGGGGTGGCGCTGACGGACCTGCCGGAGCTTGATATTTATATGCAATAACAGCGTGTTATTCGCCGTCTTTGTCAGCGGGGGCGCTATCCGATTGAGCGGGCGTCGGGGTGAATTTCGCCTTTCCCGCAGGTTTCGGCCCCAGAAATTTCGCGGCTTCTTTGCGCGCAAAGGGCTTCATATCCTTGGCATAGTTGGTCAAGAAATACTGCGCCCGTTCGGGATCATGTTTCGACAGATCGCGGATCCACCATGCCACTGATTTCTGGATGAACCATTCGGGATCGCGCACATAATCTGCCGCCCATCCCAGCACCCGTTTGCGGATCGCCATTTCGCCCGCTTTGGGGTGGTTCTGTTTGGTGTAGGGCAGGGTGATGACCATCGCCGCGCGGCGGGTCCAGTGGTGATCGGACTTGGTCCATGTCTCGACTTCTTCGATACGCTCGGGGTGGGCGACAAGGCGCTTTTGCCCCGCCATCATCACGTGATCCGCGATGGCCCAGCTGTCGAATTGCGGCACCCATGAGGTGATGAGATCCCAGATGGGAGCGTCGTCCTTGATCCGCGCCTGCGTCAGCAGTTTTGCCGCCGCCAGACGCGCTTCGAAAATATCGGTGTCCCAAAGCGCCGAGGCCAGCGCCACACGTTCGGCCACCGCCATCCCCTCGCGCCAGCCTTTGACCAGATCATTGATCGCGGGGTTGGGCACGCCGAGATAGTCGCGCGGCACCTTGTGATAGTCCGCCATCCCTTCGGCGCGGCCCTCTTCGATATGGGCGCGCAGATCGCTCAGCGCGGTGTCCAGGGTCATGGTCATTCGACAGTCACCGATTTTGCTAGGTTGCGGGGTTGGTCAACGTCGGTGCCCTTGGCGACCGCCGTGTGATAGGCGAGAAGCTGCGCCGGAATGGCATAGAGGATCGGCGCGAGGACCGGATCGACGGCGGGCATGGTGATGGTCTTCCATGCCTCTGCGGCGGCGTCTTTGGTGCCTGCGGCGTCGCTGACCAGAAGGACCTTGCCTTCGCGGGCCATGACCTCTTGCATATTGCTGACCGATTTGTCGAAGAGGGTGTCGCGCGGCGCGAAAACCACCACCGGCACATTGCGGTCAATCAAGGCGATGGGGCCGTGCTTCAATTCGCCGGATGCATAAGCTTCGGCGTGGATGTAGCTGATTTCTTTGAGTTTCAAGGCCCCTTCGAGGGCCAGCGGATACATCAATCCGCGCCCCAAGAAGAGCACGTCCTGCGCTTCGGCCAATCCGGTGGCGCAGGCCTGCATCGCCGCGTCCTCGTCGAGCGCGGCGTTCAAAACTGTCGGCAAGGCGCGCAGATGCGAGATCAGATCATCCATACGCTCGGGCGTGATCTTGCCGCGTTGCTCGGCAGCTTTGAGCGCCAGCAGAAGCAAAACCGTAAGCTGGCAGGTGAAGGCTTTGGTCGAGGCAACGCCGATCTCGACCCCCGCCAAAATCGGCAGGGCCACGTCGCTTTCGCGCGCGATGGAGCTTTCGGGGACATTGACCACCGAGAGGATTTGATCGGCCTTGCCCGCGCAATAGCGCAGCGCGGCGAGCGTGTCGGCAGTCTCGCCTGACTGCGAAACAAAGAGGGCGGCGGTGCGGTCGGTGATCGGCGGTTCGCGGTAACGAAACTCCGAGGCGATATCGACCTCGACGGGCATGCCTGCGATTTGCTCGAACCAGTATTTCGCGGTGAGGCAGGCATAAAAGGCCGTGCCGCAGGCGACCATGGTCAGGCGCTCGATTTTGGTGAAATCGATCTCTTCGGGCAGGGTGATCGCATGGCCATCCGCGCCCAGATAGTGGCGCAGGGCCTCGCCGATGACGCGCGGCTGCTCGGCGATTTCCTTGGCCATGAAGTGTTTGTGACCGGCCTTGTCGACGCGGGCGGCATCGATGCGGATGGTGCGCATCTCGCGGTGGACCTGTTGGCCGTCCGCATCGCGGATCTCACAGGAATTGCGCGTCAGGATAACCCAATCGCCCTCGTCCAGATAGGTGATCTGATCGGTCATCGGCGAGAGCGCAATTGCGTCGGAGCCAAGGAACATCTCGCCCTTGCCATGGCCCACAGCGAGGGGCGAGCCCTTGCGTGCGCCGATCATCAAATCATCCTCGCCGGAGAACAGGAAGGCGAGCGCGAAAGCGCCATCTAGCCGCGAAAGGGTTTTGGCGGCGGCCTCGCGCGGGCTCATCCCGCTGTCGAGGTAATGCGCGGTCAAAAGCGCGATGGTTTCGGTGTCGGTCTCGGTGTGAAAGCTGACCCCGTGACCGGCCAGTTCCTCGCGCAATTCGCGGTAGTTCTCGACGATGCCGTTGTGGACGACCGCGACTTTGCCCGCCTGATGGGGGTGGGCGTTGGTCACCGAAGGCGCGCCATGGGTGGCCCAGCGGGTATGCCCGATGCCGGATTTGCCCGCCAAAGGCTCATGCACCAGAAGATCGGACAGGTTGACCAATTTGCCGACCGCACGGCGACGGTCCAACACGCCGTTGTTAACGGTGGCAATACCGGCACTGTCATAGCCGCGATATTCGAGGCGTTTGAGCGATTCAACAAGGATGGGAGCGGCTTCGTGAGCCCCCAGAACTCCGACAATACCGCACATTAATTCGTGTCCTTACGCTGTTTTTTCTTTTTTGATTTCAACATATCGAACAATTTGACCGCGAGTCCGGCTTTGTTGACCTGTTTGGCGCGGCCAAGGGCAAGCGCCCCGTCGGGCACATCCATCGTGACCACGGACCCCGATGCGGTCATCGCCTCATGGCCGATGGTGACCGGCGCGACCAGCATGGTGTTGGAGCCGATAAAGGCATCGCGGCCGATTTCGGTATGGTGTTTGAACACGCCGTCATAATTGCAGGTGATCGTGCCCGCGCCGATGTTGGCGCGCGCGCCGACGGTGGCATCGCCGATATAGCTGAGGTGGTTGACCTTGGCACCGGCTTCGATCTGGGCGTTTTTGATCTCGCAAAAATTACCGACCCGCACATCTTCGGCCAGCTCCGCACCAGGGCGCAGGCGGGCATAGGGACCGACAATGGCGCGCTGGCTGACGTGGCAGCCTTCGAGGTGGCAAAAGGCGCGGATATGCGCGCCGCTCTCGATGGTGACATCAGGTCCGAAGACGACGTTTTGTTCGATCACGCAATCGCGCCCGACAATGGTGTCATAGGCGAAATGCACGGTTTCGGGGGCGGGCATGGTGATACCGTCCTCCAGCGCCGATTGGCGGCGGCGGGCCTGAAACGCGGCCTCTGCAGCGGCCAGCTCAACGCGCGAATTGACGCCCAAGGTTTCGGCTTCGTCGCAGGTCACGGCGGTGGCGCTGAGCCCGTGATCTCGGGCCAATCCGATGATGTCGGTGAGGTAATATTCCCCCGCCGCATTGTCGTTTCCGACGTGATCCAGAAGATCGAAAAGCGTCTCGCGGCTGGCGCAGATCACGCCGCTATTACATAGGGTTATGGCGCGTTCTTGCTCTGTCGCGTCTTTGAATTCCACGATCCGGTCGAGCCTGTCGCCGGACATCACGAGCCGCCCGTAGCGGCCCGGATCGGCGGCGTCAAAGCCGAGCACCACCACGTCGCATGTGGCGCGCGCGGCGATCATCGCCTCCAAGGTTTCGGGGCGGATCAGCGGCGTGTCACCGTAAAGCACGATCACATCACCGGCGAAATCACCAAGCGCCTCTTTGGCTTGCAAGACCGCATGGCCGGTGCCCAGTTGTTCGGTCTGCAGCACGACTTCGGCGGTCTCGTCATAGGCGCGCGCGGCGGCCTCGACCAGATCGGCGCCGTGGCCCGCGACCACGATGTGGCGCTCGGGGGCAAGCGCGCTTGCGGCGCGCATGGCATGCACCAAAAGCGGCGCATGGGCGATTTGGTGCAGCACCTTGGGAAGGTCGGAATTCATCCGCGTGCCTTTGCCTGCGGCGAGGATGACGAGGGCCGTGCTCATATGGGATACCTCTTTTGTGCGGGGGCCTGTCCCCCTCGGGCTTTGACCCCGTTTTAGACAGATGCGGGCAGGGTGCAAGGGCCGCGCAGTTCAAGAATGATTGCGGCCTGTGACAAAGACAGGCAAAAAGGCGCGCATAGGCACAATCACAAGCGAGAACAGGCAATGGGCGAAACGCAAGCACGCAAACCTGCGGTGATCTTTGATCTGGACGGGACGATTGCCGACACCAGCCATGATTTGGTCAATGCGGCCAATGCCTGTTTCATCGGCATGGGGGTGGGGCAGATGCTCGACCCGACTGAGGACGCGGCGGTGGCCGTCGGCAAGGGCGGCATGGGGATGCTGCGCCTTGGTTTGACGCGGATGGGGTTCGAGGGCGACATCGAGGCCGAGATCGCTGCGCAATATCCCAACCTCTTGAAGGCTTACGAGGCGGATATTGCAAGCCATACGGTGATTTATCCCGGATTTCTGGAGGCGGCGGCGGCGCTGCGCGAGGGTGGATTTGCGGTGGGGATTTGCACCAACAAGCTTGAATATCTGGCGCTGCAACTGCTTGACGCTTTAGCGATCCGCAAGGCGTTCGATGCGGTGATCGGCGCCGATACGATGCCGACGCGCAAACCTGATGTTGCGCCTTTGCGCGCCGCGATTGAACGCTCCGGCGGCGATGTGGCGCGCGCCTTGTTGGTGGGCGATACGATCACCGATCACACCACCGCGCGGGCCTTTGGGGTGCCTTCGGTTCTGGTCACCTTCGGGCCGGGCGGGCGCGTGGTCGAAGAGATGCAGCCAGACCACCTGTTGGAGCATTACGATCACCTGCCCGACGTGGCGCAGCGGCTTTTGGCCTAGGGCGCGCCCATGCAAGAGGTTTTCACTGGCAATTTCACCCAACAAGAGCCGATCCCCGAAGAGGCGATCGAGGCCGCCGTGGCGGTGATGCGCTCGGGGCGGCTGCACCGCTATAACGTGGCGGCGGGCGAGGCGGGCGAGGTGGCGCTATTGGAGCGCGAATTTGCCGCCATGACGGGGGCGAAATATGCGCTGGCTGTGGCCTCGGGCGGCTATGCTTTGGGCTGCGCGCTGCGGGCGCTTGGCGTGGGCCATGGGGACCGCGTGCTCACCAATGCCTTTACCTTGGCCCCCGTGCCTGGGGCGATTGCCGCCGTGGGCGCGGTGCCGGTCTATGTGGGCGTCACCGAGGGGTTGGTGATTGATCTTGATGATCTGGAGGCCAAGGCCGCGCAGGCCGATGTGTTGATGCTTTCGCATATGCGCGGGCATTTGTGCGACATGGACCGTCTCATGGCGATTTGCGAGACCCATGGCATCCGCGTGATCGAGGATTGCGCCCATACGATGGGGGCCGATTGGCGCGGCGTGCCCTCGGGGCGGCACGGTGTAATCGGTTGTTATTCAACGCAAACCTACAAACATATCAATTCGGGCGAGGGCGGTTTTCTGATCTGCGACGATGCGCAGGTTATGGCGCGGGCGGTGATGCTGTCGGGGTCCTATATGCTTTATGATCGCCATTTGGCCGCACCCGATCCGCAGGTCTTCGAGGCGGTGAAATACGACACGCCCAATGTGTCGGGCCGCATGGATCATTTGCGCGCCGCGATCTTGCGGGTGCAATTGCGCGCCTTGCCCGATCAGGTCGCCAAATGGAACGCGCGCTACCGCATGGTCGAGGCGGGGCTGCGCGATACGGCGGGATTGACGGTGGTGGAGCGCGGCGCGCATGAGGGCTTTGTCGGCTCCTCGATCCAGTTCTTGCTGCTCGATTGGCCGCCCGCCAAGGTGCAGGAGGTCTTGCGCCGCTGCGCCGCGCGCGGGGTTGAACTCAAATGGTTCGGCGGGGCGGAGCCTGCGGGATTTACCTCGCGCTACGACAGTTGGCGCTATGCCCCCAGCGCGCCCATGCCCGCGAGCGACCGTATTCTGGCGGGGTTGGTGGATATGCGGCTGCCGCTGACCTTCAGCCTTGAGGATTGCGCGCTCTTGGCGCGGATCATCCGCGGCGAGGTGGCGGCGGTTTATCAATCCGCCTGACGGGGCTTTTGGAGTATCACGGGCGGCGCTGTCCTCGCGTCCCTCTCGCGGCGTCCTGCGCCGCGGGGGCGGCTGCGCGCTTTCTTGCTTGGCGCGGGGTTGCGGCGCCTGCGTGCCAAGAAATTCTCTTGATCCGTCACAGGTCTTCCCGTAGATTAATGAACAAGCGTTCAATAACGGGGAGGTTAGGGCGATGTTCAACCATACAATGACATTCGATCTGGGCGAGGATGTGAATGCGCTGCGCGAGATGGTGCACCGTTTTGCGCAAGAGCGGATCAAACCCTTGGCGGCGCAGGTCGACCAGAGCAATGAATTCCCCAACGAACTATGGAAAGAGATGGGCGATCTGGGCCTTTTGGGCATCACGGTGCCCGAGGAATTCGGCGGCGCGGGCATGTCCTATCTGGCCCATGTGATCGCGGTCGAAGAGATCGCGCGGGCCTCTGCCTCGGTCTCGTTGTCCTACGGCGCGCATAGCAATCTGTGCGTCAACCAGATCAAGCTCAACGGCACCGACGAGCAAAAGCGCAAATACCTGCCCGGTTTGATTTCGGGCGATCATATCGGCGCGCTTGCCATGTCCGAACCCGGCGCGGGATCGGACGTTGTGTCGATGAAGCTGCGCGCGGAAAAGCGCAATGATCACTACCGTTTGTCGGGCAATAAATACTGGATCACCAACGGCCCTGACGCCGATACTCTGGTGGTCTACGGCAAGACCGACCCAGATGCGGGATCGAAAGGCATGACCGCCTTTATCGTCGAGAAATCCATGGCCGGATTTTCCACCAGCCCGCATTTCGACAAGCTGGGGATGCGCGGGTCGAACACGGCCGAGCTGATCTTTGACGGGGTCGAAGTGCCCTTCGAGAACGTGCTGGGCGAAGAGGGCAAGGGCGTGCGCGTTCTGATGTCGGGGCTGGATTACGAGCGCGTGGTTCTGGCGGGCATCGGCACGGGGATCATGGCCGCCTGCCTTGACGAAATCATGCCCTATATGGCCGAGCGAAAACAGTTCGGGCAACCCATTGGCAACTTCCAACTGATGCAGGGCAAGATTGCCGATATGTATACGGCGATGAATTCCGCGCGCGCCTATATCTATGAGGTGGCGCGGGCCTGTGATCGCGGCGATGTCACGCGTCAGGATGCCGCCGCCTGCTGTCTTTATGCCTCCGAACAAGCCATGGTGCAGGCCCACCAAGCCGTGCAAGCCATGGGCGGCGCAGGGTTTTTGGCCGATGCGCCCACCGCGCGATTGTTCCGCGATGCCAAATTGATGGAGATCGGCGCAGGCACGTCGGAAATCCGCCGGATGCTGATCGGCCGCGAATTGATGGGCGCGATGGCGTGATGCGGGTCGCGGGCGAGCGGGGATAGGATGCTGGAGGCGGCGCGGTCATATGAGGCGCTTCGGGGCCAATTCGCGTGGGCGTTTCCCGCGCGGCTCAATATGGCCGCGCAGGTCTGTGACGATTGGGCGGACAAGACGCCCGATCAAACCGCGATTGTCGAGCTTGAGGCAGGCGCGCGGCGCGAGGTGAGCTATGGCGCCCTGCGCCGGATGGCCGACACATTGGCGCATGTTTTGCAGGCGCGCGGGGCGCAGGCAGGGGACCGGATCGGCGTGCTGCGCAGCCAAGACGCATGGTGCGCGGCGGCCCACATCGCGATCTGGAAACTGGGTGCGATTTCCGTGCCTTTGTTCAAGCTGTTTCAACACGATGCATTGTCGGTGCGGGTGCGCGATGCGGGCGCCGATCTGGTCGTGACCGATCACGAGGGCGCGGGGCTTTTGGGCCGCCTTGCCGCGCACGTGGTGGCCGATGATATCGCGGTGCAGGACGCGCCGTTCGAGACGGCCCAGACAGGCCCCGAAACCCCTGCGGTTCTGATTTATACCTCTGGCACCACGGGATCGCCCAAGGGCGCGCTGCACGGGCACCGGATGCTGACCGGCCATTTGCCGGGCGTCGAGATGAGCCATGATTTTCTGGGCCAAGCGGGCGATTGCCTGTGGACCCCCGCCGATTGGGCGTGGATCGGCGGGTTGTTCGATGTGGCTATGCCTGCTTTGGCGCTTGGCGTGCCGGTGGTGGCGGCGCGCATGGCGAAATTCGACGCGGACACCTGCGCGAAGATCATCGCGCAAGGCGCTGTTAGAAATGTGTTTTTTCCGCCAACGGCGCTGCGCATCCTCAAGGCGTCAGGCGCGCAAATCGGTGGGCTGCGTTCGGTGGCCTCGGGGGGCGAAAGCCTTGGGGCGCAGATGCTCGATTGGGGGCGCGATGCGCTGGGGGTCACGATCAACGAGTTCTACGGCCAGACCGAATGCAATATGGTTGCCTCCTCCTGCGGCACGCTTTTCGAGGCGCGCGCCGGATGTATCGGCAAACCGGTTCCGGGCTTCGAGATCGCGGTGTTGGACGAGAGCGGCGCGCCGACTGATGCGGAGGGCGATGTCGCGATCAAACGCGGCGCGGGGTCGATGATGCTTGGCTATTGGAACCGCCCCGACGAGACGGCGGCGAAGTATAAAGGCGACTGGATGCTCACGGGCGATCGCGGGCTGTGGCAAGACGGCTACCTGCGCTTTGTCGGCCGCGAGGATGATGTGATCGCCTCCGCCGGTTACCGCATCGGCCCCTCCGAAATCGAGGATTGCCTTTTGCGCCACGGCTCCGTTGCCACGGTCGGTGTGGTCGGCAAACCCGATGCCCTGCGCGGCGAGATCGTCAAGGCCTATGTGGTGGTGAAAGACGGCGTTGCGGCGGATGCGGAACTGGCCAAGCTTCTGCAATCCCACGTCAAAGACCACCTCGCAAGCTATTCATACCCCAGAGAAATCACCTTTCTTGATGCGCTGCCCATGACCGTCACGGGCAAGGTGATCCGCAAAGAGCTCAAGGCGCGTGCATGTGCCGAAACGGAGAGACATCCATGAAACTGAACTCCCAAGCCTTGCCGTCCTCGGACGCGTTCAAAACCAACCGCGCGGGGCATCTGGAGGCCTTGGATATCGTGCGCGAAGCCGCAGAGGCGGCGGCCATGGGCGGGGGCGAGAAGAGCCGTGCGCGCCATGTCAGCCGCGGCAAGATGTTGCCGCGCGAGCGTGTGGCGAACCTGCTTGATCCCGGATCGCCGTTTCTGGAGGTCGGGGCGACGGCGGCGCATGGGATGTATGACGGCGCGGCCCCTTGCGCGGGGGTGATTGCGGGCATCGGGCGCGTCATGGGCCAAGAGGTCATGGTGGTGTGCAATGACGCCACCGTGAAGGGCGGCACCTATTACCCGATGACGGTCAAAAAACACCTGCGCGCCCAAGAGATTGCCGAGGAAAACCACCTGCCTTGTGTCTATCTGGTCGATAGCGGCGGGGCGAACCTGCCCAATCAGGACGAGGTGTTCCCCGACCGCGACCATTTTGGCCGGATTTTCTATAACCAAGCGCGGATGAGCGCCAAGGGCATTGCGCAGATCGCGGTTGTTATGGGGTCGTGCACGGCGGGCGGGGCCTATGTTCCGGCCATGTCGGATGTGACAATTATCGTGAAAGAACAAGGCACTATCTTCCTTGCCGGTCCGCCCTTGGTCAAGGCCGCAACGGGCGAGGTGGTCAGCGCCGAGGACCTTGGCGGCGGCGATGTGCATACGCGGCTGTCGGGGGTGGCCGATTATCTGGCCGAGGATGACGGCCATGCTTTGGCTTTGGCGCGGCGCGCGGTCTCGCATCTCAACCGTGCCAAACCCGCGACCGTGCAGTGGCAGGTGCCCGAGCCGCCCGCCTATGATCCCGAAGAATTGCTGGGCGTCGTGCCTGCGGACCTGCGCACGCCCTATGACATTCGCGAGGTGATCGCGCGGGTGGTGGACGGCTCGCGCTTTGACGAGTTCAAACCGCGTTTCGGCGAAACCTTGGTGACGGGGTTCGCCCATCTCGAAGGGTGCCCCGTGGGGATCATCGCCAACAATGGCGTGCTGTTTTCCGAGGCCGCCCAAAAGGGCGCGCATTTTGTCGAACTGTGCTCGCAGCGCAGTATCCCGTTGATTTTTTTGCAAAATATCACCGGATTTATGGTCGGGCGCAAGTATGAAAATGAGGGCATCGCGCGGCACGGGGCCAAATTGGTGACCGCCGTGGCGACGACCAATGTGCCGAAAATCACCATGGTGGTTGGCGGATCGTTTGGCGCGGGCAATTACGGCATGGCGGGGCGTGCCTATCAGCCGCGCTTCATGTGGTCATGGCCGAGCAGCCGCATTTCGGTGATGGGCGGGCCGCAAGCGGCGGGGGTTTTGGCGACGGTGAAACGCGACGGGATCGAACGCGCGGGTGGCACATGGAGCCGAGAGGAAGAGGAGGCGTTCAAGGCCCCGACGATTGCCATGTTCGAAGAGCAATCGCATCCTTTGTATGCTTCGGCGCGGATGTGGGATGACGGGGTGATCGACCCGCGCAAGAGCCGTGATGTGCTTGCGCTGAGCCTGTCTGCGGCGCTTTGCGCCCCGATCGAGGAGACGCGGTTTGGCCTGTTCCGGATGTAGCGAAATGGCGTGTCGGTATCACGTCGGTATCACGTCGGTATTGCGTCGGTGCGGTTTTGCGCGCGGCGCAGGTTGCGAGAATGCCCGCGGCTTGCCGGAGGGCGGCGCATGAAAACGCGGCTGACGGATGCCTTTGGTCTCAAATGGCCCATCGTGTCGGCCCCGATGGCGGGGGCGGCGGGCGGCGCTTTGGCGGGTGCGGTGAGCGGCGCGGGGGGCTTGGGCCTGATCGGCGGCGGCTATGGCGATGCGGATTGGATCGACGCCGAGTTTGCGCGCGCGGGTGCGCCGGTGGGCTGCGGCATGATCACATGGCGATTGGATGAGGTTCTATTGGAGCGCATCCTTGCCCACACCCCGCGCGCGGTGTTTTTGTCTTTTGGCGATGTGGTCGCCTATGCGCCGCGCATCCATGCGGCGGGCGTGCCCTTGATCGCGCAGGTGCAAGATATGGAGGCGGCGCGCGCCGCAGTGGATGCGGGCGCGCAGGTGATCGTCGCCCAAGGCTCGGAGGCGGGCGGGCATGGCGCATCGCGCGCGACGATGACCTTGGTGCCCGAGGTGGCGGATTTTCTGGCGGCGCGATCGCCCGATACGCTTTTGCTTGCGGCGGGGGGCATCGCGGACGGGCGCGGATTGGCGGCGGCTTTGATGCTGGGCGCGGATGGCGCGGTTGTCGGCTCGCGCTTGTGGGCGGCAGCCGAGGCTTTGGTGCCCGACGGCTTGCACCGTGCGGCCACGGCGGCGACGGGCGATGCCACCTTGCGCACGCGGGTGCCGGATGTGGCGCGCGGCATGGATTGGCCGCGCCCCTTCAACATCCGCGTGATGCGTTCGGCGGGCACCGAAAACTGGCACGGCGCGCCCGAGCAGATGAGCGAGGCCGACCGCGCCGCATGGCGCGCGGCGATGGCGGCGGGGGATGCGCGTATGGCCACGCCGATTGTCGGCGAGGCGGTGGGCCTGATCGGCGATATCCGCCCTGCGGGCGAGATCACGCAAGAGATCGGTCAATCGGCGGCGGCGCTTTTGGACGGCGCATGGAACAGGAGCAAGCCTCATGGCTGAATGGCCCGAAAAAGGCGTCTTCATACGCGGCGAGACCGACAAGGCCACGGGCGCGCAATGGGTCTATGTCACACCGCAAATGGCGCGGGCACATCCCAAGGGGCGGCTGTCTTTGTGGCTTTGGCTGATCGTGACGTATTTTGCCGCCGTAGCCACCCTTCGGGGGATCGAGGTGATGCATTACGGCGCGATGCCCTTGGCCCAGATGGGGATCATGATCGGCATACCGCTCGTTTGCGCGGCGCTTTTGGCCCTGCGCGCGCCGTGGGGGGCGCCTTTGGTGATCGTGCTGTCGGTCCTGTCGGTGGTCGGATCGGTTTCGCACATCAGCGAGGCAGACCCCGTGGCCTTGTTCAACACCATCGTTTTGATCGGCGTTGCGGTCTACCTCTATGACGCGGACCGCCCGAACCTGATCTATCGGCACCGCTATCGCAGCTACAAATCTTTGGACCGCGACAGCGGCCCCTCGGAAGGGACTTGATATGTTTGACAAAATCCTGATTGCCAATCGCGGCGAGATTGCCTGCCGGATCGCGGCGACGGCGCGGCGTATGGGCGTGGATACGGTGGCGGTCTATTCGGACGCGGACCGCGCGGCAGCCCATGTGGCGGTGTGCGACGCGGCGGTGCATATCGGCGGCTCCGCGCCTGCGGACAGCTACCTGCGCGGCGATGTGATCATTCAGGCCGCGCTCGATACAGGGGCCAAGGCGATCCATCCCGGATACGGGTTTTTGTCGGAAAACCCCGATTTCGTCGATGCCGTCGAGGCGGCGGGATTGGTGTTCATCGGCCCCTCGGGCAAGGCGATCCGCGCCATGGGCCTCAAGGATGCGGCCAAGGCCTTGATGATAGAGGCGGGCGTGCCCGTGGTGCCGGGGTATCACGGAGCAGAGCAGAGCGGCGATTTTCTCAAGGCGCAGGCGGGCGAGATCGGCTATCCGGTCTTGATCAAGGCCGTGGCGGGGGGCGGCGGCAAGGGGATGCGTCTGGTCGAGCGGGCCGAGGATTTCGCCGCCGCGCTCGGCAGCGCGCAAAGCGAGGCGCGCACCGCCTTCGGCAATGCCGATGTGCTCATTGAGAAATACATCACCGCTCCGCGTCATATCGAGGTGCAGGTCTTTGGCGACGGCGCCCGTGCCTTGCATCTGTTCGAGCGCGACTGCTCGCTGCAGCGGCGCCACCAGAAGGTGATCGAAGAGGCCCCCGCGCCCGATATGCCCGAAAACGTGCGTGCCGCCATGGGCGCAGCGGCGGTCAAGGCCGCCGAGGCCATCGGCTACAGCGGCGCGGGCACGATCGAATTTATCGTCGACGGGTCGGGCGGCGGCACGGGCGTTTTGCAAGAAGACGGCTTTTGGTTCATGGAGATGAACACCCGCCTGCAGGTCGAACATCCCGTGACAGAAGCCATCACCGGCGTTGATCTGGTGGAATGGCAATTGCGCGTGGCGGCGGGCGAGGCGTTGCCCTGCGCGCAAGACGACCTGTCGATCACGGGTCATGCTTTCGAGGTGCGCCTTTATGCCGAGGACGTGCCCAAGGGGTTTTTGCCTGCCACGGGCACCTTGACGCATTTGCAATTTCCCGAGGGCGCGCGCGCCGACAGCGGGGTGCGGGCGGGCGATGTGATCTCGCCGTTTTATGATCCGATGATTGCCAAGGTGATCACCCATGGCCCCACCCGCGCCGCCGCCTTGCAACAGATGCGCGCCGCTTTGGCGGGCACGCAGGTGGCCGGAACGGTGACCAATCTGGCCTTTTTGGGCGCGCTTTGCGATCACGGCGGATTTGCGGCGGGGCAGGTGGACACCGGATTGATCGCGCGCGATCTGGAGGCGCTGGTGGCCGCGCCCGCCCCGCGCGCCGCGCACCGGCTCAGCGCCGCGATGGCGGCGGCGGGGCTTGGCGCAGGGTTGGGCGCAGGGCTTAGCGCTGGGCCAGAGGGCGCGGCTGTGATCGGGCAGGGGTTTTCGCTTTGGGCGCCCCTGCGCCGCAGTGTGGCGCTCACATGGGGCGAGGAGGTCTTCACCGTGGTGCTCATGCTTGAGGGCGCGGACCGCGTTTTGGCCGAAGTCGTCACACAGGGCGGCAGCGAGACGCTTGTGGCCGAGAGGATCGCGGGGGCGTGGCGCATCAATGGTGCGCCGATGCCTGCCGCCGCCGTGTCGGGTGCGGTGGTGACGGTATTTGACCACTACGGTTTGCCCTTTGGCATCATCGACCCGCTGGAGCGCGCGCAGGGCGCGGGCGGGGATGGCAACCTGATCGAGGCCCCGATGCCGGGGTCGGTCAAGGCGGTCTTTGCCAAGGCGGGGCAGGCGGTGGCGCAGGGCGACCGTTTGGCGGTGCTCGAAGCGATGAAGATGGAACACGCGCTTTTGGCGGCGCGCGACGGGGTGGTGGCCGAGGTGCTTTGCGCGGCGGGCGATCAGGTCGAGGCGGGCGCGGCGCTGATCCGGCTGGAGGCCGCCGAAGGGGAGGCTGCGGCCTAGGGCGCGGGTGCGCAGCTGCACAGAGCTTGGCACAGGGGCAGGCACGGGGGCAGGCACGGGGGCAGGCACGCGGGAGGCTGGCGCAGGGGCAGGCGCCGCGCGTTCCTTATGTGCCGTTACGTCGCAAGCCGCGGGCGGGGCAAAGCGTTGCGCGGCGCGGGCGGCTTTGCCACACTCCGGCGCAATACATAAGAGGGAGAGAGACCATGACCGACACATTGACGCTGCACCATGTGCCTGCCTCGCGCAGCTTTCGCATCATCTGGCTGATCGAGGAGATCCGCGCCGCGGGGGTGGATTTGCCCGCGCTCGAGATCGAGACCTATGCCATCGCCGACGGCTCCTTGCGCCGCGCCGAATTCCTGGGCCGTAGCCCTGCGGGGCGGGTGCCTGCGCTGGATGTGGACGGGGTGAGCCTGTTCGAGAGCGGCGCGATCATCGAATACCTGTGCGAGCGCCATCCCGAGGCGCAACTGGCCCCTGCACCGCGCACGCCCGAACGCGCGGCGTTTTTGCAATGGCTGCATTTCGCCGAGACCATGGCCAACCTGATTGCCAATATGAACATGCAATATCTGTTCTTGCGCGATCCCGCGATGCGCAGCCCGACGGTGCTCAAGATGGAGGCGCGGCGGCTCGAAGCCTGTATCGGCGCGCTGGAGGCCGGATTGGCGGGGCAGGAGTGGCTGCTCAAAAGCGGGTTCTCGGCGGTCGATTGCATGCTCGGCTATAACCTCTCGGCGGCGCCCTATTTCGTCAAACTGGACGCCTATCCCAATGTGCGCGCCTATTTCGCCCGTATGGAGGCACGCGAGGCCTATCAGGCCGCGCGCCGCCAAGACGGGGTTTCGGCCTTCTACACGCGCGATTTCTATGCGCCTGATGACACGCAATAGGGCCCAAGGCGATCAGGCGTGCCGCGCGGGTGTGCATCTCCGCGCGCGGCCTTGCCGGAATATTCGGCGCATCTGGCGCTGGGCGGCTTGGTTGCACCTGACCTTGCGGCATTCTATACAGCGCGCTTGCACGGCGCCTCTTTGGCGCGCAGGCAGCATCTGATGGCGATAGGCCACAAGGAGACGATATGATCACGCTACACCATGTGCCGCAAAGCCGCTCGATGCGGGTGCTCTGGCTCTTGGGGGAATTGGACCTGCCGTTTCAAGTGGTCAGCCACGGGTTCGACAAAAGCCTGCGCGACCCCGAATACCTCTCGGTCAGCCCCGCAGGGCGTGTGCCCTCGCTGGAGATCGACGGCGAGCGGATGTTCGAAAGCCTCGCCATTGTGCATTACCTGTGCGAGCGCTACGCCGAGGCGCCGCTTTATCAGGGGCCAGGGGATATCGACCGTATGGCATGGCTGGTCTGGGTCGAGTTTGCCGAGACCATCAGCCAGCACGCCGCCAATCTGACCCAGCAGCATATCGCGCTGCGCGAGGATCACATGCGCTCGGCCACGGTGATGCAGATCGAGGCGAAGCGGATCGAGAAATGCTATAGCGCCATCGAGGCGCGGCTCTCGACGCCGGTGGAGAACCGCGATTATCTCTTGACGGGCGGTTTTTCGGCGGCGGATGTCTGCACGGGGCAGGCGGTCTATATGGCGCGCCACTTCGCCCCGATCGATCCCTTTCCCGAGCTCAGCGCATGGTATGCGCGCATCACCGAACGCCCCGCCTTTCAAGCCAGCCTGCCGCAAGAGGGCGCGAGCCGGATTTTTGCCAAGGCGTTCTACCCCGCTTGGGAAAGCTGAGCGGCAAAAATGGCAGGAGTTCGGCGGGCGCGATCGCTTGCGCTGCGCCTTGGGGATGTGATGTGCAGGGCCTGCCTGCGCGGGTCGGGCGCTGGGCCTGATGTGCCCGCACGGGGCGGCGCGGATAGGGGCCAAGGAGATCAAGGGCGCGCAAAGCCGTGAGGCGGCAGGGGCAGGGGCGCGGCGCAAAAGAGGGGAGCATCGCCATGGGCGAGTATGTCGAGATTTTTGAAATGGGTCCGCGCGACGGGCTGCAAAACGAAAAGCGTCCGATCCCGACGGCGCAAAAAATCGCTTTGGTCGATTGCCTGTCGGGGGCGGGGTTCAAACGCATCGAGGTGGCCAGTTTCGTTTCGCCCAAATGGGTGCCGCAAATGGCCGACAGCGCCGAGGTTCTGGCGGGGATCACGCGGGCCAAGGGCGTGTCCTATGCGGCGCTGACCCCTAATATGCGCGGCTTCGAGGCCGCATTGGCGGCGCGCGCCGATGAGGTGGCGATCTTCGGTTCGGCCTCCGAAGGCTTCTCGCGCGCCAATATCAACGCCAGCATCGAGGAAAGCCTTGCCCGTTTTGCCCCCGTGGCCGAGGCCGCCAAAGCGGCGGGCGTGCCGCTGCGCGGCTATATCTCTTGCGTCACCGATTGCCCCTATGACGGGCCGGTGGCCCCTGCTGCGGTGGCGCAGGTGGCGCAAAAACTGCGCGCGCTGGGCTGCGTTGAGATCAGCCTTGGCGACACCATCGGGCAGGGCCGCCCCGAAACCATCCGCGCGATGCTTGATGCGGTGCTCCAAGAGGTGCCGGCGCAGATGCTGGCAGGGCATTACCATGATACGGCGGGGCGGGCCTTGGACAATATCGGCGCGTCACTGGAGGCGGGGCTGCGGGTGTTTGACGCGGCGGTGGGCGGTTTGGGCGGATGCCCCTATGCGCCGGGCGCGGCGGGGAATGTGGCGACCGAAGCGGTCGAGGCCTATCTGCGCAAGGCGGGATACGAGACCGGCCTTGACGGCGCGGTGATCGCCAAGGCCGCCGCCATGGCGCAAGCGATGCGCAGCGGCGATTGACCCGCGCACGGGGCAGAGACGGGGGGCAGAGACGGGGGGCAGAGACGGGGGCAGGCACGGGGGCGGGGGCAGCGACGGGCAAAGGCCAGCAGCGGGCAGCTCGGCATGTCGGGCACAGGTCGGTTGACACCTAGGGCGCAGGTCGGTCGGGCGCGAGGCGCCAGCCCCTCTTGCGGCGGTTTGGCGCGCGGGTTTGCGGGGCGGCCCTGCTACGCGGGTCTGGTGCGAATCCCTTGCCGCCAGCGGGGCGCGGCGGGCGCGAAATTAACCCTGCCTTAATCTTTGCCTTGCCCTTTGCGGCGCTTTTGACCGCTATTGCATCGCCAGATTCGGCAAGTGTCGGAAAACTTGGTTAACTTTTACCTTGAAAACATCTTTTGCACAGGCACCGCCGAGGGCGGTTTTTGCTCGTGCCCGCGCGCTGGCATGCCTTGTTTTTGGGGCTTTGTGAACAAACGTATACGGCGCGCAATCTTTATGAATTCAGGCTCTTGAATATATCCGACTTTGGTTGACCCTGCCAAGGGGCAGGAGTAAACCACGAGGCAGCTAAGCAGCCAGTTGATGCGCCCCCGCGCGCATGAAAGGAGCCACTCATGGAAGAGATGCTGAAGGAATACCTTCCCATCCTCGTCTTTCTGGCCATTGCCATTGCCCTTGGCCTTGTCCTGATCCTCGCCGCCATTGTCATTGCCGTGCGCAATCCCGACCCTGAAAAAGTGTCGGCCTATGAATGCGGGTTCAACGCCTTTGACGATGCGCGCATGAAATTCGACGTGCGCTTCTATCTGGTCTCGATCCTTTTCATCATCTTCGATCTGGAAATTGCCTTCCTCTTCCCTTGGGCCGTGGCCTTCAAGGATCTGAGCATGGTCGGATTTTGGTCGATGATGGTGTTCCTTGGCGTGCTGACCGCCGGATTTGCCTATGAATGGAAGAAGGGAGCGCTCGAATGGGAGTGATGACCGGAGCGAATACCGCGGGCGCCGACCGCGAGGTCGCCACGCAGGCGCTCAACGCCGAGCTGCAAGATAAGGGCTTTTTGCTCACCTCTGCGGAGGATCTGATCAATTGGGGTCGCACCGGATCGTTGCACTGGATGACGTTCGGGTTGGCCTGCTGCGCGGTCGAGATGATGCATACCTCGATGCCGCGCTATGACGCCGAACGCTTCGGCATCGCGCCGCGCGCCTCTCCGCGCCAATCGGATGTGATGATCGTGGCGGGCACATTGACCAATAAAATGGCCCCCGCCCTGCGCAAGGTCTACGACCAGATGCCCGAGCCGCGCTATGTGATCTCGATGGGGTCCTGCGCCAATGGCGGCGGTTATTACCACTATAGCTATAGCGTTGTGCGCGGCTGTGACCGTGTGGTGCCGGTGGATATCTATGTGCCCGGATGCCCGCCCACGGCCGAGGCGCTGCTGTATGGCATTTTGCAACTGGCGCGCAAAATCCGCCGCACCGGCACGATTGCGAGGTAAGCGATGAGCGAAGCACTCAATGAACTTGGCGCGCTGATCGCGCTGAAGCGGCCCGATTGCGTGGTGGATTGGGCGGTGGCGCATGGCGAATTGACCGTCGATGTGGCCCCTTCGAGCCTTCCGGCGCTGGTCGAGTTTCTCAAGACCGATCAAAATTGCCGTTTCTCGTCGCTGGTCGATATCACGGCGGTGGATTACCCCGCGCGGGCCAAACGCTTCGACGTGATCTACCACTTCTTGTCGATGTATCAAAACCACCGCATCCGGCTGCGCGCCGCGATCCGCGAAGACGATATGGTGCCCTCGATTGTCGATGTGCACCCTTCGGCCAACTGGTTCGAGCGCGAAGTCTTTGACATGTTCGGCATCCTGTTTTCCGGCCACCCCGATTTGCGCCGTATCCTCACCGACTACGGCTTTCGCGGCTATCCGTTGCGCAAGGATTTCCCGACCACCGGCTATACCGAAGTGCGTTACGACGACGAGTTGAAACGCGTCGTCTACGAACCGGTGAAGCTGGTGCAGGAATACCGCCAGTTTGATTTCATGTCCCCGTGGGAGGGTGCCGAATACATCCTTCCGGGTGACGAGAAGGAGGCAGCGAAATGATGGACGGCTCCAAATTTGACGACGGCAGCGTGGATGCGCTGAGCGGCGAGCAGAAAATCCGCAATTTCAACATCAACTTCGGCCCGCAGCACCCTGCGGCGCACGGGGTTTTGCGGCTTGTGCTGGAGCTTGACGGCGAGATCGTCGAGCGCTGCGATCCGCATATCGGCCTGTTGCATCGCGGCACGGAAAAGCTCATGGAGAGCCGGACCTACCTGCAAAACCTGCCGTATTTCGACCGCCTCGATTATGTGGCGCCGATGAACCAAGAGCACGCTTGGTGCCTTGCGATCGAGCGTCTGACCGGCGTTGAAGTGCCGCGCCGCGCCTCTCTGATCCGTGTGCTTTATTCGGAAATCGGCCGCGTGTTGAACCATTTGCTCAACGTCACGACCCAAGCGATGGATGTTGGCGCGCTGACCCCGCCCTTGTGGGGCTTTGAAGAGCGCGAAAAGCTGATGTTCTTTTACGAGCGGGCCTGCGGCGCGCGTCTGCACGCGGCCTATTTCCGCCCCGGCGGTGTGCATCAGGATCTGCCCGATGATCTGCTCGATGATATCGAGGAATGGGCGCTGGAATTCCCCAAGGTGCTCGAAGATATCGACGGGCTTTTGACCGAAAACCGGATTTTCAAACAGCGCAACGTCAATATCGGTATCATCACCGAGCAGGATATTCTCGATTACGGCTTCTCGGGCGTGATGGTGCGCGGCTCCGGCCTTGCATGGGATTTGCGCCGCGCGCAGCCCTATGAATGCTATGACGAGTTCGAGTTTGACATCCCCGTCGGCAAGAACGGCGATTGCTATGACCGTTACCTGTGCCGCATGGAAGAGATGCGCCAATCGACCTCGATCATCCGTCAGGCGATCGTGAAACTGCGCGAGGCCACGGGCGATGTTCTGGCACGCGGGAAGATCACCCCGCCCAAGCGCGGCGATATGAAAACCTCGATGGAAAGCCTGATCCACCACTTCAAGCTTTACACCGAAGGCTTCCACGTTCCCGCGGGCGAGGTCTATGCCGCCGTCGAAGCGCCCAAGGGCGAATTCGGCGTCTATCTTGTGGCGGACGGGACCAACAAACCCTACCGCAGCAAAATCCGCGCGCCGGGCTTCTTGCATTTGCAGGCGATGGATCATGTGGCCACGGGTCACCAGCTGGCCGATGTGGCGGCGATCATCGGCACGATGGATGTGGTGTTCGGGGAGATCGACAGATGATCCTTTTGACCTGTGCCGCGATGGCCTGCATGGCCGCGATGATGATGTTTGGGCAGATGGGGGAGGCGCAGCGCGCCACCTGCGCTGCCAAGAAGAACGGATAAGACCCCATGTTGCGTAGGCTCCACCACACCCAACCCGACAGTTTCGCCTTTGCGCCCGCCAATCAGGCATGGGCCGAAGCGCAGATCACCAAATTCCCCGAAGGGCGTCAGGCCTCGGCGGTTATCCCCCTGCTTTGGCGCGCCCAAGAGCAAGAGGGCTGGCTGACGCGTCCGGCGATTGAACATATCGCCGATATGCTTGGCATGGCCTATATGCGGGTGGTCGAGGTGGCCTCGTTCTACTTTATGTTCCAATTGCAACCTGTTGGTTCTGTTGCCCATATTCAGGTTTGCGGCACGACGTCCTGCATGATTTGCGGCGCCGAGGACCTGATCGCCGTGTGCAAGGAGAAGATCGCGGGCAAGGCGCATGAGCTGTCGAGCGATGGCAAGTTTTCG
Source organism: Paracoccaceae bacterium (assembly GCA_050633545.1). Taxonomy (GTDB): domain Bacteria; phylum Pseudomonadota; class Alphaproteobacteria; order Rhodobacterales; family Rhodobacteraceae; genus Litorivita. Next base: position 116,040 of record JBOEGS010000006.1, read on the forward strand.
TGGGAAGAGGTCGAATGCCTCGGGGCCTGTGCGAATGCGCCGATGGCGCAGATCGGCAAGGATTACTACGAGGATCTGACCGCCGCGCGTCTGGGCGAGATTATCGACGAATTGGGCGCGGGCAAAGTGCCGGTTCCTGGTCCGCAAAACGGCCGCTACGCCGCCGAGCCCGCATCGGGTGTCACCTCTTTGGCGCAATATGTCGAAGGGCGCGCGCAGTATAATGCCTCTGTGCAAGCCGCCGTCGATATCGGCGATACGGTCAAGCGCATCGACGGGACCGAAGTGCCGCTGGTCACCCCGTGGCAGGACGGCACTGGCAAATTGGGCGGCGCCTGCGCCGGATCGGCAATCGGTGGGGCAGGGGCTGCGAAAGCGCCCGCTGCCGCCAAAGCCAAAGCCGCGCCGAAACCCGCCGCCAAGGCCAAAGCCGACAGCACGGGCGTGACCAAACAGGCGGCGCAAGCCACCAGCAAAGCCAAGCCGAAGGCCGAGGCAAAGCCCGCGAGCGCGAAAGATGGCGCGAAGGATGCAGCCTCCACCAAAGGCGGCGTGAAAGCCAAGAAGGTCAGCGCCGCCGCCGCCAAGAAAGCCGAAGCCGACAAAGCTGCCGCCAAGCCTGCCAAGGCGAAAGCCGCCGCCAAGCCTGCAAAGGCCGACAAAGCCGCAGCTGCCGACAAGAATGCTCCTACAGGGGCGGGCAAAAAGCCGCGCACCATGAAAGCGCCGCGCAAGGCGGGGGCGGATAACCTCAAGCAAATCAAGGGCGTCGGTCCCAAGCTGGAGGCCTTGCTGCATTCGCTGGGCTTCTTCCACTTCGATCAGGTCGCCAAATGGAGCGCCGACGAGGTTGCATGGGTGGACGATCACCTTGGCACCTTCCGTGGCCGCGTGGCGCGCGACAATTGGATCGAGCAAGCAACAAAACTGGCCGCGGGCGAGGACACCGAGTTCTCCTCCAAGGTTAAAAAAGGCGGCGTCTACTAAGGCGGCGGAGAGATAGATGAGCGATCAAGAGCAACAATTGGCACGCAAGGGGCGCATGGCCGCCCTCGTGATTGCGGCGACCATGTTGCTTTGGATGGGGGCGCAGGTTGCGGCGGCAAAACTGGGGTTGGAGGCGCGTTTCCTCTTTCTCTTCGATTTCGCCGCGATTGCCGCCTTTATCTGGGTGTTTGTGGTGATCTACCAAATCTGGCGCGCGCGCCAAAAGACAACGTGAACGGGCGAGGATAGCCTTATGCTGAACGATCAGGACCGGATCTTTACCAATATCTACGGCATGCATGACCGCACGCTGAAGGGCGCGCAGGCGCGTGGCCATTGGGACGGCACTGCCGGTATCATCAAAAAGGGCCGCGATTGGGTCGTCGACACTATGAAGGCTTCGGGCCTGCGCGGGCGCGGCGGTGCGGGTTTCCCGACGGGTTTGAAATGGTCCTTCATGCCCAAGGAAAGCGATGGTCGCCCCTCCTATCTGGTGATCAATGCCGACGAATCCGAACCAGGCACCTGCAAGGACCGCGAGATCATGCGCCATGATCCGCATACTTTGATCGAAGGGGCGCTGATCGCCTCTTTCGCGATGAATGCCAACACCTGCTACATCTATCTGCGCGGCGAATATATTCGCGAGCGCGAGGCGCTGCAGACGGCGATTGACGAATGCTATGACGCGGGATTGATCGGCAAGAACGCCGCCAAATCGGGTTGGGATTTCGATGTCTTCCTGCACCACGGGGCAGGGGCCTATATTTGCGGCGAAGAAACTGCATTGCTCGAAAGCCTTGAGGGCAAAAAAGGCATGCCGCGGATGAAGCCGCCGTTTCCGGCGGGGGCGGGTCTGTATGGCTGCCCGACGACCGTGAACAATGTGGAATCCATCGCCGTTGTGCCGACGATCTTGCGCCGCGGGGCGGAATGGTTTTCGGGCTTTGGGCGGGCGAATAATGCGGGCACGAAACTCTTCGCGATCTCGGGCCACGTCAACAACCCCTGCGTTGTCGAAGAGGCGATGTCGATTTCCTTTGAAGAGCTGATCGAGAAGCACTGCGGCGGTATTCGCGGCGGTTGGGACAACCTCAAAGCGGTGATCCCCGGCGGCTCGTCCGTGCCTTGTGTGCGCGGCGAGAAGATGAAAGACGCGATCATGGATTTCGATTACCTGCGCGGCGAGCTGGGCTCCGGCCTTGGTACGGCGGCGGTGATCGTGATGGACAAAGAGACCGACATCATCAAAGCGATCTGGCGTCTGGCGAAATTCTACAAGCATGAAAGCTGTGGCCAATGCACGCCCTGCCGCGAAGGCACAGGGTGGATGATGCGGGTGATGGAACGTCTGGTCAAAGGCGAGGCGGACCCCGAAGAAATCGACATGCTGTGGGATGTGACCAAACAGGTCGAAGGCCACACGATTTGCGCGCTTGGCGATGCGGCGGCTTGGCCGATCCAAGGCCTGATCCGTAACTTCCGCGACGAAATCGAAGACCGTATCAAGGCGCAAAAGACCGGTAAGGTCAGCGCCGTGGCGGCAGAGTAAACCATCATGATCCCCATGGGCCATCATATCGCGGAACTCAACATCGGGCGACTTGTCGCGCCGGTGGATGATCCGCGCGTGGCCGAATTCATGGACAATCTCGACCGTATCAACGGCATGGGCAAACGCATGCCGGGCTTTGTGTGGATGATGGAAGGATCGGGCGAGCCGGGCACCGGCAATACCGAAAACGCCATCGGCGGTGATCCGCAGGCTGTGGCCAATCTGACCGTTTGGTCGGACGCGCCGGCGCTTGAAAACTTCGTCTGGAACACGGTGCACCGGCAATTTTATGCCCGCCGCGCCGAGTGGTTCGAGGTTCTGGAGGCGATGCATTTCGTGATGTGGTTCGTGCCCGAAGGCCATCGCCCGACGCTTGAGGAGGCGCTTGAACGGCTGGGCCATCTGCGCGCCCATGGCGATAGCGCCGAGGCCTTTGGCTGGGACTGGCTGCAGGGGCAGGATTTGGGCCTCAAGGGGCTTTGGAAGATGCACGGATGTGCGCAGGAGGAGGTTGCATGAGATACCCGATGATGATCGCGGCGGCCCTGTGCGGGGCTTTGGCGCTGTCGGCCTGCACCTCGCCGTTCCAGAAGAACCGCACGGTGTTTGACGGGCGCAGCTATAAGTCCAAACTCGATGTCTCCAAGGACGATCCGGCGGCGGTGATGGCCTCGGTCGGGGTCACGAGCGAGACTTTGGCCGGCGCGCGCGAGGCCGTGCGCCACCGCGCCGCCACCCATTGCATCAAGCAATACGGCAGCTCCGATATCGTTTGGGACATCTCCCCTGACGCCGAAGAGCCCAATATCGTCAATGGCGATCTGGTCGTGAAGGGGCGTTGCCTGGGATGGTAAGCGCATTGATACATATGGGTTTTTCGCGCCGTTATTGCATAACAGCGGCGCAAACTCCCATCTGCAGGGCAGATGGCGGGCGCAAATCCCTGCGCGCCGCCCTGCCACTGACAGGAGTATCTTTTATGCGTGTTATGACCACTATGATCCTTGCCGCCAGCCTCGGTTTTGCCAGCGCCGCCGAGGCGCGCGCCGATCTGCGTAGCGAGAAAGACATCAACGACGGGCTTTTGGCGATCGGCATTGCCGACGAGATCCGCAAGAATTGTGGCACCATCTCGCCGCGGATGATGCGCGCCTTTCGCTATATGAACACGCTCGAAAACTTGGCCAAGGCGCGCGGATATTCCGACGCCGAGATCGAGGCCTATGTGACCGACAAGGCCGAAAAGGCCAAAATGCGCAGCCGCGGCGAGGCCTATCTCAAGGCCAAGGGCGTGCAGCGCAGCAATCCCGAAACCTTCTGCGATCTGGGCCGCGCCGAGATTGCCAGCAATAGCCGTATCGGCGCCTTACTGAAAGCAAAGTGAGACCCCATGTCTGACCTACGCAAGATCATTATCGACGACCAAGAGGTTGAAGTGGACGGGGCGATGACCCTGATTCAGGCCTGTGAGCAGGCGGGCGTGGAAGTGCCGCGTTTTTGCTATCACGAGCGTCTGTCCATCGCGGGCAATTGCCGCATGTGCCTTGTCGAAGTGGTCGGCGGCCCGCCCAAGCCGGCGGCCTCCTGCGCGATGCAGGTCAAGGATTTGCGCCCTGGTCCCGAGGGGCAACCGCCCGTGGTGAAAACCAATTCGCCGATGGTGAAAAAGGCGCGCGAGGGGGTGATGGAATTTATCCTCATCAACCACCCGCTCGATTGCCCGATTTGCGATCAGGGCGGCGAATGCGACCTGCAAGATCAGGCCATGGCCTACGGCATTTCCGAGACGCGGTTCAAAGAGCCAAAGCGCGCGGTGGATGACGTCAACCTCGGCCCGCTTGTGGGCACGGCGATGACGCGCTGCATTTCGTGCACCCGCTGCGTGCGTTTCACCACCGAAGTTGCGGGCATCACCCAGATGGGCCAGACCGGCCGCGGTGAGGACAGCGAAATCGTCAGCTATCTCAACCAGACGCTCGACAGCAACATGCAGGGCAATATCATCGACCTGTGCCCCGTGGGTGCGCTGACCTCCAAGCCCTATGCCTTTACGGCGCGGCCTTGGGAATTGAGCAAGACCGAGAGCATCGATGTGATGGATGCGCTGGGGTCGAACATTCGCGTCGATACAAAGGGGCGCGAAGTGATGCGGATTTTGCCGCGCAACCATGACGGCGTGAACGAGGAATGGATTTCCGACAAGACCCGTTTCGTTTGGGACGGGTTGCGGCGCCAACGCCTTGATACGCCCTATATCCGTGAGAACGGCAAACTGCGCAAAGCCGGATGGGGCGAGGCGCTCGGCGCCGCCGCCGCCGCCATGAAGGGCAAGAAAATCGTCGGTTTGGTCGGTGATCTGGCTCCTGTCGAGGCGGCTTTTGCGCTGAGGCAAATGATCACCGGTTTGGGCGGCTCGGTCGAATGCCGCACGGATGGCGCGAAATTGCCCGTGGGCAACCGTTCGGCCTATGTGGGCACGGCGACGATCGAAGACATTGATGACGCGAAATACATCATGTTGATCGGCACCAACCCGCGCGACGAGGCGCCGGTGCTCAATGCGCGGATCCGCAAGGCATGGACCAAAGGCGCGAATGTCGCCTTGATCGGTGCGGCGGCGGATTTGACCTATGACTATGTGCATATGGGCACGGATCGCGCGGCGCTCGACAAGCTGACCAAGCATAAATTCACCGACATCAAAGAGGTGCCATCGGTTGTCATCGTCGGGCAGGGCGCCTTGCGCGAGGCCGACGGCGCGGCGGTTCTGGCCGCTGCGATGGATGTGGCCGAGAAAACCAACGGCAAGCTCTTGGTTTTGCACAGTGCTGCCGCGCGCGTTGGCGCGATGGACGTGGGGGCGGTGACCGAAGGCGGTCTGGACAAGGCTATCGAGGGGGCCGAGGTGATCTATAACCTTGGCGCCGATGAGGTCGAAATCGCTGCAGGCCCCTTTGTGATTTATCAAGGCAGCCATGGCGATCGCGGGGCGCATCGCGCCGATATCATCCTGCCTGCGGCGGCCTATACCGAAGAAAACGGATTGTTTGTGAACACCGAAGGGCGCCCGCAATTGTCGATGCGCGCCGGTTTCGCACCCGGTGAGGCAAAAGAGAACTGGGCGATCTTGCGCGCCCTGTCTGCCGAAGCGGGCGAGGCTTTGCCCTATGACAGCCTTGCACAATTGCGCACGACGCTGGTCAATGAGGTGCCGCACCTCAAGGGCGTGGACGAAGTGGCTGAAAACGCTTGGGAAAAACTGCCCGCAGGGGCGCTTGGCAAGGCCGATTTCGTCCCCGCGATCAAGGATTTCTATCTTACCAACCCGATTGCGCGCGCCAGCCAGTTGATGGCCGAACTGTCGGCCAATGCCGCCGCGCGCGGCAAAGAGGCTTTGGCCGCAGAGTGAGATATGGCGCGTCCATAAAGCCGGCGCTTGGTGCGCTTGGGCTGATGGCGGCGCTCGGGGCTTGTGCGCCCAGCGGTCAGGATGTGTCGCGGGCCGCGCCCGCGCCGCAGTATCTGGGCATAGAGACACAGCTTCTTGATGGTGATCTGGTCAATTTTCAGGTCGCCATGCGCGGGGCAAGCGGGCGCGCCGATGTGGCGCAGTTTGCGCAATGTGCGGCGGCGCAATACACGCTGATCCGTGGTTACGGATTTGCGCGTCATTTGCGCACCAATGTGACAGAGCAGGGTGGCCTGTGGCGAGGGGATGCGATTTATACCATCTCGCCGGCGCTGCCCCGCGGATTGAAAACGATCGACGCGGAAGTCGTCGCTGCGCATTGCGCGGAAAATGGAATACCGGCGGTATGAGGACCTGATGGCTGACTTTTTTACCACGACCACCCTTGGAATGGGCCTGCTGATTGTAGGTCAGGTTCTTTTGATCGTCCTGCCGCTTCTGGTGGCGCTGGCGTTCTTGATGTATGCGGATCGCAAGATCTGGGCGGCGGTGCAGATGCGGCGCGGGCCCAATGTGGTCGGCTTTTTCGGCCTGATGCAAAGCTTTGCCGACTTCCTCAAATATATCGTCAAAGAGGTGGTTTTCCCTGCGGGCGCCGACCGTGTGGTCTTCTTGCTCGCGCCGATGGTCAGCCTTGTGATGGCGCTCATCGCTTGGGCGGTGATCCCCTTCAATGACGGTTGGGTCCTGTCCAATATCAACGTGGCGATCCTTTATGTGATGGCGGTGTCCTCCTTGGAGGTCTACGGCGTGATCATGGGCGGTTGGGCGTCGAACTCGAAATACCCCTTCCTCGGCTCCTTGCGCTCTGCGGCGCAGATGATTTCCTATGAGGTCTCGATCGGCCTGATCATCATCGGCATTATCATCTCGACCGGTTCGATGAATTTCTCTGCAATCGTCGGCGCGCAGGACGGCTCTTATGGTCTGTTCTCGTGGTATTGGTTGCCGCATTTCCCGATGCTCTTCCTCTTCTTGATCTCGGCTCTGGCCGAAACCAACCGCCCGCCGTTCGATTTGCCCGAAGCGGAATCGGAATTGGTCGCGGGTTATCAGGTGGAATATTCCTCGACGCCGTTCCTTTTGTTCATGATCGGCGAATTGGTCGCGGTCGTGTTGATGTGCGCGCTGACCACCTTGCTGTTCTTTGGCGGCTGGCTGTCCCCGATCCCCGGTTTGCCCGATGGCATCTTGTGGATGATCGGCAAAATGCTCTTTGTCTTCTTCATCTTCTCGATGGTGAAGGCGATCACCCCGCGCTACCGCTATGACCAGTTGATGCGGATCGGTTGGAAGGTCTTCTTGCCAATGTCGCTGTTCTGGGTCGTTCTGGTGGCCTTCCTTGCAAAATTCGAAGCTTTCGGCGGTGCCTATGCCCGCTGGGCGATTGGAGGCTGATCATGGCTAATGTCGATTATCGCCGCGCGGCCGGATATTTCCTGCTGACCGATTTCATCAAGGGCTTTCGCCTTGGTTTGAAATACTTTTTTGCGCCCAAAGCGACGTTGAACTATCCGCATGAAAAGGGGCCGCTGAGCCCGCGGTTCCGCGGCGAGCATGCGCTGCGCCGCTATCCGAACGGCGAAGAGCGTTGCATTGCGTGTAAATTGTGCGAAGCCGTCTGCCCCGCACAGGCGATCACCATTGACGCCGAGCCGCGCGAGGATGGCTCGCGCCGCACCACGCGTTATGACATCGATATGACCAAATGCATCTATTGCGGCTTTTGCCAAGAGGCCTGCCCCGTGGATGCGATTGTCGAGGGGCCGAATTTCGAGTTCTCGACCGAGACCCGCGAAGAGCTGTTTTACGACAAGGAAAAGCTGCTTTCCAATGGCGACCGTTGGGAATCCGAAATTGCCCGCAACCTCGAGATGGATGCGCCTTACCGATGAGCCTGTTTTCGCGTCATAACTGCGCAAGGCTGCCCGCCTGCACCGCCCTGAGGGGCGGCGGGCTATGCGGGCAGTGCCATAGAAAGGCGATCCGATGACCGGCAAGACCCCGTTCGAATTGATGATGGAACAGGCGCAGGAAATGGCCAAGGCCTTCAATCCGGCGCTCGAAAGCTTCTCGCCCAAAGGATTTGAAACCCTTTGGCCGACGATGCCCAAAGAGATGATGGAATTTGCCTTTGGCAAGGGGATGAGCAAGGACGGGCTGGATGCGAAAACCCGCCTGCTGCTCACGCTTGCGGGGCTGACGATGCAGGGCGCCCAAAGCGATACGCAGGTGCGCATGACCGTGCGCCACGCCATGGAAGCGGGCGCCACCAAAGAAGAGATCGCCGAGACCATCGCGCAAATGTCGATGTTCGCAGGCATACCCGCCATGACCCGCGCCATGGATCTTGCGCGCGATGTGATGGCAGACAAAGAGGAAGACGAGACATGACGGTTGCGGCATTTGCCTTTTATCTATTCGCGATCTGTGCGGTTCTGGGTGGCTTGTTCACCGTCATCAGCCGCAACCCTGTGCATTCGGTGCTGTGGCTGATCTTGGCCTTCCTCTCCTCTGCGGGGCTGTTTGTGCTGATGGGGGCGGAATTCGTCGCCATGCTGTTGATCATCGTCTATGTGGGCGCGGTCGCGGTGCTTTTCCTCTTTGTGGTGATGATGCTGGATGTGGATTTTGCCGAACTGCGGGCGGGCATGGCACAATATATGCCGCTGGCCCTGCTGATCGGGGTGGTGATCTTGATGCAGTTCGGCATGGCCTTTGGCGTGTGGGAAAGCGCCGAAGGGGCGCAGGCCGCACGCGATGCCGTGGCGCCGACGGATGTGGAAAACACCGCCGCCTTGGGGGCGCTGCTTTATGACAAATACTTCTTGTTGTTCCAATTGTCGGGGCTGATCCTTCTGGTCGCCATGATCGGCGCGATCGTTTTGACCCTGCGCCACCGCAAGGACGTCAAACGCCAGAATGTGCTCGAGCAGATGTGGCGCGATCCGGCGCAGGCCATGGAACTCAAAAATGTGAAACCGGGGCAGGGGCTTTGATGAGACGCAGAACCTTAACCGAGCCAATGAACGCGACAAGATATGACCGCGAGGGACGAACATGATCGGAATTGAACATTATCTGGCAGTGGCTGCCGCGCTTTTCGTGATCGGGATTTTCGGCCTGTTCCTGAACCGCAAGAATGTGATCATCTTGCTGATGAGCATCGAATTGATGCTGTTGGCGGTGAATATCAATCTGGTGGCTTTCTCTTGGTATCACGGCGATCTGGTCGGGCAGGTGTTCACGCTCTTCGTGCTCACCGTTGCCGCCGCCGAGGCCGCGATCGGCCTTGCGATCCTTGTGAGTTTCTTCCGCAACCGTGGCACCATCGCGGTTGAAGACGTCAATGTGATGAAGGGCTAAGAGATATGGTCACGACAATTCTTTTTGCGCCCCTCATCGGGGCAATCATCGCGGGCTTTGGCTGGCGGGCGATTGGCGAGAAGGGCGCGCAGTATCTGACCACCGGTCTGCTGTTTCTGGCCTGTTTGCTTTCGTGGATCACGTTTCTGAGCCTCGGCACCGAGACGCAGCACATCCATATTCTCGACTTCATCCAATCGGGCACATTGGAAACCTCTTGGGGCATCCGTCTGGACCGTCTGACCGCGATCATGCTGATCGTTGTGACCAGCGTGTCGGCGCTCGTGCACCTTTATTCCATGGGCTATATGGCGCATGACGACAATTGGGGCGAGGGCGAGCATTACAAGGCGCGTTTCTTTGCCTATCTGTCGTTCTTCACCTTTGCGATGCTGATGCTGGTGACCTCCGACAATCTTGTGCAGATGTTCTTTGGTTGGGAAGGCGTGGGCGTGGCCTCCTATCTTCTCATCGGTTTTTACTACAAAAAACCCTCGGCCAATGCCGCCGCGATCAAGGCCTTCGTGGTCAACCGTGTCGGCGATTTCGGCTTTGCGCTTGGTATCTTCGGCCTGTTCTACATGACCGACAGCATCCGCTTTGACGATATCTTTGCCGCCGCGCCCGGCCTTGCCGATGCGACGATCACCTTCCTTTGGACCGACTGGAATGCGGCGAACCTTCTGGCCTTCCTCTTGTTCATCGGTGCGATGGGCAAATCGGCACAGCTTTTCTTGCACACATGGCTTCCCGACGCGATGGAAGGCCCGACGCCTGTGTCGGCCCTGATCCACGCGGCGACCATGGTGACGGCGGGGGTTTTCCTTGTCTGCCGCATGTCGCCCTTGATGGAATATGCGCCCGAGACTTTGACGTTTATCACCTTCCTCGGCGCCTCGACGGCCTTTGTCGCCGCGACCATCGGTTTGGTGCAAAACGATATCAAACGCGTCATCGCCTATTCGACCATGTCGCAGCTTGGCTATATGTTCGTGGCCGCCGGCGTCGGCGTCTATTCGGTGGCGATGTTCCACCTTTTGACCCACGCGTTTTTCAAGGCGATGCTGTTCCTTGGCGCGGGCTCGGTGATCCATGCGATGCATCACGAGCAGGACATGCGTAACTATGGCAACCTGCGCAAGAAAATCCCCTATACGTTTTGGGCGATGATGATCGGTACATTGGCGATCACCGGCGTTGGTATTCCGCTCACGACCATCGGTTTTGCCGGTTTCCTGTCGAAAGACGCGATCATCGAGAGCGCCTATGCGGGCACCAATGGCGGCTATGCCTTCTGGATGCTGGTTGTGGCTGCGGCCTTCACCTCTTTCTACAGCTGGCGCTTGATGTTCCTGACCTTCTACGGCGAGGCGCGCGGCGACAAACATACCCATGAACACGCCCATGAAAGCCCCATGGTGATGTTGGTGCCGCTCGGCGTTCTGGCGCTTGGCGCGGTCTTCTCCGGCATGGTCTTCTATGGCAGCTTCTTTGGTGATCATGACAAGGTGAACCGTTTTTACGGTATCCCCGTGCATCACGCCGCCGCCGAAGAGGGCGCGCATGGCGCGGCCGACACCCACGGTGCGGCCAAGGAGGAGGCGCAGGGCGACGACAGCCATGCAGCCGATACCCATGCCAAGGTCGAAGACATCCAAGGCACTGATAGCCACGCCACCGACAGCCACGCCAAAGACGGCGCCATGGCCCATAGCGGCGCGGCCCCCAAAGGTGCGATCTATATGTCGCCGGACAACCATGTGATGGATGACGCGCACCATAGCCCCAAATGGGTCAAGGTCAGCCCCTTCATCGCCATGGTTTTGGGCTTTGTCACCGCCTATTGGTTCTACATCGTCAATCCCGCCATGCCGCGCAAATTCGCCGAGGCCCAGCGGCCGCTCTATCTGTTCCTTCTGAACAAATGGTATTTTGACGAAATCTATGACGTGATCTTTGTCAAACCGGCCTTTGCGCTCGGGCGGTTCTTGTGGAAACGCGGCGATGGCAATGTCATCGACGGCTCGATCAACGGCGTGGCCATGGGCATCGTGCCCTTCTTTACCCGCCTCGCGGGACGGGCCCAGTCCGGCTATATCTTTACCTACGCATTCGCCATGGTCATCGGGATTGTTGTCCTGATCACATGGATGTCGCTCACCGGAGGGGCGGAATAATGGATAACCTTCTTTCCATCGTCACCTTCCTGCCGGCCTTGGCGGCGCTGATCCTTGCGGTATTTTTGCGCGGCTCGGACGAGGCGGCCAATCGCAATGCGAAATGGGTGGCGCTTATTGCCACGGCGCTGACCTTCCTTGTGTCGCTGTTCATTCTGGCCGAATTCGACGCTTCCAACACCGGTTTTCAGTTCGTTGAAGAGCGCGCTTGGGTGGCGGGTCTGACCTATAAAATGGGTGTGGACGGGATTTCGGTTCTGTTTGTCCTGCTCACCACCTTCATGATGCCGCTGGTGATTGCGGCAAGCTGGAGCGTCGAGACGCGCGTCAAGGAATATATGATCGCCTTCCTGCTCTTGGAAACGCTGATGCTTGGCGTGTTCATGGCGCTTGATCTGGTGCTCTTTTATGTGTTCTTCGAGGCGGGCCTTATTCCGATGTTCCTGATCATCGGCATCTGGGGCGGGGCGAACCGTATCTATGCCTCGTTCAAATTCTTCCTCTACACCTTCCTCGGCTCGGTTCTGATGCTGGTGGCGATGGTGGCGATGTATGCGGATGCGGGCACGACCGATATTCCGACGCTTTTGACCCATCAGTTCGGCTCCGAGAGCTTCTCGCTCTTCGGGATGCAGATCGTCGGCGGGATGCAAACCTTGCTCTTCCTTGCCTTCTTCGCCTCGCTGGCGGTGAAAATGCCGATGTGGCCGGTGCATACATGGTTGCCGGACGCGCACGTGCAGGCCCCGACCGCAGGCTCGGTGGTTCTGGCGGCGATCCTTTTGAAAATGGGCGGCTACGGCTTCTTGCGCTTTTCCTTGCCGATGTTCCCCGTGGCCTCCGAATTGCTGGCCCCGCTGGTGTTCTGGATGTCGGCGATTGCCATCGTCTACACCTCGCTGGTGGCGCTGGTCCAAGAGGATATGAAAAAGCTTATCGCCTATAGTTCCGTCGCCCATATGGGGTATGTGACCATGGGGATTTTCGCGGCCAACCAACAAGGCGTGGATGGCGCGATTTTCCAGATGATCAGCCACGGCTTTATCTCCGGCGCGCTCTTCCTCTGCGTCGGCGTGATCTATGACCGCATGCACACCCGCGAGATCGAGGCCTATGGCGGTCTGGTGAACCGGATGCCGGCCTATGCGCTGATCTTCTTGTTCTTCACCATGGCCAATGTCGGCTTGCCTGGCACCTCGGGTTTCATCGGCGAATTCCTTGTTTTGATGGGGATTTTCCAAGTGAACACTTGGGTCGCTCTGGTCGCGACCTCGGGGGTGATCTTTTCGGCGGCCTATGCGCTGTGGCTCTATCGCCGCGTGATGCTGGGCGATCTGATCAAGGAAAGCCTCAAAACCATTCGTGAGATGACTTCGCGCGAAAAGGCGATTTTTGCGCCGCTCATCGTCATGACGCTTTTGCTCGGGGTCTATCCCGCGCTTGTCACCGACATCATCGGCCCCTCTGTCGAGGCGCTGGTATCCAACTATGACACGGCTGTTGCCCACGCCCCTGCGGCGGGTGGCATGGCCGCGTCCCACTGACGGGAGCCCTGAGAGATGATCCAGGCTGATCTGAATACAATCGCGCCGGAAATCGTTTTGTCTGTCTATGCCATGGTGGCATTGGTGGCGGCGGTCTACACCGGCAAGGACAAGATCGCAGGGCTTTTGGTCTGGCTGACGGCGGGGCTGTTTGCGCTCATCGCGGCGTGGATCGGCTTTGGCGGCTCGGGCACGACACAGGCCTTTGGTGGCATGTTCGTCGATGACGCCTTCTCGCGCTTTGCCAAGGTGACCATCTTGCTGTCGGGGGCTGCGGTTCTGGTCATGGGCCAAGAGTATATGTCGCGCCGCGCCATGTTGCGGTTCGAATATCCGGTGCTGGTGGCGCTTTCGGCGGTCGGCATGATGGTGATGGTCTCGGCAGGGGATCTGATGGCGCTCTACATGGGGCTGGAGCTGCAATCGCTCGCGCTTTATGTGGTTGCCTCCCTGCGCCGCGACAGCGTGAGATCCACCGAAGCGGGGATGAAATATTTCGTCCTTGGCGCGCTCAGCTCGGGCTTGCTGCTCTACGGCGCCTCGCTCACCTATGGCTATGCGGGCACGACGCTTTTTGCGGGGATTATCGACGCGGCCAGCGGCGATGCGCCTTTGGGGCTGTTGTTCGGCCTCGTCTTTGTCACAGCGGGCCTTGCCTTCAAGGTCTCGGCCGTGCCGTTCCACATGTGGACGCCAGATGTCTATGAGGGCGCGCCGACCCCGATCACCGCGTTTTTCGCCACCGCGCCGAAAATGGCCGCGATGGGTTTGATGGCGCGGGTCTTGCATGACGCCTTCGGCGGCGTGGTGGGCGATTGGCAACAGATCGTCGCGCTATTGGCGGTTTTGTCGATGTTCCTCGGCGCGGTGGCCGCGATCGGCCAGACCAATATCAAACGGCTGATGGCCTATTCGTCGATTGCCCATATGGGCTTTGCCTTGATGGGCCTTGCGGCGGGCACGGTCTTGGGTGTGCAGGCTTTGCTGATCTATATGGCGATCTATGTGACGATGAATGTCGGCACGTTTGCCTTCATCTTGACCATGGAGCGCGACGGCGAGCCGGTGACCGATATCAAGAGCCTCAACCTTTATGCGCGCAGCCATCCAGGCCGTGCGATGGCGGTGCTGTTCTTGATGTTCTCGCTGGCGGGCGTGCCGCCCTTCTTGGGCTTCTTTGGCAAATTCTACGTGCTGCGCGCCGCCTATGAGGCGGGTCTGGGATGGCTGGCCGTTGCCGGTGTGATCGCTTCGGTGATCGGCGCCTTCTACTATATCCGCATCGTTTACTACATGTATTTCGGCGAAGAGGGCGCGAGCCTTGATGCCAATAAATCGCCGGTTTTGTGGGGGTTTTTGGTCGCCTGCGCCGCGATCATGTTGATCGGATCGGCGTGGATGTTCGGGGTCGAAGGCGCAGCGGCCGCAGCGGCAGCCACTCTTGTCAACTGACCCGAATGCAGCGGCCCCCGCCGCCGCAGGGCCTGATTGGCCCGAAGGCTACGGGCGGCGTATTTTGGCACAGGTCGATAGCACCAATGCCGAAGCCGCCCGCATCGCCGCGCAACTGTCCGGTCCCGAATGGATTTTGGCCAAATCGCAAAGTGCCGCGCGCGGGCGGCGCGGGCGCCTATGGGCGATGCCCGAGGGCAATTTCGCCGCCACTTTGGTGATGCGCCCCAATGAGGCCCCCGATAAGGTCGCGCTGCGCAGCTTTGTCGCTGCTGTCGCCTTGGACGAAGCCTTTTGCGCCGCCACGGGGCGCAGCAATATTTTCGCGCTCAAATGGCCCAATGACGTTTTGCTCAATGGCGGTAAGGTTGCTGGTATCTTGCTCGAAAGCGCGGGTACGGCGGGCGGGGCGGTGTCGCATATCGCCATCGGTATCGGCGTCAATCTGGCCGCCGCGCCCGACGCGGGGCAAGTCGAAGAGGGGGCTTTGCGTCCCGTCAGCCTTGCGGGCGAGAGCGGCACGCGCATCACCCCCGAGGCGTTTTTGACCCTGCTTGCCGCCGCCTATGCCCGCTATGAGCAGCAGTTTCGCGATTACGGCTTCGCGCCGATCCGCGCCGCATGGTTGGCGCGTGCGGCGCGGTTGGGCGAAGAGATCACCGCCAAAACCATGCGTCATACCCAAAAGGGGCGCTTCGAGACGGTGGACGAGAGCGGCAATTTAGTTCTATCCACAGACACCGGACGCCAAACGATCGCGGCGGCCGAGGTATTCTTCTGACGGAGGGCGCGCGCCCATGCTTTTGGCCATCGACTGCGGCAACACCAATACGGTCTTTTCGATCTGGGACGGGGAGAGGTTCCTGTGCACCCTGCGCACCGCGACGGACCAACGCCGCACCGCGGATCAATATTACGTCTGGCTCTCGACGCTTTTGAACCACCACAAAATCCATATGGATATCAACGCGGTGATCATCTCTTCGACGGTGCCGCGGGTGGTGTTCAACTTGCGGGTTCTGTCGGACCGCTACTTTGGCTGCCGCCCCTTGGTGGTCGGTAAACCCGAATGCGCCTTGCCCGTGGGGATGCGTGTCGATGCGGGCACGACCGTCGGGCCGGACCGTTTGGTCAATACGGTGGCGGGCTATGACCGCTATGGCGGCGATTTGATCATCGTCGATTTCGGCACCGCGACGACATTCGATGTGGCCGATCATGACGGCGCCTATATCGGCGGCGCAATCGCCCCGGGTGTTAATCTGTCGCTGCGCGCATTACATGAAGCTGCAGCGGCGCTTCCACATGTGGATGTGACAAAGCCGCCGCATGTGATAGGAACCAATACAATCGACTGCATGCAGTCGGGGGTGTTCTGGGGCTATGTGGGCCTCGTGAACGGGATCTGCGAGCAGATCAAGGCCGAGTTCGGCCGCCCCATGAAAGTCATCTCAACAGGCGGGCTGGCGCCGCTATTCCAGCAAGGGCACGCTTTGTTCGATGCCTTCGAAGACGATCTTACAATGCACGGGTTGACCGTGATTTATGACTATAACAAGGACAAATAACCGCTAATGAGCAGCGAACGTTTTATCTACCTCCCCCTTGGCGGGGCGGGTGAAATTGGCATGAATGCCTATGTATACGGCTACGGTAAACCCGATGAGGAACGGTTGATCCTCGTCGATCTGGGCGTGGCTTTCCCCGATATGGACAGCTCTCCGGGTGTGGATATCATCATGCCGGACATCAAATGGCTGGAGGAGCGCAAAGGCCGTTTGGAGGCCGTGTTCATCACCCACGCCCATGAGGACCATATCGGCGCGGTCGGGCATTTGTATGAACGCCTCGGCGCGCCGATCTATGCGCGCCCCTTCACCGCCAATCTGGCGCGCGGCAAGCTGGCCGAATATGGCATCACCGAAAAGGCCGTGCGCATTGCGGGCACTTGGCCCGAAACGGTCAAGGCCGGCCCCTTCACGGTGGGGTTTGTGCCGATCTCGCATTCGATCCCCGAAAGCGCCGGTCTGGCGATTGATACCGCCGCGGGCCGTGTCATTCACACCGGCGACTTCAAATTGGACGAAACCCCGATCGTGGGCGAGGCCTTCGATCCCGATCTTTGGGCCGAGGTCGCAAAGAACGGCGTCAAGGCGATGATTTGCGATTCCACCAATGTGTTCTCGCCCAATGCAGGGCGCAGCGAGGTCACCGTCGGCCCCGAAATCACCGAAATGGTGGCCAATGCCTCGGGCATGGTTGTGGCGACGACCTTTGCGTCGAACGTGGCGCGGGTCAAAACCTTGGCCGATGCGGGCGTGGCAGCAGGGCGGTCGATCTGCCTGTTGGGCCGCGCGATGCGCCGGATGATCGAAGCCTCGATCGAGACGGGCGTTTTGAAGGATTTCCCCACGGTGATCCCGCCCGAGGACGTCAATTCCATGCCGCGCGAGAATGTGATGCTTTTGGTCACCGGCAGTCAGGGCGAGCGCCGCGCCGCCTCGGCGCAATTGGCCAATGGCAAATATATGGGCATCACCCTCAAAGAGGGCGATACCTTCCTGTTCAGTTCCAAAACCATTCCGGGCAATGAAAAGGGCGTGATCCGCATCATCAACATGCTGTCCGAAAAGGGCGTCGATGTGGTCGATGAAAACAGCGGCGGGCATTATCACGTGTCCGGCCACGCCAACCGCCCCGATCTGGAGCGGATGCAGGATATCGTCAACCCGCAGGTCGTGATCCCGATGCATGGCGAGCACCGCCATTTGCGCGAGCATGCGAAATTGTCGCAAAGCAAGGGCCGCGCGTCGTTGGTGGCGGTCAACGGCATGATGATCGACCTGTCCGGCAATGCGCCCAAAGTGGCCGAATATATCGAAACCGGCCGCACCTATCTGGACGGGTCGGTGCAGATCGGCGCGCTGGACGGCATTGTGCGCGACCGCATCCGCATGGCGCTCAACGGGCATGTGATGGTCAATGTGATCATCGACGAAGAAGACCAGCCTTTGGGCGAGGCTTGGGTCGAGATCATGGGATTGGCCGAGACCGGCCGCAATAACGCGCCCCTGCAGGACGTTCTTGAAGAGGATTTGAGCCAGTTCTTGGGCCGCGCCGATCGCAAAACCCTGCGCGATGACGAGCGTCTGGAAAAAGAGCTGCGCACCATTGCGCGCAAATCGAGCCAGAGCGAGATCGGCAAAAAGCCCGAAGTCACCGTGGTGATCAGCCGTCTGAGCTGATCAATCCGCGATCTGATGGCGCGGGCCGGAGGGGTTAGCTCCCCTCCGGCCTTTTGCGTTCTTGGCGCAGGGCTTCGGCGATGGCCAGATCACGCGCTTCGAAATAATGGCTGATCTGTTTGCGCGCAAAGGGCAGATTGGTGAACATCAGGCCCATCCTGTTGCCCCGTGCCCAGCGAATTTCAGCGGCAAAGCTGCCGATGTCATGAATGCGCACGGCGCTGACGGGCATGTTGTGATAGTTCTGGATCGCGAAGGGCAATTCGACGCCGACACCGCCAAAGGACAAATCGCAACTCATCGCAGAGACATCATGTGCCGCGAAGCGCACGCTTACGGGAAGGCGCAGGTCGATCCGGTTCGAGCCGCGAAGATCGTTCTCGGTTATATAAACAGAGTGTCGCATAGGAGGCCTCTAAAAATTTTATGGATACATAACAAACAGGTGCGACTGCGCGCCCGATACCTACCGCATCGTATAGGGCGAGAATCCTAATTTTCGGTAATCTGGCGCTGAT
Organism: Paracoccaceae bacterium; assembly: GCA_050633545.1. Classification (GTDB taxonomy): domain Bacteria; phylum Pseudomonadota; class Alphaproteobacteria; order Rhodobacterales; family Rhodobacteraceae; genus Litorivita. Next base: position 134,353 of record JBOEGS010000006.1, read on the forward strand.
CCGCGTCAAAGTGTTGCGTGAAAGTTTATTCAATTGAACGGCGCAGCGGGGGCCGTTGCGTCCTGATATGGCGCTGGGGCCCACAAAAAAACCGCCCCGATGCGCGCGGCAGCGGGGCGGTTTGGGGCGTGTCTTGTGAGGGCCGCTTAAGAGGTGCGGCGCTCGTCAAAGCTGAATTCGATGAAGGAAGGCATGTGATTGCCCATGCCGACGACCTTGTTGTCGCGGCCCCCGTCATTGCGGCCGCCATCATTGCGCCCCGCGCCCGCATCGCCGCGTCCGCCGCCGTCCTTATTGCCGGAGCGGCCACGTCCACCGCGCGAGCGGCGTGGTTTGTCGTCGCTGTTTTGCATTTCTGCGCTATCGGCAGGGGCGGCGTCGGGCGCGGTGGATGGCTCTTGTGCCTGCGCGTCCGCTTGCGCCTCTTGCGGGGCCTCGGTGTCATCCTTGCGTTTGCGTCGTCCGCGTCCTCCGCGCGTGCGGCGGCGCGGTTTGCCGTCCTCTTCGCTGACGGCTTGGGCCGGAGCAGGGGCGTCCGGCGCTTGCGTCTCGGCCACGGCCACGGTTTCGGCTTCGGGCGACGCGCTTGGGGCCTCTGTGCCCGAGGCCGCGACGTTATCCGCCGTGTCCTTTGCTGCGTCCTTTGCTGCTGCGGGTTTTGCCCCCGGCGCATCGAGGCGCGGGATTTCCATCTGCACCAGACGCTCGACATCGTCGAAGTTTTTCTCGTCGCGCGGCACGCAGATCATGATCGCGGTGCCGTCCTTGCCGGCGCGGCCGGTGCGGCCGATGCGGTGCACATAGTCCTCGGCGTGGCTTGGCACGTCGAAGTTGATCACATGGCTGACGTTCGGGATGTCCAGACCGCGCGCGGCCACATCCGAGGCGACAAGGAAGCGCAAGGAACCATCACGGAAGGCATCCAGCGTGCGCATCCGCGCCGATTGTTCCAGATCGCCATGGATCGGCGCCGCGTCCAGCCCGTATTTTTTCAAGGATTTGGCAACGGTATCCACGTCCATCTTGCGGTTGCAAAAGATGATCGCATTGCGGCATTTCTCGCCTTCGGCCTCGATGATATCGCGCAAGAGTTTGCGCTTTTCGCTGCCTTCGCGGTCCTTGCGCGAACCTTTGAACATCACCACGCCTTGGGTGATGTTTTCCGATGCGGTCGCTTGGCGCGCCACTTCGATACGGGCAGGGGCCGAGAGGAAGGTATTGGTGATCCGCTCGATTTCCGGCGCCATCGTGGCCGAGAAAAACAGCGTCTGGCGCGTGAAGGGCGTCAGCGAGAAGATGCGTTCGATATCGGGGATAAAGCCCATGTCGAGCATCCGGTCGGCTTCGTCCACCACCATGATCTGCACGCCAGTGAGCAGCAGCTTGCCGCGCTCGAAATGGTCCAGAAGACGGCCAGGCGTGGCGATCAGAACATCAACGCCGCGGTCGATCAACTGGTCTTGTTCCTTGAACGAAACGCCGCCGATCAGCAGGGCTTTGGTCAGTTTGAGGTGTTTGGTGTAGGTGTCGAAGTTTTCGGCGACCTGCGCGGCCAATTCGCGCGTTGGGCACAGCACAAGGCTGCGTGGCATACGGGCGCGGGCGCGGCCGCGCGCCAGAAGCGTGATCATCGGCAGCGTGAAGCTGGCGGTTTTGCCGGTGCCGGTCTGGGCGATGCCGAGGACATCACGACCTTCGAGAGCGGGGGGAATCGCACCGGCTTGAATGGGGGTGGGGCTCTCGTAGCCAGCCTCGGCAATGGCTTTGAGGACCTTGGGGTTCAGGTTGAGATCAGTAAATTTTGTCATGCTTATCCGTGGTTTACGGACATAGCTTGGCCCGTACGTCTATTTTGGGGTCAGGCCCCTTTGGCCCGGTGGTTATCCACATCTTGCGACCCACGGCGCAGATGTAGCGAAAAGGCGCGGGAGGGTCAATGATCACAAGGGTTTGGCCGGTTCGGCGATGTCAGCCCGCGCGCGCGGGCGGCGGGATCGGCGCGCGTCGGGCATGGCAAGTCAGGCAGGGCAGCCCGTCATAACACCTCAGACCGCGGCCGGAAAATGGCGCGCGCGTTTGGCGGGCAGGTCCAGCGCGATGCTGCGCAGGTGGCCCTTGCGTTCGAGCGCGGCGCGCAACTGCGGCGTGGCAAGGCAGACCTCGTTGTAAAAGCTGCGCAATCCGGCTTCGCCCTCGCTCTCCATAATGGTGGCAAAAAGCTGGTGCAGGTTGAGGCCCGTGCCATCCTTGGCGGTATTGGCGGAGAGCTCGTCGCGGTAGCTGCCTTGGGCGTGGCGATAGCGGAAGGCGGCGATAAAATCCTCCCAGCTTTTGGCGTGCAGATGGCATAATTCGGTCTCGTCCATCACCACCAATCCGGGATTGGTCTCCTGCCCCAAGAACACGTTGTGGATGCGTATTTTCAACCCCTCGATACCGGTGCGGATAAACAGCTTGCCCATGGCGTGGCTCAGGTAGCCGCCGTTGAGATAGCTGCCGTAGGTGGGGTAAAGCTTGGCGGTTTGCTTGAGGCGCAAGGGACGCTCGCGGGCGCAGGATTTGAACCATGTGATGCCCTCGGGCGGCTCTTGGCCCTCGCTGCTGAGCGCCTCGACGGGCCAGACCCGCGCGCAGGTGGCGCTTTGCGGCAGATCGGCCAGCTGCGCGCCCAGATCGCGGGCGGGATTGAGGAATTCATCGACGTCGATATGGGTGATGAAATCGACCTCATGACCCTTTTTCTTATAGGCGTGCATCACATTGGCGGTCTGGCGGACCTGATGTTTTTCGGGGCGTGCGCCTGCGCGGGTCCAATAGGCGTCGTCGGTGACAGTGACGCGCACCTTGGGGTGGGCTTTGAGGATCGCCTCGGCCTCGGGGTTGGGCGCGTCCAGATAAAGAAACAAGCGGTGCGCACCCAGATCAAGATGATGGGCGGCAAACTTGAGGATGTCTTCGGCCTCGGCCTTGATGGTGGAGACAACGGCCCATTTGGGCAAGGTGGGGGCGTCAGACATCGGAGCGGGCCTCTATCGTGGATGGGTCTTGGCCGGTTGGATTTTTGCCAGACGGGTTTTTGCCAGACGGGTTTTTGCCGGGGCCGGCATTGTCCGGCCGGTCTGCGGGCGGGGCCGGAAAAGCGGCTTCGCGCAGGGCGTCGAGGTGCAGATCGCGGGTGAGCAACATACCATAGGCGCGCAATCCGGCCAGCAACTCCGGCCGCGCTTCGCAGACCTCGCGAAAGAAGCCGCGCAGCGGATGGTCCAAACGGGCGGCCTCTCTATCCTCTTGTAAAAAATCAATGATATCGGAGAGGCGGAAGTTTTCGGCGCTGCGTTTGCGATAGCTGCCATGGGTCAGGCGAAACTCCATATGGCGCTCGAACACGGGCCAGCTGGGCGCATGGGCATGGCCGGTAAACAGATCATCGCTGGATTTGCGGCCCTCGGTTGGGTCTTCGCCCTCGAACAGCATATGAATGCCAAGCCGCGCCTGATCGATGCCCGTGCGGGCAAAGACCTTGCCGCCCAGATGGGAGATAAACCCGCCGCGCAGATGGGCGCCAAAGGTGGGGTAAAGCTCTTCGAGGACGGATTTATTGTGTCCGGCGCTGGCGGGTTTGAGCTTGAAATGACGCGCACCGGTCAGCCCGCCAAGCCCCTTGGCGGGGGCCTTGCCGCCGCCCTCGGGGGCGAGCATTTCGGCAGGGCGCAGCACCAAGGCGGTGACATCTGTGCCTTGGCGGGCCAGTTCGGCGTCGACATCGGGCGCGCGCCCGTCCTCGGCCCCCGCGCCGCGCGCGAGGATGAATTCATCCATATCAATATGGGCGATCCAATCGAGCGGCTGTGCGGCCGCGCCGGTCATCTCCGCCATCGGCAGATGCGCGCGCGCATAGCTGCGGGTGGCGTTATGGGCTTGGCGCAATTGATGTTGCTTGGGGCGGCGGCCAATGGCGCTTTGGCGCCAATAGGCGCTGTCGCAGGCGGTTACACAGAGGCGCGGATGGGCGCGCAGGGCGCGGATCGTGCTGTCCTTGGGCGCGTCGAGATAGATCTCGATACGGGCCGCGCCAAGGGCAAGGTGATAGGCGGCGAACCGCTGCATATCGCGCAGAGGGCCTTTGAGCGTGGTCACAATGCCCCATCTTGGCGTGGCATCTGGCGCGGCGGGCATCGGCTATTCCTCGGGTGTCGGCGCAGGGGGGGGCGGGGGCGCGGCTTTGCGGCGGCGGGCCGGTTTTGCAGCGTCGTTGGCCAAGGCTTCGGCGGCTTTCGCAGCGATCTGCTCCAGATCGGGCGCGGCGGGGGTCTCGCCGTTTTGCGCGGCTTCCTCGGCCTCCACGGCGGCATCATAAGCCGCCATCAGGGCGCGGCGTTTGGCGGCGCGGCTGGCGCGTTGGCCTGCCAGTTGGACGCGCATGATCCGCATCCGGCGAAACACATTGCGCGTGTCCGCATTGAGCATTTCCAACAGGTTCTGCGCCAGGGGACGGATCACCTCGTCTTGCTCGGCGTCGATCCACAAACGGCCCAAAAGCGCCACATCAAGCCCGCCATTGACGATGGAATAAGTGTCCATTTCCATGGGCAAACGGCCACGCACTTGCGTTTTGAGGCTATGGGGCTGTTTGGGTCTGGCCCCCGAATAAAGCCGCTCGGTCTCGTAGAATTTCATCGTGTTGAGCAAAACCGACAGGCCAAGGCCGCAGCGGCGTTGGCCCTCGGTTACGCCATGTTCGGAAAACGTCGTGATTGCAGAGACTTGCCAGCGGGCGTTCAAGTGTTCGAGCAGCAGATCGGGATGCTCGGCCCATAGGCGCGTGAAGAGAGCGGCGCAATGTTCAGGCTGGCTTTGCTTGCGCAGATGCGCGATCAGCAGCGCGTGCAAATGGCAAATGCGCGGCAGGCCCTTCAACTCGCGCGCAAGGGCGCGGTATTTGACCGCATAGGCGCTGCGGCTTCTCTTGATGTCTTCCGGGATTTTCCCAATGATTTCTGTGCAATAGGGCGCAAGGTTCACGTCAATCGGCGGCAGGGCCTCGCCCTCGGCATAGGTGATCGGCGCACGGCGTTGGTCCAGCAGGTCGAGCATCGCAAGATAGCCGCCCTCATAGGTGACATCGACGGGCATTTGCATCTGCGGCGCGCCCGCGTCTTGCGGCTCATCTTCCTCGATTAAGCTTTGCGTGATCAACTCGGTCAAGGCCTGTTGATCCTCTGGCTGCTCCCGTCCGGCCGCCGCCGGCGCATCCTCTTGCTGCGGTTCGGGCGCGGCGGCGAATTTGTCGCTCTGCGCGGCGTCTACGGCGGATTTCGCCACAATATCAGGGAGTTGCGCGGCGGCTTCGGCGGCGACCTTCGCGGCTTTCTCGGCCTTTTTCGCCGCCGCTTCGGCGGCCTCGATCGCGTCCCAACGGGCGCGTTGTTCGGCGCGTTCGGTCAGCGTCTGGTCCATATCGATGCCGCGCTCCGCATGGCGGGCCTCGCGGGTGCTGCGCAAATGAATGGCCAGATCGCGCACCCAAGGCTCCGCGCTTGCGGGGGCGGCGTCATCGGGGGATTTGGGCGGGGTCGCACTCATGCCCGAAGGATGCCGATTGCTGGGCTGCGGCGCAAGAGGCAGGTCGGCCTATGGTTGATAAGGCGCGAACGGCGCGGCGCGCAAAGCACACATGCCGCGCCGCGCAGCCAAGATCACACCATCATTTCCTTGGTCGCGGTCAGGCGCACATCGGGATAATCGCGCGCCACGCGGTCGATATCCCATTGCAAACGCGTCAAATAGACCGTGTCGCCGTCATTGTCGGTGGCGATGTGTTGCTTGTTGGAATTGACAAATTTATCAACGGCTTGCTGGTCGCCGTTCACCCATCTTGCAGAGGTGAATTGCGAGGTTTCAAAGCGAACCGGAAGCCCGTATTCAAGCTCGATCCGGCTGGCGAGCACCTCGAATTGCAAGGCGCCGACGACCCCGACGATAAAGCCCGAGCCGATGGCGGGTTTGAACACTTTGGCCGCGCCTTCCTCGGCAAATTGCATCAAGGCTTTCTCAAGGTGTTTGGCCTTGAGCGGATCGCCCGCGCGCACGGTTTGCAAGAGTTCGGGCGCAAAGGACGGGATGCCGGCGACGCGGATCGCTTCTCCCTCGGTCAAGGTATCGCCGATGCGCAACTGGCCGTGGTTGGGGATGCCGATGATGTCGCCGGCCCAGCCTTCTTCGGCCAATTCGCGGTCCGAGGCCAAGAACAGCACGGGGTTGGAAATTGCCATGGGTTTTTTGCTGCGCACATGGGTCAATTTCATGCCGCGTTTGAAATGTCCCGAGGCCAATCGCACAAAGGCGACGCGGTCGCGGTGTTTGGGGTCCATATTGGCTTGGACCTTAAAGACAAAGCCGGAAACCTTTGTTTCTTCAGGTAAAATTGCTCTTGGCTCGGCGCGTTGGGGCTGTGGTTCGGGGCCGTATTCGGCGATGCCATCCATCAATTCCTTGACGCCGAAGCTGTTGATCGCAGAGCCGAACCAGATCGGGGTCATATGGCCTTCGAGCACCGATTGCGGGTCCAGCGCGGGCAGCAATTCGCGCGCCATTTCGACCTCTTCGCGCAGCTTTTCAAGCAGATGCTCAGGCACGTGTTTGTCCAGCAAAGGATCGTCCAAGCCCTTGATTTCAATGCTATCTGCGACGCGGTTCCGGTCCGCGCGATCCATCAGTTCAAGCCGGTCGTGGAGCATATCATAGCAACCCATGAAATCTTGGCCGACGCCGATGGGCCAAGAGGCGGGGGTCACGTCGATGGCAAGGTTCTCTTGGATTTCGTCAATGATATCAAAGGTATCGCGGCTTTCGCGGTCCATTTTGTTACAAAAGGTCAGGATCGGCAGGTCGCGCAAACGGCAGACCTCGAAAAGCTTCTGGGTCTGGCTTTCCACGCCTTTGGCGCCATCGATCACCATCACCGCCGCATCCACCGCCGTCAGGGTGCGGTAGGTGTCTTCGGAGAAATCCGAGTGACCAGGCGTGTCGACAAGATTGAAGCGGAAGCTTTTGAAATCAAACGACATTGCCGATGCCGAGACCGAGATGCCGCGGTCCTTTTCCATCTGCATGAAGTCCGAGCGCGTGCGCCGCGCCTCGCCCTTGGCGCGGACCTGACCGGCCATCTGGATCGCGCCGCCAAAGAGCAAAAACTTCTCGGTCAAAGTGGTTTTGCCCGCATCAGGATGCGAGATGATCGCAAAGGTGCGACGGCGCGCGATCTCGGGCGGCAAGGCGGGGCGGTTGGAGGCGATATCTAGCATGAGGCGCATATAACGGCGCGCGCAGGGCGGCGCAATATGGCCCGTTCAGCCGCGTCGGTAAAACGTCGGTATTGCGTCGGTATCGCGTCGGTGGGGTTTTACGTCTCGGGGGCCGATGGATTGTCTAGCATCTCGGTGATCCTGTCGCTGGCCACACCGCTTTTCAATTCTCCGGTGAGCCATCTTCCGACCATGCTGCCTGCGCCAAATCCGATCGGATTGAATCCCGTCAAGGCAGCACCGAGCGCGCCACAGCCCAAGATGATCCCCATGGGCGCGGTGGCTTTGCCCAAGGCTTCGGGGGCGAGGTGTTTTTGCCATTCTGGAATGGCCGATCCGATGAATCGTTCGCCCCAGCTTGCCGCGCGTTCGACGCTTTCGCCGCTCGGGGGGGCGCCATTGCCTTACTCTTTACGCCGCCTGATCGCGCCATCATGGCGGGCGGGGCGGGAAAGTAAAGCGTGGCGCGGGCTTAGCGCGTTGAGGCGCGGCGCAGGATTTCGGCGGCGTCGGGGCGGTCGAGCAGGGTTTCGCTGACCTCAAGCCCGCTGAGCCCCGAGGCGGCATGGTTCGGGCCGAGCAGCTTGTCGGTCAATCCTTCGGGCAATGCGGGGCGGGTGCGCGTATCGACCAAAAGCGTTTCGGCGGCGATGCCTTCGGCATAGACGATCTGGTGGCGGTCAAAGAGCAGTTGGAAATAATCGACAAAACCGCCGTCTTGCCGGATCACGCTGTCGCCATTGACCAGATGGCGCGCCTTGACCAGAAGCTCGCTGCGCCCTGCGCCAAGCTGGTCGGAGCGTTGATAGATGAACAGGCGGTGATCGGGGCTGAGCGTGAGGTCGTTTTCGTTGTTGAGCGTGCCTGCGGCGATGACGATGGGGGCGAATTCGCCCACGGCGCGCACGGTGGTTTGCCCGATCCACCGGATCGGCTGCGGCCCGTCATCGCGGGTCAGGACCATATCGCCGACCGTCAGCGCCTCGATCGGGACCTGCGCGCCCGAGGCCAGCGTGATATGGGTGCCGCGCGCAAAGGACGAACAGGCCACTTCGGCGAATTTGGCGCGGGTGTTGTCCGTATTGATGCCCACAAGGCGGTAGTCGCGTTTGGCGGCCAAAGGCGCGAGGGGCAGGGCGTAAATCTCGTTGATATCGCCGTCCTCGTCCACCTCGACCAGAACGATCACCTCGGTGGTGGAGCCGTCGAAATCCATCAAGGTGATGCAGCAATCAAGATGCAGCGCCGCACCCTCAAGGCCCAAGACCGTGCCCGAGGCGATGCGAAACGGCCCCGCGTCGGAGGCGATGATCGACAGGCGTTCCAAAGCGGAGCCCTCGGCGATCTGATAGGTGTCGTCGAGCATCAATTCGGCGGCAAAGGACAGCCCTTCGCCCATATTCACCCCGTGGCTGACGCACAGCGCGCCCGAGCGGAACACGGGAAGCGATTGGGCCGGTTTGGCAATTTCGGGCGCGGTTTGGGTCATGGCGGGTTCGATATGCTCTGTTTTGCCGGTCTTGTCTTTATCAATCTCGATCGCGGCTTGACGGGAAGCCTATGGTAGAATTGTGGCGACATCGGGTCAACGGGCCGGTCTTTTGCTGGCGTGCGCGGCGGGGCTGGTGCAAGCTTGTGCCTGAAATGGCGGCAAAAGCGCCCGATGAGCATGAGGAGATGCGCGATGGATCTGGGAATTAAGGGCAAACGGGCGCTGGTGTGCGCGTCGTCCAAGGGGCTTGGGCTTGGCTGCGCCGAAAGCTTGGCCGAGGCGGGCGTCGATCTGGTGATGAACGCGCGCGGGGCCGAGGCGCTCGAGGCTTCGGCCGATGCGATTCGCAAGGCCTACGGCGTGGATGTGGTGACCGTGGCGGCGGATGTGACCACGCCCGAGGGGCAGGCGGCGGTGCTCGGGGCGGCGCAAGGCGTTGATATCTTGGTGACAAATGCGGGCGGCCCGCCCCCCGGCATGTGGTCGGATTGGGAGCGCGAGGATTTCATCAAGGCGCTCGATGCCAATATGCTCGCGCCGATTGCCTTGATGAAAGCGCTGCTGCCCGCGATGATGGACAAAGGATGGGGGCGCATCGTCAACATCACCTCGCAATCGGTCAAAGCGCCGATTGCGGTGCTGGGCCTGTCCAATTCGGCGCGGGCGGGGTTGACCGGATATGTGGCGGGCACGGCGCGGCAAGTGGCCGGATCGGGCGTGACGATCAACAACATCTTGCCGGGCATCCATGCGACCGACCGCGCCGTGTCCTTGGACGCGGGTGTCGCCAAGGCGCAAGGCATCACGCCCGAACAGGCCAAGACCCAGCGCGAAGCCTCGATCCCCGCAGGGCGCTACGGCACGCGGCAGGAGTTCGGCGCGACCTGCGCTTTCCTGTGCTCGCAGCACGCGGGATTTATCATCGGTCAGAACGTGCTTCTGGACGGCGGGGCGACCAACGCCACGCTGTGATATTGTGGCTTTGCAAACCTCTGCCCAAGGCAGTTTGCAAAGTGCCCGCCACCCCTCGTGCCGCTTCACAAACCCGTGGGGCGGCGCGAAACAATTGGGCATTCGCGTTATGGCTTGATAGCGACATATCCAAATCCCCGTAAGGGGCAGGGACAGGAGCACATCCATGCAAGCCATTGCCATCATTTCAATTTTTTCTGCCATCATCGCGGCGAGCCTTTTGGCCGCGCCGCGCCGCGCCAGCGTTGAGGGGTTTTTTGGCGGGGCCAATACGGACGGGCGCGCGCCGCATTTGTGGGTTCTGGTTCTGAGCCAGGTGACCACATGGATTTTTGCCCGCTCGCTGATGAATGCGGCGATTTTGGGCTATTACTACGGGATCGCGGGCACCTTGGCCTATGCGGCCTATTACGGCTCGTTTCTGACCGGCGGCTTCATTGTCGGGCGGCTGCGCGACAGCGGCGCCATGTCGGTGCAGGACTGGCTTGGCGCGCGGTTCGGGCGCATCGGCACGGGGGGCTATAATGCGGTGATCGGATTGCGGCTGTTGTCGGAGGTTTTTGCCAATCTCATCGTTGTGGGATTGATCTTTGCCGCCGTATTGCCCGGCTCGCAAACATGGGCGATTGTCGTGGTGGCGCTGGTCGGTCTGGCCTATTCCGCTTGGGGCGGGCTGAGCGCGGCGCTGCGCACGGATGTGGTGCAGATGGTTGTTTTCCTTGTGGTTTTCATCCTCGCATTCGGCTTCTTGATCACCGATAGCGGGTTTTCCTTGGGCGCGGCTTTGAGCGCGCAGGGCACTTCGGGCGCTTATAACGGCTGGGTGCTGATGGCGGTGGCCTTGCTACAGGTCTTCTCCTATCCGGCCCATGATCCGGTGATGATGGACCGCGGATTTATCGCCGATCGCGCCACGACGCGGGCCTCTTTTGTGCATGCGTTCTGGATTTCGACGCTGTTGATCATCGGATTCGGGTTTTTCGGCATTCAGGCGGGGATCGAGGGCGCGGCCTATGAGGGGCAATTGCTCGGCACATGGGCGCAAATCCTGCCGACATGGGTGTTTGCCGCCTTGATGCTGTCTTTGCTGGTTTCGGCGCTTAGCACGCTGGATTCGGCGCTGGCTTCGGCGGCGCGGCTGGTGGTCGAGGAATGGAAGCTCGCCCCGCGCAGCCTCGGCGGCGGGCGCATTGCGATGGCGGTGTTCATGGCGGCGGGGGCGGTTTTGACGCTTTGGGGCAACCAGACCTTGTTTGACGCGGTGGCGGTCAGCGGCACGGCCTCGATGTTCCTCACGCCCGTGTTGATTGTCGGGCTGGTGGCGGGGCGGCCGGTCAGCCGCGCGGGGTTTGCGGGGGCTTTCATGGCGGCGATTTTGGGCGCTTTGGCTTATTTCTTTCGCGCCGTGCCCGCGGTGGCGCAGATGCTGCCCGAGGGGCATAAATACGAGCAGCTTTTGGCGATCTGCATCGCGGTCTTGATCGCAGGATTTGCCAGCGTGCTGCTGGGGATGCGCCGCGCGCCGTGAAGGCGCGCGCTGCGCCGTAAGGCCGCGCGGCGGGCGGGCAGGCTTGCGCAGTTTTGAGCAGGCTGATAGCAACGGCGAAAACCCGATGGTTTTCATCGGATACCGGAGCAATATGTGACCCAAGCCCCCGCCGCCACAGCAAAACCCGCCCTGCCGCCGCGCCTCGAAGTGCGCGGCTTGGTGCGCCGTTTCGATGGCACAGCGGTGGTGGATCACGTTTCGCTCAGCGTGCCGCGCGGGCAGGTGACCTGCCTTTTGGGGCCGTCGGGCTGCGGCAAATCGACGACCTTGCGGATGATCGCGGGCGTCGAGATGCAAGACGAGGGCGAGATCTACGTCGATGGCGCCCTGATCTGCGACACACAGTTCCGCGTGCCCCCCGAGCGGCGCCATATCGGGTTGATGTTTCAGGATTTCGCGCTCTTTCCGCATTTGAGCGTCGCCGATAACGTCGCCTTTGGCCTGACCGGTGCAAAGGAGAAAAAACGCGCGCGGGTCGAGGAATTGCTCACCCGTGTGGGGTTGATGCGGTTTATCGACGGGTTTCCACATGAATTGTCGGGCGGCGAGCAGCAGCGCGTGGCGCTGGCGCGCGCCTTGGCCCCGCGTCCGCGCATCATGTTGATGGACGAGCCGTTTTCGGGCCTCGACAACCGGCTCCGCGACGACATCCGCGACGAGACTTTGGCGGTGCTCAAAGAGGAGGATGCGGCGGTTTTGCTGGTCACCCACGAGCCCGAAGAGGCGATGCGCATGGCCGACGAGATCGCATTGATGCGCGATGGCAAGATCATCCAGCAAGGCGCGCCCTATAATATCTATAACGCCCCCCGCGATAAGGCGGCGGTGGCATTTTTTAGCGATATCAATGTGATACGCGGCACAGTTCAAGGGGCGCTCACCGAAACCCCCTTTGGTCAATTTCTCGCCCCTGGCGTGCCGGACGGCGGCGCGGTGGAGATCGTTATTCGCCCGCAGCACCTCAAGATCGATTTCGACCGTGCAGGGCGCGGGCCGCTGTCGACGGTGCAGGACGGAACGCCCGCGCGCGGCGTGGTGACGCGGGCGCGGTTTATGGGGTCCGAAAGCCTTGTGGAATTTCGCATGGATCACGACGGATCGATCCTCAAGGCGACGGTGCCCAATGTGTTTTTGCCCAAGGTCGGGCAGGCGCTTTGGCTGATGATCCGGCGCGACCGCTGTTTCGTTTTCCCGCTGCGCGGCTGACCCGCTCTGCGCGCGGCATAAAATCGCGGCGCTTTCGCGCTTTGGTGCTTTAAACTGCGCGGGCTTGGGATTAGATAGAACGGGATGGATTTACGGGGCGCTTTGATGTGCCCTCACCGAGGGAGAGACTACTCATGCTTAACAATATCGGCCTTCCGGGCCTTCTGCTCATCGCCGTTGTGGTTTTGGTCCTGTTCGGACGCGGCAAAATCTCGTCCCTGATGGGCGAAGTGGGCAAGGGCATCACCGCGTTCAAAAAAGGCGTCAGCGACGGCACCAAAGAGCTTGAAGAGGCCTCCGCCGAGGAAAGCACTGCCGAGACGACGGCCGAAAAAGACAAGGCCTAAACGCATATGTTCGATCTGGGCTGGACCGAGCTTTTGCTCATCGGCATCGTGGCGTTGATCGTCGTGGGGCCGAAGGATTTGCCAATGCTGTTTCGCAATGTCGGACGGTTTGTCGGCAAGGCCAAGGGCATGGCGCGCGAGTTCACCCGTGCGATGGATGATGCGGCGGACCAATCGGGCATGAAAGAGGCCGCGACGACCTTTCGCAACATCGCGGACCCCAAATCCATGGGCCTTGATAAGATCAAGGAGGTCACCGACGATGTGACCAAGGATTTCAAAGCATGGGATCCGATGTCGCCCAATGGGTCGCTCGACGAGGAGCGCGCGGCAACAGCGCGCAAAATCCACGAGGCCACGGCCAAAGCGGCCACAGATCGCAAAGCCGCCGAAGCCGTCGCAGAGGCGGCGCAAGCCGATACGCCCGCGGCACCGGTCGCTAAACCGGCGGCCAAAGCGGCCGCAAAGACGTCAGCGGCGAAAAAGCCCGCTGCGAAAAAGCCCGCAGCAGCCAAGTCAGCAGCGAAAACGGCGACGAAAACGGCGGCCAAACCTGCCGCCAAAACCGCCACAAAGAAAACCGCAGCTTCGAAGCCTGCCGCAAAACCGGTCGCCAAAGCCGGCGCAGCCAAAAAGAGCGCCGCGAAAACGGCCTCCACGGCCTCCAAGGACTAACTCATGAGCCATTCCGACGAGATCGAAGACAGCTCCGCGCCGTTGATCGAACATCTGGCAGAGCTGCGCAACCGGCTGATCCATTCGGTCGTCGCTTTCATCATCGGCATGGTGATCTGCTTCACCGTCTGGAACCCGATTTTCAATTTCCTCACCCATCCTTTGTGCACGGCCATGGCCGAGCGCGGGCAGGGCGATTGCGGGCTGATCCTGATCAAGCTGCAAGAGGGTTTTTTCGTCGCGATCTCGATCTCGCTTCTGGGCGGGCTTTTGTTGTCCTTCCCCTATATCGCGCTGCAGATGTGGCGCTTTGTGGCGCCGGGTCTGTATAAAAACGAGCGCGGGGCGTTTTTGCCCTTCCTGATTTCCTCGCCGATCATGTTCTTTTTGGGCGCGGCCTTTGCCTTTTATGTGGTCACGCCGCTCGCCTTTGATTTCTTCCTTGGATTTCAACAGGCCGGCACTGTGATGAGCGATGAAGTCGCCAATGCGACCGCGGGCATCGCCTTTCAGGGCTCGGCGCAAGAATACCTCTCCTTGACGATCAAATTTATCGTCGCCTTTGGCCTGTGCTTCCAATTGCCGGTTTTGCTGACCTTGATGGGCAAAGCGGGGCTGGTTTCGGCCGAAGGGCTGGGCGGGGTGCGCAAATATGCGGTGGTGGCGATCCTTGTGTTGGCCGCTCTGGTCACGCCCCCCGATGTGATCACGCAGGTGATTTTGTTCGTCGTGGTCTACGGGCTTTACGAGGTATCGATCCTTTTGGTGCGCCGCGTCGAGAGAAAGCGCGAAGAGCGTTTGCGCGCCGAGGGCTATTATGACGACGAGGACGAAGAAGAGTTCGACGACCCGCTGATGGCCGAGTTCGACGAGGACGAGGATGATCAGGGCGATGATCTGGACGGCGCGGATGCTGGAGGGGACAAGCGTGACTGACCCGCTGGAGCGGATCGCGGCGGCGCTGGAGCGGATGCACCCCGCGCCGCAGCCCGCCCCCGATTTTAGCGAAGCCGAGGCCTTTGTCTGGCATGTCGATCCCGACCGTTTGACCCCCGTGCCCGATGTCAGCCGCGTGGATTTGAGCCTTTTGGTCGGGGTGGACCGCGCGCGCGATACGCTTTTGGACAACAGCTTGCGGTTTGCCCGGGGCCTCCCCGCCAATAACGCGCTTTTGTGGGGCGCGCGGGGCATGGGCAAATCCTCATTGGTCAAGGCGGTGCATGCCGAGGTTCTGGCGCGCGGCGAGGCGCTCAAGATCGTCGAGTTGCAGCGCGAGGACCTGCCCTCGGTGACGCGGCTTTTGGCGCTTTTGCGCGGGGCGCAGGCACGGTTCATCCTGTTTTGCGACGATCTGTCCTTCAGCCATGACGACCAGCATTACAAGAGCCTCAAGGCGGTTCTGGATGGCGGGATCGAGGGGCGGCCCGAGAATGTGGTGTTTTATGCCACGTCGAACCGCCGCCATTTGATGCCCCGCGACATGATCGAAAACGAGCGCAGTTCGGCGATCAATCCTGGCGAGGCGGTCGAGGAAAAGGTCTCTTTGTCGGATCGCTTTGGCCTGTGGCTGGGCTTTCATCCGTGTGATCAGGACGAATACCTGTCGATGATCGACGGTTATTGCGCCGCCTACGGGATCGAGGTGGCGCCCGACGAATTGCGCGCCGAGGCGATCGAATGGCAAGCGACGCGCGGATCGCGTTCGGGCCGCGTGGCATGGCAATTCGTCACCGATCTGGCAGGGCGCAAGGGCGTGGCGATCCGCCGTTAGTCGGCCAAAATCGTCCCTGCCAAAACACTTGCGCGCCGCAGTGGAGGACCGCGACGCGCATAAGGGCGAGAGGCCCCTCGTGGGAGGCAGCGTCCGGCGCGAGAGAGCACGCCGACCACTGATCCTGACTTCATGCGGGCATGTTCGGGGGGATGATCCGAGACACACCCGTTGCGTATACACTTCAAAAGGGGGGATGAGAGGCACCACAGTGGTGGGGGCGCTTCAAACCTGTCGAAGGGCGCTTTACGCAACGGAAACACTGTGTTTATCGATCAGAAACATGGCGAAAATGTGGCAAAAGGGTTAACGCGGGGTGAATTTCCTGCCCCTAGGTCAACTTTGGCCATTTTCTGCCGATCGCGGCGCGCGCGGGTCTTTGCCGGTTTCGCGGTGATTTCAACGGCTTGCCGCCCTATTGCAGGTAGGGCAGCGGATCGACGCTTTCAAAGCCTTTGCGCACTTCGAAATGCACATAGTTGGCCGGATCGGCACGCAGGCTGGCGATCTTTTGGCCGCGGCTGACGCTGTCGCCTTTTTTGACGGTGATATTGCCCGCATTGGCATAGACGGTCAAAAGCCCGCCTGCGTGCTTGATCACGATGATCGGCACTTGGTCCGCGTCCGATGTGATGGCGGCAACGGTGCCCGCATCGGCGGCTTTGATCGGCGTGCCTGCGGGGGCCGACAGGTCGATGCCGTCGGATTTGCCCTTGGTATATTCGCGGATGATCTTGCCGCTGACCGGATAGGTGAGCCGCGCGTTGGTGGCGGTTTTGGTTTGGGTCTTGCCCAGATCGGGCGCGGCTTTGGCGGCCTCGGCGGCGGCCTGCGCGGCGGGCAGGGTTTTCTCGTCCGGCAACGGTTTGACCGCGCTTGGCGGGGTCGGCGTCGGCGAGGGGTTGCCAAACCCGGGTTTGGCGACTTTTTGCGCCTGCGGGGCGGATTGCTCGGCCACGGGGATCAACAGATATTGCCCCTCGCGCACGGTGAATTTGCTGTCCAGCCCGTTCCATTCCGACAGGCTGCGCACCGAAACGCCATAGAGCCGCGAGATGGTAAAGGCGGTCTCGCCGCGTTTGACCTTGTGGCGGGTCGGCTCGACGGCGCTCTCGTTGGGGGCGACGACGGGCGGCGGCGGCGCCGAGGCGGCGGAGGCGGCAGAGGGCAGGGTCGAGGTTTGCACCTGCGCGGCGCCCGCGCGGTCGATGGCCCCGCCCGCAAGGGCCGAGATGTCCACCGCAGGGCGCAAGGGTCCGGTGCCGCTGGCGCCGGTGGCGGGCGAGGGTTCGGCCACACGGCCGGGTAGGGCGACGATCTCGCCCTCGCGCAGCTTATCGCCGGTCTGGATGCCGTTGAATTTGGCCAGCGCCCCCGCATCCGTGCCAATGCGCGCCGCGAGGCTGGCCAGCGTATCGCCGCGTTTGGCCACGGCCACCTGATAGTTGGGATAGGAGAGGATGCCGCGATCATCGGGGCGCGGGCGCTGTGCGGTGGCGGTTTTGGCCGCCTCTGCGGTGCTCATCGCATTGCCGAAATTGCCGCGCAGGTCGAGGTCCAGCCCGCCTTCGCAAGCGGCCAAAGAAAAGGCCGCCCCGAGCAGCGCGGCAGCGCGCAAAGATTTTCGGGGATCGGGCCACGATAGGGGCGCATGGGTCATCTCGATATCCTCACTCACCGGCCATTTTGGCCTTTGCTTGCCCCTTATTGACGTTTGCGGGGCTTTCACTGTCTGCGGCCCGTATGGGATCGGGCTGTCTGTTTGTGCGGCGCTCAGCCGTCGCGCCCCAGCCCTTCGAGCAGGGGCACAAAGCGCACGGGGCGCAATTCGTCATAGTCAAATCCGCTCTCAAGGCGGCGCACGCGGATCAGGCTTTGCACCGTGTCCGATTGGCCCACGGGCACCACCATGATACCGCCGATCTTGAGCTGCGCCAAGAGGGGGCCGGGGGGGTCCTCGGCGGCGGCGGTGACGATGATGCGGTCAAAGGGGGCCTGATCGGGCAGGCCAAAGCTGCCATCGGCGGTAAAGGCGGTGATATTGACCAGATCCATCGCCTCGAAGACGGCGCGCGCCTCGGCGACCAACCGCTTGTGGCGGTCCACCGTATAAACGCGGCGGGCAAGCTGGCTGAGG
The DNA here is from genome assembly GCA_050633545.1 of Paracoccaceae bacterium. Lineage (GTDB taxonomy): Bacteria > Pseudomonadota > Alphaproteobacteria > Rhodobacterales > Rhodobacteraceae > Litorivita. Next base: position 151,806 of record JBOEGS010000006.1, read on the forward strand.
ATCGCGGCCTGATAGCCCGATCCGGTGCCGACCTCGAGCACCTTGTCGCGCGGGCTGACTTCGAGCGCTTGGGTCATCAGGCCGACGACCGAAGGCTGGCTGATCGTCTGGCCGCATGCGATGGGCAGCGGCATGTCCTCATAGGCGCGTTCGGCAAATATGCCGCGAATAAACGGGCCGCGGTCGATTTTCTCCATCGCGCCCAGAACCGCGCTGTCGGTCACGCCCTTGGAGCGCAGCGCATAGAGAAATTGCATCTTGCGCTCGGCCTCGGAGGCGGGGGCATCTTCGGATTGCAGCGGCAAGCTATGGGCGACGGTGCCCGCGCCGGGGGCCTCGTGATGTTCGGCGCGCCCTGCGTGCATCTGCGCCGAAGACAAAGGCAGGGGCGGGCGGCTCATAGCGCCGCGCCGAAATGGTCAAGCGCGTCATGGGCGGTCAGATCGGCGCGCATCGGCGTGACCGAAATGAACCCCTCCAGATTGAGCGCGGCGTCGGTGCCCGCATGGGTCGGGATTTGTTGGTCGCCGCCCTTGATCCACAAGAATTTGCGCCCCGAGGGCGACATATGCGGCTCGACCCCGAAATGGGTGTGGCGGCGAAACCCTTGGGCGCCGATGCGGGTGCCTTTGACATCCTTGGCGGCGACGGGGGGGAAATTGATGTTGAAGAACAGGCGGTAATCGGCGTTTTCATCGGCCTTGGGGATCGCGGCGAGCAATTTGCGCACCACATCCGCGCCGTGCTGTTCGGCCGCTTCGAAGGGGTTTTTGGCCTCGAAATTCTTGGGGCCGTAATATTGCGACAGGGCGAAAGACGGAATGCCTTGCAGCGCGCCTTCCATCGCCGCGCCCAAGGTGCCCGAATAGAGCGCGTTCTCGGCGGAGTTATTGCCGCGGTTCACCCCCGACAGGATCAGATCGGGCTTTTGCCCGCGCAACACCTCATGCAGCCCCGCCAAAACGCAATCGGCGGGCGAGCCTTCGGCGGCAAAGCGGCGGGGGCCCATTTGCGCCAGCATCATCGGATGGGTGTAGCTGATCTTATGGGCGACGCCGGATTGTTCAAAGGCGGGCGCCACGGTCCAGACCTCGCCGTCCGGCCCTGCCAGTTCCTCGGCGATTTTCGCCATGGTCTTGAGGCCTGGTGCGTTGATGCCGTCGTCGTTGGTGATGAGAATGCGCATGTTGTGCCCTGATGCCCCGATTGCCCTGTTGTGATCCGCCGCCGCGCGCGCGGTGATGCGGCGCGCGGCGGCGGTTTGCCGTTTTATCACTGTCTAAGGGAGCGGCGCGCGCGGGGCAAGCATTGCGCGGCGCGCGGCGAAAAATGCGCCCGCGCTGTGGGGCAAAAGCACCGCCCTGCCGTGATCATCAGCGCGGCAAGGCACAGTTCGGCGCGCTTAAGACAGCCCCAGCTGCGCCAAAAGGCGTGCGGCCTCGTCAATGGGTTTGGCCAAAGGCGCCCGATCCTCGCCAGGGAAGAACCGCGCGCGGGTTGCGCTGGCCAAAGGTGCGGGGGTGAGGATTTCGACCCGCGGGCCGGTTTTGACGCTTTCGGCCTGCCAGCTTTTGGCCAAGGCGATTTGCGCCGCCTTGCTGGCCCCATAGGCCGAAAAGAATTTATCGCCGCCGCGCGCATCGTCAAAGAAAAGCGCCGTGCCTTCCTCGCCCAGAAGCGGCGCGATAAAGGGGATGAGTTGCCCCGTCGCGGTGACATTGCAGGCGACGGATTTCTCCCAATCCTTGGCGTCGAGAAACTGCGCAGGGGCCAAGGGCGCGGCATGGACCGCCGTATGCGCCCAAAGCGCGACACAGCCCCAGCGGTCATAGATCGAGCGGCAAAGCTGCGCCATCGCGTCGGGATTGGTGATATCCATCGGGGCCAGCGTGGCGCTGCCGCCCTTGGCCTGGATACGGTCGTCCAGTTCCTCAAGCGCGCCCGTGGTGCGGCCCACGGCGACGATATGGTATTTGGTGCAAAGCGCTTCGGCCAATGCGGCGCCAAGGCCGCGCGAGGCGCCGGTGATGAGGGCGATTTGATCTGTCATATGCGCGGTTTGGCGCGGCGCGGCGCGATTGTCAACGCGGGCTTTGCGGCGCGCGCGCGCGTTGCGGCAATCCGCCCTGCCGCGCGGCGATCAATCCTGCGTCAGATGCGGGCGAATGTCGCGGCCCGCCTCGGCGTAGATGTCCAAAAGCCGGTCAAAGCTGATGCCTTGGGTCTGCGCCTCATGCAAGGCGCCTGCCTCGGCCATGACCACGGGGCGGGTGGCCTCATCGCCGCTCACCGGCGCGAGGACCAAGGGCACCATGTCTTCGTCGGTAAATCCGGGCAGGACATTGGCCAAAAGCCCGTTGCCGCCGCGAAAATCCGCGGGCGGGTCGTCATAGGTGCCCAGATAGTTGCGAAACACCTCTTCGGAGACCTGCGCCCAAAGGCCGAAGCCGAAATGTTCTTCGCTGCCCTGCACGGGGATCATCATCACGCAGCGCAAGAAATAGCGCCCCGCATAGCGGCACAGATCGGCATTGAGCCGGTCCTCGCCCTCGACCACTTCGCCGCCCTCTTCGGGGTCCGCGTGCGGCCAATCGGACGGATGGGCATAGCCCAGATCGAAAATGCCTGAAAACGTCTCGCCGCAGCAGGGGCAGGCGCGCCCCGTGTCGTTGAACCGTTTCCAGCGGCTATCGAGGTCCAGAAGGCTCATTCGGCGGCCGTCTTTGTTTCGAAACCCTTTTCGATCATATCGGAGGGGGCCACGGGGTATTCGCCCGAGAAACAGGCATCGCAATATTGCGGGCTGGCATTGTCGCGCCCGTCCGGCGCACCCGCCGCGCGGTAAAGCCCGTCCAGCGAGATAAAGCGCAAGCTGTCGACGCCCAGATGGTCGCGCATTTCTTCTTCGTTCATCGTCGCGGCCAGAAGCTTTTCGCGTTCGGGCGTGTCGACGCCGTAAAAACACGGCCATGCGGTGGGCGGCGAGGCGATGCGGAAATGCACTTCGGCGGCGCCCGCGTCCAAAATCATATCCTTGATCTTGCGGCTGGTGGTGCCGCGCACGACGCTGTCATCGACCAAAATCACCCGCTTGCCCTTGATCAGCGCACGGTTGACATTGAGCTTGAGGCGCACGCCCATATTGCGGATCTGTTCGGTCGGTTCGATAAAGGTGCGGCCCATATATTGGTTGCGGATGATGCCCATCGCATAGGGAATGCCGCTTTCCTGGCTGAAGCCGATGGCTGCGGGCGTGCCGCTGTCGGGCACGGGGCAGACAAGATCGGCCTCGACGGGGGCCTCGCGGGCCAGTTCCACGCCGATCTGGCGGCGGGTGTCATAGACGCTGCGCCCGCCGATGACGCTGTCGGGGCGCGAGAAATAGACATGTTCGAAAATGCAAAAGCGTGATTTGCGGCGGCGGAAGGGGAAGCTGCTTTCCACCCCGTCTTTTTCCGAAATCACCACCATTTCACCTGGTTCCACATCGCGCACATATTCCGCGCCGATGATGTCGAGCGCGCAGGTTTCCGACGACAGGACCCAGCCATCGGCGACCTTTCCCAGAACCAAAGGCCGCACGCCCAGCGGATCGCGCACCCCGATCAATTTGGTGCGGGTCATGGCGACGACGGAAAACGCGCCTTCGACACGGCGCAGCGCATCTTCCATCCGCTCGGGGATGGTGCGCTGCAGGCTGCGGGCCATCAGGTGGATGATACATTCGCTGTCCGAGGAGGATTGGAAAATCGAGCCGCGCTCGATCAATTCACGGCGCAGGGCATTGGCATTGGTGATATTGCCGTTATGGGCAATCGCCGCGCCGCCCATGGAAAATTCGCCAAAAAACGGTTGCACATCGCGGATCACCGCGGCCTTTGATCCGGCGGTGGAGTAACGCACATGGCCGATGGCCAGCGGCCCGGGCAGGGTTTGCATCAGGCTTTGCGAGGTGAAATTGTCGCGCACATAGCCAAAGCGGCGCACCGAATTGAAGCCTTCGTCGGGATCATGGCTGACGATGCCGCCCGCCTCTTGCCCGCGGTGCTGCAAGGCATGCAGGCCGAGCGCCACAAAATTCGCCGCATCGACCACGCCCACAACGCCAAAGACACCGCATTCCTCATGCAGCTTGTCGTCGTCGAAAGGGTGGGCGGGGGGCATCTGCTTGAGCATGGCGGCGGGTCGGGTGGGGGTGGTCCGTTTGGGGTGGGACAAGGCGAGCGCTCCGAATCCGTTTATAGCAGGGTCGCTCCCTCTTAAGCGCTCATGGCGCGAGTGTCACGAAAGGATCACAAATTGCGCCCCTTTGCCTGATCGCGCCGCGCGCGCGGGCCAGCGCGCAGGCAAGACGCAAAAAAACGCGCCGCCATTTGGCCGCGCGTTTTTGCTTTGCAGGTTCTGTGAAATCCCCGCCGGAGGCCTCCGCCCTCCCGCAAAAGGCCGCCGTTTATTGCGGCGCGTCACATTTGCCGACAAGCTGCTCGTATTGGGCGGTGATCCATCCCATGGCGCGCTCGGGGTCGGAGTTCTCGATCTTGCCGGACATGCGGCCAAAGACCTGCGCCGAGCGGCTGTCGTCGATCATGGTGATATTTTGCGAGGTGATCACCGTCTCGTAGACGAAAAACGCGATGGCGACGAGCAAGATGCCGCGCGCCACGCCGAACAAGAAGCCAAGCCCCTGATCCAGACCGCCAAGCGCCGAGCGCTGCACCAGCGAGGCCAGCATCGGCGTGAACAGCGAGGCCACCACCAAAGCAATCGCAAAGACCACGGCAAAACCCGCGATCATCGACAGTTCGCAGCTGTCGGAGATGAAATCGCCCACCACGGGGATTTCCTTGACCAAGGGTTCGACTTGCGGGGCGAACATAAAGGCCAAAAGCCCCGCCACGATCCAACCGGCGATGGCCAATCCTTCGCGCACAAATCCGCGCGTATAGGCCAAAAGCGCCGAAAGCACGATCACAAGCGCCACAACGCCGTCGATGATGGTAAAGCCTTCCATGGGTGATCTTGTCCCTTATTTGGTGCCGCGCCGATCGGGCGGTCTTCGTGAATGCGCCTAGCCTGCGCCAAAGATATCGCCGACAAAAGCCGTCAGATCGCCCATCTGCGTGAGCTTCAACCCCATATCGGCCAGCGCCTTGCCGCCCGAGGGGGTTATCGCCGCTGTGAAACCAAGTTTTTGCGCTTCTTTCAACCTGTTTTCGCTTTGCGGGGCGGGGCGCAGGGCGCCCGAGAGGCTGATTTCGCCAAAAACAACGGTATCTGCGGGCAGGGCGCTGTCTTCGCGCGCGCTCACCAAAGCCGCCGCAACGGCCAGATCGGCGGCAGGTTCGGAGATTTTCATCCCCCCCGCCACATTGAGATAGACATCCAGCCCCGTGAACGGAATGCCGCAGCGCGCTTCGAGCACCGCAAGGATCATCGCCAAGCGCCCGCCGTCCCATCCCACGACCGTGCGGCGCGGCTGGCTGTGCGGGCTGGGCGCGACGAGGGCCTGAAACTCGACCAGAACCGGCCGCGTGCCCTCGACCCCCGCAAAGACCACCGATCCGGGGGAGGGCGTGCCGCGTTCGGAAAGAAACAGCGCCGACGGGTTCATCACCTGCGCCAATCCCGCGCCGGTCATCTCGAACACCCCGATCTCGTCGGCAGGGCCAAAGCGGTTTTTCACCGCGCGCAGGATGCGGAATTGATGCCCGCGCTCGCCTTCGAAATAGAGCACGGTGTCGACCATATGTTCGACCACGCGCGGGCCTGCGATTTGCCCCTCTTTGGTGACATGGCCAACCAAGATCACCGACACGCCCTTGCGTTTGGCAAAAGTGGTCAGCTCATGCGCGGCGGCGCGCACTTGGCTGACCGATCCCGGGGCGCTTTCGACATTGTCGGCCCACATGGTCTGGATCGAATCGATGATCGCCAGTTGCGGGCGTTCTTCTTCGAGAGTGGTCAGGATATCGCGCAGATTGGTCGCGGCGGCCAATTGCACGGGCGCATCGGCTAATCCGAGGCGGCGCGCGCGCATGCGCACTTGGGCCGAGGCTTCCTCGCCCGAAATATACATGACCTTGAGGCCCGAGCGGGCGAACTCCGCCGCCGCCTGCAACAGCAAGGTGGATTTGCCGATGCCCGGATCACCGCCGACCAGAATGGCCGAGGAGGCCACCAATCCGCCGCCCAAGACGCGGTCCAATTCGCCGATGCCCGAGGTGGTGCGCGGCGGCGGGGCCTCTTCGGTGGACAGATCCGACAGATCCAGCGCCGCGCCGCGTTTCGCGCCAAGGCTTTTGGAGGCGGGACCGGCCGAAAGCGGGGCCTCTTCGACAATGGTGTTCCAATCGCCGCAGCCGTCGCAACGGCCCGACCATTTGGTGAAATTGGCTCCGCAGGCGGAGCACCGGAAAGATTTGGTTTTTGCCATAGGCTCTGATGTGCCTCACGGCGCGGGCGCGGTCAATTGCTTCGCAAGGGCATGGCGCGGAGGCGGCGCTTAGTGTGGCTTGCCGGTCGGTTTGGCGGGGCTGATCTCGTGGCCGATATCGGGGCTGATCTCGGCGTGCAGATCGACGATTTGCGCCTCTTTGCGCGGCGCGGGGCGCGCGCTGACGACGCGCATTTCCTTGCGCGGGGCGGGATCGGCATCGAGCGCGGCCAGTTCCTCGCTCAGATCGGGCAACAGCGCCGACAGCTCGGCGCTCAATTGCTCCAGCTTGTCGGCAATCAGGTCTTCTTCTTGCTCTATGTCATTGAGCCAGAAGCGCAATTCCTGTGTCACCGTCAGGGCGCGGTCGAGGCGGGTTTTCATATCATCGGCCTCGATCTGGCGGGTTTTGAGAAAAGCGCGGGCGCGGGCGACATTGTCTGTCGAATAGGTTTGCGCCAGTTCCTTGCTGGTCTGGCTCATCTGCGCGGCGACCTCCAAAAGCTGCGGTTCCAGCGCGTCCAGATCGGGATGGTCGCGCAAAAAGGCAAGGCGCTCGCGCACCTCGTCAAATTCGGAGGAGAGTTTGAAGCTGCCCTCGCGGTCGGCGGCATGGGCCAAAGCATAGGCGCGCGCCACATCGCGCATCGACATGTGAAAGGCGCGGTGCGAGGTTTCGAGCGCCATGATGCGGGCATTTGCGGGCAGATAGGCGCAGAGCGCCAGCAGAAAAATCGTGACAGCGACTTGCGCCGACAGGCCCGCCAAAGGATAGGTCTGATCGCCGATCTGCGCGGCAAAGGCGAGCCACGGCGCCGCGCCAAACACCGCCATCGCGGTCCAGAGCGTCATGATCAGCGCGCTGAGCGCCATGAGCGTAACGGCAGCGCGATGGGCCACGGTAAGGCCGAGCTGCAAGGCAGCGGATCGATGTGCGCTCATAACTCATCCCCCGAGAGTGCGGCAAAAGCCGTTACGCGATAATTACCGGCGATTTTACGCCGAAAGGTGAACAAAAGGTAAAGGGGAAATTCGTGATTTTGACGCCATTGCGGGGGCAGGGGGAAACAGCGCCGCGAATCGCGCGCCATTGTTTCGCAGCACGCAACATTGCTGCTCAATCACGCGTCAGCTTTGGCCGCGCGCGGCGCGCTTTGCCGCGAGGCTGAGCGCGAGGGAGGCCAGAATACAGGCGGTGAACAGATACAGCCCCCATGCGGTTTCGACCCGCCCGACGCCGACGCCCTTGGCCAGAACGATATAGACCGCGATGAGGAAGATATCGGCCATGGCCAATTTGCTCAAGATGGTCAAAACCGGCAGGGCGCGGGTGTCCAAGAGGCCGAAATGGACCAGCGCAAGGCCGAGGGTTTTGAGATAGGGGGCAAAAAGCGCAAAGAGCGTGACGATGAGCGCAAGGAAGATATCGCTTTGCCAAAGCGATTGCAGGCCGGAGATCACGCTGATTTCGGAGAGCGAGAAGAAGGGCAAAACGCCCGCGCGCATCAAGGGGGCGAACCAAGCGACGGGAAAGAGCACCAGTAAGGCGAGATTGGCGTATTTGTGCACAGCGGTCATGGCATAGAGGTAGAGCGCATCGGCGCGCGGCGCTAGGGGGAGATTGGCGCGCGGCGCGTCAGGGGCGGCGGGCGTTTAACGCACCGCTTCGATGGGTCCGGTGGCGCGGCCATGGATGAATTGGTCGAGGTAGGGATCGCCGGAGGTGTCCATTTCGGCGACGGGTCCGGTCCATTTGATCACCCCGTCGTGGAGCATCGCGACCTTATCGGCGATGGCGCGCACCGAGGTCATATCATGGGTGATGGTCATGGCGGTGGCGCCCATTTCCACCACGATCTCGCGGATCAGATCGTTGATCACGCCGGACATGATCGGGTCGAGGCCGGTGGTCGGCTCGTCGAAAAAGATGATCTCGGGTTCGGCGGCAATGGCGCGGGCGAGGCCGACGCGTTTTTGCATGCCGCCCGAAAGTTCGGCGGGAAAGCGGTCGGCGACATCGGGTTTGAGGCCGACGCGGCGCAGTTTCTCGATGGCGATCTCGCGCGCCTCGCCTTTGGGGCGCTTCAGCGTGCCGCGCATCAGGCGAAAGGCGACGTTTTGCCAGACGGGAAGGGAATCGAACAATGCGCCGCCTTGGAAGAGCATGCCAAAGCGGGCCAAAAACGCATCGCGGTCGGTTTTGAGCACATCGAGCCCGCCGACAAGGATCTGGCCCTTGTCGGGTTTGACGAGGCCGAGCACGGATTTGAGCGCCACGGATTTGCCGGTGCCCGAACCGCCGATAATCACCATGCTTTCGCCTTTGGGGATGGTCAGGTTGACCCCTTGCAGCACGCGGTTGGCGCCGAAGGTTTTATGGACATCGCGCATCTCGATCATGCCGAAAAGAACACTTCTGTAAGCAGGTAGTTGGCGGCGAGGATCATCACCGAGGCGGCGACAACGGCGGCTTTGGTGGCGCGGCCGACGCCTTGGGCGCCGCGGGCCGAGTTCATCCCGTAGTAGCAGCCCATCAGGGCGATGATAAAGCCGAAGGCCGCGCCTTTGAGCAGGCCCGAGGTGACGTCCCAGACTTCGAGAAAATCCACCGTGTTGCGCAGGTAGGCGGCGGAATTGAAATCGAGCCGCGCCACGCCCACGAGGTATCCGCCCATGATGCCGATCGCATCGCCCACGGCGACGAGCACCGGCACCGCGAGGGTGGCGGCCAGCACGCGCGGCAAGGTGAGGTATTTCATCGGATGGGTCGAGAGTGTGGTCAGCGCGTCAAGCTGCTCGGTCACTTTCATCGTGCCGATCTCGGCGGCAATCGAGGAGGCGACGCGCGCCGCCACCATCAGCCCGCCCAAGACAGGGCCAAGTTCGCGCACCATGCCGATGGCGACAATCGAGGGCACCACGGCTTCGGCGTTGAAACGCGCGCCGCCGGCGTAGATTTGCAAGGCCAATGCGCCGCCGGTGAAGAGCGCGGTCAGGCCCACGACCGGCAGCGACAGCCAGCCGATTTGAAACAGCGCATGGAGAAACTCGCGGCCATAGAACGGCGGGCGGGCGAGGTGGCTGACGGTTTGAGCGGCGAAGAGCGCGATGCGCCCCGTGGCTGCGCATAGGCCCAGCACCGCCGCGCCGAGGCGCTGGATGGGGCCGAGAAGAAGCGAGAGTGCAGACATGAAGCGCCTCAGCCGCCGGTATAGCGGCGCGCGTAGCGCAGCCCGAGCGAGGTGAGGATTTCATAGCCGATGGTGCCCGCGGCCTCGGCCAATTGATCGACGCCTTGGCTTGGTCCCAAGAGCGAGAGGCTTTTGGGCGCGTCTTCGAGCGCGGTGATATCGGCGCAGATCAGATCCATCGACACGCGGCCAAGGATTTTGCACGCGCTGCGGCCGGAAAACAGCATGCCTTTTGGCCCCATGGCGCGGATCAGCCCGTCGGCATATCCGGCGGCGACGGTGGCGACATGGGTGTCGGCGGGGGCGGTCCAGCTGTTGCCATAGCCGACGCTTTCGCCTTTGGCGACAAGCCGCGTCTGGATCACCGGCACCTCCAGTTCGACCACCGGTTTGGCGGCCTCGAAAGGCGCGCCGCCGTAAAGCCCGATGCCGGGGCGGGTGATGTCGAAATGGAAGGCGCGGCCCAAAAGAATGCCGCCCGTGGCCGACAGCGAGCGCGGCACGGGGCCGCAATCGTCGGTCATCTGGCGAAAGGCGCGCAACTGGCGCGCGTTCATCGCGTGGTTCGGCTCGTCGGCGCAGGCCAGATGCGACATGATCAAAACCGGCCCCTGCGCCAGAGCGATGTCGCGCACGGCGGCCCATTCGGCAGGCTCCATGCCGAGGCGGTTCATGCCGGTGTCAAGCTGGATGCCGAAGGGATGGTCGGGCAGGCTTTCGAAGTGGCGCAAAAGCTGTTCGAGCGAGTTGATCATCGGAATGAGGCCAAGATCGGCAATCGTATCGGTGTCGCCCGCCATATGGCCCGAGAACACATAGATCGCCACATCGGGGCCGAGCGCATCGCGGATCGCGGCGCCTTCTTCGGCGAGGGCGACGAAAAATTTGCGCGCACCTGCGCGGGCAAGGGCGCGCGCGACGCGGGCCGCCCCGAGGCCATAGCCGTTGGCCTTGACCACAGCCGCGGTTTCGACGCCGCCCTCCGAGGCCGCGTCAAGCGCACGCCAGTTGGCCACCAGCGCATCCAGATCGATTTTCAAACTCGCAGTAGACATGACGGAGGGTTTTGACAGTCTTATGGCTCAGGTCAAGAGAAAAGGGTTAAAGGGCGCGCGGATCAGCGCTGATGCGGCGCAGGGCGAGGGGCGCGGCGCAGGCCGGATGCCTCTGGCGGGGATACTTTGGAACCTGCAAGGGGCGGCGGCGCGTCTTTTGCCTGCGCTCCGGCGTGGGCATAGGGGCGCAGGGGGGGCACAGGGGCGGCCAGCCGCGCGCGGGCGCATGGTTAGTATTGGTCCTCGCGCTCGCCTTGTTGCCATTGTTTGGCAAGGTTGCCAAAGCGGGTAAACTGGCCTTCGAAGCTCAGCTCGACCGTGCCGATCGGGCCGTGGCGCTGTTTGCCGATGATCACTTCGGCCTTGCCGTGCAGGCGCTCCATGTCCTCTTGCCATGCGGCCATTTTATCAAGCTCGTGATCGCCGGGTTTTTCGCGCTCTTTGTAGTATTCCTCGCGGAACACGAACATCACCACATCGGCATCCTGTTCGATCGAGCCGGATTCGCGCAGGTCCGACAGTTGCGGGCGCTTGTCTTCGCGGCTTTCGACCTGACGCGAAAGCTGCGAGAGGGCAATGACGGGGATGTTGAGCTCTTTGGCGATGGCTTTCATGCCCATGGAAATCTCGCCGATTTCCTGCACGCGGTTGCCTGCGGTGGCGGGGGTGCCGCGCACCAGTTGCAGGTAGTCGATGATCAGCACATCAAGCCCTTTGGTGCGCTTGAGGCGGCGCGCGCGGGCGGCCAGTTGGCTGATCGGCAAGGCGGGCGTGTCGTCGATATAAAGCGGGCAGCTTTCGAGGCTTTTGGCGGCTTCGACAAAGCGGCGAAATTCGGTTTCGGTCATATCGCCCGAGCGGATCTGGTGGCTGGGCACTTCGGCGGCCTCCGACAGGATCCGGCCGGCCAATTGCTCGGCGCTCATCTCGAGGCTGTAAAAACCGACAACGCCGCCCTCGACCGTGCCTTCGGTGCCATCGGGGCGGATGCCGCGTTTGTAGGCTTTGGCGATGTTGAAGGCCATATTGGTCGCCAGCGAGGTTTTGCCCATCGACGGTCGCCCCGCGAGGATCAAAAGGTCGGATTTATGCAATCCGCCCAGCTTGCGGTCCATATCGATCAATCCGGTCGAGACCCCCGCCAGACCGCCTTCGCGTTGATAGGCCGCATTGGCGGAGTTCACCGCTTCGGTCACCGCATGCAAAAACGATTGAAAACCGGTTTCGGTTTTGCCCTGTTCGGAGAGGGCATAGAGCTTTTGCTCGGCCTCGACGATCTGCTCTTTGGGTTCGGAATGTACCTCGACCTTTGAGGCTTTGCTGGCGATTTCCTGACCCAGTTCGATCAATTCGCGCCGGATCGCCAGATCATAGATCATCTGCGCATAATCGCGCACCGCATAGGCCGAAATCGCCGCCCCCGCGAGACGCGCCAGATAGGCCGGACCGCCGAGTTCCTTGAGGCCTTCGTCGTCATCAAAGAAGGATTTCAGCGTGACGGGCGAGGCAAGGTTGTTTTTGGCAATACGCGCGGCGGCGGTCTCGTAGATGCGCGCATGGACCGGATCGTAGAAATGCTCGGCGGTGATGATCGAGGCGACGCGGTCGAACACGTCGTTGTTGGTCAGGATCGCGCCAAGAAGCTGCTGCTCGGCCTCGATGGAATGGGGCATGGTATCGGGCGATTGCACATCGGCGCCCGCCGTTTTTCCGGTCGCATTGAAAGCCGCAATTTCGTTCATCTTTGTCCCCACTCACATCCCTGAGGCGGGTTCTTAACGGGCGAGGCCCATGGCGCGCAACTTGTATGTTTTTGTGGATAAATCGGGCGCGCGGCGGAACGGTCAGGGATGCGCCTATCTTGGCAGAGCACCGCGGCGCAGGTCAACATATAGTGGTGTCGTGGCTTGGTTTGGCGATATACGGCCTGTTCTTGCTTTTGGTTGACGTTGCGTTATCCTTTGCGGTGCGCCTGATTTCGCCGCCGCCGCGAAGGGCCGGATCGAGAATCAAACGCGCCGCTGGGGACGCTAGAGCGGGCGGGGCCTAGCCTTTGCGCGCCTCTTGCCACGCGCGCGGATCCTTGAGGAAGGTTTCGACCTCGGCAAGGGTGGCGGCGTCAAAGGCGCCCTGCGCTTTGGCCTCGGCCAACACGTCCCACCATGTGCACAGATGGTGCAACTGTACCCCGTGATCGCCCAAGGTTTTGACCGTCTCGGGGAAGATGTCGTAATAGAAAATCACCGCCGTATGGCCGCAGGTCGCGCCGGTCTCGCGGATCGCATCGACGAAGCTGAGCTTCGATCCGCCATCGGTGGTCAGATCCTCGACCAAGAGCACCCGCTCGCCCTCGCTCATCGCGCCCTCGATGCGGGCGTTTTTGCCGTAGCCTTTGGGTTTTTTGCGCACATAGGTCATAGGCAGCGCCATGCGCTCGGCCACCAGAGCGGCAAAGGGAATGCCCGCCGTCTCGCCGCCCGCGATATTGTCAAAGGCCTCGAACCCCGCATTGCGCATGACGGTGACGGTCAGAAAATCCATCAAGGTGCTGCGGATGCGCGGGAAAGAGATCAGCTTGCGGCAATCGATATAGGAGGGCGAGGGCAGGCCGGAGGCCAGAATGTAAGGCTCGGTCGTGTTGAAATTCACCGCTTTGATTTCAAGCAGCATCCGCGCAGTCAGGCGGGCGATCTCTTCGGCAGTGGGGTAAGAAGCGGGGATCATGGCAGGTCCTTTTGTTCGGTCTCGTGCAATCAAGGCGGCAGGGCGCGCGGCGCGGCTTGCAGGGTCTTCAAATATCCTCGCCGAAGGCTTGAAACTCTTGGGCGGGAACGCTTGCGGCGCGGTGCGCCTCCGGCGGGGGTATTTTGGGAACCAGCAAAGATCAGGCGGGCGCGACCTCCCAAGTCAGCGGATAACCGGGATCGAAGACGGTAACTTCGCCTTCGCCGGTGAGGATTTTTTTGGGGTAGCTCGGCGATGCCTTGCGCAGGGTGAGCGTGCCTGGGTTTTCGGGCAACCCGTAGAAGGCGGGGCCGTTTTTGGAGGTGAAGGCCTCCAGCTTGTCCAATGCGCCGTCCTCTTCGAAGACCTGCGCCAGCAGCGACATGGTGTTGGTTGCGGTAAAGCAACCCGCGCAGCCGCAGGCCTGTTCTTTGTTGGGGTCGGTATGGGGCGCGCTGTCGGTTCCGAGGAAGAAGGTGGCCTCGCCCGATGTTGCGGCGGCGCGCAGGGCAAGGCGGTGCTCTTCGCGTTTGGCGACGGGCAGGCAATAGTAATGCGGTTTGATCCCGCCCACGAGGATATGGTTGCGGTTGATGATCAGGTGGTGCGTGGTGATCGTCGCGCCAAGGGTATTGCCGCCGGCGCGGGCGTAATCGACGCCGTGGCTGGTGGTGATATGTTCCATCACCACGCGCAGCTCGGGCGTGGCGCGGCGCAGCGGGTCGAGCACGGTGTCGATGAACACCGCTTCGCGGTCGAAGATGTCGACATCGGCGCGGGTGACTTCGCCGTGCACGCAAAGCGGCAGGCCGATCTGGGCCATTTTTTCCAGCACGGGGCGGACCTTGGTGAAATCACTGACGCCCGAGGCGGAGTTGGTCGTGGCGCCTGCGGGGTAGAGCTTTACCGCTTTGACCAATCCGCTGGCATGGGCGGCGGCGACGTCTTCGGGGTCGGTGTCCTCGGTCAGGTAGAGCGTCATCAGCGGCTCGAAGCTCATGCCCTCGGGCAGGGCCGCCATGATGCGTTCGCGGTAGGCGGCCGCCTGCGCGCCGGTGACCACGGGGGGCACGAGGTTGGGCATGATGATGGCGCGGGCGAAATGGCGCGCGGTTTCGGGCAGGACGGCGCGCAGCATGGCGCCATCGCGCAGATGCAGGTGCCAGTCGTCGGGGCGGATGATGGTCAATGTATCGCTCATGGCAGAGCGATTACACAATTGCGCGCCTCAAGGCCAGTGGGGAAACGGCACGCGCTGCGCGCGCCTGTGTCCTTAGGCCTTTGCCTCGGCCTCGGGGGTGGTTTCGCCCTCGGCATCCTCGCTGTCTGCCTCGCCGCGCGGCGGCGGCAGTTTGACGCCGGTGCGTTCGGCCTCGGCGCGCAGGTCTTCGAGTTTTTTGCGAAACCGCGGGCCATGCATGCGCGAGAGCACGTTTTCGCACACCAGAGCGGTCAGATAGGGGCGCTCGGCATTGTCGGTGATCGACATCAGGCGGCGTAGGTAAGGTCCGTAGGTGCGCCGCGCGCGCATGGCCTCGCCGAAATAGACATCGTCAAGCGCGCCTTGCCCGATCGCATTGATCAGATCGGGCAAAACCCCCATTTCGAGCATATGGCTCTGGATCGCCTCGCCCAGATTGCGGCAGCGCAGTTTGCTGACATTGGGGCGGGTGAAAAGGGCGGCATGCATCGCGTCGAGGTCTTGGGTCGGATCATAGACCACAAAGGCCTCTTCGGCGGCGTCGAGCATATCGGGCGCATAGCCGTAGCGGTCGGTAAAGGAGGTGCGGCGCATATGGGCAAAACGGTCGTCCCATTCGGTCATGCCGCTTTGCAATGTCGCTTGCGGCTGGATCGCCAGAACCGCCGCGCCAGGGGCGGCGACGGAATAGGCGGCGGCGGCATAGCCGCAAGGGCCGGTGCCGTAAAACACGACCTTTTCGAAATCCTCGAAAAACCCGTCGTCGATCAGACGGTCGAAGTAGCCGTAGATGCGCGCATCGCGAAACCATGTGTCGCCGTCCGAGACCACCGCCAGATGCGACCAGCCTTCCGATTGCACGAGGCTCCAGCCGATGGGATGGGCATGTTCGGAGAGGGTCTGGATGCCTTGGATGGTCTCGAAGGTCACCAAAAGAATCGGGCCTTCATCGACAAAACCGGCCAGATGGCGTTTGCCCAAAGGCTGCACATAGCCCGCCTCATCCGCAATGCGCGCGAATTGCTCGAGCCACTCGCCCTTCTTCAGCCCTGCCAAAGAGGTCTCGGTGATATGTCGGCCATCCTGCATGCCAAAAGTCCTTACAACTGCTCCACCGCTTTATCTGCGGTGTGTTGGCTTGGTCTATGCCAAGGGAATGGGGCAAAATTGCGGAGCAATGCCGAGAATTCAAGGGCAGGGAACGGGGCAAGTCGCGGGGCGCGGGACGGGGCAAGTCGCGCGGCATGGCACTTTAGGCGAGGTTGCACTTGGCGCGGGGCCATTGCACGGTGACGGGCGCGCCATTGGTGCGGCGCAGCAAGTCGGGGGAGAGACCATGGGCGAGATGACATCGATTGAGAACGTGCAAGAGAGCTTGGGCGCGCAAAACTATGTGTGCAGCCGCGCTTTGGCCACGGTGGTGTTTTTGTCGCTGCGCCTCGGGCGGCCGCTGTTTCTCGAGGGCGAGGCGGGGGTCGGCAAGACCGAGATCGCCAAGGCCATCGCGGCGGCCATGGGGCGTAAATTGATCCGGTTGCAATGCTATGAGGGGCTTGATGCCTCTTCGGCGGTCTATGAGTGGAACTTTGCCGAGCAGATGATCGCCATTCGCACGGCAGAGGCCTCGGGCGGCGCGGATCGCGACAGCCTCAAGACCGAGCTTTTCACCGAAGACTATTTGATCGAGCGGCCCTTGCTGCAGGCGATGCGCCCGCAAGACGGCGGCGCGCCGGTGCTTTTGATCGACGAGCTTGACCGCACCGACGAGCCCTTCGAGGCGTTTTTGCTCGAAGCCCTGTCGGATTTTCAGGTCACCATTCCCGAGCTTGGCACCATCAAGGCCCCCGAGCCGCCGATCGTGATCCTGACCTCGAACCGCACCCGCGAGGTGCATGATGCGCTCAAACGCCGCTGCCTTTACCATTGGGTCGATTATCCCGCCTTCGAGCGCGAGATCGAGATTTTGCACGCCCGCGCGCCGGAGGCCTCCGAAGCGCTGAGCCGCGAGGTCGTGGCCTTTGTGCAAAAGCTGCGCACCGAGGATTTGTTCAAAAAACCCGGTGTGGCGGAAACGATTGACTGGGCCAAATGCCTCTTGGCGCTTGATGTGATCAACCTCAGCCCCGAGGTCATCGCCGATACGATCGGGGCGATTTTGAAATACCAAGATGACATTTCCAAGCTGCAAGGCTCGGAAGCCAAACGCATTTTGGACGAGGTCACGGCGCAGTTGGAGCCGGTGTGATGGCGCCGCGCGCGGCCAGATTGCCCGCCGCTGTGGCGCGGATCGCGGCGGTCTTGGGTGTGCGCGCGCCCTGTGCTGCGGATGCGGGGCTGTTGCTCTTGCCCTGCCGGATGCGGCGGGGGTGAGCGATGGTCGAATATCTGCCGCTGGAATTGCCCGAAAACCCCAAGCTTATCCATAACATCACCCATTTCGCCCGCGCGTTGCGCAAGGCGGGGATCGGCGTCGGGCCAGGCTCGGTTCTGGACGCGGTGCGCGCGGTGCAGGCGGCGGGTTTCACTGAAAAACGCGATTTTTATTGGGTTTTGCACGCTTGTTTTGTCTCCAAACCCGAACAGCGCCGCGTGTTTGATCAGGTCTTCCGGCTCTATTGGCGCGACCCTCGGTTTATGGAGCATATGATGGCGATGATGTTGCCCGCCATTCGCGGCGTGCAAGAGGACCGCCCCGCGCAGGCCGCCGAAAAACGCGCCGCCGAGGCCTTGCTTGGCGATGCCAACCGCGACATGCCCGATGCGCAAGACAGCCCCGAAGAAGAGGTGCAGATCGAGATTGACGCCTCGCTGACCATGTCCTCCGAGGAGCGGCTGCGCAGTCTGGATTTCGAGCAGATGAGCACCGAGGAAGTGGCCGAGGCCAAGCGGATGCTTGCGCGGCTCACGTTGCCGGTCAAACCGATCAAATCGCGCCGCACGGCGGCCTCGACGATGGGGCGGCTGATGGATTGGCGCGCCACGATGCGCCGCGCCATGCGCCAAGGCGGCGAGATCCGCAGCCTTGCGCGCAAAACCCCGCGCGAGCGCTATCCTAATCTGGTGGTGATCTGCGATATTTCCGGATCGATGAGCCAATACAGCCGGATGGTTTTGCATTTCCTTCATGCGGTGGCCAATGAAAAAGGCGCGGGATGGGCCAAGGTGCACGGGTTTACCTTTGGCACGCGGCTCACCAATATCACCCGCCATCTGGCGCAGCGCGATGTCGATGCGGCATTGGCCGCAGCGGGGGCGGAGGCGCAAGATTGGGAAGGCGGCACGCGGATCGGATCGTGCCTGCACGCCTTCAACCGCGACTGGTCGCGCCGCGTGATGGGGCAGGGGGCGGTGGTCTTGCTGATCACCGACGGGCTTGACCGCGATGCGCCCGACGATCTGGCGCGCGAGATGCAACGGCTGCACCTGTCGTGCAAACGGCTGATCTGGCTCAATCCCTTGCTGCGTTGGGAGGGATTTGCGCCCAAAGCGCGCGGCATTGCGGCGATGTTGCCGCATGTGGATGCCTTTCGCGCCGGTCACTCGATCGCCTCGCTCGAAGATCTGGCGACGGCGATCTCGCGCCAGACCGACAGCGGCGAAAAGGACCGGTTGATGCGCATGATCGGGGCATAGATTTTGGCCATCGCGCCGCGCCTTGGGGGGAGACAAGCGCGCGGGGCAAGGTCATACTGCGCGGTGAGATGAGGGGACATTATGGATCGTTTTGACAATATACCCGAGGTAGCTTTGGCGTGGCACAAGGCGGGCAAAGGCGCGGCTTTGGCCACGGTGGTCGAAACATGGGGCAGCGCCCCGCGCCGTATCGGCAGCCAGTTGGCGATCAACAGCGCCGGCGAGATCGAAGGCTCGGTGTCGGGCGGCTGTGTCGAGGGTGCGGTGATTTTGGAAGCCATCGACGCGATCGAGAGCGGCAAACAGATGCTGCTCGAATATGGCGTCTCGGACGGGGATGCCTTTGCCGTCGGGCTGGCCTGCGGCGGCACGATCCGCATTTTGGTCGAACCGGTGGGATCGGTCCTGCCCTTGGCGGTTTTGGAGGATCTCGTCGCGGCGCGCGCGGCGCGGGCGGCGGTGGCGGTGGTCAGCGATCTTGGCACCGGCGCGCGCGAATTGGGCCGAGGTGGGTTTGACGAGCGCTTTCGCATGGACCGCTCGGGCTTCGAGGCGGGCGAGCAGGTTTTTGTCGCCATCCACAACCCGCCCTTGCGGATGATCGTGGTCGGCGCGGTCCATATTGCGCAGGCTTTGGTGCCCATGGCGCGGATTGCGGGGTTTGATCCGGTGCTGATCGAGCCGCGCGGCGCTTTTGGCTCGCAGGCGCGGTTCCCGGGCGAGCAGATATTGGACGATTGGCCCGATGAGGCGGTGGCCAAGCTGGGTCTGGATGCGCGCACGGCGCTTGTTTTGCTGACCCATGATCCGAAGCTGGACGATCCGGCGCTGGAGCAGGCCCTGGCCGCCGATTGCTTTTATATCGGTGCGCTGGGATCGACGCGCACCCATGCCAAACGGGTGGAGCGTCTGGGCGCGGCGGGCTTTACGCCCGCGCAGATCGGGCGCATTCACGGCCCCGTCGGCCTCAATATCGGCGCGGCCAATCCGGCGGAAATCGCCGTGTCGATCCTGTCGCAGGTGGTGGGCGTTTTGCGCGGAGCGACGCCGTGAGGTTCGGATATGTCGCGCTTGCTGAGGCCGAGGGCGCGATTTTGGCGCATTCGCTGGATTTGGGGCCAAAGGCTTCGGCCAAGCGCATCGCCAAGGGCACAGTTCTGGGCGCTGCGCATCTGGCCGATCTGGCCGCATCGGGGATAACGCAGGTCGTCGCGGCGACCTTGGAGGCGGGCGATCTGGGCGAGGATGCGACGGCGCTGCGTCTGGCGCAGGCTTTGGTGCCGGACCCCGAGGCGCAATGTATCCGCATCACCGGCGCGGGGGCGGGGCGGGTCAATCTTTATGCCGCCTCTTGCGGGATCGTGAAGCTGGACGCGGCGCGCATCCATGCGCTCAATGCGATTGACCCGATGATTTCGGTCGCCACCGTCGCCGATCATGCGCGCGTGGACGAAGGCGGGATGATCGCCACGATCAAGATCATCGCCTATGCCGTGCCCGAGACAAAGGTGCAGCAGGCCGAGGCGGGGGCGGCGGGGGCGATCCGCGTTTTGCCGCCCTACTATAGCAGTGCGACCTTGATCGAAACCGTGACCCAAGAGACCAGCGGCACAGAGCCGTCTGACAAGGGGCGCGCCGCCACGGCGGGGCGATTGGCGCGGTTCAGCGCATCGCTCACCGCGCGCGTCATCACCGCCCACCGCGAAGCGCCCTTGGCCGAGGCGATCAAGGCGGCCACGGGCGAGATGATTTTGATCCTCACCGGATCGGCCACATCCGACGCCTATGACGTCGCGCCGCAGGCGCTGCGCATGGCGGGGGGCGAGGTGATCCGATTTGGCATGCCCGTCGATCCGGGCAATTTGCTGTTTGTCGGACGGCTGGGCGAAAAGCCTGTGATCGGCTTGCCAGGATGTGCGCGCTCGATTGCGTTGAACGGGGCCGATTGGGTGCTGGAGCGGCTGATGGGGGGGCTTTGCGTCGGCTCGGCGGATATCGCGATGATGGGGGTCGGGGGGCTGCTCAAGGAAATTCCGACCCGTCCGCGCCCGCGCCGCGACGCGGATGCGTGAGGATTGCGCATTTTCCGCAGCCTCTGTTCGCGTTTATAGTGTAGTAAATTCAAGAAGTTACGCGCCGTTTCTCAAGCGGATATTTGCGCGAACGCGGGCGCGGCGCGGTTATCTCCTCCTTTGGTCTAAGTTGGGAATTAACCCTTACACATCGGGTCGCGAGGTGGTTATCATCCTCTCATAACCACATTAACTCTGGGAGGAGCCACATGTCTCAGGTCACCATGACCGTGAATGGCAAGACAGCCACCGGCGACGTAGAAGGCCGGACACTTCTTGTTCATTTCTTGCGCGACCAATTGCAACTGACGGGCACACATGTCGGGTGCGACACATCGCAATGCGGCGCTTGCGTTGTGCATGTCGACGGCAAGGCCGTGAAATCATGCACCATGCTGGCGGCCGAAGCCGAAGGCGCATCGGTTGAAACCATCGAAGCACAGGCCGCGGCTGACGGCACGCTCAACACCGTGCAGCAAGCCTTCCAAGATTACCACGGGCTTCAGTGCGGGTTCTGCACCCCCGGCATGGTGATGAGCGCGACGGCGCTGCTCAAGGAAAACCCCAAGCCGACCGAGGCGGAGATCCGTCATCACCTTGAGGGCAATATCTGCCGCTGCACCGGTTACCACAATATCGTGAAATCGATCATGGCCGCATCGGGTCAGGACGTGAGCAATATCGCAGCCGAGGTTGCCGCCGAATAAGGCGCGCCGAGGGGCAGGGATCTGCCCGCTCAAAAGGGATCAGCGTGCCGCAGTCCAGCGGCCCGTTTCATTCGACACATCCAAAGTCGGCGCAGCGCGCGACTTTTTAGGGAGGAACCACCATGCCCAAAGATGGAGGCATCGGCGCCAGCACCAAGCGGCGCGAAGACGTCCGCTTTTTGAGCGGAACCGGCAATTACACCGACGACATCAATCTGCAAAACCAGACCTATGTGCATTTCCTGCGCTCTGATGTGGCCCATGGCCGTATCAACAATATCGACACGGCGGCCGCATCGGCCATGCCCGGCGTTGTGCGCATCTTCACAGGCGCGGATTTCGAAGGCGTCGGCGGCATTCCTTGCGGTTGGGAGATCACCGACCGTTTCGGCGAGAAAATGCAAGAGCCCGCGCACCCCGTTCTGGCCCAAGGCAAGGTCCGCCATGTGGGCGATCCGATCTGCGCCGTTGTGGCCGAAACCCTCGAGCAGGCGCGTGACGCCGCCGAAGCGATCGAGCTCGACATCGAAGAGCTGCCCGCCGTTGTGGACATGAAAAAAGCGCTCGAAGAGGGCGCAACCAAAGTGCACGACGATTTGACCAGCAACCTTTGCTATGACTGGGGTTTTGTTGAAGAAAACAAAGCCGCCGTCGAGGAAGCGTTCCAAAAGGCCGCGCATGTGACTACGCTGGAACTGGTGAACAACCGTCTGATCGCCAACCCGATGGAGCCGCGCGTTGCCGTGGGCGATTTCAATCGCGGCACGGGCGATCACACGCTCTATACCACCTCGCAAAACCCCCATGTGATCCGCTTGCTTATGGGCGCCTTTGTCTTGGGCATCCCCGAGCACAAGCTGCGCGTTGTGGCCCCCGATGTGGGCGGCGGCTTTGGCACGAAAATCTTCCACTATGCCGAAGAAGCCTTTTGCACCTTCGCGGCCAAGGCCGTCAATCGTCCGGTCAAATGGACCTCGACGCGCTCCGAAGCCTTTATGTCGGACGCTCATGGCCGTGACCACGTCAGCACCATTCAACTGGCGCTGGATGCGGACAATAACTTTACCGCGCTGCGCACCGATACCTATGCCAATATGGGCGCCTATCTGTCCACATTTGCGCCCTCGGTGCCGACGTGGCTGCACGGCACATTGATGGCGGGCAACTACAAAACCCCGCTGGTCTATGTGAACGTCAAAGCGGTGTTTACCAATACGGTTCCGGTCGATGCCTACCGCGGCGCGGGCCGTCCCGAGGCGACCTTCCAACTGGAGCGCGTGGTGGACAAAGCCGCGCTGGAGCTTGGTGTTGATCCAGTGGCCCTGCGCCGCCAGAACTTCATCACCGAATTCCCCTATGCGACGCCTGTCGCGGTGGAATATGACACCGGTGATTATCACGCGACGATGGACAAGCTCACGCAAGTGGCTGATTTTGCAGGGTTCGAGGCGCGCCGTGCCGAGAGCAAAGCCAAAGGCAAGCTGCGCGGATTTGGCGTCAATTGCTATATCGAGGCTTGCGGCATCGCGCCGTCGAACCTTGTGGGGCAACTTGGGGCGCGTGCGGGCCTGTATGAATCGGCCACTGTTCGGGTGAATGCGACCGGCGGCCTTGTTGTGATGACCGGATCGCACAGCCACGGCCAAGGCCACGAAACCGCCTTCCCGCAGGTGATCGCCGATATGATCGGGATCGACGCCTCGATGGTGGAAATCGAACATGGCGACACCGACAAAGCGCCGATGGGCATGGGCACCTACGGGTCGCGCTCGCTCGCGGTTGGCGGGTCGGCCATGGTCCGCGCCACCGAGAAAATCATCAACAAAGCCAAGAAGATCGCGGCCCACCTGATGGAAGCCTCCGAGGGCGATATCGAGCTCAAAGACGGGCAGTTCTCTGTCGCGGGCACCGATAAATCGGTGGCTTGGGGCGATGTGACCCTCGCGGCCTATGTGCCGCATAACTACCCGCTCGAAGACATCGAACCGGGCCTTGAGGAAACCGCCTTCTACGATCCGGCGAACTTCACCTATCCGTCGGGGGCCTATTGCTGCGAGGTCGAGGTCGACCCCGATACCGGCAAGGTCACGATCGAACGTTTCGCCGCGGCGGATGACTTTGGCAACATCGTCAACCCGATGATCGTCTCCGGTCAGGTCCACGGCGGCATCGCCCAAGGCATCGGGCAGGCCTTGCTCGAAGGCGCAGCCTATGACGAGAACGGCCAGCTTCTGACCGGCTCGTATATGGATTACGCCATGCCGCGCGCCTCGGATGTGCCGTTCTACACGGTGGATCATTCGTGCCAGACGCCTTGCACGCACAATCCTTTGGGTGTGAAAGGGTGCGGCGAGGCCGGTGCCATCGGATCGCCCCCCGCGGTGGTGAATGCTGTGGTTGACGCCCTGCGCTCTGCGGGCAAAGATATCACCCATATCGACATGCCGCTTTCGCCCGCCCGTGTTTGGGCCGCGATGAACAACGCTTAAGGAGATCGAAAATGTATAACTTCGAGTTCGAAAAACCCACCACGGTGGCGGACGCGGTTGCTGCGCTCTCCTCTGACGAGGCGCAAGCATTGGGCGGCGGTCAAACGCTTTTGCCCACCATGAAGCAACGTCTGGCCATGCCTGAAAAGCTGGTTTCGTTGACGGGCATTGCCGAAATGAAAGGGGTCTCCGCTGCGGCGGGCACCTTGACCATCGGCGGTGGCACCACCCATAAGACCGTGGCGGACGAGGCCTCGGCCTATCCGGCGCTGGCGGCTTTGGCCTCCAATATCGGCGATCCGGCGGTGCGCAACCGCGGCACCATTGGCGGCAGCCTTGCCAACAATGACCCCTCGGCCTGCTACCCTTCGGCGGCTTTGGCCTCTGGGGCGACCATCGTCACCAATGCACGCGAGATTGCGGCGGACGACTATTTCCAAGGCATGTTCACCACCGCATTGGACGAGGGCGAGATCATCACATCGGTGAAATTCCCGATCCCCGAAAAAGCCAACTATCAAAAGTTCGAGCAACCTGCCTCGCGCTTTGCGTTGGTCGGTGTCTATGTTGCCAAATACGCGGACGGCGTGCGCGTGGCGGTGACCGGCGCCTCCGAAGAAGGCGTGTTCCGTTGGAGCGAGGCGGAAGCGGCCTTGTCGTCGAACTTCTCGGCTTCGGCTCTGGAGGGCTTGTCGGTTCCGGCCGATGGCATGATCGCGGATTTGCACGGCACGGCGGCATACCGTGCGCATCTGGTCGGTGTTTTGACCAAACGTGCGGTCACGGCGGCTGCGTAAGCGAACTGTTTCAAAACAAAGAAGCCCTCGCATCCGATGCGGGGGCTTTTGCATGTCCGGTGTCCGGTGTGGCGGCGGCGGGCGAGGTCGGCAGGGGCCTAGGCCGCGCCTTCCATTTCGACGCGGTCGCGGCCCTTTTTCTTGGCCAGATACATCGCGGTATCGGCGCGCACCAAAGCATCGGTCATGTCATCATTGTCGCGCAGCACGCTGATCCCGATGGAAACCGTGAGCGCGATGGACCCGCTGCTGGTTTCCAGCGGCCGGTTGGCGAGGGTCTTGCGGATGCGTTTGGCAATTAAAGCCGCAGCGCTGAGGTCCGAGTCCTTGAGAACAATAACAAATTCCTCGCCGCCATAGCGGCTGATGACGTCTCCGGCGCGGCAGCAATCGGCAAATATCCGCGCCATATGTTGCAAGGCGCGATCGCCGGTTTGGTGCCCGTGGGTGTCGTTGAGCGCTTTGAAATGATCGACATCAATCATCATCACAACGGTGTTTTCTTGCGCCGCGACTTTGACGCTATTGAGCAGATACTGCCGCGATTTGAGTTGGGTCAGCCCGTCATGATCGACCATATCTTGCAAGGTGCAATTGAGCCGGTAAATGCGCCGTCTTTGCCGTGCGGCGATGACCGCGACCGGCACGGCCAGAAAGATCGGCACCAAGGTTTCCGGCACGATATAGGTTTGCAGATAGTCCAATCCGAGGAAAATCACGCTGAAGGCATAGTTGGCCGCCACCATAAACACCGACATGAGTGTTGGGTAGAGCACAGGGCGCGTTGCAATGGGTCGTCGGGACATGACGATGAAACCTGATAGAGGCGTTCGCACCCGTGGGATCGGCGCGGGCAAATGAAGAACGCGTAGGACAAACTTGAGGCGACCCTAGTCAGTTTTAAGCACGCATTCGTTAACATGTCTCAAAGTGACGCGGCGTCAGGCGAAACTTTTGCAATCATAAGTGGACAATTTATATCATTTTGAACGCAGCCTGCGCTGCTGAATTTGCCCGCGCGCAGACCAATTTATACACGCGCAAAGAAAAAGCCTCCCCCAAGGTTATGTGGGGGAGGCCGGATTCGCAGCGCAGATCGCGCCTGCGCCCTATAAGGGAGTGCGCCGGTCTATTTGGGCAGCGGGCCGATCAGCATGATCATCTGGCGGCCTTCCATTTTGGGCATGTTTTCCACGCGCCCGCAGTCTTTGGTGTCCTCGGCCACACGCTCAAGCAACTCGCGGCCAAGGTTCTGGTGCGCCATTTCGCGCCCACGGAACCGCAAGGTAACTTTGACTTTATCGCCGTTTTCCAAGAACTTATACACGTTGCGCATTTTGACTTCATAGTCATGCACGTCGGTATTGGGCCGGAATTTGACCTCTTTGATCTCGATGATCTTTTGCTTTTTGCGCGCTTCGGATTCGCGTTTTTGCGTCTCGTATTTATACTTGCCGAAGTCCATGATCTTGACGACGGGCGGCTCGGCATTGGGGGAAATTTCCACCAGATCAAGACCCGCTTCTTCGGCCAGTTCCATGCCCCTCGCGGGTGTCACCACACCTACGTTTTCGCCGTCCGCACCAATAAGGCGGATTTCGGGGCAACGGATGCGGTCGTTGATTCTGGGTCCGGTTTCGCGCGTGGGTGGCGCGTTATGAGGTCTGCGGGCTATGGTTTTGATCCTTCAATGGTTTGATAGCTTTCGATTGTGCAAGGTAAACCCGCAGCCACGCTCTTTCAAGCGGCAAAATAGGCAGTTTCGGGCCGAAATCGCCTCCTTTTCCCCTTGAACCTTTTGTTAACTCTCGGCATCTGCAACATCTGTTTGAAGCGGGCCCCAAGATGGTGGCCTGCCTATGTTAAGGGGATGAAGAACCATGAAAAATCTGCTTTGGGTCGTGATTGCGCTGGTAATTGTTGGCGGCGGATACCTGCTGATGTCCGGCAAATCGGTGCAAGAGGTGGTGCAAGAGGCCACAGACGCGACCAGCGGGGCCGCAGATGCGGCCAAAGAAGCGGCAAGCGATGCAGCCACAGCGGCAGGTGACGCGGTAGACGCGGCAGCAGATGCAGCCACAGACGCGGCAACCGCAGCGGCGGACGCAGCGGGCGATGCAGTGGATGCAGCCGGTGATGCGGCCACCACAGCAGCAGATGCGGCCAAAGAGGTTGCCACCGATGCAGCTGAGGTCGCCACCGAGGCGGCGCAAACCGCCAGCGACGCCGCGGCGCAAGCCGTTGATGCGGCCACGGATGCCGCCGAAGGCGCAGCCGAAGCCGTCAGCGACGCCGCCACGGGCGCCGTCGATGCGGGCACCGCTGCCGCCGCCGATGCCGCTGATGCCGCCGCTGATGTGGCCAAGGACGCAGCAGAGGTCGCCACCGACGCGGCAGCCGCCGCCGAAACCGCTGCCAGCACCGCAGTTGATGCCGCCGCCGATACCGCTTCGGCTGCTGCGGATGCCGCTGCGAATACCGCCGAAGCCGCCGCTGACACCGCAACCGATGCGGCGCAAACCGCAAGTGACGCGGCCGCAGATGCCGCCGAAGCGGCCGGTGATGCGGGCAGCTCGATGATGGAGGGCATGAAGGAATTGCTCACCGTGGACGGCTTTAACTTCGACAAAGTCTCCGAAATGATCGACGGTTCCTCGATTGGTGATATGCAAAAAACCATGCTCAAGACCGGTTTGGACAAAGCCAAAGACAATCCTGAAATGCTCCAAAAGGTTCTGGAGCAGATCAAATCTGCGGTTGGCATGTAAGCTCTAGGGAGCGGCTCGGTCCGGGCCGCACCTCATTGAATTTTGAGACCCCGCGTGGAGCGATCCGCGCGGGGTTTATCTTTGGGCGGCGCTGTGCCGCTATGGCGCCTTGGGGCCTGTCAAGCAGGGGCGGGCCGGAGCATTTCGATATGGGTGTCCGTGCGCGCGACCTCGCAAAACCCCAAGCGCGCATAAAGCCGGCCCGCAGGGTTCCAGCGCAGATATTCCAACCGGACCGGCAATCCCATGCTGTCCGCGAGACCAAGGCAATGGGTCACGATCCGCGCGCCGATCCCTTGGTTTTGCCATTCGGGCAGGAGGTAGAATTCGCCGATGCGGATATCGGCGCTGCGCAGGTGGAAGGACAGGGTGCCGATGCTTTTGCCGTTGCGTAGGGTCCGGTAAAACGGTTTGGCGGCGAAATGGGCGCGGTGGATCTCTTGCTGCACCGCCTCGTCCCATCCCCAATGCGGCGCGACATGGGCCGACATGGCGGCACGTTTGACCTCAAAGGAATAGGAAAAATCGCTTTGGCTCGGGCCAAGGCGTTCAAACTCTGTATCGGGCAGGAGCGGCGGCAACAGCATGCCCCGATCCTAGCAAGGCCCGCAAAGCACACCAAAGGCTTTGCGGGCTATGCTCCGCTTTGAGCGGGAGATGGCGCGAAATTAATCGACGAAGGCCTTTTCGACCACATAGTGCTTGGGATCGGAATTGGCGCCTTCTTCAAGGCCAAAGCCTTCGAGCACCGCCATGATGTCTTTGTTAAAGGCCAGATTGCCGCAAACCATGCCGCGGTCATGGTCGGGGTCCATCGGCGGCAGGTTTAGGTCGGCAAAGACCTTGCCGGAGCTCAGGTTGTCGGTGATGCGGCCCATCTGCGCGCTCTTCTCTTGGGTGGTGGTCGGGTAATAGCGCAGCTTGCCGCCGACCAATTCCCCGATCAGCGGATCATCGGGCAGGCTTTCGACCAATTGGCGGCCATATTCGAGTTCCGACACCTCGCGGCAGGTATGCATGAGGATCACCTCGTCATATTGCTCATAGGTCTCCGGATCGCGCATCAAGGAGGCGAAGGGCGCAATGCCCGTGCCGGTGGCGAACATCCAAAGCCGTTTGCCAGGCAAAAGCGCATCGAGCACCAATGTGCCAACGGGTTTGGGGCGCAAGATGATCTCGTCGCCCACTTCGATATGTTGCAGGCGCGAGGTCAGCGGGCCGTCGGGGACCTTGATCGAATAGAATTCCAGTTCCTCGTCCCAAGACGGCGAGGCGATGGAATAGGCGCGCAAAAGCGGCTTTTGCTTGCCGGTTTTCGGATCGGGGTCATTCATCAGGCCGATCATCACAAATTCGCCCGACCGGAACCGCAAGCTTTGCGGGCGGGTCACGCGGAAGGAAAACAGCCTCTCATTCCAATGTTTGACCGAAGTGACGGTTTGGGCATCGGGCAGGGTGGGGACTTTGGGAATGGTTTGGGTCTCGGTCACGGGGATGCTCTCGCTCATGTAAATCGTGGTCGATGAAGGGCGCGTTTGCGCCGCTTTCTAACGACATATTGCAGATGTTGAAAGTGTTTCAGCGCGCCCGCAGCCGCGACTGATAGTCATGCTCTTGCCAGTTGGCGCGCGCAAGCCATTGCGGCGCGGGCTGGCGGGCGGCGAGGCTGTCGTCGATTTCCACCTCGTCAAACCCCGACCGGCGCGCCATGGCGTATTGGTCGGCGATGATATGGCCCGCCGCGCGCAACCGCCCCGTATAGCCCATCAGCCGCAAGGAGCGCGCATGGGTAAACCCGCGCCCGTCGGAAAAGGCCGGAAAGGCCACGCGGATCATCGTCACGCCTTCGAGTTGTCCGGCCAAGGCGGCGACATCATCGGCGGGATTGATGTCGATCGCGCTGGTGTCGGGCAATGTGCCATCCTCGTTGAGGGGGGCGAAATTGCCAGTGAAATCATCCTGCGCAAAGCCTGCGTCGGTTACGATCACGCTCATGTATTTGCTCCTATCCGGACCATTTTGCCATCCACGAAATGGATGCCGCATTCGGTTTTTTCTTCGCCGCGCCAACGGCCTGCACGCGGGTCTTCGCCCTCTTTGACGGGCGATGTGCAAGGCGCGCAGCCAATCGACGGGTAGCCTTTGGCGACCAGCGGATGGCGCGGCAGGCGGTTTTCCACCATATAGTTTTGAATGTCCTCGGGCGTCCAATGGGCCAAAGGGTTGACCTTGATCTGATCACCGTCGGCCTCGAAAAATTCGAGGCTGGCGCGGGTGGCGCCCTGAAAGCGTTTGCGTCCGGTGATCCAGCCGTCAAAACCGCTCAGCGACAGTTGCAAGGGCCGCGTTTTGCGCAGATCGCAGCAAGCATCGGTCGAGCGTTGATGTAGCGTGCCGTCGGGGTCTTCGGCGGCCAGCATCACCTCGGAGGCGCGCACAACGCGCAGATCCTCAAGGCCGAGGCGTTCGCTCAGTTCGCGTTGATAGTCGAGCGTTTCCTCAAACAGCATCTGCGTGTCGATAAACAGGACCGGCGTGTGTTTGTTGATCACCGACACGAGGTGCAACAACACCACCGATTCCGCGCCAAAAGACGACACAAGCGCCAAACGCCCGACATCGGGGTCGCGCAGGGCACGTTTGAGAACGGCGGTGGCGCTGTGATGCTCATAGGCGGCATTGAGCGCGGCGACGCGGGCGGCAAACCCGTCGGCGTTCTCGCTGCCATAGCTGCGGCCCGCATCGCGCGCATGGGCGAGGCTGGCATCAGGCGGCATTGGCTTTATCCTCCGGATAGAGCGCGGCTTTGAACGGGGCCATGCCAAGGCGGCGGTAGGCCATCAAGAATGTCTCCTGCGGCCCTTGGCGCAGCTCCAGATAGGCATGGATGATCCGCTCAATCGCGGGCACGATCTCGTCATAGGCAAATCCAGGCCCTGCGCGTTCGCCCAGCGAGGCCGTTTCGGTGCCGTCGCCGCCAAGGGTGACTTGATAGTTTTCCACCCCCGCGCGGTCGAGACCCAAGATGCCGATATGGCCGACATGGTGGTGCCCGCAGGCATTGATGCAGCCGGAGATTTTGAGCTTCAACTCGCCAATATCATGCTCCAGCTTCAATTCGTTGAAGCGGGTGCTGATTTGCTGCCCGATCGGGATCGAGCGGGCGGTGGCCAGCGCGCAATAATCCATACCGGGGCAGACGATCATATCGGAGATCAGCCCGATATTCGCCGCCGCCAGACGCGCCTGTTTGAGCGCGGCGTGCAGCGCGGGCAGATCGCCGCGATGCACATGCGGCAAGATCACGTTTTGCTCGTGGCTGATGCGCAATTCGTCATGGGCATATTGCTCGGCCAGATCAGCCATGGTCGCCATTTGCTCTGCCGTTGCATCCCCGGGCGTTTCGCCGTGGTTCTTGATCGAGATCGACACAATCGCGTAATCGGCGTTGCGATGCGCGGTGATATTGGTATCGACCCATGCGCGGAACACCGGATCATTGGCATAGGCCGCGTCATAGGCGTCCGTGGGCGCGGTTTTGAACTGCGGCAAGGTGAATTGCGCCTCGATGCCTTTGAGCATCTCTTGGTCGATGCCGCCAAACTGCGGGCGCAATTCGGCAAAACGCGCCTCGACGAGGTCTTGCATCTTTTCAAGGCCGTTTTCATGCACGGTGATCTTGATACGGGCTTTGTATTTGTTGTCGCGGCGGCCAAGGATGTTCCACACCGAAACGCAGGCCTCCAGATAGGGCAGCAAATCGGCCTTCGGCAGGAATTCGCGGATCACCTTGCCGATCATCGGGGTGCGGCCCAAACCGCCGCCGATGATGACCTCAAAACCTTCCTTGCCGTCCTGCTCGACCATGCGCAACCCGATGTCATGGGCGCGGGTGACGGCGCGGTCATTGGGGCTGCCAGTGATGGCGATTTTGAATTTGCGCGGCAGGAACTGGAATTCGGGATGATCGGTGGACCATTGGCGGATGAGTTCGGCCACAGGGCGCGGATCGGCGATCTCGTCGGCGGCGGCGCCAGCGAAATGATCGGCGGTGGTGTTGCGGATCGTGTTGCCCGAAGTCTGGATCGCGTGCAGGCCAACCTCGCCAAGCGCATCCAAAATATCGGGCACATCGTTCAGCTTGGGCCAGTTATACTGGATGTTCTGGCGGGTGGTGAAATGGCCGTAGCCCTTATCCCATTTCGCCGCGATCATGCCCAATTGGCGCATCTGCGCGCTCGACAGTGTGCCGTAGGGCACGCAGACCCGCAACATATAGGCATGCAATTGCAGATAAAGCCCGTTCATCAGGCGCAGCGGGCGGAATTCTTCTTCGGTCAGCGATCCGTCGATGCGGCGCTCGACCTGCGCGCGAAACTGTGCGTTGCGTTCGGCCAGAAAGGCTTTGTCGAATTCGTTATAGCTATACATCAGTTCAGCTCCACCTGTTTGCCGTGGGCATAGTTCGAGGGGCCGGTGCGGCGGAAGTCTTCGCGAAAATGCACCGGTTCGGGGCCGTTCTCGCCCGCTTTCATATCGGTCAGATAGGCGCCAACGACGCTCGATTGCTGCGTCTCGGCCACGGCAAGGCGCGCGGCGGCCAGATCGGCGTCGGATAAAAGCTCGGCCTCGGCCAGATCGCGGCTCCAGCGGCCATCGGCGCATTGATAGATCACATCGCCCTCAAGGAGCGCATTGGCGGTGACGACTTTTGGCGTGAAGGGGCGGGCCATTGTGGACCTCCTGCTTTGGCGATGGGCTTGGCATTGGGCCCCGAGATGTCGGAGCGTTTGACCTTTGTTGCAATATAGGAAATATTCCCGCCTGAGCGCCAGATAGGCGGAGAATTAAGAACGTGGTTCCGGCCTGCCGCAGTCGCAGGGGCCAAGTTCCACGGATAGAGGGAAAAGCGTGATGACAGTCCGCCTAGACGACACAGACCGGAAAATCCTTTCGCAGTTGCAGCGCGATGCGGGGCAGTCTTTGGACGAGATCGCGCGTCAGGTGGGGTCGAGCAAGACGCCGGTGTGGAACCGGATTCGCAAGATGCGCGATGCGGGGATCATCGGACAGCAGACGTTTTTGCTCGATGCCGAGGCGCTTGGATTCGAGGCCTGTTTCTTTGTGCTGATCCGCACCTCCGAACATGAGGCCGAATGGCAGGCGGCGTTTCTCAAGGCGCTCAACGAGCGGCCCGAGGTGCAAGAGGCGCACCGTTTGGCTGGCGATATCGATTATATCCTCAAGGTGCGGGTGCAAAACGCGCGCGCCTATGACGCCTTTTATCAGGCGCTGATTTCCGAGGTCAAAGTGCACAATGTGACCGCGCTTTTGTCGATGGAAGAGATTAAATCCACGACGATGTTGCCGCTGTAATCTGCCGCAGCATCAGGCCGTGACATCGGGCCGTGACCTCAGGCCGTGACCTCAGGCCGAAACCATCACGCGCTCAAGCCCGTGGAAATGATAGGCGTCGCGGTAGAGCGGCACCTCGCGCAGGCGCAAATCGGGGCAGCGTTCCAGCAAGACCCGCAGCGCGATTTGCATCTCGAGCCGCGCCAGCGGGGCGCCGAGGCAAAAATGCAAACCGCCGCCAAAGGCGCTGTTCATCTGCACCTGGCGGTTCGGGATAAAACATTCGGCATCGGGCCATATCTCTTCGTCGCGCCCCGCAGAGCCGAGGATCAAGGCAACCTGATCGCCGCGGCGGAAGCGATGCCCGAAAACCTCCATGTCTTCATAGGCATAGCGGGTGAATTTATGCAGCGGCGGATCATAACGCAGCACCTCTTCGACGCTGGCCTCGACGGCCTTTGCGCTGCAATGTGCGGGGGCACCCCGGTGCTGCAACAGCACCGAGGCCGCATTGCCAAGGCTGTGCACCGTCGCCTCATGGCCCGCGTTCAACAGCAAGATGCAGGTCGAGATCAGCTCGGCGCGGCTGAGCTTTTCGCCCGCCTCTTCGGCGGCAATCAGGGCGGTGATCAGATCGGGCCGCGGATCACCGCGCCGCGCCTCGATGTAATCGCCCAGATAGGCGGAAAACGCCTGCGCGGCGGCGATGGCTTCGGCCTCCATTCGGGCGCTGCGGCCTGCGATATACATTTGCACCATGGCGTTGGACCACGCCAAGAGCCTGTCGGCATCGCGCTCGGGCACGCCCAAAAGCCGCGCGATGATGATCACGGGGATCGGCGTGGCATAGGCGGGCAGCAGGTCAAAGCGGCCGGCGGGAAACCTGTCGATCAACCGGTGGCACAGGGCCTCGATTTCGCCGGCCATCTGCGCGATGCGCCGAGAGGTGAAAGCGCGCAGAACTTGGGCGCGCAGGCGCGTGTGGCGCGGCGGCTCCAGTTCCAGCATCGAATGCGCCTCGATCTCAAAGAAGGGCGCAAGGGCGGCGGGGATCGGTGGCGCAAAACCTTGCGGCGGGGTGCGGCCAAAGCGGCGGTCGCGCAAAATCGCCTGCACGGCCTCATGGGTGAAGGCCGCCGCCATGCCGTAGTCGTGCCAGAGCGGCAAGCCGCCTTGACGCTCTGCCGCGCGGGCAAGGGTGTAAAAGCCGTAGGGGTTTTGCACAAAGGCGGGATCGGTGGGGGATTGGTGCAGCACGGTCATGGATGTTTTTCGCGCGGCCCGCTGGTCAAGGCAAGGGGGCTTGCGATAGTTTGGGCGCGATGAGGGATATGTCATGACATCGGGTGGGCGCTCTGGCGGCGCGGCGCAGGCGGGCGAGACGCGCGGCGGGCTGCGGCTTTTGGCGCTGCTCGGGGCGCTATGTGCCGTGGGGCTGATGGGGGCGGCGATCTGGCGCTCCTCCGAGCAGCAGGCCTTGGCGGGCATCGCCCAAAAAGGCAGGGCGGACTTGGCGCTGGCCTCGGATCGTATCACCTCGCAACTTAAACGATATCAAGAGCTTGCCGTATTGATGGCCGATCATCCGGTTCTGGCCGCCTTGGCCGGAGGCGGGGCCGCCGAGCGCGATGAGGCACGCGCCTTGCTGACGGCGGCGGCCGATAAAACGGCGGCGCTCGATCTGGCCTTTGCCGATCCTTCGGGGCGCATTTTGGCGCGGGCCACGCGCGGGCGCGCGGCGGCGCAACTCGACCTTCGGCGCACCGATTATTTTGCCCGCGCGATGCAGGGCGCGCTTGGCACGGGGCATGGGGCTTACGGGCGCGGGGCGGTGGATATGCCCGACCCCTCTGATGCCGATGGCGCCCGGCAAAGCGTGGATCGTCCGCAGCGGGCCTATTTCTACGCCGCGCCGCAGTTTGCGCCCCAAGGCCATGTGGCGGGCGCCTTGGTTGTGGTGGTCAATATCGACATGATGGAATGGGATTGGATCGGCGGCAATCCGGCGGTCTATTTCCTTGACGCGGCGGGCGAGGTCTTCATGTCCAACCGCAGGGAATTGCTGTTCTGGCGCGAGGGAGCGCAGGGCGCTCTGATCGCGCCGCAGACGGCAGAGCGGGCGACTGGGAAGGCCGCGGGGCAAGCGGTCGGGGAGGCGTCAGGGGACGCGGCGGGGCAGCAGGACGGGCCAAGCGCGCGCCATGTGCCGCGCGGCGGCTATGACCTGTGGCGCCTTGAGTGGGGGCCCTATCTGCCCGCGCGCGCCATGGCGCTCAGCCGTGATCTGCCGGTGATCGGATTGCGAGCGGTCGCGATGGTCGATGCGGCGCCGGCGCGGCGGATCGCGTGGCTACAAACGGGGGTGTTTTTGGCGCTGTGCTTCGGCTTCGCGGCGATGCTGGTGCCGGTGATGGCGCGGCGGCGCGTATTGGCGCGGGCCAATGCGCAGCTGGAGCGGCGGGTGGCGCGGCGCACCCGCGAATTGTCGGGCACCAATGCCGCCCTGCGCCGCGAGGTGGCCGAACGCATCGCCGCCGAGGCGGCGCTCAAACAGGCGCAGGCGGAATTGGTGCAGGCGGAAAAACTGTCGGCCTTGGGGCAGATGTCGGCGGGCATCAGCCATGAATTGAACCAGCCCTTGATGGCGATCCAGCAGTTTGCCGAAAACGGCGCGCTTTTGCTGCAAAAGGGCAAGGCGGATGTCGCGGGTGAGAACCTTGGCCGAATATCGGCCTTGGCGGCGCGGGCGGCGCGGATCATCAAGAACCTGCGCGCCTTTGCCCGCAATGAAAGCGAGCCGGTGGTCAAGGTGGACCTTGTGCAAGTGATTGATACAGCTGTCGAAATGACGCAGGCGCGGCGCGAGAGCGACGGTGTGGTCTGTGATTGGCAAAGCGGCGCGCGCGCGCCGATCTATGTGCGCGGCGGCGAGGTGCGTTTGGTGCAGGTCTTTGTCAATCTGATCACCAATGCCGCCGATGCGATGTCGGGCGCGGGCGGCGGGCGCATCGAGATCACCATCGAGCAGGGCGCGCGCCTCAAGGTGCGGTTGCGCGATACCGGTCCGGGGATCAAGGATCCCGAGAAGATATTCGAGCCGTTCTATTCCACCAAAACCGTGGGCGAGGGGGCGCCCGATGCCGACGGCATGGGTTTGGGCCTGTCCATCTCTTACGGCTTGGTGCAAAGCTTTGGCGGACAGATCAGCGGCGCGAATGCGGCGCAGGGCGGCGCGGTGTTCACCGTGGAGCTTGAGCAATGGCAAGACGCGGAGGCGGCGGCATGACGCGGCGGGTTTTATGTGTGGATGACGACGCGGCGGTGCGCGAGGCCCTGCGCCAGACGCTCGAATTGGGCGAACTGGTGCCGCAGGTCGCGGGCAGCTTCATCGAGGCCAAGGACCATATCACCCCTGCCTTTGACGGGGTGATCTTGTCCGATATCCGCATGCCGGGTCGCGACGGGTTCCATTTGCTTGCGTTTACGCAGGGCGTGGATGCGGAATTGCCGGTGATCCTTTTGACCGGCGAGGGTGATATTCCGATGGCAGTGCGGGCCATGGGGCAGGGGGCTTTCGGCTTTTTGGAAAAGCCTTGCAGCCCTGCGGATTTGCTGGCCGAGGTGGAGCGGGCGCTCAAGACCCGCGCTTTGGTTTTGGAAAACCGCCGTTTGAAGGCACAGCTGCAAACCGGCGATCCGGCGGCGCGGATGCTGTTCGGCACCTCGCAAACGTCGGAGGCCCTGCGCGATGCGGTGCGCCAAGTGGCGCAAACACAGGCCGAAGTCTTGATCTTCGGGCCGCCGGGGTCGGGGACATCCAAAGTCGCCGAGGTGATCCATTTGATGTCCGCGCAGGCCAAAGCGCCCTTCGTCAAACGCGGCGCGGCGGGGCTGACGCGCGCCGATCTGGCGGCGACCTTCGAGGCGGCGGAGGGCGGTAGCCTTTATCTGGACGAGATCGGCACCTTGCCGCGCGAGGCGCAATTCTTGCTCCCCGATCTGATGGATAGCGGCGCGCGGGTGCGCATCATGGCGGGGACCACGCGCGATCTGGCCGCCGATGTGGCCGCGGGGCAAATCAGCGCCGATCTCTATTACCGGCTGGAGGTGACGCGGGTGCATATCCCGTCCTTGGCCGAGCGTCCCGAAGACATCGCGCCGATGTTTCGCCAATATGTGGCCCAAGCCGCCGAACAGGCCGGCCTTGCCGCGCCGGAGGTCACATCGGAGGTCATCGCCGGATTGATGGCGCGCGACTGGCCGGGCAATGCGCGCGCGCTGATGAGCGAGGCGATGCGCTTTGTGTTGGGCGTGGGGCAAGCGGCGGCAGGGGGCGAGGCCACCGAATTGGGCCTCGCGCAGCAAATGGCGCAGGTGGAAAGCTCGCTTCTGGTTGCGGCCCTGCGCCGCGCAGAGGGGCGCGCCAGCGTGGCCGCCAAGGAGCTCAAGCTGCCGCGCAAGACCTTTTACGACAAGCTGGCGCGTTTCGGTCTGCGGGCCGAGGATTACCGGTAGAGCTATGGTTAACCCTTTGTGCGGATTTTCGCACAAAGCATGGGCGGGCCTGTGCGGCTTTTCGCACAGTGCCGCACTGCGGCATGGCGCGACACCACGAATTTGCGCTCTATCTATCTGTAAACTATGGATTAAAGTGGGCCTTGTCACGGGGTGGTCACGGGGGCTTGAGCTTGCGCTGGCAAAAGCGAATCCTCTGCCCATTCCGCGTGGCCGCTTTGGCCTCGCGCTGATCACTTGTCTCAAAGAGGGAGGAGACCCCAAATGAAATTTATCACCGCAGCCGCCACCGCATTGGCGCTCACCGTGACCGCAGGCGCGGCCAACGCCGCCTGTGATGATGGCGAAATCGTCATCAAGTTCAGCCATGTCACCAACACCGACAAGCACCCCAAAGGCATCGCCGCCTCGTTGCTTGAGCAGCGTGTGAACGACGAGATGAACGGCAAGGCCTGCATGGAGGTCTATCCGAACTCCACGCTTTATGATGACAACAAGGTGCTCGAAGCGATGCTGCAAGGCGATGTGCAACTGGCCGCGCCCTCCTTGTCGAAATTCGAGCAGTTCACCAAACAGTTCCGCCTCTTCGATCTGCCCTTCATGTTCAAAAACATCGATGCGGTTGATGCGTTCCAAAACTCCGACAACGGTCAGGCGATGCTCAAATCGATGCAGCGCCGCGGCCTGCAGGGTCTGGCGTTTTGGCACAATGGCATGAAGCAGATGTCGGCGAACAAGCCTTTGGTGCTGCCGTCCGACGCCAACGGTCTCAAATTCCGCGTGCAATCGTCGGATGTGCTTGTCGCGCAAATGGAAGCCATCGGCGGCAGCCCGCAGAAAATGGCCTTCTCCGAAGTTTACGGCGGTTTGCAGCAGGGCGTTGTGGACGGTCAGGAAAACACATGGTCGAACATCTACGGCAAGAAGTTTTTCGAGGTTCAGGACGGCACGACCGAAACCAACCACGGCGTGATCGACTATCTCGTGGTGACCAATGTGGATTGGCTCGAAACGCTTGATGCGGATGTGCGTGACCAATTCCTCACCATCCTCAAAGAGGTGACCGAGACCCGCAACAAGGAAAGCTTTGCCGTCAACCAGCAAGCGCGCCAAGCGGTGCTTGATGCGGGCGGCGTGATCCGTGAGTTGACGCCCGAGCAGCGTCAGGCATGGGTTGACGTGATGATGCCGGTATGGGCGAAATTCGCTGGTGACGTGGGTCAGGATATGATCGACGCGGCGCAGGCCATCAACGCGACGCACTAAGGCGCCAAGCGCCGCCTTGCCTCTCGCAAGGCGCCGAACGAAACGGGGCGGGCCGCGCAAATGGCCCGCCTTTTTCAAACCACAGAACACCCAAATTAAAACGGGGAGGGACGAGATGCATCCGCATCCGAGTGAAAGCCTGATGGACCGGCTCGAGGAGACGCTGATTGCGGTTCTCATGGGGCTGATGACCATGGTCACCTTTATCAATGTTGTCGTGCGCAAGCTGTTTTACAACGATCCGCCCGCAGTGATCGAATGGATGAAGCTCGAAAATATCGGGCTTTGGGGC
This sequence comes from Paracoccaceae bacterium, assembly GCA_050633545.1. Classification (GTDB taxonomy): domain Bacteria; phylum Pseudomonadota; class Alphaproteobacteria; order Rhodobacterales; family Rhodobacteraceae; genus Litorivita. The sequence goes on from JBOEGS010000006.1 coordinate 190,304, forward strand.
GGCGAATTGACGGTTTTCATGTTCGCATGGCTCGGGCTGCTCGGCGCCTCCTATGCGGTCAAGAAAAACGCGCATCTGGGCGTGGATGCGATCATCGACCTGTTCGGGACCAAAACCCGCCGCCGTTTGGCGCTGTTTGTGGTGGCGGTCTGTTTGACCTATACGTTTTTGCTGCTCAAAGGGTCGTGGGATTATTGGGCGAATTTCGCCAATCTGCCCGCCACCGAGGGGCGTTGGTTCCCGCTGGGCTTTGAAGAGAAATTCCGCCCCAAGGGCTGGTATGCGGTCGATAGCGTGCCCAATCCTGGCGCTTTGAAATGGCTCGAAGGCGTCTTTAACGAGGGCGAGACCTACGACAAACTGCCGCGGCTTGTGCCCTATCTGGCGCTGCCCTTGTCGATGGCGCTGCTTTTGCTGCGCTTTGTGCAGGCGGGGCAACTGGTCTGGGCGGGACGTCAGGACCGGCTTGTCGCCAGCCATGAAGTCGAAGACGAAATCCAAGAAATTCGCGAACAACGCGGGGAGTTTAACTGATGGAAGTGTTCCTTCTCTTCGTATTGATTGTCGGCCTGATGCTGGTCGGCGTGCCGATCGCGGTCAGCCTTGGCATGTCGTCGATCCTGTTCTTGCTGGTCTATTCGGACAGCTCGCTGGCCTCTATCGCGCAAACGCTTTTTGCCGCCTTCGAGGGCCATGCGACCTTGCTCGCGATCCCGTTCTTTATTCTGGCCTCGTCGTTTATGTCGACGGGGGGCGTGGCGCAACGGATCATCCGGTTTTCCATCGCCTGCGTCGGGCATTTGCGCGGCGGGTTGGCGATTGCGGGTGTGTTTGCCTGTATGCTCTTTGCGGCTTTGTCGGGCTCTTCTCCGGCGACCGTGGTGGCCATTGGATCGATCGTCATCGCGGCGATGCGTCAGGCCGGATATACCAAGGAATTCGCCGCAGGCGTGATCTGTAATGCGGGCACATTGGGGATTTTGATCCCGCCGAGCATCGTCATGGTGGTTTACGCCGCTGCGGTCGAGGTTTCGGTCGGGCGGATGTTCCTCGCCGGTGTGATCCCGGGGATCATGGCAGGGGTCATGTTGATGATCGCCATCTACATTATGGCGCGGATCAAGAACATGCCCAAAGGCGAATGGGCCGGATGGGGCGAAATCGGCGCATCCTTCAAGGATGCGGCATGGGGGCTTGGCCTGATCGTGATCATCATGGTCGGTATCTACGGTATTCCGGGCGTGACCAATGCGATTTTCACGCCGACCGAGGCCGCAGCCGTCGCGGCGGTCTATGCCTTCTTGATCGCCAGCTTCGTTTACCGCGATATGGGTCCCTTGTCGGGCAAGGATGGCGGGGGCAATGTCTCGCTCTTGTCCAAACCGCTCGCCCTGCTCACCGCATGGGGCCACAAGGACACGCGCCACACGCTGTTCGAGGCGGGCAAATTGACCGTCACCTTGATGTTCGTGATCGCCAACGCCTTGATCCTCAAACATGTTCTGACCGACGAGCAGGTGCCGCAGCATGTCGCCAATGCGATGCTCTCGGCGGGCTTCGGTCCGGTGATGTTCCTTGTGGTCGTAAATGTGATCTTGCTTATCGGCGGGCAGTTCATGGAGCCGTCGGGCCTTTTGGTGATCGTTGCGCCTCTGGTTTTCCCGATCGCGATCGAGCTTGGCATCGATCCGATCCATTTGGGCATCATCATGGTGGTGAACATGGAAATCGGGATGATCACGCCGCCGGTGGGGCTCAACCTCTTTGTCACCTCGGGCGTGGCGGGGATGCCGATGATGGCGGTGGTGCGGGCGGCCTTGCCCTTCCTTGCCGTGCTCTTCGTCTTCTTGATCATGGTGACCTACATTCCGGCGATCTCGACCTATCTGCCCAATATGATCATGGGGCCGGAGATCATCACCAAATAGGGGTGTTTATCCCTTTTGGGCCCTATGGCCTGACCTATGGCGGCGCTCCTTTCGGGGCGCCGTTTCTGGTTTGGAAGGGGCCGCGCAAGATGCGGGGCAAGGGAGGGGAGGGACGTCGCCGGTGGCATTTCGCGCCGCAGGCGGTATGATCGCAATCCAAGAAGGCGCGTAAAGCTTTTGACAGAGAGGCCTTCTACGACAGCGGATTTGCGCAGATGCTCGGCGATATACCGCAGATCATGCCCGAAGCCTTTCCCGCAAGATACGGGCCTTATGAGCCGCTCCAAGGCAAGGTCGAAGGCGGCGATGCCTCTGATCTGATCGCGTCGTTCAAGACCGAAACCGAACTTTTTATGAAGGTCAAAATGCCCTTCGGTCATATCCTTTCATGCGTCCCGAGCAAGAAAGCCTTCGAAGACTATCACCCGTAGTATTTTATCCGCCGGTGCTTTTTGAACGGCTCTGCGTGACCTTTAATGTGGTCTGCGGGTATATCGTGCAAACCGATCATATGGGCGGTTGGTTCTGGAACGCGGTGCCGGACCACGAAGCCCATACGATTTGCGTGCGCCGCGCCTACAAGCAGGTCTGTCCGCAGATCACGCAAACCGGACACCGCGTCGGCAATGATCTTCACGTTGTGACCACGTATCGCTTTGGAAACAAGCCGCCCCGCCCGCCGCAAAGCCTCATCGCGCGCCAGCAGGATCCCAAGAATGCCTCTGCGGCGCCGAAGTTGGCGCAGGTGTTTGCGTTCGGCCATGCGTTTGATGAAAACCGATACCTGTGGTGACGGGCACACGGGGCGCAGGGCGCGTTTCGGCGCTCTCAGGGCGTTCACAAGGCGTATTGCGCGCCGCGGCGTTGCTTGGGACAAAACCCGCGCAGTCCGGTGCCCTGCGGCGCCGATTCTGACCATCGCCCCCTTTGATTTTCCGCCCTTAGCAACGCATTTGAAAATGGGCGCGTTTTTCTTGTCATTGATGCTTGACGGGGCTGGGGCTTGGGCCTAGAACGCCAAAACGTTCGGAGGCTTTCGGACGGCAGCGAGCGGTTGTAGCTCAGTTGGTTAGAGTACCGGCCTGTCACGCCGGGGGTCGCGGGTTCGAGTCCCGTCAACCGCGCCATCGCTGCCAAAGATAAGCCCACGCAAACGTATGCGCGGTTGTAGCTCAGTTGGTTAGAGTACCGGCCTGTCACGCCGGGGGTCGCGGGTTCGAGCCCCGTCAACCGCGCCATTTTCCCCAAGGTCCAAAATGCGATCTTAGCTGCGCCGGTGTTTTGTATATTGGTAATGGAATGTATGATCCGCAGCCGCTATAGGGGGCGGGGTGTTTTGCTGTGAAAGGCCTACCCCATGCAACTCCTCGACCGATTGCCGTTTTTTACCGTTTTGCTGCTGTGCCTCACGGTGGGCCTCGCGCCCTTCGCGCCCGAGCCGCATGTTTGGGAAAAGCTCAAGATGCTGGTGGCGGGGCAGCTCAGCGCGCCGATGGATATCTTTGATCTGGCCCTGCACGGGGCACCTTGGGCGGTGCTGGGGCTCAAGGGGCTGCGCGCGCTCAGCGGGGCAAAAACGCCTTGAGCGCCGCAAGGGTCGCGGCGGGATTGGTGTCGGGAAAGAAATGCCCGCCGGTGATTGCCTCGGCGCGCATGTCGGTGCAGCGCGCGGCCCATGTTGCGGGCACGTCATAGGCCGAGGCCATCGCGCCCTCGGCCCCGTAAAGCACCAAGGCGGGGCAGGTGACGGGGCGCGCCAGATCTGCCGCGTCATGATCGAAATCCACCGCAAGCGCGGCACGGTAATCGTTGCACATGCCGCCCGTCACCGCCGGATCACGCCATGCCGCGCGGTAGGCCTCCAATTGCGCCGGATCGAAATCCTCCAGCCGCGCCGCCCCCCAGCCCAACAAGCAGCTTTCGTAAAAAGCATCCGGATCATGCAAGATCATGGTTTCGGGAAAGGGCGCGGGTTGGGCCAGAAAAAACCAGTGGTAATAGCCTTTGGCCACATGGCGGTTCAGATCGTCCAGCAGCAGATGCGTCGGCACGATATCCATCACCGTTAGGGAACGGATGCGTTCGGGCGCGTCCAACGCCATGCGATGGGCGGTGCGCGCGCCGCGATCATGGCCGACCAGATCGAATTGCCGGTGCCCCAGATGGCTCATCAACCCCAAGAGATCGGCCCCCATGGCGCGAAAGCTGTGCTCTGGCATGGTTTGCGGTTTTTCCGATGCGCCATAGCCGCGCAGATCGGCGCAGATCACGCGGCGGTCCTTGGCCAGTTCGGGCGCGATATGGCCCCACATGGCGCGGGTTTGCGGAAAGCCGTGTAGCAACAGGACGGGCGGCAGGGCGCTGCCCTCAGGCCCGCCGACACTATAGGCGACGCGCGCCCCGTCTATTGTGGCGCTGTGATCGGTGAAGCCCTGGATCATCGGTTATCCTTTGGCGCTGAGGGCGGCCAGAACCCGCGCCCATGAGCGCGTGCCTTTGTGAAAGCTCTCCATGTCGTATTTCTCGTTCGGGCTGTGGATCTGGTCGTCATCCTTGCCAAAGCCGATGAGCATCGCATCCATCCCGAGGATCTGTTTGAAATAGCCCGCAATCGGAATCGAGCCGCCGCAGCCGATATAGGCGGCGGTGTCGGGCCATTCGTCGCTGAGCGCGCCGCGCGCGGCCTCGAAGGCGGGGTTTTCGGTGGACATGACCGAGGCGGGCGAGGCCCCGTGGCCGCGAAATTCGACCGAGCAATCGGGCGGCAGCATGGAGGTCACATAGGCGCGAAAAGCCTCGCGCAATTTGTGCGGGTCCTGCCCGCCGACGAGGCGAAAGCTGATCTTGGCGCTGGCGCGGGCGGGCAGCACGGTTTTGAATCCGTCGCCCGTATAGCCGCCGGTGATGCCGTTGACCTCGCAGGTCGGGCGCGACCAGACCATTTCAAGCGCCGTGCGGCCCACTTCGCCCGCAGGGGTCGACAGGCCGACATCGCCCAAAAAGGCCTTTTCGTCAAAGCTGAGCGCTTCCCATTGCGCGGCGATATCCTCGGGCAGCTCCTCGATGCCGTCATAAAATCCGGGCACGGTGATGCGGCCTTGCTCGTCATGAAGCGAGGCGATGACCTTGGCCAGCACGCGAATGGGATTGATCGCCGCGCCGCCAAAGAACCCCGAATGCAGGTCCTTGTCGGGGCCGGTGATGGTGATCTCTTCGCCCAGAAGACCGCGCAGCATCATGGTGATGGCAGGGGTTTTCGATTGGAACAGTGCCGTGTCGCAAATCAGCGCGATATCGCATTTCAATTCTTCGGCATTGTCTTTCATGAAGGGCACCAGCGAGGGCGAGCCTGATTCCTCCTCGCCTTCAAAGAAAAACGTGATGCGGCAGGGCAGGGTGCCATGGACCGCTTTCCACGCGCGGCACGCCTCGACAAATGTCATCAATTGCCCCTTGTCGTCCGACGATCCGCGCCCTCGGATCACTTGGCCGTTCGGGCCGTCCTCAACGGCGGGTTCGAACGGTGCAGCGTCCCACAGATCCAGCGGATCAACCGGTTGCACATCATAGTGGCCATAGAACAGGACATGCGGGGCGTCGCTTTGCCCGCCGATATGGCCGACGACCATCGGATGGCCCGGCGTGTCGCGAATTTCTGCTTTTGCACCAAGGCTTTGCAGGTCGCGCACCAGCCAGTTCGCCGCCTCCAGACACTGCGCCTGATAGGCCGGATCGGTCGAGATCGACGGGATGCGCATCAGGTCGAGAAGCCGCGCCGTCGCCGCCTCCAGATCGGTGTCGATACGCGAGAGAACAGGGTCGAGAAGCGGGGCGGCAGCCATCGGAATTCTTCCTTTATCAGTCAGTTACCGTAGCCTAACGTGTGATGCGCCGCTGTCTAGGGCCGCTTGATCGAAATCAATGCCGCAAAATAAATGCATGTCTAAAACAGTTGCGAAATGGATGCGCGAACGGTATTCATTCATGAAATTGAATAATTGACCTTCTGGAGACATGGCGCGACGTCATAACGCGGGAAGATCGACTTTCGCGGGGTAGGACTCTCTTAAAAGATGGTCTATAGCCTCGCGGCAAGAGCAAGACGGAGGACTGCCCGTGAACTACACGGCCAAGCTGGATCAAGCCATCAATAGCCTGCACGATGAGGGCCGCTATCGGACGTTCATCGATATCGAGCGCAAGAACGGGCAATTCCCGCACGCGACTTGGACCCGCCCAGACGGGGCAGAGCAGCCGATCACCGTATGGTGTGGCAATGATTATCTTGGCATGGGGCAGCATCCGGTCGTTCTGGCCGCAATGCATGAGGCCATCGATGCGGCGGGCGCCGGATCGGGCGGCACGCGCAACATTTCCGGCACGACCGTGTATCACAAACAGCTCGAAGCCGAATTGGCCGATCTGCATGGCAAAGAGGCGGCTCTGCTGTTCACCTCGGCCTATATCGCCAATGATGCGACGCTCTCGACCCTGCCCAAGCTTTTCCCCGGTCTGATCATCTATTCTGATGAATTGAACCATGCCTCGATGATCGAAGGCGTGCGTCGCAACGGCGGGGCGAAACGGATTTTCCGGCACAACGACGTGGCGCATCTGCGCGAATTGCTGGCGGCGGATGATCCCGCCGCGCCCAAACTCATCGCCTTCGAATCGGTCTATTCGATGGATGGCGATTTTGGCCCGATCGAAGCGATTTGCGATCTGGCCGACGAATTCGGCGCGCTGACCTATATCGACGAAGTGCATGCGGTTGGCATGTATGGTCCGCGCGGTGCGGGCGTGGCCGAACGCGACGGGCTGATGCACCGTCTGGACATCATCAACGGCACTTTGGCCAAGGCATACGGTGTCATGGGCGGCTATATCGCGGCCTCGGAGAAAATGTGCGATGCGGTGCGCTCCTTTGCGCCCGGTTTCATTTTTACCACCTCGCTTGCGCCCGCAATTGCGGCGGGGGCGGCGGCCTCTGTCAAACACCTCAAAACCGACAGCACCCTGCGCGAGCGTCACCAGACCCAAGCCAAGATCCTCAAGACCCGCCTCAAGGGCATGGGCCTGCCGATCATTGATCACGGCAGCCATATCGTGCCGGTGATTGTGGGCGATCCGGTGCATACGCAAAAGCTCTCGGACATGCTGCTGCAAACCTACGGCATCTATGTCCAGCCGATCAATTTCCCCACCGTTCCGCGCGGCACAGAGCGGCTTCGCTTCACGCCCTCGCCGGTGCATGGGGCGGGCGAGATGGATCATCTGGTCAAGGCCATGGACGCGCTCTGGAGCCATTGTGCGCTGAATCGCGCCGAATTGGCCGGTTAGCCTGTGGATAACGTGCAATCTCGGTTGCACTGTGCTAGTCTTCGGTAAAGAAATAACACACATCGAATCGGGGATGGTTCGTGGTGTATTCCGAAGTGGGGCAGCAGCGATGATCAGGCGCAAATTCTCGCGCAAAAAGGTCGAAGCAGACGTGGAAGAACCGCGTGGCTTCGATGCGTTCGAGTTGCGTCTTGGCGATACCATGCGCGGCGAACGGGCGACGATGGGCAAAAGCTTGCTCGATGTGCAACGCGAGCTGCGGATCAAAGCCTCCTATATCGCCGCCATCGAGAATACCGATCCCACCGCCTTTGATACGCCCGGGTTTATTGCCGGATATGTGCGCTCTTACGCACGCTATCTGAATATGGATCCCGATGCGGCCTTTGCACAGTTCTGCGCCGAAAGCGGGTTTTCCATCGCGCATGGCATGTCGTCGGAGGCCTCCAGTCCGCGCCGCGAAGCCGCCCCTGCGCAGCGCGTCGAAAAGGATCCGTTTGGCGGCGCGAAAACGCCCTTCACCCCGATTGCCGAAAGCTTCCTGTCACGGATCGAACCAAGCGCCGTCGGCTCGGTTCTGGTTCTGGCGCTGCTGATCGGCGGCATCGGCTATGGTGGTTACAGCGTTTTGAACGAAGTGCAGCGCGTGCAATTCGCGCCGGTTGAAAACACCCCGACGGTGCTCTCCGATCTTGATCCGCTGGATGGCGCTCTGGCTGCAAACGGCGGCCCGAGTGATGACACAGACACAGCGCGCACCGCAGCTGCTCTGGCTTCGGGCGAAACCCCGACAGGAATTTTCGCGCCCCCCGCGGCATCGCTCGACCGGCTCTATCGCCCGCAAGCATTGGACGTGCCGGTCATGGTTGCGCGCGATGCGCCGATCTCGACGCTGGATCCGTCCACGATTGGCGCCTTTAATGGCGAAACCTCGTCCCGCGCCGCTCCGGCGCAGATGATGGCCGATGGCACGGGCGCAGGTTTGAGCGCCGATCCCGCCGCGCGTAGCAATCAAAGCGGCGTGCAGGTTGTCGAAGGCCCTGCACCCGAAGTCGTCGTTGTCGCCGCCCGCCCCGCATGGGTGCGCGTGCGCGCCGCTGATGGCACGGTGATCTTCGAAGGGATCATGAATGCGGGCGATCGCTACGCCGTGCCCGCCACCGAAGAGCCGCCCACCTTGCGCGTGGGCGAATCCGGCGCGATCTATTTCGCGGTGAACGGCCAACATATCGGCCCCGCCGGAGCGCGCGGCTCGGTGACGTCCAAGCTGCCGCTTTCGGTGGACCATCTGACGCAAACCTATAGCGTGGCCAGCCTCGACAAGGACGGCGATCTGGCCCGCGTTGTGGCCGAATTGGTGCAGGCGCAAAACTGAACCCGCGATTGCGCGCGCGCCCTGCTTGCGGGTTCTAAAAATATCCCCGCCGGAAGCTTCGACCTCTTCTCCAAAAGCTCTCGCCAAGGTGACCATTGCCTGATTGCAGCGCCGCGCCCAAGCGCGTATTCCTAGGTCCGAACACCTCCGTGAAAGGCCCGTCTCATGTCGCTCAATCACGTCCGTCCGTGGAAAAACATCTATCGCCGCAAGAGCCGTCAGATCATGGTCGGCAATGTGCCCGTGGGGGGCGACGCGCCGATCACCGTGCAAACCATGACCAATACCGACAGCGGCGATGTGCGTGCCACGCTGGCGCAGGTGATTGCCGCTTATGAGGCTGGCGCCGATATTGTGCGCATCTCTGCCCCCGATGTGGCCGCGACCACGGCGCTCAAAGAAATCTGCCGCGAAAGCCCTGTGCCGATCGTTGCGGATATCCATTTCCATTACAAACGCGCGATCGAGGCCGCCGAAGCGGGCGCGGCTTGCCTGCGCATCAATCCGGGCAACATCGGCGACGAGACCCGCGTCAAAGAGGTTATCAAAGCGGCCAAGGACCACGGCTGTTCGATCCGCATTGGCGTCAACGCGGGTAGCCTCGAAAAACATTTGTTGGAAAAATACGGCGAACCTTGCCCCGACGCGATGGTCGAAAGCGGGCTGGACCACATCAAAATCCTGCAAGACAATGATTTTCACGAATTCAAAATCTCGGTCAAAGCCTCTGATGTGTTCCTCTCTGCCGCCGCTTACCAAGCCTTGGTCGAGGCCACGGATGCGCCGATCCATTTGGGCATCACCGAGGCGGGCGGGCTCATGTCCGGCACGATCAAATCGGCCATCGGGTTGGGCAACCTGCTCTGGATGGGCATTGGCGATACGATCCGCGTGTCCTTGTCTGCCGATCCGGTCGAAGAGGTCAAAGTCGGCTATGACATCCTCAAATCCTTGGGGCTGCGCCACCGCGGGGTGAATATCATTTCCTGCCCGTCTTGCGCGCGCCAAGGCTTTGATGTGATCAAAACCGTCGAAGCGCTTGAAAAGCGGCTGGAGCATATCAAAACCCCGATGAGCCTGTCGATCATCGGCTGTGTCGTGAATGGTCCGGGCGAGGCATTGATGACCGATGTCGGCTTTACCGGCGGCGGCGCGGGGGCGGGGATGGTCTATCTGGCGGGCAAGCAAAGCCACAAGATGAGCAACGACAAGATGATCGATCACATCGTCGAAGAGGTCGAGAAAAAGGCCGAAGCGATACAGGCCGAAATGGACGCCGAAGCCAGCGCCAGCGCGGCTCAATAGCGTTCTTTGTCCAAACGCTGCGCGATATAGCCTTCCATCACTTCGGCGGGCATTGCGCCGTTGAGCACCATATCGTCAAAAGCATAGGCGGGCAGATCAGTGATCTGCATCGCGTCCACAAACGGTGCGGCCTCTTGGGGCGTGAGGCGCCGCACGCGGATGTCATAGCGTTTGGCCAGGGCGCGCAAATCCGCCTCGGCGCTCTGGCAAGGGGCGCAGTCCGCAGGGCCGATCAGCGCAATCACAATCGCCGCCTCGGCATCGCCGAACCCGTCCGCCGTGCGATCAAAGAGCAACGCCTTGTGGCGCGCGATGATCGACAGATCAGCCTCGCGGTCCTCGGCATAAAGATCGGTGGGCGCCATGGCCGATAGCGCCTGTGGGATCACCGAAGGATTGGCCATCAGGTAGGATTTTACCGCCGCGCCAAATGCTTGCCTTTCGGCGGGGGTTAAAGCGGTGATATCGGTCGCGCCGAGCTGCCCGCCCCAAAGAAGGGCGAGCGCCAATCGCAGGGCGGCAGCGCGCATGGGATCAGTCCTTGCGCGCCTCGGCGACCAGTTGCGCCATCGCATCGAACGGCACATAGCCGCGCAGCATCCGATCCTCCAAAACAAAGGTCGGCGTGCCCGAGATTTGCAAACGCCCCGCCAGCGCGTGATTGTCGGCGATCACCTGCGTGACCTCGGGGCTGTCCATTTTGGCAAGGATCGGCGCCGCGTCCAGATCAAGGCTCTTGGCCAGCTTGCTCAGGCTGCCCTCGTTGACGCCGCCCTTGAGGGCGATCAAGGCGTCATGGGCATGTTCGTAAGCCGCGTCGCCATGCAGCATCCGCACCGCAATGGCAAAGCGCGACGAGGTGATCGAGGCTTCGCCAAGGATCGGGAACTCTTTGATGATAAAGCGGATATTGCCATCGGTCTTGAGCAGCTTTTGCACATCGGCCACGGCCTTGCGGCAATAACCGCAGCGGTAATCGGTGAATTCCACCAAGGTGATATCGCCATCGGGATTGCCGCCGACCCATGAATTGGGATCGTCAAAAATGTCTTTGGCGTTGATCTTGACCAGATCCACATCGTTTTGCGCCTGCGCGGCGGCTTGGCGTTCTTCCAAAGAATTGACCGCATCCATGATGACCTGCGGATTTTCCATCAGATAGGCGCGCACTTCGGCACCGAAGGCCTCTTTTTCGGCGGGGCTCATGGCAGTGACGTCAAAAGCATGGGCCGGCGCGGCCAGAAGGGCGGCGCTGATCAGGGCTGCGGGCAGGGTGCGTTTCATCGGCTATCTCCGTTTCGATGCGGCTTTAGCAGCAAAGATCACATCCTGCGCGCGTTGCCAAGCACCAGAGCCGCGAGGCAACAGGCCCTCGGCACGTTTGGCATGCACCGCCGCGTCCTTTAAATTGCCGCCAAGCGCATGGCGCTCGGCCACCGTCAAGGAAGCCATGCCGTGATTGCCAAGCCGCGCATAGGCCATGCCCAGATCGCGCATTGCATTGGCGTTGGAATAATCGCGCGCGCGTGATTTTTCGAGCACGGTCAAGGCTTTGCGCGTCGCATCCTTGGTGTCGAGCGCCAATAGCGCGCGCCCGAGGCTGGCGAGGATCAGCGGGTCGTTGGGCGCGCGCCGCGCGGCGGATTCATATGCCGCAACGGCGGCGCTGAACTGGCGCCGCTCGATCAAAAACTGGCCCTTGAGTTCCAACAAGAACGGGTCATTCGACCGCATCACGATCGCGCGATCCAAGGTAGCGAGCGCCTCTTTGGTCTGCGTCTGGCGGTGATGGGCGATGGCTTGTCGCATCAAAGTGATATCGGGCGACACGCTCTCTCTGGCGCGGCGCATGGTCCACTTGGGGGCGCGTTGAAAGGCCGAAAGCTTGCCCTTGGCGCGGTCGAACCAATAGCGCGCCTCGGCGGTGTCGCCATCAGGGGTTTTGCTGGCCATTCCGGCGGCGGCGGCCTCCATGCGGCGATACCTGTCGCGGCTCATAGGATGGGTGCGCGCATAGGGGTCTTGGCGCGATGTGCTCAGCGCCTCTTGTCCGCGAAACAGATCGAGCACCTCAAGCGCGCCCTTCGCATCCACCCCCGCCCGCGCCATATAGCGCAGGCCCGAATTGTCGGCGGCGTTTTCCTCGTCGCGGGTGTGCGCCATAAACAGCCGTGCCGCCGAAGAGCTGACCCCGAGGCCGATGCCGGAGGCGGCTTTGGTATTGCCGGTGGTGGCCGCCGTGGCCGCCGCAAGCGCAAGGCCCAGCCCCGCCGCGGTGCGCATATTGGCCATATTGTTGCGCCGCCGCGTCAGGTGCCCGCTGGCAATATGGGCGGCCTCGTGGGCGATCACGGATTGCAGTTGCGCCGCTCTATCCAGTCGCAAAATCAATCCCGAATGGATGAAAATATGATCGCTATCAATCACATAGGCGTTCAGGTTGCTGTCATTGATGACCATGATCTTGACGCGGCTGGGGCTAAGACCTGCGGCTTTGAGCAAGGGCGCGGCTAATTGGCCCAGCGAATATTCGATATCGGGATCGCGGATCAGGCTGGCGGCGCGCGCCGGTGCGCCGATCAGCGCGGCCATGAGGCACAGCGCAGTCGCGGCAGCCATGAGAGAGCGGAGAAGACGCATTGACGAGAGGCCTTTATCCTTGTGACAAGGAGGGACGAGTGGCGGCGCGTTGCGCGGCCTTTGGCACAGCTTAGGAAGAATTAGATGCGAACATCAAGGCGCGGCGCGGTAGATCCCTTCATTGTGATGGATGTCATGGAAGCGGCGCGCAAGGCCGAAGCCGAGGGCCGCCACATCATCCATATGGAAGTGGGCCAACCGGGCACCGCCGCGCCCGCCGGTGCGCGGGCGGCTTTGGCGCGCGAAATGGAGCGCTCGGCGCTTGGTTACACGGTGGGGCTGGGGCTGCCCGCATTGCGTGCGCGTATCGCAAAGCTTTATGGAGATTGGTATAATCTCGATCTCGACCCGAACCGCGTGGTGGTGACATCGGGTTCTTCGGCGGGGTTTATCTTGGCTTTTACGGCGCTGTTTGATGGCGGCGACCGCGTGGGCATCGGCATGCCGGGCTATCCTTCATACCGTCAAATTCTCAAGGCGCTGGATCTGGAGGTTGTGGCCATCGAGGCGCAGGCGGAAAACCGCTATCAACTGGTGCCGCAGGACTTTGCAAACCGTGATTTGCAAGGTTTGCTGGTGGCCTCGCCGGCGAACCCGTCGGGTACGATGCTTGGCCGCGAGGCGCTCGGGGCGTTGATGGGGGCGGCGGCAGAGCAGGGCGCAAGCTTTATCTCGGACGAGATCTATCATGGCATCGAATATGAGGCCAAAGCCGTGAGCGCCTTGGAGATCAGCGATGAGGCCTATGTCATCAATTCCTTTTCCAAGTATTTTTCGATGACCGGATGGCGCGTTGGCTGGATGGTGGTGCCCGAAAATCATGTGCGCGTCATCGAGCGTCTGGCGCAAAACCTCTTTATCTGTCCGCCCCATGCCAGCCAGATCGCGGCGCTCGGGGCGATGGAGTGTGATGATGAATTGCAATTGAATCTAGAGACTTACAAGGCGAACCGCATGTTGATGCAAGAGGGGTTGCGGGCGGCGGGATTTGACCGTTTCGCGCCGCCAGACGGGGCGTTTTACGTCTATGCCGAGGTCGGGCATCTGACCCGCGACAGCCGCGCCTTTGCCGCAGAGATATTGCGCGAAGCGGGGGTGGCGGTGACGCCGGGTTTGGATTTTGACCCGCGCCGCGGCGGCGGCACCTTGCGGTTTTCCTATGCGCGCAGCACCGAGGATATCCGCGAAGGTTTGGCGCGGCTCAAGGCCTTTATGGCCGCGCGCGGCCATGTTTAGGCGCAGTTGCACCGGCTTGGGTTTGGAGCGGGTTTGTTGTATTGTATAGCGCATAGAACAAGCCCGAACGGGTAAAAGAGCAGGAAAACCAAGGCAATGTATCCCATTCCTAATCTGCGAAGCTGGGCGGTGATCACCCTTGCGGTTGTGGTGCTTGCGCTTGATCCGGCGCGCGGCGCAGCGCAGCAAGACCCAAGCCCGCAGTCGCCGCCCGCCTTTAGCGCCTTGGCCCGCGCCGAGCCGGGGGGCAGCCAGATACGCGACACTTGGGGCGGTTTGGAAATAGCGCTGCGGCTCAGCCAAGGTGTGCCCTACCGATTGTTTTCGCTCGATAATCCGCCGCGTCTGGTGATGGATTTCCGCGAGGTGGATTGGTCGGCGCTGCGCAGTGATACGCTGCTGAACGCAGATCGCGCCCTCGCGGTGCGGATGGGCGGCTTTCGTCCGGGGTGGTCGCGGATGGTGGTCGAACTGGCCGCGCCCATGGGCCTCGACAGCGCCGCGATGCGGATCGACCCCCAAAGCGGAAAAGCCGATCTGACGCTCGACCTGTCGCCGCGCTCGCAAGAGGCGTTTGCCGCCTTTGCGGGCCTACCAGAGGACCCCCGATGGGATCTGCCCGAGCCGCAGCCCTTGCCGCGCAAACCGGCGTTGCGGCAGGCGGATGATCCTTTGGCGGTGGTGATTGACGCGGGTCACGGCGGCATTGACCCTGGTGCGCAAAGCGGCGGCGCGGAGGAAAAACACCTGACGCTGCGGATCGCTAAGGAACTTGAAGAAGCGCTTATAAGGCGCGGAAATTACATTGTTTATTTGACGCGAGATGCGGATTTTTTCGTCTCTTTGGAGCGCCGCGTTGCGATTGCACACCGCGTGGGCGCCGATGTGTTCATCTCGCTTCATGCCGATGCCTTGGCCGAAGGATTGGCCCATGGCGCAAGCGTGCATACCCTGTCGGATCGGGCCTCCGACGAGGCCTCGGCGCTATTGGCCGAACGGCATGACCGCGCCGATATGTTGTCGGGCGTGGATTTGACCGGCAAGGACGACGAGATCGCAGGCGTGCTGTTTGATCTGGCGCGGCTCGATACGGCGCCGCGTTCGGAAACATTGGCCAAATCCATTCTTGCCGCGCTGCGCCGTGCGGGCGGGCCGGTCAACAAACGCGCGCTCAGGCATGCGAATTTTTCGGTCCTCAAGGCGGCGGATATTCCTTCGGTGCTGATCGAGATGGGCTATATGTCCAGCCCGCGTGATCTGGCCAATCTGCAAAATCCGCAATGGCGGCGCAAGATGGTCGATGCCATTGCCGAAGCGCTCGAGGTCTGGCGCAATGAGGATGCGGCCACGGCAGGGCTACGGCGGCAATAGGGGCGGTGCGCGCGGCGGCGGAGCCTTGCCGCAGGCCAAGCCGTGACAAGGATGTGTTTTGACCCCGCGCGCGCGCATGCGTATATGGGGTGCAAATTGGTGCGGGGACCGAGCTTTGATCAGATTCATCTTTTCCATTTTCGGGGCGTTGTTCAGCCTCGTGACGCTCGGTCTGATGATGATCGCGCTGACCATTGGCGCGGTGTTCTGGATTTACGGGCGCGACCTGCCCAGCCACGAGTTTCTCAAGCAATATCAACCCGCCACCATCAGCCGGATTTATTCGGGCGAGGGGCAGATTATCGATGAATTTGCCAAGGAACGCCGCCTGTTCGCGCCCTCGGATGAAATTCCCGATCTGGTCAAATATGCCTTTATTTCTGCCGAAGATAAGAACTTTTACGTTCACAAAGGCTATGACGCGCGCGGGATGATTTCGGCGGCGGTGGATGCGGTCAAATCGCGCGGGCGCGATGTGCGCGGGGCCTCGACGATCACGCAGCAGGTGATGAAAAACTTTTTGCTCTCGGGCGACCGTCAGGCCGAGCGCAAGATCAAGGAAATCATTCTTGCCACACGGTTGGAAAAGAGCCTGAGCAAGGAAAAAATTCTCGAGCTTTATCTCAACGAGATTTATCTGGGGCAAAACTCCTATGGCGTGGCGGCGGCGGCGCAGACCTATTTCAACAAGCCTTTGGCCGATCTGGCCCCGCATGAAGCGGCGTTTCTGGCCTCGCTGCCCAAAGCCCCGTCCGATTACCATCCGGTGCGCAAGAAGGACCGCGTGACCAAGCGGCGCAACTATGTTTTGCGCGAGATGTCCGAGAACGGATATATCAGCGAAGCGACCTATCTGGACGAACGCGAATTGCCGCTTAAATCCGTGCAGAACGGCGATTTTGAACCTTTCCGCGATCAACTGCCGCCGCGTGATTATTTTACCGATGAAATCCGCCGTCAATTGAGTAAGGATTTCGGCGAGGAGGAGTTTTTCTCTGGCGGGATGACGGTGCGGGCGACGATTGATCCCGATATGCAGACCGAAGCCGCCGTGGCGCTGCGCGGCCAGCTTGAAGCCTATGATCGCGGTTTGGGCATCTGGCGTCCGACGCGCAAAAACCTGCCCGAAGAGGTTTTGGGCAACGAGACCCAGTGGCGCGAGGCTTTGGCCAAGCTGACCTTGCCGCGCGACATCACGCTGGAGGCGCAATGGTATCCGGCGGTGGTTCTGGAGATTGGCAAGAGTGATGCGCGGATCGGGATCGAGGGGGTCGAGACCGTCGAGGGGGGGCATTGGATCCCCGCCAAGGACGTGCAATGGGCGCGCCGCTTGAACAGCGACGGCAAGCTTGGCCCCAAGGCCAATGTCGCGGGGGATCTTGTGAAAAAGGGCGAGGTTGTCTTGGTGCGCCGCATGGTCGCCGACAGCGACGGCAGCTTTATCCGCTGGACCCTGCGCCAAGTGCCGCAGGTGCAAGGCGGGTTTATGGCGATGGACGTCAACACCGGCCGCGTGATCGCCATGCAGGGGGGCTTTAGCTACCAGCATTCGGTGTTCAACCGCGCCACTCAGGCCCGCCGTCAACCCGGTTCGAGCTTCAAGCCCTTTGTCTATGCCTCGGCGCTCGACAGCGGCTATACCCCCGCCACAATCGTGATCGACGCCCCGATCGAGATCAACACGCCGCAGGGGCTTTGGCGTCCGCGCAACTCGTCGAATAAATTCTACGGGCCGACGCCGCTGCGCACGGGGATCGAGCAATCGCGGAACCTGATGACAATCCGTCTGGCCGAAGAGGTCGGCATGGATATTGTCGCCGATTATGCCGAGCGTTTCGGCGTTTACGACAATATGGGGCGGTTTTTGGCCAACTCATTGGGGTCCGAAGAGACCACTTTGTTCCGCATGGTCGCGGCCTATGCGATGTTCGCCAATGGCGGCGAGCGGGTCGAGCCGACGCTCGTCGACCGCGTGCAGGACCGTTTTGGCAAGACGCTATACCGCCACGACAAACGCTCTTGCGTGGATTGCGAGGCGCAATTGCTGCCTGCGGGTCTGGGGCCGCGCATCGTCTCCAACCGCGAGCGGGTGATGGATGCGATCACCGCCTATCAGCTTACCTCGATGATGAAAGGCGTGGTCGAGCGCGGCACAGCGGCGCGCACTGTCGGCCTGTCGGTGCCGGTGGCGGGTAAAACCGGCACAACCAACGAGGCCAAAGACGTGTGGTTCGTCGGCTTTACCTCCAATATCGTCGCCGGTTGTTTTATCGGCTATGACAATCCGCGGGCCATGGGGCGCGGGGCGACGGGCGGCGGCATGTGCGGTCCGGTGTTCCAACAGTTCATGAAAAAAGCCACGGCGAAATATGGCGGCGGCGAATTTGCCGTGCCCCCGGGCGGGCATTTCATCAAGATCGACCGTTTCACAGGTGCGCGCCTGTCCGATGACGCCGCGGGGGATCACGTGGTGGCCGAATATTTCCGTGACGGCGAAGAGCCGATTTTCGGCATTACCTTCGATGGCGGCTTTGCCATGGGCGAGGGCCTTCCGTTGATCGGGCGCGACGGGGATGAGGGGGCCAAACAGGTCACCACCTCGACCGGCAAGAAAGCCACCGTTGGCCCCAAGGCCAGTTTCGGATCGCTCAGCGCGGGCGGGCTTTACTAAGGCTTGCGCGCACCGATCGGGCACAGGCGGGCGGGGGCAAGCGGCGCGGCGATCTCGCGCATTATCGCCCCCGCGCAGCGCTTGCGGGTCCGCGCGAGGGCCACTATAGGTAAAACCCCGCGCGGCTTGATGTTTTGCGCGGGTTTACCTTGAGGGACCAACATGCGCGCAGAGCTTCAAAATACCGTGGCCGAGATCGAAAAATCGCTTGATCTGCTCTATCAACGGATGGACGGGGAAACCGCGCCGCACCGGCTTGAAGAGTTCAATGCGCGCGTCGAGGACCCGACCCTTTGGGACAATCCCGAGGCCGCGCAAAAGCTGATGCGCGAGCGGCAGATGTTGGTCGATGCAATCGACACCCATGCCAAGATCAAACAAGACCTTGCCGACAATATCGAGATGATCGAATTGGGCGAGATGGAAGACGACCAAGAAGTCGTGACCGACGCCGAAGAGGCGCTCAAGGCCTTGGCCGTTGTCGCCGCCGAAAAGGAGCTTGAGGCGCTTTTGGATGGCGAGGCCGATGCCAATGACACTTTCCTCGAGATCAACGCGGGTGCGGGCGGCACCGAAAGCTGTGACTGGGCGTCGATGTTGGCGCGGATGTATGTGCGTTGGGCGGAAAAGAAGGGCTATAAGGTCGAATTGCAATCGGAAAGCCAAGGCGACGAGGCGGGGATCAAATCTGCGGCCTATAAGATTTCGGGCCATAACGCCTATGGCTGGCTCAAATCCGAAAGCGGCGTGCACCGTTTGGTGCGTATTTCGCCCTATGACAGCGCCGCCAAACGCCACACCTCGTTTTCTTCGGTCTGGGTCTATCCGGTGGTGGATGACAATATCGAGATCGAGGTCAATCCCGCCGATATCCGCATCGATACCTATCGCTCCTCGGGCGCGGGCGGACAGCACGTCAACACCACGGATTCGGCGGTGCGCATCACCCACCATCCGACAGGCATTGTCGTGACCTCTTCGGAAAAGTCGCAGCACCAGAACCGCGATATCGCGATGAAGGCGCTCAAATCGCGGCTCTACCAAATGGAGCTGGACCGGCGCAATGCGGCGATCAACGAGGCGCATGAAAACAAAGGCGATGCGGGTTGGGGCAACCAGATCCGCTCTTATGTCTTGCAGCCCTACCAGATGGTCAAAGACCTGCGCACCAGCCATGAGACCTCGGACACCAAAGGCGTGCTCGACGGCGATCTCGATGCCTTTATGGCCGCAACTTTGGCGATGGATGTGTCGGGCAAAAGCCGCGCCGAGGCGCAGGGCGATTGATGATGCGCGCAGCGCTTGTCGCATTTTTGCTTTGGGCCGCGCCGGCCCTTGCTGGCGAGGCGGAGCTGTTGGAGGGGCTGGGCGCGCAGGGCTGCGTCATCGGCGCCGACGCCGCGCCTGAATTGCGCGCGCTCGCCGATCAGGCGCTTGGCCAAGGCACGGCGCGCCAGCAAGGCGATTGGGTGCTGCTGCCCGAGGAGATCTGCACCATCCGTCTGCCGCAGATCGAAACATCATTGTCTTTTGATGATCCCGAGCTGCGCAAGGTGATCTCTGATCTGGATCCGGCCTCACAAGAGGCGCCAGGGTGTTTCCTGGACACCTCTGATTTGGGGTTTAACCTGTCGCTGAGCCGCGGATGGGCGCCGCAGCAGGCCTTTGACGAGATGAACCGCTTTATCGCCGCCATGTTGATCGCGGGCGAGATGACGTTTTATTCGGATGATCTGCTGCGCACCCCGATGGGATTTCAACGCATCAGCGGGCCTTGCGCAGATGTGGCGGACATTGACGCGATGCGCCGCAATAGCGCGCAGATGGTGCAACATTTCGGCGCTTATATCCGCTGGCAGGGCGAGACCCTGACCTGCGGCGGCGGGGCGACGGCAGATTTCGGCGCGGCCGCGGCGAAGATGTCCGAGCTGAGCGGCGGGCAGACCGGCAATGTCTGGATGCCCTTGGAATATCTGTTCATCGGGCTTGCCGCCGGTTGGCTAGAGGGGGCAGGGCCACGCGCACGGGGCTTGCCCCGCCCGCCGCTTTGTCATTACCAATAGACAGCCCCTCCAAGCGGGCGATGCCTGTGGAGGAGCATGATGGATATTCTGGAGCTTGAAGGCGCGGTTTTGGCGTCGATGCTGGCGCGGCGAGACCTGTCGGCGGCCGAGGTGATGGAGGCTTGCCTCGACCGCATCGAGGCGGTGAACGGGGCGGTCAATGCGGTGGTGGCCTTGCAAGATCGCGAGGCCTTGATGGATGCGGCGCGCGGCGCCGACAATCGCGCCCCCACAGGCCCGCTGCACGGTGTGCCGATTGCGGTCAAGGATCTGGCCAATGTTGCGGGCATTCCCACGACCATGGGCTCGCCCTTGCTGCGCAATTTTGTCCCCAAATCCGACACGCTCGCCATCGGGCGGATGCGCGATGCGGGGGCGATTTTCATCGGCAAAACCAATTCCCCCGAGTTCGGCCTTGGCTCGCATACGGTCAATCCGGTCTATGGCGCGACCCACAATCCCTATGCCCACGGCAAATCGGCGGGGGGCAGTTCGGGCGGGGCGGCGGCGGCTTTGGCGGCGCGGATGCAATGGCTGTGCGACGGCTCCGATATGATGGGCAGCCTGCGCAATCCGGCGGGGTGGAACAATGTTTACGGGTTTCGCCCGACCTATGGCCGCATTCCCGGCGAGCCGTTGGGCGATCAATATATGCATCCGCTGGCCACTTACGGCCCGATGGCGCGCACGGTGCGCGATCTGGCGCTTTTGCTTGATGTGATGTCGGGCCCCGATCCGCGCGTGCCGTTCAGCGCCCCGCGCGAGGCGGTCTTGCCGCATCTGGAGGCCGATGTGACGGGCCGCCGGATCGGATGGCTCGGCGATTGGGGTGGGGCCATGGCGATGGAGGAAGGCGTCATCGAGACCTGCGAGGCGGGGCTGGCGGGGTTCACGCAGGCCGGATGCACCGTCGAGGCGGCCCCGCCGCCCTTTGATGCGGAGCAAATCTGGCGTGCATGGATCGATCTGCGCGCCTATGCCAATGCCGCCCGCATCGCGCCCTTCTACAACGATCCGGACAAACGCAAACTGCTGCGCGACGATGTGATTTGGGAGGTGGAGCGCGGCATGGCGCTGAGCGGCGCGCAGGTGCAGGCCGCGTCAAATATCCGCTCGGCATGGTTCGCCGCCGCGGCCAAGATGCTGCAAACCTATGACGCGGTGGTTTTGCCGACGGCGCAGGTCTGGCCCTTTGACGTGGAGATCATGCACCCCAAACAGATCGCGGGCCGTGCGATGCAGACCTATCATCATTGGATGGAAGCAACAGTGCCTGCTTCGCTTTTGGGGCTTCCGGCGATGGGGATGCCTTGCGGGTTCGGGGCGGCGGGGTTGCCGATGGGGCTGCAACTGATCGGGCCTTGGATGGGGGATCTGGGGGTTTTGCAAATCGGCCATGCCTATCATCAGGTCACCGAATATCCGCAGCGTTTCGCGCCCGCGCTCTCGCGCGCATCAAAGGCGCATTCAAGATAAGTCTTTGACGCCAAGAGCAAATTGCGCCCGCTTGGCCCGCGCGAGGGTTGATTTGCGCCCCAAAACAGGTTCTGCTCTGTGAATGTATCTGCGGCGCGCGGGGAGGCGCGGCGCAGATCGCACGGGGAGGGCGCAATGCACGATGGAACCCAAAGCGGCTCAGGCCGCAACCATGAGAGGCCGCAACTGGGCGCGCCGCAAATGCGCGCGGTCAGCTTTGCCATGCTGCGCGAGGCGCTGGCTCTGGCATGGGCCGATATGCGCCGCGCGCCTGTCTTTGGCGTGATTTTTTCGAGCGCCTATGTCTTGATCGGCTATCTTCTGGCGATGATCACATGGGCGACAGGGCAAAGCTACTGGTTGGTCTTTGCCGCCATCGGGTTTCCCTTGATCGGGCCATTTGCGGCGGTGGGCCTTTATGAGGTGTCGCGGCGATTGGAGCGCGACGCGCCCTTGGACATCTACAAGATATTCGGCGTGGTCTTTGGCCAAAGCAAACGGCAATTGCCGTCGATTTGTGCCGTCATCATCATCGTATTTTTGTTCTGGTTCTTCTTGGCGCATATGATTTTCGCGCTGTTTTTGGGCCTGTCGACGATGACCAATATCTCGTCAAGCTATGAGGTCTATTTCACCGCCAATGGGTTGACCATGCTCGCCGTTGGCACGGTTGTGGGCGGGGCATTCGCGATGCTGCTTTATAGCATCACGGTTTTTGCCCTGCCTTTGCTGCTCGACCGCGAGGTGGATTTTGTCACCGCGATGATCGTCAGCTTCAAGACCGTGACCGAGAACCTTTTGCCGATGCTGGTGTGGGGCGGGTTCATCGCAGGGGCGACATTCGCCGCCTTGCTGCCGTGGTTTTTGGGGCTGTTCATCACCTTGCCGCTCTTCGGTCACGCCACATGGCATCTCTACCGTCTGACCGCGGTCGAGGGCAGCACGCGCGACTGAGCGGCGCGGGGACGTTACTGGAACGGCTCGTCCGGGCGCAACAGGCGCAGGTGGAAAGGCGAGAGGTCTTCTTTGTTGCAAATCCCCGCCGTGCGCGCGGTGGTGAGGATTTCGCCGGTCTGATTGCCCAGATGCTCATAGACCATCCGCGTCGCGCGCCGCCCCGTGACGCTTTCGCGCACCGTGCGCGTGGCGTAGCCTTCAAAGAAGTTGGCCTGAAACGAGGTGACCTTGGACAGGAAGTTATAGGTGCAGGTCATGGCGTTCTTATGCGAGACCAGCGCCGCGATGCCTTCTTCTTGGCGCAAAACCAGACCGCGAAATTCGCGCGCGTCCTTTGTTGCCTTCAAACCTTGGTGCAGCATCGCCTTCTTTGGCTCGAACCCGCGCATGATGGTGAACCCGTCCTTGCGCGTGACAAACAACAGGCCGCGCGCATAGAGGCTGTTGTCGATGAAGGCGCGGCGTGAATAGCGATAGAAGCCCGAAGGAAATTCGGTTTCGGGCAGGTTGGTCGAACCGTGGCCCACATATTCGGCAATCTCGGGATGGGAGAGCAAGCCGCTGCTAACCGGCGTCAGGTCTTCGACAGGCTCAAGCAAAATACGCGCGTCAACGCCGAAGAATCCGCAGATGCGATGCAAAACATCAGGGCGGGGGAAGCTTTCGCCGGACAGATAGCGGTTAAATTGGGTCCGGTTGATTCCCAAATCGCGGCAAAGACCAGCAACCGAAGGGTAATTGCGGCTCAGATTGCGCAGATTCTCTCCGAAAATGCCGCGTAATTCGACGGGGTCTACATGTGTGTCACGATTTCGGACTCTTTGAGACATTCTTCCCCCGTTTCATGGCGCGAACCCCCGATTTAACGGATTCTCATAGGTTGCATACGTCAAAATCGCATCTTTCTGACGCTAGTTTGATCCTCGTGGGGTGCTTAATAGCATCACATTGCGTCTGATGCGACACAAAATTCGAGTCAGTCGACACTGAAATGGGAATGTTTTTTACCCGCCGAATACGGGAACCTGAGTGTAGGAAATAAAACACTCACGGAATGACATCGAGGGGATGACACAATGTTCGGCGTAGTACTTTGGAGCGACACAGAAGACCAAAAAGCAGTGATCTGGTGCGAAGATCACGGCGACCTTGCTTTCTACAACGCGGGACAGAAAAGCTGCTTTGACGGCGTGTCCTTGGATGCTGGCGATCTCGTTCAGTTCGAGGTGGATACCGCCGAAGCGACACGCATCGCTCGCAACCCGCGTTTGGTTGCCGAGGGTCAATATCCGACGCTGGCGGGCGATTTGGCAGGCAAGGGCGCGGTTGCTGCGGCTCCGGCTCCCAAGCCCGCGCAAGAGATGCCTGCGGCTTCGGTCGAAGGCAATGTGGTGGCGTTCCGCCCCGCTGCCGGTGGCAGCGCGCTGGCGCGTCGCAATCGCGTGGCTTCGGCAGCGCTGTAAGACAGCCAAAACAAGACGGCGCTCCCTCGCGCCCGATCCTTGGATGCGCCTGCGCATCCGGCTGATACTCCCAAGGCGTGCGGTTCCCCTCAATTGCATGCTGGTCCCAAGGCAAGGGGCGCCGAGTTCTCCCGGCGCCCCTTTTTCGTGGTCTGTAATGTCTTGAATGGCGGCGATATTGCCGCGCGGCCGCGATGCGACGGTGCGTCAGGCCCCGCGCGAAAGAGCCGCAACGCCGGTGCGCGCCACTTCCTCAAGGCCCAAGGGGCGCATGAGATCGGCAAAAGCGTCAATTTTCTCCGGCGTGCCGGTGATCTCAAAGACAAAGCTTTCCAGCGTGCTGTCGACCACATTGGCGCGGAAGATATCCGCAAGCCGCAGGGCCTCGACCCGTTTGTCGCCTTCGCCCGCGACTTTGAACAGCGCCAGCTCGCGCTCGACCGACGCCCCTTCGACCGTCAGGTCATGCACGTCATGCACGGGCACGATGCGGCCGAGCTGTGCCTTGATCTGCTCGATCACCTGCGGCGTGCCGGTGGTGACGATGGTGATGCGCGACAGCTTCCCGAGGTGGTCGACCTCGGCCACGGTCAGGCTTTCGATGTTATAACCGCGCCCCGAAAACAGCCCGATCACACGGGCCAGAACACCGGCCTCGTTGTCGACCAAAACCGCCAGCGTGTGGCGCTCGGTGACATCGGAGAAATTCGGGCGCAGGTTATAGGCCGAATGTTTATTGGAGCCTTTTTTGATTTTTAGAGCAGACATTTATGTGCCTTTCTTAATGTAGTTGATCAAGCGTTTTGCGCCCCGCCTGTGATGGGGGCGCAAAACAGGCTCACACCAGAACCGCGCCTTTGGCACCGATGGCGTCATCCGTGGCATCGTCGCCCATCAGCATCTCGTTATGTGCCGCGCCCGAGGGGATCATCGGGAAGCAGTTTTCATGCTTTTCGACAAGGCAATCAAAGATCACCGGCCCGTCATAGGCCAGCATCTCCAAGATCGCGTCATCAAGCGTGTCGGGATCATCGCAGCGGATACCCTTGGCCCCGAAGGCTTCGGCCAGTTTCACAAAATCGGGCAGGCTTTCGGACCACGAATGGCTGTAGCGCTCGCCGTGCAGCAATTCTTGCCACTGGCGCACCATGCCGAGGCGTTCGTTGTTCAAGATGAACTGTTTTACCGGCAGATCAAATTGAATGGCGGTGCCCATCTCTTGCATGTTCATCAGCCACGAGGCCTCGCCCGCGACGTTGATCACGAGGCTTTCTGGGTGGGCGAGTTGCACGCCGATCGAGGCCGGAAAGCCGTAGCCCATGGTGCCCAATCCGCCCGATGTCATCCAGCGGTGCGGATCGTTAAAGCCCAAGAATTGCGCCGCCCACATCTGGTGCTGGCCGACTTCGGTGGTGATATAGCGGTCATGGTCCTTGGTCAGCGCCTCAAGCCGTTGCAAGGCGTATTGCGGCTTGATGATCTTGCCTTCTTGCTTGAAGGACAGGCAATCGCGCGATTTCCACTCGTCGATCTTCTTCCACCATTTGGCAAGGCCTTCGGTGTTGGTCTTGCGCCCGCGGGCCTTCCACACCTTGAGGATATCCTCAAGCACATGGCCGACATCACCGACGATCGGGATATCGGCGCGGATGACCTTGTTGATCGACGACGGATCGATGTCGATATGCACCTTGGTGGAATTGGGGCTGAAATGATCGATCACGCCGGTGATGCGGTCATCGAAACGCGCGCCGATGTTGATCATCAAATCACAGCCGTGCATCGCCATATTGGCTTCATACAGGCCATGCATGCCCAGCATCCCGAGCCAGTTCTTACCATTGGCCGGATAGGCGCCAAGGCCCATGAGCGTCGAAGTGATCGGCGCGCCGGTGGCATCGACCAACTCGCGCAAGAGCTGGCAGGCCGCCGAGCCGGAGTTGATGACGCCGCCGCCGGTATAGAAAATCGGCCGTTTGGCGCGTTCGAGCGCATCGACCAATTTGGTGATCTCTTCCATATCGCCTTTGACTTGCGGCTGGTAATGCGAGGTGCGCGCTTTTTGCGGGCCGACATAGGTGCCGTTGGCAAATTGCACGTCCTTTGGCACATCGATCAGCACCGGACCCGGACGGCCCGACGTGGCAACGTGAAAGGCTTCGTGGATGGTGGGCGACAGATCGTCCGTCTCGCGCACCAGCCAGTTGTGTTTGGTGCAGGGGCGGGTGATGCCCACGGTATCGGCCTCTTGGAAGGCGTCATTGCCGATCATGAATGTCGGAACCTGACCCGAGAAGACGATGATCGGAATGCTGTCCAAAAGCGCGTCGGTCAATCCGGTTACCGCATTGGTCGCACCGGGGCCGGAGGTGACAAGCGCCACACCCGGTTTGCCGGTCGAGCGCGCATAGCCTTCGGCGGCATGGATCGCGGCCTGTTCGTGGCGGACAAGAATATGGCGAATGGCGTTTTGCTGAAAGATCTCGTCATAAATCGGTAGCACCGCGCCGCCAGGGTAGCCAAAGACGACTTCCACGCCCTGGTCCTTGAGCGCTTGCACCACCATTTTTGCTCCGGTCATCTGACGTGTCATCTTGTTTGCTCCGTGACTGACTTGACGTATCTTTTGCGCAATAAAAAAGCCCCCGTTTTGGCGGGGGCGCATGGGGTTCCCAGATGGGTGCCGTTACCGGCCCATGCGCCAAAATCCTACATTTACGACTAGCGTGCCCATAGGGGGTGCTCCTTTGCTTGCGTGGGAGACATTATTGACCCCTCTGGGGGGCGTCAACCGCGTTTTGCGCCAATAATCTGTCTTCAGGGGTGTTTTTTTGGTATTTTTGTTGCGCATGGCTGCGCGCCCTCGAAATTATCGCAAAATTACTGCCCGCTGAAAGGCTTGGCCGCCGCGCGCTGCGCAGCGTAATGCAAAAAAGGCGGCTCTCGAAGCCGCCTTTGCGCGCGCTGGATGCGCGGTTTGGGTGATGGTGCGCCGAGGGTCAGCTTGCTTTGCGCTTGCGGCGCAGGGCGGCAAAACCGCCCATGCCGACAAGAAGCAAGGGCAAGCTGGCGGGCAGCGGAACCGCAGGTGCCATCGTGGTCAGAAGGGCATAATCGAGCGCCCATAAGTCAAAGCTTCCGCCCAGTTTGACAAGCTCGATTGTATTGATCCCGTCGACAAGAAGGCTCGTGCCGAAGGAGTAGCTATGGGTGACAACCTGTTGGGATCCGAAGGTGCTGCCGGTTACGATGGCGATGGAGCCGATGGATGTTCCGTTGACGGTGACATCATAGGGGCCGCGATTATCGGCCATTGCATAGGTGCGAAATTCCAAAGACGCCATCGTGTCCCCGATTCCAGCATAGCTATGGGTCCAGCTGACGCCGTTGCTCAAGTCTTGCGCGTCCGTGATCGGCGATGTCGGATCGCTGGTCATGGCGCTGACGAAGGTGGTGAAATCGCCCGAACTGCCAGTGCCGATGACCCCATCGGCGCAGGCAAATCCGGTGCCAAAACAGTCGGCGTCGCCAAAAAACGACGAGGTTGCGGCCTGAGCAGCAGGAGCGGCAAGGACGCAGGCGCCGATTGCGCCCAAAAGAATATGTTTCATGAAACTCTCCATGGTCGGTGAAATATGGTGTCGTCGGTGTTGTGAAACCGTGGCACCGCATAATCGCTAGGCACAAAAAACGGGCTCACAAAAGCAGCGTCGAAAAAAGCAGCGTCGAAAAATGACAGCCTGACGCCCCCCACAGCAAACTGCCACGTTGCTAACGTAAAGTCAATTTTAGTTAAAATCCGGCGCCCGTGCCTTGCAATACCCCATGCTCCAAAGCATAGCGCGTCAGCCCCGCGGTCGAGGAAATCCCCAGCTTGCGTTTGATGTTCTTGCGGTGGGTTTCCACGGTGCGCACCGAAATGTCCAAGGCGCTGGCCACATCTTTGTTGGATTTTCCCTGCGCCAGTTGCAGCAAAATCGTTTGCTCGCGGGTGGTGAGCGGCTCGCGCCCTGTGCCTTGCGCGGGCTCCAGCGATCCTTTGGCGCCGGTGCATAGGTAGCGTTCGCCGCGCATCACCGCGTCGATGGCATGTTTGATCTCATCGGTCGGCACGTCCTTGAGGATATAGCCCATGGCGCCATGGCTGAGCGCGGCGCCGATATATTCGGGGCTGTCGTGCATCGAGAGGATCAAAATCCGCGTTCCAGGGCGGCGTTCGAGAATGATCTCCGTCGCGCTCAGCCCGCTGACTTCGGGCATGTTGAGGTCGAGCAGGATCACATCGGGGGCGAGGGTTTCGACTTGATCGATGATCGCGCGGCCGTTGCACAGCGTGGCGATGACATTGATGTCGTCATAGCTTTCCAAAATTGCCTCGATGCCTTCGGCGACCATCGGGTGGTCATCGACGATCACAACGCGGATGGGGGCGGCGGTGGTCGGATGGGCGGCGGTGTCGGTCATGAGCGGGTCTTTTCGGTAGGGGCGAGGGCAGGCGCGGCAGGACCCGCGTTTGACGTCTCGCTTACGGTTTGCGGTGAGAGCATATGGCTCAGCGGCACGATGGCCTCGATCGAGGTGCCCTTGGGCGAGGTTTGAATGTGCAGCGTGCCGCCCAATTGGTCGATACGTTCTTGCATATTGCGCAGGCCCAAACCGCCGCTGCCGCGTCCGGCGGCCACATCGGCGGGCATGCCCGCGCCATTGTCCTCGATCCGCATCAATGCGCCGATCTTATAGCCGCGCAGGGTGATCGTGAGCTTGCTGGCTCCGGCGTGACGCTCGACATTGGTGAGCGCCTCTTGCGCGATGCGGTAGAGCGCGATCTTGCTTTCGCCGTCGAGCCGGTTGCGGAAGGGGACGGTGGAAAACTCGATCTCGATGCCGGTGCGGGTGCCAAAATCATCGGTCAGCGCCTTGAGCGCAGGGCCAAGGCCCAGATCGTCCAAAACGCCCGGACGCAAATCGCGGCTGATGCGGCGCACCTCTTGGATGGCGCCGGACAGATGGGTGATCCCCTTGTCGAGGGTTGGCACGGCGCCGCTGTCTTCGCGGGCAAGGCGGCGGCGGGCGCTGTCGAGCGCATAGCGCACGCCGACGAGAATCTGGCTGATGCCGTCGTGAAGTTCGCGCGCCACGCGCCCGCGCTCTTCCTCTTGGGCGTCAAACACCCGCTGGGTGAGCCGTTTGAGCTTGGCATCGGCGAGGCGGCGTTCGTGGATCGTGATCCCCATGCCGGTGGCAAAAACCGCCAAAAGCGCCGCAAGGGTAATGACGCCGATATATAGAAAGGTGCGAGCGATGCGGGCATTGACCTCGGCGCGGCTGGCGGCGACGGTTTCGAGCACATCGTCGATAAAAATGCCGGTGCCGATCACCCAGCGCCAGTCCTGCAGCCCGATGACATAAGAGACCATCCGCGCCTCTTCGCCGGTCGAGGGTTTGGGCCAGTCATAGGCATGATAGCCGCCGCCCGAGCGGGCGATCTTGATCAACGGGTCGACAACGGGCGTGCCCGCAGGGTCGGCCAGATCGATCCAGTTGCGCCCGATCAGATCGGTTTTGCGCGGCGCGACGAGGTTGTTGCCCTCATAGTCATAGACAAAGAAATAGCCGTCCTGCCCATAAAGCATCGACGACAGGATCTGGCTCACCAGAAGCTTGGCCTCGGCGTCATCGGGCGCGGCAACGCCGTAGATATTGATGAAGGCCGTGCGGGCGATGGACATATAGTTTTTCAGCTCGGCCTTTTTGGCGGCGATGAGCTGCGCTTCGAGGGCGGCAATCTCTCCGGTGGCCAATTGCCGCGACTGGCTCAATGCCAATGCCGAAATCAACGCCACCGCAAGAATAAGCGGCACAGTGGCCAGCAAGAACAGCTTATGCCCATAGCTTAGCCGCCGCAGAATCGGCGGCATTAGCATTGAGAAGGCAGGGCGCAAGGCAGGCACGGTTGATTCGACCTAAATGGAAGGCGGCCACCATAGGGCGGTTGAACCAAAAGGGCGAGCATAGGCAGGCGCGCGCGGGGGTAAATTCACTAAATCGGTCAAAAAATGTGACCGCAGGCGGCTTTCTACGCAATTCTAGGTATTTCCTCACAGGGCGGGCGCCGCTAGGCTCTGCCCACTACATGATCCGCGTTTCGCGCCCGGGAGAGGTGCGAACGCCGTTATACCTTGGGAGGAAAACCATATGGATCGTCGTTCCTTTTTGAAAACATCCGCGCTTGGCGGCACCGCTGCTGCTGCTTCTACGCTGGCCGCTCCGGCCTATGCGCAGGGCAAGCGCACATTGACCATGGTCACCACATGGGGCCGCGGTCTTGCCGGTGTGTTTGACGCCGCCGTCCACGCAGCCGACAGCATCACCGCGATGACAGACGGCCAGTTGACCGTTGACGTCAAAGCCGCCGGTGAATTGGTAGGCGCCTTTGAAGTGTTTGACGCCGTGACCTCCGGTCAGGCCGATATGTATCACGGCGCCGACTACTATTTTGTCGGTCAGCACCCCGGTTATGCTTTCTTCACCTCCGTGCCCTTCGGCATGACGGCGCAGGAACTGGCCAACTGGTATTACCACGGCGACGGCGCGGCTCTGCATGACGAGCTGGGCGAGATCTTTGGCCTGAAATCCTTCCTCGGCGGCAACACCGGCGCCCAAGCGGGCGGCTGGTTCGCAAAAGAAGTGAACGGCCCCGAAGATTTCAACGGCCTCAAATTCCGTATGCCCGGTCTGGGCGGCAAAGCCTTGGGCAAACTGGGCGCATCGGTGCAAAACCTTCCGGGCGCAGAAGTGTATCAGGCGCTGGCCTCCGGCGCGATCGACGGCACCGAATGGATCGGTCCTTGGGCGGATGAAAAAGCCGGTTTCCAAGAGATCACCAAATTCTACTACACCGCCGGTTTCCACGAGCCCGGTGCCGGTCTGTCGATCGCGACCAACCGCGAAGTCTTCGACAGCCTGCCTGCCGCGCACCAGAAGGTCATCGAGATCGCATCTGCCGAGGCCCACCAGTGGAACCTCGCGCAATTCCTCAACAACAACGGTGCGGCGCTGCAGCGTCTGCAATCGGCCGGCGTGAAAACGCTCGAATTCCCCGAAACCGTTTGGGATGCCTTCGGTAAGGCTTCGGAAGAAGTGCACGCCGAGAACATGGGCGATGAACTCTACAAGAAGATCTACGACAGCTACACCACCTCGATGAAAGCATCGTCGGCATGGCTGCAAAAATCCGAAGGCGCATATCGCGCGCAACGCGACCGCGTTCTGGGCTAAGCCCCGCTTCGACACCGATCAGGCCTCGCGACATTTCGCGGGGCCTTTTCAACAAGGTCTGCTAATCCGCGCGGGGGAGCGTGCGGCGCGTGCGGCCATTGCCCCTGACAGAACCGAATACGGCCATGGGGCAGGGCGGCGGCGCACTGTGGCAGATGACACCTCGAAAACTGAGCTGGGGACAGGGATGCTAGACGCGATTGTCTGGTTCTTTACGAACATCGGATTGGCTTTCTATCACATGGCATATGCGGTGACGCATCCGTCGATGTGGCTGGATTGGACCAACAAAGAAGCCTTGATGCGCTTCATCTATTTTGGCGGCTCGATCGAGGTTTTCTTTGTCGCCTTCACGCTGTTTCTCGTCGTTACTGCGGTCGGATTTTGGAAGCGCGAGTTTATGTGGGGCTGCGTGCGCGGCCTAGAGGGCATGGCCAATGGTATCGGGCGGTTTTTTGCTTGGGCCGGTCTCTTGATGGTGCTGCAACAGATCATCATCGTCTTCATGCAACGTATTTTTGCCGCCGCCGAGATCAGCTTCGGTTTTGGCAAGGTGCTGACCCACGACGTGTCGTGGTGGGCGGAAGAGCTCAAGCTTTACAACGCGATGATCGTCGCGCTTTGCGCCACATATACATTCGTCCAGGGCGGTCATGTGCGGGTGGACCTTGTCTATTCGGGCATCTCGTTTCGCGCCAAACGCATGATCGACATGATCGGCGCGCTGGTGTTCATGATGCCGGTGGCGGTGCTGACGTGGATGTATGGGTGGTATTTCATGTGGCGCCATCTGGTGGTGCCCAAACCTTCGGCTTCCGACACGCTCGAGCGTTTGTTGATGAAGTCGCGCGCTCTGCGCTGGAACGTCGAAACCATCGGGTTCTCGCCCAACGGCTTCAACGCCTATTTCCTCTTCAAGGTGCTGCTTTTGGCCTATGCGGGCCTCGTCTTCTTGCACGCCATTGCCTTCTTCTACCGCTCCTATCTGGAGTGGAAGGAAGGCGAGGCATCGGACGGCAAATACCTTGATCGTGATACCCTCGGCGAGGGTGAAGAAGCCTATGAGGGCACACACTAACCTTAGGGACAGAACCTATGCTTTTTGGACTTGATGGCGTCGAGATCGGCCTGATCATCGTCTTTCTGTGCCTCTTCGGCGGCATTCTTTCCGGCTTTCCGGTGGCCTTTGCCATTGGCGGCGCGGGGATCATTTCCTTCGGGATCATCGCAGGCCTCGATAGCGCCGGACTTTTGGTGCATCAGGCGATCGATACCGGATCGGCGATGTATAACAATCTGGTCAATTCGGGGGTGAAAGCCGATACGATTTCGGTCTTCCGCTATCCTGATTTGCCGCGCGTGGCCCAACCTGTGTTCGAACGCGGTTGGGAAATGGCGATGGACCGCAACCTGTCGTTCATCGTCAACCGGATGAATGAGCGCGTGTTCGCGGGGGCTTCGATTGAAACCCTGTTGGCGGTTTTGATGTTCGTTTTGATGGGCATCACGCTGGAGCGCTCGAAAATCGCCAATGATTTGCTGACCACGATGGCGCGGGTTTTTGGCCCCTTACCGGGAGGTTTGGCCGTGTCGGTTGTGGTTGTGGGCGCGTTTTTGGCGGCCTCGACGGGCATCGTCGGCGCGACGGTTGTGACCATGGGGCTTTTGAGCCTGCCGACCATGTTGCGCGCGGGCTATTCGCCGCAACTGGCGACAGGTGTGATCGCGGCGTCGGGCACATTGGGGCAGATCATTCCGCCCTCTATTGTGATCGTTCTCTTGGGCACTTTGGCGGGCGATCTCTATTCCGCCGCGCAAGAAAACCGCGCGCAGGTTGCCGGATGCGGCGATGCGCTGACGCTTTTGGGCGAACCGGCGGTGGTGTCGGTGGGCACGCTGTTCCAAGCGGCGCTGTTGCCGGGGATCATGCTGGCGGTGCTTTACGGGCTTTATGCCTTCGGCTATGCGATGCTCAACCCCTCCAAGGCGCCTGCCGTGGAAATGGGCGCCGCCAACGGCGAGGTCATCACCCGCCGTGAGGGTCTGACGTGGTTCATTGCGGCGCCTGTCGCCTTGATCTTCGGCGCCATCCTTTTGGCGCAGGTGAATGTCATCGGTTCGCAAAATGTCGTTGTCGACAGCTATTCGGACGCGGGTCAAACCGCCAGCTTGCGCACCAATGTGGGCGAGGAATGCAAAGCTTCGATGATCGAGCTGCATGGGCAAGAGGCGTGGGATATCGCCGCCGCCGAACAAACGGCGATTGACGAGGCGGGCGGCGTGGTGGAATCGCACCAGTTGACCGACGAAGAGCGCGCCGCGGCCTTGGTGCAAAAGCTTGAAGATGCCGCACCAATCGGCTCTGGCATCGCCATCGGCTTCTTGCTCATGGCGCTCGTCCTGACCACCGCGCGCGGTGTCTCGCCCAGCTCGCCTGTGCGGCCCTTGCTTATCGGCGGGGCGGGTATCTTGCTTGGCCTGTTGGTGGATATTGCCTTCATCGGGCCGTTGACCTCGCCGGGTGTGACGGTGATCTTGATGGCGGTTCCGTTGGCCTTGACCCTTTACGGGGTCAAAAAGGCGGCAGGCTACCTGTCCAAGAACGAGCTGTTGCGCGTGGTCTTCCCGCCTTTGGTCTTGATCGTGGCGGTGCTTGGATCGATCCTTGGCGGGATCACCAACCCGACGCCCGCAGCGGCGCTTGGCGCGGGCGGGGCGATCATGCTCGCGGCCTACCGCCGTCTGGCCGATGAGGGGCGTTCGGGCAAGATCGTGATCTGGACCACTTTTGCGATCATCATCATGATCCTTGTGGGCGTGAATTTCGATCTGCGGGTGAACCAATCGGATGTCTCCTTCGAGAGCTGGGTCGCCTTCCTTGTCGCTCAAGGCGCCTACCTGTTTGCGGTCTTTGGCATTCTTTACGGGTGTTTCGTGCTCTGGCGCGGCGCGGTTTTGCCGCCCATCGTGCGCGAGACGGCCAAGGTGACCTCGATGGTCTTTACCATCTTGATCGGCTCGCAGCTGCTCAATCTGGTGGTGATTTCCTTTGGCGGCGAACATTACATTCAGGACTTCCTCAAAAGCTTTGACAGCGAATTCAAAGTCTTCCTGATCGTGATGCTGGTGCTCTTCGTGATGGGCTTTGTGCTAGATTTCCTCGAGATCATTTACATCGTTATCCCGATCGTCGGGCCGGTCATCTATGGCGGCACCTTTGATCCCAAATGGGTGACGATCATGATCGCGGTGAACCTGCAAACCTCCTTCCTGACCCCGCCCTTTGGCTTTGCGCTGTTCTACCTGCGCGGGGTTGCGCCCAAGGAGGTCACCACGGCGCATATCTATAAAGGCGTGGTGCCCTTTGTTTTGATCCAAGTCGTGGGGCTGGGCCTCTTGTGGTTCTTCCCCTCGATTGTGACCATTGTTCCGGCGCTGATCCCGAACTGATCACACAAATATAACACCACCTGCGGCCGCCCTTTCGGGGCGGCCGTTTGCATTGGGGCGGCGCGCAGGCATGAAAAAACCGCCCCGAAAAAAGGGCGGTTTGCGGGTTTGGCAGGCGGGGGTGTGTTCTGTCAGCTCAGCCGCGCTCGGCGGCGCGCTTGGGGCTGAGGTCGGGCAGGGCGATATTTGCGACCTGCTCGGAGATCGGATCATTGGACAAAGGATGCGCGGGCGCCTCGTAATCCTCGGGATGGGTCATCGGTTGCCATTGACCGCCAGTATATAGCTCCAGCCCCGAGAAACGCGCCTTATAGCCCATCTTGTCGCTGCCCGGCACCCAATAGCCAAGGTAGACATAGGGCAGCCCCGCGTCTTGGGCGATCTGGATATGGTCGAGGATCACATGGGTGCCAAGGCTGTCTTGGGGGCGGTCGGGCGTGTAAAAGCTATAGACCATGCTCAGCCCGTCGGAGAGCACATCGGTCAGGCAACTGCCGACCAATTCATCCGCCTCGCGGTCGGTATATTCGATCACGCGGGTACGGATCGGCGTTTCCTCGATCATCGCGGCGAATTCATAAACATCCATATCGGCCATCCCGCCATCGGCGTGGCGGTTTTCCAAATAGCGCCGGAACAGCGCATATTGCTCTTCTGTGGCCCAAGGCGAGGTCGCGCGGCGGGTCAGATGCGCATTGCGCTTCATGATCCGGCGCTGGCTCTTGGTCATCTTGAATTTCGACACATCGATGCGCGCCGACAGGCAGGCAGCGCATTCGGTGCAGGACGGGCGGTAAAGCACATTCTGGCTGCGCCGGAAGCCTTGATGCGACAGGCTGTCGTTGAGCTTTTCGGCATTGTCGCCTTGCAAGGAGGTGAACAGCTTGCGCTCCATCCGGCCCTCAAGATAGGGGCAGGGTTGCGGGGCCGTGACATAAAATTGCGGCGCAAGGGGCAGGGTGTGGCGCATCAAAAAACCGTTAATTTGGATTCATATAAAAAGATACCAATGATCCATCATAGCGCCAAGCCTTGATTAAAATTCGGTTAATTGTAGCGCCAAGGACATAAAAATATGCCCCATAGTTGCCGCGCCCCCCCGAATTTGGCGATTCGTATCGGGCGGCCTTGCGCAACGTCACTCGGCGGCGCGTTTGTTCAAAACCACCGTGCCGATCACATGATCGGTCAGCCCCTGACCGCGCGGGGTTGCCAGCATCATGACGATCGAGGCGACCTGTGCGGGGAAGAAGGCAAAGGACAGCGTCGTGCCAAGCGTATGCGCGGCGGCCATCGGCAGCGACAGGCGTGCGCCCGTCAGGGTGCGCATTTCAATCGCCATGATCCGCATGCCGGGGGTGGCGGAGCGGTTGGCGATGCTCATGGTGCGGTAGATGAAGCTGATCACCGCATAGACCAAAGCGGCGATAAAGGTGAACAAGAACAGCGAGAAAATAATCGCCACGATTGTCAAAATCCCGATCAGCAGCACATCGATCACAAAGGCCAAAAGCCGTTTTGTCGCCACATCGGCGTAAAACTCCGGCTGGGTCTCGGGGTCGGGCAGGGCGTGGGCAAACTCGGGCTGATACATCTGTGGCTCCGTCATGCGCATGGATGCGCGGGGGGGGATGGGCCTTGCCCGCGCGGGGACGGCGCGGGCAAGGCATTGGCTTGGCGGGCGGGTTACGCCTCGCGGGTTTGGCTGTTCGCGTCATCCGCATCGGGCGCGGCGGCACGTTTGGCACGGTCTTCCATGAAGCTGTCGAACTCGGATTTGTCCTTGGCTTCGCGCAGGCGCTGCAAGAAGGCTTCGAATTGCTCTTGCTCTTCTTCAAGGCGGCGCAGCGTGTCCATCTTATAGGCGTCAAAGGCGCTGTTGCCGGTGGTCTTCATCGCGGACATACCGTGGTGGGAGAACCGCGCGCGGCGGCTGCAGTTTTTGGAAAACATTTTCTTGCTCCAGATCATATAGGCCAGAAGGGCGAGGCCGACAGGCCAAACAAAGATAAAGCCCAGCACCATAGCGGCGATCCATGCGCCTTTGCCTTTTTGGTCAAGCCATGCCTCGCTGCGGGCGAGCCAGCTCATTTGCGGCGCGTGGGGTTGGGCGGTTTGGGCGGCGAGGGTCATGTCTGTCTCCGTAAGTAAAAGGGGCGCTTTGGTTGTGGCCCGTGGGTTAATGTTTATCGTCTTCACATTGATAACATCGGCACCCGGACGCGATTTGCCAAGGGGGGTATGTGAATGTTTTTTACATTATTTTTGATTGTGAAATAAAATCAGCCACTTGCCCGCCGGATAGCCGCAGGATTTCTTGCGGTGCGAGGGCGAAAATATGCCGCGGCGTGCCCGCAGCAGCCCAGATTCGGTCAAAATCAAGCAAGCGCGGGTCGAAAAAAGCACGCGGCGGTGTCAGATGCCCGATGGGCGCAACCCCGCCGATGGCAAAGCCGGTTTGCGCGCGAATAAAGCCCGCGTCAGCCTTGCCAAGCGGCTCACCGGCCAGAGCGCCGGCTTTGGCGCCGTCGACCTGATTGCCGCCTGCGGTCAAAAACAAGATCACGGCATCGGATGTCTCGCCGCGAAACAGGATGGATTTGACGATGGCGTCGATCTCGCAGTCTGCCGCGACGGCGGCCTCGGCGGCGGTGCGCGCCGCGCCGACCTCGCGGATATCGGCCTCGACCTGCGCCGCCTCAAGCGCCGCGCGCACCCGTTTCAGACTTTTGCTCATGCCCGCGCCTCTCCTTGCTTGTGCCGTCCGGTTGCAAGCAGATTTACCCATCGACATCCGCTTGACCAGCCCCCTGCAGAGGCGCAACCTACGGCTATGACACAGCAAACCTCCTTCGCCGCCCGCATCACCCGCACGCCTTTCGCCTTTGACGCCGCCCGCGGCGCCGAGGCGCGGGCGCTTTTTGCCGATGCGACCGGCCCCGTCGCCGAATTGATCACGGGGGCGGGGGGCTGTTCGCCCTATCTGTCGGGGCTGATGATGCGCGAGCGCGATTGGCTGGTCCAAGCGCTGGAGGCGCCAGAGGCGGCATTGGCCGCGCTGGCGCAGGCCCTGACCGAGGCGGCCGAGGGCGATTGGACCGGTGATCTGTCGAGCGCGCTGCGCCAAGCCAAGCGCCGCACCGCGCTGTTGACCGGATTGGCCGATCTGGGCGGTGTGTGGAGCTTGGAGGAGGTCACTGGCGCGCTGACCGATTTTGCCGCTCTTGCCGCCGATCTGGCGCTCAAATCCGCCGTGGCCACCGAGATCAAGCGCGGAAAGTTGCCGGAGGCGGGCGAGGAGGATATCGCCGTCGCGGGCGGTATCGCCGTTCTGGCCATGGGGAAAATGGGCGCGGGAGAGCTGAATTATTCCTCGGATATCGACCTGATTTGCCTCTTTGACGAGGGCCGCTACGGGCGCGATGACTATCACGAGGCGCGCGCCTCGCTGATCCGCGCCACGCGCAAAATGGCCGCAACGTTGAGCGAGATCACCGCCGAGGGCTATGTGTTTCGCACCGATCTGCGCCTGCGTCCCGACCCGTCGGTCACGCCGGTTTGCATGTCGATGGAGGCCGCCGAACGATATTACGAGAGCCTTGGCCGCACATGGGAACGCGCCGCCTATATCAAGGCGCGCTCTTGTGCGGGCGATGTGGCGGCAGGCGAGAGATTTTTGAACGATATCAGCCCCTTTGTATGGCGCCGTCATCTGGATTTTGCCGCCATTCAGGACGCCCATGACATGCGTCTCGCCATCCGCGAACATAAAGGCACCGGCGGGGCGATCACGCTTTTGGGACATGATATGAAGCTGGGGCGCGGGGGCATCCGCGAGATCGAGTTTTTCACCCAGACGCGGCAATTGATTGCGGGCGGGCGCGATCGCGGGCTGCGCGACCGGCGCACGGTGCCCTCGCTCATTGCCTTGGCCGATAGGGGCTGGGTGCCGCGCGACGTGGCCGAGGCCTTGGCCGCGCATTACCGCTGGCACCGCGAGGTCGAGCACCGGTTGCAAATGGTCAATGATGCGCAAACCCACGCATTGCCGCAAACCGAAGAGGGCATGGCGCGCATCGCTGCATTTATGGGGCGCGATCTGGCGGGGCTGAAGGAGGAGCTGACCCAGCGCCTGAGCGCAGTGCATGAGATTGCCGAGCAGTTTTTCACCCAAGAAAGCATGGCGGGGCGCGCATTGGATATGCCCGCCGCGCCCGACGCCATGCCAAAACAGGCCCCCGAGCGGCGCGCAGAGCCCGAGTTCGACCCCGAGGTCATCGCCCGTTGGCGCAGCTATCCGGCGCTGCGCTCGGCGCGGGCGCAAGAGATATTTGACGAACTGTCGCCGCAAATCCTCGCCTGTCTTGGGCGCGCGGCGCGCCCTGCCGAGGCGCTGGCGGCCTTTGACGGGTTTTTGGCCGGACTGCCCGCAGGGGTGCAGCTTTTCTCGCTTTTCAAGGCCAACCCGCAACTGATTGATCTGATTGCGGATATCTCCGGAACTGCGCCCGAGTTGGCGCGCTATCTGTCGCGCAATTCCTCGGTCTTTGATGCGGTGATCGGGGGTGATTTCTTTGCCCCTTGGCCTGGACCGGAGGCACTTGAGGCGCAGCTTTCGGCTTTGCTTGCGAGCGAGCGCGACTACGAATCCAAACTGGACGCCACGCGCCGTTGGGCCAAGGAATGGCATTTTGGTATCGGGGTGCATTTGCTGCGCGGATTGACCGATGCGGCGCAGGCGGCAGAGCAATATTGCGAATTGGCGGCGAGTTGTTTGAAGGTGCTGTTTGAGCATGTGGCGGCGCAATTCGCGGTCAAACACGGCCCGCCGCCGGGGCGCGGGGCCTGCGTTCTGGCGATGGGGTCCTTGGGCGCGGGGCGGCTCAATCCGGCCTCTGATCTGGATGTGATCGTGATCTATGATCCGCAAGATGCCGAGGATTCGCTGGGCAAACGTCCCTTGCCGGTTCGGACCTATTATGCGCGGCTGACCCAAGCCCTGATCACCGCCGTGAGCGCGCAAATGGCGGGCGGGCGGCTTTATGAAATTGACATGCGCCTGCGCCCGTCCGGCACCCAAGGTCCGGTGGCAACCTCTTGGCAAAGCTTCCAAAATTACCAAGACAGCGAGGCATGGACATGGGAGCATCTGGCCCTGACGCGGGCGCGTATCGTCGCCGATAGCGGCGGCGCGGCGCAGGGTCTTGGCGCCGATATCGAGGCGTTTCGCGCGGCGCTTGTGGCGCGCAAAGGCGCCGCCGAGGAGGTGTTGCGCGAATTGGCGCAGATGCGCGCGCGGATCAATGCGGCCAAAGGCGGCGGCGGGCCGTGGGAGGTCAAAATCGGCGCGGGGCGGATGCAGGACATAGAACTTTTCGCGCAGGCCGCGCTGTTGATGGCGGGGCAGGCGGCGCGCGATGTGCAGGCGGGCTTGGCGGCGGCGGCCCAAACCGGATGGATCACGGATGAGGGCGCGGGGCAGTTGGCCCAAAGCTATGCGCTGTGCTGGAAGCTGCAGGTGGTCAGCAAGCTCTTGACCGAAGGGGCGCTCGACACCGATGTCATCGGGCGCGGCGGCTGCGCCTTGCTCTTGCGCGAAACGGGGCAGGAGGGTATCGCAGCCCTGCGCGAGAGGCTTGCGCGCCTGTCCGAGCAGGCCGAGATGGTGATCGAGGCCGCGCTGCAAATGCCCGCAGCCGCCATTCGGCAGACCGGCAAAGAACCCGCCCGCGCCCCGCGCGGTGATATGACGAGCTAAAACAGGAGCGAGGCGAGCCAATGAAGGGCGATGAAATGGATCCCAAGGCCTTGATCCGTGAGGCCTATCACATTGAGGGCATTCGGGCCGAGGAATGCCGGTCGGTGTTTTTGGATTGGGCGCTCAGCTTGCCCGCCGGCATGGATGCGCCCGAGGCGGCAAAGCAGCTTTTGGCCCGCTATGGCGCGCAGGCGCCGGAGCATCCGATGACGCAAGTCCTGCGCGAGGCGGGTGACCGCATATTGGGGCCAAAACGGCGCGGCGGTCGGGCGACGCGCATCGCAGATGCGTGATGTATTTCAGCGCCTTGCGCGGCACTCTTAACGCGGCAATGCCGCCGCTTGTGCCGCCAGTGCGGCAATCGCGTCCCAGTCTTTTGCCGCGATCAAATCCGCCGGTGCGACCCAGCTTCCGCCGACGCAGAGCACATTATCGAGCCCAAGGTAGTCGCCCGCATTCTTGAGCGAGACGCCGCCCGTTGGGCAAAACCGCACCTGCGGGATCGGCGCGCCGATGGCTTTGAGCGCCGCCGCGCCGCCGTTGATTTCGGCGGGAAAGAATTTTTGCACCCGATAGCCGCGCTCCAAGAGCGCCATGGCCTCGGAGGCGGTCGCGGCGCCGGGCAAGAGCGGCAGATCTGCCGCCTCGCAGGCCTCCAGCAGCCGCGCCGTGCTGCCTGGCGAGACGCCAAAACGCGCGCCGGCCTGCACGGCGGCGGTGACATGGTCGGGGGTGAGCAGCGATCCGGCGCCAACCACGCCGCCGTCGACCTTGGCCATCTGTGCGATGACCTCCAAAGCCTTGGGCGTGCGCAATGTCACCTCAAGCACCGGCAATCCGCCCTTGACCAAGGCGCGCGCGAGGTCTTGGGCGATGTCGGGATCATTGAGGACCAGCACCGGAATGACCGGAGCCAGATTGCACAGGGCTTCGGATTTTTGCGAGGCGACTTCGGGCGTCATTGGGTCAAGTCCTTGTAAAATTTTAAAAAGAGCGGGTTAGACCACGACTGCCGCGCCGGTTTTGGCGGGGCCGACGGCGGCGCGAAAGGCCGAGAAAAGCTCGCGCCCGACGCCGGTGCCATTGCCGGTCAGATCGGCGGTGACGGCGGGCCGGTCGATGAAACCGATGGTGAGGTTTTCCAATGTGCCCGCCTCGGCATCAAGGCGCAGGATGTCGCCATCGGCCACATGGGCGAGTGGCCCGCCTGCGGCGGCTTCGGGGCTGAGGTGGATGGCGGCGGGGACTTTGCCCGAGGCACCGGACATACGCCCGTCGG
Organism: Paracoccaceae bacterium; assembly: GCA_050633545.1. Classification (GTDB taxonomy): domain Bacteria; phylum Pseudomonadota; class Alphaproteobacteria; order Rhodobacterales; family Rhodobacteraceae; genus Litorivita. Next base: position 231,894 of record JBOEGS010000006.1, read on the forward strand.
TGACCAGCGCGATTTTCAGACCGCGATCTTGCAGCACCGAAAGCGTCGGGGTCAGCCCGTGCAATTCCGGCATGCCGTTGGATTTCGGCCCCTGAAACCGCACCACGACGATGGTGTCATGGGTAAATTCGCCTGCTTTAAAGGCGGTTTTCACGCTCTCTTGGTCGTGGAACACCCGCGCAGGGGCTTCGATGATGCGCCGCTCGGGCGCTACGGCAGAGGTCTTGATGATCGCCTCGCCAAGGTTGCCCTTGAGCAATTTGAGCCCGCCGGAGCGTTGGAAGGGATCGGCGGCGGGGCGGATGATCTTTTCGTTCTCGGATCGGCGCGGCCCCTCGACAAAGGTAAGCTTGCCGTCCTCAAGGCGCGGCTCGCGCGTGTAGTGGTGCAGCCCGTCGCCCATCACGGTGCGCACGTCGTCGTGCAAGAGGCCGGCGTCGAGCAGTTGCGCGATCATCAAGCCAAGCCCGCCCGCCGCATGGAAGTGGTTCACATCGGCCAATCCGTTCGGGTAAACCTTGGCCATCAACGGCACGATGGCCGAGATTTCGTCGAAATCCTGCAAATCGAGGATCACCCCCGCCGCCCGCGCCATGGCGGGTAGGTGCAGCACGAGGTTGGTCGACCCGCCCGTGGCCATCAGCCCGACGATGCCGTTGACAAAGGCCTTCTCGTCCAAGACCGCCGCCGCAGGGCGGTAATCATTGCCAAGTGCGGTGATTTGCAAGGCGCGCTCTGTCCCCGCGCGGGTCAAGGCCTCGCGCAGCGGCGTGCCGGGGTTGACAAAGCTGGCCCCGGGCAGGTGCAGCCCCATGAATTCCATCAACATCTGGTTGCTATTGGCGGTGCCGTAAAAGGTGCAGGTGCCGGCGCTGTGGTAGGAGGCCATTTCGGCGGCCATCAAGGCGGCGCGGTCCACCTCGCCAGTGGCGAATTTGTTGCGCACGGCGGCTTTTTCATCATTGGGCAGGCCCGAGGGCATGGGGCCTGCGGGCAGGAAAATCGCCGGAAGGTAGCCGAATGTCGCGGCGGCGATCACCAATCCAGGCACGATTTTATCGCAAACCCCGAGGAAGAGCGCCGCATCAAAGGTGTTGTGCGACAGGCCGACACCGGCGGCCAAGGCAATGACATCGCGCGAGAAAAGCGACAATTCCATGCCGGTCTGGCCTTGGGTGACGCCATCGCACATGGCGGGCACGCCGCCCGCGACTTGGGCGGTGCCGCCATTTGCGCGTGCCGTGTCGCGGATCATCGCGGGGTAGGTTTCAAAGGGCTGATGCGCCGAGAGCATGTCGTTATAGGCGGTGATAATCCCGAGGTTCGGCGCAGGCGATTGCACCAAACGGTCCTGATCCGCTCCCATGGCGGCATAGGCATGGGCTTGGTTGCCGCAGCTCAGATGCGCGCGGCGCGGCCCGTCCGCCGCGGCCACCGCCATACGGTCCAGATAATCGGCGCGCGCGCCTTCAGAGCGCTTGCGGATGCGGTCGGTGATGGCGGCAAGTGTCGGATTGAGGGGCATTTTTACGGGGCCTTGGCTGTGCTTTCGCCGGTTTGCGCGGCGGCGCTTGGCGGGTTTGCCGCGCCGGTATTGCGCGCGGTTATGGGGCGATCTACCTTGCTATATCAAGGTTCGTTAGCGCTAACAAGTTCACTCTTGAGCCTGATCCAATCGGCGATGGGCCGTGCCATGGCCAGTGTCATGACCCGTGCGATGCGCCGCCGGGTTTGCAAAGAGATTTTGGCCCTTTGGCGCGCAGATGTCACGCAAACATCCTCTAAATACACGCAATTTGCCGCAAATTCGCCCAATTCGTGAAGGAATATCAAGACAATCAAAACCGGCCAGAGCGGGGAAAGCCGCCTTAAAGGCCAATAGAGGTTCGTGCTGCAGATATATCTGGCACCTCGCACATAGACGGGCAGAAGGCCCGATGAAGGACGGGACATGAAACATATCCGTGCAATCGCACTCATGATGATGGGGCTGAGCGTTTCGGCGTGCGCCTCCGTTGATACCGCCACGCGCAACGCGCCGCTGGAGGCGCAATCGCGCCAGCAGATGGCCGCCGCGCCGCTCGATGTGAAAATCGTCGGCTACACTATCGTCGCGCCGGAGAATTTGCGCGTCTCCGAGGCCAATATGTATTACCCCTTGGGCGATGTGGTGTGGCGCGAAGATGCGCCCGGCAACCGTTTGCGCCAGATCGAAGCGATTTTCAAAACCGCTTTTGAACGTGGCACCGAGCAGGTCAAAGGCTCCGTTCCGGTGGTGGCCCAGATCGAGATCAAACGCTTTCACGCGCTGACCGAAAAGGCCCGCTATACGATTGGCGGGGTGCATTCTCTCAAGTTTATCATGACCTTGACCGACCCCGCGACCGGCGCGGTTGTGGCGCCTGCGCGTTTGATCGAGGCTGATCTGGAAGCTTACGGCGGGGCCAAGGCAATTTACCATGAAAACCACGGCATCACCCAAAAGGTGCGCATCACAGAGCATCTGGCCAAGGTCTTCCACAAGGAATTGACAGAGCCCACACGGCCGGAGCCCGAGAAAACCGCCGCGATCCAAAACTGATCGCGCGGCGCATGGCGGGGCTTCCCCCGCGCCACAAACACGATTAAGGAGGGCGGTATGAACCAGCCCTCCTTTTCCGCTTCACTGCCCGTCATTCGCCTGCTGCCCAAGACCAAGCCGCAGGCCATCCGTCACGGGTTCCCTTGGGTCTATGCCAACGAGCTTGTCCTCGACCGGCGCGCCAAATCCTTGGCCGCAGGGTCTTTGGCCGTTCTGGAGGATGCCGAACGCCGCCCCATGGCCATTGTCGCGGTCAATGTCGCAAGCCGGATCACCGCGCGGGTTTTGGAGCGCGATCTGGACGCGGTGATTGATCAGGCGTGGTTTGCCGCCAAAATCCGCCGCGCGCTGGCGATGCGCGAAACCCTATATGACGCGCCGTTTTACCGGTTGATCCATGCCGAATCTGACGGGCTGCCAGGGGTGGTGATTGACCGCTTTGGCGACACCGCTGTGGTGCAGCCCAACGCGGCCTATGCCGAGGTGATGATCGACGCGCTGGCGGCGGCTCTGGCCGAGGTGACAGGCGTCAAGAATATCCTCAAAAACGCCTCGGGCCGCTCGCGCAGCCTTGAAGGTTTGGACGAGGAAAGCTCTGTTTTACTGGGCGCTGCGCCCGATGCGCCGGTGCCGGTGCAGATGAATGGCGCGACCTATCTGGCCGATCTGACTGGCGGGCAAAAGACCGGTATTTTCTTTGACCAGCGGCCAAATCACGAGTTTGCGGCGCGTCTGTCAAAGGGCGCGCGGGTGCTCGATGTTTTCTCCCATGTCGGGGGCTTTTCGCTGGCCGCTTTGGCGGCGGGGGCGGCTTCGGCTCTGGCGGTGGACGGCTCCGATCCGGCGCTGGCTTTGGCGCAGGATGGCGCGCGCGCTATGGGCGCGGCGGATCGGTTCGACACCCGCAAGGGCGATGCCTTTACCACGCTCGAAGCCTTGGCCGCGAAGGGCGATCAATTTGATGTGGTGATCTGCGACCCGCCCGCATTTGCCCCAAATAAACAAGCGCTTGAGGCCGGTTTGCGCGCCTATGAGCGCATTGCCCGTCTGGCCGCGCCTTTGGTGGCAGAGGGCGGATATCTGGGCCTGTGTTCGTGTTCTCATGCGGCCGATTTGACCAAATTTCGCAACGCCTCGGCGCGCGGGATCGGGCGGGGCGGGCGGCGCGGGACGTTGATCTATACCGGCTTCGCGGGGCCGGACCATCCGCTGTTGCCGCAGCTGGCTGAGAGCGGCTATCTCAAGGCGCTGTTTTTCCGGCTGTGAGGGCAGGGGCGTGAAGGTCCTGCTCGACGCTTGCGTGCTGTTTCCCACGGTGATGCGCGAGATGTGCCTTGGCGCGGCGCGGCGCGGGGCGTTCGAGCCGGTCTGGTCTGCGCGTATTTTGGAAGAATGGGCGCGCGCGGCGCGCAAGATCGGCCCCACGGGCGAGGCGCAGGCGCGGGCCGAAGTGGCGCTTTTACGCGCGGCGTGGCCCAAGGCAGAGACGGGCGTTCAGCCGCGACTTGAGGCGCGGCTCTGGCTTCCCGATCCGGCCGATATCCATGTTCTGGCGGCGGCGGTCTCTTCCTCGTCGGATATGATTTTAACGTTGAATGCCAAAGACTTCCCGCGCCAGATTTTGGCCGAAGAAGGATTGGAGCGGCGCGATCCGGACGGGTTTTTGCATGGGCTGTGGCAGCGCGATCCGCAGATGATGGCCGATGTCGCAGCGCAGGTTCTGGACGAAGCGCGGCGGCTGTCGGGGGAGGAGTGGCAGATGCGCGCCCTGCTCAAAAAGGCGCGTTTGCCGCGGCTGGCAAAGGCTTTGGGATAGCGGCGTCGGGCGATGGTGTCGGGCCAAGGTTCGGGCCTCGGTCCCTAGGCGCCGCTGACGCTCCATTTGCGCTCCAAGGCCTCGATGGCGCGAATGCGCTCTTCGGTTTTGGGATGGCTCAACAGCCACGCAGGGGCATTGCCCGCGCGCCCGCCTGTGAGCTCCATCAGCTTGTTAAATAAGGACTTTTGCGGGTCGGTTCCGATCCCTGCCTTGGTCAGAAGCGCGGCGGCATAGGCGTCGGCCTCATATTCATCGCTGCGCGAGAGCCGTGCGGCGAGGGCGGAGGCCATGAAATTGGCCACATAGACCGCCAGTTGCCGCAAGAAGGGCGCGAGCAGGATCATCAGCAGCATGCGCAGCGCGTTTTGCCCCGTAAAATCGATCATCCGGCGGCGCGAATGGCCCAGGGCGACATGGCCCAATTCATGCGCGATCACCGAGGTCAATTCATCGGCCGTCACCTTGCCTTGGCGAAATTTGTTGTAAAATCCGCGAGTTATAAAGATGCGCCCGTCTGGCGCGGCCAAACCGTTCACCGCCTCGATATCGTAAAGATAGACCCGCACTCGCGGCAGATCGAGCGCCTTGGCCAGCCGGTCAAAGCTTTGCTTGAGGGCCGGATCGGCCAGTTCGGCAGAGTTGTTATCCAGCTCTGCGAGCGTGCGGCGCACCGAGAAGAAATACATCACGAGGCCGAAACCGATGGCGAGCAGGACGGGGATAAGACGCAGCATGCACCAGATATGGCGGCTTGCGGCGGCGCTGACAAGGGGGCGCGAAAGGGGCGCAAAACCCGCGTCGGCAACACGTCGGTATTTTGTCGGTATCGCGTCGGTGCGGTTTTGGCGCAAATCCGTGCCCGCAGGGGCGGCCGCACGGATCGCGGTGGCGTCACACGGCGGAGCGGCGGCGAGCGGGCGGTTAGCGCGTCAGCTCGCGCATTCCGCGCTCCAGCCCTTCAAGCGTCATCGGCACCATCTGGCCTTCGAAAATCTCCGACATCATCTGGATCGAATGGGTGTAGCCCCAATATTTCTCCGGCACCGGATTGATCCACAGATTGCTTTTCCACTGCGCGCGCGTGCGTTCGAGCCAGACCTGCCCCGCTTCGGGGTTCCAATGTTCGTTCGCACCGCCCGGATAGGCGATCTCATAGGGCGACATCGAGGCATCCCCGACAAAGATACATTTGTAATCCGGCCCATAGGTGCGCAGGATTTCGTCGGTTGGCACCTGTTCGGCCCAACGGCGGCTGTTGTCGCGCCACACGCCTTCATAGAGGCAGTTGTGAAAATAGAAATGTTCGAGATGTTTGAATTCGGACCGCGCGGCGGAAAACAATTCTTCGACCACTTTGATATGCGGGTCCATCGATCCGCCGACATCCAAAAACAGCAAGACCTTGACCGCATTGCGCCGCTCGGGGCGGGTTTTGACGTCAAGATAGCCGTGTTCGGCGGTGGCACGGATTGTGCCGTCGAGGTCAAGCTCCTCATGCGCCCCGTCGCGCGCCCATTTGCGCAGCCGTTTGAGCGCGACCTTGATGTTGCGGGTGCCGAGTTCGACCGTATCGTCGAAATTCTTGAACTCGCGCTTGTCCCAGACTTTGACCGCGCGTTGGTGGCGGCTTTCCTTTTGGCCGATGCGCACGCCTTCGGGGTTGTAGCCCTCGGCGCCAAAGGGCGAGGTGCCCGCCGTGCCGACCCATTTGTTGCCGCCCTGATGGCGGCCTTTTTGCTCTTCGAGCCGCTTTTTGAGCGTCTCCATCAGCTTTTCAAAGCCGCCCAAAGCCTCGATCTCGGCTTTTTCTTCCTCGGTCAGGTGCTTTTCGGCCATCTTGCGCAGCCAGTCTTCGGGGATGTCCACGGCTTCGAGCATCTGCTCCATGCTGATCGCCTCCAGCCCCTTGAAAGAGGTGGCAAAGGCGCGGTCGAAGCGGTCGATGTGGCGCTCGTCTTTGACCATGGCGGTGCGCGCGAGGTAATAAAACGCCTCGGGATCATAGGTGACAAGACCGGCGCGCATTCCTTCCAAAAAGGTCAGATATTCGCGCAAGGAGACGGGCAATCCTGCGGAGCGCAGGTTTTCGAAGAAGGGCAAAAACATGCGCCGACGCTATCGCCGCGCGGGGGATTTGCCAAGTGGGATCAACGGGTTTTGACGTGGAACGCTACGGCGCGATCACATCATCACGCGGTGCAAAAGGATGGTGCCAAACAGGCCGATCAAGGTGCCGATCAGCCCGTAAATCACCGTGTATTGCAAGATATCAAGCAGTTTGCCCTTACGTTTGCGCGCCAAAAGCCCGCCGTAAATCGCCCCGAGAATGAATCCTGTAATCACGATCATAATGCGCCACGCTTTCCTTTCAGCGGGCTGAGCGATCCGATTTCGCGCAGTTTTGCACGCACGGCCCAATCCGCGCCGAACCCGTAACGCGCCCAGCCCAGACTGTCCAGACGCACGGTGCGTCCTTCGGACACGCGCCCTTCAAGCTCCAGCGCCTCGGCGCGCAGCAGCATCAAGGTCGACAAAAGCGCGGCGTTCTCATGGCGGGCGGCGACGTTCTGGTAGGGGCCGATGAGGCGCAGCGCATCCTCGCCGCGGCCATGGATGAGCGCATAGGCGGCCAGTTGCGAGGCGACATAGGCGCGGTGCAAATTGGTGCCGGGGGTTTGGGCATAATAGCGTTCGGCAAGGACAAATTGCTCTTGCGCGCCATTGGGATCATTGGCGAGGGCAAGGCGGCCCATGGCATAATGGGAAAAGGCGCGGCGGTGGTCGGTCCATCCCATCGCCTGTGCGATGTGCAGGGCCTCGGCGCCTGCGGTGCGGCGCTGGATCGGGTTGGCGCCCGGGCCAAGCGCGGTCTGGATCGCGCGGATCCATTCGCGCGGGGTGCGCGAGATGGCCATGGGCGAGACATGCTCGCCCGCCGGATTGATACGGGCCAGGACCGCCGGAAGACGTGCGGCGACCTCGTTATAGGACATGCCGTTGCGCAATTCGGGGGCGTAATAGGCGCGCAGGATCATCATGTCGAAACCGGTCAGAACCGTATGCACATTGTCGTCGTTAAAGACGCTGTCGGGCAGGCGGTAAAGATCGTTGAGCGGGCCGAGCGCTTGGGCGACTTCCTCGTGCAGGCAATCACGCACCTCTTGCGGGGCGGCGTCATTGGGCAAGAAAACCGCCAGCTTGCGCCGCTCTCCGAGCAAGGCCCAATTGGTTTTGGTGCTGCGTTTGGCGGCGCGGTATTCGCTGATGTCGGAGATATTGGGGACGACGAAACAGGCGGCCTGCGGCAATGCGGCGCGAATGGCGCTGCGCGGCACGGCTTGGATGGTGATATTGGCCTCGCCTTGGGGAATCTGGTCGATCCGCAGCCCCGCTTCGGTGCGCAGCCGGTGCAGCAGGCGGTTGAGATCGGGCGCGAGGCTGGCAGGGGGCTTGCCGGTGACGCGCACCGAGATCGGCGCTTCAAAACGGGTCAGGACGGGCAATTGGCGGCCCGATTCCAGTTGAAAGCTCAGCTCCATGAAATCGCGGGCGATGTCGCGGTTCGAGCGCACGGGGCGTTCGGGGCGCGGGGTGGAAAAGCTCTTCATCGGGGGCAGGGCGCTTTGCGGCGCGCTGGCCATGATGGCGCGGGTCGGCATTTCGGAGGCGCCAGGCATACAGGCGCCCAGCATCAACATGAAGGGCAGCACAAACCGGCTTGGGATATGAATTCGGCGCATTCGGCTCTCAGTAACTTTTAAACGTGCATGGGGAGCCGGACCTGCGGATGCAGGAGGTGGCCACGACAGGGCCAAGGGGGGAAACAACGTGAAAACAAAGCCTGCGGGATGCGGCCGCACCAATAGAGACCTCGAAAGGCGTCTTGGTCGGTCGGGGTGTGTTACCTGCTTGCTCGGTCATCGCGGCGTTTCTCGCTCTTGGATGTTCGTAACCTCGCCTCTTATCTGGTCGGTTCTAGGGACGAATTAAGGCAAGAATGTGGCCGAATCGCTGTCGCGCGCCCAAATGTGGCGACGTAAAGAATGTATATTAAAAACAGTCGCTTAAACTGTGTTCTGGCGGCAACATCTGGTGAAATCCTGCCTTTGATCTGCCGCGAAGGGGTGAATTTGGGCCTTTGGCGCCCATTTGCTTAACGCAAGGTAAATTTGCGGTTTGCGCGCCCTCAAAGGCGGTGATTTGCGCCGCTTTGCCAAGGCGCGAGAATCGCCCGCCGCCATGGCGCGCGGGCGCTAGCGGCGGCGCGGGCGGTGTTTGCTGCGGCGCGGTTTGCTGCGCAGCGGGGCCAGACGCGGACCGACCAGATTGGCCAAGGCGCTCAAGCTGCACAGGGTAATCAAGGCCACCAAGGGAAAGAACACGGTCAGTAGGGTCAATGAAAAGGGCATTGTCGCCTCCTTGGGTTAAACGCGCCTTCTGCGCGCAGGCCCAAGATACGCGCTCATGGTAAAGCGGGGGTTAACCGAGGTTGCAAATTCCCTGCGCCCCCGTTCGCCTGCCCGTTCGCCTGCCTGTTCGCCTGCCTGCGGCGATCGGGGCAGATCAGGGGCAAATAAAAACGGCGGCCCGATTGTGCGGGCCGCCGAATGGAGGTCAGGCTGGGCAAAGGGCAGAAATCAGCCCTTGCGCGCCTTGCGCCGTCCCATAAAGCCCAAAGCCGCAAGGCCCGTGGCGATCAGGGGCAGGCCCGCAGGGACCGGCACGGAGGGCGCCATTTCATTGAGCGCCAGATCGTCGATCAGGTAATAGCGGCCCATGCCGAGCACCAGTTGGTCAATCAAACCGGCTTGACCCTCAAGGAATTGATAGCTGCCGTCGAGCACGGTGCCCACCGACCAGACCAGAGCGCCGTTGTTAAAGCCTTGCATCACGCCGAACAGATTGCCGCCCGAGAGGCCGCTTTCGACAGGGGTGGCCCAGCGTTTGGCCCAGACACCGTCAAAGGTGAAATCCGAGGCATCCGCAGCGGCGACGGTGATGCTGCCGCTGCCGCCGTTGTTGAGCACGGCAAAATCGCCGCTATGGGCGCCGAAGTTCCAAGGCGCGCCTGTGCCGACGTCGATGATGCTGGCAGGGGCGGTGAAGGTGAACCCTTCGGTGGGCACGTTCAGATAGCGCCAAGTATTGTCGATGCTGACGCCCGCGACATTGTCAAAGTCGATGACGACGGCTTGGGCGCTGCTGGCAAAGCCGAGAAGCGCGAGGGTGGCGAGGGTTTTTTTGATCATGAAAGTCTCTTTTGTTGTGTCGTTTGTGGGGGGCCGCGCAACACACAACATGCAAGGGAGGCCCTTGCGACAGACTTGCGGCATATATGACCTAAGGGAATGGAGCACAGCGCGCTTGGCCGCAATCGGCGCGGCGGCGACGGATTGGAAACCGGTTGTTCGCGCGCCGTGTTCAATGACGCGCGGGCCATGCGGATAAGGCCCGAACGCAAACCACCCCGCCGGTGGGTGCGGCGGGGTGGTGTTTTGCGGTCACAGCCTCGGCAAGGAATACAATTTGGTTAAATTCTCGCCCTATTGCCGCCGTAAAGCTTTTGCGGGCGCGTTACCGCCCGCCTTGGCTGCGCGCCATAAAGGCGAGGCGTTCGAACAGATGCACGTCCTGCTCGTTCTTGAGCAAGGCCCCGTGCAATTTGGGCAAGGCATTGGCGCCGTCGCGCTTGAGGTCTTCGGCGCTCAGGTCTTCGGCCAAGAGCAGTTTGAGCCAATCGAGCACCTCGGAGGTGGAGGGCTTTTTCTTCAGCCCCGATTGCTCGCGCAGCTCGTAAAACTGCGTGAGGGCGGCGGCGAGCAGATCGCCCTTGATGCCCGGGTGGTGGACCTCGACGATCTTGCGCATGACCGAGGGTTCGGGGAAACGGATGTAGTGAAAAAAGCAGCGGCGCAAAAACGCGTCGGGCAATTCTTTTTCGTTGTTCGAGGTGATGATCATGATCGGGCGCTGTTTGGCGCGCACGGTCTCGCCGGTCTCGTAGACGTGGAATTCCATCTTGTCGAGTTCTTGCAAAAGATCGTTGGGAAATTCGATATCGGCCTTGTCGATCTCGTCGATCAAAAGCACCACCTTCTCGTCGGCGTCAAAGGCCTCCCAAAGCTTGCCCTTCTTGATGTAGTTGGACACATCGCGCACGCGCTCCTCGCCCAGCTGGCTGTCGCGCAAACGGCTGACCGCATCATATTCATAGAGGCCTTGTTGGGCTTTGGTGGTGGATTTGATGTTCCATTCAATCATCCGCAGACCAAGGGCCGAGGCCACTTGGCGCGCCAGTTCTGTCTTGCCGGTGCCCGGTTCGCCCTTGACCAACAAGGGACGCTCCAGCGTCACCGCCGCATTGACCGCCACGGTCAGGTCCTCTGTCGCCACATAATCGGATGTGCCTTCGAATTTCATCTGCTGTTCGCTCCATGGAATAATATTTCGCAGCAAGTTAGACCAAGCCTCAATTCCCTGCAACGCGATGCTTTGGGAACTGGACAATCCCTATCCCTTCGGGTAATCCCACGCGCAGGGGCGCCTACTGTCCAGATGAGGAAAATTTACGTATGACGGACACTGGCCTGAGTGAGGGAAATGATATGAAAGCAGAGAATTTTCTGCCTGACGATTACCAACCGGCTGAAGACGAGCCGTTTATGAACGACCGCCAGCTTGAGTATTTTCGCCGCAAGCTGAACGATTGGAAAAACGACATTCTCGCCGATAGCCGCGATACCATCGAAGGGTTGCAAGACGGCACGCGCAACATCCCCGATGTGGCCGACCGCGCCAGCGAAGAGACCGATCGCGCGCTGGAATTGCGCACGCGCGACCGTCAGCGCAAGCTGGTCTCGAAAATCGACGCCGCCCTGCGCCGCATCGACGAGGGCGAATACGGCTATTGCGAAGTGACCGGCGAGCAAATCTCGCTCAAACGTCTGGATGCGCGCCCGATCGCCACCATGAGCCTTGAGGCGCAAGAGCGTCACGAGCGCCGCGAAAAAGTGCACCGCGACGATTGATCCCGATCGCGCCGCTGCGCGCTGCGCTTCGGGGCGCGGCATTGCGGCGCGGCAGATAGAATAGAGAAACGTCGGGGGGCAACCTTCGGCGTTTTTTCATGAGGCGGGGCGGCGCAGAACGGCGCGCGCCAGCGGGGGAATTGGCGGGCGGACCCGCGGGCGGTTTTGCACGGGTTTTGCGCCGGTTTTGCAGGTGCAATTGACCAAGCGCAAAGCCTGCGCGCGCAGGCCCCTATATATAAGGTATAGCGCGCCGCGCTTTTCGGGGCGCGGACGGGCAGCAAAAAGAGCAAGGCAGCGATGAGCATTTTGGGATTGGAAATCGTGGTGATCGGCGCGGGGATCGGCGGGCTGGCGGCGGCGCAGGCCTTGGCGCAGCGCGGCGCGCAGGTCACGGTTCTGGAGCAGGCCGAGGCGATCCGCGAGGTCGGCGCGGGGCTACAGGTCTCGCCCAATGGCGCGGCGGTTCTGGAGGCGCTCGGGCTGGGCGAGGCGTTGCGGGCCGCGTCGGTGCGCGCGCAGGCGGTGTCGCTGCGCGATTATCGCGGGGCCTGCGCCGAGGTGCTGCGGCTTGATCTGATGCGGCTCAAGGAGCAGAGCTATTATTTCACCCACCGCGCGGATCTGATCGACATTCTGGCCAAGGGCGCGCGCGATTGCGGCGTGCAAATCCGGCTTTTGCAAAAGGTCGTCTCGGTTGAGGATGCGGATGCGGATGCGGGCGGGTCTGCGCGCGCGCAGGTGCATATGGCCAATGGCGACCGGATGAGCGCCGATCTGGTGATTGATGCGGGCGGGCTGCACGGGCAGGGGCGCGCGGTGCTCAACGGCGCCAACGATCCGTTTTTCACCGGACAGGTGGCATGGCGCACCACGGTCGACAGCACCGGTGGGCCGGATGCGGGCGCGCAGGCGCGCGTCTATATGGGGCCGCAGCGCCATCTGGTGTGCTATCCTTTGCGCGGCGGGGCGCGGCTCAACATCGTTGCCGTGCAAGAGCGCAGCCTTTGGGCCGAGGAAGATTGGTCGCATCAGGACGATCCCGACAATCTGCGCGCCGCTTTCGCCGATTTCGGCCCGCAGGTGCAACAGATCCTCGCCCGCGTAGACGAGGTGCATCTATGGGGGTTGTTCCGTCATCCGGTGGCCGAGCATTGGCATGGGGCGGCTTTGGCCTTGCTGGGGGATGCGGCGCATCCGACCTTGCCGTTTATGGCGCAGGGCGCATCCATGGCCTTGGAGGATGCTTGGGTCTTGGGCGATGCATTGGCCCATAGCGACAGCCCCGGCGCCGGATTGGCCGCCTATCAGGCCCGCCGCCGCCCGCGCGCGGCGCGGGTGATCGAGGCGGCCTCAAAAAACGCGTGGAAATATCACCTCGGGCGCGGCCCGATCCGCTTTGGCGCGCATATGGCTTTGCGGCTCGGCGGCGCCTTGGCGCCCGAGCGGATGATGCGCAGCTTTGACTGGCTCTATGCCCATGATGTGACCAAGACGGGCGGCGCGGCCTAGATATCCAGTTCGACCCAGACCGGCACATGGTCCGAGGGTTTTTCCCGCCCGCGGATGTCCTTGTCGATCTGGCAGTCGATCAATGTGTCGGCGCAGGCGGGGCTGAGCAAGAAGTGGTCGATGCGAATGCCGTCATTGCGGTTCCATGCGCCCGCCTGATAATCCCAAAAGCTGTAATGCCCGCCGCCCGAGACCCGCGCGCGAAAGGCTTCGGTAAAGCCGAGGTTCATCAGCCGCCGGTAGGCCGCGCGGCTTTCGGGGCGCGCCAAGGCATCCTCTTGCCAGACCTCGGGGCGGGCGGCGTCTTCGTCTTGGGGGATGATGTTGTAATCGCCCGCCATCAAGAACGGCTCTTCGCCCTCCAGCAATTCGCGCGCGCGTGCCTCCATGCGCGCCATCCATGACAGCTTGTAGGCGTATTTGCCGCCCGCGGCGGGCACGCCGTCCTGCAATTCGACCGGATTGCCATTGGGCAGGTATAGCCCGCACAGGCGCAGCGCGCCCTTATCGCCGACCACCGTCGCCTCGATCCAGCGCGCTTGCTCGTCGCTGTCGTCGCCCGGAAGGCCGCGTTGCACATCCTCTAGCGGCAGTTTCGACAAGATCGCCACGCCGTTGAAGGATTTTTGCCCGTGGGTTTCGACATTATAGCCGCGCTCTTCAAACATCTCGCGCGGGAAATTCTCGTCCACCGATTTGATTTCCTGAAGCAGCGCCACGTCGGGCTGCGCCTCGTCGAGCCAATCACACAAAGCCGGATAGCGGGCCTTGATGCCGTTGATGTTGAATGTGGCGATTTTCATGGCGCTCTCCCCGTTTTGCCCTTCGATCTATCGCAAGCGCGGCGGGCAAGGGCAAGCGCGGGGCCGATTGCGCCGCGAAAAACAGAATCAACCTATGGGTGATTCTCGCTTTTCGGGGTGAAAAAACTTTGGCGAGAGGGGTGATTCTGGATGCAACCTATGGGTGTGTGGCCGGATTCAGAGAACGTTAACCAAAAATTATGCTCACTGTTTCTATAATGGAAACAGTTCAGAATCAAAGAGTTAGTGAAAATGAAGGGGTGAGTCGCGTTTCCGAAATACACGTCAAGGTTTAATAGGGGCTTGGCGATACAACCTTAGGGTGTAAATCTGTTGGTGTCTGCAAAACACCAAACACAACACCAGGGGATAACGACCATGCAAACTCAACTCAAAGCTAACCACACTTTCGCTCAAATCGCCAACATTGATGCACCGCGCTCTGCCAGCTCGCTGCTTGATGGCACCGGTTTGGAGATGTTCACATGTGGCCTCGAAGCCTCCTCCAACGCCGATGCGATGATGGGCGAAGGCCTTGAGATGTTCACCTGCGGCCTTGGTCCCGTCACCGCTTCCACTGCCATGGAAGGCGATGCGACCGAAATGTTCACCTGCGGTCTTGGCCCTGTTGCCGGCTCCGAAGTATTCAACGGCGATGCCACCGCCTTGTTCACTTGCGGTCTTGGCGCTTCGACCTCGACCATGGCGCTGAGCGGCGATGCAACCGAGATGTTCACCTGCGGTTTGGGTGCCTCTGCTGCCAATGACGCCATGAGCGGCGACAAGGTGGAAATGTTCACCTGCGGTCTTGAAGCCGAAGCCTCCGATACGATGAGCGGCGATGCGGTCGAAGCTTTCACTTGCGGCCTTGGCGCCACCACCGCCTCCGATGCGCAATCGGGCGATGCGGTCGAAGCTTTCACCTGCGGCCTTGGCGCCACCACAGCCTCTGACGCCCAATCGGGCGATGCGGTCGAAGCCTTCACCTGCGGCCTTGGTGCCACCCATGCCACAGACGCCCAATCGGGCGACGCGGTTCAGGCCTTCACCTGCGGTCTCTAAGACCACCAAGAACACCTGCATGGTGCGGGCCAGCCAAGCCCGCACCGCGCCAAACCCCCGATCTGCCATCGGGGTTCGCAAATGAAAATATTCCGGCGCCGCCACGCGCCAACCTTAGGGGGAAATACAATGTCCACAGTTATCCAATTCGCCGCCAAGAACCCGATCCAGAGCCAAGAGGACCGTTATGGCGCGCTTGTATCGGCCTTTGCCAGCAGCCGCCGCTTTGGCGATGATGTCTTCTGGCTCAAGGAAAACGCCGAACTTCTGAGCATCCTCGAAGTGACCGGTGCCAAGCTTTCGCAAGAGACCCTCGCGCCGATGGCCGGTTTTTACGCCAATGTCGAAAAACGCCTCGGCTTCTTCCCGCAATACTACCGCTTTATCCTGTCGCTCTGCCTTGATCTCGAAGACCTCGGCATGGAGGGAAACAAGGGCGAGGCTTTGGTGAACTGGGCCGCCGACGAAGGCCTTGCGCAATCGGAGATGAGCGATCTGCAACGGATGGAAGCGCGCCGTTTGATGCTGCGCCGCGGCCGCGATCCTTTGCCCGCCGATCCGGGTCTGGAGGTGCGTATGCGCGCCTTTATCGAGCGCTCCGAAGCCTTCACCATGCCCAACAAGAAAGCCGCCTACGAGTTGACCCACACGGTCTTCTATCTCTCCGAATATGGCCGCAAGCCGCTGCAATTGGGCGAGGGCGCTTTGCAATCCTTGCGCTTTGCCGGAACGCTGGCATGGCTCGACCAGAACCTCGATCTGGTGGCCGAAGTCTGCATCGCCCTGCGCTACGCCGGTGAGCAGCCGCCCGCGATCTGGGAAAACTGGGCCGAGCGCGAAGGCCACCGTTTCACCATCGCCACCGGCGAGCAGGCCAATGTGCAAGACAATTACCACGAGTTCTTCATCTGCAACTGGCTCGCCTCGGTGACCGGCGGGCAGGCCTTTACCAAACGCGTCGCCGCCGAGCGCATGTCCTTCCACCGTGCCGACCGCGCCTTTGCGCCGCTGCGCGAGATGTCCGAATGCATGTTCCGCCTCGACGACCGCCGCTCGGCCGATTGGGACGCGATGCGCCCGCTGGTGACCGAAGGCATGAACGAGGAAGCCCAAGAGGTTTTGGGTCTGGCCGAGCAAAGCTGCCCCGACTTCGACGCCTTCTTTGCGGGATTTGCCCGCGTCGGCTTGAGCCACGCGGCGGTGTAATCCGAAACGACTTCTCCGGCGGATCACATGGGGCTTGGCCGCCTCCCGCCGGATCCGGACCACGCGGATCGGCAAATCTGTGTGCGGGCCTTTCCTCATCCCCCGAGGTTCAGGCATACGGGCAAGCTGTGCGGTGCATCAAGTATGCGCCGCACATTGCTGTTTTAAATGGGAAATTTGTGGGGATTACATGGAAAACGATGTGCCGCAACCGCAAGAGCTGCTGGCATTGGGGTTCTCGATGATAAAGCGCGCGCCGATCAGCTCTTCGCTGAAATCAATCGTCGCACCGGCCAGAAACGGCAAGGAGACCGGATCGACCAGAACTTTTTGCCCCGCGCCCTCAAGGACCAGATCATCCCCCGCAGGGGCGTCGAGTTTGATCTCGTATTGAAAGCCCGAGCATCCGCCGCCCTCGACCGCGACGCGCAGGGCTTGGCCTTGATCCGCGGCCCCGATTTCGGCCAGACGGTCAAAGGCGCGTTGGGTGACTTTCGGCGGCAGGTTCATCGCAAAGGCTCCGTTTGTGCCGCGCGCGGGCGGCAGGGCCGGATTTGCACGCGAAAAGAGCCGTTTAGAGGCCGTTGTTCGCGTTTGTTCCGGTTTTTAGATGCGCGCCGCTCCTCTATAAGCGGGCGTGATAGCGTCAATATAGGACGCGCCGCCGCCGCCGACAAGATGGGCGCGCGGCCTTCGCAGGCAGGAACCCGATCCGATGTCCGACACGTCTTCGCGCTATCACCCCGCGCCGCGCGCGATTTTCGCCTCTGATCCGCAAGACACCCGCGGGCGGCTCTACCATGAGGAGGAAAGCGCCTTTCGCTCGCCGTTCCAACGCGACCGTGACCGGATCATCCATGCCAGCGCCTTTCGCCGTCTCAAGCACAAGACCCAAGTGTTTATCGAGCATGAGGGCGATTATTTTCGCACCCGCCTGACCCATTCGATCGAGGTGGCGCAGGTGGCGCGGACGATTTCGGGGGCTTTGGGGCTCAATCCCGAACTGACCGAGGCCGTCGCCTTGGCGCATGATCTGGGCCACACGCCTTTCGGGCATACGGGCGAGGATGCTTTGGCCTTGCTGATGGAGCCTTATGGCGGCTTTGATCACAACGCCCAAGCGATCCGCATCGTCACCTCATTGGAGCGCCATTATGCCGAGTGGGACGGGCTCAACTTGACGTGGGAGACGCTGGAGGGGATCGCCAAACACAACGGTCCGGTGACGGGCGATGTGCCTTGGGCCTTGGCCGAATATAACGCGCGCCATGATCTCGAATTGCACACCCACGCCAGCGCCGAAGCGCAGGTCGCGGCCTTGGCCGATGATGTGGCCTATAACAATCACGATCTGCACGACGGTCTGCGCGCCGAATTGTTTTCCACCGATGAACTGGCCGAATTGCCGATTGTGAACGGATGTTTTGCCGAAGTGGACCGCATCTATCCGGGGCTGAATTATTATCGCCGCCGTCACGAGGCGCTGCGCCGGTTTTTCGGCATTCTGGTCGAGGATGTGATTGCCGTCAGCCGCGCGCGTCTGGCCGAGGCGGCGCCGCAATCGGCGGCGGATGTGCGCCACGCGGGGCGGATGATGGTGCAATTCTCGCCCGATCTTTGGGCGCAGCTCAAGGTGATCCGGCAATTCCTCTTCGAGCGCATGTATCGCGCCCCCGATGTGGTGGTGATGCGCGAGAAGGTCACCCGCGTGGTCAACGAGCTTTTCCCGCTGTTTTTGGAGGAGCCGGAGCTTTTGCCCAAACAATGGCGCAAGGATGTGGCCGACGCGCAGGGCGAGGTGGCTTTGGCGCGTATCGTCGCCGATTACATCGCCGGAATGACCGACCGTTTCGCCATTCAAGAGCACGAGCGTCTTTTGGGCGGGGTGTTATAGCGGCGCGCACGGGCGTGCGGTTTTGGCCGGTATCGCGGTAAAGATGTATTTATGCGGCGCGCTCTCTTGACAGCCCATCCGATATGGGCAGGTTATTGGCGGGATTAACGCTGCGGCAAGCTCTGCGGCCACAAGATCAAGATGGGTGTGTAGGGGCTTGTTTTTGAGAAATAAAACAGTGGTCGTGGCTGGCGCCTCGCATCCGGTCGGCTTGGCACTGTGCCGTGAGATGGCGCAAGGCGGCGCAACGGTCGTGGCGATGGATACCTCCGACGGGGCCTTGGTGGAGCTGGCGCGCGCCTATCCCGAACACATCGAACCTTTGGCGATCCAGCTTGGCAATCCGGCCTCGGCGCGGGCCTTTGGTGCGATCTGGGGGCGCGAGCCTTTGGCGCTTTTGCTCAATCTGGTGCCGCTCTCGGTGTTTGGCGCGGCATCCGGCACGGCGCCTGGCGCGGCGCAGGAGTTTCCCGATTTGACCCATGACGGCGTTGATCATACGCCTGACCGCCATGCGGCGCGCATGGCCATGGCGGTGGGCACGGGGGTGCAACTGGTGCGCGGTCTATGCGGAGCGCTGCATGCGGGCGGCGGCGCGGTGGTCACGGTTTTGCCCGCCCCGATGCGCCGCGGCGCGGGCGGTTTGCCGCTGCGTGCGGGGCTGATGGCCCAAAGCGCGCCGGATGAGGCCGCACAGGGCCGGATCAGCGGTTTCGACATGATCGAAGATGTCGGATTTTTGGAGGCCCAAGCGATGGAAGGCGCGATGCTGCGCCTGAGCGAAGGCATGGGGGCGGGGCTGCGCGCGGGCGGCGTCAGCGCGGCCAGCGTGATTTTGACCGATCCCGAGCGCATCGCGCCCGAGGCGGTGCTGGGTGCGGTGCTCTATCTGGCGCAAGCGCGCGGGGCCAGCGGATCGGTTCTGCGCCTCGCACCGCAGGTGCGGGCAGAGCATGCACCGCAGGTGCAGGCAGAGCATGCACAGGCAGGCCGCACATCGACGCCGCAAGCGGGGCCAGATAAGGCGGGGGCAGGGCAAACAGGGCCAGAGCAATCGGGGCCAGAGCAAGCCCAGCCAGAGCCATGCGCAGCGCAACCCGCCGCTGATGCGCGCCGCCCGCAGCAAACCGCCGCGCAAGAGACGGCTCAAGACAGGAAGTCGCAAGACCCGCTTGTTGATCTCAAACGCCGGCATTTTTAGGCCAAACCGCGTTTTGAGCGGCGCGGATCGGGGGATTTGCACGCCCGCACTGCATGCGGACATTGACGGCACCGCTGCCCGTGCTAAACCGCTTTTTCAAGCAAAAGGACGCCGCCATGAACCTCTTTACCCAGATCCGCACTTTGGTGCTTGAGACGCTGAGCGCGATGCAATCGGACGGGCAATTGCCCGAGGGCCTCGATTTCGCCAATGTGGCGGTCGAGCCGCCGCGTGATCCGTTGCATGGGGATATGGCGACCAATGCGGCGATGGTTCTGGCCAAACCGGCGCAGATGAAACCGCGCGACATTGCCGAGGCTCTGGCGGTGCGGCTGGGCGGGGATGCGCGGATCACCTCTGCCGAGGTCGCAGGTCCGGGGTTTTTGAACCTGCGCCTTGAGGCGGGGCAATGGCATGGGGTGATCCGCGCGGCCTTGCAAAGCGGCGCCGCCTTCGGGCGCTCGGATATGGGGCAGGGGCGGCGCGTCAATGTCGAATATGTCTCGGCCAACCCGACCGGCCCGATGCATGTGGGCCATACCCGCGGCGCGGTGTTTGGCGATGCTTTGGCGAGCCTTCTCGATTACGTCGGCTTTGACGTCACGCGCGAATATTACATCAATGACGGCGGCGCGCAGGTCGATGTTCTGGCGCGCTCTGTCTATTTGCGCTACCTTGAGGCCCACGGCAAAGACGTGGCCTTTCCCGAAGGCACATACCCCGGTGAGTATCTGGTCGATGTGGGTGCGGCGCTCAAGCAGAAGGTCGGCGATGCCTATGTCGATCAGCCCGAAGATGTCTGGCTTGCCGATGTGCGGGTGTTTTCCACCGATGCGATGATGGAATTGATCCGCGGCGATCTCAAGGCGCTCGGCGTCGAGATGGATGTCTTCTACTCGGAAAAATCGCTCTATGGCACGGGCCGCATCGAAGCGGCGCTCAAGGCGCTGGACGATAAGGGATTGATCTATCGCGGCACGCTGGAGCCGCCCAAGGGCAAATTGCCCGAAGATTGGGAACCGCGCGAGCAGACCTTGTTCAAATCCACCGAATACGGCGATGATGTGGACCGCCCCGTGCAAAAATCCGATGGCGGGTGGACCTATTTCGCCCCCGATATCGCCTATCACTTCGACAAGATCGAACGCGGCTTCGATATGCTCATCGATGTGTTTGGCGCCGATCACGGCGGCTATGTCAAACGGATGAAAGCGGCGGTGGCGGCATTGTCAGGCAACCGCGTGCCCTTGGATGTCAAGCTGACGCAATTGGTGAAGCTGTATAAGAACGGCGAGCCGTTCAAAATGTCCAAACGGGCAGGGACATTTGTCACCCTGCGCGATGTGGTCGATCAGGTGGGCCGCGATGTGACGCGCTTCCATATGCTCACGCGCAAGAATGACGCGCCTTTGGATTTCGATTTCGACAAGGTGATGGAGCAATCCAAGGACAACCCCGTTTTTTATGTGAACTACGCCAATGCGCGGGTGCATTCGGTGCTGCGCAAGGCAGAGGGCGCGGGGATGACATTCACCGATGCCGATCTGGCGGCGGCGGACCTGTCGGGCGTCACCCATGAGGCGGAATTGAAATTGGCCAAAACCTTGGCCGAATGGCCGCGTCTGGTCGAGATTGCGGGGCGCACCAACGAACCGCACCGCATTGCCTTTTATCTCTATGAACTGGCGTCCGATTTCCACGCGCTGTGGAACCGCGGCAACGACACGCCCGATCTGCGTTTCTTGCAAGAGGGTGACGCGGGTGCCACATCGGCAAAAATCGCCCTCGCCAAGGCCACAAGCGTTGTTATTTCCGCAGGTCTTGGTATTCTGGGCGTAACTCCGGCGGAAGAGATGCGATAAAACCGCGCCTTCGCCGGTGTCGAGCAGGCATTAGATAAGCACCGGCGGCAAAGCACCGCACGGGGCAGTGAGGCGAAAAATGGCGGATATCCGTGTGACGGGCGCAACGCGCGCGCCCCAACAGGCAAAACCCTTCGATCCATCCCAGCATCCGGCCTATGCGCGCCCTGCGCCTGCCGCCACCGCGCGCGGGCGGGCCAGCGCGCCGCAAGAGGCCCCGCAACCGCAACCCGCGCCGGTTTACGGCGCCGATGCGGGGCTGCATCACGCGGGGCAATACCGCGCCGCCGCGGCCCCCGAATACGGTAGCGCGCCGCAAGTTGCCGCGCCGCATAGCCCCGCGCAGCCGCCACAGGCCGACCCCTACGCCCAGCCAAACATCCAGCAAAACATCCAGCCAAACGCCCAGCCCTATGCGCCGCAGGCCCAAGCTCCGGCCTTTGCTCCGGCTCCGGCCTGTGCTCAGGCCCCGCGCGTGACTGCAGGCTATTTCGCGCCGCAAGCCCAGATTGATGCGCAGGAACACTATGCGCAGGAACACTATGCTCAGGACCAATATGCGCCCACTCACGACGCGCAGGACCAATATGCGCAGGGCCAATACGCCCAAACGCAGGGCGCGCCGCAAACCGGCGGCGCATCGGCGGGCCTTGCCTCGGCCTTGCTGGCCTCGGCCCGTATGCCCACGGCGGCAGGGGCGCAGCGCGCGGCGAATATGGCCGGTGCGGTGGTCTCGCTGGCTTTGGTTCTGGGGCTTGGGGTTTGGGGCTATAAGCTTTTGGCGCGCGATGTCTCGGGCGTGCCGGTGATCCGCGCCGCCGCAGGGCCGATGCGCGTTGCCCCCGAAAACCCCGGCGGGCAACCGGCGGATTATCAAGGCTTTGCCGTCAATCAGGTCGCCGCCGAGGGGGCCGCCGCGAAACCGGCGGACCGGTTGGTTCTGGCGCCAAGGCCGGTGGATTTGACCGCCGAGGACACCCCCGCCGTGGCGGGCGCCGAGGCCAGCACCATGAGCGCTCCGGCGCGTGCGCGCCAGATCGATATTTCCGCAGGCGGCGCCGAATTGCCCCAAGGCAAATTGGCCGATATCCAAGCCTTGGCTGCGCAACTGGCCGCCGGATCGCCGAAAATGGACGCGGCCGCACCGGTCAAAGTTTCGGCGCCCGCGCCTGATGTCAGCGCCTCTGCGGTGGAAGCGGCACTCGCCGCCTCCGCCGAAGCCCCTGCCGTCGCCGCAGCCGCC
This sequence comes from Paracoccaceae bacterium, assembly GCA_050633545.1. Classification (GTDB taxonomy): domain Bacteria; phylum Pseudomonadota; class Alphaproteobacteria; order Rhodobacterales; family Rhodobacteraceae; genus Litorivita. Next base: position 254,105 of record JBOEGS010000006.1, read on the forward strand.
ATCGCCAAGCCCAAATCCGGCCTTGCGCGCTCCTTGCGCCCCCATGCGCGGCCCGCCGGATTGAAGAAAGCCTCGGTCAGCGGCGCGGTGGAAGCGGCGCTCAAATCCGCCTCGCGCGCCGGAGAGATCGACGCCGCCAGCCTGCCCGTGGGCACGCGTCTGGCGCAGCTTGGCACATTCGATACCGCTGATGGCGCACGCGCCGGATGGCACAAGCTGGACGGGCGGTTTGGCGAGCTATTGGAAGGCAAATCCTTGGTCGTGCAACAAGCGCAAAGCGGCGGGCGGGTGTTCTACCGTTTGCGCGCGCATGGGTTCGGCGATATCAACGAGGCGCGCCGCTTCTGCGCGGCCTTTGTCTCCGAAGGGGTCGAATGTTTTCCGGTGGCGACACGATGAGCCGCTTCGGAGCGACGATTTTCGGCTGCTCCGGCCTGCGTTTGACCAGCGCCGAAAAGGCCTTCTTTAAATCCGCTGACCCTTTCGGTTTTATCCTTTTTGCGCGCAATATCGACAGCGCCGCGCAAGTCCGCGCCCTATGCGCCGAATTGCGCGACTGTGTGGGCCGCGAGGCGATGATCACCATCGACCAAGAGGGCGGGCGTGTGCAGCGTTTGCGCCCGCCGCTGGCCTCGCAATGGGAGCCGCCGCTTGAACATATCGGCGCGGCAGGTGCCGAGGCGGCGGCGAGGGCGATGTATCTGCGCTATGCGATCATCGCCGCCGAATTGCGCGCGCTGGGGATCGACAGCAATTGCGCCCCGATGGTGGATGTGGCCGAAGAGGGCACCCATCCCTTTCTCAAGAACCGCTGCTACGGCTTTGATGCGCAAAGCATTTCGCGCATTGGCGCCGCCGTGGCGCAGGCCCATCTGGACGGCGGGGTCTTGCCCATCGTCAAACATATCCCTGGCCACGGGCGCGCCCGCGCCGACAGCCATCTCGAATTGCCGACCGTTTCAGCCAGCGCCGAAGACCTCATGCGCGTCGATTTTGCCCCCTTCAAGGCGCTCAACCACCTGCCTTTGGGGATGACGGCGCATCTGGTTTATGCGGCGATGGATGCCATGCCCGCGACCCTGTCGCCGCGGATGATGGAGGTGATCCGCAAGGACATCGGGTTCGGCGGTTTGATCATGACCGACGATATTTCGATGAAGGCGCTCAGCGGCCCCTTGGGGGGGCTTTCGCGCAGCGCCTTGGCCGCCGGATGCGACGTGATTTTGCATTGCAACGGCGATCTGGGCGAAATGCGCGAGGTGGCCGAGGCCGCGGGCCATATGAGCACCGCCGCACAGGCGCGGGCCGATGCGGCGCTGTTGATGCGCAAAACGCCCGATCCTGTTGACATTTCGGCCCTCAACGCCCAGCTTGAAGCGCTTATTGGTGGGCGCTTACACGGCTGAGGGTGAATGGCAGGTTCGGGGTTATTTGACGCACAGGATCGCGAGACGCAGGACCGCGTCGCCGAGCGGCTGGCCGCCGAGGCGCTGATCATTGATGTCGACGGGTTCGAGGGGCCGCTTGATGTGCTCTTGACCCTGTCGCGCACGCAAAAAGTCGATCTGCGCAAAATCTCGGTGCTGCATCTGGCGCAGCAATATCTCGCCTTTGTCGAGAAGGCCAAACAGCTGCGCCTTGAGCTGGCGGCGGATTATCTTGTGATGGCGGCGTGGCTGGCGTTTTTGAAATCGCGGCTGTTGCTGCCGCCCGACCCCACCGACGAGGGGCCATCGGGCGAGGAACTGGCCGCGCATCTGGCGTTCCAGCTGGAGCGGTTGCAAGGCATGCGCGATGTGGCGGCGCGGCTGATGGCGCGCGATCAAAAGGGGCGCGATTTCTTTGTGCGCGGCGTGCCCGAAGGGGTGGAACGGGTCAAACGCGTGACCTATACGGCGACGCTTTTGGACCTGATGCAGGCCTATGCGCGCATTCGCACCAAGGATGAATTTCGCCCCTTCGTGATGGACCGCGACAGCGTTTACACGATGGAAGAGGCGCTTGGCCGGATGCGCGGATTGATCGGATTTGCGGGCGATTGGACCGATATCAGCACCTATCTGCCCGAGGGCTGGGACGGCGATCCGGTCAAACGCCGCTCGGCCACGGCCTCGACCTTTGCGGCCTCGCTCGAATTGGTCAAAGAGGGCAAGGCCGAGATCCGCCAAGAAGAGACATTCGCGCCGGTGCAAGTGCGGCGCAAGGATTAAGATCATGAGCGAAGATATTGATACCCAAGAAGAAATGCACGAAGAGAGCCTCTTTGAAGCGCCGCCCATGGCCGAGCAGGAGCGCATGATCGAGGCGATCCTATTTGCCACGGCCGAACCCGTCAGCTTGCGCGAGATGGAAGCGCGGATGCCGCATGGGTCGGAGCCGAAAGAGGCTTTGATCTACCTGACCAAACGCTATGAGGGGCGCGGCGTGCATGTGGTGCGCGTTGGCGAGGCCTATGCGATGCGCACGGCGCCGGACCTCGGGTTCTTGATGCAAAAAGAGACGGTCGAGACCCGCAAGCTGAGCCGTGCCGCGATCGAGACCTTGGCGATCATCGCCTATCATCAACCCTGCACCCGCGCCGAGATCGAGGAAATCCGCGGGGTTTCGGTCAGCCGCGGCACGATCGACCAGTTGATCGAGATGGAATGGATCCGCTTTGGCCGCCGCCGGATGACGCCAGGCCGTCCGGTGACCTTTGTTGTGACCGAGAGCTTCCTTGACCACTTCGGCCTTGAAAACGCACGCGATTTGCCAGGGCTGAAGGAATTGCGCGCCGCCGGATTGCTCGAAAGCCGCCCCGCGCCGATGGGGCTGGATGCGGGCGAGGAGGAGGAGGAGGACGGCGATCAGGTCGATATGTTCGACGCGCCGATCCTTGACGACGACGAGGTGATCGACGCGGACGACGGGCTTTTGTCGTGACGTGATGGCCTTGAGCCTGCTTGCCTTGAGCCTGCCTGCCTTGAGGAAGGCACCTATGCGCCGTGAAATGGGCGGGTTTTATGCTATACTGCGCGGGAGCGAGCAGTGAAATAATCGATGAGGATGTCGAGATGAACGTCAATCAAGTGATCAATATGGTGATGCGCCAAGTCATGCGCCGCCTTGTGAACAAAGGCGTGGGGATGGGCATGGACCGCGTCTCGCGCATGGGCGGCAAGGATGGGCCGCCCGCTGCGGATGGGGCGCGCAAGGCGCAAAACAAGGGCGCGGCGGGCAATACCGGCCAACGTATGCGCCAAGCCAACCGTTTGATCCGCCGCATCGGCCGCTTTTAGGGCGCTCGCACCTTTACCCGCAGTGTGCTGCCGTCTTTTTGCCCGTTGTTGGGCGGAGCAGGACTTGTGTTCGAACTGGGCCAGAGTTTGCTAATGCGTGATTTGCAAAATACCTAGTTTGCAAAGATTGCAAGGCGCCCAATGAGAATCGGGTGCCTTGGCATGGAGAAGGCCAGTGCAGGCGCGCCTGCACATACGGGACGGGGCTAAGTCGTAGGGATCGCTCAAATCTTTACGTCATTTTAACCCTGATGACACAGGCTGAATTTGGTTTTCTGTTCCTATCCACGATGTGCGCTCGATGCTTTCATTCCCACGATCTAACGGCTGCGGCATTCCAGCGTGCCATGTAAGGTTTTACCGAAAGGTTTGCCTATGCCAGGCATGAAGTATGTGGACCCGAGCGCAGCGGCGGAAGATGACCCGCGGCTGAGCGCGGGTGAAATCACCTATAGCTATGTTGGCGTGGCACATCGCGCACGTGCATTCTTGGCGGGTTTCGCGCTTTTGATCGGGCTCTTCGTCATGGGGGGCTATGTGCTGGAGGCGCAGCTGCACAAGCCTTTCCATGCTCTTCCAGGAAAGCACCCGCTGACCACGCTCATGGTGGTCTTGGTCGCGATAAACCTGTTGATGCACCGCTTGTTGCAACCGATCAATATCGTGCGCCACATCATTTTGCTCGCGGTGGTTTGCTTGAGCAGCGTGCGCCTGATCGAGATCCAGTCGGGCGACATCAAGCACCCGCTGAGCGAGGCACTTGCGCGGTGGTTGACCCCCCATACCGACATGAGCGGGGTCGAGACCGGAGCCAATACGGCCCTGTGTTTGGGGCTTATGGCCATTTCGGGGCTGTTTCTTTCGCGCTCGCCGCGTGTCGCGCTTTGGGCGGCGGTGCTGGCGGGGTTCATCGCCCTGCTCGGGGCCACGGGCTACGCGTTCCAGTTGGATGTCTTGTTCGGCAATATGTCGCCTGTCACCGTCGCCTGTCTGGTGCCGCTGACCTTGGCGACGATGACGCTTTATGCCCATCAGCATATTTTTCGCACCGTGCTGAGCGATACGCCGGTCGGTTTTGTGGCCCGTTGCCAGATCGCTTTTAGCAGCTTGTTGATGATTCTCGTCGCTGCCGCGCAGGTCAGCGATCAATTCTCCACAGCGGCGATGCAAAACCTGTTCCTCGCGCTGGTGCTTTGGTTGATCGGAGCGATGAATGTGATCACTGCGGGCGTCTATGACCGCATCGACCGGCGGCGGCGCAAGGTCGAGCGCGATCTGGTGAATACCGCGATGTTTGACTCTCTGACCGGCGCGGCCAACCGTCACGGGTTGGAGCTTTATTTCGCCGGTTTGCAACGTGAGTTGGAGGTCGGCGTGGTGCTCATCGATCTGGACCATTTCAAATTGGTCAATGACCGCTTCGGGCATAAGGCGGGCGATCGCATTCTGGCCACGGTGAGCGCGGCTTTGCGTATGGGGTTGCGCGAACGGGATGTTCTGGCGCGCTGGGGCGGCGAAGAGTTTTTGGTTGTCCTGTATGACGTTGATGCCAAAGGGCTCGCCATTGTGGCCGAGAAATTGCGTTTGATCGTTCAGGATATGGTCGATCCCGTTGGCGAGGTGGAACAGTTCACCGCCTCGATTGGCGCGACATTGATGGACCGCGGCGAGACGGCCTTGGAACCGGCGGTCGCGCGCGCCGACCGCGCGCTCTATTGGTCCAAAGACATGGGGCGCAACCGCGTGACCTTGTGGGGGGATTTGCCGGTGCCCGACCGCGATCTGGGCTTCACCCGCAAGCAGACGCGCGACGACGCAGAGCCGCGGGTTCCGCTTACGGGGACTTGAAGTGTTTGGACAGTTTCAAGCCTTGGCCTTGATAGTTTGACGCAATGCCGGTGCCGTAAAGCTGTGCCGGTCGCTGCGCCATTTTCTCATAGACCAGCCGCCCGACCACTTGGCCATGCTCCAAAACAAAGGGCGCCTCATGGCAGCGCACTTCGAGCACGCCGCGCGATCCGGCGCCGCCTGCGGGGCTATAGCCGAAACCGGGGTCGAAGAACCCCGCATAATGCACGCGAAACTCGCCCACCATGGCCAGATAGGGCGCCATTTCGGCGGCATATTCGGGCGGGATGCAAACCGCCTCGCGGCTGACGAGGATATAAAACGCCCCCGGATCAAGGATCACGCGGCCCTCGCTGGTGCGCACTTCTTCCCAATATTCGGCCGGATCATAAACCCCGATCCGCTCCAGATCGATCACGCCGGTATGGGGTTTGGCGCGGTAGCCGACCAGATCGCCCTGCGCCGGCTTGAGATCGACCGAAAAGCCCAGCCCTTCGTCGATCACCGCCTCGCCGTCCACCAAAGGCATCTGCGCATGTAAGGCGCGCAGGGCGGCGTCATCGACGATGGCTTGCCCATCGCGAAAACGGATCTGGTTGAGGCGCATGCCAGGCCGGACGAGAACCGAAAAGCTGCGCGGGCAAATCTCGGCGTAGAGCGGGCCGGAGTAACCCGGCGCGATACGGTCGAATTCGGTGCCGCTGTCGGTGATCAGGCGGGTGAGAAGATCAAGCCGACCTGTGGAGCTTTTGGCATTGGCCACGGCCTGTAACCCATCGGGCAGATCAAGACTTTCCATCAAGGGCACCACATAGACACAGCCCTTTTCGAGCACCGCGCCATGGGTCAGGTCGACCTGATGCATTTCGAATTCGCCAAGGCGCTGCGCGACGCTGCGCCCTTCGCCTGCCAAAAACGAGGCGCGCACACGCCATGCGCGGGTGCCAAGACGCAGGTCAAGGCTCGCCGGTTGCACCTGCGCGGGGTCGATGGCGGGACTGCCTTTGAGCGCCCCTTGGTCGATCAAGCTTTGGATTTGCTGGCTTGCCAATACGCCGGTCATCGCGGGTCTCCTCGCTGCGGGTGGGTGGGCTGCGGGTGGGTGGCCGCCTCCGGATATGAAAATCGCCCGGGCCACAAGGGCCACGGGCGGTTTGTCATGGTCGGGCTAGCAGGACTCGAACCTGCGACCTTCCGTCCCCCAGACGGACGCGCTACCAGGCTGCGCCATAGCCCGACGATGGGGGCTTCATAATGGTTTTGCGGGCAGGAGCAAGAGGGAAAAACCAATTTCTCGATTACTCTTGCGCTTGTCTGCCGATACGCGCGGCCAAGGCCGCAAGTCGGTCGCGCAGCGGCGCGATTTGCGAGGCCGTCGCCGCATCGATCGGGCCGCCAATCTTGGCCAATTGCGTGAGCACACCAGCCGGCGCGTCGATCTCATCGGCCGGATCGCCGGGCACATCCACGGCGAGGACCGGCGCGGCAGCAGGGGCAGGTTCAGAAGCCTGAGCGTCGGCAGCGGTGGCGGGAGCATCTGCAGGCGCGTCAAGCTCCGGCGGCGCATCGCCGATCTGTGCGGCCATGTCTTGCGGCGCCTCATCAGGGGGGGCGCTGTCATTGGGCTCTTCGGCTGCGGGTTCGGGTTCGGGCGCGGCTTGCGGCAGCGGATCGACCTGCGGCGCGGCGATCTGCGGCTCTGCCTCGGGCAGGGGCGAATCAAGCTCCGCCTCTTGCGGCTCATCCTCGGGCGGCGCGGCAAAAAGATCGGCCTGCGCTGCGGGGGCGTCCATGGGCGCGGGGGCTGGCTGTGATTCCGGCTCCGGCGTGATATCCGGCTCCGGTGCCGCCTCGGTCTGCAGCTCGCTCTGCGGCTCGGGCGCGCGCCCCTCCTCAAAGGGCAACACTTGCGCGGTTTCAGGCGCGGCCGCGGGGGCGTCAAGCGCGATCTGCGCCTCTTCTACGGTCTCGGGGCTTGCTTCGGGAGCGGCCTCAGCGGCGGTTTCAAAGGCCGGCTCGGGCGCAGCTTCCTCCGTCACGGGTGCAGGGGCGGCGGGCATTTGCGGCTCAAGCTGCGGATCTGCTGCGGGCGCTTGCTGCGGCGCGGGGGCAGGGGCCTCTGGCGCGGGTTCCGCTGTCTCGGCACTGTCTGGCATCGGCCAGCCGGAGACTTCTTTGGTCGCCGCGCTCACCGCTGTCTCACCGCTTTCGGCCATCTGTGCGGCGGTCAGCTCGTCGAGCGGCTGCGACATCGCCGCGACATGTTTAATGCCTTGCTCTTTCAGGGTTTTTTGAACGCCTTTGATGGTCAGCCCATCTTCGTGCAACAGCTTTTTAATGCCGCCGAGCAATTCCATATCGGCAGGGCGGTAATAGCGTCGCCCACCGGCGCGTTTGACCGGTTTGACCTGACTGAATTTGCTTTCCCAAAATCGCAGGACATGCGCAGGCGTGTCCAGCCATTCGGCCACCTCGCTGATGGTGCGGAACGCGCCGGCGCTCTTGGTCATACCAAGGGGCCCCTAGCGTTTGTTGCCGGAAGCGACGCGATCTTTCATCAAGTGCGACGGGCGGAACGTCAGCACACGGCGCGGGTTGATTGGCACTTCCTCGCCGGTCTTGGGGTTGCGCCCGATGCGGGCGGCTTTCTCGCGCACGGAGAACGTGCCGAAGGAGGAGATTTTCACCTGCTCGCCTTTGACCAAAGCATCCGACAAATGTTCGAGAAGGCTCTCGACCAATTGCGCGCTATCATTGCGGGAAAGTCCGACCTCGCGAAACACAGCTTCGCTCAGGTCCATGCGGGTTAACGTTTTTTCACTCATTCCATCCCCCTCGGATTTTTCCAACCATAGGGCGATTGGATTTTCCGAGTCAATATCAACGACTTGGAAGCAGGGGTTTATGTGCGAAAAGATGCTGTTTGAGGGGGGGGTAACTGCCTCGGCCTGTGGAGAAACCGGCCCGAGCGCGTCAGTCTACCAGCGCAGCGCGACCGAACCCCACGCCAAACCGCCGCCGATGGCTTCGGCGACCAGAAGATCGCCGCGCTTGATTTGCCCGCGCTCGACACCCACCGCGAGCGCCAAGGGGATCGAGGCGGCGGAGGTATTGCCGTGGTCCTGCACGGTGACCACGACTTTTTCCATCGGCAGGCCCATCTTTTTGGCGGTGCCTTGGATGATGCGGATGTTGGCTTGATGCGGGACGATCCAATCGACATCGGCCTCGGTCAATCCGGCTTTTTCCAAGGTGCGATGCGCCGTGGAGGTCAGTTTTTCAACCGCTTGGCGGAACAGCGGATTGCCTTGCATGCGCAGCTTGCCCGAGGTGCCGGTGCTGCTCACGCCGCCATCGACATAGAGCATGTCGCGAAAGCGCCCGTCGGAATTGAGGTCGGTGGCAAGGATGCCTTGGTCGGCAGGGGTGCCTGCGGCCTCGGCGGCCTCAAGGATCAAGGCGCCCGCGCCATCGCCGAAGAGGACGCAGGTGGCGCGGTCTTCCCAATCCATGATGCGGCTGAAGGTTTCGGCGCCGATGACCAAAACGCGGTCGGCTTGGCCCGAAACGATCAAAGCATTGGCATTGGAGAGCGCGAAAATAAATCCGGCGCAGACCGCTTGCACGTCAAAGCCGTAGCCGCGGGTCATGCCGATTTTTTCCTGCACCATCGTGGCAACGGAGGGAAAGGTCAGATCGGGGGTCGAGGTGGCGACAATAATGGCGTCGATGTCATCGGCGACCATGCCCGCATCGGCCAGAGCGGCGCGCGCCGCATGGGCGGCCAGATCGGAGGTGGTTTCGCCCTCGGCGGCGAAATGGCGCCGCTCGATCCCCGAACGGGTGCGAATCCATTCATCCGACGTGTCGAGGGATTTTTCAAACTCGCTATTGGGGACAACACGTTCGGGCAGGTAATGCCCGATACCTTTGGCAACGGCGCGTTTGATCATTTTGTTATTTTCCGTCCTGGCTGGCCGTATCGGCGCTTTTTTGTGCATCTTGGGGCAGGGCCGTGGCGGATGCAACCCGCGCGGCGAGTTTATCGGAAAACCCCGAGCGCGCCAGCTGGAAGGCCAGTTTCACCGCCGCTGAAACGCCCATCGCATCGGCCGATCCATGCGATTTCACCACCGTGCCGTTCAGGCCCAAGAACACACCGCCATTGACGCGGCGCGGGTCGATCCGCTTTTTCAGGCGCTGCATCGACGTAAAGGCCAGAACCGCCGCCAGACGCGAGAGCGGCGAAAATTTGAAGGCTTCCTTGAGCAGATCACCGATCAGGCTGGCGGTGCCTTCGCCTGTTTTGAGCGCCACATTGCCGGTGAACCCGTCGGTGACGATGACGTCGCATTTATCACCCGGAATATCGCCGCCTTCGACAAAACCGACGAATTCGATATTGGCGCGCTCGGCGACGCCGGAGATCAGATCATGGGCTTCTTTAAGCTCGGCGCGGCCCTTGTGCTCTTCGGTGCCGACATTGAGCAAGCCGACGCGCGGGCGCTCCAGCCCCATGCCGTTGCGCGCATAGGACGAGCCCATCATCGCATATTGCAACAGGTCCTGCGCATCGGCGCGGATATCGGCGCCCACGTCGAGCATGACGTTAAAGCCTTGGGGATTGCGCGAGGGCCACAAGATCGCAATGGCGGGGCGGTTGACGCCAGGCAATTTGCGCAACCGCACCATCGACAGCGCCATCAGCGCGCCGGTATTGCCGCAAGAGACACAGACCGTTGCCTCGCCCGCGCGCACCGCATCGACGGCGGACCACATCGAGGTGCCCTTGCCGTGGCGCATCACTTGGCTCGGCTTGTCGTCCATCGTGACCACATCGGCGGCATCGCGAATCTCTACGCGGCCAGCGAGCGGTTTGCGTTTGGCGACAAGTTTCTCGAGCGTGTCTTTTGGCCCGTGCAGCAAAAAGGCGATTTGCGCGTTCTTCTTGGCCGAACGAGAAATGCCGGCGACAACTGCCGCCGGCCCACGGTCGCCGCCCATGGCGTCAACCGAGATAATGATTTTCTGGTCGCTGGCACCCGCGTCCGCAGGGATATGATCCTTAAGAGCGGTCATAGCGGCGCCAGTCCCTTCGGGCGATTATGCCGCGTCGTCGTCCAGATCAATTTCGTCTGCCATCGCGATGACTTCGCGATCGGCGTAGTTGCCGCAGGAGGGGCAGACGTGGTGCGGGCGCTTGAGCTCGCCGCACGACGGGCATTCGTTGGGGTTTGCCGCAACCAATGCGTCATGTGCGCGGCGGTTGTTGCGGCGCGATTTCGATACTTTGTTCTGCTGGACAGCCATGTCGCAACCCTTAGATTTTTGGGGGCCGCATGGCCCAGTTTCACAGGTGTTGGCGGCTCATAATCTGTCACGAGAGCCAAGTCCAACCCTAAATTCGGATGAGGCCGCGAAAATACTGCGAAATCGTCATTGTGCAAGAGATTCTTTTGCACTGCGGCGAAGCCGCGCCGCTGCAGGCAAAGGTATGGTGCGGGCAGGGCAAAAAGAGCGGCGGGGTTGCGCGAGGCTGGACCCTTGGCAATCGCCCCGCCGGTAAACCCGAATTGCCGATGCCTTGATCCGCCGCGGGTTTCGTTACGTCTCCTCGCCGCCCTCCATTCGGGCCTTGAGCGCGGCAAGACCGGCAAAGGGTTTGGCCTTCTCTTCGGTCAAAGGCTCGGCGCCCTCGGCGGTATATACCGCCTCGCCCAGATGCGCGCCGTCCTTGCGCGGGTAGAGCGGCAAGGCCAGCGCCAGCGCCTCGACCATGACGGCGGCGGGGTCGATCACATCGCCCAATGGCTCCAGCGTTTCGTCGTCGGGCATCTCGATGCCCTCTTCTTCATCCGTGTCGCCAACGAGGGCCGCGTCAAAATCGGGGGAAAAGCGGCGCGCGACATCGGTGTCGATGCGGGTGCTGACCGGCTCGAGCGTGACAACGCAGGGCTGCGTGACCGTCGCGCCAAGGCGGCCCTTGAGCAGCCAGTCGCGTTTGCCATCGGCCTGCACCTCGCCTTGAAAGCTCAATTTGCGCAGCCCGCTCAGGCCCAGATCTTTGGCCAGCGCGGCCATATCCGCGCTGCTGGGCGCGACGTTGAAACGGGTCGGGTGGCTTGATTTGAGCGCCGAGACGCGCAGGGGCGCGGATGAGGCGGCGGCTTTGCCGGAGCTTGCGGCGGAGGACTTCGGTGAGGCGTTGGGGGAAGACTTAGGCGAAGACATGGCGCGGTGTCCTTCAAGGCTTGGCCGCCCGCAGTGTCGGGCGGGGGAAGGCGGTCATTGTAAATCGCGAGGGCGCGATCAAACGGGGCAATGCGCGCGGCGGGCGCGATTGAAACGGGGCGGATGCGCCTATTTAGGTGAGTGCTGGTCAAGAGACACAAGAAGAAGTATTCTTGAAAGCGCGGCGATCCTTCTGTAAGCGAGATAAAAGCCAGACAGGGCCAAAGCAAGGCCAAAGCAAGAGGGCAGATACAACATGGGCAGAGTTATGAGCGCCAAATATGCGATGATCGGTCTTTTGGTCGCCGCGCTTGCCGCCTGTGCGCCGATGGTGCGCAAACATGGCTATACGCCCGGTGATGAGGAGCTTGCCCAATTGGCCGTGGGTGTCGACGAGCGCGATGCGGTCTACGAGATGTTCGGCGCGCCTTCGGTCGCGGGCGTCTTGGAGGGCGGCGATCTCTATTACGTCGAAAGCTACATCCGCCGCTATGGCATCAAAAAGCCCGAAGTGATCGAACGCACCGTTCTGGCGATCAGCTTTGACGATCAGGACCGCGTCGCCAATATCGAGCGCTTCACGCTGGCCGATGGCAAAATCGTGCCGATCTCGCGCCGCGTGACCTCTTCGTCGGTCGAGGGCAAAAGCTTCTTGCGCCAGCTTTTGGGCAACCTTGGCAAATTCAACGCCGACGGCTTCTTGCAATAATACGCCCTATACGACGCTCTGCGGCGCGCAGGGTTTGCGGCCTCGCCGGCCTCAGGCGCGGCGGGTTTTTCGGCGCGCGCCTTTTGCGTCACTGCACTGTCACATCTTGCGTGCTATGGGAGGCGTGACTAGCTTGGATCTGTGATCATAGGGGCGGCGCAATGTTGGCATTAAGCAAGGGGCGCTATCGCGCGCGGATCGCGCAAGGGGCGGGTGATCTGACCGCTGCGCAGCAACTGCGCGCTTTGGCTTTTGGCACGGGGCGCGACCGCGACGAAGATGATTTCGACGCCATCTGCACCCATATCCTGATCGAGGACCAGCGCGACGGGCGTTTGCTGTGCTGTTTTCGTTTCTTGCCCTTGACCGGCGGGGCCGAGATCGGGCGCTCCTATGCGGCGCAATTCTATGATCTGGGCGCTTTGGCCGATTTTGACGGGCCGATTGTGGAAATGGGCCGGTTTTGCATCCATCCCGAGGCGCGCGACGGCGATATCTTGCGCGTCGCTTGGGCGGCGATGACGCAATATGTCGATGACAACGGGGTCGAGCTTTTGTGCGGATGCTCCTCCTTTGCGGGCACCGATGCCAAACATTACCTCGACGCTTTTGCGATGCTCAAATTGCGCCACCTCGCCCCCAAACGGTGGTTGCCGCGCGTCAAGGCCCCTGCGGTGTTTCAATTCGCCAAGAAACTGCGCCGCAAGCCCGATGCCAAATTGGCGATGCTGCGCATGCCGCCCTTGTTGCGGACCTATCTGCTCATGGGGGGCTGGGTGTCGGACCATGCGGTGGTCGATACCCATATGAACACGCTGCATGTGTTTACGGGGCTGGAGATCAAATCGATCCCGCCCGCGCGCAAACGGCTTTTGCGCGCTGTGGCGGGCTGATTGGCGCATTGGTTTGAGCGGTGATTTGGGCGTCGATTTGACGTCGATTTGAGCGCGGGCGCATAACTCCTCGCTTGACGCCAGCAGGGCGCGCGATTACGTGGCGCTCATGGCACGCGCACCCCTTTTACAACTCACCGATATTTCCCTCACCTATGGCGGCGATCCGATCTTTGCCGATCTGTCGATGGTGGTCCATCCGGCCGACCGTGTCGCTCTTGTGGGGCGCAACGGATCGGGCAAATCCACGCTGATGAAGGTCATGGCCGGATTGGTCGAACCCGACGGCGGCGCGGTTATCGTCTCGCCGGGGGTTTCGGTTGGCTATATGGAGCAGGACCCGACGATGGAGGGTTTTGCGACGCTCGGCGATTACGCCTGCTCGGCGCTGGACCCGTCGGAGATGTACCGCGTCGAGATGGCGGGCGAGGGGTTGAAATTCGACCCTGACCGCGCGGTTTCGACCGCCTCGGGCGGCGAGCGGCGGCGCGCGGCCTTGGCCAAATTGATGGCCGAAGCGCCCGAATTGATGCTGCTTGACGAGCCGACCAACCATCTCGATATCGAAGCGATTGCATGGCTGGAGGCCGAATTGAGCCAGACGCGGGCGGGGTTTGTTTTGATCTCGCACGACCGTGCGTTTTTGCGTGCGCTGACCCGCGCGACCTTGTGGATTGATCGCGGCGCGGTGCGGCGGCAGGAAACCGGATTTGACGGTTTTGAAGCGTGGCGCGACAAGGTGTGGGAAGACGAGGATATGCAGCGCCATAAACTCGACCGCAAAATCAAATCCGAGGCCCGTTGGGCGGTCGAAGGCATTTCGGCGCGGCGCAAGCGCAACCAAGGCCGTGTGCGCGCCTTGCAAGACCTGCGCGCCGAACGGGGCGCGCAAATCAAACGCCAAGGCGCCGCCGCAATGGCGATCGAGGCGGGGACAAAATCGGGCCGCAAGGTCATCGAAGCGGCGCATCTGGGCAAAGCCTTTGGCGGCAAAACCATCGTGTCGGATTTTTCGTTGACGGTGCTGCGCGGCGACCGGATTGCCTTTGTCGGGCCGAACGGGACCGGCAAGACCACGCTGCTCAAAATGCTGCTTGGCCTCGAGGCCCCCGACAGCGGCACGGTAAAATTGGGCACCAACCTCGAAGTGGCGTTCTTCGATCAGGCGCGCGCCCAGCTTGACCCCGACATGAGCCTTTGGGACAGCCTGACCGGCGATCCCGATATGCGCGTGTCCGGCAAGGCCGATCAGGTCATGGTGCGCGGCATGCCCAAACATGTGGTCGGCTACCTCAAGGAGTTTCTGTTCGACGAGGCGCAAGCGCGCGCGCCGGTGCGTTCGCTCTCGGGCGGGGAAAAGGCGCGTTTGCTTCTGGCCAAGCTTTTGGCCAAGCCGAGCAATGTGCTGGTGCTCGACGAGCCGACAAATGATCTCGACGTCGAGACGCTGGATTTGTTGCAAGAATTGCTCGACAGCTATGACGGCACGGTTTTGCTGGTCAGCCACGACCGTGATTTCCTTGACCGTGTGGCGGCGACCACCGTGGCGATGGAGGGCGACGGGCGCGCCGTGGTCTATGCGGGCGGCTGGAGTGATTATCAGGCGCAAAAAGCCGAAATCGCCGCGCAGGCCAAGCCGGTGAAAACCGAGGCGGCGAAACCCTCCGCCAAGGCGCAGGCCGCTGCCAAATCCTCCAAATCGGGGCTGAGCTTTACCGAAAAGCACCGGCTGGAGGCCTTGCCCGCCGAGATCGAGCGGCTAGAGGCCGAGATTGCCAAGCTCGAAGATTTCCTCGCCGCGCCCGATCTTTATACCAAGGAGCCGGTGAAATTCGCCAAGGGCACCGAGGCTTTGACCGAACGCCAGCAGGCTTTGGCGCGCGCCGAGGAAGAATGGATGATGCTTGAGGAAAAGGCCGAGGCGTAACCTCGGCCTTTTGGCATTTCGGGCAGGGCGCGCCGCCGCGCCTATTGCATCCGCAAGGCCCCGTCGATGCGGATCACCTCGCCGTTGAGATATTCGCTTTCGCAAATGAACCGCGCCAGAGCGGCAAATTCCGCCGGATCGCCCAATCGCTGCGGGCAGGTGACATCGCGGGCCAATGTGGCGCGCACCTCTTCGGGCAATCCCATGAGCATCGGGGTCAGGAAGATGCCCGGCGCGATGGCCATGACCCGAATGCCGTCACGGGCCAGATCGCGCGCCATGGGCAAAACCATCCCCGCGATCCCCGCTTTGGAGGCGGCATAGGCGGCTTGGCCCTTTTGCCCGTCAAAGGCGGCGATCGAGGCGGTGTTGATGATCACCCCGCGCCCGCAGCCTTTGAGCGGCTCCTCGCGCGCGATGACCTCGGCGGCCAGACGGGCGATGTTGAAGCTGCCCACGAGGTTGATGTCGATGGTGCGCTGGAACCCCGCCAAGGAATGCGGCCCCTCGCGCCCCAAGGTTTTCTCGCCCGTGGCGATACCGGCGCAATTGATCGCCGCGTTGATGCCGCCCATGGCTTTGGCGGCGGCGGTGATCGCCGCTTGGGCGCAGGTCTGGTCGGTGACATCGGTTTGCACGAAATCCGCGCCGATCTCGGCGGCCACATCGGCGCCTTTGGCATCGCGGTCAAGGATCGTGACCTTGCCGCCGCCCGCGATCAGCGCGCGCGCCGTGGCCTCTCCCAGACCCGATGCGCCGCCGGTGACGACGGCTTTGACCTTACTGATTTGCATGGCTGCTCCTCCCGAGTGCTGCAATTGAACATGCGTTCATTAAATCGCAGCACGCCGCCCCTGTCAAAAGCCAAAGGCCTAGGGCGCGATTTTCGGGAACATCTTTTTCGCCGCCCAGCTCAGCGAGATTACCGTCAAAGTGATCCGGTAGAGGTGGTGGATGGTGACATAGGCCGGATTGGCCGACAAAGACAGCGCCACCAGCGCCATTTCCGTCACCCCGCCCGGAGCAAAGGAAATCAGCAAGACTTCGAAATTCTCGCCGGTCAGAGGAATGATCGCCAGCGCCATCAAGGCCCCGAGCCCCAGCATGGCGCCGACCGAAACCAGCGAGAGACCAAGCCCTTTGACGAGCATCTTGTGGCTGATCCCTGCAAAGCGCGTGCCGAGCGAGGCGCCGACCACGATCTGCGCCAGATTGACCAGCCATTGCGGCAGATCGACGGCGTAAATCCCGCTCAAGGACAGGGCCGCGCCAAGGATCAATGGTCCGGTGAGCTGTCCGGCGGGCAGGTGCAAGCGGCGGCCCAACACCACCCCCGCAATGGCAATGGCGATCAGCGGTATGAGATGGGGCAGGTCGGTCGCCCCGCGCGCCATGGTCGCGCCGCCCGAACTGCCCACGGGGGCGCCGTGGTAGATCGACAGGCCGATGGGCAAAAGCGTGACCACCATGATGATGCGCAAGAACTGCTGTAAGATCAGCGCGCGAATATCGGCGCCCGCTTCCTCGCCCAAGGTGATCGCTTCGATCAAACCGCCCGGCGAGCCGCAAAAGAAGGCCGTGGCGCGATCATAGCGGCCAAGCCTATGAAAAATATAGTAGTTTGAAACGTGCGCCAGAACGACGAAGACGGTAATTGCGGCAAAGCTGACCGCCATGGCGGGGATTTGCGCGAAAAGCTCCATGGTGACCTGCGCGCCGATCATCAAACCGATCAGGGCAATAAATCCGGCGCGGAAGTTTTCGGGGAATTTGAACCCTTCGGGCAACCACGCGCCCTTGAAGGTCGCCAAAAGCGCCACGGCCAGCATCGAGCCGAGCATGAAAGGCAGCGGCAATCCGGCCCACTGCGCCGCAAAGCCGCCAAAAGCCCCGAGGGCGACAAGACCGGCGGTCAAACGGATCAGTGAAAGCATCGTATCTCCGCAGGCTCAAACGGGCCGAGGCTCGGCCAAAGGACGGCCTGTCGGGCGAGACGCGGGAAGGGCCGGACGGCTGGAGCGGGTAGCGGGAATCGAACCCGCACCTTAAGCTTGGGAAGCTCGCATGATACCATTTCACCATACCCGCGCTCTGGCGTTGGATTAGGCCGCACGGGCAGGGGCGTCAAGAGCGATTGCGCGGCGGCAGGTTCAACGGGCCGATGTTCACGGTGCCGCGAAGGTCGGCTTCGAGCCCAAAGTTCCGGACTCGCTGCGCAGTGGCGAATGTCGGTTTCCGGTTCGCACGTCAGCTTTTCCGCCAGATCACTCGGTTTCTGACAGATCACTCCGCGCATCCCGGATGATCATCCATGACGAATGCAGGAACAGCCCTGCGATGGCGAAAGCAACGATGAGGTCAGGCCAGGCACTGCCGAGCCAGGCGACCAGTCCGGCAGCGATCACCACGGCGAGGTTGCCGATGGCGTCGTTCCGGGAGAACAGCCATACGGCCCGCATGTTGGCGTCGCCCTTGCGGTGTTTTAGCAGCGGCAGCACCGCAAGAATGTTTACGATCAGCGCGCCCACGGCGAAGGCTCCCATTAACCCGGCCTCTGGTGTCGTCTGATTCAGGACACGCCAGATTGTGCTGCCGACAACGCCAAGCCCCAGAAATCCCAAGAACACGCCCTGGATCATCGCCGACCGCGCCCGCCATGTCAGACTCCAACCGATAGCGAGCAGGCCCAGAAAGGTGATTGCGCCGTCGCCCAAAAAATCCAGGGCATCTGCTTTCAAAGCTTGCGATCCGGACAGGAACCCGCCGAACATCTCGATCACCCCGTAGCCGAGATTGAGCAGGACCACGATCCAGAGCGCGCGGCGATAGCTCGGGTCTTTGTAAGCCGGATCGGACGATGTATCCCCGCTCTTGATCAGCTCAAAGCCATAGCCGGTTGCGTCCAGTGCTGGACGCACTTTCGGCAAGTCGTCTTCGGCGATCCGCAATGTCATGACATGGGTTGCGGCAGACACCTTCACATCGCCTTCAGCCACGCCCGCAGACCGAGCGGCCCGTTCGATCTCGGCGGCATCCTTGGCGCAGTCCATGCCATGCACCCGCATCCGGATCGGCAAAGACGTTGTAGGCAACGTGGTGTTATCTGCTCGGCTCATATGCGATCCTCTTGAAGGTAGCGTGCGAAAGAAGTCGCCGCTAACGTATCAGTGGATAATGATATGACATTGCAAAACATTCAAGACGATCTTTCGGCAGCTGACACCCTTGAGCCGCGGGCAAAGCTCTTCCGGGGTCTCGGCGACCCCAGCCGTCTTGCGATCCTCGATGCGCTACTGTCGGACGAACGCAGCGTGCAGGAAATCGTTACCCAAACAGGGCTTGGTCAGCCCAATGTCTCGAACCATCTGCGCTGCCTTTTGGATTGCGGTCTGGTCAGTCGCAGGAACGAAGGTCGGTTCGTCCGGTATCGCCTTGCGGACAGGCGGATCGCTGATCTCATCCGCGACGCAGATCAACTACTTGCCTCGACAGCCGTAGGGGTCGATGCCTGCCGAAGCTATACGGATTAACCGACGTGTCCTGCTGCAATGTTCTATTGGTGCGCCAGGCCTAAAGCAGCCATTTGCGCAGCCGCAGCAAAATGGCGCTTTGTCCGCAAAACAGCGCTAGCGTGCACGATGCCATAAGGTGCTGCGATAGGCCCGCGTTACTTTGCGCGTCTGCGCCGCCGTCCGGCGCCCTCGCCATCGCGGCCGCCGCTGTTGAAGCTGACCTGCGGAAGGGGCGGCAGATGCGGGTAGGGCGCGGTGGCATGGGGGATCGCGTTGGCGGCGACGAAATGCTCTTGGAAGCGTGGCTCGATGGCGGTTTCGACCTTGGTGATGCGGTGCACCAAGGCTTCGACCTCGGCGCGCGCGGCCAGCGAGCACAGCGCAATGCGCGCGCCTGTGCCTGCGGCATTGCCTGCCGATGTGACCTTCTCCAAGGGCGCATCGGGGATCATGCCGAGGATCATCGCGTGTTTGGGCGAGATATGCGCGCCAAAGGCCCCCGCCAGCACGACGCGATCCACCTGATCGACGCCGATCTCGTCCATCAACAGACGCGCACCGGCATAGAGCGCCGATTTGGCCAGTTGGATGGCGCGAATGTCGCCTTGGGTCACGGTGATGCGCGGGCCGCCCTCCTGCGAGCCGTCATAGATCAGATATTCATGGGTGCGCCCCGTGGGGATACAGCGCTCGGTGCCGGTTTGCGCGGGGCTGCCGATCAGGCCCGCCGCATCGACCAGACCCGCAAGGCGCATTTCGGCTACGGCCTCGATGATGCCGGAGCCGCAAATGCCGGTGATGCCGGTGGCGGCGGTGGCCTCGGCAAAGCCCGCCTCATCGGACCACAGCGCGCAGCCGATCACCGAAAACCGCGGCTCTTTGGTGAGCGGATCAATCGCGACGCGTTCGATCGCACCCGGTGCGGCGCGCTGGCCCGACGAGATTTGCGCGCCCTCGAAGGCGGGGCCGGTGGGCGAGGAGCAGGCCAGCACGCGATTTTTGTCGCCAAGCAGGATTTCGGCATTGGTCCCCACATCAACAATGAGCGCCAAGTCCTTGGATTTATGCGGCTCTTCGGAAAGCGCCACAGCGGCCGCATCGGCCCCGACATGGCCCGCAATACAGGGCAGGATATAGAGCTGCGCGCGCGGGTTCAGCCCGCGCATCTCGACATCCGAGGCGCTCAGGTTCAGCGCATCCGAGGTGGTCAGCGCAAAGGGCGCCTGACCCAGTTCGGTCGGATCAATGCCCAGCAACAGATGGTGCATCACCGGATTGCACACGATCACCGCCTCGGTGACCAGCGCCGGATCAACCGCGCCTTGGGCGATGATCTCGGCGGCCAGCGCCGAGAGGGCCTCGCGCACGGCAGCGGTCATTTCGGCGGCGCCGGTGGGGTTCATCATCGCGTAGGACACGCGACTCATCAGGTCTTCGCCAAAGCGGATTTGCGGGTTCATTACGCCCGAAGAGGCAATCACGCGCCCGTCCTCAAGGCTGCACAGATGCGCGGCGATGGTGGTGGAGCCAAGGTCGATGGCAAGCCCGTAAAGCCCGCCTTCGGGCAGATCGGCAAAGACATCGATCAAGGTCGGGGCGGCGCTTGCGGCGCAGGTATGCAGCGCGGCGGTGACCTGCCATTTGCCTTTACGCAGCACCGCTTGGAGGCGCGGCAAGAGCGAGGGCGCACATGAAATACGCTCGATATCCCATTGCTCTTGCAGCGCTTTTTCGACGCGTTGCAAATCGCCTGTGGGGTCGTGCATATCCGGTTCGGCCACGTCGATCACATAGAGCCGCGTGGCGGGGTCCATGATGATATCGCGCGCGGCGGCCTCTTTGCGCACCACTTGTTTGTGCACTTGGCTCTCGGCGGGCACGTCGATGACCACATCGCCTTGGATCGTGGCCTGACATCCCAAACGGCGGCCTTCTTTGAGGCCGCGTTTGTCGTCATAGCGTTGCTCGACCGCATTGAAGGGCGAGAGCGCCTCGGGCCGCGAGGTCAGCCCGTGTTTGGAAAACGCGCCAAAGCTGGGCTGGATCTGGCATTTGGAGCAAATGCCCCGCCCGCCGCAGACGCTGTCGAGATCGACGCCCAATTGCCGCGCGGCGGTCAGAACCGGCGTGCCGGCGGCGAAATGCCCGCGTTTGCCCGAAGGCATGAAAATCACAAGTGGGTCTTTTGCTGCGGTATCGGGTGTCATGCTTGGCGTCCTTGTTGCGCGGCCTAGCATATGGCGCAATTTGCGCCGCGAATGAAGGGGGGCGGCGTAAATTTGCGGTTTTGCGGCATTGTGGCGGGTTCTAGCCGGTGCGGCGCGCCAGCCATTGCAAGATCGCATCGCGGTTCGCATCCAGATCAGGCGCGGGGGGGCGGGTCGCCGGATCGGGCACATCGCTGATTTTGATCGGGTTTCCGGCGGAGCGATAGGCGGGTTTGCCCTCTTGGTCCAACACATCCACCATCATGTTGCGCGCAAGGATTTGCGGGTCTTGCATGGCTTCGGCGACATTCTGGATCGGGCCTGTGGGCACGCCTGCGGCGGCCAGAGTTTCGATCCAATGGGATTTGGGCGCGCCCAAGGTCACGGCCTCGATCAACCGTTTCAACAGCCGCGCGTTCTCGCAGCGCGCCGGATTGGTGGCAAATCGCGGATCGGTCGCAAGGGGCAGGTCGAGCGCGGCGCAAAGCTTGGCAAAAAGCGCATCATTGCCCGCCGCGATCACGAACAGCCCGTCCGAGGCGTGGAAGGTTTCAAAGGGGGTGATCGACGGGTGGCGCGCGCCCGAGGGCGCAGGCGGCGTGCCGGTGACCGAGGTGAGCGCCACGGCATGTTCCAAAATCGCAAGTTGGCTGTCGAGCATGGCCACGTCGATCTTGCGGCCCTTGCCTGTCTCGCGGCGCTCAAGCGCGGCGGCCAAGACCCCCTGCACCAGATACATCCCCGCGATGATGTCCCCGATCGAGGCGCCGACGCGCACCGGTTCGCGGTCTTTCTCGCCGGTGATGCTCATAACCCCGCCGCGCGCTTGGACCACCATGTCATAGGCAGGGCGCAAGGCGTCGGGGCCAGTGTGGCCAAAGCCCGAGACCGCGCCGTAAATGAGCGCCGGATAGACGGCGTGCAGCGCCTCCCAGCCATAGCCGAGCCGCTCCATCACGCCGGGGCGGTAGTTTTCGAGCACGATATCGGCGCGGGCCAGAAGACGCTCGAATATCGCGCGATCCTCGGGCGATTTGAGGTTCAGCGCGATTGAGGATTTGCCGTGATTGATGGCGGCGAAATAGGCGCTTTTGCCGTCCTTGAAGGGCGGGAAGGCGCGGGTGTCATCGCCGCCTTCGGGCGGTTCGACCTTGATCACCGTGGCGCCCAGATCGGCCAGCGTCATCGAGGCAAAAGGCCCCGCCAGAACATGGGTGAGGTCGATCACCACCATGCCCGACAGGGGGCCGGATGCGGCGGCGGGCAGGGGGAATTGATCGGCGGCGGTGCAGGGTTCAAGGCTCATCGGGTCATCCTGTTGCTGGCGCAGGGCGCAAAGAGGGGGCAGCGCCAGACTAGCGCGCGCGCCGCCCCATGGCCGTGACACAGATCAAGCTTTGCCTCAAGCGCGGTGCGCTAGATATGGTGGGGGCGTGCGAATTAAGGGCTTTCCCTGCGGGCACATTAATGCAATAGGGAGGCGTCAAACGATCTTGCCATGGAGAGACCCAAATGGAGATTCGTGAGGCGCTGACCTTCGATGATGTTTTGCTTGTTCCTGCCGCGTCCAGCGTGCTGCCGTCCACTGCGGACACGCGCACCCGTGTGACGCGCGGCATTGCGATGAATATCCCGCTTTTGAGTTCCGCCATGGATACGGTGACGGAATCGCGCATGGCGATCACAATGGCCCAAGCAGGCGGCATTGGCGTCATCCACAAAAACCTTGATGTCGAAGAGCAGGCCCGCGAGGTCCGCCGCGTCAAACGCTTTGAAAGCGGCATCGTCTATTCGCCCGTCACATTGACCCCCAATCAAACGCTCGCCGATGCCAAAGCCTTGATCGAGCGCTATAATTTCACCGGCTTTCCGGTGGTGGACGAGGCGGGCCGCGTGGTCGGGATCCTGACCAACCGCGATATGCGCTTTGCCACATCCGACGACACGCCCGTGGCCAAGATGATGACCTCGGACAACCTGTCGATCCTGCGCGAACCTGCCGATCGCGACCAAGCCATCGGCATGATGAAAGAGCGCCGGATCGAGAAATTGCTCGTCACCGATGCGGGCGGCAAATTGACCGGTCTGTTGACGCTGAAAGACACCGAAAAGGCCGTCTTGAACCCCACCGCGTGCAAGGACGATCTGGGCCGTTTGCGCGTGGCGGCGGCGACCTCGGTCGGCGATGCAGGGTTCGAGCGCACCGAAGCCCTGATCGCGGCAGGGGTTGATATCGTGGTGATAGATACCGCTCATGGGCATTCCGAAGGGGTGATCGAGGCGGTCAAACGCGCCAAGAACCTGTCGAACGGCGTGCAGATCATCGCGGGCAATGTGGCGACGGCAGATGCCACCAAAGCCTTGATCGACGCGGGGGCGGATGCGGTCAAGGTCGGCATCGGGCCGGGGTCGATCTGCACCACGCGGATGGTGGCGGGTGTCGGGGTGCCGCAATTGACCGCAATTTCCGATTGCGCCAAAGCGGCGGGCGACGTGCCGGTGATCGCCGATGGCGGCATCAAATTCTCGGGCGATTTCGCCAAGGCCATCGCGGCGGGCGCCTCTTGCGCCATGGTCGGCAGCATGATCGCGGGCACTGACGAAAGCCCTGGCGAGGTGATCCTTTATCAGGGCCGCTCGTTCAAATCCTATCGCGGTATGGGCAGCCTTGGCGCCATGGCGCGCGGCTCGGCGGATCGCTATTTCCAAAAAGACGCGGCCTCGGACAAACTGGTGCCCGAAGGCATCGAGGGTCAGGTGCCCTATAAAGGTTCGGCGGGCGCGGTGATCCACCAATTGATCGGCGGTTTGCGCGCCGCCATGGGCTACACCGGAAATGGCACGGTGGAGGCGATGCGCAAGAATTGCACATTCGTGAAAATCACCGGCGCAGGGTTGACCGAAAGCCATGTCCACGATGTGCAAATCACCCGCGAAAGCCCCAATTACCGGATCGGTTAAGCCCCGATCCGCAGCAAAACGGGCCGCCTCGCGCGGCCCTTTTCTTTGAAGGAAGACCCATGACCCCAGCCGCCCGCGTGCAAGCCGCTATCGAGATTTTCGACGCTATTTTGGACGGTGTGCCTGCGGAAAAGGCTTTGCTGGGCTGGTCGCGCCGCTCGCGTTTTGCGGGCAGCAAGGATCGCGCCGCCGTGCGCGACCATGTGTTTGATGCGCTGCGCGCGCGCCGCTCTTTTGCGGCGCTTGGAGGGGCTGACACGGGGCGCGCGATCATGCTTGGCATGGTGCGCGCGCAAGGCATGGACGCGTCCGGGGTTTTCTCGGGAATTGGCCATGCGCCCGCACCGCTGAGCGCCGAAGAACAGGCCGCAGGCGAGGCTCCGCAAAGCGACGGCGCGCGGATGGATTTGCCCGACTGGCTGGTGCCGCTGTGGACGGCGTCTTTGGGTGTCGAGGCGCAGGCCGCTGCCGAGGCCTCGCGCCGCCGTGCACCGGTGTTTTTGCGCGCCAACCTGCTCAAGACCACGCGCGCGCAGGCGGCGCAGGCGCTGGCAGGCGAGGGGATCGAGACCGCGCCGCACGAGATTTCGCCCACGGCGCTTCTGGTCACCCATGGCGCGCGCCGCGTGGCGCAATCGCGGGCCTATCTTGACGGGTTGGTGGAGCTGCAGGACGGGGCCAGCCAAGCGGTGATCGACGCGCTGGACGGCGCCGCGCCCCTGCGCATCTTGGATTATTGCGCGGGCGGCGGCGGCAAATCCTTGGCGCTGGCTGCGGCCTTTCCAAAGGCGCAGGTCTTTGCCCATGATATTGCGCCCGCGCGGATGAACGACCTGCCCGATCGGGCCGAGCGGGCGGGGGCCAAGGTCACGCTTTTGGAGCCGCAGGATCTGGCACAGGCTGTGCCCTTCGATCTGGTGCTTTGCGATGCGCCCTGTTCGGGATCGGGCGCATGGCGGCGCGCGCCCGAAGGCAAATGGGCGCTGAGCGAGGAACGGTTTGCGGATTTGCTGGCGCTTCAGGCCGAGATATTGGACGCGGCGGCGGATTTGGTCGCGCCGCAGGGGCTTTTGGCCTATGCGACCTGTTCGGTTCTGGAGCCGGAAAACGGCGCGCAGGTGGGTGGATTTATCGCGCGCCATCCGGCGTGGACGGCCCATTTGCAACGCGGTTGGAGCCTTGCGCAGGGCGGCGACGGGTTTTTCACGGCGCATCTGCGGCGGGGCTGATCCGCGCGGCCAAGCCTCACTTTGCACAATCTATGAGTGTTTTGCCGCGAGGGGTTTCCCTATATTTAAGGTCTCGTTAAGGTTTTTTAGCTCCTAATGCATCGGAGCAGAATCGCACGATGGGACAGCAATCTTGGCCTTTACCGCACTTACACCCGGTCCGATGACACGGGCCTCCGCAAGGATAAAACCGCGTATCGCGGTTTTGTTGTTCATGGCGCTGTTCTTTGCAGGGGCC
Source organism: Paracoccaceae bacterium (assembly GCA_050633545.1). GTDB lineage: Bacteria > Pseudomonadota > Alphaproteobacteria > Rhodobacterales > Rhodobacteraceae > Litorivita. The sequence goes on from JBOEGS010000006.1 coordinate 279,138, forward strand.
TCATTTTTACTCTCTAACCCGATGATGCAAAAGGGATTTGCGCTGATCGCGGTCAGCCTGTTTTCGCTGTGTCTGGTGATTGCCGTGATCTCGGCATGGAATTCGCGCGGGCGCAAAGGCGCCTATGATACGATCGCCGGATTTGTCGAACATGATGCAGCGGCCAGCTTTGTCACCGACAAGGACGGCGCGATCATGCATCGCAATGCGGCGGCGCAGGCGCGGTTTGACGCCCATGACGCGCCCACATTGGCCGGTGTGCTATCGGATATTTTCGGCAATCCCGGTGCGGTGCTTTTCCGGTTGCAAACCCGCGCGCAAGCGGGCGGCGCTGCGCGCGAGGATGTGGTGACGCGCAAGGGGCATGTGCGCCTTGGCGTGCATGTGGTTGGCGACAACAGCTTTTTGTGGCGGCTCGAGGAAATGGGTGAACGCGCGCCCAGCACCCGCCCCGCCGAAACCTTTAGCCTTCCGATGCTGACCGTGGGGCGCAATGACGCGATCTTGTTCATGAATGACGCCGCGCGGCGGTTGGTCGGCGAGCGCTCCAAATCGCTCGACCGCGTGTTTTGCGAACTTCCGGTGCGGCGCGGGCGGATCAATGATGTCGCCACGGCGGACGGGGTTGTGCCCTGCCTTGTGACCGAGGTCGAGGCCAGCGCGGGGCGGCGCGAGTTGATCTTGCTTCCGGGCGCAGAGATCGAACAAGACACCCATGGCACCGGATGGAGCTTTATCGAAGAATTGCCCGTGCCCTTGCTCAAAATCGCTCATTCGGGCGAGGTGCAATTGTCAAACCGTCAGGCGCGCCAGCTTTTGGGGATCCAAAGCAGCAACGGGCTGTTGATGTCCAACCTCATGGAGGGGTTGGGCCGGTCGATTTCCGAATGGCTGCGCGAGGCCGCCGCAGGGCGCGGATTGCAGCATAGCGAATTTTTGCGGGTGATCCGCGAGGACAAAGAGGTCTTTGTGCAGGTCACGCTCAAGCGCATCACCGACGGTGGCGAGCCGGCCTTGATCGCGGTGCTCAACGATGCGACCGAATTGAAAACCCTCGAAGCGCAATTTGTGCAAAGTCAGAAAATGCAGGCGATTGGCCAATTGGCGGGCGGCGTGGCGCATGATTTCAACAACCTTCTGACCGCGATTTCCGGCCATTGTGACCTGTTGCTGCTGCGCCATGATCAAGGCGATACGGATTACGCCGATCTGGTCCAGATCAACCAGAACGCCAACCGCGCCGCGGCGTTGGTCGGGCAGCTTCTGGCCTTCTCGCGTAAACAGACCCTACGCCCCGAGACGCTTGATCTGCGCGACACATTGTCGGATTTGACCCATCTGTTGAACCGGTTGGTGGGCGAGCGTGTGACGCTCACCTTGATCCACGATCCGGTGCTGCGCTCGATCCGCGCTGACAAACGGCAGTTGGAGCAGGTCTTGATGAACCTCGTGGTGAACGCCCGTGATGCGATGCCCGATGGCGGAGAAATTCGCATCGAGACCTCTTCGAAAACCTTTGACACGCCGATGGACCGCGACCGCGCCGTTGTGCCGCCCGGGGATTATGTTTCGGTGACTGTCGTGGACCAAGGCATCGGGATTCCGGCGGACAAGTTGCAAAAAGTGTTCGAGCCCTTCTACACCACCAAACGCACCGGCGAGGGCACCGGATTGGGCCTGTCGACGGCTTATGGCATTATCAAGCAAACTGGTGGCTTCATCTTTGCCGACAGCACGCCCGGCGAGGGGACGACCTTTACCCTGCTTTTGCCAGTGAACGACGAAGCGCCGATGCCGCAGGCCGTGCCAAAGGCCGAAGCAGCACGCGCCGAAGAGACCGAAGCCGCCGATGGGGTGGTTCTCTTGGTCGAGGACGAGGCGCCGGTGCGCGCCTTTGCCTCGCGCGCGCTCAAGATGCGCGGCTTTACCGTGCTTGAGGCCGACTCGGCCGAGGAAGCGCTCAAAGTGCTCGAAGAGGCGGATTTGCGGGTCGATGTTTTCGTGACCGATGTGGTGATGCCCGGAATGGACGGGCCGACATGGGTGCGCGAGGCGCTCAAAGCACGCCCCGATGTGCGGGTTGTGTTTGTGTCGGGCTATGCCGAGGAAAGCTTTGGCGACAACCAAAAGCGGATCACGAATTCGGTGTTCTTGCCCAAACCCTTCTCGCTCACCGAATTGACCGAAACGGTGCAGCGCCAAATGATGATCGATCCGCGCGCGGCCTAGGGTTCGGCAATCGGGGTGCTATGCGATGCTCTGCCAAAGGGTGAATTCATCGGCGCATTTGCGGCGCAGCTTCTCCTCGGTCTCCGCCGACAGGGCGAGCGGCATCGCGGGCGAGACGTTCTCGCGGCCCAATTCGATTTTCATCTCCAGTCGCTCCTCCAGAAAGGCCAGCAAAGCCGCCTGATTCTCATAGCGGAACAGATGGTCCACCTTGGTGCCATTGGGCTGCGGCTTGATGAAATTGACCTGCGATCCGATATTTGCAAATTCGGGGCGGTTGCCCTTGCAATAGGCCTGCACAAACTCCTCAAAGCTGATCTCGGCGGTCGAGGTCGGTTTGCCGGCCAAGAACGGGCGGCGGCGGTAGCGATACCAACTGCCAAGCCAGTCAATCGGTTCGCGCACCACCGCCAGTGTTTCGATATCGGGCGAGACGAATTTCTCCAGCATGGGCCTGAAAAACCGGTTGTAACGGTAAAGCGGCGCATGTTTGAGCTCGGGCGGGTCGCTGACGATCTGCGAGGCATAGGGCGCGAGCGCGGTTTCAAAGGCCGTGGTGCCGGTCTTGGGCATGGATAGAAACACCAGCTTCGCTTTGGAAAAAATCAACATTTACCGATCCTTGCTCCCTGCGTGCGGCGGATTAATCACTTGTAAACTATCGCTTTGGCAAAGTGAAAAACAGAGTGGAATGAAAAATTTATGTTGAAATGTTCCCATTTTGATCTCATGGTGGCGGAGAACAAGATCGGAACATAATGTGACATTGCCGCGCGCGGCAGGTTATGGGATAAGGAATAAACTGACATGGCAACGGCAGATCTTTCAAAAATGGACAACAAAAAACAAGCGGACAAGCAAAAGGCGCTCGACAGCGCGCTGGCGCAAATCGAGCGCCAGTTTGGCAAGGGCTCGATCATGAAGCTCGGCGACGAAAACGCGGTGCAAGAGATCGAGGCCACCTCGACCGGCTCGCTGGGTCTTGATATCGCGCTTGGGATTGGCGGTTTGCCCAAGGGCCGGATCGTGGAAATCTACGGACCGGAAAGCTCGGGCAAAACCACGCTGACGCTGCATTGTGTCGCCGAAGAGCAAAAGAAGGGCGGCGTTTGTGCCTTTGTAGATGCCGAGCACGCGCTTGATCCGCAATATGCCAAACGCGTCGGCGTCAATATTGACGAACTTTTGATTTCGCAGCCCGACACGGGCGAGCAGGCGCTGGAGATTGTCGATACGCTTGTACGTTCGGGCGCGGTCAGCATGGTTGTTGTCGACTCGGTCGCGGCCTTGACCCCGAAAAGCGAGCTGGAAGGCGAGATGGGCGATAGCTCGGTCGGCGTCCATGCCCGCCTGATGAGCCAAGCGATGCGCAAATTGACCGGCTCGATCAGCCGTTCCAACTGCATGGTGATCTTTATCAACCAGATCCGGATGAAAATCGGCGTGATGTTCGGCAGCCCCGAAACCACCACTGGCGGCAACGCGCTGAAATTCTATTCCTCTGTGCGCCTCGACATTCGCCGGATCGGCTCGCTCAAGGACCGCGATGAGGTGGTCGGCAATGCGACACGTGTGAAGGTCGTGAAGAACAAGGTGGCGCCGCCCTTTAAACAGGTGGAATTCGACATCATGTATGGCGAAGGCATCTCGAAAACCGGCGAACTGTTGGACCTTGGCGTCAAAGCAGGTGTCGTGGATAAATCGGGAAGCTGGTATTCCTACGGCGACGAGCGGATCGGTCAGGGCCGCGAAAACGCCAAGACCTTCCTCAAGGAAAACGGCCCTATGGCGATGGAAATCGAAGACAAAATCCGGGCAGCGCACGGGCTTGATTTCGATATGACGTCCGATGGTGCCGAGGCGAGTGATGATGGTGATGGCGCGGATGATATTTTCGAGTCGTGATGTCTCCTCGAGTTTATGAAAAAGCAGGGCCGCCTTTCGAGGCGGCCTTTTCGTTGAGCGCCCTTATGCGGCGCACTGTTGCGGTGGACACGGCGGGCAGGGGCAGATAAATCATGCCAGACCCAAGAATTTGCCGGAAAGAACCACATGGCCTCGCTCAACGACATTCGTTCGACCTTCCTCGATTATTTCGCCCGCCAAGGCCATCAAGTCGTGGACAGCTCCCCCTTGGTGCCGCGCAACGATCCGACGCTGATGTTTACCAATTCGGGCATGGTGCAGTTCAAAAACTGTTTCACCGGCGTTGAAAAGCGTGACTATGACCGCGCGACATCCTCGCAAAAATGTGTGCGCGCAGGCGGTAAACACAATGATCTCGACAATGTCGGCTATACTGCACGCCATCACACGTTCTTCGAGATGCTCGGCAACTTCAGCTTTGGCGACTATTTCAAAACCGAGGCGATCCCTTTTGCTTGGGAATTGCTGACCAAGGATTTCGGCATCGACAAGAACCGGCTTTTGACAACGGTTTACCACACAGATGACGAAGCCTTTGAAATCTGGAAGAAACTAGGCGTCCCCGAAAACCGGATTATCCGCATCGCCACCAATGACAACTTTTGGCAGATGGGGCCGACAGGGCCGTGCGGGCCATGCTCGGAGATTTTCTACGACCACGGCGATCACATCTGGGGCGGCCCTCCGGGATCGGCCGAAGAGGATGGTGACCGTTTCATCGAAATCTGGAACGTGGTTTTCATGCAAAACGAGCAATTCGAGGACGGCTCGATGCGCGCGCTCGATATGCAATCGATCGACACCGGCATGGGGCTGGAGCGGATCGGTGCGCTATTGCAAGGCAAACATGACAATTACGACACCGATTTGATGCGCGCGCTCATCGAGGCCTCGGCCCATGCCACCAGCCAAGACCCCGACGGACCTGGCAATGTGCACCACCGCGTGATCGCCGATCACCTGCGCTCGACCTCTTTCCTGATCGCCGACGGGGTGATGCCGTCCAACGAGGGGCGCGGTTATGTTCTGCGCCGGATCATGCGCCGCGCGATGCGTCATGCGCATTTGCTGGGGGCCAAGGATCCGGTCATGCACCGTTTGGTGCCTGCGCTGGTCAATCAGATGGGCGGGCATTACACCGAGCTGCGCCAAGCGCAAAGCCTGATCGAAGAGACGCTCAAGCTCGAAGAAACCCGTTTCAAACAAACACTTGATCGCGGCCTGCGGCTTTTGGATGACGAATTGGCGGGCCTGCCCGAAGGTGTACCTTTGCCAGGTGAAGCGGCCTTCAAGCTCTACGACACCTATGGTTTCCCGCTCGATCTGACGCAAGACGCGCTGCGCGAGAAGGGCCGCGAGGTTGATACCGAAGGGTTCGACGCCTCGATGGAGGAGCAACGCGCCAAGGCGCGCGCAGCGTGGTCCGGTTCTGGCGAAGCCGCCGATGCCGAGATCTGGTTTGATATCGCACGCGAAAGCGGCACCACCGAATTCCTCGGTTATGACACCGAAAGCGCCGAGGGACAGATCGTGGCTTTGGTCAAGGACGGCGCGGCGGCCGGATCGGCCAAGGCGGGCGAGAGCGTGCAAATCGCCGTGAACCAGACGCCGTTTTACGCCGAAAGCGGCGGGCAGGTCGGCGATACAGGTGTTTTGCGCACCGACAAAGGCGTGGCCAAAATCACCGACACTCGCAAATCGGCGGATGTGTTTATCCATTTCGCCGAAGTGGTCGAGGGCGAGATTTCCACTGGCGAGGGCGCACGGCTTTTGGTTGACCACGAGCGGCGCAGTGCCATTCGCGCCAATCATTCGGCCACGCATTTGCTTCATGAGGCGCTGCGCGAAACGCTTGGCACCCATGTGGCGCAGCGCGGCTCGCTCAACGCCGAGGATCGTTTGCGGTTTGATTTTTCCCATAACGCACCGGTTAGCGAGGCGGAACTGGTCAAAATCGGTGCGGATGTGAATGATTACATCCGCCAGAATACGGCGGTTGAAACCCGCATAATGACGCCTGATGACGCGCGCGAATTGGGCGCGCAGGCTCTGTTCGGCGAGAAATACGGCGACGAGGTTCGCGTCGTATCCATGGGCCGTGCCAACACTGGTAAGGGCTTGGACGGAAACACTTATTCTTTGGAGCTTTGCGGCGGCACCCATGTCAAGCAGACCGGCGATATCGGCCTATGCGTGATCATCGCGGAAGGCGCGTCGAGCGCGGGGGTGCGCCGGATCGAGGCGCTGACCGGACAGGCGGCTTTTGCCTATTTGCAAGACGAGGCAAGCCGTATTGCCGCGCTGTCAAGCATGCTCAAAACCCAGCCGGCGATGATCGTCGAGCGGGTGCAGGGTCTGCTCGACGAACGCAAGGCGCTGAGCAATGAGGTGGCGCAATTACGCCGCGAGTTGGCGATGGCGGGCGGCGCGGATGTCGAGGTCAAGGACATCGGCGGCGTGAAACTGGTGGCGCAGGTGCTGCAAGGCGTGACCGGCAAGGACCTTCCGGCGCTGATCGCGGAGCATAAGGCCAAGCTTGGATCGGGCGCGGTATTGCTCATCGCGGATGGCGACAAGGTGGCCGTGGCCGCGGGCGTCACCGTTGATTTGACCGACCGCCTTTCGGCGGTGGATATGGTGCAGGCCGCTGTGCCGGAGTTGGGCGGGAAGGGCGGCGGTGGCCGCCCCGATATGGCCCAAGGCGGCGCGAAAGACGCCAGCAATGCCGAGGCCGCCATCGCGGCGGTCGAAGCCCTGATCAAAGGATAGACAATGACCGCTTTATGGATTGCCCACGTCACGGTGACAGACCCCGAGGCCTATGCCAAATACGCCGAATTGGCCGGCCCCGCGATTGCCGCCCATGGCGGCGTCTTCATCGCGCGCGGCGCAAGGTTTGTGCAGCTCGAAGGCAAGGAGCGCCCGCGCAATGTCGTGGCGCGCTTCCCCTCACTCGAGGATGCGGAAAAATGTTATCATTCAGATGCTTATCAGGCGGCGTTAAACTATGCGCGCGGCGCGTCCGAGCGCGAATTGATGGTTGTCGAGGTCAGCGAATAGCGGCGCCAAGCCCCGCAGTAATGCAAGACCCGTGATGCAAAACGGGGGCCGATTGGCCCCCGTTTTTTGTTGTGTCACTGGCCTTATTGGCCCGAAGATTTCGCGTGGCGCTTGCGCTCGTGCGGGTCAAGGTAGCGTTTGCGCATCCGGATCGAATTGGGCGTCACTTCGACCAACTCATCATTGTCGATATAGGCAATCGCCTCTTCGAGGGACAAGGTGATCGGAGTGGTCAAACGGACCGCTTCGTCGGTGCCGGAGGCCCGCACGTTGGTCAGCTTTTTACCCTTCAGCGGGTTCACTTCGAGATCGTTTTCGCGGCTGTGCTCGCCGATGATCATACCGGTGTAGATGTCGGCTTGGGCGCCGATGAACATCTTGCCGCGATCTTCGAGGTTCCACAGAGCGTAAGCAACCGATTGGCCGTTTTCCATCGAGATCAGAACACCCGCACGGCGACCCGGGATCGGGCCTTTGTGCGGCGCCCACGAATGGAACACACGGTTGAGAACGCCGGTGCCGCGCGTGTCGGTCAAGAATTCGCCGTGATAGCCGATCAAACCGCGCGAGGGCACATGGGCCACGATGCGGGTTTTACCGGCGTTTTGCTTCATCTCGACCAGATCGCCTTTGCGTGCGCCTGTCAGTTTCTCGATCACCGCGCCGGAATATTCGTCATCCACATCGACGGTGACTTCTTCGATCGGCTCCAGACGCTCGCCGTTTTCGCCTTCTTGGAACAGAACCTGCGGGCGCGAGATCGACAGTTCAAAGCCTTCGCGGCGCATGTTCTCGATCAAGACGCCCATCTGCAATTCGCCGCGGCCGGCCACTTCGAAGGCTTCACCGCCGGGGGTGTCGGAGATTTTGATCGCGACGTTGGATTCGGCTTCTTTCATCAAACGGTCACGGATGACGCGCGATTGCACCTTTTTGCCATCGCGGCCCGCCAGCGGGCTGTCGTTGATGCCAAAGGTCACCGTGATGGTGGGCGGATCGATCGGTTGCGCGGGCAGGGGCGTGTTCACCGACGGGTCGAGCAGGCTGTCGGCCACGGTGGCTTTGGTCATGCCCGCGATCGACACGATGTCGCCCGCTTCGGCCACATCGATCGGTTGCTGCGAAAGCCCGCGGAAAGCGAGGATTTTGGTCGCGCGGAAGTTTTCGATCAGCTTGCCATCGCGGCTGACCGCTTTGAGGCTGTCACCTGCTTTAAGCGTGCCGCTTTCGACACGGCCGGTGAGCAGACGGCCGATAAACGGGTCCGCGCCAAGGGTCGTGGCCAACATGGTAAAGGGCTCGTCGCGGCGCGCCAATTGCGCCGGTGCGGGCACATGTTTGAGAACCATGTCGAACAGCGCAGTCAAATCCTTGCGCGGCCCGTCCAATTCCATATCGGCCCAACCATTGCGGCCCGAGGCATACATATGGGGGAAATCAAGCTGTTCGTCATTGGCCCCGAGCGAGGCAAAGAGATCAAAGCATTCGTCGAGCGCACGGTCGGGTTCGGCGTCGGGCTTGTCGACCTTGTTGAGCACGACAATCGGGCGCAGACCCAGCGCAAGCGCCTTGGAGGTCACGAATTTGGTTTGCGGCATCGGACCTTCGGCGGCATCGACCAAGAGGACAACACCGTCCACCATCGACAAAATCCGCTCCACCTCGCCGCCGAAATCGGCGTGGCCAGGGGTGTCGACGATGTTGATGCGGTGACCGTCCCACTCGACCGATGTCGCCTTGGCCAGAATGGTGATCCCGCGCTCGCGCTCGAGATCATTGCTGTCCATCGCCCGTTCGGTCGTGGCTTGGTTCTCGCGGTAGACACCGGATTGTTTCAACAGTTCGTCCACGAGCGTGGTTTTGCCGTGGTCAACGTGGGCGATAATGGCAATATTGCGCAGGTCCATGGGGGGTCCTTTGGTTGTTCGCTGAGCCGCGTATACTGCATCCGCAGAAAAAACCAGAGGGAAAGGCGCGAAAGCGCCCAAATTCACGCAGCGTGCTTAAGATGGGCCCTGATCCGGCCCAAAACACCACTGGGCGCGGAGTAAAGCATGGTCGGACCAAGCGCACGCGGGCGCGCGCCCGCGCCAAGTTTGAAGCGCGCCAGCCCTGCGGTGGCTTGGGTGTCGAGCGTGCCCAGATCAAAGCGCCGCACGCCCTTGCGCGCCAGCCAGTTGGAGGCTTGCCACAACAGAAGGTTATGCGCCGATGCGGATTTGCCCTCAGTGCTGCTCCACCCGATGTGATAGCTCGCTGCCGCGCCATGGCGCAGGACCAGCATCGCGGCGATGACCTCGCCCCTTCGTTCGGCCAAAAACAGGCGCGTCAGCTCCGTGGGGTAATGGGCGGCAAAGTTCGCGGGCAGGGCGCGGTATCCTTTGGCCTCTTGTTGCAAGGTCTCGGCGGCCAAAAGCCAACCGTCGCGCGCGCTGTTCAGAGGGCGATGGGTGATATGTAAATCTTGTCCCTGCGCATGGCGCAGACGGTTGCGCCATTTCCCGCTTTGCTGTGCAAGGCGGATGTCTTGATCGTTATTGAGGTCGATTTCGGCAACATGTTGGGGCGTTATGATGGGCAGGTAGCCGATGCGCGACAAACCCATGGCGGCTTCTTCGGCCTCGGCGTTGCAGATCCACAGGCGGCAGGCGGCGCCTTCGTTGTGCAGGCTGCGCGGCAATGCGCGCAAGGCCATTGCAACGGTTTCACGCGCGGGCGCGCCGCACCAAACCGGCCCGCGCGGCATATATCCCACCATGCCCGCGAGTGGAAAATGGCGCAGCATGACTTGCGCGCGCGCGATGACCGTGCCGTTCTCTCGGATCAATGCGGCACGTATGTCCTCTGCGCCTTGGCCTATTCCACGGCCTAAGGCGGCAGCATAGGCGGGGTGTTGTTGCAACGGGGGCAGCGCCGCGCCGGAGGGCATGGCGCAGCGGCGTGCAGGGTGCCATTCAATCTCGATCATTGTCTCTCCGCTCGCGGGGGCTGGACCGAGTTAAGACTTTGAAAACCTAAAACGTGGTTAATTGCGTTTATGAAACACAAACAGTCGCCATATGTGATGAACCACAGCGCGCCCAGCCCGCGGCTGACCCCATGGGCGGCGCTTTTGGTGGCTTGCGCCTTGTCGGTGCCCTTTGCATGCGCCGCGTTTCTTTCGCTGTTGTTTTAGGTCAATGAAAAATGGCCACCCAAAAGAGCGGCCATTTCCAAAAATAGTGTGATTTCCGTGCGCCTTTAGAAGGGAATTTCGTCGTCAATGTCGCGCGAGGGCGCGCCGCCGCCGAAATCTCCGCCGCCCGACGACGACGACGAGGATCCGCCGCCGTAATCACCGCCCGAGGAGCCACCGTAATTGCCGCCGCCTTGGCCGCCGCCGCCTTCGCCGCGCCCGTCAAGCATGGTCAACACGCCGTCGAAACCTTGCAACACGACTTCGGTCGAATAGCGGTCCGCGCCCGATTGGTCCTGCCATTTGCGGGTTTGCAGTTTGCCTTCGATGTAGACCTTGGAGCCTTTGCGCAAATATTGCTCGGCAATGCGGACCAGACCCTCTTGGAAAATCGCAACGCTGTGCCACTCGGTGCGCTCTTTGCGTTCGCCGGTGTTTTTGTCCTTCCACGTCTCGGAGGTTGCGATGCGCAGGTTGCAGACCTTGCCGCCGTTGCTAAAGGTGCGCACCTCGGGGTCGCGCCCCAAATTGCCGATGAGAATTACCTTGTTAACCGAACCGGCCATTGTGAGCCTCCCGCTGAATCTTGTTCGTCTTTGAGGGTAGGTTACACCATCTTGGGGCGGGCGCGGCAATGCCGAATTTGCGCTCGGGCCCGTCCATCAAGGCATTTGAAGCGCGAATCGGACGGTGCAAAGCGGCGCCGCGCCCGATTGCTGCGCGGCGCTCATGGCCTCTGTGCGCGACCGGGGCGGTCAAGATCAGCGGTTTCTTGCCGTTTTCGTTAAGCTGCACGGGAAAAACCGGAAGCAAAGGGTTCAAAACCAAAGGCGGCGGCGTTAACTTGCGGGCCAATATGGAGCGCCATGGCCTAAGGGCCGAGCGCTTCGCGGTTAGGGAATGGGGACAAAAATGCGCAACCTGAGTGTGGCTGCCGCGCTTGTCGCGATGGGGGCAATGGGCCTCACGGCTTTGCCGCAAATGGCGCAGGCAGATATGTTCTCGACCCGTTCCAGCACGCATGTTTTTTCGAAACAGACCCGCGTGCTCGACACCCGCGCCGCCAAGCAATATGCCAATTCGGTGAGCTTGCAGCCCAAAAGCGCAAGCATCCCAAGCAGATACGGATCGCCGGCCTATCGCGGCAAATATCGAGGACCGCTTTTGAGCGTGGCGCGCGATGCGGCGCGCAAACACGGGGTGCCCGAGGATTTGTTCTTGCGGCTGGTGCAGCAAGAATCAGGTTGGAAAGTGCGGGCGCGCTCGCATAAAGGCGCGCTCGGTTTGGCGCAGCTCATGCCCGCCACGGCGGCGACATTGGGGGTAAACCCCCATGATCCGCAGCAAAACCTTGAAGGCGGCGCGCGCTATTTGAAGATGCAGTATCGCAAATTCGGATCGTGGCGCTTGGCCTTGGCGGCCTATAACGCGGGTCCGGGGGCGGTGGAGAAATACGGCGGCGTGCCGCCCTACCGCGAGACGCGCAATTATGTGCGTAAAATCTGGGGCAGCTAATCTTGCCGATTTTTTCCTTTTAAAACAGGGTTTTGCGGGCGAATCTTAAGCCGATGCGCGCGGCCTGTCTTGGGCGATTTTACGCAGGGCACTGGGCGTGCGTCCGGTGTGATGCTGCACGAACCGCGTGAAATAGGCGGCGCTGCCAAATCCGAGTTCGGCGGCAATCGTCTGGATCGGCAGGGCGCCGCGCTCAAGCCGCTCGCGCGCGGCATGCAGCGTGCATTCGGTGATCAAATCGGCGGCGGTCTGTCCGGTCACCTGTTTGCAGCTGCGGGTCAAATGCGTTGGCGTCACGCCAAGTGCGGCGGCGTAATCGGCCATGGGTTTGCCGCTTTGGTAATCGCGCGCCACCAGCGCGGTGAAGGCGCGGGTCAGGCGTTCTGCAGCGTTCTGGCGCGGCGCGTCCTCTTCGGCCAAAAGCGCGCGGCGCAGCCAGATCGACAGCAATCCGCCATGGGCGAGCATCGCCTCACCGGCAAAGGGGCGGGCGGCGTTTTGCTCGCGCGTCATCGCGTCCAAAATCGCCGTAAGCTCGCCTTGGGCCTGCGCATCGCGCAGCCGCAATATCATTGGCTCGTCCGGCAAGAGAACGCCGCTTTCTCTAGGAATTTCAACCGTTTGTGCGAAACCTTGCTTGCCGAACTCCACCGCCATCAAGGTGCGGGCAGGGATCACCAGAAGGTTATGCGCCCCAAGCCCGCGGCGCAGCCCGCCAAGCGTGCAAATCCCCTGACCGCGGGTGGTCCAGATCAGCAGATGCGCGCGGCGCGCATGGTGCAATTCGAGCCGCCAAGGCGCACCAGCGGTCAGCTGCGCGAGGCTGTTGACCTTGGGCACCGGCATACGGGCCAGATCGGGATCGGAATAGGGCAGGTCTTGCGACACTTTGGATTCTCTCATGGTCATTTTTTACATGTTTAGACGTGAAATGCGCCAGAACAGAGAGGAAAAATGTCCTATTAGGTCAATTATCAGCGGAATCCGGCCGGTATCGGTGCCAATCGGCCATTTTTGACCGAAACCATGTCCTTTGGCGCTTGGCAAATTGGCGCGTGGCGATGGTGGCGGCCTCTCGCGCATCCTCAAGCGAAACCTCGCCTTTGAGGTGGGCGATCAATTCGGGCGCGCCGATGGCTTTGCTGGAGGGACGGTCAAAATCCCAGCGGTCCAGATTGGCGCGGGCCTCACCCAAGGCGCCTTGGGCGAGCATGGCATCAAAACGGCGCGCGATCCGCGCGTTCAGCCAATCTTTGTCGACGTCAAACAGCACCGCCGCGCAATCGGCGCGGGGCAAAAGCGGCGGCGGGGTGTTGTCTTGCCAGTTTGCAAAGCCGCGACCGGTATTTTGCAAAACCTCCCATGCGCGCTGCACCCGCATCGGGTTTTGCACGTCGATACGCGCGCGGGTTTGCGCGTCTAGCTCGGCCAGCATCGGTGCCAGACCTTCGGCGCGGATGCGGGCATTGGCAGCCTCGCGCAAGGCCTCGGGGGTGGGCGGAATATCGACAAGGCCGCGGGTGAGGGCGGTGAAATAGAGCCCCGTGCCGCCAGTGATAATCAGACGCGCGCCGCCCGCCAAGAGCGGGCCAAGATCGCGCAGCCAATGCCCCACAGAATAGGGCGTGTCATAGGCCACATGCCCATAAAGCGCATGGGGGGCTTCGGCCTCTTCCTCGGGCGATGGGCGGGCCGAAAGCACCCGCCAGTTGTCATAGACCTGCAAGGCATCCGCATTGACGATGATCCCGCCTTGGCGCGCCGAAAGCGCGAGCGCCAGCGCCGATTTGCCCGACGCGGTCGGCCCCGCGATCAACACATGCTGTGCGGGGGAAATATCGGTGAAAGGATCGAAGCTGAGGGTCATGGCGTCTCTTTAACGCGGCTTTGCGGGGTTTTCGAGGGGCAAGGCCGCGCGCAGGCCTCGCATCGATATTAGCGCATTGAACCTGACGCCGAATTACGACATTTTGCGCGCTAACACGATCCCGCCTCAATATTGCTTTAGGAGCGCTGCGATGTCCGCGACCGATGACACCCCGACAACCAAATTCAAACGTGTGATGTTGAAAATCTCCGGCGAGGCTCTGATGGGCGAGCAGGGGTTCGGGTTGCACCCGCCCACGGTCGAGCGGATCGCGCGCGAGGTGCAATCGGTGCAAAATATGGGCGTCGAGGTTTGCATGGTGATCGGCGGCGGCAATATCTTTCGCGGGTTGCAAGGGTCGGCCCAAGGGATGGAGCGCACCACCGCCGATTATATGGGGATGCTTGCCACGGTGATGAACGCGTTGGCGATGCAATCGGCATTGGAAGAGCTGGGCGTGCACACGCGGGTGATTTCCGCCATTACAATGAACGAGGTGGCCGAGCCTTACATCCGCCGCCGCGCCGTGCGCCATTTGGAAAAAGGACGGGTTTGCATTTTTGCTGCAGGCACCGGAAACCCCTATTTCACCACAGATACCGCCGCCACGCTGCGTGCCAACGAGATGGCCTGCGAGGCGATTTTCAAGGGCACGAAAGTGGACGGGGTTTACGACAAGGATCCGGTCAAACACGCCGATGCAAAACGCTATGACAAGGTCAGCTATGACGAGGTTCTGGCCGGACATTTGGGCGTGATGGATGCCAGCGCGATTGCTTTGGCGCGCGACAACTCGCTGCCGATCATCGTGTTTTCTCTCGACGAACCGGGCGGATTTCGCGGGATTCTCGCGGGGCAAGGCACCTATACAACAGTGGGCGATTGACGCTATTGTAGCGCGAGAAAGAGCATAAGAGCGCATTGCCGAGCGGCGCGCCGATAAGCCACGAGAAGGACGACAAGAAGATGGCCGACGAAGAATTCATGCTGGACACCGATGATTTGACCCGCCGTATGGACGGGGCGATGGGGGCGCTCAAGACCGAGTTTTCCTCGCTGCGCACGGGGCGCGCATCGGCGACGATGCTGGAGCCGGTGATGGTTGAGGCCTACGGCCAAAAGACGCCGATCAATCAGGTTGGCACAATCAACGTGCCCGAACCGCGCATGGTGACGGTCAACGTGTGGGACAAATCCATGGTTCAAGCCGTGGAAAAGGCGATCATGAACAGCGGTCTGGGGATCAACCCGCAAACAAACGGCACAATTGTCATGTTGCCGATCCCCGAATTGAACGAAGAGCGCCGCCGCGATTTGACCCGCGTCGCCGCCCAATATGCCGAACATGCCCGCGTTGCGGTGCGCAACGTGCGCCGCGAGGGCATGGACCAGATCAAGAAAGCCAAGAATGACGGTATGTCCGAGGACGACCAGAAAATCTGGGAAGGCGAGGTTCAGGACCTGACCGATAAATATATCAAGGCGATTGATGCGGCGCTTGAGCATAAGCAAGCCGAGATCATGCAGGTTTAAGCCTGCCCGAGAGAGGAGAGCGGCGTGATGACGGCGACGGACACCGACCAAAGCGGCCCGCGCCATGTCGCGATCATCATGGACGGCAACGGCCGCTGGGCACAGCGGCGCGGCCGTCCGCGGCTGTTTGGTCACCACGCGGGCGCCAAACGCGTGCGCGAGGTGGTCGAGGCCTGTCCTGATCTGGGCGTGAAATACGTCACGATTTTTGCCTTCTCGACGGAAAACTGGAAACGCACACAGGTCGAGGTCGCGGGATTGATGACCCTGTTTCGCCGCTACATCACCAAAGAGGCGCGCGCCCTGTGCGACGAGGGGGTGCGTGTGCGCTTCATCGGGGATCGCGTGCGGCTTGATGGCAAGCTGGTGCTGTTGATGGATGAATTGGAAAAGATGACGGCGCATAACGACCGCGTGCATCTGACCATCGCGCTCAATTACGGCAGCCGCGACGAGGTGGCGCGGGCGACGAAACGCTTGGCGCAAGACGTAGCCGCAGGGCGTCTCGATCCCGAAAATGTGGATGAAGAAACGCTGCCAAAGTATTTGGATACTTGCGTTTTGCCCGATCCCGACCTTGTGATCCGCACCTCAGGAGAGGCGCGGATTTCGAATTTTCTGCTCTGGCAATCGGCCTATGCGGAATATGAATTTATCGAAACCCTCTGGCCTGATTTCACCGCCGCCGAACTGGCGCGACTGGTGAAGGACTATGGCAAGCGTGAGCGCCGTTTTGGCGCGGTCAAAGTCTGAGCATCCGGCGCACAGGGAAATATGAGAAGAACATCATGAGCAGCACTTCGAATTGGAGCGATCTGGCCGCGCGCGTGGTCTCTGGCGTGGTGATGATCGCGCTGGGTCTGGGCGCGATTGTCATGGGCGGGCTGTGGTTCAGCGCGCTCATCACTGTGGTCAGCGGCCTGATGGTTTGGGAATTGGTGCGCATGTTGGTGCCCGAAGGGCGCGCAGAGGCGCTGCAGCTTGGCATTTGTGCGGCGCTGGCGGTTCTGGCGGCGCTCTATGTGCCAAGCCTTCTGGCATGGCCCTTGCTTGCCGCGCCGCTGGTTGCGGGGGCGGTTTTGCTCACGCGCCACCATCTGCTTTATGTGGGCTATGGCGCCATGGTCGTTCTGGCGGGGTATAGCATGGGGCGGCTTTATGGCGATTGGGGCATGGGGTGGATGCTGTGGCTCGTGGGCGTCGTCGTGGTGACTGATGTGGCGGGCTATTTCGCGGGGCGCTTTATCGGCGGTCCGAAATTCTGGCCCCGTATCAGCCCGAAAAAGACGTGGTCGGGCACGGCGGCGGGCTGGATCGGCGCGGGGGCTGTCGGGGCGATTTGTATCTTCGCGCTTGGCGCCTCGGCGCAGATCATCTTGATTTCAATCGTTGTTTCCTTTGCATCGCAGATGGGCGACATCGCCGAAAGCGCGATCAAGCGCAAAATGGGCGTCAAGGACAGCTCGACCCTCATCCCGGGACATGGCGGATTGATGGACCGCTTTGACGGGATGCTGGGCGCGGCGCTTTTGGTGCTGATCGCGGGGCAATTCATCGCCTTTCCGCCAGGCATCGGGTGACCCGCATGGCGCGCAAAGTCTCGATTTTCGGCGCCACGGGATCGATCGGGCAAAGCACGATCGACCTGATCGCGCGCGCGCCGCAGGCCTATGAGGTCGTGGCGCTCAGCGGCGGGCAGAATATCGCGCGTCTGGCGCAAGATGCGATCCGTTTGGATGCAAGAATCGCGGTCACCGCAGATGAGAGCCGTTTGGCCGAGTTGCGCGGCGCGTTGGAGGGCAGCCGCGTCATTGCCGCAGCGGGGCGCGCGGCCTTGCTGGAGGCGGCGGCGATGCCTGCCGATTGGGTGATGTCGGCGATTGTCGGCGCGGCAGGGCTTGAACCGGGGCTGATCGCGCTGCGCGGCGGGGCGACATTGGCCTTGGCCAATAAGGAATCCTTGGTCACGGCGGGGCCGTTGTTGATGGCCACGGCGCGGGCCTCGGGCGCGCGTATCCTGCCCGTGGACAGCGAGCATTCGGCGATTTTCCAAGCCCTCGTCGGCGAGCAGATGGAGGCGGTCGAGCGCATCATCATCACCGCATCGGGCGGGGCGTTTCGCGATTGGCCGCTCGAAAGGCTGGCCCTTGCCACCCCCGCCGAGGCGGCGACCCATCCCAATTGGGACATGGGGCAACGCATCACGATCGACAGCGCCTCCATGTTTAACAAGGCGCTGGAGGTGATTGAAACAAAAGAGTATTTTGGAATTGACCCTCGGCAGATCGAGGTGCTTGTCCATCCGCAATCCATGGTGCATGCGCTGGTCGGGTTCAACGACGGGGCCTTGATGGCGCATCTGGGCGCGCCCGATATGCGCCATGCCATCGGCTATGCGCTGCATTACCCGCAGCGGCGCGATTTGCCGGTCGAGCGGCTTGATCTGGCTAAACTGGGCCAGTTGGAATTTCGCGCGCCCGATGATCTGCGCTATCCGGCGCTGCGGCTGGCGCGCGAGGTGATGGCGGCGGGCGGGCTGTCCGGCGCGGTGTTCAACGCCGCCAAAGAGCGCGCGCTCGACGGGTTTATCGCAGGGCGGATCGGTTTCATGCAAATGGCCGAAGTGGTCGAAGAGGCGTTGACGCAAATGTCATCGCAAGGCGGTCATATTGATGCCGATATTACGTTAGATAACGTGCACAGGATCGACCAGTTGACGCGCGCGCGCACCGATGAGGTGATGGCGCGGCTCGGCTGAGGGCATTGTGTTATGCGCGTGAGCGCCAATATAAATCGCCTGTGAGGGCGTGAGAGCAGAGGAAAGATATGCTGGACATCATCCCGCAATTTGGCGGCCTATTGGGAACCATCGCGGCCTTTGTCGTGGCTTTGTCGGTGATCGTGGCGATCCATGAATATGGTCACTACATCATCGGGCGGCTGACGGGCATCAAGGCCGAGGTGTTCAGCCTCGGCTTTGGCCCTGTGATCTATTCGCGCGTCGATAAACATGGCACGAAGTGGCAATTCGCGGCGCTGCCTTTTGGCGGCTATGTCAAGTTTCTGGGCGATGCCAATGCGGCCTCGGGCAAGGACGGCGAGGCGATGGAGGCCATGCCCGAAGAGATGCTGCGCCATACCATGCATGGCGCGCCTTTGTGGGCGCGGGCGGCCACGGTTGCGGCGGGGCCGGTGTTCAATTTCATGCTTTCGATTGCGGTGTTCGCCGTGGTGATTGCGCTGCGCGGGCAGGTGTCCGAACCTTTGACCGTGGGCGAAATGCGGCCCACCGGACCGGCAATTGTCGAGCTTATGACCGGCGATGAAATTCTGAAGATCGGCGGTATGGAAGTGCCGTCGTTCGAAGACAGCGCCGGATTTGACGATCTGGCGGCGGCTTTGCCCAAACAAAGCCCGCTCGATTACACCGTGTTGCGCGGCGGGCAGGAGCGGGTGGTCGCGGGGCCTTACCTTTATCCACCGATCGTGACGCAGCTTTCGCCAAAATCGGCCGCCTATGAGATCGACATGAAGGTGGGCGATGTGATCACCGCCGTGGACGGCGCGCCGATTGCCGCCTTTGCCGAGCTTAAAGAGGCGGTCGAGGCCTCTCAGGGTAGACCTCTCAAGCTGGACGTCTGGCGCGACGGCGAGATGATCGATTTTGTCCTGACCCCGCGGGCCACGGACGAGCCGCAAGAGGGCGGCAGCTTTGTCACCAACTGGCGGATCGGCATCGCGGGCGGGTTGGCTTTTGAACCTGCGACCGCGCCTTTGGGGGTTGGCACATCGCTTTGGGCGGGGGTGACGCAAACCGGCGAGATCATGCGCGGCTCGGTGTCGGGTCTGTGGCATATGATCACCGGCCAGATCAGCAGCTGTAACATGGCGGGGCCGATTTCCATTGCGAAAATTTCCAAGGCACAGGCCAGCCAGGGCGTGGAAAGCTTCATCTGGTTTATCGCGGTTTTGTCCACAGCGGTGGGGCTTTTGAATCTCTTCCCGATCCCGATGCTCGATGGCGGGCATCTGGTGTTCTACGCCTATGAGGCCGTGGCGGGGCGCCCGCCCAATGACAAGGTGCTGCGCATATTGATGGCGATTGGTATGACGATTGTTTTGTCCTTGATGCTGTTTGCGCTGTTCAACGATGTGACCTGTTAGGCGGGATCGGGGCGTAACGCGTTGAAAACATGGGCGGCGCGCGGGGAAACCTGCGCGCCGCCTTGATTTTGCCACATTTGCGCCCTGATCACGGCATAATGGTTTGCGACAAGTTTTGCGTTGCGCGGCGGATGAGCCGCTGCGCGCGGCGCAAAGCACCAAAGGGCGTTTGAGATGCAGACCATTGCACAGGGATATCGCGGGCTAAGCTTGCTGTTCACGATCAATTGGGACCGGATTCTCTATATCGCGACGATTATTGTCGCGTTGATGGCGGGCGCTTTTGTCGGCTCTTGGGGCGTGCAATAACGCCGCCTCGGCTTGCACCCTGCGCCCAACGTTGAAAAATTGTAGAAAACCCAACCCCTTGTGAGGCGCCTTTCGGGCGCCACTCTATTTTGCGGTTTTGACAAGTCTGTGCTATAGGGATAGCAAGGTGCAAAATGGCACGTCAGACTGGGTTGACACATGACCGATAACAATGAGGGCGGGCGTCAAAAACCTGCCGGGCACACGGCAACGCTTCGGCTTTTGAGCGCCGCAGCTTTTCTTTCAATTGCAACGGCTTCGGGCGTTTTGCCGCAAGCCGCCTATGCGCAAAGCTATCGATTTACCAATGTCGCGGTGGACGGGAACCAGCGCGTCGACGCCAGCACGATCCTCTCCTACGCAGGAATCGCCAGAGGCCAAACCATCTCTGCCGGTCAGCTCAATGACGCGTATCAGCGGATTTTGGGCTCCGGCCTGTTCGAAAGCGTCGAGATCGCCCCAAGCGGCAATACCTTGCGCATCGCGGTCAAGGAATACCCGACGATCAACCGCATCAGCTTTGAGGGCAACCGGCGGATCAAGGATGAGGTGCTTGAGCAGGTGGTCCAGTCCCGCTCGCGCCTTGTGTTCAGCCCGACCACCGCAGAGCGCGATGCCGCCTCGTTGAGCGAAGCCTATGCCAATGAGGGGCGCACCTCGGCGCGCGTGACGCCGCGGATCATCCGGCGCAGCGACAACCGCGTCGATCTGGTGTTTGAAATTTTCGAAGGCTCGGTCACCGAAATCTCGCGCCTCGGTTTTGTTGGTAACCGTGCCTTTTCCGACAGCCGCCTGCGCCGTGTGCTCAGCACCAAACAGGCCGGTCTTTTGCGCATTTTGATCAAGCGCGATACCGTCGTCGAGGACCGGATCGAGTTCGACAAACAGGTCTTGCGCGATTTCTACCTCTCGCGCGGCTATGTCGATTTTCGCACCACCTCGGTGAATGCCGAGCTTGCGCGCGAGCGTGACGGCTATTTCGTCACCTTCAATGTTCAAGAGGGGCAGCAGTTCCGTTTGGGCGAGGTGACCACCGTTTCCGAAATGCCCAATGCCGATGCCGATGAATTCGGCGCGGTGATGAAGATCAAGTCGGGGCAGGTCTATTCGCCCGTAGATATCGAAAATGCGATTGCGCGGATGGAGCGTTTGGCCGTGCGCAAGGGCATCGATTTCATGCGTGTCGAGCCGCGCGTGACGCGCAATGATCGCGACCTGACGCTGGATATCGAATTTGTCCTGTCCAAAGGCCCGCGCGTTTTCGTCGAACGGATCGATATCGAAGGCAACGCCACGACGCTCGACAGTGTTGTGCGCCGCCAGTTCCGCATCGTCGAAGGCGACCCGTTCAACCCGCGCGAAATTCGCGAAAGCGCCGAGCGGGTGAAATCTTTGGGCTATTTTGCCAATGCCGATGTGAATGCACGCGAAGGCTCCAGTCCAGATAAGGTTGTGGTTGATGTAAACGTCGAGGAAAAGAGCACCGGCTCGCTGTCCTTTGGCGGCACGTTCAGCTCCAACAGCGGCCTTGGCCTTGTTGCGAAATTCAACGAGTCGAACTTCCTCGGGCGCGGGCAACAGCTCAGCTTTACCATCGCGGGCACGGATTCCGATACGGCCTATAGCTTTGCCTTCACCGAACCGGCGTTTTTGGGACGCGATCTGCGGTTTGATATTTCGGCGGCTTTGACCAACACTGACAATCAATTCTCGCTCTATGATACCGAGATCGGATCGTTCCAAACGGGGATCAGTTTCCCCGTGAGCGATCTGTCGCGCGTGCGGCTGCATTATTTCGCCAATATGGTCGATATGACCTACGATCCGGCATCCAACCTCGGCAGCATTCTGCGCGCCGAAGCGGATCAAGGCAGCAAGATCGACAGCGGGATTGGCTATAGCTTCTCCTACGACAGCCGCCGCACGGGGCTGAACCCCAATGCCGGTGTGCTCTTTGAATTTGGTCAGGAGCTGGCCGGTTTGGGCGGCGATGTGCAATTCATTCGCTCCACCGCGAAGGCGGTCGCGCAGACCACGGTCTTTAACGACGAGGTGACCCTGCGCGCCACGATCGAGGGCGGGGCCTTGGCCTTTAACGGATCGGACGCAAGCCGCGTCACAGACCGGTTCTTGTTTGGCCAATCTCTCATGCGCGGGTTTGAACCCGATGGCATCGGGCCACGTCAAAATGACGGCGCGGGCGTGAATGATGCCTTGGGCGGCAATATGTTTGCCGTCGCCCGTTTCGAGGCGGAATTCCCGCTCGGCATCCCCGAAGAATACGGGATGCGCGGCGGGGCCTTTTACGACATCGGCAATGTTTGGGGGCTTAATGATGCCACCACTGCTGGCGCAACGGGTGTGCTTTATGAAAGCGGCTCGGCGCGGCAAGTCGTTGGTTTGTCGCTGTTTTGGAAAACACCTGTGGGGCCGTTGCGGTTCAACTGGACCCATGCTTTGAAAAAAGAGGCGTTTGACAAAGAGCAGACCTTCGATCTGTCCATCTCGACCAATTTCTAAGCCGATGGTGCGGCGGGGCCTTCTATTGGCAGTGGCGCGGGCCTTGGCGGTTGTTGCACCGCTTTGCGTGGCTGCGCCGCTTGCGGCGCAGCAGGCCGGAGCCCTGCCCAATGCGGGCGCAGGGTTCCAACTGGATCAAAATGCCGGTCCGGCGGCGAGCACCGTTGTGGTGATCGATCTGGACCGGTTTTTTATTGAATCGGCTTTTGGCGGCCGTGTCGCGCGCGATTTCGAAGCGCGCCGTACCGCGCTTGTGGCCGAGAACCGAAAAATCGAGGCCGAGCTGGGGGCCGAAGAGCGCGGGTTAACCGAAGACCGCGCGGGCATGGCAGCGGCGGATTTTCGCGCGCTGGCCGATGCCTTTGACGAAAAAGTCCAACGTATCAGACGCGAGCAGGACGCCAAGGTCGCCGCTTTGGGCCAGGACAACGAGGCGGCGCAGCGATTGTTTTTGCAGGCCGCCGATCCGGTGCTCACCGAGTTGATGCAAGACATCGGTGCCAGCGTGTTGATCGAGCGGCGCTATGTGCTCAAGCGTTTTGACGCGGTGGATATTACCGATCTTGCGATTGCGCGTGTGGACGAGGTGATCGGGACCGGTGCCTCTGACGAGGGAGCGGCGCCGCAGGGCTCCGAGCCGTCCGCGCCCCCCCAAACCGCGCCTACGGCCCCCGCGAACGAGTGACGCTCTTGCCGCGCGCGGGGGGAGTTGCTACTCAGGGCGGGCTGCCTCAAACTGGCACAGCAGGCCAATGACATATCCGTGCCGATCCCGTGATGCGCAAAGCGAAAGGACATTCCATGAGCGAGCTACAAACCGCCGATATCCACCTGATCCAGCGCATTATTCCGCATCGCTATCCGTTTTTGTTGGTGGATAAAGTCGTCGATATCGACGGCTATAAAACCGCGACCGGAATCAAAAACGTGACGATGAACGAGCCGCATTTTCAGGGCCATTTCCCCTCCAATCCGATCATGCCCGGCGTGACGATTGTCGAGGCGATGGCGCAAACGGCGGCCGTGATGGTGGGCACGGCTTTGGAGATGGCCGACAAGAATATGCTCGTCTATTTCATGGCGATTGATAAATGCAAATTCCGCCGCATGGTCGTGCCCGGCGATGTGGTCGAGATGAAGCTTGAAACTCTGCGCGGCAAACCGGGCGGCAAGGTGTGGAAATTCGGCGGCGTGGCGACGGTCGATGGCGAAATGGCCTGCGAGGTCGAGTTTACCGCAATGATGGACCTGCCGAAGGAGTGAGCCGCATGGCCACCAAGACCCAAGACAGCCCGAGCATTCACCCCAGCGCCGTCATCGAGACGGGCGCGCAGATCGGGCAGGGCGTGCGTATTGGCCCGTTTTGCCATGTCGGCCCCGACGTGGTGCTGCATGACGGCGTTGAACTCAAAAGCCATGTGGTTGTGACCGGCGATACGGTGGTGGGCGAAGACAGCGTGGTCTTCTCCTTCGCCTGTATCGGAGAAATCCCGCAAGACCTTAAATTCAAAGGCGAAAAATCGCGGCTCGAGATCGGCGCGCGCAACCGTATTCGCGAACATGTGACCATGAATGCCGGCACCGAAGGCGGCGGCGGGGTGACGCGCGTGGGGGATGACGGGCTGTTTATGGCGGGCTGCCATGTCGCCCATGACGTGCAGGTCGGCAACCGCGTCATCGTTGTCAATAACGCCGCTTTGGCGGGGCATTGCATTGTCGAGGATGACGTGATCATCGGCGGTCTGGTGGGCGTGCATCAATGGGTGCGCATCGGCCAAGGCGCGATCATAGGCGCGGTCACCATGGTGACCAATGACGTGATCCCATATGGTTTGGTCCAAGCGCCGCGCGGCGAATTGGACGGGCTCAATCTGGTCGGTCTCAAGCGCCGCGGTGTGCAACGTAGCGATATCACCGCCCTGCGCGCTGCCTTTCAAATGCTGGCCCAAGGCGAGGGCACTTTCCAAGACCGCGCCCGCCGTTTGGGCGAGGATACCGAAAGCGCCTATGTGCGCCAGATCGTCGATTTCGTGACCGGAGAGAGCGACCGCTCCTTCCTGACCCCGAGGTAGATCGGCCGATGCTGGCGCTGATTGCAGGGCGCGGGAACCTTCCCGCCGAGATCATCGCCTCGCAAGAGGCGCAGGGCCTGCCGCGCCCGATGGTCTGTGCGCTGGCGGGGCACCTCCCTGACGGGGCGGCGCCGGACCTGAGTTTCCGGATCGAGCATCTTGGATCGCTTTTGATCCGTCTGGGCGAGGCGGGGGTGACCGATGTCTGCCTGTGCGGGGCGATTGACCGGCCGGTGATTGATCCCGCAGCCTTGGATCGGGACACTTTGCCGCTTGTGCCGTTGTTCCAAGAGGCTTTGGCCAAGGGCGATGACGGCGCGCTGCGGGTGGTGATGCAGATTTTCGAGCAAACCGGATTCACCATTCGCGGCGCGGATGAATTGGTCGCGGATCTGACGCAGCCCGCAGGATGCCCGACGAAAACACAACCTGATGCGCGCCACCGCAGCGATGCCAGACTCGGACAGCAGACTATTGCCGAAATGGGCGCGGCGGATGTCGGCCAAGCCTGCGTGATCCGCGACGGTGTGGTGTTGGCGCGCGAAGACGATAGCGGCACGGACGCGATGTTGGCGCAGTTTCACGACGATTATGACGCGCCTTTCGCAGATGCCGATCCGCTGAGCGCTGCGGTCGAATGGTTGGCCGAGACTGTATCGGCTTGGGTCAAGGGCGCGAAACAAGCAAGAGGGTCGGCCAAGGCCGCGCCAGGTGCGGTGCTGTTTAAAGCGCCAAAACCGGATCAGGACCGCCGCGCAGATTTGCCCACAATTGGCCCTGCGACGGCAATGCACGCCGCCGAGGGCGGGTTTGACGGGATCATCATCGAGGCGGGCGGTGTGATGGTCTTGGACTTGCCGCGTGTGGTGGCGATTTTGGATGCGATGGACATGTTCCTATGGATCAGGGAGCGCGGCGCGTGAGGGTTTTCATCATCGCGGGCGAAGCCTCGGGCGACAAGCTGGGCGCGGCTTTGATGGAGGGACTGCAAAGCTTGCAAAGTGGTGTGACCTTTCAAGGCGTTGGCGGGCCATTGATGGAAAGCAAAGGCTTGCAAAGCCGGTTTCCCATGGACGAGCTTTCGGTCATGGGGATTGCGGAAATCCTGCCCAAATACCGCCACTTGATGCGCCGGATCAACGAGACCGCCGAGGCGGTGATCGCGGCCAATCCCGATGTTCTGATCACCATCGACAGCCCCGATTTTTCCCTGCGCGTGGCGCGGCGGGTCAAGGCGCGCACCTCTATCCGCACGGTGCATTATGTCGCGCCGACGGTTTGGGCGTGGCGCGCGGGGCGGGCGGCGAAGATGGCCGAGGTCATCGATCATGTTCTGGCGCTGTTTCCCTTCGAGCCGCCCTATATGACCGCAGCGGGAATGGAATGCGATTTCGTCGGCCATCCGGTTGTCGCCGAACCGGTCGCGGCGCAGGCCGAGGCCGAGGCGTTTCGCGCCGCTCATGCGATGGGGGATGCGCCGATGATGCTCGTCTTGCCCGGATCGCGGCGCGGCGAGGTGGGGCGTTTGGCGCCGGTCTTTGGTGCGGCGCTCAAGCCGGTCTTGGCCGCGCATCCCGATATGCGGGTGGTGGTGCCGACCACGGGCAATGTGACCGAAGTGGTGCGCGCGGCGGTGCGAGATTGGCCTGTGGAGCCTGTGATCCTGTCGCCCCACGGCAAGAGCCCCGAGGACTACGGCACGATGAAACGCGCCGCCTTCAAGGCCGCCGATATGGCGCTGGCGGCTTCGGGGACGGTGTCGCTTGAACTGGCCGCTGCCGATACGCCGATGGTTATCGCCTATGATATGAGCTGGCTGAGCCGGATCATCATCAGCCGTATGCTCAAGATCGACACCGTGACCTTGGTCAGCCTCGTGTCGGATACGCGGATCATCCCCGAATTTATCGGCAATAACTGTGATCCCGCCAAAATCGCCCCCGCCATCGAGGCGGTTCTGGCCCATCCCGAGGCGCAGCGCGCGGCGATGGCCGTGACGATGGAGCGTTTGGGCAAGGGCGGCGAGGCACCGGGAGTGCGGGCGGCGCGGGCGGTTATGCGCGGATTGGATCGGTAAAGCGGCGGTTCAATATCCGCGCCAGATCCAGCCGCCGCCAAAGATGCGCGGGCTATCGGGATCGTAGAACACGCAAGCCTGCCCCGGCGAGACGCCTTCTTCGGGGGTGAGCAGTTCCACCTCGGCTTCGGTCGCGGAAATCGGGCGCAAGATTGCAGGGCGCGGCGGACGGGTCGATCGCACCCGCACGGTAATTTCGCGCTCTTTCATATCCATCAAATTGCCCTCGCCGATCCAGTTGATCTCGCGCACCGGAATGGTGCGGGTCGAGAGCAATTCTTTCGGCCCGACGATAACGTGTTTTTTGTCCACATCCAGCCGCACCACATAGAGCGGATCGGCCAGACCGCCGATGCCGAGGCCGCGGCGTTGCCCGATGGTGTAATGGATGACGCCATTATGCGTGCCCAAGATATTGCCGTCGGTATCGACGATATCACCGGCCTCTGCCGCACCAGGGCGCAGTTTTTCGATCACCGAGGCGTAATTGCCGTTGGGGACAAAGCAGATGTCCTGACTGTCGGGTTTGTCGGCCACGGCCAGCCCGTATTTCGCCGCCAAGGCGCGGGTGGCGTCCTTGGAGGGCAGATGCCCGAGCGGGAAGCGCAGATAATCCAGTTGCTCGGCGGTGGTGGAGAACAGGAAATAGCTTTGATCGCGGTTCGCATCGGCGGCGGAGTGCAGCTCTGGTCCCCGATCGCCCATGACGCGTTGGATATAATGCCCCGTGGCCATGCAATCGGCATCCAGATCCTTGGCGGTCTCCAGCAGATCCTTGAATTTCACCCGCTCGTTGCAGCGGATGCAGGGGACGGGCGTGGCGCCCGCAAGGTAGCTGTCGGCGAATTCGTCAATTACCGCGTCTTGGAAAATGTTTTCATAATCCAGAACGTAATGGGGAAATCCCATTTCTTCGGCCACGCGGCGCGCGTCATGGATATCCACACCGGCGCAGCAGGCGCCTTTTTTGGCCAAGGCCGCGCCGTGATCGTAAAGCTGCAAGGTGACGCCCACCACGTCATAGCCTTCCTCGGCCAGCATTGCGGCGACGACAGAGCTGTCGACGCCGCCGGACATGGCCACGACCACGCGGGTTTCGCTGGGCGGTTTGGCAAAGCCGAGCGAGTTCAATGCAGGCGTGTCATCAAGGGCCATGACGGTGTCTCCGAAGGGGCAGAAGCGCGGCGGCGGGGCGAAACCCTCGCCAATGTCTTACAGAATATAGGAAAATGCGAACTACTCACAAGGTTACGTTTCACCCCCCATTAACTGGCCTATGGCTAGGTTCAGCGCATGGAACGAGGGTTGAGTGCCATGTATCTGAAGAAAGTCGACGGGCCAAGGGCCGTAACACTGAGCGACGGAACCGTGATGACGCGGGCCGATCTGCCGCCCGAAACAACGCGCCGCTGGGTTGCGTCACGCAAAGCCGCGGTTGTGCGCGGCGTTGTCTACGGATTAATATCGCAAGACGAAGCCTTGGCGCGCTACAGCCTGTCGGCGGACGAGTTTCGCGAATGGCTCTCTGCGGTCACCGAATACGGCGAAGACGCGCTTAAGGCGACCCAAGTGCAAAAATATCGACAACTTTAGGTTGTTTGTGCTAAAACATCTCTGTTGGTAACCTGTAGTTAACTAATTTCTTACACGGTTAATTTTAGTGAAAATCTAGAATAATAGCGGAGAAACGACCCATGCGCGTGCTTTTGGTGGAAGACGACCCCACAACCTCGAAAAGTATCGAGCTTATGCTGACCCATGCCAACCTGAACGTTTACACAACGGATTTGGGCGAAGAAGGCATCGATCTGGCCAAGCTCTATGATTATGACCTCATCCTTCTGGATCTCGGATTGCCCGATATGAACGGGCATGAGGTGTTGCGGCAGCTGCGGCTGGCGCGTGTCGATACGCCGATCCTGATCCTGTCGGGTGCGGACGATACGGAAAACAAAATTAAGGGCTTCGGTTTCGGCGCGGATGACTATCTGACCAAACCTTTCCACCGCGAAGAATTGGTGGCGCGCATCCATGCGATCATCCGCCGCTCTAAAGGCCATTCGCAATCGGTCATCAAGACCGGTAAAATCGCGGTCAATCTGGATGCGAAATCTGTCGATGTGGCGGGCAAATCCGTGCATCTGACCGGCAAGGAATACCAGATGCTTGAACTGTTGTCGCTGCGCAAGGGCACGACATTGACCAAGGAAATGTTCCTCAACCACCTCTATGGCGGTATGGACGAGCCGGAACTCAAGATCATCGACGTGTTCATTTGCAAGCTGCGCAAGAAGCTCAGCACCGCAACCGGCGGCGACAATTACATCGAAACGGTTTGGGGGCGCGGCTATGTCTTGCGTGATCCGGAGCCGAACGAGATCGACGATCAGCGGATCGCTATGGGAGCGTGACGCCGCACGGCTTTGTCTGATGTAGGGGTCAAGGCAAAGCTATGGGAAAAGAAGGCGACCGGCCGCTGGGCGCCGTTTTTCCGCAAAGGTTTGAAGACGGTCTGTGTCCTTTGGATGCGGGCCGTTTTCTTTTTCAGTGCCACCGAGACAGAGCAAAACGCGGTGAGATGCCTTTACGGGCGGGCGGCGGCGACCTATCACTTCACGCAAGGCAATGCGCACGAAGAAAGGGAGCCTCGCGGTGGAAGCCGAGCAGACAGATAAGATCGCGGTAGAGCAGCTCTCGCAAGCGCAGGCGCGCGCCGAATTGGCGCGTTTGGCCGATATTCTGGCGCGGGCCAATGCGGCCTATCACACCGATGATGCGCCGGTGATGGATGACGCGGGTTTTGATGCGCTCAAACGCCGCAACGCCGAGATCGAGACGCGCTTTCCCGATCTCAAACGTGCCGATAGCCCGAGCGAGCAAATCGGCGCGGCCCCCGCCGAAGGCTTTGGCAAAATCACCCATGCGGTGCGGATGCTGTCTTTGGGCAATGTGTTTACCGACGAGGACCTTGATGATTTTGTGCGCGGGGTGCGCAAATTCCTGTCTTTGGACGATGACGCGCCTTTGGCCTTCACCGCCGAGCCGAAGATCGACGGGCTGAGCCTGTCTTTGCGCTTTGAGAAAGGCGAGTTGATCCAAGCGGCGACGCGCGGCGACGGGGCCGTGGGTGAAAATGTCACCGCCAATGCACGGATGATCGCGGATATTCCGCAACGCCTGACCGGCGCGCCGGATGTGTTGGAGGTGCGCGGCGAGGTCTATATGTCCCACGCCGATTTCGCCGCCCTCAATGCCGCCCAAGAGGCGCGCGGGGGCAAGAGCTTTGCCAATCCGCGCAACGCGGCGGCGGGGTCGCTCCGGCAGCTCGACGCCGAGATCACACGTGCGCGCCCGCTGAAATTTTTTGCCTATGCTTGGGGGGAGCTGTCCGCGCCTCTGGCCAAGACGCAAAAGGGCGCGATCGAGCGTCTCGCCGC
This sequence comes from Paracoccaceae bacterium, assembly GCA_050633545.1. Taxonomy (GTDB): domain Bacteria; phylum Pseudomonadota; class Alphaproteobacteria; order Rhodobacterales; family Rhodobacteraceae; genus Litorivita. Next base: position 309,022 of record JBOEGS010000006.1, read on the forward strand.
GCTCGGATTTGCAACCAACCCTTTGACAAAGCTGTGCAATAGCGCCGATGAGCTGCGCGACCATTACGCCCATATTGCCGCGCTGCGCCCCGATCTGGGCTATGATATCGACGGGGTGGTCTACAAGGTGGACGATCTGGCGCTGCAGGCACGGCTCGGGTTCCGCTCGACCACGCCGCGATGGGGGATCGCCCATAAGTTTCCCGCCGAACTGGCGTGGACGCGCCTGATTGGTATCGACATTCAGGTCGGCCGCACCGGCGCGCTCAGCCCCGTGGCGCGGCTCGATCCGGTGACCGTGGGCGGCGTGGTGGTGTCGAATGCGACGCTGCACAACGAGGATTATATCGCGGGTCTGGATGCCAAGGGCGGCGCAATCCGCGACGGCAAAGACATCCGCATCGGCGATCTGGTGCAGGTCTACCGTGCGGGGGATGTGATCCCGAAAATTGCCGATGTGGATTTGTCAAAACGCGGGCAGGAGGCCGCAGTCTTTGCCTTCCCGCATCACTGCCCCGAATGCGGCTCAGAGGCGATCCGCGAGGAGGGCGACGCGGTGCGCCGATGCACGGGCGGCATCATTTGCCCCGCGCAAGCTGTGGAAAAATTGAAACATTTCGTCTCGCGCAAAGCCTTCGATATCGACGGGCTGGGCGCCAAACAGGTCGAGCAATTCTATGAGGATGGATGGGTCAAAACCCCTGCGGATATTTTCGAGCTTGAGGCGCGCTATGGCAGCGGTATGCAGCAGCTCAAAAATCGCGAGGGATGGGGCGATAAAAGCGCGAAGAAGCTTTTTGAAGCGATTGATGAAAAAAGGAAAATCCCGCTGGAGCGGATGCTTTTCTCGCTTGGTATCCGCCATGTGGGCGAACAGGCGAGCAATCTGATCGCGCGCCGCTATGGCTCGTGGGAGGCGCTGGAGGCGGCGATGGTCGAGGCCGCCGGATGCGACGGGGCGCAGTGGGAGGCTTTGCTCAACATCGACGGCGTCGGAGAGGTCATGGCGCGCAGTCTTGTGATGGCCTTTGCGCAAGAGCAGGAGCGCGCCAGCATCGATGCGTTGATCGCGCAATTGACGGTGCTGGACGCCGAACAACCCAAAACCGACGGCAGCCCCGTGGCGGGCAAAACCGTGGTTTTCACCGGCACGCTGGAGAAAATGAGCCGCGCCGAAGCCAAGGCACAGGCCGAGCGGCTCGGCGCCAAGGTCTCCGGTTCGGTATCTGCCAAAACCGATCTTTTGATCGCGGGGCCAGGGGCGGGCAGCAAGGCAAAGAAAGCGGCGGAACTGGGGATCGAGACGCTGGACGAAGACGGCTGGCTTGATCTGATCGCGGGGCAATGAGGCAGGTATGAGCGGCAGACCCGAAGCGCTTTTCCCGCTTTTTGCGGAGCTGACCACGCTGGAGGGCGTCGGGCCGAAGATCGCGCAAAATTTTGCCAATATGCATGTAGAGCGTCCGCGTGATCTGCTGCTGACCTTGCCGCATTCAGGTATTGACCGGCGCGTGAAGGACACGGTGCAAGGGGCTGATTTGCCTGCGCATTTGACGGTTGAGGTCTTGGTCGGGCAACACCGTCCCCCGCGTAATCGCGGCGGTGCCTACCGGATCAATGTCGAAGACAGCGAAGGCGCGTTTCAATTGGTGTTTTTCCACGCCAATGATCGCTATTTGAACGCGCATTTGCCCGAAGGATCGCGCCGCGTGGTGTCGGGCAAGGTCGAATTGTTCGACGGGATCGCCAATATGGTCCACCCCGAATATATGCTGCCCGTCGAAGAGGCGGGCGCGATCCCTGCGTTCGAGCCGGTCTATCCGCTCACGGCGGGGGTGACGCGGGCGGTGATGCTCAAGGCCGCGGCCTCGGCCCTGTCCAAAGCGCCCCAATTGGCCGAATGGATCGATCCCGCGCAAAAGCGGGTGGAAAAATGGCCCGATTGGCGCGCCGCGCTCGAGGCCGCGCACCATCCGCAAAAGGCGCAGGAACTGGCGGCGACGGCCCCTGCGCGGGCGCGATTGGCCTATGACGAGTTTATGGCGCATCAACTGACCTTGGGTCTGGCGCGGGCCAAAATGCGCAGGGGTAAAGGCGTGGTGTCGCAAGGGACGGGGCGTTTGCAATCGCGGGTGCTTGCGGCGCTGCCCTATCGGCCCACGGGGGCGCAAAGCCGCACGATCGAAGAGATCAGCCATGACATGGCGCAGCCCTTGAAAATGAACCGGCTTTTGCAAGGCGATGTGGGGGCGGGCAAAACATTGGTCGCCTTTATGGCGCTGTTGGTCGCCGTCGAAGCGGGCGGGCAGGGTGTGATGATGGCGCCGACGGAAATCCTTGCGCGTCAACACCTTGAGGGGCTGCGCCCCTTGGCCGAAAGCGCGGGCGTGGTGGTGGAAATCCTGACAGGCCGCGACAAATCGGGCGAGCGGCGCGCCAAGCTCGAGGCCTTGGAGTCTGGCAAGATCGACATTTTGGTCGGCACCCATGCGGTGTTTCAAAAGGATGTCGAATTTGCCGATCTGCGGCTTGCAGTGGTGGATGAGCAGCATCGTTTTGGCGTGCGCCAGAGGTTGGAGCTTGGCCGTAAGGGCGCGGGGGTGGATGTTCTGGTGATGACCGCCACGCCGATCCCGCGCAGCCTCGCCTTGGCGCAATATGGCGATATGGATGTCTCGGTGCTTGATGAAAAACCCCCGGGGCGAAAACCGATCAAAACCGCGATGATATCGATGGGGCGGATGGAGGAGGTGGTCGATCACCTGCGCCGCGCCATTGCCGAAGGACGCCAATGCTATTGGGTCTGCCCTTTGGTCGAAGAAAGCGAGGTCGTGGACCTGTCGAGCGCCGAGGAACGGTTCAAAACCCTGCGTGCGGCGCTTGGCGAAGGGGTGGTCGGGTTGGTGCACGGGCAATTGCCACCCGACGAAAAAGACGCCGCCATGCGCGCGTTTCAAAAGAGCGAAACTGCGGTTCTGGTGGCGACGACGGTGATCGAAGTCGGCGTCGATGTGCCAAATGCCACGATCATAGTGATCGAGCGGGCCGAAAGCTTTGGTCTTGCGCAGCTCCACCAATTGCGCGGGCGGGTCGGGCGCGGCGATGCGGCGTCGACCTGCTTGATGCTCTATCAATCCCCGCTCAGCGAGGCCGGAGAGCGGCGGCTGACAACTTTGCGCGAAAGCGAGGACGGGTTTCGCATCGCCGAGGTGGATCTGGAAATGCGCGGGGCGGGGGATCTGATCGGCACGGCGCAATCTGGGCTGCCAAGGTTCCGCGTCGCCGATGTCGAGGCGCAGGCGGGGTTGATGGCCACGGCACAAAGTGACGCGCGCAAGCTCTTGGCCGAGGATCCGGACCTGACCTCGCCGCGCGGACAGGCGGCGCGGGTGCTTTTGTGGCTCATGGGGCAGGATGAGGCAATCCGTTTGATATCAGTGGGTTAAGGCATTTTTCCGCCAAGGATCCGATTTCGAAACAGATTTGTTCTCAAATGTTCTCAAAAAGTTCTTTACTTTGATTGAAATTAATGAGAACAAAGGCGCAACGAAGCGGCCCGCATGAGAGCGCCGCAGATCAGGAGGCACCAAAATGTTTGCTCAGATTAAAACCGTTGTTGCACGCTCGCCCGAAACCTTGCTGCAAGACGCCGTCGGCGCTGCGGCGCTTTTGGTCATGCTGGTTGTCGGATTGCATTTGCCGGGTCTGATTTGATCCCTGCCATTGGTGAAGCGGGCGGCGGATGTCGCTGCTTTGCGCGGATTTCTCGGTTCTGACATGGAACTGTTACAGCATTAGAGGAGTTATAGAGTTACCTGCCTGCGTCTTTCGCTGCCTGCGCGTCTCATCCCCATTCGACGCGTTATTTTGGCCGATCTGTCCCTCGGTCCTCGGAGGTTGCCTAATCCCTCCGCCGGTTTCGCGAATATCCAGACGCGTACTTACCGCCGCTTGCCTGCCAGCAAGCGGCGGTTTTTTTTGATCAGAATTTATAGGCCAATCGCAGACCGCCCCAATGGCGCCCGTTGATTGTAATCGGAGCGGAGAGGTCTTTCATCATCACGAAATTGCCGCCGCCCATATCGCGGCGATAGACCTGCAGCAAAAACGGCTGCGTGTTGCGGCCCGCCTTGAGGCCGACGCGATCGTCAAAGATGCGGCGATTGCGGCAGTTGGCCATGTTCCATTCCGGATCGGTGCTTGGCGGCTGCGAGAATTTCTTGTTGTGGGTCGGCAGATAGCCGTTGCGATCCACCGCCGCACAAAACACCACGCGGCTGTCGATCTTGGTTGCGGGTTCTTGCAAGGCGGGAAGCAGTTGATCGGTCAGGCGCAAGAAGCGGGTTGTATATTGCACCGGATCGCTGCCCTCTATGGGACGGTAATTTTCATCGAACAGATCACTCAAAGAGATGCGGCGGCTTTCGACGGCTTTCGTCAGAGCCTGCGAAATTTGTCCCGCAATGTCTTGGACATGCAAGATCATCGGCCCGTCGTCGCTTGATCCGCCCATGGCAACGCTGTCTTGGACCATCCGCTCGGAGCGATCGATCAGCTTTTCGACGCGGCTGTGCGCGGTTTTCACGCCTTCGGCGCTGGATTTGAAGGAGGCATCAATGCTCGCGATGGAAGGGGTAAAGGATTGCACCGCCTCATCGGCGCGCCCCGCTTCGTCGCGGATCACCTCGGTTTGCGTTTGGCTTGCGGCCACTTGGTCCTTGATTGTGGTCAGGGCGCGATCGGTCGCATCGCCGCGTTCCAGCAATGTGTCGGCCTTGATCGCCGATTGCGACGCCCCCTCGGACAGGCGCTGCACCCAATTGGACAGATTGCCGACTGTGCCGGTGATGTCGTTTGCCGCTTTGGAGGTGCTCTGGCTCAGTTCGTTGATCGCATCGGCGACCACTGCAAAACCTTTGCCCGCATCGCCGGCGCGGGCGGCTTCGATCTTGGCGTTGATGGCCAGCATATTGACCTGCGCTGCGATGGTTGCGATTTGCTCGTTCGAGGTTTTCACCTCCTCCAGCATCTCTCGCACCTCTGCGCTATGATCGTTGATTTGCTGCACCCATTGCGCCAGATCGATCGCAAGGTTGCTGGTCTGTCCGACATATTCGGTCGAATCGCTTACGCTTTTGAGCGTTTCTTGCGCCGATTTGGCGACCATATCGACGGTTGAGAGCACGGCGGTATTGGCCGTTGCAACGCGGGCTGATCCGTCTTTGACCGCGCCGAGCGCCTTTAGCTGTGCTTGCGAATCGCATTCCAGCCGATCCAGAAAACCGGCGATATCGACGATCTCGCGGCCAAGGGTCGAGGCCGTTTGGGACAGGCGCGAAAGCCGGTCTTGTGCCGCTTGGTCCAATGCGGGGAGGGGGAAATCGTGGTCTGGTTTCATCGGGGCGCCTGTGTGTGATCTGTCACAGGGCTATCCGATATTTCCTCACAGAGCGTTAAGCCGCGCAGCCCGTCAGGCGCAATTGCTTTGCAAGGCTTGCTCGAACGCCTCCGCCGTGGCGTCCAAAGACAACATGATCGAGGCGTGGCGGTTTTTGTATTCGCGCGCGGGTTCGAGCACGGCGAGCCCGTCAAAAGGCGTCTGGGGCGGCGCGGCGCCTTCTTTGAGCATGGCGCGCAACTGGCTGCGCGCCGCCTCGATTTCCTCAAGGCTGCGTCCGACCACGGCCGCGCCGACCACCGCCGCGGCAGCTTGGCCAAGCGCACAGGCTTTGACATCTTGGGCGAAATCGCTGATCCGCCCGTTGTCGACACGTACATCGACGGTGACGGTCGATCCGCATAGGGGCGCGCGGCGTTTGACCGTCGCCATGGGGGCGTCGAGACGCGCGCTATTGGGGATATTGGCCGCCAGATCGAGGATCTTTGCCGAATAGAGTTTGATCAGGTCTGTCTCGTCGCTCATCACTTGGCCTTTCGTGTCGCGCTGCATGGGCGGCGGCGCTTTTCCTTTGCCGCGTTTCCCCATAGATAGGGGCAGCGCCACAAGATGCAAAAGGTTTTCGCCATGACTGCCCCTACGACTTTCGATGCAAGCACTCTCAAATTCGATGCGGCAGGGTTGATCCCCTGCATCGCGCAGGAGGCCGAGACCGGCGAGGTTTTGATGATGGCGTGGATGAATGCCGCCGCGGTGCAAAAGACGCTTGAAACGGGGCGCGTGACCTATTGGAGCCGCTCGCGGCAAAGCTTCTGGATCAAGGGTGAAACCTCGGGCCATCTGCAACATCTGGTCGATCTGCGGCTCGATTGTGACCGTGATTGCCTTTTGGCGATGGTGCGCCAAGAGGGACCGGCGTGCCATACCAACCGGCGCAGCTGTTTTTATACGGCGATCCGTGAGGGTGATGAGGTCGAGTTGATGGCGCCTATGGCGCCCTAGACCGATTGGTCGCCTGTGCCCGAACACATCAAGTGGTTAGACCGATTGGTCCATCCCCAACATCTTGAAGATATCCGCGGGCTGCTTGCCCGCCACGCGAAAGCTTTGTAAGGACCGCGCATCGTCGCGTTTGGCAAGGCGCTTGCCCGCCTCGTCGCGGATCAATTTGTGATGGTGATAGATCGGCACAGGCAGGTCCAGAAGGCTGAGCAAGATCACCTGAATGGCGGTGAAATCAAACAGATCCTCGCCGCGCACCACATGGGTGATGCCTTGGGCCGCGTCATCAAGGGCGGAGGCGAGGAAATAGGCGACGATATTCTCGCCCTTGCGCGACAGCACCACATCGCCGATCTCACGCTGTGCTTGATCCGCGTCGATGCAGTGGCGGCCGGTATGGGCCGCGCCTGTCTCGGCAAACCCCACATCGCGCCCCGCCAATAGATCCAGCGCCTTGTCCAGATGCAGGCGTAGCGCGTCGCCGGAGCGGCGGTCGGATATGGGCCGCGATTTACAGATCTGCGGATAGACGTCATGCGCCGCGCCCTCTTGCGGCGCGGAAATCGCCGCGCGAATATCGGCGCGGCTGCACGAGCAAGGATAGAGAAGCCCCATCCGCTCAAGCCGTTGCAGGGGGGCATCGTAGCTGTCCAATTGCGCGGCTTGGCTGAGCACGGGGCCGTCCCATGTGATGCCGAGCCAGCGCAGATCGGTGCAGATCAGATCGGCCCATTCAGGCTTGGAACGCTCCAGATCGGTATCTTCCATGCGCAACAAAAATTGCCCGCCCGCCGCCCGCGCCATGCGGTGCCCCAGCAGCGCCGAATAGGCATGACCAAGATGCAGCGGGCCGGTGGGGCTTGGGGCGAAACGGGTGATCATGGGTTAGCTTTGCGTTTCAAGCCATTGATTGAATTCTTCTTTGGCGCGGTCGGTATAGGCTTTGTAGCGATCCTTGCGTCCGCGCCGGCCGCCCTTGATGCCGCTGTCTTCGAGCGGCGCAAAGAGACCGAAATTGACGTTCATCGGTTGGAAGGTCTTGGCCTCGGCGCCGCCGGTGATGTGGTGGATCAATGCGCCCATGGCGGTGTTTTGCGGCGCGGTCTCGATGCTGCGCCCTTGGATTTCCGCCGCCGCCAGACGTCCGGCCAAAAGGCCCATCGCGGCGCTTTCGACATAGCCTTCGACGCCGGTGATTTGTCCGGCAAAGCGGATATTGGGGCGCGATTTGAGGCGCATTTGATTGTCCAAAAGCGTCGGGGAATTGAGGAAGGTGTTGCGGTGAATGCCGCCCAAACGGGCAAAGCGTGCCTCTTCCAATCCGGGGATCATGCGCAAAACTTCGGTCTGCGCGCCGTATTTCATTTTGGTCTGGAAGCCGACGATATTATAGAGTGTTCCCAAAGCGTTATCGCGGCGCAATTGCACCACGGCATAGGCTTTTTCGTCCGGTTTATGGGCATTGGTGAGGCCCACGGGCTTCATCGGGCCAAAGCGCAGCGTTTCGCGCCCGCGCTCGGCCATCACCTCGATCGGCAGGCAGCCGTCGAAATAGCCTGCGGTCTCGCCTTCGTGAAACTCGGTTTTGTCGGCACTCATCAGCGCGTCGATAAATCCCTCATATTGCTCTTTTGTCATCGGGCAATTGAGATAGGCTTTGCGCTCTTCCTCGGTCTCGCCCTTGTCATAGCGCGACTGCATCCACGCCACATCCATATTGATGCTTTCGGCATAAACGATGGGGGCGATGGCGTCGAAGAACGCAAGGCTTTCGGCGCCGGTTTCCTTGGCGATCGCTGCGCCGAGGGCAGAGGAGGTCAGCGGGCCAGTGGCAATGATCCAATGGCCGTCTTCGGGCAATTCGGTGATCTCGTCATAATCGACCGAGATATTGGGGTGGGCCAGAAGCGTGTCATTGACCCATTGCGCGAAAGGCTCGCGGTCCACGGCCAAAGCGCCGCCCGCGGGCAGGCGGTGTTTGTCCGCCGATTGCATGATGATGCCATTGGCGGCGCGCATTTCCCAATGCAGCAGGCCGACGGCGTTTTGCTCGCTGTCGTCCGAGCGAAAGCTGTTGGAACAGACCATTTCGGCCAGATTGCCGGTTTGATGGGCAAAGGTTTCGACCTTGGGGCGCATTTCGTGGATGACGACTTTGACGCCCGCTTGCGCGGCTTGCCACGCGGCCTCAGATCCGGCCATGCCGCCGCCGATGATATGCAATGTGTTTTCCATGCCCGCCATTTAGGGCAAGGGAGGGGCCAAGGGAAGGGGGCGCGGGGTTTTGCGCGCGCGCCTAATGTGCAGCCTGTGCGGATTTTTGCGCCCGCAGGGGCGGGTCAAGCGGCAGGCCCGAGGGCACATGCGCCGGAAGGCCCAATTGCAGCCGCGTGCTGGACGGATCGGTCAGGCTGTCCAAAAAGGCGATAAGATCATCCATTTGCCCTTCGGTCAGGCGCATCGGCGCGATTTCAGAGGCGGCGGCAATGCGGATCATCTCGTCCTGATCGGCCTGCGGGGCGAAATCATCGGGCAGGGCAGCAATGTCGTGCAAGATCGCCTCATCGGGGTCATAACCGGTCAAGGCGCCAATCGGATCAAGGTGTTGGCGGATCATCGCGCGCAAAGAGGCATAGGCGCCGTTATGGCCATAAGGCGCGGTCAGCGCCACGTTGCGCAGCGTCGGTGTGCGAAAACAATAGGCGTCCTTTTCCTTGCCGGAGACGGCGAAGCGGCCGGTGTCGGCGTGAGGCACGGCGCCGTTTTCCTTGCCCGGGCCAAGCGGCGGCACGCCAATGGCGTGAAAGCTGTGGTCGGTTTGCAGCGGGCCGGAATGGCATGAGGCGCAGTCCGCCTCGCCATAAAACAGGTCCATCCCGCGGCGGGCCGCGGTGCTGAGTGCGCCATCATCGCCGTTCAGATAGGCGTCGAACGGGCTGTTTGTGGCGCGAAATTCGAAGGTGATGTAATCGGCGATGGCGCGGCCGATATCGGTGATATGGATCGGTTCATCGGCGCCGATGACCCAATCAAATCGGGTGCGATAGGCGGGAATGGCCTCGATACGGGCGGCGAGCATTTGCCACGCGCCGCCAAGCCCGTGAATGCGATCGGCAGCAATGGCGTCGGCGACAGGGTTTTCACCAGGCTGACCGGCCATTTCATCGGGGCTGAGGATCGGCAAGATCGCCTGCGCGGCCAGAACATTGGGCACGGGGCGCTCAAGGCGACGGCCTTCGGGCATTCTGATGCCGAAACGCGCATTGGGGTCAAGCTCGACACGGCCATCGTGGAACATGGTGGTATATTCGAAAGCGCCAATATTATAAAGCGCCGGTGCGTTGCGCGGAATGCGGGCCTGCGGCTCTTGACCGTTGAGGACCGCCCGTTCGGGGCCAAGACCATGACCGCCTTCGCCGATGGACAGGGACATGCCGTCAGAGGTGCCAAGGTCGGGGTGGTGGCAGGTGACGCAAGCGATGTTGCGATTGCCCGACAGCACCGGATCAAAGAACAGATCACGGCCCAGCAGCACGGAATTGATATTGAGAGTGGGGAAGTCCGAATGGGTCACCGGCTTCGGTATGTCATTGGCCAGTGAGAGGCTGGCCTGGAGGGACATGATGACGGCGGTGACCCATATTCGCATGGCGATAGTTAACTTCTGTTATCGCCCCTGACACTCTTCTAACAAAACCAAATGGGGCAGGAAAGTGGCATTGTCCAAAACAGATTGGAACAAATTTGGAAACGAAGCGCTAATGCCCATAAAAAATTGGGTTTTGAAATGCTAAAATTTTCTATAGTTTTGATTTTCATGGGCTGATTTTTGCCCGAATTGGGCGGATTTCAGCGTGATTTGGGGCAAATCGGGCGGCGCAATTGCCCCGCACGCGCCCGATTGCGCCCAAATTGCGGCGCGCTATTGGCTCCAGTCGGGGGCGCGTTTTTCCAAGAAGGCTTGGATGCCCTCATCGGTATCGGCATCGAGCATATTCTCGACCATGACGGCGCCGGTATAGGCATAGGCCTCCTTGGTGGGCAGGGCGGCTTGGGTGTAAAAGGCCTCTTTGCCGATTTTAACCGCGGCTTTGAGCTTGCTGGCGACGGTTTGTGCCAGTTCCATCGTCTCGGCGGCGAGGTCGTCGGCGGGCACGGCGCGGTTGATCAACCCGATCTCGATGGCACGGTCGGTCAAGATAAAGGCGCCGGTCGAGAGCATTTCAAACGCTTGTTTGCGTGGCACGTTGCGGGTGAGGGCGACCATCGGCGTGGAACAAAACAGACCGATGTTGACGCCGTTGACCCCGAACCGCGTGCCTTTGGCGGCGACGGCCATATCGCATGTCGCAACCAATTGGCATCCGGCGGCGGTGGCGATGCCGTGGACTTCGGCGATCACAGGTTGGGGCAGGGACTGGATGCGCGCCATAAGCGCCCCGCAGCGGCCGAACAGATCGGCAAAATAGGCCGCGCCCTTATCCTCGGCGCTGCGCCCTGCTTGCATCTCTTTGAGGTCGTGACCGGCGCAGAAGGCTTTGCCATTTCCAGCCAGAATCACGGCGCGGATGCTGTCGTCTGCGGCAATGCGCTCAAAGCTGTCGTGCAGATCGGCGAGCATCGCATCGCTCAGCGCATTGAGCTTTTCAGGGGTGTTGAGCACCAATCGCGCCACCGCGCCCGTGTCGTGACGTTCTACAATTGCCATCTTGTTATCTCCTCCGGTTGCGGGAACTCTAGCAACCTGCATAGAGGGAGGAAAGCATGACGAACGAGACAAGACCCGTGGTGATGGACGCGCAGGCGCTCAAAGCCTTTTTGGTCGAGGTGTTTCCGCAGGTGCACGAAGATTTCGCCATTGACGAGGTTGCGCCGATGGAGATCACCGTGCGGCTGAAGACCGCCGAGCGGCACCTGCGCCCTGGGGGCACCGTGTCGGGGCCGTCAATGTTCGGATTGGCCGATGTGGCGGTCTATTTGGGGATTTTGTCTATGATCGGGCCAAAGGCCCTGACCGTGACGACCAATTGTTCGATCGATTTCATGCGCAAACCGGTGGCCAATGCCGATTTGATCGGCAAGTGCAAGCTGCTCAAACTTGGCCGCGCTTTGGCGGTGGGAGACGTGCTTTTGTATTCCGAAGGGATGGATGCGCCGGTGGCGCGTGCGACTTTGACATATTCGATCCCGCCAAGGGATTGAAAGGCACTCCGATTTGTGGGGTATTTTGATACCTAATTTATAAGCCATTGTTTTTGCGTTGATAATTTGCGATTAACGCGCTTGACCTGCGCATTGGCGTCTATATAACCCGCCCATCACATTTGAGGTGGGGGGTGACCCTTACCGCTCCACTAAAACTCAAGGGTAATCCTGCCATGAAAACTTTCTCTGCGACACCGGCAGATATCGACAAGAAATGGATCCTGATCGACGCCGAAGGCGTTGTTTTGGGTCGTCTTGCTTCGATCATCGCCATGCGCCTGCGCGGTAAGCACAAGGCCACGTTCACGCCGCATATGGACATGGGTGACAATGTCATCGTGATCAATGCCGACAAAATCCAGCTGACCGGCAAGAAGCGCGCCGAAAAGCAATACTACTGGCACACAGGCCATCCGGGCGGCATCAAGAGCCGCACCGCCGATGACATCCTGACCGGTGCACACCCCGAGCGTGTCGTGACCGCCGCGGTCAAGCGCATGCTGCCGGGCAACCGTCTGAGCCGTAAGGTGATGACCAACCTGCGCGTTTATGCTGGCGCCGAGCACCCCCATGAGGCGCAAGCCCCTGAAGTGCTGGACGTCAAATCCATGAACTCCAAGAACACGCGGAGCTAAGAAATGGCTGATCAAATCAATTCCCTTGAAGAGCTGCAAGGCGCCGTGACCGAAACCGCAGCGGTTTCCGTCGAGGATCTGACCCCGCGCGAGCCGGTGCGTGATGCGCTTGGCCGTGCCTATGCAACCGGCAAACGTAAAGACGCGGTTGCCCGCGTTTGGATCAAGCCGGGCTCCGGCAAGGTCACTGTGAACGGCAAAGAGCAAGATACCTATTTTGCCCGCCCCGTTTTGCAAATGATCCTGCGCCAGCCCTTCACCGTTGCCGGTGTTGAAGGCGAGTTCGACGTTGTTGCCACCGTCAAAGGCGGCGGTCTTTCGGGCCAAGCCGGTGCGGTCAAGCACGGCATCTCGAAAGCGCTGCAGCTTTATGAACCCTCCTTGCGTGGCGCTTTGAAAGCCGCTGGCTTCCTGACCCGCGACAGCCGCGTTGTCGAGCGTAAGAAATACGGTAAGCGCAAGGCGCGTCGTAGCTTCCAGTTCTCGAAGCGTTAATCTGGACACTCCAGAGGCATTTGATCTTCGAAAGGGCTCGCATTTGCGGGCCCTTTTGCGTTGGGGCGCTTCGGGGGGATTTGCAAACCGGGTTTTGCACATGCAAAGGGCCGCTCGTTGAGCGGCCCTTTCATCATCGAACGCCTTTGGCCCGAGGGAAGCAGACCATTGGCATTCGCCAAGCAAAGCCCACGCGCTGTGGCGCGGGCTAAAACACTTGGGTCTGCCGAGCCTTAGCCGCCCAAAAGGCCGACTTCAAAGGCCAAGGACAGCGAGAATGTGCCGTCGCCATCGGTCGCGTCCTCATAAACAAACTCGACGCCGACGCTATCGGTAATGGAGTAGCCAAGGCCGACCTCGCCATAGTTGTTCGCATCAGAGGTGCCGACCATGCCCCAAATATAGAGCGTGTCGGTGATATCGGTGCTCAGAGAGACTTCGGCAAATGTGTCGCCGGAATCGACGTCAGCCTCGATGTAGAAGGTGCCATCGGTGCCAGGGGCGATTTCAGTGCCAAGCTCAAGGCCGATACCGGTGCTTTGGTAGCCGCCATCCGACAGGAAATATCCGATGGCCGAGATGTCATAGGACAGCTTGCCGACTTCGCCGCCATATCCGAGGCTCAGCTCGTATTCGAAATCATCGGTGGGGTCCTCGTAAAGCGTGCCGACCCAAAGCCCCGCGTGGAAGCCTTGCGTGGCAAATTCAACAAAGGCTTCAACGGTGCTGGAGGTATGGCCGATCGAATCGTCAAAGCCGAAATTGACAGCACCGCCTGCGGTCACGGTTGCTTCTGCTGCCGCAGCCATGGGCATTGCGAGGGTGGCGGCCAGAACGGCCGCGGGAAGGAAGGTTTTGTTCATCTCTGTCGTCCCGAAATGTTGTGCACTTGACGCGCATGTATCGAAAACGCCCTGAAACCCCGGAAATGGGGCGAGGACGCATTGGGGCGGCTGGCGGATGGCTGGCTCTCACCCTCATTTTTTTGCTATTTCGGGCGGTGGGTTCTGTCGATGCGAGACTGATCTTTGACCGGTCCAAACCTACCGCCGCAACAAAATGAGGCAGCCCTGTCATAGGCTGCCTCGAAATTGTTCTCAATATGATTGTGGCGCGGGGCGAAATTATCTAGCTGGCCTTGCGCGGTCGGCGCGCAGTCCGGGCGTTGTCCCATTCGGCTTGATCCGCGCCGTCGTCCATTTCCACGCGGAACCGTCCGGTCAGCGCAGCAAGGGCTTTGGCATTGTCCGAAAGCTTGGTGTTGGCTGCCATGGTTTCTTCGAACATCGCGGCGTTGCGCTGCGTGACGTGGTCAAGATCCTTGATCGCCGTGTTCACATTGCTCAATTCGCTCGATTGGCGTTCGGTCGAAGTGGCAATAGTTTGCATGCCTTGCGCAATTTCTTCGACGGAGGATTTGATTTCGTCCAAGGCTTTGCCTGTGCGTTTGACCAATTCCACCCCGCCCGTAATCTGTTCGGAGGAGGTGTTGATCAAGGCGTCGATCTCTCTTGCGGCATCCGAGGAGCGCGCGGCCAAGGCCCGCACTTCGGTCGCCACGACGGCAAAACCGCGCCCTGCCTCGCCTGCGCGGGCGGCTTCGACACCGGCATTGAGCGCCAAGAGGTTGGTTTGGAAAGCAATTTCGTCAATGACGGTGATGATTTTGCGCACCTCGGCAGAGGAGGACACGATTTCATCCATCGCGCCAATGGCTTCGCCCATCACCTCGCCGCCGTGGTGGGCCTTGTCGCGTGCGCCCTCGGTTTGCGTGCGGGCACGTTCGGCATCGCTTGAGACGACATTGACCAGATCGGTCAAGCCGCCCAACGAATTGGCGATGCCGGTCAAAGTGTTGGCTTGGTGCTCTGTGCGGGTCGAAAGCTCTTCGGCTGCAGTGGCGATCTCGCCCGATTGGGTTTGGATCGAACCGGTTTGGTGCATGATATCTTGCATGACTTCGGCGATACGCTCGACGGCCGCATTATAGGCCCGCGCGCCTTCTTCGAAGGCCTCTGGCATATCTTCGGTCAGCCGGACCGTCATGTCGCCCTCGGCGAGGCGCTCGAGTTTGGAAATCAAGATGGTCATGGCAAAGCGCGATTCTTCCGTGTGGCGTTGGCGCTGCGCGGTGTTTTCGGCCTCTGCGGCACGTGTGGCGGCGGCGCCGTCTTCGGCCGCTTTGCGCGCGGTTTCGGCCTCGTCACGGGCCATGGCAGCAGCGGCGGTCGCGGCTTCGGCCTCTTTGAGGGCGGCTTCGGCGCGGGTCTTCTCGGTTTCGGCTTCGGCCAGTGCGGCTTTGGCTTTGGCAGCGGCCTCTTCCACCTCTTGCTGGCGCGCCTCGTCCGCGCGTTGCAATCGCACGCGGGTGCGAATGGCAAAGGCCAGTGCGGCTGTTTCAAGCACAACAATCACCGCGTGAAACCCAGTCCGGCCGATGTTGAAGGCCAGATCAGTCGTGGGGTAAACCATCGCAGGCAGCAAGAAGGTCAGCGCCAGATGATGCAGGGCGATGGTGCCTGCGGCAAACAAAAGGGCGGTCAGGCCGGCGGTCATCACAAGCATCGCCAGCACGGCGAAATAGACCATATGCATGTCGATTTGCATCGGGTGACCCATCAGCGCGGCATTGAGAACAATCGCCTGTCCGGTCAAAGCCTGCGCTACGGCAATGCGCCCTGCGCGCCCTTGCATTCTAAGGCCAGCGAGGCCGACGATGCCAAACAATATCGCGCCGATGACGGTAATGGTGACATTGCTTTGCACAAGCCACCCAGCCGCGATCACAGGGATCGCGGATCCAACCGAGAGCAGGCCAAGAATACGAACGGCTTGGGCGCGCGATTGTTCGAAATCGCTCATGGGGTTACTCTTAATCATAGGTCTACTCCGCAAATTTGGGCGATGAGGCGGGCGTCGCTTACCCCCCATGCTCCGGCACGTCGCACAGAGGCGATAAAATCGGGGCCGCCATCGGCCATGGTTGCCATCGGGGCCTGCAGCACGCCAATCGGGCGCCCGCCTGCCTTTTCGACGAGACGGGCGCCATCCGTCCAAGGGCTATGCAATACCATGACCACCCCCTGCGCGGGCGCAGGTTGAAGCAGCAGCATCGCTGGCGCGATACCAAGAGACAAAAGCCAGATAGAAAGGGACAAGAAAAACCGCATGGCACCACCTTTGAATTAGGTAGATGTCATGTGTGGCTTAAGGGCGGCTTAAAGTTTCAATTTGAACAGATGCAAATATACAGATCTGGGGGCGGTGTCGTTACGTCAATGATGGCGCCGCTCAACTGTCGGGCGCGATCAATCCCAGCCCGCGCAAGTAGATGCCGATGCCGCTTTCCAACAGGTCTTCGGGCGGGAAGGGGCTTTGGCTGCCGGGGCTGTTGCGGGCGAAAAGCTCGACCACGCCGTGGGACATCGCCCAGATATGGGCCGAGAACATCGCGGCGGGGGGGCGTTTTTCGGGCGGGATATGTTGCGACAGCTCTTGCGCTGCGCGCTCCATGACGCCGCGCGCGCGGTTCGACGCGGCGGCCAGTTCGGGCGTGCGGTTCACCGAAATGCCGCTTTCGAACATCGAGATATAATGGCCGGGGTATTTGCGCGCAAAGGCCAGATAGGCGCGCCCTGTCGCCTCGAAGGCCGCCAGAGCCGAGGGCTGGCCGCTGTCGAAAGCAAATTGCATGACGTCGGCAAAGATTTCATATCCTTGCTTGGCGGCCTCGGCGATCAGGTCCTCGCGCCCCTCGAAATGGCGATAGACGGCGGCAGGCGTGACCCCCGCCTGTTTGGCGGCTTCGGACAGGGTAAATCCGGTCGGCCCTTTGGCCTCGATCAGCCCGAGAGCCGCCTCGACCAAAGCCTGACGCAGGTTGCCGTGGTGATATCCGCGCTTCTTAGGCATCCCAGATATCGGGCCCCCCGCAAATCTTGGGGTCGAGGGCTGCGAGGGCTTTTTCGTCCTTATGGGCGTAGTCAATGCCCGACAAAAGCAAGCGCAGGGCCGCCAGCCGCGCGCGGCGTTTGTCGTCGGAGCGGATCACATGCCACGGGCTTTGATCCGTATGGGTGCGCGCGAAAGTTTCTCGAATGGCGGCGCTGTAATCCTCCCATTTTTTGAGGCCTTCGACGTCAATCCAGCTCAGTTTCCAATGTTTCAACGGGTCGCTTTCGCGTTCAAGAAAGCGGCGCAATTGTTCGGCGCGCCCGACATTGAGCCAGATTTTCACAAGGTGGATGCCCTCATCGACGAGCATCCGTTCGAAATCGGGGGTTTGGCGGAAGAAATGCTCGCGCTGATCAGGGGTGCAAAAGCCGAACACATGTTCGACTACGCCGCGGTTATACCAGCTGCGATCAAAGGCGACAATTTCGCCGCCCGAGGGCAGGTGGTCGATATAGCGTTGGAAATACCATTGGGTCATTTCGGTTTCGCTGGGCTTGGGCAGGGCGACGACCCGCGCGCCGCGAGGATTAAGATTCTCGCGTAAGCGCTTGATCGTGCCGCCTTTTCCGGCGGCGTCACGTCCCTCAAATACCACGGCAATACGGGCGCCGCTGTCTTTGGCCCAACTTTGCAACTTCACCATTTCGATTTGCAAAGCTTTCATCTCCGCCTCATAGGCGCGGCGCTTCATGCGTTCGGAATGGGGGTAATCGGGGCTGAGGATATCGTCTTTGTCACTGCGGCGAATGGCATTGCGGATCGGGTCGGGTGCGCCGGTTTTGTAAAAGGCGCTGATCGCGCCATCAAAGGGCAAATCCATGTGCCTCTCCTTTATGTCTTGGGCCAGTATGGCAAGGGCAAGAGGGATGCGCAATCGCTCCGGCGCGGGGTCACTCGTGTTGCGCGGCGCGGGCGGCCGCGCGCTCCACCGCGGCCAGAACCGCCTCTTGTGCGCTGTGATGGGGCATATGGCCGATACCGTCGAGTTTGTGCAAACGCGCGTTGGGGATTTGCGCGACCAGCTTGTCGGAATGCACCTCGATGGGCACCGTGTCATCGGCGGTGCCGTGGACAATTTCGACCGGCACCCCGATCTCGCCATAGCGCGCATGAAGCGCCTCGATCTCGTCCAAGATCGCCGCGCGCTGCAAGGCATTGGCGCGTAGGCTGGCGCGGCGCAAGGTCAGGCCCGCGCCGATGTGTTTGCCGTAACGTGCGGGCGGCTTTTGCGGGGCAAAGATCGCATCGAGTTCGCGCTCGACGCGTGCATCATCGACAAAGGCGGTCAGCAGGGGAATGACGACCGGACCCGCAATCGGATGCGAGAGGAGCCGGTAATAGGTCGATATCCCCGTGCTCCACGGGTTGGAGGCCGCCGCGACCGGCACAAGCGCGCGGATGTTGTCCGGATGGTGCACCGCCCAAGCCAGAGCCACCGCGCCGCCGTAGGATTGCCCTAGAACGATCGGTCTAGTCGCGCCCAATTGCGCAGAGGCGGCCTGCAATAGCGCGGCCTGCGTCGCAAGACTGCCGCCCCTCGGGCCGATCGGATCGCTATAGCCAAGTCCGGGGCGGTCAAAGACCAGCACGCGGTAGGTTTTGGCCAGCTCTTGGGCAAAGCCTTGGGTGAAATCGCGGGTGTTGCCCGATGCGCCATGGATGAGCACCACAGGCACGCCGTCCTTTGGTCCCATCTCGACGACATGGAGCGCGGTGCCGTTGACCTCAAGGATTTGCCCCTCGGGCGGGAAAGCCGCCTGCGCGCGCGCCTCATGACGGGCGGCGCGCGTCAAAGTGACGGCGCTGACGGCGCCAATCACGGCGGCACAGATCGCGATACTAAAGGCCAATTTTTTCAATGTCATAGGCGGTGGTTTGGTAGATTTCATTGATCCAGTTGCCATAGAGCAAATGCGCATGGCTGCGCCAGCGGTTGCGCGGCTTTTGGTGTGGATCGCCTTCGGGGTAGTAATTCACCGGCACCTCAATCGGTTTGCCCTCGGCGACATCGCGGTCGTATTCTTGTTTGATCGTGTCGCTGTCATATTCCAGATGGTTAAAGACATAGAGCGCGCGGTGGCTGGGGTCTTCGACCATACAGGGGCCGACCTCTTTGCTGCCCAAAAGCGTGAACAGACCGCCGACGGCATCGACCTCCTCTTGCCGGATTTCGGTCCAGCGCGAGACAGGGATGATGCAATCATCGGAAAACCCGCGCAGATAGGGCGAGGCGGGCGAAAGATTGTCATGGCGCCAACATCCCAAGGCTTTGGCCTCAAGCATATGTTTGGGCACGCCGTGGAAGTAGTTGATCATCGCCATGCCGCCCCAACACACGCCGATGGTCGAATGCACATGGGTTTGCGTCCATTCGAAGACATCGCATAGCTCGTCCCAATAGGTCACCTCGCCAAAGGGCAGGTGCTCGATCGGGGCGCCGGTGATGATGAAACCGTCAAATTTCTGGCCCGAGGCGCGAATGTCGGAAAAGGCGTGGTAAAAGCTCTCCATATGTTCGGCGGTGGTGTTGCGCGCCTCATGTTCGCTCATGCGGATGAGGGTCAGCTCGATCTGCAACGGCGTGGCCCCGATCAGGCGGGCAAACTGGTTCTCGGTCTGGATTTTCTTGGGCATCAGGTTCAACAGCCCGATGCGCAGCGGCCGAATGTCCTGGCGTGCCGCTTGGTCCTCGGTCATGACCGATACGCCTTCGCGCGTGAGCACGTCATAGGCGGGCAGGTCGGCAGGGATTTTGATCGGCATGGGCGGGGTCCTTGGAAAGGTCGCGGGTCTGGGATGCGATATCTGGCGCTGATCCGTTGATATAGGGCGGCTAGACTGTTCGGTCTAGGGCGGCGGCGATCACCTCTATGACATCGGCCTCGCTTGTCACGCCGCTTATCTCGTCGGCGGTGACGGTCACACCGCGTCTTGCCATTTTCTCATAGCGCGGCTGGCGGTGCGCCAAGGCCTGCGCATAGGTCCAGCGGATGAAGGCATCCGGATCGACCTCTTCGGGGGCGCAGCCCTTTTTTTGCAGATATTCGGCCCAAGTGCGGTCCAAAAATTCGGGCTGGTAGGACATCGGTTTGGGGGCTTTGTCAAAGCGGCGCACCAATTCGGCGGTATGGGCCTCGCTGCCTTTGATCCAGACCATCAACGCCTCGGATTCCAGCGCGCAAAGCAACGGATCGGCGGGATCATCCACATCCACCCATTCGCAAATCGAGCCGCCGGTGTCACAGACAAAATGCGGATAGCCGTAAAGCGCGTTGGCACGGGTGATAAAGGCGGCGGTATCAAAAAGCGCGGCGATCTCGGCGCTGCGAAATTGCGCCTGACGGCGGCAATATTCGCCGTAGGGCAGCCCGCCCTTGGCCGGATCACCAGGTTTACCCAGATAGGAGGAGACCGGCGCGAGATTATCAAAGGTGATATTGGAGCCGATATAGATCGAATCCGACATCAACAGGTCGCGCAAAAACGGGTTTTTCATCGCCTCCAGTTTGGCGTTATCGGCAATATATTCGCCCATATAGCGGGTGCCGATGCGGTAATCGACGCTGTAATGGAACCACGCGCCGCTGCCGCGCAGGACATTGGACACATGGGTCTTGCCAAGGCCGGACATGCCGAAAAACAGCACTTTTTTATGTTTGGCAGCGCGCCAGTCTTTCGCGGATTCATAGATCATCTTGCGGTCCCTCATCTGCCGCTTTGCTATCGCGCGGCGGCAGGGGGGTCAAACCCTATGGGGGGCGCGGGCTAATTGGCGGGGCGATTGTGGCTTGCCGCGCGCAGGTGGCGCAAAATCCGCCCGTCGATGATCAACAGCCCAAGAGCCAAAAGCGCAAAGCCGAAATAGGCATTCGGCGCGAGGCTTTCGCCCAAGATCACCGCGCCGAGCAAGATCGCAATCGGCGCCACCAGAAGCGTGACCAAGAGCAGGTTGCCAACGCCCGCCGAGGCGGCAATGCGGTAGTAGAGCAAATAGGCCCCTGCCGTTGCCAGCACCGCCAGATAAAACAACCCGCCCCAAGTGGCGGGGCTATAGCCGAGGCTGGGCAGGCCCTCGGTCCAAAGCGCAAAGGGGATCATCATCGCGCTGGAGCAGGTCAGCATGCCCGCAGAGGCGATTTGCGGCCGCATTCCGGTCAGCTTCGCCCGCGCCCAAGCGCCCGAAAGACCATAAGCGATGGCCGCGCCGATCAAGGAAAGCTGCGCCAGAGAGGTGATGTCAAAGGCATGGATCGCATCCAGCCCGATCGCGATGGCCGCGCCCAGAAATCCGAGGCTGACGCCGATGATCTTGCGCAAGGTCAGGCGCTCGTCGGCGAAAACGATGGCGGCGATGAGGATGCCGAAAACGGCTGTGGTGCTGTTCAAAATGGCGCTCAGGCCCGAGGGGATATGTTGTTGCCCGAAGGTGATGAGGGTGAAGGGCAAGGCATTGTTCAAAAACCCCATGACGGCAAATGCCCCCCAAATGCGGACCCCGCGCGGGAATTTGAAACCGCGCCACAGCACATAGGCCCAAAGCACCAAAGCCGCCCCGCCAACGCGAAAGGCTACGATGGTGACAAAGCCGACTTCGCGCAAAACCACCGCGTTGCACAGGAAAGAGACGCCCCAGATCATCGCAAGCAGCATGAGTTCGGCCCATGCGCGGGGCGAGGCGGTGATTTGTGCGGTCGGGGCGCGGGCGGGGGATTTTGTGCTCATGGGACCAGTAGTGGGCGCAGCGCGCGGCGAAGGCAATCGCGATCATGCGCGCCGCAGAAGAGTTGATAAGGCCGCAGCCCCGGCGGTCATTCCGACAGGCAGCACAAAGGCGCGTCAGACGGGTTTGCGGCGGGTTTCGAACCATATGTTGATGTAATTGGCAGCAAAAATCAGCGCAGCCCCATAGACGAGGGACAAGGTCAGAGATTCGTTGAACATGACAAGCCCCACGAAGGCGATCACCGGAAGGCGGATGAAGTCGAGCGGGGCGACCACGGTTGCGGGCGCGGTTTTGAGCGCATTGGTCAGGCAGTAATGCGCCAGCAACCCTGCGCAACCGACAAGCACCAGCCAAGGCGCGCTTGTCGCGGTGGGCAGGGCCATTTGTCCGTCGATGAGACCGGCGCCCAAACCAAAGAGCGCCTGCATAGCGGTGAGGTAAAACATGATGCAGGCCACGGTGATATTTCCGGTGAGCTTCTTGGTGCAAATGATTGTTGTTGCAAAGAAAATAGCCGAAGCGGCAGCTGCGGCCAGACCGGTGCCGCCTTGGAGCAAGGTTGACAGTTCCAAAAGGTTTCCGACTTGGGTGACCTGCCAGATACCGGTCAGGCCAATGAGCACCGACAGAAGTTTGACCGTCGTGAACCGCTCGCCCAAGAGCAGCGGCGAGAGCAGGATCACCCAAAGCGGCGTGGTAAACTCCAACGCAAAGACCTGCGCCAAAGGGGTGATGGCCACCGCAAAGAACCACAGGTTCTGGCCGGTGAAATGCGCAAGGTTGCGGATCAGATGCAGCCCAAGGCGGTGGGTGGTGATTTGCCCCCACATATTGCGGGCGGTGAGCAGGGCGCAGACAATGACAAAACCGACGAGGCTGCGATAGGTCATGATCTCGAATGTGTCGTGCTGCGGCCCAAGCAGGCGGCCCGCGACGGCCATGAGGGAGAAGGAAGCAATGGCGCCGGACATCCATATCGCCGCGCGCAAGATTTGCGGGCCTGTGGTCTGTGAAGGAGCGGCGTTTGTCATTGGTATATCCGGCAAGAGAGGTGTTTGCGCGCAGCTAAGCCGCAATCATGGCGAAGGGCAAGGCGCGGCAGCGCCGCGAGGCCGATCAATCATAAAAATGCCCCGAAACCAATAGGCTACGGGGCATAGATCGTTGGGTGGACCGATCGGTCTATTCCAATTCGATGGTGCCGGGCGGTTTGGATGTCACGTCGTAGAAGACGCGGTTCACGCCTTTGACCTCATTGATGATGCGGGTCATGGTTTCGCCCAAGAACTCATGGGTAAACGGGTAGTAATCAGCTGTCATCCCGTCCACCGATGTTACCGCGCGCAGCGCCAGCGCGTAATCATAAGTGCGCCCGTCGCCCATCACGCCCACGGTGCGCATCGGCAAGATGGCGGCGAAGGCTTGCCAGATCTCGTCGTAAAGCCCGTGTTTGCGAATCTGGTCGATATAGACCGCATCGGCTTGCTGCAAAATCTCCAGCTTTTCGCGGGTGATCTCGCCAGGGCAGCGGATCGCAAGGCCGGGACCGGGGAAGGGGTGGCGGCCGATAAACGAGGCGGGCAGGCCAAGCTCGTGCCCCAAGGCGCGCACCTCGTCCTTGAACAGCTCGCGCAAGGGTTCGACCAGCTTGAGACCCATTTTTTCGGGCAGGCCGCCAACATTGTGGTGCGATTTGATCGTCACCGAAGGACCGCCGGAAAAGCTCACCGATTCAATGACATCAGGATAAAGCGTGCCTTGGGCGAGGAATTCGGCGCCCTCGATATCATTGGCGTACTTCTGGAACACGTCGATGAACAGCCCGCCGATGATCTTGCGCTTGGTTTCAGGGTCCGAAACGCCCTCGAGCTTGCCAAGGAAGAGATCGCTTTCGTCGGCATGGATCAGGTTGAGATTATAGCTGTCGCGGAACATTTTCACGACTTCGGCGGCCTCATTGAGGCGCAAGAGCCCGTGATCGACAAACACACAGGTCAGCTGATCGCCAATCGCCTCATGGAGCAAAATCGCGGTGACCGAACTGTCGACGCCGCCGGAGAGGGCGCAGATGACCTGCTTGTCACCCACCTGTTCACGGATCGCGGCGATGGCCTGTTCGCGGTAGGCGTCCATGGTCCAATCACCGGTGAAGCCGGCCAGTTTGATGAAATTCTCGTAAAGCGTTGCGCCATTGGGCGTGTGGTGCACTTCGGGGTGGAATTGCACCGCAAAGAAATTGCGCGATGTATCTGCGGTGATCGCAAAGGGCGCATTGGGCGAGGTGCCGTAGACCTCGAAACCGGGGGCAATGGCCGAGACGTGATCGCCGTGGCTCATCCAGACCTGCTCGCGCCCTTCGAGGAACCAGCCGCTGAGCAAATCAATGCGGTCGTCCGAGGGCGTGACATAAGCGCGCCCGAATTCGGCGGTGCCATGGCCGCGCTCGACCTTGCCGCCGAGCATATGCATCATCACCTGTTGGCCATAGCAAATGCCAAGGATCGGCACACCAAGGTCGAAAACACTGGCGGGTGGGCGCGGCGATCCCTCGTCAATCACCGAAGCAGGGCCGCCGGAGAAAATCACGGCTTTGGGCGCAAATTCGGCCAGAAACGCATCAGTGACGTTCTGGTAGGGGTGGATTTCGCAATAGACATTCAACTCGCGCAGGCGGCGCGCGATCAGCTGGGTCACCTGAGAGCCGAAGTCAATGATAAGAAGGCGGTCATGGGATGTCTGGATCATGCTTTGGCAATAGGACGCGGCGCGCGCGCGCGCAAGAGGGCGCGGCCCCCCGAGGCATGGTTTTCGATCGTGGCGGCGATGGTTCATGTCGCTTTCGCCTCGGATAGGGCGCAAAACCGCCGCATCCTACGGGGGCTTTGGCGCTAGAAAGGGCAAGAAGATCGCAGATTTGCGTATGGAAGGGGAGAATCACTCTATGACCGAAGCAGCAGCACCGAGCAGACGGACAAGAGGTGGCGGCGGCGCAGCGCGGCGCGCCGAGCGCACAGCCGTGCGGATCGAATGCGCCAAATACATCGAGCGCAAAATCCCGAATTTCGAGGTGCTGGACGAAGCGGCTTTGGCAATGATCGAGGCCAATGCGGAATTGGTGCTTGAAGAAATCGGGGTGAATTTCACCGGCAATCCCGCCTCGCTGGAGCGCTGGCGCGCAGCAGGCGCCGATGTGCAAGGCGAGCGGGTGCGATTCCCGCGCGGCATGGTGCGCGATTTGTGCAAAACCGCACCGGCGCAGTTCACCCAACACGCCCGTAACCCCGACCGCAATGTTGTCATCGGCGGTAAAACCTTGGTCACAGCTCCGGTTTACGGCCCGCCGTTCGTGCGCGATGCCGAAGGCGGACGGCGCTATGCGACAATGGCGGATTTCGAGAAATTCGTGAAACTCGGCTATATGTCGAAATACCTGCACCATTCGGGCGGCACGGTTTGCGAGCCGACCGATGTGGCGGTGAACAAACGGCATCTGGATATGCTGCTGGCCCATATGACCTTGTCGGACAAACCTTTTATGGGCTCGGTCACCGAACCGAGCCGCGCCCAAGACAGCGTCGAGATGTGCGAGATTCTTTTTGGCAAAGAGTTTGTCCAGCAAAACACGGTGATGACTTCGCTGATCAACATCAATTCGCCGCTGACCTTTGACGAGACGATGATGGGGGCGCTGGAGGTCTATGCGCGCAATAACCAAGCGGCGATCATTTCGCCCTTTATCGTCGGCGGCGCGATGGCGCCGGTTTCGGTGGCAGGGACGCTAACGCAGGTCTTGGCCGAGGTTATGGTCGGCATCGCCTATAGCCAGTTGATCCGCCCCGGTGCGCCGGTGATCTTCGGCACATTTGTGACCTCGATCGACATGAACAGCGGCGCGCCGACCTTTGGCACGCCCGAAGCCAGCCAGATCCTGTATGGCGCGGGGCAATTGGCGCGGCGCATGGGCTTGCCGTTCCGCTCGGGCGGGGGGCTGTGCGGCTCGAAACTGCCCGATGCGCAGGCCGCCTACGAGAGCGCCAATACGCTCAACGCGGCGCTTTTGGGCGGGGTGAATTTCATGCTTCATGCCTGCGGCTGGCTCGAGGGTGGATTGGTCGCGAGTTTCGAAAAATTCGTGATGGATGCGGACCAATTGGGCGCCCTGCACAAGATGGCCGAAGGCGTGGCCGTGGACGAGAACGCACAGGCACTCGATGCGCTGCGCGAGGTCGGGCCAGGGGGGCATTTTTTGGGCTGTGCCCATACGCAGGCCAATTTCAAACAGGCCTTTTGGCGCTCTGATCTACTTGATTACAAGCCGTTCGAGACATGGGTCGATGATGGCGCGCGCGACACGCAAAGCCTCGCCGCCGCGCGGGTTGAAAAGCTCTTGCGCGACTATACGCCTCCGGCGCTCGATCCCGAGATCAAGGCGCGGCTGGAGGCCTATGTCGCCGAGAAAAAAGCCTCGATGCCGGATGCCTTTACCTAAGGCCGGATGACGATGTGGCTTTATAGGCCTCGCCTCGCGCGGGGCTTCTCGATGGCTATTTCTTGCCTGTGCCTTGCGGCTCGGTGATGTCTTTGATGTCGACAAGGTTCCACGGCAACCCCTCTTGCCGGTAGATGCGCTTGCCCAGATTGGGGTAGTCCCCCACGTCATGGGGAAGCCTTTGGCCGATCACGAGGCAGCGTAGGGTCTGTGTGCCGGTATTGACCAAAGAATGGGCCAGCCCGCCTTTGCGGTAGCCCAGAAAATCGCCTGCGCCGACCGGCTCTTCGTGATCACCGATTCGCGCCGTTGCGGTGCCGCTCAAGATATAGAGGGCTTCGTCCTCGTGATAATGCATATGGTGTTCGGTGGTCCCATGACCGGGTTCCACCTCGATCAGATGCACGCCGAGCCCCGTCAGCCCCGTGGCATCGCCAAGGGATTTATTGATGCGTTTGGCATCCGGATTGAGGAAATGGGTCTTTGCTAGCCCCTCCATTGCCGCGATCTCTTCGGCGCGGATGAGGTAGCCTGCGGGGTCGGTCGTATCGCTCATGGCGCAGCCTCCGGTTGGGAATGGCGCCATGATAGCGTGCCTCGGAGCGAAAAGGAATCCGCCCCGAGACATCGTGCGGGCAGGCTCAGCCGGCGGTGCCGCGCAGGATCTGGGCCTCGCCCATCATCGCGATGAGCAGATCAACATGTTTGACCACGGAATAGGAGGCGTTGCTTTGGCGGCGCATGTCGTCAAGATCGGCCTCCAGCTCCATCAGGCGCAGCAAGGCAGGCCCGCTGCGCGGCACGCTGCCATGTCCCAAAAGGCGGCGCAGATGGTGGTCACGGCGGTAGTCTTCCATCCCGATGCGCGCAGCGCGGATCAAAAGGCGCGGGCGGCGCAGGGCGTTCAGCATTGTGAGGATATCTTGCATTGGTCTTCCCATTCTTTGGGTCGCGGACGTCTGATGCGTCATTTGGTGCGACGTGATGGGAAAATCCTTGCACAACTTAAGCGGGTGTTGCGTTGGGGGCGTTTGAGCGTTCGGAGCCTTTGAAATTATTTATCTTTTATCAACAATGATGAAGAACGTGAAAATATTAACCAGTGGGTAACCAATTAAGCTTTAGGTTGTGGATAAAGCTGGGGATAACCCACGGGCCACTATTTTCCAGAATAATAGGGGATGAATTATGCTGGAGACGACAGCATCCACCAAGCACAACACGGCAGCAATGCCCGCTTGGGTGCCGCAGGCGGCGAAACGCTACCTCAAACACACGGAGGCGGGCCTGTCTATCCGCGCGCTCGCGCGCGCCGAAGGCTGCCATGCTTCCACCGTTTTGCGACAGATCAGGCGGTTCGAAAACCTGCGTGACGATCTATTGGTGGACGAAGCCTTGCGGTCTCTCGGGCGCATTCATTTTTCCTCAAACCCCGGTTTTAACGAAAAGGAAGCCGTTGCTATGAAGGAAGATGTGATCTGCGAAGACGCGGCGCCGAGCGAGGAATTGCTGGCCAGCGAAGGGCGCCGGATCTTGCGGCGTTTGTGCGAGAGCGGAGCCGTTCTGGCGGTGGCGAGCGAGATGGACAAAGCCGTGGTCGTGCGCGACACCGAAGACGGGCGCACCACGCGCACGGCGGTTGTGGACCGCAATGTGGCGCAAGCGATGGCTTTGAAGGATTGGATCGCCTGCAAGACCCAAGGGCGGATCTCGCGCTATCATATCACGGCGGCGGGGCGCAACGCGTTGGGACATCTGATGGCCAATGCCGAAAACGCCGCAACCGGCTTTGCCGAGGCGCAGGCGCCGTTCGAGGCGGCGCAATTGCCTTGGGGCGAGACGCGCGATGATATGCCCGAAGAGGAGGGCAAGCCGCGGCGGGTGCGCTATAATCTGGGCGAAAGCCCTCTCGTGGCTTTGGCGCGGCGGCGCGACAAGGATGGCACGCCGTTCTTGGAAGATGCTCTGGTGCGCGCGGGCGAGCGTTTGCGCGAGGATTTCGAATTGGCCCAAATGGGCCAGCGCGTGACGCAAGATTGGGAGCGTTTCCTGACCGGCGGTGTCCAAAGCGGGCAGGGCGCGAGCATGGGCAGCGGCGGCTCGGAGGCGGCAAAGGCCCGCGTGATGGGGGCGCTCAAGGACCTCGGTCCGGGGCTTGGCGATGTGGCGCTGCGCTGCTGTTGCTATCTTGAGGGGCTGGAGGCCGCGGAAAAGCGCATGGGCTGGTCCGCCCGCTCTGGCAAGATCGTGCTGCGCATCGCGCTGCAACGGCTCAAGCGTCATTATGATGACCTTGGCGACGCGGGTGCATTGATCGGTTAACCGCCGACCAGCATCCCGACGCCATAGGCCACCACGGCGCAAACCGTCCCGACCAAGACGGTTTCGCCAACCGAGCGGTGCAACGGCTCGCCCGTGGCGTTCCATCTGAGCAGACCCAGCGCGATCAAGGCCCCTGCCGTCGTCATCACCGAGTGGATGAAGGTGGCGGGGGTCGGCTCGGTTACGAAATAGGGCACCAAAGGCACGGCGCCGAACACCACAAAGCTGCAAAATGTGACAAAGCCGTTGATCGCGGGGTTTTCCTCGGCCGGATCATGCATGCCGAATTCATACGTCATCATCAGATCGGCCATCATATCGGGATGGCGCAGCATGATATCGGCCGTGGTTTCGGCCTCATTGTCGGGCAATCCGCGCTGGCGCAGGATATGGACCATCTCGAACCGCTCTTGCGCCGGATTTTCGGCAATTTCTCGCAGCTCGCTGCTGCGCCGCGCGCGGTAGAGGTCATGTTGCGAGCGGGTGGAAAGAAACTCGCCCAAGCCCATCGAGACCGCATCGGCAAAGAGGTTGGCCAGACCAAAGACCAAGACCGCCACCGCACCGATTTGCCCCGCTCCATCGGAGGCAGCCCCTGCAAAACCTGCGACAATGGCAAAGGTTGTGACAATCCCGTCATTGCCGCCATAGATGATTTGTTTGAGAAATTCCTGTGTGCGGCCAAGGGAGTGCGCTTCGCGCCGGTGCGCGGTCCAGTCAATGCTCATCTCGGGCTCCTTGGCTTTACCTGATGCGCGCAAGTTTTAGGCGATGGAGCGCGAGGTGCAACCGAGAGCGACTCGCAACTGCGGTTTTTGCGCGGGCAAAGGAAAAGGCCGCAAGGGTGGGTGCCCTTGCGGCCTCTCGGCGTTCTAGACCGTTCGGTCCAGTGCCTGTATTGCCCGATATTTATCCCTTGGGAACCGGCGTGTCATTCGTCACCGGCACCGCGTTTACATCGCTGGCTTGCGCCTCATTCGCGGCGCGCACACCGGCGCAATAGTCGGGATGCACCCGTTCGAGCACCGCATACCAACGTTCCTTGACCGGCTGCGAGCACGGCCCCATCGCCGCCGCGAAGTTATTGAACAAGCGCTGCTTTTGCCCTTCGTCGAACATGTTGAACAAGGCGCGCGGCTGAACGTAATCGGCATCGCTGTCCTCGACCGCATAGCGGTCCGCATCGCCGTCGATGCGCAGGGGCGGTTCGACAAACTCCGGCTGGGCGGTCGGGCCATCATATTGGTTTGGCTCGTAATAGGCATCGGGATTGCCGAAATCATTGGTGAAGAACCGCATGGTGCCGTCTTTGTGGTAATGCTGCATTTGCGCGGCTTTGGGCGCATTCGCGGGCAGGGCCTCGTAATGGGTGCCAAGCCGGTAGCGATGCGCATCGGCATAAGAGAAGATACGCCCTTGCAACATTTTGTCGGGGCTGAACCCGATGCCTGGCACCACATTGGACGGGCTGAAAGCGGCGTTTTCGACCATCTGGAAATAGTTTTCGGGGATCTTGTTCATCTCCAGCTCACCCACTTCGATGAGCGGGTAATCGCCATGCGGCCAGACCTTGGTCAGATCGAAGGGGTTATAGGCCTGCTTGCCTGCATCGGCCTCGGGCATGACTTGGATAAACAGCGTCCATTTCGGGAAATCGCCGCCATTGATCGCGTTCACGAGGTCTTCTTGATAGCTCTCGCGGGTTTTGCCGATCAGCTCTTCTGCCTCGGCATTGGTGTAATGGGCGTGACCTTGTTGGGTTTTGAAGTGGAATTTCACCCAATACCGCTCGCCCTTTTCGTTCCACAAGCTGAAGGTGTGGCTGCCATATCCGTTCATACGCATCGGGTTCACCGGAATGCCGCGGTCGGACATGAGAATCGTTACCTGATGGATGCATTCGGGCTGCGCGGCCCAAAAATCAAACATCGCTTCGGGGCTGCGCAGGTTGGTTTTCGGGTGGCGTTTTTGGGTGCGGATGAAGTCGGGGAACTTCATCGCATCGCGCAAGAAAAACACCGGCGTGTTATTGCCCACCACGTCCCAATTGCCATCCTCGGTATAGAATTTCAGGCTGAAGCCGCGCACATCGCGTTCAGCATCGGCGGCGCCTTGCTCGCCCGCCACGGTGGACCAACGCGACAGAACATCCGTCACCGCACCGGGTTTAAAGACCTCGGCGCAGGTGTATTTGGTGATGTCATGGGTGACGGTGAATTTGCCCTCAAGGCCCCAGCCTTTGGCGTGGACCACGCGCTCGGGGATACGCTCGCGGTTCTGATGGGCGAGCTTTTCAACCAATTGATAATCTTGCAACAAGACCGGCCCGCGGGCTCCGGCGGTTTGGCTGTTTGCATTACTGGTGACGGGGGCACCGGCGGTGGTGGTCAGACGTTTGCTCATCTCTGGCTAGCTCCTTATTGCATTGCGTTGTCGCTATATGATGTGGGTTTTGCCATAAGTTCCAATTGCAATTTCCTTTGAAACTGATAGGAATTGATTATGAATATCACTCTGCGCCAACTCACTTACTTTAAGGCCTTGGCGGCCGAGCGAAATTTTGGCCGTGCGGCGCAGACGGTGCATGTCTCTCAGCCCGCACTTTCGGTGCAAATCCGTGATCTGGAGGCGCAACTCGGCGCGGCATTGGTCGAGCGCCATGCGCGTGACGTTGTGCTGACCCCCTTCGGGCGGCAGATTTTAAGCCAAGCAGAAAAGACCTTGGAGGAAGTAGACCGATTGGTCCAGATGGCGCGCTGGCGCGGGGGATTGTCCGGCGAATTGCGCCTTGGGGTGATTCCGACCGTCGCGCCATACCTGTTGCCCGAAGCGCTGGCGCGGCTTCGTGCCCATGATCTGTCGCTGGACGTGAAGGTGTTTGAGGGCAAGACCGAGCGCTTGGTCGCGCAGCTCGTCGACGGCACATTGGACGCGGCGGTGATGGCT
The DNA here is from genome assembly GCA_050633545.1 of Paracoccaceae bacterium. Lineage (GTDB taxonomy): Bacteria > Pseudomonadota > Alphaproteobacteria > Rhodobacterales > Rhodobacteraceae > Litorivita. The sequence goes on from JBOEGS010000006.1 coordinate 340,191, forward strand.
TTGCCGCTCGAGGTGGCGGCGCTCGAGGTCGCTTCGCTCTTTGAGGACCGCTTTTTGCTTGCGGGGTCTGCCGCACGCCTGAGCGCATTGGGAACCGGGGCCGAGGCATTGCGCCCCAAAGCTCTGGAGCCGTCGCAATTGATGTTGCTGGAGGATGGCCATTGCCTGACCGATCAGGCGCTGGAGGTTTGCGGGCGCGGCGCGGGGCAGATCAATACCGGCGCGTCCTCTTTGGCGACCTTGTCGCGGTTGGTCGAGGCGGGGTTTGGTTTGACGCTGATGCCGGAAATCGCGGCGCTTTCCGAAAGCCTGTCGGCGCCCAAAATGGAGTTGATGCGGTTTTCTGCGCCGGAACCGTCGCGCGAAATCGCCCTGTTTCGCAGGCGCGGTAGCGGATCGGACGCTTGGTTTGCGGAATTGACCGCGCTGTTGGCGCAGGTCGGTGAGGGCCTGACGGCGCAGTGCCGAAATGCCCTTTAACGCAGACCGCCCGCTGGTTGGGTCTCAGCGGGCGGTGCATCATCATCTTGGGGCTAGACCGGATGGTCCAACTATTCGGCAGCGACCGCCGCGCCTTTGTTTTTCAGATATTTCATCACGTTTTCCGGCGAGCTTTCGCCGTAAGGGTCTTCGCCGTGGTTGTCGCACAAGCCCGGCTCTTCGAACCACGCCTCAATGGTTCCATTGTTGACCACGGCCGCATAGCGCCACGAGCGCAGGCCAAACCCGAGGTTATCCTTGCGCACCAACATGCCGGCGCGGCGGGTAAATTCGCCCGATCCGTCAGGGATGACTTTAACATTCTTAATGCCCTGGGCCTCGGCCCATTTGTTCATCACAAAGCTGTCGTTGACCGACATGCAATAAATCTCGTCGATACCCATCTCTTGGAATTTTTCGAAATTATCTTCGAAACCAGGGAGTTGGTAGGTCGAGCAAGTGGGGGTAAAGGCACCGGGCAGCGAGAAAAGGACCACGCGCTTGCCTGCGAAGTAATCCGCGGTGGTCATGTCCTGCCAACGAAACGGGTTCGGCCCGCCGACGGATTCGTCACGCACACGGGTGTGGAAGGTCACGGCGGGGAGTTTTGCTCCGGCAATCATAATATCTGCTCCTAGATGAACGCCCGCGGCAGCAGGCAAGAATGGTTCGCGGCTGGTTTAGAGCGATTCTAATCACGGCTTCAATGCAGCCGCAGCGTTAAATGCTGCAATCGCGAAGAAAACCCGCCAGACAGAGCGCGCCGCGGGCAGGGCGCGGCGCGTTGCATGGTAAATAGGCCGATTTGAAAGGAAACTCCGCGCTAGCGGCAGGGCTGCCATGCGCCAGATGCGCGGCTCTTCATTGGACAGCAACCCAAAGCGGGCGTATATGGAAGGCAACAGTAAGGAGCAGCCCATGTCGCCGCGTGATCTGAAAATCCCCGAGCAGCGCCACCCTGAAAAGGCGCGCCGCTCCGACAATCCGCAGCCGCGCAAGCCTGATTGGATCAGGGTCAAAGCGCCGACCTCGGAAGGCTATAAGCAAACCCGCGACATCATGCGCGAGCATAAACTGGTGACGGTTTGCGAAGAGGCGGGATGCCCCAATGCGGGCGAATGCTGGTCCCAAGGGCACGCCACGATGATGATCATGGGCGAGGTCTGCACCCGTGCCTGCACGTTTTGCAACATCGCCACGGGCAAGCCGCCCGAAGATCTTGATGTCTTCGAACCGGGCCGTGTGGCCGATGCAGTCGCCAAATTGGGGCTCAACCATGTGGTGGTCACCTCCGTCGACCGCGACGATATCGAAGACGGCGGGGCGCAGCATTTCGCCCAGACCATCCGCGCCATTCGCCACCGTAGCCCTGCCACAACGATCGAGGTTCTGACGCCCGATTTCATCCGCTGCGGCCCCGAGGCTTTGGAAGTGGTCGTCGAGGCGCGCCCTGACGTGTTCAACCATAATTTGGAAACGGTGCCAGGGCTTTACCCCGAAGTGCGCCCCGGCGCGCGGTATTTCCACTCGCTGCGTCTGCTCCAGCGGGTCAAGGAACTGGACCCGACGATGTTCACCAAATCAGGCATCATGGTGGGGCTGGGCGAGGACCGCCAAGCGGTGCTTCAGGTGATGGAGGATATGCGCGCGGCGGATATCGATTTCCTGACCATCGGGCAATATCTGCAACCGACGCCGAAACACCATGCGGTGGACCGTTTTGTGCATCCCGATGAATTTGCCGCCTATGAAAAAGCCGCCTTTGGCAAAGGCTTCTTGATGGTCTCTGCCTCGCCTTTGACGCGGTCGAGCTATCACGCGGGGGACGACTTTGCAAAGCTGCGCGACGCGCGGTTTGCAAAGCTGGGCAAAGCTTAATTCGGCTTGTATTTCGGGGCGCGCTCCATGGTGAGCGCCTCCGGCCAGCCGATGAAATATTCCACCGCGAAAATGGCAAAGCAGAGCGCCAAAATCGCTGCGCCGATTTTTACCTGCCGCATTGACGGCGGGCGGCGCGCCCATTTGGCCATGCGCATCAAATGGCGTATGTTTAGCATTTTTGTTTCTTATCAGTCATTTGCGCCGCTTTCTTCATCGGTAAACCGCACCTTGCCGATATAGGGCAGGTTGCGGTTTCGCTGTGCGAAATCGATGCCATAGCCGACGACAAATTCGTCAGGGATTTCAAATCCGGTCCAGTCGGCCTTGAAGGGCACTTCGCGGCGGCTGGGTTTGTCGAGCAGGGCAATGGTCTTGAGCCGCGCGGGGTGGCGGCTTTCAAGCAGATGGGTGACATGGGTCATCGTGTGGCCGGTGTCGATAATATCCTCGACGACCAATACATCGCGATCGGCGATTTCGCCGCGCAAGTCTTTGAGAATGCGCACTTCTCTGCTCGATTTCATCTCGTTGCCATAAGAGGAGGCCTCAAGGAAATCGACCTCGACCGGCAGGTCCAATTCACGCACCAGATCGGCGATAAAGACAAAAGAGCCGCGCAACAGCCCGACGACGACCAGCTTTCGCGTGCCGTCGAATTCGGCCTCGATCTCGCGGCACAGGGCCTCGATCCGTGCGGCAATGGCTTTGGCCGAGATCATCTGATCTATGACATAGGGTCGCGTTGGCATGTCTTTCCCCTTGAATTTCCGTGCCTATTCTACGACATGGGAGGCCCAAGTCACGCGAAAACCAGAGCATATGCCGACCCATTCCGAGACCCGTTTTTTGCCCTATAGCGCCCAGCAGATGTATGATCTGGTGGCGGATGTGGGGGCCTATCCGCAGTTCTTGCCGTGGTGCGCCGCCGCGCGCATCCGCTCGCGCGCGCCCTTGGCCGAAAACCCCGCCGCCGAGGTGATGGAGGCGGATTTGGTGATTTCCTTCAAGGTCTTCCGCGAGCGCTTCGGCAGCCGCGTGGTGCTTTATCCCGATGAGAAAAAGGTCGATACCGAATATCTCGACGGGCCGTTCAAATATATGAAATCCAACTGGGCCTTTGCCGATACCGAAGGCGGCTGCGATGTGACGTTTTTCGTGGATTTCGAGTTCAAGAACGCGATTTTGCAGGGGATCATTGGTGTGGTCTTCAACGAGGCGATGCAGCGCATCGTGCGCGCTTTCGAGCGCCGCGCTGCGGCGCTTTACGGGAGTACGTAATTTTCCGCACCTTCGCTTGACTGAAGGGCGCGTCACATAAAAAGGCCCCCGCATCGCTGCGAGGGCCTTTTGTCGTTTATGTCTGCGCCCTTACGAGGCGTGATCATAGGCGCGCTCGCCGTGAACCGTCAGATCCAGACCCGTTGTCTCGATCTCGGGATCGACGCGCAGGGGCGTGATCAGACCGACCAGTTTGATCAGCACAACGGTCACCGCGCAGGTGAAGACCCCGACGATGGCCAGCGACCCAAGCTGCGCCGCCCAAGAGCCGACGCCGAAGGCGGCGATCATGATGGTGCCAAAGATACCGCCAACGCCGTGCACGGCAAAGACATCCAATGTGTCGTCGATCTTGAGCGTGTTGCGGATCAGGTTCACCGCCTCTTGGCACAAGATGCCCGCGACGGCGCCGATGATCAAAGCCTCAACAGGGCCGACAAAACCCGATGCGGGGGTGATCGAGGCAAGGCCCGCAATGGTGCCGGTCACAATGCCCACGAGCGAGGCTTTGCCGAATTTGATCTTTTCCCAGATCGCCCAAGTCAGCGAGGCCGTGGCCGCCGAGATATGCGTGACGGTGATGGCCATCGCCGCGCCGCCGTCTGCGGCCAATTGCGATCCGCCGTTAAAGCCGAACCAGCCGACCCAAAGCATCGCCGCGCCGATCATCACAAAGCCGGGCGAATGGGGCGGTTTGGAGTGGTCGCGGCGCGGGCCGAGGAAGACAGCGATCAAAAGCGCGGCCAGACCTGCGGTTTCGTGGACCACGATGCCGCCGGCGAAATCCTTGACGCCGGTTTCACCGAAAATACCGCCATCGGCCAAAAAACCGCCGCCCCAAATCCAATGTGTCACGGGCGCATAGCACAAAAGCATCCACAGACCCGAAAACAGCAGCACAAAGCCAAAACCGATGCGTTCGACATAGGCACCGACGATGAGCGCGGGGGTGATAATTGCAAAGGTCATCTGGAAGGCAAAGAACAGCACTTCGGGCAGGTTGCCCGAGAGCGTATCGGCATCAATCCCGCCAAGGAACATTTTGCCAAGTCCGCCCCAATAGGCATTGCCCTCGCCAAAGGCGATGGAATAGCCGAAAGCGAACCACAGCACGCTCATCAGGCAGGCAATCGCATAGCAATGCATAAAGACGCTGAGCACGTTGCGGGCGCGCACCAGCCCGCCGTAAAACAGGGCGAGCCCTGGCAATGTCATGAACAGCACAAGGGCTGTTGCGACCATAATCCACGCGGTATCTGCGGCGTTCATCTGTCCCTCCGATAGTAGATGTCGTTTTGTTTTGAGCGCTCAAACCGTTTTTGCGGCGGCGCGAAAAGGGGCGATGGGGGATTTGAGCGCTATTTTATTAGGCAAATTGTAAATTGCCTAAATTGAGGGCGCTCATTTTGGGTTATTGCTTATAATTTGTGCGGCGCGCAAACTTTGGCGCGGCCATGCCTATTGCGCGTCTGTCTCGAGCGCTTCGATCAACAGCATCAGCGCATTTGCACCGAGAACTGGCGCACCGCATGGCGGCCAAGCGGGCCGAAATCGGTTGTCTCGCTCTGGGGTGGAACGCCAGTTCGGGCCAGCGCAAAACATACGCGGCCTTCGGGTTTATGTTCGCTGCCGCCGGGTCCGGCGATGCCGGTGATCGCCACGGCAAGATCGGCATTTGAGCGCGCCAGAGCCCCCGCCGCCATCTCGCGCGCCACCTCTTCGGAAACCGCGCCATAGGTTTCAAGCGTTGCGGCCTTAACCCCCAGAATCTCTTGCTTCGCGGCATTGGAATAGGTCAAAAACCCGCGTTCAAACACCGCCGAGGATCCGGCAATATCGGTGATCGCCGCGCCGACCATACCGCCGGTGCAGCTTTCGGCGGTGGCGACTTTTTGGCCGCAGGCGGTCGCAGCTTTCAACAGGCGGGTGGCAAGCTCTTGAGCAATCATCAGATCAATACCCCATGTGCAATGGCGGCCAGAACGGCGGTGACGAGGGCGGCAAAAACGCCCGCGATCACATCGTCGAGCATCACGCCAAGCGCATCTCCGCGCCGGTCGGCCCATCCGATCGGCCCCCATTTGGTAATGTCAAACAGGCGGAACAGCAAAAACGCCGCGATCCATCCGGGATAGAGTTTGAGGATATCCACACCGGCGAATTGTGCGCCATAGGAAATGGTGAACAGCGCGATCCACTGGCCGACCACCTCGTCCACGACAATCTCGGAGGGATCGTGATCCGCCGCGCCGCGGGTTTCGCGTGCGGTGGCCCACCATCCGGCGGCAAACACCAAGACCGTCGCAATCACCAATCCGCCAAAACCGCTCAGCGTATGAATGGCCCAAGCCAAGGGTAGCGCGGCCAGCGATCCCCATGTGCCGGGCGCGGGGCGCAGATGCCCGACAAAAGCGGCAGTGGCAATCAGGTGGCTCACAGGCGTGGAATAGGGGGCACGGGGGGCGGTCATTGCGGGGTCACCAATGTGGCTGTTGCGATTGAGGCGATACCTTCTTCGCGGCCGGTAAAGCCGAGCCGCTCGGAGGTGGTGGCTTTGACCGAGATCCGCGCGGCATCGATTTGCAAAATCCGCGCCAGTTGCGTTTGCATAGCTTCGGCATGTGGCCCGATTTTGGGCCGCTCGCAAATAAGAGTGCAGTCTATATTGCTGATCTCAAATCCTTTTTCGCGTGCCAGATTGCCAGCATGGGCCAAGAATATCTCACTCGCCGCGCCTTTCCATTGCGGATCGGAGGGCGGGAAATGGCGGCCGATATCGCCCATGGCCAAGGCGCCGTAAATCGCATCGGTCACCGCGTGCATGCCCACATCCGCATCCGAATGGCCCAAGAGCGCGCGGCTGTGGGGGATGCGCACGCCGCAAAGGATGACGTGATCCCCGTCGGTAAAGCGGTGCACGTCATAGCCATTGCCAAGGCGGATATCAAAGGGGCGGGGGGCGGTCATGGTGGCTCCTGCGGGTTGGGCGTCGCTGCGCGTCAAAATGGCTTCGGCGCGGGCGAAATCTTCGGGGTGGGTGATTTTGATATTGTCGTCGCTGCCTTGGGTGATGGTCACGGCAATGCCTGCGGCGCGGGCGATTTCGACGTCATCGGCCGCATCGCCTGCGCTGCTTTGGTGTGCCTTAAGAATGGTCTCAAAATCAAAGCCTTGCGGCGTTTGTGCGCGGTAAAGCCCCGTGCGGTCGGCAAGGCCGGTCACGGCGCCGTTTTCGCCGCGCCAAAGCGCGTCGATGACGGGGAGGGCGGGCGCGGCGGCGGGGCTTTGCCCGAGCGCGGCCAAGACCTTGCAAATCACCTGATCGCTGACGCAGGGGCGGGCCACATCATGGATCAACACGCGGCTGGGGCGCGATCCTTTGGGCAGGGCGGCCAGAGCCTCCAGCCCCATGCGCACGGAGGCGGCGCGCGTCGCCCCGCCGGCGCAAACCGACAGGCCCGCGCGCGGGGCAATGCGGGTCATATCGTCGGGGTGTAGCACCAATTGGATCATGTCGATGCCCTGATGGCCCGCAAAACGCGCCAATGTATGGTCAATCACCCGTGCGCCGCGCAGCGGTTGCCATTGTTTTGGCAGATCGCCGCCCGCGCGCGCGCCGCGTCCGGCGGCGACGATCAGGGCCGCGCAAACGGGCGGGCGCGAAGGGGCTAGGGGGCTTGGCATGGGGCGCTTTGGCTTTCGTGAGACTTTGCGTCTCTCAATAAGCGCTCGCGCTTCTAAGGGCAATCATCCGCGGCCCCGCAGCGATGTTGCTTAATTTTTAATCACATGCCAGATTGTAAAGCAGATTTGCGCGGGCGCGCCATTGTCGGTGCCCGATTCCTAGGGTAGCCAAAAAGGAACCGCCGCAAGACTGCACAAGGATTAAGCGCGTGACCCTCAACTTGGGAGATATGACGATCACACCGCCGGTGCTTTTGGCACCGCTGGCGGGGATCACCGATCTGCCGTTCCGCTCGCTTGTGGCCTCTTTCGGCGCGGGGCTGGTCGTCTCGGAAATGGTGGCGAGCCAAGAGATGGTCCAAGGCAAACCGGGCGTGCGAGAAAAGGCCGAACTGGGCTTTGGCGTCGAGGGCACATCGGTGCAAATCGCAGGCCGCGAGGCCACGTGGATGGCGCGCGCGGCCAAACAGATCGAAGACAATGGCGCGCGGGTGATTGATATCAACATGGGCTGCCCCGCCAAAAAAGTGGTGAACGGCTATTCCGGCTCGGCGCTGTTGCGCGATCTGGACCATGCTTTGCATCTGATCGAGGCAGTGGTCGAGGCGGTGGCGCTTCCCGTGACGCTCAAAACGCGGCTGGGGTGGGATGCGGATTTGATGAATGCGCCCGATCTGGCGAAGCGGGCCGAGAACGCGGGGATTGGGATGATCACGATCCATGGCCGCACAAGGTGCCAGTTCTACAAAGGCAGCGCCGATTGGGCCGCTATTCGCGCCGTCAAAGAGGCGGTCGGTATTCCGGTGATCGCCAATGGCGACATTGTCGATGCGGACTCGGCGCGCGCGGCGCTTGCGGCCTCGGGCGCCGATGGGGTGATGATCGGGCGCGGCGCGCAGGGGCGGCCTTGGCTCTTGGCCGAGGTGGCACACCAGATTTACGGAACACCGGCGCCCGTCAGGCCGCAAGGAAACGATCTTTCGGACATGATATCAGGACATTACGAGGCAATGCTCAGCTTTTACGGGGCCGATTTGGGCCTGCGCACCGCGCGCAAACATCTGGGGTGGTATATGGATGCGGCCAATACGCCCAAGCCCTTGCGGCGCGAGGTTCTGACGTGCCGTGACAGCAACGAGGTGCTGCGTTTGATCCCGTTGGCCGTGGACGGCGCGCGAAAGGATGCGGCATGACCGAGCCGTCAAACACCCAACCGGACAGCGCAATTTGGGCCTCGCTGCCTGTGCCGGCGCTTTTGGTCGATCAAGATGACAAAATCATCGATATCAACCCCGCCGCCGAAGGGTTTTTGAACACCTCGGCCAAGAGCATCCACGGTGAGCCTTTGTGGGACCGTCTTGCGATTGACGCGCAGATCGAGCAGGCGTTTAGCCGCGCGCGCCAACATAGCGCGCCGCTTTTTGTCAACGATGTGGACGTCGGCACGGGCGAGCGTGCGCCGCTGCACTGTAATCTGCAAATCGCGCCGCTCAATGATGCGGATGGGGTGATGATGTTCCTGATCTCGCCGCGCGAATTGGCGGGGCGGATGACGCAAAACCATTCGGTAAAATCGGCGGCAAAATCGGCCATCGGCATGGCCGAAATGCTGGCGCATGAGATCAAGAACCCGCTGGCGGGGATCACCGGCGCGGCGCAGCTTTTGTCGATGGGGCTGAGCAAGGAAGATCAGGAATTGACCGATCTGATTGTCGAGGAAACCCGCCGGATTGTCGGGCTTTTGGAGCAGGTCGAGCAATTCGGAAATCTCTCCAAACCGCGGATGAAAGCGGTGAATGTGCATGACGTGTTGGACCGTGCGCGCCGCTCTGCTTTGCTTGGCTTTGGCGCGCATATGAAGATCGCCGAGGATTACGACCCGTCGCTCCCGCCTGCATCGGGCGATCCCGATCAATTGCTGCAAGTGGTGCTGAACCTTCTTAAGAACGCCTCGGAAGCGGCTGATAAAAAAGGCGGAAACATCCGACTGCACACCTATTACGAGCATAGTTTCCGCCTGCGCCGCGCCGATGGTACCGGCGTGTCCTTACCCCTCCAGATCGAGGTGATCGACGATGGCCCCGGCCTGCCCAAAGAGATCGCGGGCGATATTTTCGACCCCTTCGTTTCGGGGCGCGAAAACGGCACCGGTTTGGGCCTCGCGCTGGTGAGCAAGATCATCTCCGACCATGACGGATGGATTTCGGTCGACAGCATTCCGGGCCGCACGATTTTCCGCATATCTCTTCCCCTTGCCCCCCGTAACCTTGAGGAGACCTCCTGATGGATGGCACCGTTCTTGTCGCGGATGACGACCGCACGATCCGCACCGTTTTGACCCAAGCGCTGACCCGCGCGGGGTGTAAGGTGCACGCGACCTCCTCGCTGACCACCTTGATGCGGTGGGTGGCCGAGGGCAAAGGCGATGTGGTGATTTCCGATGTGATGATGCCCGATGGCAATGGTCTGGAGATGCTGCCGAAAATCGCCGAGGATCGTCCGGGCCTGCCGGTGATCGTCATTTCGGCGCAAAATACCATCATGACCGCCATTCAGGCCGCCGAGGCCGAGGCCTATGATTACCTGCCCAAACCGTTTGATTTGCCCGATTTGATGAAACGCACGGCGCGGGCCTTGGAGGTGCGGCGTACCTCGGGGGCGCCGACCTCGCAAATCGAGGTGAAGGACCGCCCTGACGAATTGCCTCTGGTCGGGCGCACCCCGGCGATGCAGGCGCTCTACCGGTTGGTGGCCAAGGTGATGAACACCGATCTGTCGGTGTTGATCTCAGGCGAAAGCGGCACGGGGAAATCGCTGATCGCGCGGGCGATCCATGATTTCTCGGACCGGCGCAATTTGCCCTTTGTTACTGCGACGGCGGCGGATCTGTCAGAGCTTGAAGGACCGGCAAAGGTTTTGGCACGCGCCAAGGGCGGCACGGTTTTGTTCGATGAAATCAGCGATATAGACAGCGAAGTTCAAGCGCGTATCGTGCGAATGATGGATGCGGGCGGCGATGCGACCCCACGGTTCATGGCCACGAGCCAGAGTGATTTGAGCCGCGCAATGGATGACGGCAAGGTGCGCCAAGACCTGTTCTACCGCTTGTCGGGTGCCTCGATTCATGTGCCTGCGCTGCGCGAGCGTGTGGATGATATTCCGCTTCTGACCGAGCATTTTCTGGCCCGCGCCGAGCGTGACGGCTCTGCGGCGCGGCGCTTTGCCGATGATGCGTTGGAATTGATGCGGGTCTATAGCTGGCCAGGGAATGTGCGCCAGCTTGAGAATGCGATCCGGCGGCTGGTTCTGACCGCGCGTACCGACGAGATTGCGCGCAGCGAGGTCGAGGCGGTTTTGGGCAACCAGCCGGAGTTGGAGCCTGCGCTTGGCGGCGCCGATACCGAAAAACTCTCGGGTGCGGTGGCGCGGCATTTGCGCCGCTACTTCGACTTGCATGGCAATATGTTGCCGCCGCCCGGCGTCTACGCACGGATTTTGCGCGAGGTCGAAATGCCTCTGATCGAGATCGCCTTGGACGCAACCGGCGGAAATCAGGCAAAATGTGCCGATTTGCTCGGGATCAACCGCAATACTTTGCGCAAGAAGATCACAGACCTCGATATTCGCGTGACACGGCGCCGCAAATTGATGTAAAAGGGCAACATAAGAGTGGCCCGAAGGCATCCGCCTTTAGAGGACCACAAGATATGGCGGTTCGCTGAGCAGATTTCGCTGCATCCTGCGTGGGGTGCTGTGGCCGATTTGTATCAGCACATCAGGAAGAGGGCAGCGCTTGGCTCCCCCGAAGCGGAAACAGACTTGGCTGAGGCTGCAACGTTTGCGGCGCCAGAAGCGCGTGCAAAACGCGGCGACTTTGGGCCTTGTCCTGCTCGGTCCCTTGCTGGCTTTGGCGACCTTCTTGATCCTTGGCCCCTTGGACCAAGCCGCGACCTCCATCGGCTTGCGGCTGATTCTTCTGGCTGATCTGGTCTATGTTTTGGCGGTTGCGGCCTTGGTCTTGCAACGCGTGGCGCAGATGGTCGCCGCGCGGCGCGCCCATTCCGCCGGATCGCGGCTTCACCTGCGGTTGACCGGCGTGTTTGTGTTGATGGCGCTGATCCCGACGGTGACGGTGGCGATTTTCGCCATGCTGACGGTGAATGTCGGGCTTGAGGGCTGGTTTTCCGAGCGGGTGCGCCAAGTGGTCGGTTCGTCCTTGGCCGCCGCGCAGGCCTATGAGGACGAGCATCGCCGCGATCTGGCCCAAGACGCGCGGGCCTTGGCGGGGTTTGTCGATGCCTCGCGCCGCACACGCGGGTTTATGGCCGACGGGCAGGTGCGCGAGGTGCTCACCCAAGGCCAGTCGCAAATCCAGCGCGGCCTGCGCGAGGCCTATGTCATCGACAGCAGTGGCGCGCTACGCTCGCGCGGTGAACGCTCCTATCTGTTTGATTTCGAAAAGCCGACAGCCGCGCAAATCGCCATGGCGCTCGATCAGGGGCTTTTGATCATTCCCGATTGGGATAACAATGAATTCAGGGCCTTAGTGCCGCTAGAGGCCTTTGTAGACCGATTGGTCTATGTCAGTCGCACGGTCGATGGCGATATTTTGAACCTGCTCGACGAGACCCAAGAAACCGCGCGGCTTTACAAACAGCTGGAAAGCGAGCGCGGGCGGGTCTTGTTCGAATTCGGGCTGCTCTACTTGGGGTTTGCGGTGATCTTGATTTTGGCGGCGATCTGGCTCGGGCTTTGGTTCGCCGAGCGGCTGGCGCGGCCGGTCGGGCGGCTGACGTCGGCGGCGCAGCATGTCGGGACCGGTAATCTGGATGTGCAGGTCGTCGAAGAGGAGGGCGAGGACGAAATCGCCCAGCTTGGCCGCTATTTCAACCAGATGACCCGCCAACTCAAAGGCCAGCGCCAAGAGCTTTTGGACACCAATAAGCAGATCGAGCGCCGCCGCCGGATGTTCGATTCGGTGCTCAGTTCGGTGACCTCGGGCGTGGTCGGGCTTGATGCCAAGGGGCGCGTGGCCTTTGTGAACCGCTCCGCCGAGCGTTTGCTCGATTGGCACGAAGAACGCCAAAGCGTCGCCTTGGAAGTGGCGGTGCCGGAGTTTGGCGCGCTGTTCGAGCGGCTGCGCAGCAGCGGCCAAGAAGTGGTGCAAGAAGAGATCAAGGTCAGCCGCGCGGGGCGGCTAGAAAACCTTCTGGTGCGTATGTCGACGCGGCGCAGCGATACGCAGCGGCTCGAAGGTTTTGTGGTGGCCTTTGACGATGTCACCGATCTGGTCGCGGCGCAGCGTATGGCGGCATGGGGCGATGTGGCGCGCCGGATCGCCCATGAAATCAAAAACCCGCTGACCCCGATCCAGCTTTCGGCGGAGCGGATCAAACGCAAGTTTTCGCGGCATCTGGACGAGGCGAACGCAAGCGATCTGGAGCAGCTCACGGGCGTTATTGTGCGCCAAACCAATGACTTGCGGCACATTGTTGATGAGTTTTCAAAATTCGCCCGTATGCCCGAGCCGCAAAGGCGCGAGGAAAATATCTCTTCGATCCTTAATGACGCGGTGTTGCTGCAGCGCGCGGGGCAACCTGATGTGACCATCACATTGGCGGGCGCTGACACGGTGATGACTGCCGATCTTGATGCGACGATGATCCATCAGGCTTTGACCAATTTGATCAAAAACGCGGGCGAGGCGACCGAAAGCTTTATCGAGCGCGGCGCTCCCGATGGCTATGCCCCGCGAATCGAAATCACATTGGAGCGCCATGGCCCGATGGCGGAAATCCGCATTTCCGACAACGGGATCGGATTGCCAGAAGACCGCGCGCGGCTTTTTGAACCCTATGTCACAACGCGCGAAAAGGGCACCGGCCTTGGCCTGCCCATCGTGAAGAAAATTATCGAAGAGCATGGCGGCAGCCTTGCTTTGGAGACCGCGCCGCAATTCGAGGCGGCCAATCATGCGGGGGCTATGGCGGTGGTTCGCCTGCCTCTGACGCCCGAGGCTTTGCGGCCTGCGGCGGGCGGAGAAACAGACGTAAAAGAAACGGTATGAGGGACACATGAGCGATATTCTGATTGTGGACGACGAGCGCGATATTCGCGAATTGATCTCGGATATTCTTGAGGACGAAGGCTTTACCACGCGGTTGGCCGGCAATTCGGACGATTGCATGAAGGCGGTCGAGGATCAGCCGCCCAGCCTGATGATCCTCGATATCTGGCTCAAGGACAGCCAGATGGACGGGATCGACATTCTCAAATCGGTCAAACGCGATTACCCCGAGGTGCCGGTGGTGATCATTTCGGGCCATGGCAATATCGAAATCGCGGTGGCCGCGATCAAGCAAGGCGCTTATGATTTCATCGAAAAACCCTTTAATATCGATCAGTTGCTGGTGGTGATCCGGCGCGCGATGGAAGCGTCGCGCCTGCGCCGTGAGAATACCGAGCTCAAGCGCAAGGATGTCGGGCCGACCGAAATGGTCGGGGCCTCGGTGTCGTTCAAAACCTTGATGAGCCAGCTTGATAAGGTCACCAAATCCAACGGGAGGGTGATGCTGACGGGGCCTGCGGGGGCAGGCAAGGAGGTCGCCGCGCGCTATATCCATGCCAATTCGGCCCGTGCCTCGGCGCCTTTTGTCACCGTGGGCTGTGCCTCGATCGAACCTGACGGGATGGAAGAGGCGCTTTTTGGCCGCGAAAGCAGCGAGAACGGCGTCGAGCCAGGATTGTTGGAGCAAGCCAATGGCGGGGTGATCTATTTTGACGAAGTGGCTGATATGCCCTTGGGAACACAGTCAAAAATCCTGCGTGTTCTGGTTGATCAACAGTTTTTGCGCGTCGGCGGTTCGAGCAAGGTACGGGTCGATTTGCGGGTGATTTCCTCCACCAACCGAGATCTGGAAGCAGAAATCAAAGCCGAGCGCTTTCGCCAAGAGCTTTATCATCGGCTCAACGTGGTGCCGATTGCGGTGCCGTCCTTGGAAGAGCGGCGCGAGGATATTCCGGTTCTGGCCGAGCATTTCCTCGAAATGTTCAACAAAACCCAAGGCTTGCCGCTACGCAGCCTGAGCGAGGAAGCGGTCGCGATGTTGCAAACTGTGATCTGGCCCGGCAATGTGCGCCAGCTGCGCAATATGATGGAGCGGGTGTTGATTTTGGGCGATGGCAGCGGCCCGATCGAGGCGGCGGAATTGCCCAGCGATACGGCCGCGAGCGGCGGTGACGAGGGGCGGGTGATTTTGGCCGGCACTTTGGCGACGATGCCGCTGCGCGAAGCGCGCGAGGCTTTTGAGCGCGAATATCTTTTGACGCAAATCAATCGGTTTGGGGGCAATATTTCGCGCACCGCGCAATTTGTCGGGATGGAGCGCAGCGCCCTGCACCGCAAGCTCAAATCGCTCGGCGTGGTCACCTCGAACAAATCCGGCGCGCGGGTGGCGCATGTGGATGACGACGAGAGCGTGGAACAAGCGAGTTAAACCCGTCAGGTGCACCACAATATCTGGTTGGACCGTTTGGTCCAATCCCAGATCCTTGCGTATGACCTTTACGGCGTGACAATTTCCCAACGATCTTGGACCTTAACGGCGCAGGAATTCGCGCTCAGGTCGGGTTGACGGCTCGGCACGGTGATTGGCCCGCTGCTGGCGCAGCGTTTCAACTCCACGGCGCGATAGCCGCGGTTTTGCATGCATTGCGCGGCGACTTTGGCGCGCAGCGGCGCGCTGCTGTCGTATTGCTCGATGCGCGGCGGCGTCATGTATCCGGCGGTGCGGTAGCATCCGGCGGGGCTACAGACCTTGCGCCCCGGCACATAATAGCCCGCGATGGTGCGGGTCACCGTCGTGACCGGCACTTTTGCCAGCGCCGAGACGGCACAGTCGAGATCATCGCTGCGCAGTTTTGAGATCGGCACGCCGGTCTTGTGATAGACCTCGACCGGCAGGCAACCGGCGAGCGTGAGGGTCAAAACGAGTGGGAAAAGTCGGGGTAGGAGCATGGCAGACCTCGGTGGACGGGCGCGGTGTATTGGCCCAATTTGCACAGGCCGCGCGGCAAAGACAATTGATTTGACGGGCATATTCGCATCTGTCATTTCGCGCAGCAAACCGCTAGCGTGGCGGAACATAGATGAACAAGCACGGGAACGGCTTTTATGAAGGTCATTATCTGCGGCGCGGGGCAGGTGGGGTGGCAAATCGCCCGCCATCTGTCCGGAGAAAACAACGACGTCACCGTGGTGGACAGCAACCCCGATCTGGTGCGCCGTGCGACCGATACCCTTGATGTGCAAGGGATTTCCGGCTTTGCCTCTTATCCTGATGTGCTCGACCGTGCGGGCGCGCGCGACGCCGATATGGTGATTGCCGCGACCTATTCGGACGAGGTGAATATGGTCACCTGTCAGGTGGCGCATTCGGTGTTTTCGGTGCCGCGCAAGGTGGCGCGTTTGCGCGCGCAAAGCTATCTGACGGCGATTTATTCCGATCTTTACCGGCGCGATCACATGCCCATCGACGTGGTGATCAGCCCCGAGCGCGAGGTGGCCGAGGCCGCTTTGCAGCGTCTGGCCGCGCCTGCGGCCTTTGACACCGAAACCTTTTTGGGCGGCAAGGCCCAGCTTATGGGGATCACAATCGACGACGATTGCCCCGTGGTGAACACGCCGTTGCGGCAATTGACCGATCTGTTCTCGACCCTGCGGGTGATCGTGGTCGGGGTGCGCCGCGACGGGCGGCTCTTTGCGCCCGCGCCCTCGGACCAGCTTTTTGTCGGGGATAACTGCTATATCTTCGCGCCTAATGAAGACGTGCCGCGGATGCTTGAGGTGTTTGGGAAAACGCTGAAAAAACAAGAGCGTGTGGTGGTTATCGGTGGCGGGAACGTGGGGCTTGCGGTGGCCAAGGCATTGGAAAAGCGCACGCAGCGCATCCGCGTCAAGGTGATCGAGAAAAACCGCAAAATCGCCGAACGCGCCGCCGAGGTATTGGAGCGCACGATTGTGCTCAATGGTGACGGGCTTGATGCGGGGCTTTTGGCCGAGGCGAATATCAACCGCGCCGATGCGGTGCTTTGCGTGACCGACGATGACAAGACCAATATGCTGGCCGCTGTGCGCGCCAAGGCCGAAGGCTGCCCGATGGCAATCGCCCTGATCAACGATCCGACATTGGTGCCGCTGCTCGGGCCGCTGGGGGTGGATGCCTATATCAACCCGCGCGCCACGACGGTCAGCTCGATCTTGCGCCATATCCGCCACGGGCGTGTGCGCGGGGTCTATTCCATCGGCGATGCCGAGGCCGAGGTGATCGAGGCCGAAGTCTTGTCGACCTCGCCGATCTCGGGCCGCACGATCCGCGATATCGGCTTCCCCGAAGGGGTGCTCGTTGCGGCGATCATGAAGGACGGCAAGGTGATCAAACCCTTGGCCAACGTCAAAATCGACGAGGGCGACGTGATCGTGATGTTTGCAATGGCTGCGGATGTGCCGGAGGTCGAGCGGCTCTTGCAGGTCTCGATCGACTTTTTCTAGGCGCATGTTGTGATGGCCCGCCTGACCCATTTGCCGCTGTTCTTGCTGCTCTTTGCGATTGCGGGGGCGGCGATGTATGCGCCTGCGATCTATGCGCTGCGTCTCGAAGAACATGCGCAGGCGCGGGCGTTTTTCTATGCCGGAACCTTGGGGCTGACGGCGTCGGGGTTGATCGCCATCTCTTTGTCTGGGCGCAAACGCAACGCCAAAGGCGGTGTGGGCAATCTTGTGGCGCTTTTGGCGGCCTATATTGTTTTGCCGGTGTTCTTGGCCGTGCCCTTTCATGAGGCGCTTGGCACCACCTCGTTCGTGAACGCCTATTTTGAAATGGTCTCGTCTCTGACCACCACCGGCGCGACGCTCTTTGCCGACCCGAACCGCTTGCCTGCGGCTTTGCATTTGTGGCGTGCCGAAGTTGGCTGGCTTGGCGGGTTTTTGATATGGGTTGCGGCGGCGGCGGTTCTGGCACCGCTCAATTTGGGCGGTTTCGAGGTGACGTCCTTTGCCGAACCGGGGCAGGGTGACATGGCCGAGGACCGCCAGACCTTGACCGATCCGGCCTTGCGTCTTTTGCGCTCGGCGGCGCAGCTCTTGCCGGTCTATGTCGGATTGACGCTGGTGCTTTGGATTTTGTTGATGATCACCGGCGATCGCGCCTTTGTGGCCTTGTGCCATGCGATGTCGACCATGGCGACGAGCGGCATCTCGCCCGTGGGCGGGCTCTCGCCCGGGGCGGTGGGGGATGCGGGGCTGCCGCTTTCCATGGGCAGCGGCACGACCTCCGGTATTGCTGGCGAGATGGTGATTTTTCTGTTTCTTCTCTTTGCCTTGTCGCGGCTGACCTTTTCGTCGGACAGCACCACAGGGCAGCGCCAGAGCCTGCGCTATGACCCCGAGTTCCGCATCGGTATCATGTTGGTGTTGGGCGTGCCGCTGCTCTTGTTCTTGCGCCATTTCATCGCGAGTTTCGATCTTGATGCGGGCATGGGAGGCATGGCGGCCTTGCATGCACTTTGGGGCGGGGTGTTTACGGTTTTGTCCTTCTTGTCGACCACGGGTTTTGTCTCGGCCGATTGGGATACGGCGCAGGCTTGGTCGGGTCTGCCGACGACGGGGTTGATCTTGCTTGGCCTTGCGCTTGTGGGCGGCGGGGTGGCGACCACGGCGGGCGGGGTCAAATTGCTGCGCGTCTATGCGCTCTATCTCAACGGGCTGCGCGAGATGGAAAAACTGGTCCATCCGCATTCGGTCGGCGGCAAGGGCGCGCATAGCCGCCGCATCCGGCGCAAAGGCGCCTATGTGGCGTGGATCTTCTTCATGCTCTTCGCGCTGTCCTTGTCTTTGGTGATCGTGGTTCTGGCCGGTTTTGGTGCCGATTTCGAACAGGCAACGGTTCTGGCCATCGCGGCGCTGAGCACCACGGGGCCTTTGATCGGCATCGCCTCTGATGTGCCGATCATCTTGGCCGATCTGAGCAGCGGGGCCAAATTGGTGCTTGGGGCGGCTATGGTGTTGGGGCGGCTGGAAACCTTGGCGATTGTGGCTTTGGTCTCGCCTTCGGTGTGGCGCAACTGACGCGTATCGCCGCTGTGCGGCGCGCAGCTTGCATTTTGGGGCTGGAAACTGCCATAAATGCCCTTCATACTTGCGAACGGATCAAACAGCATGCCGATTTGCGGCCCAAGACAAGAACAAAGGTGATCGATCATGGCTTCCGACCGTCAGAACCTGCAGGATGCATTCCTCAATCATGTGCGCAAAACCAAGGTGCCGGTCACGGTGTTCTTGATCAACGGCGTGAAGCTGCAAGGCGTGATCACATGGTTCGACAATTTTTGTGTGCTGCTGCGCCGCGACGGACAATCGCAACTGGTCTATAAACACGCGATCTCGACGATTATGCCGTCGCAACCGATCAGCCTTTATGAGGGCGAAGACGCCAATTGATGGAACATGGGCAGGAGGCCACCCGCGCATGGGTGCTGCATCCTGATTTAAAATCCGAACATTCTGCGCGCGCTCCGGAGCGGGCCTTGGAAGAGGCGGTCTCTTTGGCCGCTGCCTTGCCGCATCTCGAGGTGGTAGGCGCCGATGTTGTGCGCATTGCAAAACCGCATCCGGGTCATTTGTTTGGCACCGGCAAGATGGACGAGCTCAAAGCGGTGTTCGAGGCCGAAGAGGTCGATCTGGTTCTGGTGGACGGGCCGGTGACACCGGTGCAGCAGCGCAATCTGGAAAAAGCGTGGGGCGTCAAGCTCTTGGACCGCACCGGGCTGATCTTGGAGATCTTCTCGGACCGCGCGCGCACCCGCGAGGGTGTGTTGCAGGTCGATATGGCGGCGCTGAGCTATCAGCGCACGCGGTTGGTGCGCGCATGGACCCACCTCGAGCGCCAACGCGGCGGGCTCGGGTTTGTGGGCGGTCCTGGCGAGACGCAGATCGAGGCCGACCGCCGCGCCATTGACGAGCAATTGGTGCGCATCCGCAAGCAATTGTCGAAGGTCGTGAAAACCCGCGAATTGCACCGCGCCGCGCGGGCGAAGATCCCCTTTCCGATCGTCGCTTTGGTGGGCTATACAAACGCCGGAAAATCCACGCTTTTCAATCGCTTGACTGGCGCGGATGTCTTGGTCAAGGATATGCTTTTTGCCACGCTTGACCCGACCATGCGGCGCATTCAATTGCCCGAAGGCGGCCCCGAGGTGATCCTTTCCGACACGGTGGGCTTTATCTCTGATCTGCCGACCGAATTGGTCGCGGCCTTTCGCGCCACGCTCGAAGAGGTGCTGGGCGCCAATCTGATCTTGCATGTGCGCGATATTTCACATCCCGAAACCGGCGGCCAAGCGCGCAATGTGCATCAGATTTTGAACGATCTGAAGCTCGACGAGAGCATTCCGATGCTGGAGGTCTGGAACAAGATCGACCTGTTGCCGGACGACGAGCGGGAGGCCACGGTGACACGCGCGGCGCGCGCCGAGGACATCCATGCGATTTCCGCCGTGAGCGGCGAGGGGATCAGCGGGCTTTTGGAGGCAATTGCCGATAAGCTCGAACTGGCCAAACATGCGACGACGCTCAGCTTGCCGTTTTCCGAAGGGCGCAAGCGCGCGTGGCTTTTTGCGCAAGAGGTGGTCGAGGCGGAGCGCCAGACCGAAGAGGGTTTCGAGTTTGATCTGCTCTGGACCAACCGTCAGGAAAAGCGGTTTCGCGAGCTTTAGCGCTAGACCAATTGGTCTAACGCGCAGCGCTCTTTTGTTTCAATGTCTTACCTTGGCGCGATGCGCGTGATGCCGGTCGCCGCCGCGCGGGCCAGATCGGTATCCAAAGACATCGGGATATATTCGCCGCGCCGCCATAGCTGTGCCAGATCGTCATAATGGCGGCTCAGGAAATGCCCTGATTGACCCGTCGACAGCACAAAGACCGAACTGTCGGGATCGGCAAAATCATAGACCCCGCGATAGCCCGCCCCATGCACGTTCTCGAAGGGCGCTTTGGCGTCGCCCGAGGTCAACCCGCGCATCAAGGTGTTGTCGCCCCCTGATGTGCTTTGGCGGATATTGACGAAATATCGCAGCAAGGGCACCTCGCCGAGCACCTGATGATCATGGGTCGCCTGATGCGCATCGCCCCAACGCAGGCTTTCAAGCTGAGTGCCGTAGCGCTCGGAGATCCAGATCAACGCGTCATCAAGCGCCAGCCGCGCGATCTCGGGGCAGGTCTCAATCGGCGTGCTTTGCGCCACATCGCACCACGCGCTTGCCCCGTCGATATCGCGAAACACCCGCTCCAAAAACAGCGGCTCGACATGGGTATATTCATTAGCCAAGGGACCAAGATCGTCCTTGATCAAACGCGCCTGCAACATCCGCACCCATGCGGCATAGATCAGCGGTTCGGGCATATGCTCGTTCATCTCGCCGTTCCAATTGGCCAAAAGCTCCAGTGCGCGTTGGCGCAAACGCTCTGGCGTGCCAGCGGTGGCGGCTTCGCCCGTATACCAAAGATCGGCGCCAATCAGCGGCAGAACCGCGCGCGCCGAAAAGCTCACACTGTCGAGTTGCGCTTCGATGAAGCTGTCGCGGGTATGGATTTCGCGGCTTTTCATCAACCGCTCCAACCGTCGGATCCGCTGTGTGTCGCCCCAATCAAAGCTGACGTGCATGGGGAACGGGCGATCGACGGTTTTGTTGTTGGTATTGCCCAAAAGCCCGCCCTGCGGGGCAATGAAAGACGGGTTTGCGCTGCGCGGCAATATGCCTTGCCATTGGTTTTGAGCGATCCATCCGCGCGTGGGCTGGCGGCCTTGACTCTGGTGCTGTGCATCGCGGCGCGGCATGGCGCCGGTGGTGACCATCGCGATGTCTTGGCGGTCGGCTAGTACCACGTTCAATGAGGGCGCGATCATCGGCTCGGTCGCCGCGATGGCCGCGCGCACGGATTTGGCGCGCATCAATCCGATCACCGCATCCATCGTCGTGTCATCCCCGCTCAGCGCGGTCCAGCTCAGGCTCATGACATGGCCGCCGGGTGTGATGGTGCCGAGGTTGAATTCGCTGGCGGGTAGCACGGGGCCATTTGACGTCCAGCGCAAAGTGACGGTCACGGGGGCGGCGTCTTTGATGTCGATGATGCTTTTGCGGGTTTCAAAGGGCGCAAATCCGGTTTGTGTCCTGTATTCATTGGGGTTTTGGGGGTTGATCTCTTCGATGTGGAGGTCTTGGTCATCAAGGTAGGACACCGTTAATCCCCATCCCAAATCGGCGCTGCGCCCTGTGAGCACCGCCGGAATCCCGGGAATGGTGCCGCCAATGACGCCGCCGCTGGCCAGTTCCAGCCGCGCCAGATACCAGATCGACGGCGCGGAGAAGCCAAGATGCGGATCGGCGGCCAAAAGCGTGCCGCCCGCCGCCGAACGCGCGGGGGCGGCGGCAAAAGCGTTGGAGGCTCCGGCAAAGATCGGGGCGGGAAAGGGTGAGAGTGGACCGATCGGTCTAGACGCGGTATTCGCCGCGGTTTGCAGGGGGGGCGCGCCGCGCGGCAAGAGGGCGGCATAGTCGGGCAGGCTCGCGATCCCCGCGCCGGGCGCATCGGGCAAGATGTCTTTGATCCGCGCTGGATCTGCCAGTTGCAATGAGGTGCGTGCGCGCAGGACCTCGCGCTGCAGATGGCCGGTGGTTTGCAGCGCCATGAGTTTGACCATCGCCACGGAATCGGCGGCCCCCCAAGGGGCGACGGGGGCGGAGAACATGAACATTTCGGGCGCACCGCGTCCCAAAGCATCGCGGTTGATTTCCTCAAGGCGTGCGTTCACGCCGGCGGCATAGGCTTCAAGCGCGGCGCGGGTCTCGGGGCGCAGATCGGGCAAGGAGGCGCGCGCGCGCCCGTAAAGATCGAGCCGGCGCATCAACTTATCGATTTGCAGCGTCCGCATGCCGAACATTTCGGACAATCGGCCCTGCACCGTGCGGCGCATGACGACCATTTGCCACAACCGGTCCTGCGCATGGGAATAGCCGAGGCCAAAAAAGCTGTCGGCATCGGTTTGGCCAAGGATATGCGGCACATTGGCGTGATCGCGCACGATCTCCAAAGGTGCGGCAAGCCCTTGGGAAGTGAAGCTTTTATTATATTCCGGCAGGCTGCGCGAGGCGAGGTAATAGACCGCCAGAACCACCAGAAGCGATAGCAAGATCAACGTGCCTGCGATCCTGAGGAGCCATCGTAGAAGCATTGCCATTGGGTGCCGTCCTGTTTTTGTCTTGATCTGTGCGCGTCACGGTTTCACAACCTTTTAGACAGGATCAACGCAAGGGGAAAGTCGATGACGAAATGTGCATTTTTGGGGCTGGGCGTGATGGGCTACCCGATGGCGGGGCATTTGCAAAAGGCGGGCCATGAGGTGACGGTCTATAACCGCACGCAGCGCAAGGCGACCGATTGGTCCAGTGCCTATGGCGGGGCCGATGCGGCGACGCCGCGCGCGGCGGTGCAGGGGGCGCAATTCGTGATGGCTTGCGTGGGCAATGACGATGATTTGCGCGCGGTCTGTTTGGGCGAGGAGGGCGCCTTTGCAGGGATGGACGCAGGGGCGATCTTTGTCGATCACACGACGGTTTCGGCCAAGGTGACCGCAGAGCTTTATGCGGCGGCCAAAGAAAAAGGCATTCATTTCATCGATGCACCGGTGTCGGGCGGTCAGGCGGGGGCCGAGAACGGCGCGCTGTCGGTGATGTGCGGCGGCGATGCCGCGCCCTTTGCAAAGGCCGAACCCGTTATCGCCGCCTATGCGAAAATTTGCAAACGATTGGGCGAGAGCGGCGCGGGCCAGATGACCAAAATGTGCAACCAGATTGCGATTGCGGGGCTGGTTCAGGGGCTGTCCGAAGCCTTGCATTTCGCCCAGAAAGCCGGATTGGACGGGCGCAAGGTGGTCGAAGTGATCTCGCAAGGCGCGGCGGGCAGTTGGCAGATGCAAAACCGCTATGAGACGATGCTTGACGGTGAATTCGAGCATGGGTTCGCGGTGGATTGGATGCGCAAGGATTTGGGAATTTGCCTGTCCACCGGCGACGAGATTGGCGCAAGTCTTCCGGTGACGGCTTTGGTTGACCAGTTCTACAAAGACGTGCAGCGCATGGGCGGCGGGCGCTATGACACGTCGAGCCTGATCAAACGGCTGACTGACACGGGCGAATAGACCGATTGGTCTAATGGACTAAGCTGTTGTTACAATGAAAAAGACCGGCCTTTGAGGGCCGGTCTTTTGCTTTGTTGTGATGCCTTCGGCGAGGATATTTGGCGAACCTGCAAAGGGTCAGGCGAGAGCCGCGTCGAGAGCCTTGCCAAGGTTTTCGTCGATTTTCTCCAAGAACCCCATGGTGGTGAGCCATTTTTGATCCGGCCCGACCAAGAGGGCGAGGTCTTTGGTCATGAAGCCGCTTTCGACGGTGTCGACCACCACACGCTCCAACGTTTCGGCAAAGGTCTTGAGCGCCGCGTTGTCGTCGAGCTTGGCGCGGTGTTTGAGCCCGCCGGTCCACGCGTAGATCGAGGCGATGGAGTTGGTCGAGGTGGCTTCGCCCTTTTGATGCTGTCGGTAATGGCGGGTGACGGTGCCATGGGCGGCTTCGGCTTCGACAATCTTGCCGTCCGGCGTCATGAGTTGCGAGGCCATGAGGCCCAGCGAGCCAAAACCTTGGGCGACGGTATCCGATTGCACGTCGCCGTCGTAGTTTTTGCAGGCCCAAACAAAACCGCCGTTCCATTTCATACAGCAGGCGACCATATCGTCGATCAGCCGGTGTTCGTACCAGATGCCTGCCTTTTTGAAGGCCTCTTCGAATTCTTGCTCATAGATCTCTTGGAAGATTTGCAAGAACTGCCCATCATATTGTTTCAAAATGGTATTTTTGGTCGACAGATAGACCGGCCAGCCCATCATCAGGCCGTAGTTAAGCGAGGCGCGGGCGAAATCGCGGATCGAGGCGTCGAGGTTATACATGCCCATGAATACCCCCGAGGAGGGCGCGTCATAGACGTCGCGTTCGATCACTGTGCCGTCCTCGCCGACGAATTTCATCGTCAGTTTGCCCGCGACAGGGAATTTGAAATCGCTGGCTTTATATTGGTCGCCAAAGGCATGGCGGCCGATGACGATGGGTTTGGTCCATCCAGGCACGAGGCGCGGCACATTGCGGCAAATGATCGGTTGGCGAAACACCACACCGCCGAGGATGTTGCGGATGGTGCCATTGGGCGAGGGCCACATTTTCTTGAGGCCGAATTCTTCGACGCGCGCCTCGTCCGGCGTGATGGTGGCGCATTTGACGCCGACGCCGCGCGCCTTGATCGCCTCGGCGGCGTCGATCGTGATTTGATCACCGGTCTCGTCGCGCGCCTCCATCCCCAGATCGTAATACTCCAGATCGACATCCAGATAAGGCAGGATCAGCTTGTCCTTGATAAATTGCCACATGATGCGGGTCATTTCATCGCCGTCGAGTTCGACAACGGGGTTCTCTACTTTGATCTTTGACATATGTGCGATCCTTCCCAGATTTCGCGGGCCGTGGCCGCGTTTACGCTAACGCATGCGCCGCATTTGGGGAAGCTAGCGGGCAAACCTATACAGAATGTGTAGATTCACGCGGCGCGGGTCTCAATGCTGTTCATGCGCAGCATGGTGACAAACCCACAGATTGACATGGCCGTGACCCCGAGGATCAGCGGCAAAGGCGTGCCATCAAATAGTTGCCCGACCGCAGCACCGAAAAGCGCCCCGCCAAGGGTCGAAAAGGCGCCGATGATGGAGGAGCCAAGCCCCGCGATATGGCCAAGAGGCTCCAACGCCAGCGCGTTGAGATTGCCCAAGGTCAGACCCATTTGGAAAAACACGATGGATTGCCACGCAAGATAGGCCGCAAACAGCGCGCCAAGCGCGGGGCCGGTCGCATAGAAGCCCAGCATCAGGGCGCTGGCGAGGATCATCGCGGCCAAAACACCGGTGACCATGCGCCACATGCCAAAGCGCACCACAAGCGCGGCGTTGAGCATATTGGCGGCGGCGACGCAGAGCGCCATGGCAAAGAACCAAAAAGTGAAGGAAGTGGATTTTTCAAACGTTAAATCAAAGATTTGCTGGATCATTGTGATGGATGAAAACAACATGCCAAAGCACATGGTTTGCACCAGTATCGATTGGCGCACCATGGCGATCGAGAGCATCTCGCGCGTGGCTGTGGCAAGCTGGCGCAAGTTGAGCGGGCGGCGGCGGTCCTTGGGCAGAGGCTCGTCAAGGCGCAGCCCCATCCAGAGCACCGAAACAAGAGAAAAGGCGATAAAAGCGAGGAAGATGCCGCGCCATCCGGTCACGGCCATGATCCCGAGGCCGATCATCGGGGCGACCGCAGGGATCATGGTGAAAACCATCATGACAAAAGACATCAACCGCGCCATTTCGCGGCCCGAATACAGATCACGGATCACCGCGAGCGAGATGGTGCGCGGGCCCGCGGCGCCGAGGCCTTGCAAGAACCGTGCGGCGATCATCATTTCAATGGTCGGCGCGGCGTAGCTCAGCGCCGCCCCCAATATATAAAGCGCCGCCGTCGCGATGATCATCGGCTTGCGCCCGAAGCTGTCCGACAGCGGGCCGGTGAACAGCGTGCCGATCCCCATGCCGATGACAAAAGCGGCGATGATAAATTGCGCTTGATTGATATGGTCCGGTGTCAGCTCTTGGGCGATCTGAGGCAAGGCGGGCAGCATCGAGTCGACCGAAAAGGCGACGGTCGCCACCATCATGGCCATCAGGGCGATAAATTCGGCGCGCGATGTCAGTTTCGGGATCATGGGGCGGCTCCGGCGGTTTTCCTAATATGGGCCTAGCAGTTGCTGCGTTGCAGCGCCAGAGGGGGCGCCTGCGATCCCTCTGTGCGAAAATCCACAGGCTGGCGTTGCGCATATGGTGCGTAGACCGATTGGTCTAATCGCCAGATTTGGTGTCATCTGAGGGCGCATCATCGGCGTTATCGGCTTTGGGTTCCGTCGGTTTATGCCGGTTGTGATGACCATGACCCAATTGCGCGACCAACCATTCGGTATGTTCCTCGCGCTTGCGGGCGGCAAAGGCTCCGAATTGCTGCAGCGCGACGGCAAAAACGCCCAGTCCGAGAAAAATGAACACGGTTGTGCCGATTTTTCCAAGCGCCGTGGCGGGCACGATGGAGCCATAACCAACGGTCGAGAGCGTCACCACGGTAAAGAAATAACTGTCGAGCCATGACCAGCCTTCAACATGGTGAAAGAACACCGTGCCGCCCGCAACAATCAGCAGCAAAGTGGCGACCAAAGCGAAGGCGTTGAAGATCCGCATCTTACGCCTCCTGCTGTGCGGCGATATCCTCCATCACCTGCGTCCAAAGCGCAGTCGGCTGTGCGCCCGGGACGGCGTGTTGGCTGGCGATGATATGCGTGGGGACCGAATTCACGCCCATGTTGCGAAACTGTGTCTCGCGTTCGGACAATTCGGCGCGATCCGCATCAGAGGCCAGAAGCCGCAACACCAGCGAGGCGTCGATACCAACGCTATCGGCAATATCGGCCAGAACATCCGCTTGCCCGATGTCGCGCCCCTGTTGAAAATAGGCGGCAAAGAGGCGCGAGACAACGGCGGTTTGTTTGCCCTCTACCTTCGCCCAGTGGATCAGCCGATGCGCATCAAACGTATTGGGTGTGCGGGTGATGGCGGAAAAATCGATCTCCAAACCGATGCTCTGCGCATGTTTGGCGATCTTGCCGTAAACATCAATCGCGCCCTGCTTGCCGCCGAATTTCGCCTCCAGATAGGCGCGCCGGTCCATGCCTTCGGGCGGCATGTCGGGGTTAAGCTGGAAGGGATGCCATTCGATCACAAAGGGGTGGTCGGGGCGCGCTTCGAGCGCGCGATCAAGCTGCGCCTTGCCAATAAAGCACCACGGGCAGATCGGATCAGAGATAATATCGAGCTTGACCATGTGGCCTCCTTTTGCACCCATCCTTGGTAAGCGCCGCGCGCTCAAAGGGGAAGGGGCAATTGCCGCGCCAAGATTTGCAAAGAGAGCGCGCCGCCGGTTTGCAAAGTCACGCGCCGCGCAGGCGCGCTTCGTGTTCAATCTTGAGCGTGCGGCGCGACAGCTTGCCATTGGGGTTGAGCGGCAGATGCGGCAGGCGGATATAGGCGCGTGGCTGTTTGTAGCGCGCCAGACGGGCGGCGGCAAAGGCGCCGAGCGCCTCTTCGTCAATCTCTTCGTCGCTGGTGTAGAAGGCCATGATGACGCTGGCGCCCTGTTTGACCTCGATATCGATGACGCCGACCTCGTGGATTTGCGGGTGGGGCAAAAGCGCGGCTTCGACCTCGAGCGGCGAGACGCGAAACCCGCCCGCATTCATCATATCATCGAGACGACCAAGATAGGAAATCTCTGCGTTCTCGTTCATAACGCCCTGATCTCCGGTGATAAACCAGTCGCCAGAGAATTTCGCGGCGGTCTCGTCCTCGGCCCCGAAATAGCCAAGCATGAGCCCCAGATCGGAGCGGTGCACCGCGATGGTTCCGGCGCTGCCGAGCGGGACGATTTCGCCGGTCTCGGCGTTAATCAAGGCGACGCGGCGGCCGGTTTGGGGGCGTCCGATTGCCCCGTCATGCGCAGGGGCGCTCGGGCTGGAGGAGATGAAGGTCGAGCATTCGGACATGCCATAGGCCTCATATATTTGCCCGCCGGTGGCGCTTTGCCATGCGGCCCTGAGCGGGGCAGAGAGCTTTTCTCCGGCGGCCAAGCCGTGCCGCAGGTCAGGCAGTTCGGGAAAATCGGTATGGTTTAACATCTTGCGATAAACCCCTGGTGCAGCGGCAAAAATGCTGGCCTTGTGGTGGCGCAAGAGGTCGGGCAGGGTGGCGGGATCGGTGCCTTCGGCGGGGATCAATGCCGTCGCGCCAAGGCTCCATGGATCCATCAAGCCGGTGCCAAGGGTGAAGGTCCAGTTGAACCCGCCTGCATGGAGCAAGCGGTCCGAGGCGCGCAGCCCATACCAGCCCTCATGCATCATCCGGCGCGCCCAAATCGCACGGTGCGCATGGCAGACCGCGCGCGGCTGACCGGAGGTGCCGGAGGTGTAGACGATATAGGCCAAGCGCTCGGGATCACCCATATCAAAATCGGCGGGCGGCAGGGCGTGCATTTGCTCCAATTCCGCCTGCCCGATCTCGTGGCAGCCGCTGTTTTCAGGCAGGGCAATGCCGTCGCTATAGAGGATGGCGGCGGGCGCAAGGCTGCTCACTATCTTGGAGACTTCGCGCGCGGTGAGCTGCGCCGATGTGGGCACGGGCACCATGCCAGCCGTGATCGCCCCCAGATAGGAGAGCGGGAAATCAACCGTATTTCCCAGCCGCATCAATATCTTGTCGCCCGACTTTAAACCGCGTGCCAACAGGCCCGTGGCGATCCCGCGCACGGCGGATTCCAGCGCGCTATAGCTCCATCGCTCGACGTGATCGGGATGCAAAATCTCGAGCGCGGGTTTGTCACCCATATCGCGCGCATGGGCGAGCACATAGGCGGCAAGGTTGAACGGAGCGGGGCAAGGCGCGGCGGGGCCTGCGTCAAAGTGAGATGTCATGGCGCAGTTCTAAGCCCTGCGCAGGGATGAGACAAGCGGTCTAGAACCAGTTTGAGGCGCGCTGTGCACCGCCGGAAATATCGCGGCCCAAGCCTTCGACCGTGGCACAGCCCGCAAGGGCAGCGGCGAGCAACATCACACTGGCTATTGATTTGAGCGGCATTTTAGTCCTCCTGATACCACCAGACTTCGGGCATGAACCACACCCCGTCCCCGTATATGGGGGTCGCGGCGGGGAAGTGAAGGTGTTTGCTATGCGCGATGCGCGAAAGGTTGAATTGATAAAACGGGATCACATAGCGGCCCGTGGTCAGCACACGATCAAGCGCCCGCGCGGCGGCAAGGAAATCCTCGCGCTGCGTGGCCATCAACAGCGCGTCAATCATCGCATCGGCGGCGGGGCTTTTGATCCCCATCAGATTGGGGGAGCCGTTGGTGTCGGCTGCCTCTGAGCCCCAATAATAGCGCTGTTCATTGCCAGGGCTAAGCGAGAGATCGCGCCGGAAATACGTCATGTCGAAATCAAACTCGCTTTGACGCGCCGCATATTGCGCGTTGTCGACGGTTTCGATCTTGGCCGCGATGCCAAGCCGCGCGAGCGCTTGGATATAAAGATCGACAATGGCGCGGGTATCGCCGCTACCCTGCCGCAGAAGGATGTTAAAAGACAAAGGCTTGCCGTCTTTTGTTAATGTGCCTTCCTGCACCGTCCATCCCGCCTCTTCCAAGGCTTTCATAGCGCGGCGGATGCCTTTGCGATTGCGCGCGCTTCCGTCAGAGACGGGCAAGGCGTAGCCCTCCAAGGCCTGAGGCGGAAGTTGATCGGCAAAAGGCATAAGTAGATCGCGGACTTTGCCCGCGGCGGGGCCGGCCTCCATCGCCAATTCGGAATTGGAGAAATAGGAGGTCACGCGCGGTTGCCGTCCGCCGGTGAGCGTGTCGTTGATGAACTCGAAATTGAAGGCTTGGATCAAGGCCTCACGCAGCCGGATATCGTCGAAAGGTGCGCGGCGGGTGTTCATCACCAATCCGGTGATGCGCGATGGTTTTTTATGTGCGATTTGCGATTGAATGACGTCGCCGCGTGCGGCGGCGGGAAAATCATACTGCGTCTCCCATTTCTCGGCGTTGTCTTCGCGCAGAACCGTCAATTCGCCGGCTTTGAACGCTTCAAAAAGCACGGTGGCATCGCCGAAAAACTCGATGCGGACCTCGTCGATATTGTTGGTGCCGCGCCGCAGGGGCAGGTCGCGCCCCCAGTAATCGAGATTGCGTTCCAGCGTCATCGAGCGGCCAAACTCATAGTCGCCCACCACATAGGGCCCCGATCCGACAGGCAGGCCGGTGAAGTCAGCAAAGTCCACGCCGTCCAACTGCGCCTTTTGCAAAATCGGCCGAAGCCCCGCGATCAGCGCCAATTCACGATCTTCGGTATTGAAGGTGATGCGCAAGCTGCGCGGACCGGTCTGGCGGATGTCTTCGGTTTGATTGGCAAAGCCGCGATAGCGCGGGTCGCCCTCGCGGCCAAGGATGTCGAAGGACCAAATCACGTCCTCCACCGTCACCGGGGCGCCGTCGGAGAACCGCGCCTCTTTGCGCAGCGTGAATTCGACCCAACGCCGATTCGGCCCGACCTCTACAGATTCGGCCAAGAGACCGTAAAGCGTAAAGGGTTCGTCATAGGAGCGCCCCATCAGGGATTCATATCCCATAAACCGCAGTTGCCACGGCGCAGTGCCTTTTGGGGTAAAGGGATTGAGGCTGTCAAAGCTGCCGGTGTTGCCTGTGGCCATGCGCCCGCCTTTGGGCGCATCGGGGTTCGCGTAGGGTAGAGACACAAAATCCGGTGGTAGCGCAGGGTCGCCATACATAGCTATGCCATGTTGCGGTGCGCCCAAAGAGGCGCCTGGCATGGCCGATAGGACGCAAAGAGCGGCAATTTTAAGCCCCTGCGCGCGGAAAAATACTGGCCTCATATGCGCAACAATCCTGCTCTGCCCTTGTTTTATTAACCGTGAACCTAACGGGGCTTTTGAGGGTTTTCAAACTTTTAGCTTGGAGAGCGGCGCGCAATTGCTTATAAAGACATCACTGCTCGATAGGTTTCTTGCCTGTATGAAACCTGCCTCAATAACTTAACGCCAGCTTCGTGCTGGCGTTTTTTTTTGCCTGCGCTCAACTATGCTTTGCTTTGGCGCGATTGCTCTCGCATCCGCGGGCCGTGTTTCTCTTTAGCGCGACCTGCGCGAATCTGTTTCATCACAAATCCGGCATTTGATTTCGCAGGCGCAGCATCTACTCTGTGAACAGGTAGCAATTGGAGACAAGAGAATGTCACTCAACGGACCGCTCAGCGGGAAAACAGCCATCATCACCGGATCGAACTCTGGCATCGGGTTGGGGATTGCCAAGGAAATGGTCAAGGCGGGGGCGAATGTCGTTCTCAATTCCTTCACCGACCGTGATGAGGATCACGCTTTGGCCCAAGAGATCGCCGACGTTACCGGTGTCGAGGCGCGCTACATCCAAGCCGATATGTCCGATGGCGAAGCCTGCCGTGCCTTGATCGAAAAGGCGGGGGCTTGCGACATCTTAATCAATAATGCGGGCATCCAGCATGTTGCGCCGATTGACGAATTTCCGGCCGATAAATGGAATGCGATCATCGCGATCAACCTGTCCTCGGCCTATCACACCACGGCTGCGGCCCTGCCGATGATGCGCAAGGCCGGTTGGGGGCGCGTGGTCAACATCGCCTCGGCCCATGGGTTGACGGCCTCGCCCTATAAATCGGCCTATGTAGCGGCCAAACACGGGATCGTCGGCATGACCAAAGTGGTGGCGCTGGAGACCGCACGCGAGCCGATCACCGCCAATGCGATTTGTCCGGGCTATGTGTTGACCCCGCTCGTCGAAGCGCAAATCCCCGATACGATGAAGAAATACGGGATGGAGCGCGATGAGGTGATCGAAAAGGTGATGCTCGAGCGCCAGCCGTCCAAAGAGTTCGCCACGGTCGAGCAATTGGGCGGCACGGCGGTGTTTTTGTGCTCGGATGCGGCGGCGCAGATCACCGGCACGACGATTAGCGTCGATGGCGGTTGGACCGCCTTGTAAACCTGGCGCTAGACCGAACGGTCTAGTGGCGCACCCTGTAGTGTAAAGCCTTGGAAGGAAAGACATATGACGATCCGGATCAATTTGGCATTACAGGGCGGCGGCGCACATGGGGCCTTTACCTGGGGGGTGTTGGACCGCCTTTTGGAGGAAGAGGATATCGAGGTGGCGGCGATTTCGGGCACCTCGGCGGGGGCGCTCAACGGGGCGGCGTTCAAATCGGGGTGGCTGCGCGGCGGGCGCGAGGGCGCGCGCGAGAATCTCGATTGGCTTTGGGCGCAAATGGGCGCGCTCAACGATTTGCGGCTCCCCCATTGGATGACCGGATTCTTGCCCAGCCCCGCCCATGTCGCCTCGGCGATGTCCAGTGTTTGGGCGGCAAGCATGGGCGATGCCGTCACGCGGATGACCACGCCCTATAATTACGGCCCGCTCTATTCGAACCCGCTCAAAGACGTGGTGGATCAGTTCCATTACGAGCATGTCTGCGCCCAAGACGGCCCGCAATTGTTTGTCGGGGCAACCAATGTGCATACTGGAAAAATCCGTATCTTTAGCGGCGCAGATATCAACACCGATGCGATCCTCGCGTCCGCATGTTTGCCAACCTTGTTCAAGGCGATCGAGATCGAAGACCCGGCAAGCAGCGAAATCGTGCCCTATTGGGATGGGGGATACAGCGGTAATCCGGCGCTTTTTCCTTTGTTTGACAGGGCGTTACCGGACGATATTCTTATCGTGAATCTCAATCCTCTGGAGCGCAAGGCATTGCCTGTTTCGGCGCAGGAAATCCAGAACCGGATCAACGAGATCAGCTTCAACTCATCGCTGCTGCGCGAATTGCGGGCCATCGAGTTCGTGCAGCGCCTGATCACGGACGGGCGCGTGGCGCGGGGCCAGATGAAACAGGTCTTGGTGCATATGGTGGGGGACGATGATTTTATGCGCGGGCTGTCGGAGACGACAAAAATGATGCCGAACCCCTATCTTTTGGCCTCGCTCAAGGCGGCGGGGCGCAAGGCCGCAGATGACTTTCTTGATGCGCATCGCGAGGATCTAGGCCGCACTAGCAGCGTCGATCTAAGGGCGATGTTTGGGTGATTTTCGTTTAATATGAGGGTTTTATCCGGCAAAGTTAAAGCCTAGACCGCGTCAGCTTGGTCCGGTTTGTCGCCATTGGGATAGACAAGCCCCGCCGAGATCACCAGTTTCGCCGCCTCTTCAACGCTCATGTCCAGAACGATCACATCCTCGCGGGGAAAGAACAGCAAGAACCCCGATGTCGGGTTGGGGGTGGTGGGCACAAAGACCGAAAAAAGATCGCCCGAGGTTTCGGCGCGCTCGGCGATCTCGCCCTTCGCCTTGGTCGAAATAAAGCCGATCGCCCAGATGCCCTTGCGCGGATATTGCACCAGACAGGCGGTTTCAAAGCTGCGCTCGGTTTGGGCGAATACGGTTTCCGCGATCTGTTTGACGCCGGAATAGATCGAGCGCACGACGGGCATGCGGCCCACGAGGTTTTCGCCCCAGCGGATCATCGAGCGGCCCAAAAGCCCCTTGGCAATCCAACCGATGAAAATCGTGAAGAGCAAAAAGAAGATTACGCCGACGCCGCGCAAATTGATGCCGATGTATTTTTCCGGCTGCACACTGTCGGGGACCAGAGGCAAAACAAATCCGTCGACCCATCCGAACAGCGTCCAGATCAACCAGATCGTCAAACCGACCGGCAGAATGACCACCAAGCCGGTCAGAAAACTCGACCGCAGACGCGCCAGTAGCCGCGGTTTGGGGTGGTTGAAATCCTGAAACGGCTCGGTCATGTGATGGGTCATCTCTGTTTACTTACCACGGCTGAACCTAGGGGCAGGCGCGACCATCGGCAATGGGGCGGGGGCCGGTTTCGGGCGATTGAGTGCTTATTTTTGTTCCAAATCGCTCATTTCGCAGGCAATAGCCGCGCCGAGGCGGGCGTTGTTGAGCACCAGCTGAATATTCGACTGCAGCGAGCGCCCTTCGCTTAGCTCGAAAATCCGGCCAAGCAAAAACGGCGTCACGGCTTTGGCTTGGATGTTTTGGGCCTCGGCCTCGGCTTGGGCGGCCTCGATCAAGGGGATCATCACTTCGGCTGGGATTTCGTCCTGTTCGGGGATTGGGTTCGCGACCAATTGCCCGCCGGTTAGCCCAAGCGCGAGGCGGGTGAGGTGGGATTGCGCGATCTGGACCGGTCGGTCTAGTCGCAGGGGTGAGGGCAGACCAGAGCTGCGCGACCAGAAGGCGGGAAAAGCGTCCTGCCCATAGGTGATCACCGGAACGCCCAAGGTTTCCAGGACTTCGAGCGTTTTGGGCATGTCGAGGATCGCCTTGGCTCCGGCGCAAACAACGGTCACCGAAGTTTGCGCCAGTTCTTGCAAATCTGCAGAGATATCAAAGCTTTGCTCGGCGCCTTTGTGGACGCCACCGATGCCGCCGGTGGCAAAAACGCGAATGCCGGCCAGCTCGGCCGCGATCATTGTCGCGGCGACGGTGGTGGCGCCGGTCTCGCCGCTGGCGATGCAGGCTGCGAGGTCTGCGCGGCTGAGTTTGCGCGCTTGCGGTGTTTGGGCGAGCTGTTCCAACTCCGTATCGCTCAGCCCGATTTTCAAGGCCCCGCCTTGCACCGCGATGGTCGCGGGAACCGCCCCGCTGCTACGCACTTCGGCTTCGACGGCGCGGGCCATCTCGAGGTTTTGCGGATAGGGCATGCCGTGGGTGATGATCGTGCTTTCGAGCGCCACAATGGGGCGGTTTGCGCTGCGCGCCTCGGCGACTTCGGGCGAGTGGTGGGCAAAGGCGGGCAGGGTCATTTGGCGGTCTCGCTGTTTTGGGGGGTATCGGCGACATAGGCGGCGGCGGCGCTCAGGGCCGATTGCAATGCGGCCTCGGCAGATTGGCCGGCGAGTTCTGCGGCGATATGGGCGGCCATGAACGTATCGCCCGCACCTGTGATGCGGCGTGCGGTGATCTGCGGTGGGGTGAGCGTGAGCAGGCCATCGGCGCTGGCCATCGCCGCGGCGCGGGCGCCGTCCGTGACCAAGGCGCGGGCGGCACCCCTTTGCAAAAGCGCCGATGCCGCCTCGGTCGCCTGTGCAAACTCGGCGCCGCACAAGAGCCCCGCCTCTTCGAGATTTACATAAAGAGTGGTGTTCAAGTGATTGAAAAACGGTTTTAAACGCTCCGCCTTTCCCGGTGATGCGGGGGCGACGCGCAGATCACATTTTGCAAACTCCGGCATCGCCACGATCTCGGTCAGCAGCGCGAGAGTGAGGTTTCCGTCCAAAGCGACCGGCCCCTCATAGGGGGCGCTGGCGCGGCCCAAGCGGCCATCGCGCAGCGGTTCCAAGATCAAGGCCCCAGCGGCCTCGAGCGAATGGGCGTCGGCAATGGCTGCGACAAGGCCGCCGGCGCTCTCGATCGCCATATAGCGGTCGGTGGGGTGGTCCTCGGAGCGGTAGATATAGGCGGTCTCGAGCCCCATCGCCGCACACTCTGCGATCAGCGTGTCGCCCATCACGTCGCGGCCCAAGGCGCTCAGCAGCGCGGGGCGCAGGCCGAAACGGGTGAGGGTCATGGCGATATTGAGCGCCACACCGCCAGGGATTTGGCATATCCGACCGGGCAGGTCATGGCCAAGGCGCATGGGGCGATCCGTGCGCCCGATCACGTCCCACAGAACGCTGCCGATGCAGAGAATATCGTGAGGCGCGGGGGTGGATTCGAGTGTGGGATCTTGGCTCATTGCCTTGTCATGCCTCGCGGCGCAGGGTTTCGCAAGATGCAGCGCAAGAATTAAGGCTCTGCGCCACTAGACCGATTGGTCTAATGCATGTGGCGCGGTGTTTTTTTGGCTAGGGCGTCGAGAACGTCAGCGAGGCCCAAAGGGTTTCCCAGTCGGCTTTGTAATCATTGGCCCGCGCCGCGTCGGGCACGCGCAAAACCACCGCATCGAGCAGATAGTCATGCGCGGGTTTGACGGGCACCATGGCTTCGCCAAAGGCATCGGTGCGCAAGAGATAGACATTGACCGTGCCATCCGCGCCGCGCTCGAACACCTCGATCTGCGCATCGGGGCGCGGCGCGCCTTGGTAAAGCAGCCGCACGGGCAGGGGGCCGCTCTCGGTATAGGGGTTGGCGAGGGCCACAAATTCGGTTTCCATACCGGTCACGGCATCCGCGCCTTTGCCCGATCCAATGGCGATGAGGGCTTTGCAAAACCGCTTGTAAACTTCTGCAAACCCGTCGGCGGGCAGGCCGCGTTCTGCATGGGTGCGCGCCTCAGCTTCGAGGTCTTTGTGTTTGACAAATTTGAGAAATTTGGCACCGTCCTTGTAGGTGATGGTGCTCAGCCCGGTTTCGTGAACCAAGGTGGCCAGCCCGTCGTTTGCGGCGGTGGCCACGGCGGGCAAATCGCCGTTGCGGGCCGCGATCTCGCGCACAGCGCCGTCTTGCCAGACCTCGAGCCGCATGCTGCGGGAATCGAAAAACGGCAAGGTGATGCCTGTGAAATTCTCACCATTGCGCAGGTCCGCAGTGATCGGCGCGCCATTTTCGACTTGAAACTCTTTGGGTTCGAGCCAGAATTCATGGGACAGCGCGGGCAGGGCGGCAAACGCTCCAAACGAGAATGCACCAAGCGCGACGAGGGGTTTTATGATGTTGAACATAGGTGGAAAGCTGGCCGGATTGCGGGCCAAGTCAAGGGGCATCGTCGCCAGTGCCGTTTTCGTGATCGCCGCTGTGGCGGGCGGCGGCGTGCAGGCGCATGAGGTCAGCCCCTCGATTGCCGATTTCGAGACGCAGGCGGGCGTGTTGCAGATGCAACTGCGGATCAACCCCGAGGCCTTGCTTGCGGGGATCGATCTCGATCAGGTCAGCGACACCAATGAGGCGGCGCAAGCGCAGGATTACGATGCCCTGCGCGCATTGCCGCCAGAGGTGTTGGCACAAAGGCTCACGGCGCGCTGGCCCGATCTGGCCAAGGGCGTTGTCGTGTTGATTGACGGTTCCGAGGCGCCGCTGTCTTTGGAGGAGGTGAGCATCGAAGACCCCGGATCGGCGGAGGTGGCGCGCGCCGCGACGCTGCGATTGACCGGCGATGTGCCGCCACGGGCCGAGACGGTGCAGCTGTCTTGGGGCGCGGGTTACGGGCGGTTGATCTTGCGCCAGAACGGGGTCGAGGCGGCCTATACCGGCACGCTCGGCGGCGGGCAGATCAGCGATGCGATTGCTCTTGGGGGCGGCTCTGCTATCGGGGCTTGGGCCGCGTTCGGGCAATATATCCCCGTCGGGTTCGAGCATATTCTGCCCTTGGGTCTGGACCATATCCTGTTTGTGTTGGGCTTGTTTTTCCTCAGCACCCATCTGCGCCCGCTTTTGTGGCAGGTCAGCGCCTTTACCTTGGCGCATACGGTGACATTGGCGATGGGCGCGATGGGGTGGGTCACGGTGCCAGGCAGCATTGTCGAGCCGCTGATCGCCGCGTCGATCGTTTATGTTGCCTTGGAGAATGTATTTTTGGGCCATCTGACACGGTTCAGGCCGGTGGTGATTTTCGGCTTCGGTCTGCTGCACGGTCTTGGCTTTGCCTCGGTTTTGGGGGAATTCGGCCTGCCCGAGGGGCAATTTGTTCCGGCGCTCATCGGGTTTAATGTCGGTGTGGAGCTTGGACAATTGACCGTTATTGCCTTGGCCTTTTTGGCCGTTGGCGCGTGGTTTCGCGCAAAACCGTGGTATAAGGCGCGCATTGCCACGCCGGCCTCTTTGGTAATTGCCTTGGTCGGGGCCTATTGGTTTGTCGAGCGGGTGTTTTTCTAAGCCCGCTCCGCCGCCGCATTTTGCCGCGAATAATGTGCCGAAACGGCATGTTTTCTCTTGCGGGGCGGCGGCAAGCGCTCTATACGCGCGCCATTCAATCCCGCAGGCGGGGCTGGGCCGATGAGGGAGAAATCCTCAAAGGTCCGCCGGTTGAGCATAGGCTCTGATCCCCGCTGAGGCAAAACCGGAAAGGAAACGGACATGGCTCTTCCCGAGTTCACCATGCGCCAGCTTCTCGAAGCAGGCGTTCACTTTGGCCACCAGACGCAGCGTTGGAACCCCCGTATGGGCGAGTTCATCTATGGCGCGCGTAACGGCATCCACATCATGGATTTGACGCAAACGGTTCCGATGCTCGACGCAGCATTGAACGTTGTGCGCGAAACCGTCGCCAAGGGCGGCCGCGTTCTTTTCGTCGGCACCAAGCGTCAGGCCGCAGGCCCGATTGCCGAAGCCGCTGAAAAAGCCGCGCAATACTATATGAACCACCGCTGGCTCGGTGGCACGTTGACCAACTGGAAAACCGTCTCGCAGTCCATCAACCGCCTCAAAGAGATCGACGTGAAATTGGAAGAGGGCGCAGAAGGCCTCACCAAGAAAGAGCGTCTGGGCATGGAGCGCGACCAAGGCAAATTGCAAGCCTCGCTCGGCGGCATCCGCGATATGGGCGGTGTGCCTGACCTGCTTTTCGTCATCGACGTGCGCAAAGAGGCTTTGGCCATCGCCGAAGCCAACAAACTGGGTATTCCGGTTGTTGCCATCGTTGACACCAACTGCTCGCCTGATGGCATCGATTACATCATCCCCGGCAACGACGATGCGGCCCGCGCCATTGCGCTTTACTGCGATCTGATCAGCCGTGCCGCTTTGGACGGTATGACCGCACAGATGGGCGCCGCAGGTGTCGACCTCGGTGCGCTTGAAGAAGCACCCGTCGAAGAGGCCGCTGAGGCCTAAGGTTACAAAACTGACATAGGGGGCGCGTATCAGCGCCCCCGGACCTGTCTGATATTCAACCGAAATTAGGAGAACCAAGATGGCGATTACAGCTGCAATGGTTAAAGAACTGCGCGACACGTCCGGCGCAGGCATGATGGACGCGAAAAAAGCGTTGACCGAAACCGATGGTGATATGGAAGCGGCAATCGATTGGCTGCGCACCAAAGGTTTGGCGAAAGCCGCCAAGAAATCCGGCCGCACAGCTGCCGAAGGCCTCGTGGCCGTATCGGTCGAGGGCGGCAAAGGCGTTGCTGTCGAAGTGAACTCGGAAACCGATTTCGTCGGTAAGAACGCCGAATTCCAAGCCATGGTCGCATCGATCGCGGGCGCGGCGCAGAATGTGTCGGATGTCGAGGCGCTCAAAGCTGCCGAAATCAACGGCAAAACTGTTGAAACCATCATCACCGACAAAATCGCCACCATCGGCGAGAACATGTCCGTGCGCCGCATGGCGTCGATCGAAGGCGAGCAGGTCGTGTCTTACGTGCACAACGCCGCTGCCGAAGGCATGGGCAAAATCGGTGTTCTGGTGGCTCTCAAAGGCGACAACGAAGCCTTTGGCCGTCAGGTCGCCATGCACATCGCTGCGGCCAACCCTGCCTCGCTGAGCGAAGCGGATCTGGATCCGGCCGTTGTCGAAAAAGAGAAAAACGTTCAAATGGACATTGCGCGCGAAAGCGGCAAGCCAGAAGCCGTGATCGAGAAAATGATCGTTGGCCGGATGAAAAAGTTCCTCGCCGAAGTGACGCTTCTTGGTCAGGCTTTTGTGGTGAACCCCGATTTGACCGTTGAAGCGGCCGCCAAAGAAGCAGGTGTTGAAATCACCGGTTTCGTGCGTCTCGAAGTGGGCGAAGGCATTGAAGTCGAAAAAGAAGATTTTGCTGCTGAAGTGGCCAAGGCCGCAAAGGGCTAAGCCGGATTTCGCATTCAGCTATGCGCTGGGTGCTGCTATAAATTGCAAAATGGCGCCGTGGGATGATCCACGGCGCCATTTTCCTTTCTCACCGGCGCATTGGGGATGAGGACGGTCGAAAGGTAAGAGCGCCGACCCGGGAACGGAACATACGCCCCCGGGCCGACAGTTCCGGATCGTCCGGAGAACGTAAAGAGCCCTGAAATCACAAGGGTTTACGTCCATGTTCCCAGGCCTTAGGCCACCACTCACGGAACATCACCAAGATGCCTCATTTACCTGACCTTAAGAAAGTCAGGGAATCCTTACCTTGTGGTCAAAACAAGGGGAATGTGGTGGGAAATTTGTCAGATATGATGAAAACATGCGGTCCGGCGCAAGAAAATGCGCGGCAAAATGCCTCTGCGTCAGGCTTCGACGACGAACATCTGGTTTTGAAAGGCCGCTTTAAGCACCGCTTGCGCGGTTGTGTCCACATTGAGCGCCTCGCGCGCCAAGCGCAGGTGCTTTTCAATCGTTGCGGATGTCAGCCCCATGATGGTCGCGATGTCTTGGGTGGTTTTTCCGTCCCCGACCCATTGCAGGGCCTCGCGTTGGCGTTTGGTCAATCCTCGCCCCGGACCGGCGTAGGGCAGGGTCATGATTTTTAGATGAACAATGTTGTTCATCACCATGATTTCACTACCAAAACGCTCCCACGTTGCATCGACCTCATCTTGGCTCAACCCTTTTCGCGCCGTCAGGGCAATCGCGCCTTTGGTGCGCGGCGAGATCGATTTGAAGCTGACCGAATAGCCCGCCGTGACGCCCATCGAGCGGTTGAAGTCAATCACCCTGCGCTCGCTTTCCGTCATTGCACCGGTGCTGATCATATCAAGTGCGATGCGCCAACTGGCCGCGCCTTCATGCTCGAGCGCCCAGTTCACCATTGGCGCATGGAAATACAGACCTTGGCCCATGAATACATCGGTATATTCGGGGCTGTGATTGGTCAGAACGACAAAGTCTTCGGGATCGCCAAGGCCATTTGTCGTGCGATAGCGGGTGAAACCGTAAAGCAACCGGTCAAACCCGTATTCCTCCATTTTGCGACAATGCATATCCCAAAGCTCTTCAATGCTTTGCGCATTGGTCAGGGCTTCAAGGTGCGAAATGCGGCTCATCGAGGACTCCTTCGTGTGGTGGCACAGGCAAGGGGCGAATGTTTGGTTTCTCGCAATACCATGAGGGGAGGGATTTGACCATAATTTAGTGCTCGGCGCGCGGGCGCGACGGGCGCGGGTGGAAAATCGCTGCCGGGGCCGTGATCGGGGTTTTCATTTCGGCGCAGTGCGGTGCAGTATAAGGCCGACATGATAGACCGCGCGCGGGCAGGGGTGTTGCATTAGGAACGGTGGGCAATTGCTTGATAGATCATAGTAAATTTCTTCGCGATCTGTTTGATTGCGCGGTCGAAGCGGCCGATCCGATGCGCTCTTTGGCGGCGCATTTGCCCGCCAAACCCATGCTCGGCGAAGGGCGTCTTGTGGTGATCGGTGCGGGCAAAGCCAGCGCCCGTATGGCCGAGGCGGTCGAGGCCGCATGGGGGCCATGTGAGGGCTTGGTGATCACGCGCTACGGGTATGGCCGCCCGTGCAAAGGCATCGAAATTGTCGAGGCGAACCATCCGGTGCCCGATACCGCAGGGCAGGTGGCAACCGAGCGAATGCTTGACCTTCTGGACGGGCTGGGCGCGCAAGATATGGTTCTCGCGCTGATTTCTGGCGGTGCGTCATCGCTTTTGGTGGCGCCATGCGAGGGCATAACTCTGGAGGAAAAAAAGAGTGTAAACAAAGCTTTGCTGGCATCTGGTGCGCCGATTGACCGGATGAATACGCTGCGCAAACACCTCAGCCGCGTCAAAGGCGGTCAATTGGCGATGCGCGCCTATCCGGCGCCTATGCACTGTTTAATGATCTCTGATGTTCCTGGCGATGATCCGGCCTATATCGGTTCGGGGCCAACGGTTGGCGATCCGAGCACGCCGCAAGAGGCTCTGGAGGTTTTACAGCGCTGGCGAATTGATGCACCGAGGTCGGTAATCGAGGCATTGCGCCGCGGCAGCGGTGTGGTCGCTCCGGACGATCCGAGGCTGTGCGCCGTCACGAATGAAATCTATGCCGCGCCAGCGCAATCTCTTGAGGCCGCGGCGCAGCTGGCAAAGGAGCGCATCGCGGGCCTTGATGTACGCATGCTTGGCGATGCGCTCGAGGGCGAGGCGCGCGAGATTGCGGCGCGACACGCGCAACTGGCGCGCGACATCCAATCCAAGCGCGCGCCAGACGACGCGCCCGTGCTTTTGCTCTCGGGCGGTGAATTGACGGTAACGCGGCGCGGCGACGGGATTGGCGGACCGAATGCCGAGTATTGCTTGGCGCTTGCCGTGGCCTTGGATGGCGCCGAGGGCATTCATGCGCTGGCCGGTGATACCGACGGTGTCGATGGCGCCGCAGAAGTCGCAGGTGCGGTGGTTTCACCGCACAGCCTCGTCAAAGCCCGCGCGCGGCAAGTGGATCCGCAGGAAGCCTTGTCACGTAATGACGCTCACTGCTTTTTTGAAGCGATTGGCGATCAGGTGGTGACAGGGCCGACATTGACAAATGTGAATGATTTTAGAGCGATACTGATCGAAGCTAAGGCATGAGCGGGGCTCCGAGCATCTCTTGCACACCTCGTTATAATACATAATACTGATTAT
>JBOEGS010000007.1:0-102673 GCA_050633545.1 Paracoccaceae bacterium
GAGACAGGGAGACAGGGAGACAGGGAGACAGGGAGACAGGGAGACAGGGAGACAGGGAGACAGGGAGACACGGAGACAGGGAGACAGGGAGAGGAAACTGCCTAACCCTAAGTATTGGCTCAAACCTCACGCCGTTCGGACAAAAGCCGGACAATGCCCCGAAACCAAGGTTGGCACTGCGGGACAAAGCGCCATTTCGCTGCGGTTGCGCGACCGTCAGCTTTTGTGACAAGTGTATTAGGACCTTCGCCAACAAGGACGTGTTCGCTTGCTTTACCACCGATGGGAATATTCAGTGACGGCGGACGAGACAGCCGTCGTTCAACCCGATGGGTGCCGCGACCTGATACTGGTCCGCCGACGAGACGCGCCTGACGCAATACGTATGACGGACTGGGACTGGCGGCCACAGGTGGTGCATCTGAAGGCGGGGACAACCTTGGTCGGCTATCGCCTTTGCCCCGGCGCGACAATCGCCTCGACAGGTCTTGCTGATGACGGGCTGAATGCGGGCAATTTGGAGGGTATGATCGAAAGTGAGGCGACAGCACATGCCGAAATTTTCGAACTGATCGACACTTTGGCGCGATCAAATTCAACCGTGGAACAGGTGGCCAGACAAAGCGGCCGGACCGCGCGGACGCTGCAACGTCAATTTCGCGACCTTGCGTTGCCCAGCCCCGATTTCTGGCGGTTGCTCGGGCGCGCCCGACGGGCCGCAAAGGCGCTGCCTCGCCGCGTTCCATTGGCAGAAATCGCCCATGAACACGGATATAGCGATCAGGCCCATATGACGCGCGAATTCGTGCGTTGGTTCGGACATTCGCCTTCGCGGCTCCGCCAAGACGGGACCGCGATCATTGACGTCAGCCAACCGGGTCTTGGCAATTGGCGCAACGACAGCGGCTCATAGCGTAGCGACCTGTTCCAGAAAGTGCCTGCACCCCTTTGCCTGCACATCCTGACGGCT
This sequence comes from Paracoccaceae bacterium, assembly GCA_050633545.1. GTDB lineage: Bacteria > Pseudomonadota > Alphaproteobacteria > Rhodobacterales > Rhodobacteraceae > Litorivita. Next base: position 971 of record JBOEGS010000007.1, read on the forward strand.
TGTCAATTTGATGTGCCGCCGCAGCTTTCCCGCCCCCTCCAGAATGTTGTCGGGATCAGGGAGCAGGACACCGTTGGTAAATTCCAACGACACATGCCGGGCGTAGATGAAGTAGCCACAGCACTGCGTTTTCGGATCACCTGCAATCCTCTCGACAATAATACCGCCATATTTGTCGAGCATTGCGGCGTCAGACATGACATCCAATATGATCTCGGACAACGCCTGTGCGATCTCGGCTTTCACGCTGTCATCCATATCAACCGGCACCCGGCATTTGGACCGCAGAACAAATCTCCACCAGATATCCGTTCGGATCACTGACATAGGAGGTTGTCTGCCCCCAAGGTTCGTCGCGCAGATCCTGGACAAGCGTGGCACCCGCACCAATCGCTCGCTCAAGAGCAGCCTTCACATCTTCGGTCTCGAAAGCGATTTCAAAGGTCGGTGCCGACGCCTTTGGTGCGGCAGGGGTTTTACCCAACTGCTGCATCAGGGCCGTCGATGAAAAGGCCAGTTTCGTTTCACCGGTCATGACTTCGCCATAGTCCCCGCTTTCGTGCAAGAACCCGCGTTGCAACCCGAATGCTCTCTCGAAAAAGTCGAGGGTCGCAGGCACGTCATCCACATAAAGTATCGTATATCGGAAGATCATCTCTCATTCATCCTTTGCAAGTTTTGCCGCGATGCTATGGCATCAGCGTGCAGCCGTCTTGAAGAATGCCGACATGCGCCACCTGTGTAGAATGCCGACCTGCATCGCCTGTGCAGACTTCGGGTGCGTGGGCGCGCTCCGGCCGCGCTCCGTTATCGTGCCATCGTACCGTCGTGACGCTATGGGGTGCGCATTCTTATGTCCCTCGTTGTTTATGCCCACCCGTGTTTATGTCCACCCGTGTCTATGCCTCACCTGCCGAGCGACGTTTCGAGTGGCCTTTATGGCTAAAACCTCTTGATGGCTAAAACCTCTTGGCGCTGGGCGGGCGGGGTGCTACCAACGCCCTATGAAGAGCCACAACACACCGCACAGCATTATTATCTGCTGCATTATTCCCTGCTGAGCAATCTCGCGGGCCGTTCTTCTGTTTCCTTAAACACATGAAGTTGCTAAGTCCGCGGGCGAGCCGAGCCTTTGCGCATGTTTGCCATGCGCGCGCCAGATACGAGGACGCTAGACGTGACGAGCGATAGAGTGATCAAGCTGCACAACACAAAGACCCGCAAAAGGGAGGTCTTTGCGCCGATCGACCCCGACAATGTGCGAATGTATGTCTGCGGGCCCACGGTCTATGACCGCGCCCATATCGGCAATGCCCGCCCTGTGATCGTCTTTGACGTGCTCTACCGTTTGCTGCGCCATATTTACGGTACCGATCACGTGACCTATGTGCGCAATTTCACCGATGTCGATGACAAGATCAACGCCAAGGCCGCGCAGACGGGGCGCTCCATCGCCGAGATTTGCGACGAGACGACGCGGTGGTATCTGGAGGATATGCGCGCCGTGGGGGCGATGGACCCGAACCAGATGCCCCGCGCCACCGCGTTTATCCCGCAGATGGTCGCGATGATCGAAACCCTGATCGAAGGCGGCCATGCCTATGCCGCCGAGGGGCATGTGCTGTTTTCGGTGGAAAGCTACGAAAACTACGGCGCCCTGTCGGGGCGCAGCATCGACGATATGATCGCAGGCGCGCGGGTCGAGGTCGCCCCCTATAAGCGCAATCCGATGGATTTCGTCCTGTGGAAACCGTCCTCTGATGATCTGCCGGGATGGGACAGCCCATGGGGCCGTGGCCGCCCCGGATGGCATATCGAATGCTCTGCCATGAGCTATGAATTGCTGGGCGCGAGGTTCGACATCCACGGCGGCGGCAATGACCTGATGTTCCCGCACCACGAGAACGAGATCGCGCAAAGCTGCTGCGCCACGGGCCATGCGGGCGACGGCGAGGGCTTTGCCAATGTCTGGATGCACAACGAGATGCTACAGGTCGAGGGCAAGAAAATGTCCAAGTCCTTGGGCAATTTCTTCACCGTGCGCGATTTGCTCGATAGCGGTGTGCCAGGCGAGGTGATCCGCTTTGTGTTCCTAAGCACCCATTACCGCAAACCGATGGATTGGACGGCAGAAAAGGCGACGGAGGCACGACGTGTGTTGCGAGTTTGGTTTAACTCAACCCATGGCGTGACAGCAAGTCCACAGGCGCCTGCGTCTGTCGTCAACGCGCTGTGTAGTGATCTGAATACGTCATTGGCGATTTCGGAAATGCATCAACTGCAATCGCGTGGAGAGTATGGCGAACTCAAAAGTGCGATGGGTTTACTGGGCTTCCCTGCGGCGGAGGAGGTGGATTGGTTTATTGATGGGCCGACTATGGCGAGCATTTCAAACCACTTGGACGAAGGCGGGGTGTTGTTTTCGTTGCTGTTCAAGTGGCAAGAACTGCGCAACAACAAGAACTTCGCTGCGGCGGATGACCTAAAGGCCAAGATTGAAGCTGCAGGTCTGAAGCTGTCGGTTGGTGCTGCTGGACCAGACGCGGTTCCAACCGATGACTTCGACCCCACCAAGCTGGAGGGGCTGCTATGAGCGCGGGGCCTCAGGCACAGATGTCGCGCCCGACCCGAGGGTGGGGGCATCGCCCCCGCCCTGGGGGGCGGGTCGGGGGCGATCAGGGTCGCAAGGCGATCCTGAAGCAAGGAGCAGACCAATGACCAAAGAACACCTTTACCTCTACGACACCACCCTGCGCGACGGGCAACAAACCCAGGGCGTGCAATTTTCCACCGAGGAAAAGCAGCAGATCGCCGCAACGCTGGACGCGCTGGGCGTGGATTATATCGAAGGCGGCTGGCCCGGGGCCAACCCCACCGACAGCGCCTTTTTCGAGGCCGCGCCGCAAACCCGCGCGCGATTTACCGCCTTTGGCATGACCAAACGCGCGGGCCGTTCGGCGGAAAATGACGAGGTGCTGGCCGCCGTGATGAACGCGGGCACCGATAGCATCTGCCTTGTCGGCAAGACCCATGATTTCCACGTCACCACCGCGCTGGGCATCTCCTTGGAGGAAAACACCGAAAACATCCGCGCCTCTATCGCCTATCTGGTGGCCGAGGGGCGCGAGGCGCTGTTCGACGCCGAGCATTTCTTTGACGGCTATAAGGCCAACCCCGACTATGCCATCGAAGCGGTGCGTGCCGCCTATGAGGCCGGTGCGCGCTGGGTGGTGCTTTGCGATACCAATGGCGGCACCTTGCCCGAGGAAATCGGCGCCATCACCCGCGCGGTGATCGCGGCGGGCATTTCGGGCGACCGGCTGGGCATCCACACCCATAATGACACCGCCAATGCCGTCGCGGGCAGCCTCGCCGCCGTGGACGCGGGCGCGCGGCAAATCCAAGGCACGCTCAACGGTCTTGGCGAGCGCTGCGGCAATGCCAATCTGGTGACGCTGATCCCGATCTTGATGCTCAAGGCGCCCTATGCCGATAGCTTCGAGATCGGCGTGAGCGGCGAGGCTCTGCGCGGGCTGACCGCGGCCAGCCGCCAGCTGGACGATATCCTCAACCGCGTGCCGACCAAACAGGCGCCTTTCGTCGGCGCATCGGCCTTTGCGCATAAGGCGGGGCTGCATGCCTCTGCGATCCTCAAAGACCCGTCCACCTACGAGCATATCGACCCCGCTTTGGTGGGCAATGCGCGCATCATCCCGATGTCCAACCAAGCGGGGCAAAGCAACCTGCGCCGCCGTCTGGCCGAAGCGGGCATCGAGGTCGCCGCAGGCGATCCGGCGCTGGCGCGGATCCTCGACCGGATCAAGGACCGCGAGGCGATGGGCTATACCTACGACAGCGCGCAGGCCTCCTTCGAATTGCTGGCGCGCCAAGAATTGGGCCAGATGCCGGAGTATTTCGAGATCAAACGCTATAAGGTCACCGTCGAGCGCCGCAAGAACAAGCGCAACAAGATGGTCTCGCTCTCCGAGGCCATCGTGGTGATGAAGGTGGACGGCGAGAAGCGGCTCTCGGTCTCCGAATCCATCGACGCCGAGGGCCGAGATCGCGGGCCGGTCAACGCGCTGTGGACCGCTTTGGTCAAGGATCTGGGCCGCTATGGCGATGCGGTGGCCGATATGCATCTGGTCGATTTCAAAGTGCGCATCACCCAAGGCGGCACCGAAGCCGTGACCCGCGTCATCATCGACAGCGAGGACGCCCAAGGGCGGCGCTGGTCCACGGTGGGGGTCTCGGCCAATATCGTCGATGCCAGCTTTGATGCGCTGATCGATGCGGTGAACTGGAAGCTGCTGCGTGAGGGCGCAGCGGACTCGGAAAAGTAACCTTGACGTTACATCTTCGCGGCGTTATGTAACTTATGCGTAACATGGAGATAGTGTAATGCCAAGTATTTCTGCTGAAACGATTATTCGCACCCGCCAACTCGCGCTCGCAGTGACGGGCCTGACCTGCGTGCTTTATGCGGCTCTGGCTCTGTCCACGGGGCAGCCCGACCCTTTGCCGTTTTGGCTCCCCGGGGGCGTTGGCATCGCCGCAGGGATTGTCATCACCCTCAGCTTCGTTTTTGCCGGACGCCGCCCGTCTCGCGCCGCCAAGGACGAACTCTACCGCCGCGAAAGCGCTCTGGCGCAGCGTATCGGCTATTGGACCGCACTGGCGCTTTACCCGATTTTCGGCCTTGCACTGGCGGCGGGATGGGTCAGTTTCCCCGTTGCATTTGCCGCCATGGGCACCCTGACGGGGGCGGCGTATTTGCTGCCTTTTGTGGCGCTGAACCTTTGGGGCTAGGGCGATGATTTCTTATCTCACCGAGCTTCGCAAAACCCGAGGATTGACCCAGGCGGGGCTGGCCGAAGCCGTCGGCGTCAGCCGCAAAACCATCAACACCATCGAGAACCGCGTCTTTGTGCCCTCGACCGTCCTGTCATTGAAACTGGCGCGGGAGTTGAATGTTTCGGTGCATGATATTTTCGAATTGGAAGATGAAGAATGATCGTCAAGGTTCTGACATTTATCGCTATTTCAATGGCCGTTACGGCGGTGATCGCCATTGGTCTAATTCTCTCGCAATGGCCGCGTGACATGCGCGCGGGCGCGCACAGCGGCGCGGATGCATCGCTTGATTTCACCCGCCAAATCGCACGCAATGACGCGCCTTTGCCGCTTCAAAGCGCGCCGATGCGCGACGGATGGCAGATGCCTTATCGCCGTGTGGAGGGGCCGCAAGGCGCGCCTTTGCTGGTTCTGGTCCATGGCTCGGGATGGCACGGGGCGCAGTTTGACGCGCTGGCGCGGCGCCTGTCGGATGTGGCCACCGTCATCGCCCCCGATCTGCGCGGCCATGGCGCGGCGCCCGAGCGGCGCGGCGATGTGGATTACATCGGCCAGATGGAGGATGACCTTGCCGATCTGATCAAGGCTCAGGCGGGCGAGGGGCAGCGCGTGATCATGGCGGGGCACAGCTCTGGCGGCGGTCTGGTGGTGCGCTTTGCGGGCGGGGCGCATGGCGCGGCGGTTGACCACGCCGTCCTCTTGGCGCCCTTTTTGAAATACAACGCGCCGACCACGCGCGAAAATTCGGGCGGCTGGGCGCATGTTCTGACCCGCCGCCTGATCGGGCTGTCGATGCTGAATGCGGCAAAAATCACCGCGCTTAACGGGATGCAGGTGATCCAGTTCAATATGCCCGCCGCCGTTCTGGACGGGCCCTTGGGCCATACGGCGACCACGGCCTATAGCTACCGGCTCAACACCGGATTTGCCCCGCGTGGCGACTACCTGTCCGACATCGCCGAACTGCCCGATTTCACGGTGATCGCAGGCACGGCGGACGAGGCGTTCCATGCCGAGAAGTTTGAGGCGGTCATGGCCCCCGTCAATGGGCGCGGCAGCTATCATTTGTTGGATGGCGTCAGCCATCTGGATGTGGTTTACGCCCCCGAAACCGAAACCCTCATGCGCGGAGTTCTCAGCGGTGACTGATGCGCCCGAACACGACGATATTGGCGCCTGCGCCGCCCAAGTGGCGCGCGCCGATCCCGACCGTTTTGCCGCCGTCATGGCCGCGCCCGTGGCGCTGCGCCCCGCGCTTTTCGCGCTCTATGCCTTCAACGCCGAGGTCGCCCGCGCCCCTTGGGTGACCCAAGAGGCGGTGATCGCGGAGATGCGCTTGCAATGGTGGCGCGATGCGCTTGAAGAGATCGGCGCGCAGGGGCAGGGCGCCCCGCTGCGCCGTCACGAGGTGGTCACGCCTTTGGCCAAGGTGCTCGCCCCGCCAGAGGCGGCCTTGCTCGACGATCTGGTGCTGGCGCGGCGCTGGGATATCTATCGCGACCCGTTTGAGGACGAGGCCGCATTTCACGCCCATGTCGCGCAAACCGGCGGGATATTGATGCAGGTGGCGGCCACATTGGCCCATGGCGGGCCGCTCACGGGGGGCGCGGCGCAGGCGGCGCAAGATGCCGGTTATGCCGCCGGTCTGGCCGCATGGCTGCGCGCGATCCCGGCGATGGAAAGGGCAGGGCGCGTGCCTTTGGTCGATGGCCGCCCCGAGGCCATCGCCGCATTGGCGCAAGGCGGATTGGCGCGGCTCAAGGCCTCGCGCGCGGCGCGCGGACATTTGTCCAAACCGGCGCGCGCGGCGCTTTTGGCGGCATGGCCCGCGCAGCCGATCCTGTCGCTTGCGGCCAAAACCCCTGCGCGGGTTGCGGCAGGGGATCTGGCGCTGCCCGAGTTTGCGCAAAAGGCGCGGTTGATCCGCTGTGCCCTGACGGGACGCTGGTAGCGCGGCGGATCGTGCCGCCGCTGGGCGTTTGGCGCAGCGCAGGTGTCTTTGCCTAGGCCTCTTTGGGCCGCAGCGCCAGCCAGATCAACGCGCCGCCCGCCAGCATCAAAAACGGCGCCATCGCCAGATTGACCGCCGACCATCCGGCCTGCGCCGAGCCGCCAGAGCAATTCATCAAACCGCCCGAGGCCAGCGAGGCAAAGGTCACGCCGCCAAAGACCAAAAGATCGTTGAGCCCCTGCATGCGCCCGCGCTCATGCGGCTCATGCGCGCCCGCAAGCATCGCCGTCGCGCCGATAAAGCCGAAGTTCCAGCCCACGCCGAGCAAGACCAGCGCGATGAAGAAGTTGTTCAAATCCACCCCTTCGAGCGCCACGATCCCCGCCGCGCCAAGGATCAAAAGTCCCGCCGCGACGATTTTCTCGACGCCGAAGCGCGCGATCAGATGGCCGGTGAAGAACGACGGCACATACATCGCCAGAACATGCGCGGAGACCACATCGGCGGCGCTTGATTTTTCAAAGCCGCATCCGACCACCGCCAAGGGCGTCGAGGTCATCACAAGGTTCATCAACGCATAGGAGACCATGGCGCAAATCACCGCCACGGCAATGCGCGGGGTTTTGAGCAATTCCATCCGGCTGCGCCCTTTCGGGGCATCCACGGCGGGGAGGGGCGGTTTGGGAATGTCGAGGAAAAGAAACAAGAACGAGCCGATCACATTCACCGCGATCACCGCGAGATAGGTGCCCACAAAGGGCACCACCATGGCTTCGGCGGTGACTTTGAACAGCTGCGGCCCGATCAGCGCGCTGACCAGCCCGCCCGCCATGACGTAGGAAATCGCCTTGGGCCGGAAGGATTCAGAGGCGGTATCAGCAGCAGCAAAGCGGTAAAAACCCTGTGCGGACATATAGATACCGGTAATCAAAGAGCCGGTCAGATAGACCGCGAAAGAGCCGATATAAAGCCCGTAGGCCGATACTGCCGCCCCCAAGGCCCCCGCCACAGCGCCCAAGGTAAACCCCGCGCGGCGGCCATAGCGTTGCATGATGTTCGACACTGGTGTGGCGGCAAACATGCTGCCCAATACGATGAGCGAGATCGGCAGCGTGGCAAAACAGGCATTGGTGGCCAAGGATTGCCCCGCCAGCCCGCCCATGATGAAAATCATCGGCATCTGCGCGCCCAAAAGCGCCTGCGCCATCACCAGGATTGTCACATTGCGCTTGGCGCGCGCATCATCGGGTTGTGCGGTCATATCTGTCATGGGGAATGCGTAGCTTCTCGCCGCTGCGCCGTCCAGCGCGGAAACTACGGGATCGCGGGTGCGCTCATATGGCGCGCTCAGGGCGCGGCGCGGTCGATCACATGGGCAAAGGAGCCGCAAACCCGCCCGCGCCGCAATCCGGCCGCGCCAAGCGCGCCGCCCTCGGCATCGCGCGCCTCGAACAATGGATCGCCCGCCGCGCGCGAGGTGGTGGCGTAATGAAACTCATGCCCGTTCAAAGGCTGCGCGCCAAAAGGAGAGCCGCCAATCGGCGTGAGGTTGCGATAGCCCAAATGCAATTTGCGCTGCGCAAATGAGGTCTCCAGCCCCAGCAGGCCCAGCATCGCATGGCGGTGCCCCTCGGCATCTATGAGCCCCTCGCCAAGCATCATGTATCCGCCGCATTCTCCATATACATCAACGTCTTGCGCGGCGTTTTTGACGCTATGCATGAAGGTTTTTGCACCAGCCAGACGTCCGGCATGCAGCTCCGGATAGCCACCCGGAAGGTAGAGAAAATCGCACGGCGGCAGCGCCTCATCAGCCAGCGGCGAAAAGGGTATCACCTCGGCTCCCGCGCGGCGCCAATCCTCCAGAAGATGCGGATAGGCAAAGGCAAAGGCCGCATCATTCGCCACGGCGATGCGCTGCGCGGGCGGGGCGAGACCGGCGAGGCGCGGCGCGCGCGCCAGCGGCGCGGCCAGCGCCATGAGCGCCTCCAGATCAAGGCTTTGCGCCAAAGCATCCGCCGCGCGGTCCAAAAATCCGTCCAGATCCGCCCGCTCGCTCGCTTGGACCAATCCCAAATGCCGAGAGGGCAGCGCCAGATCGGCGCGGCGCGCCATGGCGGCCAGAACCGGCAAGCCAAGCGGCGCAAGGGCGCGGCGGAGCATCGCCTCGTGGCGGGCGCTGCCGACATTGTTGAGGATCACGCCGCCGATGCGCACGCCCGCGTCAAACCCCGCAAACCCCGCGACCAAAGGCGCGATCGATCCGGCCATACGCCCCGCGTCCACCACCAAAACCACCGGCAGCTCCAGCATCCGCGCCAGATCGGCCACCGCGCCGCGCCCCTCGGGCGGCGCGCCGTCAAACAGGCCCATCGCCCCCTCGATCACCAACATCCCGTCGCCCGAGGCTAATCCCGCGATGCGGCCGCGCGACATCGCCCAAGCGTCCAGATTGGGGCAGGGCGCGCCGCAAGCGGCCTCGTGGAATTTCGGATCGATATAATCGGGGCCGGATTTGGCCCCGCGCACGGTAATGCCTTGGCGCGCGAGCAGGCGCAAAAGCGCCAAGGTCACCGTGGTTTTGCCCGCCCCCGAGGAGGGCGCGGCGAGGATCACGCCTGTGCTGGTGGCGCTCATTGCGCCTCGGCGGGCATCCCGCGGCCCAAAGGGTCAAGATCGCGCGGCGCCGCCCCTGCGGCAATGCCTTGCCAATCGAGCACCTGCCGCATCAAGACCGAGCGCCCGACGCAAATGATCGCGGGCGGCGCGAGGCCGGAGGCGGCAATATCGGCGACCAGATCGCCCAATGTGGTCTCGAGCACCGCCTGTTTGTCGGTCGTCGCCTCGACCACCACGGCCACCGGCTCGTCCGCCGCGCGCCCCGCGGCCATCAAGGCCCCCGCGATGCGCTCGGCGTGTTTCATGCCCATATAGATCACCAAAACCTGCGATCCGCGCGAGATCGCCTCCCAATCGAGGCTCGACGTCACTTCGCCGGTCTGGTCATGGCCGGTCACAAAGGTCACCGATTGGTTCACATCGCGGTGCGTCACCGGAATGCCCACATAGGCCAATCCGCCGATCCCTGCCGAAATGCCGGGGATAATGCGGATCGGAATGCCGTGCTGGACCAAGGTCTGCGCCTCTTCGCCGCCGCGCCCGAAAACGAAAGGATCGCCGCCCTTGAGACGCAAAACCCGTTTGCCCGCGCGCGCCAGATCGACCAGCCGCAGCGAGATATCCTTTTGTTTTGCCGAAGGTTTTCCGCCGCGCTTGCCCGCATAGATATGCTCGGCCTGCGGCGCCCAATCCAAGATCGCCTCTTGCACCAGCGCGTCATAGATCACCACATCGGCCTGCCTAAGCGCGTTGAGCGCATGCAGCGTCAACAGCCCCGGATCGCCCGGACCCGCGCCGCACAGCCAGACCCATCCAGCCTCAAGCGTGGGCCAATCGGATGTCGGAAGAGAGATTGAATCAGTCATAGCGCCTTATGGCGCGAATTTTGCGCCGAAGGAAGATGCGGGCGCGCGGCAAATTTTTCCGATGGCGCAGGCTTCGGATTGGCGCGCGCGCGCGGGCGTGGTTATAGTCGCGCGCATGAGCAACGATCCCTCTCTCACACCGGCGCGAAAGCCCACCACCGAACTGCGGCGCGGCTGGACCACGGGCGCCTGCGCCACGGCGGCCACGCGGGCGGCCTTAATGGTGCTATGGGGCGAGGGCGCGCCCGAACGCGTGCGCATCACCTTGCCGCGCGGCGAGCGGCCCGAATTTGCCGTCGAGGCCACCCGCAGCGGCGCGGGCTGGGCCGCTGCCTGCATCATCAAAGACGCGGGCGACGATCCCGATGTGACCCACCACGCGCGCATCTGGGCGCGGGTCGAGGCCTCCGGTGGCGGCATGGTGTTTGCCGCAGGCGCGGGCGTCGGCACGGTCACCAAAGCGGGATTGCCCATCGGCGTGGGCGAGCCTGCGATCAATCCGGTGCCGCGCGAGATGATGGCGGGCACGGTGGCGGAAATGGCGGCGCGCCTCGGGCAAGTGGCTGATATCAAAATCACAATTTCGGTCGAAGGCGGCGAGGCCTTGGCCGCGAAAACATGGAACCCGCGCCTTGGCATCATCGGCGGGCTGTCGATCCTTGGCACCACGGGGATCGTGCGCCCGTTCAGCTGCGCGGCATGGATCGCTTCGATCCACCGCGGCATCGATGTGGCGCGCGCGGGTGGGCAGAGCCATGTCGCGGGCTGCACGGGGGCCACCTCCGAGCGGGTGGTGCAGGCGCTTTACGGGCTGCCCGATCACGCGATGCTCGATATGGGCGATTTCGCCGGAGGTATGCTCAAATACCTCGCCAAACATCCGGTGGCGCGGGTCACCATCGGCGGCGGTATCGGCAAGATGACCAAACTGGCCCAAGGCGCGCGCGACTTGCACTCGGGGCGCTCTCAGGTCGATTTCGACGCTCTGGCCGAGGCGCTCGGCGCGCCGCAACTGGCGCAGGCGAACACCGCATTGGAGGCCTACACCATGATCGGTGCGCCGATGGCCGATTGGGTCGCCAAGGGCGCATTGGCCACGGCGCGCGCGATGCTGCCCGAAGGCGTGGCGGTGGATGTCGTGGTGATTGATCGCAAGGGCGAAATTTTGGGGCGCGCCGCATGACGCTGCTTTTGCTGGCGGGCACGCGCGAGGCGGCGGATATCGCCAAGGCCTTGGCTGCCAAGGGAATTTCGGCGGTGGCCTCTTTGGCGGGGGCGACCCGCGCACCCAAACCCTTGCCGCTCGAAACCCGCAGCGGCGGCTTTGGCGGGGCAGAGGGATTTGCCGATTACCTGCGCCGCCACGCCATCACGGCGGTTCTGGACGCGACCCATCCCTTTGCCGCCCGCATCAGCGCGCGCAGCCTCGCGGTCTGCGCCGACATGCGCATTCCCTATGCCCAAGTCCTGCGCCCGCCGTGGCAGGCGGGCGAAGGCGACAACTGGACGCAGCTTGTCGATGAGGCGCAGGCCGCCGATCACGTGCCGCGCGGCGCAGTGGTGTTCTTGGCGACGGGGCGGCAGACATTGGAGCGTTTTGCACCGCTGGCGCAGAAGGAGTGCACCCTGATTTGCCGCCAGATCGATCCGCCGCAGGGCGCGTTTCCCTTTCCCAAGGGAGATTTTTTGGTGGGCCGTCCGCCGTTTTCGGTCGAGGATGAAATCGCGCTGTTTCAATTGCTCGGCGTCGATTGGCTGATCGTGAAAAACGCAGGCGGCGAGGCCCCGCGCAGCAAACTCGAAGCGGCGCGGGTCTTGGGCCTTCCGGTTGGGATGATCGCGCGGCCCGCGCCGCTCGATTGCACGCGGTTCGACACGATTGCCCCCGCGATCGCATGGGCCGAGGCGGGCGGAAAAATACAATGAGCGAAACAGGATACATCATCACCTCCGATGCTTGCGTGGCGCGCGGGGCGCAGTGGCTTGCCGAGCAGGATGAAGCCATGGCACGCGCCTATGCTTTGACGGGGCCATTGCCCTTGCGGCTCAAACCCGACGGGTTTGCCGAACTGCTCAGCGCCATCGTCAGCCAGCAGGTCTCTGTCGCATCGGCCCGCGCCATATGGGGGCGGATGGTGGCGGCTGGGATGGATGATCCGGCCAATATCCTGCGCGCCAGCGATGAGGATTTGCGCGCGATCGGGTTGAGCCGTCAAAAGGTGAAATACGCCCGCGCGCTGGCCGAGGCCGAGATCGATTTTATCGCCCTGCGCACCGCGCCCGACGCCGAGATCGTCAAGACCCTCACCGCCGTATCGGGCATCGGCGTCTGGACCGCCGAGATTTACGCGATGTTCTCTTTGGGCCGCGCCGATATTTTCCCCGCTGGCGATCTGGCGCTGCAAGAGGCGGCGCGCGATCTTTATGGTCTGCCCGAGCGGCCCAAGGACCGCGCCCTGCGGCAGATGGCCCAAAGATGGAGCCCGTGGAGATCGGTTGCCGCGCGGATGCTTTTTGCCTACTACCATGTGGCAAAGCAAAGGGAAGGGATCCGATGACCCGCGTGTTGAAATCCGAACGAGTCGAGCCGAAATCCGGCACCACCCGCTCTGTGGTGGTCTTGCTGCACGGCTATGGCGCCAATGGGGCCGATCTTTTGGGGCTGGCCGATCCTTTGGGCGATCACCTGCCCGATACGTTGTTCATCGCGCCCGATGCGCCCGAAAGCATCCCGATGATGGCCAATGGCTATCAATGGTTCCCGATTCCGTGGATCGACGGGTCGAGCGAGGAAGAGGCCGAGCGCGGGCTCAATGCCGCCGCCGAAGACCTCAATGCCTTCCTTGATGCGATCTTGGTCGATGAGGATTTGCTGCCCGAGCAGATGGTGCTTTTGGGCTTTTCCCAAGGCACGATGATGTCGCTGCATGTGGCGCCGCGCCGCGAGGACGAAATCGCGGGGATCGTGGCGTTTTCGGGCCGTTTGCTGCAACCGGAATCGCTCAAGGACGAGGCGGTGAGCAAACCGCCCGTGCTGTTGATCCATGGCGATATGGACGATGTGGTGCCGCCGCAAAGCCTGCCCGAGGCGGCCGAGGCCCTGCAAGAGGCGGGGTTCAAAGAGGTCTATGCCCATATCATGAAAGGCACCGCCCATGGCATCGCGCCCGACGGGTTGCAGGTCGCGCTGGCCTTCATGCGCGACAAGGCAGGCTTTTAGGGTTTTACGCTGCGTCAGGTGACTTTACCGGCGGGTCACCACATGGAAGAGTTTGCCCAGCCAAAGACAGGGAGAGGGCAGATATGATTATCATTTGTGGCACCATCGAAGTGAAAGAAGACGGCATCGAGGCCTATAAAAAGGCCGCCGCCGTCGCGACCGAGATCACCTTGACCGAAGAGGGATGCGGCACCTACGGGTTTTTCCAAAGCCTTGATAAGCCGACGGTTTTCCGCGTCTATGAGGAATGGGAAAGCAAGGACAACCTGCGCGCCCATGGCGCGGCAGAGCATTTCAAAGCCTTCGGCGCCGCGATCAAGGACATCGTTGTGGCGCGCAAGATCCAGATGATCGAACCGGCGCGTATCGTCGATTTGTAAGTGCCCCGCCGCCCCTTCGGCGCGGATCCGGCCATTCAACGCCCAAAGCCCCGCGCTTTGGGCGTTTTTTATGCGGTGCTGGCTTTGATGCGCGCGATTTGCCCAATGTCACGGCAGTGTTACGCTTTGGCGATAAATCGGCTCTCAATTGGCATATCTCGCCTCTTGCCAGACGCAGCACGCGAGATATAGTTGACCTAGATTTCGGGGCGGGGTGTCCCGCCTTGGTGCCACAACAGGCAGACAGGGCAGGGGGCCTTTCGCCAGATGGACGGAGACTTTAGAACCGAATTTGTCAGAGAACCGGGCGCGCTGAAGCATTTTCCCGCGCTGGTGCTGAATGCCGATTATAGGCCTTTGTCCTATTATCCGCTTTCGCTCTGGCCATGGCAGGAGGCGGTCAAAGCGGCGGTGCTGCAACGGGTCGATATCGTGTCGGAATACGATCAGGTCGTGCATTCCCCGAGTATGGAAATAAAGATCCCCTCGGTCGTCGTCCTCAAAGATTATGTCAAACCTCAAAAGCGCGTGGCCTTCACGCGCTTTAATTTGTTTTTGAGGGATGAATTTTGTTGCCAATACTGCGGCGCACGCGGCGATCTGACCTTTGATCACGTGGTGCCGCGCGCGGCAGGGGGCATCACCTCTTGGGAAAACGTGGTGGCGGCCTGTTCGCCGTGCAACCTGCGCAAAGGCTCCAAAAGCCTGCGCATGGCACAAATGAGCCTGCGCAAACCGCCGCGCCCGCCCGCCGCAGAGGAGCTGCGCAATATGGGGCGCAAGTTTCCGCCAAATCACCTGCATGCCAGCTGGATGGATTTTCTCTATTGGGATGCGGAGCTGGAGGCCTAGCGCCTCTTACACGCTGCACATGAAAACGCCGGCCCTGATCCAGAGCCGGCGTTTTCATTGAAACTTGTATGTTTGAAAGGCCTTAGGCCTCGGGCGTCGCCGGTGCGTTGGGCGCTGCGTTTTTCGCCGCCGAGTTCAGCGGATCGTCCTGACGCTGCACCGAACCTTCGAAATGCGCACCGCTCTCGATGGCGATGGTTTTGTGGATGATGTCGCCTTCGACACGCGCGGTCGAGGTCAGGCGCACCTTGAGACCGCGCACACGGCCCACGATGCGGCCATTGACGACGACGTCATCGGCCACCACTTCACCGCGCACCGTGGCGCCTTCGCCGACGGTCAAAAGATGCGCGCGAATGTCGCCCTCGATGGTGCCTTCGATCTGGATGTCGCCGGTGGTTTTGAGGTTGCCCGTCACGGTCAGATCGGCCGACAAAACCGAGGCAGGCGGCTTGGCCTTGGGCGCCGAGGCTTTGAACTCGCTGGGCGCGGGTTTGGGCGTCGCGCCGGATTTTTCCGCAGCCACAGGGGCGGTTGCATCAGCGGCCTTTGGGCCGGGCTCGTTGATCTTGCTCTTAGAAAACATCGTTGGCAGCCTTAATATAGATCATAGGGTTTACGGCCTTTCCGCCGACTCGCACTTCGTAATGCAGGTGGGGTCCGGTCACACGTCCAGACGCCCCCATATCACCAATCCGCGTGCCGCGCGAGACTCTTTGTCCAACTTTGACGTTCAAACGTGACATATGCGCATAACGGGTCTCGATGCCGAACTCGTGCTGGATCTTGACCAAGCGGCCATAACCCGAGGACCAACCGGCATGCACCACGGTGCCGTCGGCGGTGGCATAAAGCGGCGTGCCCACGGGACCGGCGAAATCCACACCCTTATGCAAACGGCGACCGCCGGTCTTGGGATCGCGGCGATAACCGAAGGGCGAGGTGAAGCGATAGGAGTTTTTCACCGGCAAGGCAAAGGGCGCCTTTTCGGCGGCAATGCGGTAAAGGTTCAACCGGTCCATCTGGTTGAGGATACGGTTGGCGCGGCTGGCATCGGGGGAGGGCAATTCGCCCTTGGTCGAAAACACCACCGGCGTCAGCGGCCCGCCTTGCCCCGAATAGCCGCGGCGCACTTGGGCCAAGAGGCTGTCGGGGTTCATACCGGCATTGCGGAACATTTTGTTGAGCGGCTCGACCGAGACGGTCATCGCCTCTTCAAGCTGGCGGAAAATCTGGTCGTTCTGATCTTTGAGCGTTTGAATCTCTGCGGCCATCTCGTCGGCCTGCAGCAAGGCCCCTTGGGCATCGGCAATGATCTTGTCGCGTTCGCTGGCGGTTTGCGCCAAAGCGAGGGCGAGAAAATCACTGGCCCCGTCATTTGCACCGCTGTGCGCGGCCAGAGCCTCGACATTGTCGCCGTCATTGGTTTGCAAGGCGGCGACCTCGCGGCGGGCCTGCTCGCGCTCGCCCATGGTGCGGCGCAGCGTGGCCTGAATCACCTCGATACCCGTCTCCAATTCGCGGCGGCGGGTTTCGGAGGCCAGCAAATCCGACTGCATCACCGAAATCTGGCGCAGGGCCGAATTGAACCGCTCTTGCGCCGCAAGCGCCTCTTCGGCGCGCAGGTCGCGTTCGGACGACAGAAGGTTGAGGCGGGCCTCATAGGCGCGTTGCTCGCGCTTGGCCTGTTCGCGGAAATTGCCTGCGCCGATGGAATCCATCAGCAAGATCGCGGTGGCGATAATCGCCCAAGCCACAATCGCCGCAGAGCCGATAAATCCGACGACCTGCGTGCCAGGACGCAGGCGGATGAATCGTGTGTCTGTATCGGAACGCAGGAAGACCCGACGTTCCGGAAAATGCCGCTCAAGCAGCGCGTGCCAACGCATAGCGATCCGTGTTTTCACGAATTTCAGTCCCTTGTTTTACCCGTCCCAGTAGAGCGCTTGTTTTTTTTTGCCGGAGTTATCCAGCTGCGCTTTGGATAAAGTGATTACCCAGCCCAGCCCCATAGGGCAAGGTTTTTGGACCTCGGGCTGGGCGGGATCGGCCAAAACAAGCTTATTTGGCGAAAAACCGCCGACTCAAGAGGGGGTTACAGCGGGAAGTTAACCCTAGGTTACTCGGTCAGGGGCCAATAGAAATCGGGCGGCAAGCCCGCTTCGGCGCGCTTTTCTTCGTTGAAGGGCGGCTTGAGCGTGCTGTGGAAATATTTGCGGACAAGGCTGTGGAAAGTTTCCTTGGGGTCAAGGTTGTGCCTGCCGCACAGGAAGTGAAACCACTTGGACCCATAGGCCACATGGCCGACCTCTTCGCCGTAAATCACCTTGAGCGCCTCGACGGTTTGATCGTCTTTGACCCGCTCGAACAGCGCGATCATCCCCGGCGTGACGTCCAATCCGCGCGCCTCCAGAACCATCGGCACCACGGCCAGACGGCCCATCAGATCTTGCGCCGTATCCTCGGCCCCGCGCCACATGCCCGCATGGGCGGGCATGGCGCCGTAATGGCTGCCGTGCGCTTCAAGACAATCGCACATCAGGTTGAAATGTTTGGATTCTTCATCCGCCGCCTTGACCCAGTCATCGTAATATCCAAGCGGGAATTCCACATCCGTGAACCGCGCGATGATGTCCCAATGCAGATCCACCGCGTTGAGTTCGATATGGGCGACCGCATGGATCATCGCGATGCGGCCCTGCGGCGTGCCCGGTTTGCGTTTGGGCACGTCGCGCGGGTCCAATAGCGCCGGCTCGGCAGGGCGCGCGGGATGCAGCGGCGGGTTTGCCGTGCCGATGGGGATGGATCGCCCCTCCTTGCGCGCGGCGAACCATGTGGCGGCATGTTTATGCGACAGCGCGGTTTTCGCCCGCCCGTCGGCGCAGGTCAGCACCTCCATCGCCATTTCGGCGAGCGTCATTTGCCCGCTCATGCCAGCGCTTTCGCGGCCTCAAGCACGGCCTCCACATGGCCGTCCACTTTGACCTTGGGCCACTGCGCCGCGACCGTGCCACCCGCCGCGATCAAAACCGTGCTGCGCTCGATGCCCATGAAGGTTTTGCCATACATCTGCTTTTCCTTCCAAACCCCGTAGGCCTCGCAAACCTCGCCCTCGGCGTCCGACAGCAGCGGAACGCCGAGCGCATGTTTGGTGCGGAATTTGGCGTGTTTTTCCACCGTATCCTTGGAAATGCCAAAAACCTTGACCCCGAGCGCCTCGAAGGCGGCAAGGCTTTGCGAAAATCCAATGGCTTCTTTGGTGCATCCGCTGGTATCATCGCGCGGATAGAAAAACAAAACCACAGGGGCAGGGCGCAAGGCCGAGAGCGTGACATCCGCGCCGCCATCCTGCGGCAGGGTGAAATCAGGGGCGACGTCGTTGATTTTCAGCATGTTGTCTCCTTTCGCCCTGTTCTATGGTGGGCGATATATTGCGGTGCAATGGGCGCGCGTTATGGCCGGTGGTCATGCGGGCCCCTGTTCAAGACTACGGGTAACCTAACAAACCGGATGAGCCAAGACGATCCCGACACCCCCCTTCGCAAACCGAAGGATGCCCCCGCAAGCGCGGACGGGCCAGACGCGCCGCCCAAAGCGGCGGGTGTCGGTTTGGCTGCGGCTATGGCGAAATTGCGCGGCGAGGAGGACCCGCTAAGCAATGCGCCGGACCCCGCCGATGCGCTCGGCCCCGCCAAGACTGGCGCCGCCGCGCAGGTGGGGCAGGCGCGCGAGACAGCTGTGCCGCAGGCGCGCGAGACAGCAGCGCTGCAGGCGCGCGAAGCCGCCATGCCAGAAACGCGCGATCAAGACCCTTCAGATCAAGTCCCGCCAGATCAAGGCGATAGAGAGCCGGAGGCGATCGGCGCAGATGATGCGCCGCGGGGTGACGCAGAGACGCACGATGACGCGATCCAAGCCGCGCCGCCAGATGCGGCAAAGCCAAAAGATGCGGTCCCCGACACTTCCGATACCCCCGACGCCGCCGCGCAAGCGTCAGTGCGCGTTGCGCCGCGCTCCGCGCCGCCTGCGCTCGACGCGCCGCCCGAAGCGGCGATTGTCGTGGTCAAGGGCGAGGCCATGCGCCGCGCGCGCAGTTTCGGGCTGATCTCGCTTGTGGTGCTGGGCTTTATCGGGCTGCTGGCGGCGATTGCCATCTGGCTCATGCTGGGGCGCACCATTGATGCGCCGCAATGGCTGCGCGAGCGGATTGAAACCCGCCTGACCGAGGCCGCGCCGGACCATCAGGTGCGCTTTGGCGCTTTGTCCTTTCTGGTCGAAGAGGATTGGCAACCGCGCATGCGCCTGCGCGATGTGACGGTCTATGACGGCGCGGGCGTGCCCTTGGTGACGCTTGACGATGTGCGCGCGCAATTCGCGCTGCGCCCGCTTCTGGACGGCGAGGTGCGCCCGCGTTCGGTGCGGCTGAGCGGCGGGCAGATGGAATTGCGCCGCGAGGCGGACGGGCGCTTTGGCCTTGCCATCGGCAATTTCGGCGGCGACGGGGCGGCGACGCTGCCCGAGCTGATCAAACAGGGCGATGCGATTTTTGCGCAACGCGCGCTCTCGGCGCTGCGGGTGATCGAGGCAGAGGCGCTGACCCTGCGCTATGTGGATGCGCGCGCCGGACGGGTGTGGTCGGTCGATGGCGGGCGCATCGCGCTGGAGCGCGACGGCGATGCGATCAGCCTGCGCGCCGATCTGGCGCTTTTGGGCGGGGGTGCGCGCGCCGCCACGCTGGCCGTGGGATACGACAGCCGCATCGGGTCGACCGCCGCCGATTTTCGCGTCAATATCGAGGATGTCGAAGCCGCCGATATCGCCAGCCAATTGCCCGCTCTGGCGTGGCTGGGGGTGATCGAGGCGCCGATTTCGGGGGCGTTGCGCGCCTCGGCGCAAGACGACGGGGCCTTGGGGCCGCTCAATGGCACGCTGCAAATCGGCGCGGGGGTCTTGCGCCCGACCGAGGCCACGCGCCCCATCGCCTTTGACGGCGCGCGCAGCTATTTCACCTATCTGCCCAATGAGGCCAAAGTGCAGTTTCAAGAGCTGTCGGTCTCGAGCAAATGGGGCAGCGCGCAGGTCGAGGGCACCTCCTATCTGGTCGGGATGGAGAACGGCTGGCCCACCGCCTTGCTGGGCCAGTTTCGCACCACCAAACTGACGCTCAGCCCCGATGATCTCTATCCCGAACCCATCACCTTTGACGGGGCCAGCATCGACACCCGCCTGCGCCTTGATCCCTTCGAACTCGATATCGGGGCGCTCACGGTGCTTGATCAGGGGCAGAAATTCGAGGCCAGGGGGCGGCTGCGCGCGCTCGACGCGGGGTGGGATTTGAGCCTTGAGGGCAAGCTGGACGCGATGACGCCCGAGCGGTTGATGACCCTATGGCCGGTGACGGCGGTGCCCAAAACCCGCGCATGGGTCTCCGAAAATATTTCCGGCGGGCGGATCGAGCAGGCGCAGGTCGCCTTGCGCCTCAAACCCCACAGCGAGGCGCAGATCGCGCTCGGCTTCGGGTTCGAGCAGGCGCAGGTGCGTTTTTTGAAAACCCTGCCGCCGATCAAGGGCGCCGCAGGCTACGCGGCGCTGGAGGCGGGGCGTTTTGCTGTGCGCGCCGAAGCCGGAAAGATCGCCGCCCCCCAAGGCGGGCAGATCGACGTGACAGGCACGCGGTTCATCGTGCCCGATGTGCGCATCAAGGACGGCCCCGCCGAGGTGCGCCTTGCCACGCAAAGCACGGTGACGGCGGCGCTGGCGCTTTTGGATATGGACCCGTTCAATTTTCTCACCAAGGCGCGCCAACCGGTCACCATCGCCGACGGGCGCGCCGTTGCGGGCGGCGATATCCGCTTCCGGCTCAAGAAAAAGCTACCCGTCGAGGAGGTGGAGTTCGACATCACCGCCGAGGTTGCCAATGCGCGCTCGACCACATTGGTGGCCGGTCACACCCTCGCCGCGCAGCGGATCGATCTGCGCGCCACGCCTGCCGAACTGGTGATCAGCGGCAAGGGCAGCATCGACGCCATCCCCATGGAGGGCCGCTGGCGCGCGCCCTTGGGCGCGGCGGCAAAGGCCGAGGCCAAAGCCGCAGGCCGCCAAGGCATCAGCCGCGCCGAGGGCTGGATCGAGCTGTCCGAGCGGTTTATCGACGCCTTCAACATCGGCCTGCCTGCGGGCAGCCTGCGCGGGGCGGGGCGCGGCGAATTGGTGATCGATTTCGCCCGCGGCATCGCGCCTGACTTCACGCTTTCGTCGAACCTCAAAGGGCTGGGCCTGCGGTTGCAACCGCTGGGGTGGAGCCTTGGGCAAAACGCGGGCGGCAGGCTCGCGGTCAAAGGCGCCTTGGGCAGCCCCGCGCGCATTGACGCGCTCAGCCTCGATGCGCCGGGCCTGTCGGCGACGGGCGAGGTGCGGCTGACGGCGCAGGGCGGGCTGGAGCGGGCGCGGTTTTCGCGTGTCAAAGCGGGCAACTGGCTCGATGCGCCGGTCGATATCATCGGGCGCGGCGCGGGGGTGGCCCCTGTGGTCGAAGTGCGCGGCGGCACGGTCGATATGCGCCAGACCACGATCGGCAGCGGCGCCTCAAACGGCACCGCATCGGGCGCCGGATCGGGCGGTCCGATCAGCTTGCGCCTCGACCGGCTGACCATTTCCGACGGCATCGCGCTTAGCCCCTTTCGCGGCGAATTCACCACCAAACGCGGTATGGACGGCAGCTTTTCGGGCCGCGTGAACGGCAAGGCCCCCGTCACGGGGCGCGTGGTGCCCAAAGGCGGGCGCAGCGCTTTCGAGATCAAGGCCAAGGACGCGGGCGCGGTCTTTGCCGCCTCGGGGCTTTTGGACAAGGCGTCGGGCGGCGATTTGGTCTTGACGCTGACACCGGTGAAAGCGGCGGGCAGCTATGACGGCGCGCTGACGGCCAAGAACGTGCGCCTGCGCAACGCGCCTGCCATGGCCGAATTGCTCAACGCGGTTTCGATCGTCGGGCTGTTGGAGCAATTGTCGGGCACGGGGATTTTGTTTGGCGAGGTCGATGCGCGCTTTCGCCTGACCCCGCATGAGGTCATCGTGACCCGCTCTTCGGCCACGGGGGCGTCGTTGGGGGTGTCGATGGACGGCATGTATAATCTCGAAACCGGCGCGATGGATATGCAAGGCGTCTTCTCGCCGCTCTACCTGCTCAACGGCATCGGGCAAATCTTGAGCCGCAAGGGCGAGGGGCTGATCGGATTTAACTACCGTTTGCGCGGCACGGCGGAAAACCCGCGCGTTTCGGTCAACCCTTTGTCGATCCTCACGCCAGGGATGTTTCGCGACATTTTCCGCCGCCCGCCGCCCAAGTTGCAAAACTAGCCCTTGGTTGATCATCGCGCCGCCGCGCGGTAGAGCGCCCAAGACAGCGCCGCGCCGCGCCAAGCGCCCGCCTCAAACCATGATCCCGCGCGCCGCGCGCGCCGTTGTGAAAGCCGCCGATGACCAAGACCCCCGCCGATACCCCTGACATGCGCCCGACCCGTGAGCCTGCCAAGCTGACGCTGGAGGATTTCAATTTCGATCTGCCCGAAGAGCTGATCGCCACGCGCCCCGCCAAACCGCGCTCCTCCAGCCGGATGCTGGTCGCTGATGGCGCGCGCCCCGGCGCGCCGATCTCGGACCATCACGCCTATGATCTGCCCGATTTTCTGCGCGCGGGGGATCGGTTGGTGCTCAATGATACCAAAGTCATCCCCGCGCGGCTGAGCGGTCTGCGCCACCGGACGGGCGATGCGGGCGCGACATCGGCCAAGATCGAGGTGACGCTTCTGGAGCCGCGCGCGGGCGGGGCCGGCGGGGCGGGTGCGCGCTGGTCGGCGCTGCTCAAACCGCTCAAGAAAATCCGCGAGGGCGAGCGCGTGGTCTTCTCAGGCGCGCTCAGCGCCACGCTCATCGCCAAGGAAGACGGGCAGGGGGTGATGGAGTTTTCCTGCGCGGGGGCGGATTTCGACGCCGCTTTGGCCGAGGCGGGGGCCATGCCCTTGCCGCCCTATATCGCCGCCAAACGCGCCGCCGATGCGCAAGATAAATCCGACTACCAGACGGTCTTTGCCCGCAACACGGGCGCCGTGGCCGCGCCGACGGCCTCGCTGCATTTCGACGATGCGCTGCTCGACGCCCTGCACGCCAAAGGGGTCGAGTTTACCTATGTGACGCTGCATGTGGGGGCGGGCACGTTTTTGCCCGTCAAGGTCGAGGATGTCACCACCCATAAGATGCACGCCGAATGGGGCGAGGTCAGCGGCGAGGCCGCCGCGCAAATCGCCGCCACCAAAGCCGCGGGCGGGCGGGTGATCCCCGTGGGCACCACCGCCTTGCGGCTGATCGAGAGCGCGGCGCAAAGCAGCGGCGCGATTGCCCCGTGGCGCGGCGAGACCGATATTTTCATCTACCCCGGATTTGACTTTCGCGTCACCGACGGGTTGATGACCAATTTCCACCTGCCCAAATCAACGCTGATGATGCTGGTCTCTGCCTTGATGGGCCAAGAGCGGGTGCGCGAGATTTACGATCATGCCATGACGTCGCGCTACCGCTTCTTTTCCTATGGCGATGCCTCGCTTTTGCTGCCAAAGGGCGCTTAAGGCTTCTGATACGCCGCATTGGTAGAAACACCGGATTGAACCGCCCCCTATGTCGTGACAGCGTGGGGGCGCGCCCCACACGCCGCCCGTTTGCGCCGCCCGCTTTTGCGCCCTGTCGCCGACCCCACGAATGACCCGCCCGCATGCCTAACCCGAAGGACCGCCCGCGATGACCCAAGTCTTTAAATCCGCATGGGCGCTCTTGCTCGGGATGCTGTTGTTGATGATCGGAAACGGCTTCCAAGGCACGCTTTTGGGCGTGCGCGGCGAAATCGAAGGCTTTTCCACCTTCGAGATGTCGATCATCATGTCCGCCTATTTCGCGGGCTTTCTGGGCGGTTCGCGTTTGGCCCCCGAAATGATCCGCCGCGTCGGCCATGTGCGGGTCTTTGCCGCGCTTGGCTCTTTCATCTCGGCGGTGCTGATCCTGTTTCCGATCCTGACCGATCCGGTTTCATGGACCATCGGGCGGCTGGTGCTCGGCTTTTGTTTCTCCGGCGTCTATGTGACCGCCGAAAGCTGGCTCAACAATGCCGCCAGCAACGAGAACCGCGGGCAGGCGCTCTCGCTCTATATGGTCACCCAGACCTTGGGCATCATCGCCGCGCAGGGGCTCTTGCTCACCGCCGATCCGTCGGGCTTTGTGCTCTTTGTGATCCCTTCGGTTCTGGTCTCGATCTCTTTCGCGCCGATTTTGCTCTCGATCTCGCCAACGCCCGCGTTCGAGACCACCGAGCGGATGACATTGCGCCAAGTGATGAAAGTCTCGCCGCTCGGCTCGGTGGGCATGTTCCTGTTGGGCGGGGTTTTCGCGGCGCAATACGGGATGGCGGCGGTCTACGGCGCGATGGCGGGGCTGAGCTTGCCGCAAATCTCGATCTTCGTGGCGGCCTTTTACATCGGCGCGACGGCGTTGCAATTCCCGCTTGGCTGGTTGTCGGACCGGATGGACCGGCGCCGGTTGATCATGTTTGCCTCTTTGATCGGCGCGATTGGCGCTTTGATCGGCACGGTGGTGGGCGGCTCTTTCCCGCTGCTCATCCTCGCGGCGCTTTTGGTGGGCGGCACGGCGAACCCGCTTTATTCGCTGCTCATGGCCTATACCAACGATTTTTTGGAGCATGACCAGATGGCCGCCGCCTCGGCGGGAATGATGTTTATCAACGGGGTGGGCGCGATTTCGGGCCCGATCATTGTCGGTGTGATCATGGAAACCTTTGGTCCGGAGGGATATTTTGGCATGATCTGCGTGCTTTTGATGGTTCTGGCGGGCTATGCGCTCTACCGGATGACACAGCGCCGCGCGCCCACGGCCGACGAAAACACCCCCTATGCGCCGGTCATGCCGACCTCGACCTCGGTCGCGGTGGAGGTGGCGCAAGAGGTGTCGTGGGAGGCGCAAGAGCACAGCGAAGACGAGGCGGAGAACGCGGCGCAATAGCGCGCAGGGGGCGCCGCGTCTTCGTCATTATTAGCGCTAACGTCACGGGTGCGACATTTTATTTCCGAAATGTAGCATTTTTTGACTTTTAATTACTCATACCCTTGGCTACTGCTTGAAGACAGCGGAACGCACAAAGGGCAGGAGTGGACCCATGACGGGTGTGGACGAAATTTTGACATTCTGGCTCGACGAGATCGGGCCAAAGGGATGGTATGCCGAGGATGAGGCGCTGGACCAACAAATCCGCGACCGTTTCGGCGATATGTGGGAGGCGGCGCAAAGCGGCTGCTACGGGCTTTGGTTGACCTATCCGACCGGCGCTCTGGCCTATATCATCTTGATGGATCAATTCCCCCGCAACATGTTCCGCGGCGAGGCCAAGGCCTTTTCCTCCGACCGCGCCGCTCTGGCGGCGGCCAAGGCGGCGATTGATCGCGGATGGGACATGCGCATCGACGAACCGGCGCGGCAATTTTTCTACCTGCCGTTGATGCATTCGGAGAACCTGTGCGATCAGGACCGCTGTGTGCGGCTGATGCATGAACGGATGCCGCAAGCGGGGGCGGGCAACCTGATCCACGCCAAGGCGCACCGCGAGGTGATCCGCAAATTCGGCCGCTTCCCCTATCGCAATGCGGCGCTCGCGCGTCCGGCCACCCCGCCCGAGCAATCCTATGTCGCCAGCGGCGGATACGGCAGCACCCTGCGCCAGCTTCAAGCCGGATAAGCCGCACCGCCGCGCGCGGCGCAAAAATATTAACGCCTTTTTAAGGCTTTGCCTCACACCCTCGCAGGAGATTCTCCTGCGGGGCTTTGCTGCGTTGAACTGTTTTTCAAAATAGTTTAATATCAAACTAATTTTGGAATCGGAGGGTGCCATGGCGGCCAAGGCGTTTGATATGATCGTGATCGGGGCAGGGCCAGGGGGCTATGTCGCCGCCATTCGGGGCGCGCAATTGGGGCTCAACGTGGCCGTGATCGAACGCGAGAACCTTGGCGGTATTTGCCTCAACTGGGGCTGTATCCCGACCAAGGCCTTGCTGCGCTCCTCCGAGGTTTTCCACCTGATGCACCGCGCCAAGGAATTCGGCCTCTCGGCCTCGGGCATCGACTACGACCTGCCCGCCGTGGTGAAACGCTCGCGCGGGGTGGCCAAACAGATGGAAGGCGGGGTCAAGCACCTGCTGAAAAAGAACAAGGTCGAGGTGATCATGGGCGAGGCCAGCCTGCCCGCCAAAGGCAAGGTCGCGGTGAAAACCGCATCTGGCACCGAAGACTTGAGCGCCAAACACATCGTTCTGGCCACGGGGGCGCGCGCCCGCGAATTGCCGGGGTTGGAGGCGGACGGCGATCTGGTCTGGACCTACCGCCATGCGCTCAACCCCGTGCGGATGCCGAAAAAGCTGCTGGTCATCGGATCGGGCGCCATCGGCATCGAATTTGCCAGCTTTTACAACACATTGGGCGCCGAAACCACGGTGGTCGAAGTGATGGACCGCGTGTTGCCCGTCGAAGACGCCGACATCAGCGGTTTTGCCAAAAAGCAATTCGTCAAACAGGGCATGACGATCATGGAAAAAACCATGGTCAAAAAGCTCGACCGCGCCAAGGGCAAGGTCACGGCCCATATCGAAGCGGGCGGCAAGACCACCACGCAAGAGTTCGACACGGTGATTTCCGCCGTGGGCATCGTCGGCAATACCGAAGGTCTGGGGCTGGAGGCTTTGGGCGTCAAAATCGACCGCACCCATGTTGTGACGGACGCCTATTGCCGCACGGGCGTCGAGGGGATCTATGCCATCGGCGACATCGCGGGCGCGCCTTGGCTCGCCCATAAGGCCAGCCACGAAGGCGTCATGGTGGCCGAGCTGATCGCGGGCGGCCATCCGCATCCCGTCAAACCCGAAAGCATCGCCGGTTGCACCTATTGCCATCCGCAGGTGGCCTCGGTCGGTCTGACCGAAGCCAAGGCCAAAGAGGCCGGATACGACATCAAGGTCGGCAAATTTCCCTTTATCGGCAATGGCAAAGCCGTTGCCTTGGGCGAACCTGAGGGCATGGTGAAAACCGTGTTTGACGCCAAAACCGGCGAGCTGCTCGGCGCGCATATGGTCGGGGCCGAGGTCACCGAACTGATCCAGGGCTATGTCGTTGGCCGCCAGTTGGAGACCACCGAAGAAGACCTGATGAACACGGTCTTCCCGCATCCCACCTTGTCGGAAATGATGCATGAAAGCGTGCTGGAGGCCTACGGCCGCGCGATCCATATTTGATGCAAAGACTGGTTCGGGCGGCTTTCCTCGCGGCGCAATTTCTGAAAAGATGCCGCAAACGCGGAGAGCAGCATGCCCAGTATCAACAGGATCGTCATGAACAAATCGGCGCGCAAATGGATGCGCCGGTTGGACCCTCCGTCTTTGGATGTGGCCGAGATATCGGGCAAATGGGGCCGCAGCTTCGATTTCAAGAGCTACACGGCCTTCCGCTATCCCGAATATGACATCTGCCTTGACGCGCCGCGCGACGCGGAGGGCACGCCGTTCAAATTCGATCTGGTGATCGCCAATCAGGTATGGGAGCACCTCGACCGCCCCTATGCCGCGACGAAAAACGTGCGCAAAATGATGCGCAAGGGGGCGCATTTCTTTGTCGCTGTGCCCTTCTATATCCCGTTTCACGGCGCGCCCGTGGATTGCTCGCGCTGGTCGGCACGGGGGTTGAAAAACCTGCTGATCGAATGCGGCTTTGACGAGGAGGCGATCGAGGCCAAACAATGGGGCAACCGCGACGCCGCGCGCCGCAATATGGAGCCCGTCTGGCCCCCCGAATATGACCCCGAGACCGATGATCTGACCGATGATCCGGATTTTCCCATCCTGACATGGGCCTTGGCGCAAAAGACCTGAGCGTTCAAAGCTGAGGCGCCTTTGCGCCTGTTCACACTTTGTTCACATTTTTCCATTGGACCCGCCCGCGCCTTGGATTAGATAGGGGGTATTGGGCGAGTAGGTGGCGATATGGCAGAGCTGAAGAACATCGAAGTGCGCGGCGCGCGCGAACATAATCTCAAAAGCATCGACGTGGATATTCCGCGCGACCAGATGGTGGTGATCACCGGCCTGTCGGGGTCGGGCAAGTCGTCTTTGGCCTTTGATACGATCTATGCCGAAGGGCAACGCCGCTATGTCGAAAGCCTCTCGGCCTATGCGCGCCAATTTCTTGATATGATGCAAAAACCTGACGTGGATCATATCTCGGGCCTCAGCCCCGCGATCTCGATCGAGCAAAAAACCACCTCGAAAAACCCGCGCTCGACCGTCGGCACCGTGACCGAGATTTACGACTATATGCGGCTCTTGTATGCCCGTGTCGGCACCCCCTACAGCCCCGCAACGGGCCTGCCCATCGAGGCGCAGCAGGTGCAGGATATGGTCGACCGCGTCATGGCGATGGAGGAGGGGACGCGCGCGTTTCTTTTGGCCCCCATCGTGCGCGACCGCAAAGGCGAATACCGCAAGGAATTTCTGGAGCTGCGCAAACAGGGGTTCCAACGGGTCAAGGTCGACGGTGCCTTTTATGAATTGGACGAGCCGCCCACATTGGACAAGAAATTCCGCCACGATATCGACGTGGTCGTCGACCGGATCGTCGTGCGCGAGGGGCTCGAGACCCGTCTGGCCGACAGTTTCCGCACCGCGCTTGATCTGGCCGACGGTATCGCGATCTTGGAAACCGCGCCCTCGGCGGGCGATGACGGCGCAACCCCCGATCCCGAACGCCACACATTTTCGGAAAAATTTGCCTGCCCCGTCAGCGGCTTCACCATCCCCGAGATCGAACCCCGGCTGTTTTCGTTTAACGCGCCCACGGGGGCCTGCCCGACCTGTGACGGGCTGGGGATGGAGCTGTTTTTCGACGAACGCCTCGTGGTGCCCGATGCCGATCTCAAGGTCTATGACGGCGCGCTGGCCCCGTGGCGCAAGGGTAAATCGCCCTATTTTCTGCAAACCATCGAGGCCATCGCCAAACATTACGAGTTCAACAAAAACGCCAAATGGAAAGACCTGCCCGCCCATGTGCAGCAGGTGTTCCTTTACGGGTCGGGCGAGGAAGAAATCCAGTTCCGCTATGACGAAGGCGGGCGCGTCTATCAGGTCAGCCGCGTGTTCGAAGGCGTCATTCCCAACATGGAACGCCGCTACCGCGAGACCGACAGCAACTGGATTCGCGAGGAATTCGAACGCTATCAAAACAACCGCCCCTGCGGCGATTGCGGCGGCTACCGTCTGCGCGAAGAGGCCTTGGCGGTGAAAATCGGCCCTGCCAAAGGGGGTGCAGAGACCTGTTTGCACGTCGGCCAAGTGGTGCAAATGTCGATCCGCGAGGCCTATGAGTGGTGCGAAACCGTGCCAAACCACCTGACCAAGCAGAAAAACGAAATCGCCCGCGCGATCTTGAAGGAAATCCGCGAGCGTTTGGGCTTTTTGAACAATGTCGGCCTCGAATATCTGACCATGAGCCGCAACGCGGGCACTTTGTCGGGCGGCGAAAGCCAGCGTATCCGCCTTGCCTCGCAAATCGGATCGGGGCTGACGGGGGTGCTATACGTGCTCGACGAGCCGTCGATCGGCCTGCATCAACGCGACAATGACCGTTTGATCGGAACGCTGAAAAACCTGCGTGATCAAGGCAATACGGTGATCGTGGTCGAACATGACGAGGATATGATCCGACAGGCCGATTACGTTTTCGACATCGGCCCCGGTGCGGGGATCCACGGCGGGCAGGTCGTTGCCAAAGGCACGCCCGAAGAGATTATCGCCGATGCGGCGTCGCTGACGGGGCAATACCTGAGCGGGGCGCGCGAGATCGCGGTGCCCGCCAAACGCCGCAAGGGCAACAAGAAAAAGATCACCGTCAAAGGCGCGACGGGCAACAATTTGCAAAATGTCACCGCCGATTTCCCGCTGGGGCAGTTTGTCTGCGTCACGGGCGTGTCGGGGGGCGGCAAATCGACCCTGACCATCGAGACCCTGTTCAAAACCGCCTCGATGCGGCTCAACGGCGCGCGCCAAACGCCCGCGCCCTGCGAGACCATCAAAGGGCTGGAGCATCTCGACAAGGTCATCGACATCGACCAACGCCCCATCGGGCGCACGCCGCGTTCCAACCCCGCGACCTATACCGGCGCCTTCACGCCGATCCGCGATTGGTTTGCGGGCCTGCCCGAAGCCAAGGCGCGCGGCTATAAACCGGGACGGTTCAGCTTTAACGTCAAAGGCGGGCGCTGCGAGGCTTGCCAAGGCGATGGCGTCATCAAGATCGAGATGCATTTTCTGCCCGATGTTTACGTCGAATGCGAGACCTGCAAAGGCGCGCGCTATAACCGCGAGACTCTGGAAATCCGCTTTAAAGGCAAAAGCATAGCCGACGTTCTTGATATGACGGTCGAAGATGCGCAGGCGTTTTTCACCGCCGTTCCGTCGATCCGCGAAAAGATGGATGCGCTGGTGCGGGTCGGCCTTGGCTATATCAAGGTCGGGCAGCAGGCGACGACCCTATCGGGCGGCGAAGCGCAGCGGGTGAAACTGTCAAAGGAACTGGCCAAACGCTCGACGGGGCGCACGCTTTATATCTTGGACGAGCCGACCACGGGGCTGCATTTCGAGGATGTGAAAAAGCTGCTCGAGGTGCTGCACGAATTGGTCGATCAAGGCAATTCGATGGTGGTGATCGAACATAACCTCGACGTGATCAAAACCGCCGATCATATCATCGACATCGGCCCCGAAGGCGGCGATGGCGGCGGAGAGATTGTCGCCACAGGCACCCCCGAAGAGGTCGCCGCCGAGCCGCGCAGCCATACGGGCCGCTATCTGGCGCAGATGCTCAAATCGGGTTCCGTGGCTGCCGAATAGCGGATGAAAAACATACAAAAGGGCGCCGAAATCGGGCGCCCTTTTCGCTTTAATGCGCTGTAAATATTAGCGCTTTTCCATCGGGCAGGTGTTCACACCGATGAATTTATAGATCAGGCAAGAGCCCATCAAACCCGTCGCCAATGGGATGATCCCGAGAAGATAGAGCCAGCTATAGGCCCCGTCACCATTGAGGAAAAATCCCAAAATCAGCGCCGCGCCAACAACGATCCGCAGGACGCGGTCGATACCACCAACATTTCGCATGTGTTCACTCCCTACATTCGAATAGCTAGATATTATGCATCCTGAATGCATCTGTATCTGATTTAAATCAAAAGCCGCGAGAGCTGCGGCGCGCCGGCCACAATGCGCCTATGTCGCGGAGCGGCTGCGCGCGGCCAGACGCGGCAGCATGGCGCTGAAATCGCGGCCCTTGCCGTCTTCATCCTCGACAAACCGCGCATAGAGCGCCGCAGCCAGTTGCCCCATCGGCGTATCCGCATCCGCGCCCTCGGCGGCCTGCTGCGACAGGCGCAAATCCTTGAGCATCAATTCCGCCGCAAACCCCGGTTTATAACCGTTATCAGCCGGCGATTGCGGCCCGATCCCCGGTGCGGGGCAATAGGCGTTCATCGACCAGCTATAGCCGCTCGAGGTGCTCACCACATCGAACATCTTTTGCCGGTCCAGCCCCAATTTATCCGCCAAAGCAAAGGCTTCGCAGGTGGCGATCATGGTCACGCCAAGGATCATATTGTTGCAAATCTTCGCCGCTTGGCCCGCGCCCGCATCGCCGCAATGCACCGCTTTTTGCCCCATGATCTCGAACAGCGGCGCGGCCACGTCAAAATCCGCCCCATCCCCCCCCGCCATAAAGGTCAGCGTGCCCGCCTCGGCCCCGATGGTGCCGCCCGACACCGGCGCATCGACAAATCCAAGCCCCGCCTTGGCGGCCATATCGGCCACGGCGCGGGCGCTTTCGACGTCCACGGTCGAACAATCGACCAAAACCGCCCCCTTCGTCATGGCGGGGATCACCTCGGCGGCGACGCTGCGCAAAATCGCGCCATTGGGCAACATGGTGATCACCACATCCGCGCCAGCGGCGGCTTCGGCGCCGCTTTTGGCCGCGGCTGCGCCCGCCGCCGATGTGCCTGCGGCGTCATATCCGGTGACCTCATGGCCCGCTTTGGCAAGGTTCGCCGCCATCGGCGCGCCCATGTTGCCCAGCCCGATAAATCCGATTTTCATTGTATTTTCCTCCCGTTAGGGGCGCTGCGCCCCTTTGTGTCACGTCAAAAACTCAGGCCCTGCGCCCCCAATGGCATGAGCATCGCGCTGACCTCGGCCGTGGGCACATCAAGCGTCTGATGCTTCCATTTCGGCGCTTTGTCCTTGTCGATAATCGCCGCACGGATGCCTTCGAGAAAATCGCCATGTTCCATCGCGCGGGCGGTGAAACGGTATTCGAGCGTCAGCGCGCGGCGGATGTCATCGCTGCCGCGCAGCCGGTGGATCATCTCGACGGCGGCGGCCATGGCCAAGGGCGAATTGCGCCGCAATGCCCCCAGCGTGTCGCGGGCAAAATCGCTGTCCTCGCTTTCGAGCGCGCGGGCAATATCGCCAAGGGTCTCGCCGCCAAAACAACGGCGGATCGCCTCGGCCTGCGGCTCCAGCGCCCCTTGCGCGGGCGTCTCTGCGGCGCGGTCGATCCACGTCAGATCGCCTGTCATCGCCAGCGCATTTTTCAATTCCGGCCACTTCAGCTGCGGGATGTAATAGTCTGCAAAACCTGCATAAATCGCGTCTGTCGCCGTCATGCGCCCCGCCGTGCAGCCAAGGTATTCGCCGATCCGCTCCGGCGCGCGGGCAAGGATCAATGAGCCGCCCACATCGGGCACCAGACCGATGCCGCATTCGGGCATGGCGATGCGGCTGCTCTCGCAGGTGATGCGGTGCGAGCCGTGGCACCCGATGCCGACCCCGCCGCCCATGGTATAGCCTTGCAAAAAGCTCACCACAGGTTTGGGAAATTCGAAGAGTTTCGCGTTCATCCGGTATTCGTCGGCCCAAAATTCGCGCCCGTAGCCGAAATCTCCCGCCGTGCCCGTGGCGTAAAGCTCGGCAATATCGCCGCCCGCGCAAAAGGCCTTGTCGCCCTCGGCGTCGATGATCAAAAGCTGCACCGCCTCGTCCTCGGCCCAAGCGTCCAATGCCGCCTCGATATCGAGGCACATCTGATAGGACAGCGCATTGAGCGCCTTGGGGCGGGTGAGGGTGATGCGCCCTGCAACCCCTTCTTTTCGAATGGAAATATCGCTCATCTGGCGGCCTCGGCCAAAAGGTTGCGCGCCACGATCACCCGCATAATCTCATTGGTGCCTTCCAAAATCTCATGCACCCGCAAATCGCGCACCAGCTTTTCAATGCCGTAATCGGCCAGATAGCCATAGCCGCCATGCAGTTGCAGACATTGGTTGACGATGCGCGATCCGGCCTCGGTGACGAATTTTTTCGCCATGGCGCAGAATTTCGTCGCATCGGGCGCGCCTTGGTCGAGCTTCCACGCCGCTTGGCGCAAGAAACTGCGCGCGGCCTGCAATTCGATCTCCATATCGGCAAGGCGGAATTGCAGCGCTTGAAACTGGTCGATGGATTGGCCAAAGGCGTGGCGCTCGGACATATATTGCAAGGTCTGATTGAGCGCGACCTGCGCCCCGCCGAGCGAACAGGCGGAAATGTTCAATCTCCCGCCGTCAAGGCCCTTCATCGCATATGTGAAACCTTTACCTTCTTCACCGATCAGATTTTCCGCTGAAATGTTGCAATTGTCAAATTGCACTTGGCGCGTTGGTTGGCTTTGCCAGCCCATTTTCTGCTCCAGCCCGCCAAAGGAAAGCCCCGCCGTGCCGTCTTCGACATAGAGCGAGGAGACGCCTTTGGCCCCGTCCTCGCCGGTGCGCGCCATCACCACATAGGCGTCCGAATATCCGCCCCCCGAGATAAAGGCCTTGGTCCCGTTCAGCGTATAGCCCGCGTTGCTGCGCGCCGCGCGGGTTTTGAGCGCCGCCGCATCCGAGCCGGACCCGGGTTCGGTCAGGCAATAGGAGAGCACGGTTTGCATGCTCAAAACCTTTGGCATGACGCGTGCGCGCATCTCGTCGCTGGCGAAGCTGTCGATCATTTTGGCGCACATGTTATGGATCGACAAAAACGCCGCAACAGAGGGGCAAGCCATTGAAAGCGCTTCGAAAACCAATGTCGCATCAAGCCGCGTCAACCCCGATCCGCCATTGTCCTCGCTCACATATAGCCCGCCAAACCCCAGCGCCGCGATCTCGGGCCAGAGCGCTTTGGGGATCGTGCCCTCGGCCTCCCATTGGCGCGCGTTCGGCGCGATGCGCTCTTGGCCGAACTCATAGGCCATGTCGAAAATGGCGGTTTGCTCTTCTGTCAGTGCGAAATCCATTGTTGCTCCTCCCGCTGGCCCTGCGCCGCGCGCGGCAAAGGGCCGGTCCCTTGAATTGAACGCCTGTTTAATTGTCAACTGTTACAGCAGTTTTGCAAGGTAAAACGGCGTCTGCGGCCCCTATAGCCCCTCGTGAAATTCCGCCATCAAATGGCGCACCACGGCGCCAAGCGCCTCTTTGTCGTTTTGACCCTTGCTGCGGGCCTCGGCATAGACCGCGCGCTGGCGCTGCGCCGAATTTCCGCCGCTCACGATATGGCGCAGGTTCTCAATTTCCTGAATACTATCAAAGGCTTCGGCGTCCTCGCGGGTCAGCGCGATCAGCTCTTCGAGAAGCCGCGCGAAGGGCACGATTTCGCGCCGCCCGAAATCGATCAACCCCTCGGATGTGCCATACCTCTGCGCGCGCCAACGGTTTTCGGCGACGAGAAACTGGTCGTAGAGCCGCCAGCGTTGGTTTTTCACCGCCAGCCGCCACAGCATCCGGCACAGCGCTTGGGTCAGCGCCGCAAGCCCGAGCGCATCCTCGATGCGCGGGCTGACATCGCAAATGCGCGATTCAATGGTGGCAAATTTCGACGAGGGCCGCAGATCCCACCAGATTTTGCTGGCATCCTCGATCACCCCCAGATCGGTCAAAAGCGCCACCCTGCGCTCGAACTCGGCAAAGCTGTCCATTTGCGGCGGCAATCCGGTGCGCGGCAGGTTGTCAAAGACTGAAAGCCGGTAACATGACAGCCCCGTATCGCTGCCTTGCCAGAACGGCGAGGAACACGACAGCGCCAGAAGATGCGGCAAGAAGTATCTGAGTTGATTGGCCAAATCGACGCGGCGGTCGGGATCGTCAATGCCCACATGCACATGCATGCCGCAAATCAACATCCGGCTGACCACTCCGGCCAGATCGTCTTGCAAATGGTTATAGCGGTCCTTGTCGGTGTGTTCTTGGTCGCGCCAATCGGAAAACGGATGGCAAGAGGCGGCAATCGGGGCGAGATTGAACTCTGCCGCGATGCGGGCGACGGTGCTGCGCAACCGGCGCAAATCCTCGCGCGCCTCGCCCACGCCCGCACAGACGCGGGTGCCGATCTCGATCTGGCAATTGAGAAATTCGGGGCTGACCTGATCTCCAAGCGCGGCGCGGCAGCGTTCCATCAAGGCCTGCGGGGCAGGGGCCAATTCGAGGCTGTCGCGGTCCACGAGAAGATATTCCTCCTCGATGCCGATGGTGAACGCGGGCGCGGTTTGCGGCATGGATTACTCCTGTGGCTTGCACCGCATATCTTGGGCCGGCGCCGCGCCGCCGTCAAATCCGGTCAGCGCAAAGACATCGGCCAAGGGCGCCTCCACCTCGACAAAGCGCAGCGCCGGAACGCTTTGGGAGAAGACTTTGGTCTCGACGGTGGTGAATTCCTCGGCCAGCGATTGATAGGTGCGCACCACGGGGCGCAGCGCCGCATCGGGCACATAAAAAGCGCACAGCGTGTCAGAGCGCAAATAGCGGCTGGCCTGTTTGAGCTGCATCACCAATTGCATCAGCGCGGCGAAATCGGCGTTCACCGCCGTGGCCTGCGAGAGGTCGAAAAAATGCCTCTGGTCGGGATGGGCCTTGGGGTCGACGTAAAACTTCGTCATCAGGTTGAAGCAATCGGTCATCTCTACCGCGCCGGTCAAATAGAAATAGGCGAGGTTATGGGATTTCAGAATGCTGTAGTCACCGGTCATCATAAGCCTGCTGTCGTTGTTCGAAATTGCACAATCGCGCGAGGTTTGCGCCGGAATCTTAGCTCAGGTTAGCTCGGGGCCGCAGGGACGCAAGAGGCGTCACAAAGCCCGATCGTATGCTAAGGCAACTTTGCTCTGGGCAGGCAAAGCCGTCCGGGCGGATGAACCCGCCCGGACATTGTGCAAGATCGGCGCGGATCAGTCCATCGCTTTAAAGTTAAACTCCCCGCCTTCCTTGATCCCCGAGAACCAGCGCGCCGTGACGGTTTTGGTCTTGGTGTAAAAGCGGAAGGCGTCGGGACCGTATTGGTTCAAATCGCCAAAGGCCGATTTTTTCCACCCGCCAAAGGAGAAATAGGACAAAGGCACGGGGATCGGGAAGTTGATGCCCACCATACCGACATTGACGCGGCTGGCGAAATCGCGCGCCACATCGCCATCGGCGGTATAGATGGCGGTGCCGTTGCCATATTCATTGTCCATGGTCAGCTTGAGCGCTTCTTCATAGGACTGCGCGCGCACCTGCGTCAGGACGGGGCCGAAGATTTCCTCTTTATAGATATCCATGTCCTTGGTGGCATTGTCGAACAATGTCGGGCCGACGAAATAGCCGCCCTCGTAGCCTTGCAATGTCATGCCGCGCCCGTCGCGCACCAAGGTCGCGCCCTGATCGACGCCCGATTGGATCAACCCTTCGATCCGCTCTTTCGAGGCCTTTGTGATCACGGGGCCGAAATCCACGTCCTCGCCCGCCGTATAGGGGCCGACCTTGAGCTTCTCGATCCGCGGGATCAGCCGTTCGATCAAGGCATCGGCGGTTTTCTCGCCCACCGGCACCGCCACGGAAATCGCCATGCAACGCTCGCCCGCCGCGCCGAAACCGGCGCCGACAAGCGCATCGGCGGCCTTGTCCATATCGGCGTCGGGCATGATGATCATGTGGTTTTTCGCGCCGCCGAAACATTGCGCCCGCTTGCCGTTGGTCGCTGCGCGGCCATAAATATATTGCGCAATCGGTGTCGAGCCGACAAAGCCCACCGCTTGGATCGTGTCATTGTCGAGGATCGCATCGACCACCTCTTTGTCGCCATTGACCACCTGCAAAACGCCCTCGGGCAGGCCCGCTTCGGTCAGAAGTTCGGCCAGCATCAAAGAGGTCGAAGGGCAGCGCTCGGAAGGTTTGAGGATCATCGCATTGCCGCACGACAGGGCAGGGGCCATTTTCCACAAGGGGATCATCGCAGGGAAGTTGAAGGGCGTGATCCCCGCCACAACGCCCAAAGGCTGACGCATGGAATAAAGGTCGATCCCCGGTCCGCCATTGTCGATAAATTCGCCCTTGAGATGCGAGGGCGCGCCCATGCAGACCTCGACCACCTCAAGCCCGCGCTGCACATCGCCGCGCGCATCGGGCAGGGTCTTGCCATGCTCGCGGCTGACCAGTTCGGCCAGCTTGTCCATGTTTTCATTGATCAAAGCGCCGAATTTCATCATCACCCGCGCGCGGCGCTGCGGGTTGGTGGCGGCCCAAGCGATCTGCGCTTCGGCGGCTTTGGCGATGATCGCATCGGTTTCGGCCTTGGTCGCCAGCGGCACTTTGGCCTGCACCTCGCCGGTGGTGGGGTTCATCACATCGGTAAAACGCCCCGAGGTGCCTTTGACATGTTGGCCGTTCACATAATGGGTCAGTTCTTGCATGGAATTCTCCTCAAAGCTGTTGCGCGCAGGGTAGGCTTGCAATTTTCAACCGAACAGAGGAAATATTCCAAAAGGGTTTTGCATTTATGCAAATCCAATCACCGCAACACCAACCCGCAACACCAACCCGCAAAGGCCCGCCGTTTGATGGAACCACATTGGGACGATATGCGCGTCTTTCTCGCCGCCGCCCGCGCCGAAAGCCTCTCTGGCGCGGGGCGTTTGCTGCGCTGTGATGCGGCGACGGTGGGGCGGCGCATTGCCCGCCTCGAAGAGACCATGGGCGCGGCGCTTTTCGCCAAATCGCCGCAAGGCTATGCGCTCACCGATACGGGCCAGCGTTTGATGGAACATGCCGAGCGCGCCGAACAGGCGATGACCGCAGGGATCGAGGCCGTCGCGGGGCAATCGGGCGGCTTGTCGGGGCAAATCCGCATCGGCGCGCCCGACGGGGCGGCGAATTTTCTGCTGCCGCAGGTCTGCGCCGCGATCACCGCGCAAAACCCCGATCTGGAGGTGCAGATCGTCGCCCTGCCGCGGGTGTTCAACCTGTCCAAACGCGAGGCCGATATGGCCATCGGCGTCAGCCCCCCGACCGCCGGACGGCTTAGCGTGCAGAAAATTTCGGACTATAAATTGCACCTCGCCGCCAGCGACGATTACCTCGCCGCCCATCCGCCGATCCGCAAGATGGCGGATTTGAGCGGCCATAAGATGATCGGCTATATCCCCGATCTGATCTTTGACAAGGAGCTTGATTACCTGAGCGAAATCGGGGTCGGCGGCGTCACCCTCGCCTCCAATTCGGTTTCGGTGCAATTCCATTGGGTGCGTATGGGCGGCGGCATCGGCGTGGTGCATGATTTCGCGCTGCCAGCGGGGCAGGGGCTGCGCCGCATCCTGACCGGGGACATCTCGCTCACCCGCGCCTTCTATTTGATCCGCCACGCCGATGACCGCCGGTTGGAGCGGCTCAACCGTTTTGCCGCCGCGCTCACCGAGGGGCTGCGCCGCGAGATCGCGCGGCTCGAAGCCATGGCAACAGGTTAACCCGCATTAACCATACACAGGCGATTTTCCCCCTTAAAACAATGCGCAACCAAGGGCGCACTTGACACAGAGCCACAGGCGCAGGAGGCTGAAGAGGCTAGGCAAGGGAGGAACAACATGCTGGTGCATCAAATTCTCAAGTCCAAAGGCGACGACGGTGTGGTGACGGTAACGCCAAGCACCCCGATTTCCGAAGTTGCGCAAATCCTCGCTGAAAGGCGCATCGGCGGCGTGGTCGTCTCCAAGGATGGCACCACCGCCGAGGGCATCCTCTCCGAACGCGATATCGTGCGCAGCCTCGCGTTGCGCGGCGCGGTCTGTTTGACCGAAAAAGCCTCCGACATGATGACGCGCGGCCCTGTGACCTGTCGGCGCGACGAGACCTCCGATGACGTGTTGCAGCGCATGACCACGGGGCGGTTTCGCCATATGCCCGTGGTCGAGGACGGGCAATTGGTCGGCATCGTCACCATCGGCGATGTGGTCAAGGCGCGGTTGCAAGAATTGGCGATGGAGAAAAACGCCCTCGAAGGGATGATCATGGGGCACTAGGCGCGCGCCCGCGCGGCGCAACCTGCGCGCCGGACGCTGGCAGGTCCGGCCCGCAAGCCCCGCAATCGCGCCCGCCCGCACCAACGGTTTCGCACCGATGCAATACCGACGTTTTACCGACGTGATACCGACGCGCCAAACCGCCGGTTTTTACGGCCCCTCGGGCCTTCGTCGGGGCGGTAAAATGCGGCTTCGCAGCGTCATTTCTCCGCAGCGCAGAAAAAGTTTCGAAACGCGCTTGCATTCCGCCGCGCAATAATGTTGCGTAGGGGGCACCTTTTCTATGGGAGATCCCACATGCGCATCGGCCTCTACCCCGGTACATTCGATCCGATAACCAACGGACATATCGACATTATTACGCGGGGGGCGGCCTTGGTGGATCGTCTGGTGATCGGCGTTGCGATCAACCGCGACAAAGGTCCGCTGTTTGATCTCGAAGAGCGCGTCGCCATGATCGAACCGGTGATCGCCGCCCTGTCGGAAAAGACCGGAACCGAGATCATCGCCCATCCGTTCGAGAACCTCTTGATCAATTGCGCCCATGATGTGGGGGCCAATGTGATCTTGCGCGGGCTGCGCGCTGTGGCGGATTTTGAGTATGAATTTCAAATGGTTGGCATGAATCGCGCGCTCGACAGTTCGGTCGAGACGGTGTTCTTGATGGCCGAGGCCAAACATCAGGCGATCGCCTCGAAACTGGTCAAGGAAATCGCCCGTCTGGACGGAGATGTGAGCAACTTCGTCCCCGCCGCCGTGCGCGACCGTTTGCTCGATAAATTGGGCAAGCCCAAGGCCTAGGCCCCGCGCACCCCGCCGCATCGCATCAAAACGCCCGCCAGTTTTGGCGGGCGTTTTGCTTTTTATATCAGGTGCTTGCTTGGCTGCGCGTCTCAACACTGCGAATGAAGGCGGCGCATTTTTCGGGATAGTTTGTCGGCAACATATGACCCGCGCCTTCGATCAATTCGAGGCTGAACTGCGGATGGGCGGTGCACAGCTCGACGCCCTGCTGGTGGTGGTCCAAAATCCGGTCCTCGGTGCCAAAAAGCACCCCCACAGGCACGTCGATCGTGTCATACCGCGCCTCCATCTCGCGCAGGTCATCTTGCGCATGGACAAAGTCGCGGCTGGCATTGCGAAAGGACGAGGGGCGCAGGCCCAAAAGCCCGTTGCCCTTGACCGAATAGGTTTCGGGCACCGCATCGGGACCAAAGACCAGATCGATGGTTTCCTTTTGTTTCTTGATACTTGCGGGCACGGCGAGGGTTTCGGAGATCAGCCAGCGCAGGCTGCGGTTGCGAATGCCAAGCGCGGCAAAAGCGTCAGAGGCGCCTTGGGTGCTGCGCGTCAGCGGCGCCAGAAGCGCAAGGCCGCGCACCGACCGAGGATGCGCCAGAGCCAGCGCCAAAGCCGTGCCGCCGCCCAAGGAATGCCCGACCACCAAGGGCCGCTCCAATCCCAATTTGTTAATCACTTCTGCGGCATAGTTCGCCTGATCCGACAGGGCCGCGCCGCTGGTTTCGGGCCGCTGCGAATAGCCCATGCCTGGCCGGTCGATGGCCACCACGCGGTGATTGCGCGCCAGATCGTCAATGACGCCCATATCGAAATGGCCCAGATTGCCGCCCAGACCGTGGATCAACAAGACCGCAGGCCCGCTGCCGCGTTCGACGTAGTGCAGCGCGCCGGTGGAAATCTGGATGGTCTTGCCGCGCGGCGGATTGGCCGCCTCGGCCTTGGCGGCGATGGTGCGGGTTTTGCCCGCCATGCGCATAAGATAAAGCGCGATCAGCGCCAAAAGCGCGAGACATATCCAGATGAAGGTCATTGCGTTTCCCTTGGTTTAACGTGGGTTAACTCGGGTCAGATGTGGTTAACCTTGGTTAACGCTAAGGGATGCGCGCGCAAAGACAATCTTGACGCCGCGTCGCTTGGCCTAGCGCCAAAAGGCCATCCACTCGATCATATCGGCAAATTTTCGAAGCAAAAACAGGGTGTTGAACCCGTCCGCCATGAATTGATCCAGCGCGAGCAGGGCAAGGATCGACAGGCCGATGCCGATGGCAATTGAATTGGTCATGGTCCGCGCCACACTCGCATAAAAAAGAAGGCCTCCAAGGGGTTACCCGAGGAGGCCTTGCAAATCAAGATGGCGCGGCAGGGCGGCTTAAACCAAACGGCCCATCGCGGCGGCCACATCGGCCATCCGGCACGAGAAGCCCCATTCGTTGTCATACCACGCCAAGACCCGCACCAGACGCTTGCCGGTGACTTTGGTCTGGTCGGGGGCAAAGATCGAGCTTTGCTCGGTGTGGCAGAAATCGATCGAAACTTTGGGTTCGGGGTCATAGCCCAGAACCGCGCCCATATGGCCTGCGGCGGCTTCGCGCACCACTTCGTTCACATCATTCACGGTGACGTCTTTGGAGGCGACAAAAGTCAGGTCCACGGCCGAGACATTCGGCGTCGGCACGCGGATCGCCGTGCCGTCCAATTTACCCGCCAGTTCGGGCAGAACCTCACCAAGCGCCTTGGCCGCGCCGGTGGAGGTGGGGATCATCGACATGGCCGCCGCGCGGGCGCGATACAGATCGCTGTGGCGGCGGTCGAGCGTCGGCTGATCGCCTGTGTAGCTGTGGATCGTGGTCATGATGCCGCTCTCGATGCCGATCGCATCATTGAGCACTTTGGCCAGAGGGGCGAGGCAATTGGTGGTGCACGACCCGTTCGACACCATATTGTCATTGGCCGCCAGATCGCGGTGGTTCACGCCGTAAACGATTGTCTTGTCTACGTTTTTACCAGGGGCGGAGAGCAGGACCTTTTTCGCGCCGCGCTCGAAATGTTTGTTGGCTTTGAGGCCGTCGTTGAAATTGCCCGTGCATTCCATGACCA
Organism: Paracoccaceae bacterium; assembly: GCA_050633545.1. Classification (GTDB taxonomy): domain Bacteria; phylum Pseudomonadota; class Alphaproteobacteria; order Rhodobacterales; family Rhodobacteraceae; genus Litorivita. Next base: position 43,091 of record JBOEGS010000007.1, read on the forward strand.
CGTCACAGCCCGACCAGTCCAATTCATCCATGTCATAGGTCGAGAACATCTGCATCGGGCCGCGCCCCAGATCCATCGTGCCTTCGCCGATCTTGATTTCGTTTCCGAAACGGCCATGCACGCTGTCATAACGCATCAGATGGGCGGCGGTTTCCAGCGGGCCGGTGGCGTTGACCTTGACGACCTGCACATCGTTGCGACCGCTTTGGGCGATATGGGCGAGGGTGCAACGGCCAATGCGGCCAAATCCGTTGATGCCGACGGTGATGGTCATGCTCAGGTCTCCTGATCGGGTTCGGGTTGCGCCGTGATATAGGCAGCTTGCCCCGCATTCGAAAGCATAGTTTCATAAATTTTTATTATTTTCCATTGTGTTAGCGTTAACTGTGGCCTGTTAGCGACCAACATGTCGGGCGCGGTTTGACCGGTTAAGCATGATCGCGCACGGGGTTGCGCTAACAGCGGGCGCTAACGGGGATCGGGCGATGCAAAACGGCGCGGTTTAGAATCGGTTAACCGCTGCGCAGGCCGCGCAGATGCCCCGAGATTGACAATCGCACGGGGCAGGCCGACAAGCGTTGGGCCGACCCGCTGCAACAGGAGCCGTTTCCATGACACTCGCCATTTCGGCCTATGCCGCCCTCAGCCTTGCAATCGTTCTGGAGGTGGTCGGCACGACCTTCTTGCAGCAAAGCCAGCAATTCACCCGCCCATTGCCGACGGTGATGATGGCGCTGTGTTACGGGGGGATGTTCTATTTCATGACGCTGGCCCTGCGCAGCATGCCCTTGGGCATTGTCTATGCGATCTGGAGCGGTATGGGCATTGTTCTTGTGTCGGTGATCGGATGGCTGGTGTTTCGCCAAACGCTTGATCTGGCGGCGCTTTTGGGGATGAGCATGATCCTTGGCGGGGTGGTGGTGATCCATCTGTTCTCCAACGCCGCGCCGCATTAATCGGCTTTTTCGGGCTGCTGTAGCTCTGCGCGGCCCTTGGGCGACAGGGCATAGATGCCGCGCGCGATGCGTTCGAACCATCCATAGTGATTGTCGGCCATAATGGCGCGGGCACGGGCCACGCCCGTGACTTTGGCCACCTCTGCCGCCTTGGCGGGGCCGTTTTGGTGCAGATGGCTTTGCACGCGCTGCGCATCTTGGCGGTATGCGGTCATCAACCCTTGGCGCACCTGTCCGCCGGTATTGGGGTCGCCCTCCAGCTTGGCAAATTCCCTGAGCAACCGCGCGCGTTTGGGTTTGGAGATGCGCGGCTGATAGGGGCCAGGATCGATGTGGATCTGCACATGCCCGTCGCGCAACCGCACCGTGATCAGCCCCAGCCCGAGGCGGCGGCAGAGTTTGAGATTGCTCTTCAGCGCGCCCTGAAACTGCTTGGTGCCCAGATGCGGCACGGCGATATAGACGTGATCGGTCAGAGTTTGGCGCGCGATGCCTTGGTGGAACAGGGTCAGCGAAAAGCCGGTCTTCAGCTCGACAATCACCGGCGGCTCGGCGCCGCGCAGGGCCATGACATCCACCGCGCCGATCTCGCCTTTGACCTCATATCCTTGCCCTTCGAGCAAGGATTTGACGGGGGCGTAAAGCTCTTCTTCGCGCGGTTTGGGCGCAGGGGTCTTTTGGGGTGTGCGGCTCATGCCCCTATGCTAACGCCCGCCCGCGCGCGCGAAAAGCCGCAAAGAAAAAGGCCCCGCAAAAGCAGGGCCTTGATGTCACATGTTGTGGTGCCGCAGGGCAGGGCGGCGGGCGGTTACAGCAGGCCCTTGGCCGTGGCTGCGACATTCTCCGCCGTGATGCCGAACTTTTCATAAAGCTCTTCTGCAGGGGCGGAGGCGCCAAAGCTGTCCATGCCGACAAAGCCCGCTTTGGCATATTTGCCGCGCTCGCCGCACAGCCATTGATCCCAACCAAAGCGCGTGGCGGCTTCGACCGCGACGCGCACCGGTCCGCCGGGCAAGACGCGCTTGCGATAGCTTTCCTCTTGCTGCGCAAACAGCTCCCAGCAGGGCATCGAAACAACCCGCGTGCCGATGCCTTCGGCTTGGAGTTTTTCGCGCGCGGCCATGGCGATCTCGACCTCCGACCCGGTGGCCATCAAGATCACCTGACGCTTGCCCTCGGCGTCGGCCAAGACATAGGCACCCTGCGCGGTCATGTTCTTGACCTTATGCTCGGTGCGCAATGTCGGCAGGTTCTGACGGGTCAGCGACAGGACCGAAGGCGTCTCTTTCGCCGTCAGCGCAATTTCCCAGCTTTCGGCCGTTTCCACCGTATCGCAGGGGCGGAACACATAGGTGTTCGGCGTGGCGCGGCTGATCGCCAGATGCTCGACCGGCTGGTGGGTCGGGCCATCTTCGCCAAGGCCGATGCTGTCGTGGGTCATCACGAAAACCGTTGGAATTTTGCTCAGCGCGGCAAGGCGCATCGCGGGGCGGGCATAGTCGGTAAAGCACATGAACGTGCCGCCATAGGGGCGGATGCCGCCATGCAGCGCCATACCGTTCATCGCCGCCGCCATACCGTGCTCACGAATGCCCCAATAGACATAGCGCCCGCCGCGGTTATCGACGTCGAAAATGCCCAGATCGCCCGTCTTGGTGTTGTTCGATCCGGTCAAATCCGCCGACCCGCCAACGGTTTCGCCGAGCACGGGGTTGATGACCTCAAGCACCATTTCCGACGATTTGCGGGTCGCCACTTTGGGCGCCTCTTCGGAAATCTGCTTTTTCAGGGCTTTGACAACCGCCGACAGTTTTTTCGGCGCGTCGCCTGCATAGGCGCGGTTGAACTCGGCCTGTTTGCGCTCGGAGATCGAGGCGAAACGCCCCTCCCATTCTTTGCGATCCGCCGCGCCGCGCGCGCCGATTGCTTCCCATTGCGATTTGATCTCGGCGGGCACTTCGAACGGGCCAGCGGTCCAACCATAGGCGGCTTTGGCATCGGTGATCAGCTTGGGGTCGGTCAAGGCGCCGTGGCCTTTGGAGGTGTCCTGCGCCGAGGAGCCCAAGGCGATATGGGTCTTGCAAGCGATCATCGACGGTTTGCCGGCCTTTTTCGCGGCGGTGATGGCGGCGTCGATCTCGGCGGGGTTATGCCCGTCGATCTCTTGCACATGCCACCCCGAGGCCTTGAACCGCTGCACCTGATTGGTGCGGTCCGACAATTCGACCGTGCCGTCGATGGTGATGTTGTTGTTGTCCCAAAACACGATCAGCTTGGACAACTCGTGACGCCCCGCAAGGCCCAAGGCCTCTTGGCTGACGCCCTCCATCAGGCACCCGTCGCCCGCGATCACATATGTATGGTGATCGACGATCTTCTTGCCGTATTGGGCGCGCTGGATTTCTTCGGCCATGGCAAAGCCCACAGCGGTGGAAATCCCTTGGCCCAGCGGGCCGGTGGTGACTTCGACACCGTCGAGCAGGAAGTTTTCGGGATGGCCCGCGGTTTTCGCGCCCATTTGGCGGAAGTTCTTGATCTCGTCCAATGTGACCTGCTCGTAGCCCGTCAGATAGAGCAGCGAATAGATCAACATCGAGCCGTGACCTGCCGAGAGGATAAACCGGTCACGATCCGGCCAGAGCGGATTTTTCGCGTCGAACTTGAGGTGGTTTTCAAACAGAACCGTGGCCACATCGGCCATGCCCATCGGCATGCCGGAGTGGCCGGAGTTGGCGGCGGCAATCGCATCGAGGGTCAGCGCGCGGATCGCGGCGGCTTTCATCCAGTGGTCGGGGTTCGCAGAGCGCAGGGCAGCAATGTCCAAGAGGCAGGTCCTTTGATTGGCGTGAGCGTTAACAACGGCTCTTAGCATCCCCCCCGCGAAGATCAAGCGCGCCGTCTAACCCCTTGGCGCGAAAGGGGCGCGCAAAGCTAGACCCGAGCGCAAACCTGCCGCAAAATAGGATCATCAGGGCGATTCGCACGAAAACCGCGCAAATCACCCGCAAATCGGTCGTCCGAGGGGATGCGGGCACATAAGGTCAGGTGAGGCCGAAAATACCCGAAAAGGGCAACACAGGTAGATGTCATGAGTCAAATCGAAGAGCTACAAAGCCGGATCACCGCCGCATTGGATCGCATCGGTGCGGGGGTCGAAGGGCTGGGCTGGCTGCCCGCACCTGCGGCCGAACCCGACACGGGCGAATTGGACACGCTGCGCCAGCAGTTGGAAGACGAAAAACTGGTCAATGCGCAACTCGAAGAGCGGCTCAAATCTCTGCGCGACAAGCAAGAGCGCGCGGGCGAGGCGGCCAATGCCGCCCTTGGCCAGCAGCGCGCGCAGATGGAGCAGCTCGACGCCGATTTGCAGCGCCTGCGCAAGGCCAACGCCCAGCTGCGCGAGAACAACCAAGCGCTGCGCGAGGCCAATCAGGCCGGCGTCGCCGAGCCGCATTTGATCAACAAATCCATGCTTGGCGAATTGGAGGCCCTGCGCGCCGCGCGCGCCGCCGACAGCGCCGAAGTGGCCGCCGTTCTGGGGCAGCTTGGCCCTCTCATTGCGGGGGCGAGTGTGGTGCCTGATGTGGGTGATGCCATTGAACGCGCAGAAGAATTTGGGGAGGACGCCTGATGCCCGAGATCGAAATCCAAATCGGCGGACGTGTGTTTGAAGTGGCCTGCCAAGAGGGCGAAGAGCATTACCTGCTCTCGGCGGCGCGTATTTTGGACGCCGAGGCGACCACTTTGGGCCAACAAATCGGCCGCCTGCCCGAACCGCGCATGTTGCTCATGTCGGGGCTGATGCTGGCGGATAAAACCGCAGGCCTCGAAGACCAGCTGCGCGCCGCGCAAGACATGCTGGCCGAGCGCGATGCGGAACTGGCGCAATTGCGCGCCGCCCCCGCGCCAGAGCCCGAACGCATCGAAGTGCCCGTGGTCCCGCAAGGGGTCAGCGACACTTTGGCCGAGATCGCCGCACGCGCCGAAGCGCTTGCCGCTGCGGTCGAGGAGCGTGCGGCCTCCTGAGCACCCATCGGGCCGCGCAAGATCACCCCTCGCGCCGCCGCAAAACGCGGCATCGCCGCCGGAACGTTCCATTGAACGGCCCAAAACAGAGGCGAGAACGCAAAAGGGCTGGCATAGCGCCAGCCCTTTGTCTTTTTATCGGTGTAATCGCGCGGTTTAACCGTTGGCTTCGCGGATCTTATCCGCCGCTTCCTTGTCAAAGCCGACGCCTTGGCCCTCGAGCAACGTGTCCAATTCGCCCGACAATGTCATCTCGGTGATGATATCGCAGCCGCCGACAAATTCACCTTTGACGTAAAGCTGCGGGATGGTTGGCCAGTCGGAATAATCCTTGATCCCTTGGCGGATCGCATCATCGGCCAGCACGTTCACATCGGCAAACTGCACGCCCATGAAATTGAGCACGCCCGCCACGCGGCTGGAAAACCCGCATTGCGGCATTTCCTTGGTGCCCTTCATGAACAGCACCACGTCGTTGTTTTTGACGGTTTCGTCGATCTGGGTCTTTGCGTCAGTCATTGTCTTGCTCCATGCGTTCTTGGCGCCGCTTCTCGGCTCTGATGTAGGGCATCAAGGCACCATATGTGATAATCCCGACCAGCGCCAAAGCAAACAGCACCGGCCAGACGTCGTTGAGAAAGGACCAAAGGCCCTGCATCAGGCGGGGGCTTTGGTGGTCAAAGCCAGAGCATGCAGCGCGCCGTTCGGCCCGTCCATCTTGCCTTTGAGCGCGGCATAGACCGCGCGTTGTTGTTGCACACGGTTCATGCCGCGAAAGCTTTCGTCAATGACCTCGGCGGCGAAATGTTGCCCGTCGTCACCTTGCACGTTGATGCGGGCATCGGGGAAGCTCTCGCGGATGAGGCTTTCGATTTCTGTCGCGGTGATGGCCATCGGCGCTCTCCTTTTTCAGTTGTCCAAGATGTAGGCGGCGGCGCGCTGGGGTGCAAGGGGCTGCTACATCGGCACCGCTATTTGCGCAGCCCCGCCGCCACGGGGGCGAGCGCGTGCAAAAACGCATCGATCTCGCGCGGCAAGGGGCCGCACTCCAGCGCGCCAAGCGCCGCCGCATCGCCAAGCGCGGGGGTCAGGCGGGCGAGAAGCGCGCAGCGCTGCGCCTCTTGCGCCGCCGTCAGCGGCAAAACGCGAGCCGTAACCAGCAATTGGCGCAGGCTTTGCACCTGCCGCATCTGGCGCAGCGCCTCGATCATCGGGCCCATCAAGGCAGGGGCCTCTTGCCAGCTTTGCCCGTCAAAGATGTCTTGGCTCACCCGTTGCCCCGCGCCAAGACAATCAAAGGCGACGCAGCCCGCAAATCCCTTGTCGGTCAAATCGCGGTGGATGGTGCAGCGGTGATCGGCGCCAAGGTTGGGGCAGGGCGTGCCGGCGGGCTTGTCTATGGCAAACATATCGCCCGCGTCAAAGGCCAGCGCCATACAGCACAGCGCCGCGCAGCGGGTGCAATCGGGGCGAAAATCCTCCGCCCCTGCTGCTGTGTCGATCGGGCTTTGCATTTGGCGCGGCCCCGCGCGGCTTAGCCGTTGACCGCTTGGCTGAAGGCACTGCGAAAGAGGGTGCTCAGCTCGGACAAGGGCGCCTCGGAGGCCCCGAATTTCACGCTCTCGCCGCCGAACTTGCCTACGGTTTCAAGCGGCACATCCGCCGCCGAGGCGGCCAGCATCAGCGCTTCGGCCTGATCGAAGTTGCAGGCGATCAAATAGCGCGCTTGGTCTTCGCCAAAAAGCGTAGCCGTGTCGCCCGTGTCGATCTGCACCCCGACGCCCGCCTTTTCCGCCATCTCGAAAGCCGCCAAGGCAAGGCCGCCGTCGGAGATGTCGGTGCAGGCTTTGATCATCGCATGATTGGCGCGGATGAAATCGCCGTTGCGCTTTTCTGCGGCCAGATCCACATGCGGGGCATCGCCATCCTTGCGGTTGAACACTTCGGCCAAAAGCGCCGATTGGCCCAGATGCGCGCCGCTGCCGCCGACGAGCAAGGCAACATGGCCCTCGCGGGCCTCGCCCAGAATTGCTTCGTCCTCATGGGCCACGATCCCCACCGCGCCGATGGTCGGCGTGGGCAAAATGCCCGATCCGTCGGTTTCATTATAAAGCGATACGTTGCCCGACACGATCGGCATGTCCAAAGCCGCAACCGCTTCGCCGATGCCTTTGATCGCAAAGACGAATTGCCCCATGATCTCGGGCTTTTCGGGATTGCCGAAGTTCAGGTTGTCGGTCGTGGCCAAGGGTTTTGCCCCCACGGCGCTCAGGTTGCGGAAGGCTTCGGCCACGGCCTGTTTGCCGCCCTCGAAAGGGTTGGCCTTGACGTAGCGCGGCGTCACATCCGAGGTGAAGGCCAGCAATTTGTCCGTGCCATGCACGCGGATCATCCCCGCCCCGATGCCGGGGGTTTGGGCGGTGTCGGCCATGACCATCGTGTCATATTGCTCGTAAACCCATTCTTTGGACGCATAGTTGGGCGAGGAAATCAGCCCGCGCAGCCCGTCAATCGCATCGATCTGCGGCACATCGGCCAAGGCCTCGGGGGCGGTCGGCTCCAGATAGGGGCGGTCATATTCGGGCGCATTGCCCGACAGCGCCTTGAGCGGCAGATCGGCCATGCAGGTGTTGTTTTGCATGATCAAGAAACGGTCTTCGGCGATGGTCTCGCCGACGATGGCGAAATCAAGGTCCCATTTGTCGAAGACGGCCTTGGCTTCGGCCTCTTTTTCGGGGCGCAGCACCATCAGCATGCGTTCCTGGCTTTCCGACAGCATCATCTCGTAGGCGGTCATGTTTTCTTCGCGGCAGGGGACTTTTTCAAGGTCCAGACGCACGCCCAGATTGCCCTTGTCGCCCATTTCCACCGCCGAGCAGGTCAGACCCGCCGCGCCCATATCCTGAATCGAGATCACCGCGCCGGTTTGCATCAGCTCCAGCGTCGCTTCCATCAGGCGCTTTTCGGTGAAAGGATCGCCGACCTGCACCGTGGGGCGCTTTTCCTCGATGGTATCGTCGAATTCCGCCGAGGCCATGGTCGCGCCGCCGACGCCGTCGCGGCCGGTCTTAGCGCCCAAATAGACAACGGGCATGCCGACGCCCGAGGCCGCCGAATAGAAAATGCTGTCGGTCTCGGCGATGCCTGCGGCAAAGGCGTTCACAAGGCAGTTGCCGTTATAGGCCGGATCAAAGCGCACTTCGCCGCCCACGGTCGGCACGCCGAAACAGTTGCCATAGCCGCCGACGCCTTCGACAACGCCGTTGACCAGCTGGCGGGTTTTGGGGTGCGAGGTCTCGCCGAAGCTGAGCGAATTCATCGCCGCAACGGGGCGCGCGCCCATGGTGAAGACATCGCGCAAAATCCCGCCCACGCCGGTCGCCGCGCCTTGATAGGGTTCGATATAGGAGGGGTGGTTGTGGCTTTCCATCTTGAACACCACGCATTGACCGTCGCCGATGTCGACAATGCCCGCGTTCTCGCCAGGGCCGCAGATGACCTGCGGGCCGGTCGTGGGCAGGGTGCGCAGCCATTTTTTCGAGGACTTATAGGAGCAATGCTCGTTCCACATCGCCGAAAAGATACCCAATTCGGTGAAGGTGGGGGTGCGGCCGATGATCTCGAGGATGAGCGCATATTCATCGGGGCTAAGCCCGTGGGCTGCGATCAGATCTTCGGTGATGCTCGGCTCTTGCATTGGCGTCTCGTCCCTTTGATGAGGCAGCGCAGCGCAGCAGACCCGCGCGCGCGTGGCAATTCTGGCGTCTCTTTATGCGATCAAAGCCAAAGGGGGAAGGGGCAAGAGCGCCGCACAGGCGGGCGGAGCGCATCGGGCCAAAAAAAAGGCCGAGCATAAGCTCGGCCGTAGTCCAACAGGGAGGTTGATGGTGATAATCATCACCGTCGAGTAGCGATTTAGGGATGGTGCGCCTGCCAATCAAGGTTCAAAATGCCGCAGGTGCAGCATGGCCGCTATGCGCCCCGCGCATGGCTTCGATGCAAACATGTGTAAGCTACTGATCTTTTAGCCGTTTCCGGTAGGCGATGATCTCGTCTTGAACAAAATCGCGGAAGGCGGCAATGCGCTTGGATTGACGCAATTCTTCGGGGTAGGCGAGGAAAACCGGCACTTCGCCTGATTCGACCTCGGGCATCACGCGCACCAGATCGGGGAAATCTTGGGTCAGATAGTCGGGCAATACCCCGACGCCAAGATTGCTCAGCACCCCTTGCAAGACGCCAAAATAGTTGTTCACCGTCAAAAGCGAAGGGACGTCATGGCTCATGATCTCTTGGACCAGCGTCGCCCCCGCACCGACCTGCGTCGAGGTCGGGTTTTGGCAAATCAAACGGTGGTCGGCGAAATCTCCCAAATCCTTGGGCGTGCCGCGCGCCTCCAGATAGCTGCGCGAAGCATAAAGACACATCCGCACGCTCATCAGCCGTTTGCGGATCAAATCGGCCTGCGACGGCTCTTTCATGCGAATTGCCACATCGGCTTCGCGCATCGGCAAATCCAACACGCGTTCTTCAAGCATCAGATCGATTTTGAGATCGGGGTATTTATCATAGAGCGCCGAGAGGCGCGGGGCGAGCCATAGCGAGCCGAAACCGGTCGTGGTGGTCACGCGCAATTCTCCAAACACTTCTTCTTCGCTGTCACGGATGCGCGCCGTGGCGGTGTCGAGCCGTTTGACCATCGCGCGGGTCGCATCGAACAACAATTCGCCCTGTTCGGTGAGAATCAGTCCGCGCGCATGGCGGTGGAAAAGCGTGGCGTTAAGCTGCTCCTCAAGCGCGCGCACTTGGCGGCTGACCGCCGATTGCGATAGGTGCAACCGGTCGCCCGCATGGGTCAAGCTGCCCGCATCCGCCACCGCGTGAAATATTCTAAGCTTATCCCAATCCATCGGCGCAACCTTTGCTCTTACATTAACCATATATACGAAACTTCGTTTAAGATGGGCTTTAAGCGCGGCTGTTAACCCATTGCAACGTAAAAAGCCTGTAAATATCTCTTGATAGGTCAAAATTTATGACCCAATATCGCGCTATAGTCTACTTACGCCGAGCATGTGGGCAATCGGGCAAAAAATGCCGAAAATCTGTGCACCTGCTGCCCTGCGTAAGAGTCGCGATCGCCATACCTTGGAGGAGGAGGGGCACCGCGACGTGATCGCCATATCCAGCCGAGGGAGACGCGCCATGGGTAAGCAAACGGTATCGTTGAAAGATAAGTTCGATCTGGAGAAAAGCCCCGTTCTTTTGAATGGCACGCAGGCATTGGTGCGCTTGATGCTGATGCAAAAGGCCCGCGACCATGCGGCGGGGCATAACACCGCCGGCTATGTGACGGGCTATCGCGGATCGCCCCTCGGCGCAGTGGATATGCAAATGGAGCGCGCGGGCCGCGAACTGGCCGCCTCCGATATTTTGTTCGAAGAAGGTCTCAACGAGGATCTGGCCGCCACCGCAATTTGGGGCGCGCAGCAGGCCGAATTGCGCGGCGAGGGCAAATTCGACGGGGTCTTCGGGCTTTGGTATGGCAAGGGCCCCGGTGTGGACCGCTCCGGCGATGTGATGCGCCACGCCAATATGGCGGGCACCAGCCCTCTGGGCGGTGTGTTGATGGCGATGGGCGATGACCACACGGGCGAAAGCTCGACGGTGTTGCACCAATCGGAATTTGCGCTGATGGACGCCTATATGCCCATCGTCAGCCCTGCAGGCGTGCAGGAAATCCTCGATTTCGGCATCTACGGCTGGGCGCTGAGCCGCTATGCGGGGGTCTGGGTTGGCCTGAAGACGATGAAAGACACGGTCGAGGCCACATCGGTGGTCGACGGTGATCCGGATCGCATGCAGATCGTCACGCCAACGGATTTCAAAATGCCCGCGGATGGCGTCAATATCCGCCTGATCGACAGCCCCACCGCCCAAGAGGCACGCCTGATCGACTATAAGCGCCACGCCGCCGAAGCCTTTGCCCATGCCAACAAGATCGACAAACGGGTCTGGGGCAAGCAGGGCGCGAAAATCGGCCTTGTGGCGGCGGGCAAGAACTGGCTCGACCTGATGCATGCGCTGTCCTTGCTGGGCATCGATGCCGCCGAGGCCGAACGCCTCGGCATCACCACCTATAAGATCGGGCAGGTCTGGCCCTTGGACATGCGCGGCTTTCACGATTGGGCCGACGGGCTGGACCTGATCATCGTAGTCGAGGAAAAACGCAAATTGATCGAGGTGCAGGTCAAAGAGGCGATCTTTGACGACCGCAACGGGCGCCGCGTTTACGGCTGGCGCAAGGGCGAGCGCCACGACGAGGTGCTCTTCCCCGTTCAGGGCGCGCTCGATCCGATGCATATCGCCGAGAAGCTGGGCGAGATTTTCATCGAGGAAGGCTGCGAGACGGGGTCCATCAAAGCGGGGCTTGCGCAGATTTCCGAGGCCAAACGCGCCGATAACGCGCCCGAACTGGCGGCGCGGTTGCCGTATTTCTGCTCGGGCTGCCCGCATAATTCCTCGACCAAAGTGCCCGAGGGCAGCCGTGCCTACGCGGGCATCGGGTGCCATTATATGGTGCAATGGATGGATCGCGGCACCCTTGGCAGCACCCATATGGGGGCCGAGGGCGCCAACTGGATCGGCGAGGCGCCGTTCTCGACCACCAAACATGTGTTCCAGAATATGGGCGACGGCACCTATAACCATTCGGGCGTGCAGGCCATTCGCGCCGCTTTGGCGGCAGGCACCAATATCACCTATAAAATCCTGTTCAATGACGCCGTTGCCATGACGGGCGGTCAGGCCAACGAGGGCGGCCTGACCGCCGACCGCATCGCGCGCGAATTGGTGGCGATGGGCGTGGGCAATGTCGCGCTGGTCTATGACGACAAGGAAGACGTGAACCTTGATCTGTTCCCGCGCGAAGTGTCGCGCCACACCCGCGACGATCTTGACGCGGTGCAAAAATCCCTGCGCGACAAAGAGGGCGTCTCGGCCATCGTTTATGTGCAGACCTGCGCCGCCGAAAAACGCCGCCGCCGCAAACGCGGCACTTTCCCCGATCCCGACAAACGCGTGTTCATCAACACCGATGTCTGCGAAGGCTGCGGTGATTGCGGGGTGCAGTCCAATTGCGTGTCGATCGTGCCGAAGGAAACCGAACTGGGCCGCAAACGCGCGATTGATCAAAGCTCGTGCAACAAGGATTTCTCTTGCCTCAAAGGCTTTTGCCCCAGCTTCGTGACCCTTGAGGGCGCAACCCCGCGCAAGGGCGGGCAAGGCGCAGCAGGCAAAGGCGCGGCCAAGGCGTTGGAGCTTCCGGTGTTGCCCGAACCGACCTTGCCGCAGATCAACGGCACCCATAATGTTGTCATCACGGGCGTCGGCGGCACGGGCGTTGTGACCATCGGCGCGGTTCTGGCCCAAGCGGCGCAGATCGAGGGCAAAGGCGCAGGCATGATGGAAATGGCCGGCCTCGCGCAAAAGGGCGGCGCGGTGCATATCCATTGCCGCATCGCCAACACCCCCGCAGATATCAGCGCCATTCGCGTCGCCACCGGCGAATGCGATGCGTTGATCGGCGGCGATCTGGTCGTCTCGGCAGGCAGCAAGACCCTTGGCCTCACGGCGATGGGGCGCACTGGCGCGGTGGTCAACAATCACCAGATCATCACCGGCGATTTTACCCGCAACACCGAATTCAAACTGCCCGCCGAGCAGCTTGAACTGGCGCTGAGCGCGCGGATGAAGGACAATGTCGCGCTCTTTGATGCCTCCGAACTGGCGCGTGTGGCCTTGGGTGACAGCATCTTTTCCAACATGATCATCTTTGGTGCCGCGTGGCAGAAGGGTTTGATCCCGCTGGATAAATCTTCGATTGCCGAGGCGATCACCCTCAACGGCGCGGCGGTCGAGAAAAACCTGCGCGCCTTCGAGATCGGCCGCTATGCCGTGGTGCATCCGCAAGAGGCCGCCGCGCTGATGCAGCCCAAAGTGACGCAATTGCCCAAAACCTTGGACGAGCGCATCGAGTTTCGCCGCAAGCATCTGATTCAATACCAAGGGCGCGGATTGGCCAAACGCTACCGCAAACTGGTTGATGCCGCGCCTGCCGATCTGCGCGAAGCGGTGGCCTTGGGGTATCATAAAGTCTTGGCTTATAAGGACGAATACGAGGTCGCGCGGCTCTTGCTCGATACCCGCAAAAAGGCCGAGGCCGAGTTCGAGGGCGATTTCCAGATGAGCTACCATCTCGCCCCGCCTATCCTCGCCAAAGAGGGCAAGGATGGCCGCCCGCAAAAACGCTCGTTCGGCGCGTGGATGCGCCGCCCCTTGTGGATTATGGCGCGGATGAAACGTCTGCGCGGCACGCCGCTCGATCTTTTTGGCCGCACCGAGGAGCGCAAAATGGAGCGCGCGCTGATCGCGCAATATGAGGCCGATATGGCGGCGCTGTTCAAAACCTATAGCGCGCAGGTGAAGGAGCCCGCCGCGGCCTTGGCCGAACTGCCTTTGCAGATCCGCGGCTTCGGTCCGGTGAAACAGGCCAATGAAGCCAAAGCCGCGAAGCGGCGCGAGGAGCTTTTGGCAGCCATCCGTGCGGGCGGGGCGCATCAGGCCAAAGCCGCCGAGTAATGCTGCGCTAAGGGGGGGAAGGGGGCGCAAATTCTCCTTCACATAGGCTGCGCGCATCCCTAAAACCGCGCCATGAGCCGCCAGATTGCCCGCGATATTTCCTATGCCCATAGCGCGGCCACGCGCGGTGGACGCACGCTTATCCGCGCGATGGAAGCGGCCTCGGGGCGGTTCGGGCTGATCCGCCGCGCGGCAGGATATGAAAGAGATGTCGCCGACGGAGCCTGCTTTTGGCAGGTGATGAAAGAGCGCTACGGCGTCAGCCTCGACATTATCGGCGGCAGTGCGCAGAACCTGCCGCAAACCGGACCGCTGATCACCGTCTCCAACCACCCCTACGGCATTCTGGACGGGTTGATGCTTGGCCATCTTTTGGCCGCGCGCCGCAAGGGGGATTTTCGCATTCTGGCCAATTCGGTGTTTCGCAAGGCCGAGGACCTCGACCGCGTGATCTTGCCTATCAGCTTTGACGAGACCCGTGAGGCCTTGGCGCAAAACATCGCCACGCGGGCAGAAGCGCTGCGCTATCTGGGGCAGGGCGGCGCGATCGGGATTTTTCCCGGCGGCACGGTTTCGACCGCAGCGCGGCCTTTCGGCGTGCCGATGGACCCGCTCTGGCGCGGCTTTACCGCCAAGATGATCGCCAAATCCGATGCCGCCGTGGTGCCGGTGTTTTTTGCCGGCCATACCTCGCGCCTGTTTCAAATCGCCAGCCACCTGCACCCCTCATTGCGCATGGGGCTTTTGATCCGCGAATTTCGCCGCCGTATCGACGGGCCGGTGCAAATCGTGATCGGAAAACCTCTGGCGCGCGACGAATTGGCAGCGCGGCGCTCGGATGGCAAAGCAATGATGGATTTCCTGCGCAAATCGACTTATGAGCTATCGCCAGAGCCGCTTGGAGATTTCGAGTATGGCTATGAGTTTGAAGCGAAACATCGCGCGCCGAAGTTTTAGCCGGCGCAAGCAGATAGGCAGGCACAAGAGCAATGGCAGTCGGCGTTTTTGACAGTGGTTTGGGCGGTTTGACCGTTCTGGATGCGGCAACCAAACGGTTGCCCGATGTGCCTTTCGTCTATTTTGGCGACAACGGTCATGCGCCCTACGGTGTGCGCACCTCCGACGATATTTTCAACCTGACCACCGCAGCCGTCGAACGCATGTGGGACGCGGGGTGTGATTTGGTCATCCTTGCGTGCAATACCGCCAGCGCCGCCGCCCTGCGCCGGATGCAAGAAAGCTGGATTCCCGCCGATAAAAGGGTCTTGGGCGTCTTTGTCCCGCTGATCGAGGCTTTGACTGAACGTAAATGGGGCGACAATTCACCGCCGCGCGAAGTCAATGTGCGTGATGTTGCGCTCTTTGCCACGCCGGCCACCGTGGCGAGCCGCGCCTTCCAACGCGAACTGGCCTTTCGCGCCATTGGCGTCGATGTCGAGGCCCAAGCCTGCGGCGGGTTGGTCGATGCGATCGAGGATGGCGATATGATCTTGGCCGAAGCCTTGGTGCGCAGCCATGTTGACGCGCTCAAACGCAAGATGCCCAGCCCCCAAGCCGCGATCCTTGGCTGCACCCATTACCCCTTGATGCAAGATGCATTCCAAGAGGCGCTTGGCGCGGATGTGACGGTTTATTCGCAGGCTGATCTTGTCGCCGAAAGCCTTGCGGATTATCTGCAAAGGCACCCCAAGATGATCGGCGAGGGGCGCGAAGAGATGTTTTTGACCACGGGGGACCCGCGCAAGGTCTCGACCCAAGCGACACAGATCTTGCGACGAAAAGTCGAATTTCAAAGCGCTTGATCTTATGTGATACTTCCCGCGATGCGGCACATGCCCCGCGGCCCATGATGAAAGAGGTCCAATGACCCATAAAATCGCCATTCTGGGCGCTTCCGGTTACACGGGCGCCGAACTTGTCCGGCTCATCGCAACGCATCCGTCGATGGAGGTGGCCGCCTTGGCCGCCAATTCCAAAGCGGGGCAGAAAATGTCGGAAGTCTACCCGCATCTGCGCCATTTGAACCTGCCGGATCTGGTCACCATCGAAGAGATCGATTTCTCTGCGATCGATCTGTGCTTTTGCGCGCTGCCGCATAAAACCTCGCAAGAGGTGATCCGCGAATTGCCCAAAAGCTTGAAAATCGTCGATCTGTCGGCGGATTTCCGGCTGCGCGATCCGGCGGCCTACAAAAAATGGTATGGCAATGATCATGCCGCGGTCGAGATGCAAAAAGAGGCGGTTTACGGCCTGACCGAATTTTACCGCGACGAGATCAAAACCGCGCGTCTGGTGGCGGGCACGGGCTGCAACGCCGCGACGGGGCAATTCATCTTGCGCCCGCTGATTGGCGCCGGTGTGATTGATCTGGACGAGATTATTCTCGACCTCAAGGTCGGCGCATCGGGCGCGGGACGTTCGGCCAAGGAATTGCTGCTCACCGCCGAGATGACCGAAAATGTCACCGCCTATTCGATCGGCGGCACGCACCGGCATTTGGGCGAGTTTGATCAAGAGTTCTCCTTGATCGCGGGCCGCGCTGTAGAGGTTCAATTTACCCCGCATCTCATCCCCGCCAGCCGCGGCATCCTCGCCACCGCCTATGTCAAAGGCGACGCGCAGGCGGTGCATGATGCCTTGGCTGCCGCCTATGCGGATGAGCCCTTCGTCCATGTTCTGCCTATGGGGCAGGTGCCTGCGATGAAGGACGTGCGGGCGACGAACCTGTGCCATATCGGCGTGGTCAAAGACCGCCGCTCGGGCCGCGCCATTGTGGTCGGAACGCTCGACAACCTGTGCAAAGGCTCCTCGGGCCAAGCGGTGCAAAACGCCAATTTGATGTTGGGCGAGGACGAGACCGCAGGCTTGATGCTTGCCCCCGTCTACCCCTAATTTGGACCGGAGGACGAGGCGATGAAATCGTTGAAAAAACAACGGCGCGTGCAGGTGTTGCTGATCACGGCGGCGGCCTTGGTCTTGGCAACGGGCCTGATCGGCTATGCGATGCGCGACGGGATCAATTTCTTTCGCTCGCCCTCGCAAGTTATCGCCGAGCCGCCCCAGCCCAAAGAGGTGTTCCGCATCGGAGGGCTTGTCGAAGAAGGCAGCCTTGAGCGCGGCCAAGGCGAGGTGATCCGCTTTCGCGTGACCGATGGCGGGGCCAGTGTTCCGGTGACCTTCCGCGGTGTCCTGCCCGATCTTTTTGCCGAAAGCCAAGGCATGATCGGCACAGGAAGCTACATCAATGGAACCTTTGAAGCTACTGAAATCCTTGCCAAACATGACGAGGATTACATGCCCAAAGAGGTCGTCGATGCGCTCAAGGAGCAAGGCGTCTATCAAGAGGCGGGCGGCAGCTAGACCGCGTCCCTAACCCTTTCGAAACCCTTTGGACGCGCGGCCTGATGGCGGCGCGTTAACCATTTGAGCGCAGCCTTTGCGTCTGATTTTCCAGACACGAAAGGCACGCAAGATGGCCACTGTCGAGCAGATTGCAAAAGAGATCGTCGCCCGCGAAGGCGGCTTTGTGAACGACCCCGACGATCCGGGCGGGGCGACGAAATACGGCATCACCATCCATACAATGCGGCGGCTGGGATTGGATTTGACCGGCGACGGGGTCGTGTCGGTGGCTGATGTGCGCGCCATGACGCGGGCCCGCGCCGAGCAAATATTTATCGATCATTATTACCACCGCCCCCGTATCGACGCCCTGCCCAAGGCGCTACAGGCCAGCGTTTTTGATATGTATGTGAACGCGGGCGGAAATGCGGTGAAAATCTTGCAAAATCTGCTGCGGCAGATGGGGCAGGACGTCACCGTGGACGGTGTGATCGGGCCGCAAACCCTGCGCGCGGTGGCGCGCGCCGAAGCCGAGGCACCGGCGCATCTGGCCGACGCTTATGGCATCGCGCGGCGTAACTATTATTTCCGCCTCGCCGATCAACGCGCCGCCAGCCGCAAATATGTCGTCACGCGGGCAGGGGGCAAGGGGGGCTGGATCCGCCGCGCCGAAGATTTCATCTCGCCGCGTTACCACCTTTCAACAGCAGAATTTCAGGAGCGCGTAGCAACATGGGGTTGATCGGACGTATTTTTGACGGGCTGTTTGGCGGCGGGCGCAATATCATCCGCGAAACCGCCGAGGTTTTCACCGAGAACCGCGAGGCTTCGGCCACGCGCGAGGCCGAGCTGCAAGGCGCGGTGCTCAAACAATTCGGCGCAGAATTCGCGGCCCCCCGCCAAAGCCGCTTTGACCGCCTCATGGATGCGCTCAATCGTTTGCCGCGCCCGATGTTGGCGCTTGGCACTTTGGGGCTGTTTGTGTCCGCCATGGTCGATCCGATCTGGTTTGCCAGCCGGATGCAGGGCGTGGCCTTGGTGCCAGAGCCGCTTTGGTGGCTTTTGGGGGCGATTGTCTCTTTCTACTTCGGGGCGCGCCATCAAGTGAAAGGCCAAGAGTTTCAACGCTCTATCGCGGCGAGCATGGCGATGGCGCCGGTTGCGATGCACAATATTGCCCTGCTGGATGCCATGTCGGGCGAGGCCTCCGAGACCCGCCCTGGCGCGGGGGATACGGGCGTGGATGCGGCTTTGACGGCAGCCGCTATGCGCGCCGAGAAAAACGCCGCCCTCGAAGATTGGCGCAGCCGCGCCGAGACCCGTTGATTTGGGCCTGCGCGTTGGCACAGCGCGCAGGCCCAAGCCCCGCGACAATGTGATACGTCGCGATTGGCGAATGTGATTGGCGCATGGGCGGCTGGCGGCGTATAAGCAGGCCATGATTACAGAATTTGGCCACTACGCTCTCATCCTTGCTTTCGTCACCTCTTTGTTCGGGGCCACCGTGCCCCTGATCGGGGCGCATTACCGTTGGCGCGGGTGGATGGCGATGGGCGAACCGGCCGCGATGGCACAGTTTTTGCTGACCTTCGGGGCCTTTGCGGCGCTTACCCATGCCTTTGTGACCTCCGATTTCAGCCTGCGCCTCGTGGTGCTCAATTCGCATTCGGCCAAGCCCCTTTTGTATAAATTCAGCGGTGTTTGGGGGAATCACGAAGGCTCGATGCTTTTGTGGGTGCTCATCGTGACGGCCTTTGGCGCGGCGGCGGCGATGTTCGGGGGCAACCTGCCGCCCAGCCTGCGCGCCCGCGTTCTGGCGGTACAAAGCATGATCGCAGCGGCGTTTTTTGCCTTTTCGCTCTTCACCTCCAACCCGTTCTTGCGGCTCGTGACCCCGCCCTTTGACGGACAAGACCTCAACCCGCTGCTCCAAGATCCGGGCCTCGCCTTTCATCCGCCGTTCCTCTACCTCGGCTATGTGGGGCTTTCGATGACCTTCTCCTTTGCCGTCGCAGCGCTCATCGAAGGGCGCGTTGATGCGGCTTGGGGGCGTTGGGTGCGGCCTTGGACCTTGGCGGCTTGGATGTTCTTGACCGTCGGCATCGGGCTAGGCTCTTGGTGGGCCTATTACGAGCTTGGCTGGGGCGGATTTTGGTTTTGGGATCCGGTCGAAAACGCCTCCTTCATGCCATGGCTCATCGCGGCGGCCTTGCTGCATTCGGCCATCGTGGTGGAAAAGCGCGAAAGCCTCAAAAGCTGGACCATCCTGCTTGCCATTATCGCCTTTGGCTTTTCGTTGATCGGGGCCTTTATCACCCGCTCGGGGGTGATCACTTCGGTTCATGCCTTTGCCTCCGACCCCGAACGCGGGGTGTTCTTGCTGATCATTCTGGCGGTGTTCATGGGCGGCGCCTTGACGCTTTTTGCCTTGCGCGCGGGCGCGATGGAGGCCAAGGGCGTCTTTTCCATGGTCAGCCGCGAAAGCGCGCTTTTGCTCAACAACATCCTTTTGGGCGTCTCGGCCTTTGTGGTCTTTATCGGGACGATCTGGCCGCTGGTGTCCGAGCTGTTCTTTGACCGCAAACTCTCGGTTGGCGCGCCGTTTTTCGACACATCCTTCACGCCCTTCATGGTGGTCTTGGGGCTGATCTTGCCGATCGGGGCGATGCTGCCGTGGAAACGCGCCAAAATAGGCAAAGCCATGCGCAGCCTGCGCGGGGCTTTCGTCCTGGCGCTTGCGGTCGGGGCGTTGGCCTTTGCCTTGCAAACGGGTCGGTCGGCCTTGGGGCCGGTCGGGTTGTTTCTTGGCGCTTGGCTGGTGTCGGGCGCGGCGGTGGATCTTTTCTCGCGCACGGGGCGCGGCGGTTTTGGCGCGCGGCTGCGCCGGATGCTGCGATTGCCGCGCGCCGATTGGGGTAAATCCGTGGCCCATGCGGGGCTTGGGGTGGTGATCACCGGCATCGCGGGGCTGACCGCATGGGAGGCCGAAGATATCCGCGTGGTGCAAACCGGCGTGCCTTTCTCGATTGCCGGCTATGATCTGGTGCTCAATGGGGTGCAAAGCGTGCAGGGGCCGAATTACCGCTCGACCATGGGCGATTTCACCCTGTCGAAAAACGGCCGTGTGATTTCGACGCTGCATCCCGAAAAACGCATCTATCCGGTTGCCAAAATGCCCACCACCGAAGCGGCAATTGATGGCGGGGTCTGGCGCGATGTCTATGTGGTCATCGGCGATCCGCAAGAGGGCGGGGGCTGGGCGGTGCGCAGCTATTACAAACCTTTGGCCAACTGGATTTGGGGCGGCACGATCTTGATGGCCTTCGGCGGCGGGCTGAGCCTGTCGGATCGCCGGTTCCGCGTGGCCGCAGGGGCGCGCAAAACAGGGCGCGGCCCGCAACAAGGGGTGGCTGCCGAATGAAACGCTTGATGCGCGCCGTGATCCTCGCCTGCCTTCCGCTCACGGCTATGGCGCCAGTGGCGATGGCGGTGGAGCCTGACGAGATCCTTTCCGATCCGGCCTTGGAAGCGCGCGCGCGGCAGATTTCCAAAGGGCTGCGCTGCCTTGTGTGCCGCAACGAGAGCATCGACGACAGCCATGCGGAATTGGCCCGTGATCTGCGCCTTTTGGTGCGCGAACGGCTCGTCGCGGGCGACAGCGATGCGCAGGCGGTGGAGTTCATCGTCGGCCGCTACGGCGAATATGTGCTGCTCAACCCGACGGGCAAAGGCAGCAACTTGCTGTTGTGGCAGGCGGGGCCGCTGATGCTTTTGCTGGCACTTGGGCTGGGCGGGCTCTATTTGCGCGCCCGCTCCAAGGCGCCGCAGGGCACCGAAGCGGGGCTTTCGGCGGATGAGGATGCGCGGCTGCGCCAGATAATGGACGAGTGACGCCTCGTTGCACTTTCCTTGGCCGCGCCGATGATGTTGGATGGCGCTAACCTGCTAGGGAGGCTTATCCATGCAATTTGAAACGCTTAAATACGAAGTGACGGACGGCGTGGCGGTGATCCGTTTTGACCGCGCCGACAAAATGAACGCCCTGACCACACAAATGCGCGCCGAAGTGGCCGCAGCCGTGACCATGGGCGGCAAAGAGGCGCGGGCGGTGGTGATTACCGGCTCGGGGCGGGCGTTTTGCTCGGGGCAGGACCTGTCGGACACAGGCAATGTTGCCGCGATGGACCTAGAGCGCACATTGCGCGACGAATATCTGCCGATGCTCAAAGCCATCACCGATTGCCCCGTTCCGACCATCGCCGCCGTGAACGGCGCCGCCGCAGGGGCAGGGGCCAATCTTGCGCTGGCGGCGGATGTGGTGATCGCGACGCAAAGCGCCTATTTCCTGCAGGCCTTCACGCGGATCGGCCTGATCCCCGATGCGGGCGGCACCTATTGGTTGCCCCGTTCGATGGGCATGGCCAAAGCCATGGGCGCGGCGCTTTTTGCCGAACCGATCAGCGCCCAGCAAGCCTCGGACTGGGGCATGATTTGGGAGGCGGTCGATGATACCTCCTTCGAGGCCCATTGGATGAAACGCGCGGCGCAACTGGCGGCGGGTCCGACCCTTGCCTATGGCCATGTCAAAGCCTCGATCCGCGGCAATTGGGACAATACGCTGGACGCGCAATTGGCCGATGAGGGCCGCCGCCAAGGCGAATGCGGTGCCTCGCGCGACTTCAAAGAGGGGGTTGTGGCCTTCCTTGAAAAACGTCCCGCGAAATATGAGGGCCGCTAGGCCAGCGGTGATGTTCGGGCCTCGGGTCGAGGCCGAAAAACCTCGGCAATAAAAAAGCCGCCCCTCCAAGAAAGGGGCGGCATTCTTGTTTTGAAAAGGTTTTGGTTCTTAAATTCTCGGATCAGCTTGCTCGGATCAACTTGTGTAGACTTCGACAAAACTCACGGCAATCGCGGCCACCGCGTCGAGGCTGGTCATATTGGCGAGGGTGGCAGCGGTTTGGCCATCGGCCAGAACATCCACCGTGCCGCCCGCGTTAACCGCATAGCCAAGCTCCGGCACCGCCGCGCCAGAGTAATAGACCACCAATGCGTCCTCCTCGATGTCGAAATCGGTGATTTCGGGGGCATCTTGATCGCCCAAATCCCCCTGCGCGCCGATGATCGCAAAGGTGTCAAACCCCTCGCCGCCAGTCACCGTATCGTTATATCCGACCTCGGCGAAATCATTGCCCTTGCCCAGATAGACCTCATCGCCGCCAAAATCGCCCTCGGCAAAATCCCATTGAGCAGGGCTGTCTTCAAATTGGCCGCTCTGGGCCTGCTCGGTCCATGTGGCGACGTTGCCGGGCATGCCGCTGGCAATCACCACATCGTCCCCTGCGCCGCCGATCAACGTGTCAGACCCGACCAGATCAATCAGGCCGTCGTCGCCTTCGCCGCCGCGCAAGGAATCGTCGCCCTCGTCGCCAAAGACAAAATCGGAGCCCTCACGCCCGTAGATCGTGTCATCGCCTTCACCGCCAAGGATGGCGTCATCGCCGCCCTTGCCGTTTATTTCGTCGTCGCCATCGGTCCCGATGAGCAAATCGTCCCCTTCCGAGGGTTCGGTCGATTGGGCCGTTTTGGCATCGTCATCCCCGCCGAAAACACCAAACGCAGACAGCAGCGCGCCGGTGAGCAATAGCGGCATCAAGGTCAGTGCAAGCATTTAGAGATCTCTTCTCACTCAAATGCCCCTGTGCAAGGGGGCGGGTTATGGGCGCTCGCCTACTGAGGCAAAGACCACGCTGCTGGCGTCCAATGTCGCCGCGTCCACGCCTTGCAACAGTGCGACCACCACATCATCGACGCGCACTTCGGCGCTTTCATTCGCGCCTGCGGTGAAGGTCACGGTGCCGCCGGAGCCATAGACCACGAGGTAATCCTCGACCGCGTCGAAATCGGTTACGGTGACCTCGCCGGCATCATCGCCGCGCAAGAAGACCCCGATCTGATCCGCGCCTGCGCCGCCGGTGACCGTGTCACCCGCGCCCGCCACAACCGCATCATCGCCGCGGCCCAACTTGATGTCATCGCCCTCATCGGCGTCGGGATCATCGCTAAAGGTCTCGCCCGCAAAGAGCGCGGTGGTCAGCTCGGCAAATGTCGCATCATCATCGGCGAGATAGGCCTCGACGTCGCTGTCGTCAAAACCGTCGGCCATGGCCGCGGCATAGACGGTGTCATTGCCCGCGCCCGCCACGATCGTGTCGCTGCCCTCGACGTCATAGATGTAATCATCGCCCGCGCCGCCGCGCGACAGGTCGTCGCCCGCGCCGCCGATGATCGTATCGTTGCCGTCATCGGCGAAGACGCTGTCGCTGCCCTCAAGGGTCCACACCTCGTCATTGCCGCCCTTGGCAACCACCTCGTCATTGGCCTCGGAGCCGACAAGCGTGTCATCGCCCTCTGTGCCGGTGATGGTGTCCTCGTTCTCGGCGGTCTCCTCGTCATCATCATCGAAGACGCCAAAGGCGTAGAGCAGACCTGCGGTAAGAAGCCACGGACCGAGATAGAGCAAAGCAAGCATGAGATACGCCACCGAATAATGTTAATATTGTGTTAACAATATGGCAGCGGCGTTGCGTCTCAAAGCGAAGTTTTTGCAACTGGATGCGAATTGGCGCCAATCTCATAACGGATCGCGCATTGTTCTTGACCTGGCGACAATCAGACGAAATTCGATGAGAATGCCCGAAAAATAGGCGGACCTTCAAAGCAAAACGCGCCCGCGGCAAAGCCGGGGCGCGTTCGATTCGCGTCGCGTCAGGGGCCGCTTTAGCGGTCTTCGACCTCGACGTAATCGCGCAGGGTCTCGCCGGTGTAAAGCTGGCGCGGGCGACCGATTTTCATGGTCGGATCCGAGATCATCTCTTTCCACTGCGAAATCCAGCCAACAGTGCGTGACAGTGCAAAGATCGGGGTGAACATCGATGTGGGGAAGCCCATGGCCTCCAAAATGATCCCCGAATAAAAATCGACATTCGGGAAGAGCTTTTTATCGGCGAAATACGGATCGCTCAGGGCTTGTTTCTCAAGCTCTTTAGCGACCTGTAGGATCGGGTTGTTTTCCACGCCCAGCAGATCAAGAACCTCGTCGGCCGACTGTTTCATCACCGTCGCGCGCGGGTCGAAGTTTTTGTAAACGCGGTGGCCAAAGCCCATCAAACGGAAGGGATCGTCCTTGTCCTTGGCACGGGCGATGAATTCGGGGATCCGGTCCACGGTGCCGATCTCGCGCAGCATCTCGAGGCAGGCTTGGTTCGCGCCGCCGTGGGCAGGGCCCCAAAGACAGGCAATGCCCGCCGCAATCGAGGCGAAGGGGTTGGCACCCGACGAAGAGGCCAAACGCACGGTCGAGGTCGAAGCGTTTTGCTCGTGATCGGCGTGCAGGGTGAAAATGCGGTCCATCGCACGGCTCAGGATCGGGTTGACCTCGTAATCCTCGGCAGGGACGGCAAAGCACATGCGCAGGAAGTTCGACGCATAGTCCAGATCATTGCGCGGATAAACGAAGGGCTGCCCGATGGTGTATTTGAACGCCATGGCGGCAATTGTCGGCATTTTCGCGATCATACGGATCGAGGCGACCTCACGTTGCCACGGATCGTTGATATCGGTGCTGTCGTGATAAAAGGCCGACATCGCGCCAACCACACCGACCATAATGGCCATCGGGTGGGCATCGCGGCGGAAGCCGGAGAAGAACTTATGCATCTGCTCGTGCACCATCGTGTGATGGGTCACGCGGCTTTCGAAATCTTCGAGCTGCGCCGCCGTGGGCAATTCGCCGTAAAGAAGCAAATAGCACACTTCGAGATAGTGGGATTTTTCGGCCAGTTGGTCGATCGGATAGCCACGGTGCAGCAATTCACCCTTGCCGCCATCGATAAAGGTGATGGTGCTGTCGCAAGACGCGGTCGAGGTGAAACCGGGATCATAGGTGAACACATCCGCCTCGGCGTAGAGCTTGCGGATGTCAATGACATCGGGGCCCGCGGTGGGGGAGTAGATCGGAAGCTCGTAGCTCTTCCCATCAATAGTCAGCGTTGCTGATTTCGTCGATTCTGCCATTGTCATTCCCTTCCTTTAAGACCCGAAGCGCGGACCGCTCTCAGGTTCGTAAGTCATGGCCCCTTTAGAGTAGGTTAACCCAGCTCCTCTTAGGCCGCCATTCTGGCTGCGTCGTCTAGGCGGGCGAGGCTTTCCTCGCGTCCCAGAACCAGCATCATATCGAACACACTTGGCGTTGCAGCCCGTCCGGCCAGCGCCGCCCGCATCGGGCCTGCCAGCTTGCCGAACTTGATCTCGCGGGCCTCACAAAACCCGTTCAGAGCCGCCTCAAGATCGTCACGAGACCAGCTAACATTTTGCAGATGCGGCGTCAATTCACCCAGTATACCACGGGATACTGAATCGAGGTTTTTTGCGGCTTTCTCTTCCGGAGAAATCGGGCGGTCGGCCATTATAAATGCAGCTTTATCAAGGAGTTCGGGAAAAGTCTTCGCGCGTTCCTTGAGGCAATACATACCCGCAAGGAAAAGCGCTTTTTTTGCATCGCTCAAAGCAGGGGCCTTGGTGGCGCTTAAAAAACCCGCAAGCTCATGCAGCAGCGCAGCATCATCCGCCGCCGCGATCTGTTGTCCGCAGATGTTTTCAAGCTTTTTGAAGTCGAGCCGCGCCGGAGATTTTCCGATCCCGTCCAGATCAAACCACTCCAAAGCCTGCGCATCGGAGAAAAATTCGTCATCGCCATGGCTCCATCCAAGGCGGGCGAGGTAATTGCGCATCCCTGCGGCGGGGTAGCCCATGGCCTGATATTCATGCGCGCCCAAGGCGCCGTGGCGTTTGCTGAGCTTTTTACCATCGGGGCCGTGAATCAGCGGGATATGCGCATAGATCGGCACATCCCATCCCATCGCCGCATAGATCCCCATCTGCCGCGCCGCATTGTTCAAATGATCGTCGCCGCGGATCACATGGGTCACGCCCATATCGTAATCATCCACCACCACGGCCAGCATATAGACCGGCGTGCCGTCCGAACGTAGCAAAACCATATCGTCCAACTGGTCGTTACGGATGGTCACATCGCCTTGGACCGCATCTGGGATCACAGTCGCGCCGTCATCTTCGGTCTTGAGGCGGATGACATAGGGCGCATCGGGGTGGCTGGCGGCGTCGGCATCGCGCCACGGGCTTTGGAACAGGGTGGATTTGCCCTCGGCCCGCGCCGCCTCGCGAAAGGCTTCGATCTCCTCTTGAGACGAAAAGCACTTATAGGCCGCGCCTTTGGCGAGCAAAGCCAAAGCCACCTCGCGGTGACGATCCGCGCGCTCGAACTGGCTGATCACCTCGCCGTCATGATCCAGCCCCAGCCACGCCAGACCTTGCAAAATCGCCTCGGTCGCTTCGGGGGTCGAACGGGCGCGGTCGGTGTCTTCGATCCGCAGCAGGAATTTGCCGCCACGCCCCCGCGCATAGAGCCAGTTGAACAGCGCCGTGCGCGCCCCGCCGATGTGCAAATACCCCGTTGGCGAAGGGGCAAAACGGGTGACGACGGGTTTGGCGGCGGGCTGAATTGTGTCGGGCGATGCGGGTGAGGGCACGGTGGCTTAACCTTTCGGTAATCATGGAGGCAATAGCGTTGGGGCCTGTCTATCGACCCGCCAAGCGGAGAACAAGCACCCCGCAGCGCGTTCACGCACCGATAGAGGAGGGCACCGGCCTGCGCGGCTTAGCGATCATAGAAGACAGCTTTGTGCGCCAACGCGGCGCGCTGTTTGGCTGGGTGCCGGTCTGTATGGCGCTCGGGATCGGGGGGTATTTCGCCGTGCCCGAAGAGCCGTCTTGGATGATCTATGCGGCGGCGGCGGGGATTGGCGGCGCGACGGGGGCGGGCGCATGGATCTTTGGCCGCCGTTTGCGCGCGCGCGGCACCGGCGCCGCAGGGGCGGCTTTGTGCATGGCAGCGCTGCTGATCTGCGTTGGGCTTTGCCTTGCGGGGCTGCGCGCGCACCGTCTGGCCGCGCCGGTGATCGATTGGCGATATTACGGCCCCATCGAGGGGCGCATCGCGGGGATGGATCGCGCCTCCAGCGGTACGCTGCGCCTCACGCTCGCGGATCTGCATCTGCGGAACCTCGCGCCGGATAAAACGCCGCGCCTCGTGCGCCTCTCCTTGCATGGCCCCGCGCCCGATTTCGCGCCGCAAGTGGGGCAGGTGGTCATGGCCACGGGGCATCTTTCTGCCGCCCCGGGCCCGACAGAGCCAAGCGGTTTCGATTTTCGCCGCCACGCGTGGTTTCGCCAGCTTGGCGCGGTCGGATACAGCCGCAAGCCTTTGGTTTTGCTTGCCCCTGCGCAGGGCTGGCAAGGCGTCACGGCTGCGCGGCTTGCGCTGTCGTCAAGGGTGCAGGCGGGGATGCAGGGCGAGGCGGGGGCCTTTGCTGCGGCCATCATGACGGGGGACCGCTCGGCCATGGATGCGAGGGTTCTGGCAGATCTGCGCCGCTCCAATCTGGCGCATCTTCTGGCCATATCGGGCCTTCATATGGGGCTTTTGGCGGGGGTGCTGTTCGGCGCGGCGCGGTTGATCCTGTGCCTTGTGCCATGGTGCGCGCTGCGGCTGCCGGTCAAAAAGCTGGCCGCGGTTTGCGCCTTGGCCGGATCGGCGGGGTACCTGCTTTTGTCAGGGGGCAATATCGCCACCGAGCGCGCCTTTGTGATGGTCGCCGTGGCCTTGGTCGCGGTGATTTGCGAGCGCCGTGCGCTGTCCTTGCGCGCTCTGGCCTTGGCCGCCGTCATCATCTTGGCCTTGCGGCCCGAAGGGTTGACCGAACCGGGGTTCCAGATGTCCTTTGCCGCGACGACCGGATTGGTCGCGGTCTTCGGGATGCTGCGCGGCGAGGGAGCAACGGCGGCTGTTTTGCCGCGCTGGCTTTATGCGCCGCTGGCGGTGCTCATTTCCTCGGCGGTGGCCGGTGTGGCGACCGCGCCGTTTTCCGCCGCGCATTTCAACCAGATCTCGCATTTCGGCCTTTTGGCGAATCTGGCCTCGGTGCCTTTGATGGGGGCTTTGGTCATGCCCGCCGCGGTCGCCGCCGCGGCATTGATGCCTTTGGGGCTTGAGGCGCCTGCGCTTTGGGTCATGGGGCTGGGCCTCAAATGGATCCTCTTTGTGGCCCATTGGGTGTCGGGGATGCACGGCGCGGTCGGCAAGGTGCCCGCGCCGCCTGATACGGTTTTGCCACTGCTCGCCTTCGGGGCGCTGGTGATGGTGTTGTGGCAAGGGCGCGGGCGGTGGAGCGGGATTGCGGTGATGGTCTTGGCCTTCACGATCTGGGCGGCGGCGCTGCGCCCTGCGGTGCTGATCGCGCGCGATGGCGCCTTGGTCGGTGTGCGCGCAGAGGCGGGCCTCGTGCTCAGCCGCGCGGCGGTGGCCAGCTTCACGGCGCAAAACTGGCTCGAAAACGACGGCGATGCGCGCTCGCAAGAGACCGCCGCAAGCGCGTGGCGCGGGCAGGGCATGATGGCGGGGGGGCTGCGGATCATCCACCTGCAAGGCAAACGCGCGGTGGAGGCATTTTCGGGCTGCGCCGTGGGAGAGATCGTGGTGATGAACCGCGACCCGCAGGGCAGGGGGCGGGCTTTTGTGCTTCCGGCTGATGGCACGCATCTGACCGCGCGCTCGGCTTGTCTGATCCTGACCCCGAAGACGCTCGCGCGTAGCGGCGCAATCGCCTTTTATGAGGAGGCCGATGGTTTGCGCCTTCAAACGGCTCAGGGCCAAACCGGCAACCGGATTTGGTCTTCGGCGGCGCAGGCCGATTATGCAGACAAGAAGCGCAAGCCTTTGCCGCAAAATAATAAAGGCCCGCGCATTGCGGGCCTGAACTCATCATCCGATCGCCCCGTGGGGCGCATGCACGCAGGTCAGTAAGTGCGGATCAGCCCGACAAGACGGCCTTGCACATTGACCTTATCGGAAGGAAACACCCGCGTTTCATAGGCGGGGTTGGCGGCCTCCAGCGCGATAGCATTGCCCTTGCGGTAAAAGCGCTTCAGCGTCGCCTCTTGGTCCTCAATCAGCGCCACAACGATATCGCCGTCATCGGCCACTTTGGTCTCGCGAATGACCACCACATCGCCGTCATTGATGCCCGCTTCGATCATCGAATCCCCGTGCACCTCCAGCGCATAGTGATCGCCCGCGCCCGAAATCATCCCCGCAGGCACGGCCACGCGGTGCGAGACTTCGGAAATCGCCTCAATCGGCACACCGGCGGCGATGCGGCCCATCACCGGCAATTCCATCGCATAGACCGCTTCGAGGGTTTGCGCATCGCTGGGGCGGGGGGCATCGGGGCGATCGCCTTCGATGACTTGCGGAACAAAACCGGCGGGCGCGCCGCCGAGGCTTTCGGGCAGCTTCACAATCTCGATCGCCCGCGCACGGTGGGCCAAACGCCGGATAAACCCGCGTTCCTCCAGCGCCGTGATCAACCGGTGAATGCCCGATTTCGAGCGCAAATCCAGCGCTTCTTTCATCTCGTCAAAGCTTGGCGGGACGCCGTCGCGTTGAAGCCGTTTTTGGATGAATTCCAAAAGATCGAGCTGTTTCTTCGTCAGCATCTTGCACACCCTCACATCGTGTTTTGCCTGTGTTCCTGCGCTTCGTTCTACCCTTGTTCTCTTTTTGTGTCAACTTTTGTTAACAAGAGCCCAAGCTAGGCCGAAACAGGCCGCGCAGCCTAGAGGGGGATATAGTCGACCATAGTGCCCGCGGGCAGCATCGGCGTATCGGGGGGCTGAACCAAAAGCGCATTGGCATCCGCGAGGACGCCCAAAAGCGCGCTGTCTTGGCGGGCAAAGGGGGTGATCTCGCCGTCACGCACTTGTGCGCGCAGGTAATGCTCGCGCGGGCCGCCTGCGGGCAGATCTTCGGCCAGACGCGCGGTTTTGCGCGGGGCAGGGGCCGCAGGCAGCCCCATCATCACCCGCACCATCGGGGCCAAAAACACCGTGCCGCAGACCATGGCCGAGACCGGATTGCCCGGCAGCCCGAGCATCAGCGCCCCATCGGCCATCCGCCCCGCCATCAAAGGCTTCCCGGGCCGCATCGCGACTTTGTAAAAGCTTTGCTCCATGCCCAGAGAGGCGGCCACATCAGCGACGATATCGTGATCGCCCACCGAGGCGCCGCCGACCGTGACCACCAGATCGGCCCCCTTGGCCAGATCAAAACACATCTCCAGCGAGGCCGGATTGTCCTTGGCAATGGGCAAGAGCCGCGCCGCCGCGCCAAGGTCTTGCAACAATGCATAAAGCCCGAAGGTGTTGGAGGCGATGATCTGATCCGGTCCCGGCTCTTCGCCGGGCATGACCAATTCGTCGCCGGTGGAAATCAACGCCACATCGGGGCGGCGCATCACCGGCACCTGCGCGATATTCATCGAAGCCATCAGTGCGATATCGGCGGCGCCAATCCGGCGCGGCGCTTTGATCACATCGCCTTGTTTGAAATCGCCTCCCGCAGGGCGGATGTTGTCGCCCGTGCCGATATCGCCGGTGATGGTGATCTCGTTTGAAATCCGCATTACATCTTCTTGTAAAATCACGCGGGTCGCCCCGATGGGCACCGGCGCGCCGGTGAAAATCCGCACCGCTTCGCCGCTGCGCACATCGCCGCGCCATCCGTGCCCCGCCGCAGATTCGCCGATCACCTTGAAGCTGGCGTCGGGCTTGGCCTCGGCGCCGATCACCGCATAGCCGTCCATCGCCGAGGCGGAAAAGGGCGGCTGCGTGCGCTTTGAGGCCACATCATGCGCCAAAACCCGCCCGTTGGCCGCGCGCAGGGGCACGATCTCAGTGCCAAGAGGTTTGGCGAGGGCGAAAAGGTTGCCTAGGGCCTCGGATACGGAAATCATGATGTGGCCTCGCTGTCGTTCAAATCTTCTTTTTCCCAATCTTCATAGGGTTTTACGGTGCCCATCAGCTTCCATTCCGTGCGACCGTTAGCGCTGCGCCCCAGCACAATCCCGGCGGCTTGGCTGGGGCTGGAAAAGGCGTAATCCGTGGTCAGATGCCCCGCGTCGCCGTCCACCGCGATCACGCCATTGGCCAGCAGTTCAGCCAGAAGCAATTGGGATTTCAGCGGGGTTTTGTTCTTGCCGCGCCATGCGGGGGCAACGATCGATCCCGCCTGCATCACCATTTCGCCATCCACCAAACGCGCCGTGGCGTGATAGCCTCGCTGCGCGACGCGCAATTCGAAGAGGGGTTCGGTGCCTGCGGGGGCTCGCAGGGGCCGCGCGCTGCGCGTCTTGTCCAAAAACAGATCGACCCGAATGGCGGGCAGCACCATCTGCAAGGTTTCCAGAAAGGATTCCATATTGGCACCGTCCGCCTCGCTCAGGCTGCTGCGCGGCGGGATATTGGCGTTTTCCAAGGCCGATGCACCGACGGTCTTGGCGATCTCGACCAAGCGCGATTCAAGATATTTCACATGGGCCTTGTGCAAATTGTCCGCCGCCGTGGTGATCAACACCGCCGTGTCCCACCAATCCTTGCGCACCGCATGATCGCGCAGCCGCGCCGCCAGTTCTTCCGCCTCGCCGATATAGGCCGCGGGGGCGCCGTCTTTCTCGCCGATCAACACGTAAACGCCGGTGTGCCGTGCCTCGGGCCGCGCCAGCGTTTCTTTCAATTGCGTGCGCGGGCTGCGCAGCACATGGCCGGTCCAGTTGAAGACCTCGGCGGTCAGCATCCCGTCAGGCCGCCCGTCGATGAAATACAATTGCAGCGAACGGCCCTTGGTGCTCATGACGCCTCGAAACGCCCCGATTTGCCGCCATCCTTGAGCAGCACCCGAATGCCGCCGATCTGCATCTCTTTGTCCACCGCTTTGGCCATGTCATAGACCGTCAGCGCCGCCGTGCTGACCGCCGTCAGCGCCTCCATCTCCACGCCGGTTTGCCCCGTGGTTTTCACCGTCGCTTCGATCCGCACACCCGGCAAAGCGGCGTCCAGCGTCAATTCCACCGCTACTTTGGTGACGGGCAGGGGGTGACACAAAGGGATCAGCGTCGGGGTAAGCTTCGCGCCCATGATCCCCGCCAAACGCGCCACGCCCAAGACATCGCCCTTCTTGGCGCGGCCTTCGGCGATGATCGCATAGGTCGCCTCGGCCATGGTCACATGGCCCTCGGCCACCGCCACGCGCGAGGTCACGGGTTTATCGGAAACATCCACCATATGGGCGTCGCCCTTGGGGTCGAAATGGGTCAAACCGCTGGCATGGGTGCCGGACATCGCGCGCTCCTGCGAAAAAAGTCTTACATCATCCCCGAAGGGCTGAGCGGATTGGCCAAGATCGCGCGGGTGGCCGCCTCCACATCGTCTTGGCGCATCAGGCTCTCGCCGATGAGGAAGGCGCGCGCGCCGTAAAGCGCCATATCGGCCAATTCCTCGGGGCCCGACAGCCCGCTTTCGCAAACGATCATCCGGTCCGCAGGCACCCGCTTCGACAGGGTGCGGGTGGTGTCGAGGGTTGTCTCGAATGTTTTGAGGTTGCGGTTGTTGATCCCGATCATCCGCGATTTGAGCTGGCTGGCGCGCTCCAGTTCTTCCGCGTCATGAACCTCCAAAAGCGCATCCATCCCCCAAGCCGTCGCCGCGTCTTCAAGCTCTTGCGCCTGCGCATCCGACACGCTCGCCATGATGATCAAAATGCAATCGGCGCCAAGCGCGCGCGCCTCGGCCACCTGATAGGTATCATACATGAAATCCTTGCGCAAAACCGGCAAATCGCACGCCGCCCGCGCCGCCACCAGATACTCTTTCGCGCCTTGAAAACTTGGCCCATCGGTCAAAACCGACAAACAGGCCGCACCGCCCGCCGCATAGGCCGCCGCAATCGCTGCCGGATCGAAATCGGGCCGGATCAAGCCTTTAGAGGGCGAGGCTTTTTTGACCTCGGCGATGAGCCCATATCCGCTGCGCGACGCCTCGAAAAGCCGATCGGCAAATCCGCGAACCGGTGAGGCTTCGCGCGCATCGGCTTCGACCGCTTCCAAAGTCTTGGCCGCCTTGTCCGCCGCCACTTCCTCAAGCTTATAGGCTTTGATCTTATCAAGAATTGTCTGTGTCATGCCCAAGACCTAGCGCGCCGCGCCGCCAAAGGAAAGCCCGACCTTTGCCCTTGACCTCCCCTATAGGGCCAAGATGCGCCGCGCTTTGCCGGTTCTAAAAGTATCCCCGCTGGAGGCGCATCTGCGCCCCAAGCGATCCCGCCTGCAGTGGCGCGCTCACGTCGCCGAGGTAATGCGCGCCAAAGCCTCGATCTTGGCCTTCGCCGCGCCGCTGTCGATGCTTTGCGCCGCCATGGCCACGCCCTCCTTGAGGTCCGCCGCCGCGCCTTGCACGGTCAGTGCCGCCGCCGCGTTGAGCAGCACCGCATCGCGGTAGGCCGAGGCCTCGCCCGCCAATAGCGCGGCAAAGGCCTTGCCGTTCTCTTCGGGGGTGCCGCCGATCAACTGCTCGAACGGATGCGCGGGCAGGCCGAAATCTTCGGGATGCAATTCCACGTCTTTCACCGTGCCGTCCTCTTCGAGCGCCGCCACCCATGAGACGCCCGAGATCGACAGCTCATCCGTGCCGTCCGATCCATGCACCAGCCACGCGCGGGTGCTGCCCAATTGCCCCAGAACCTGCGCCATCGGGCGGATGAGATCGCGCGAGAACGCGCCGGTCAGCTGGTATTTCACCCCCGCCGGATTGGTCAGCGGGCCCAGAATGTTAAAAATCGTCCGCGTGCCCAATTCGGTGCGCGTCGGCATCACATGTTTGATCGCGGGATGGTGCATCGGCGCCATCATAAAGGCGATGCCAATCTGCGACAGGGCCTTTTCGACCACATCCGGCCCGACCATGACGTTGACACCCATCGCGCCCAAGGCATCCGATGCGCCGGATTTTGAGCTCAGGTTCCGGTTGCCATGTTTGGCCACCGGCACACCCGCACCCGCCACAACGAAGGCCGTCGCGGTGGAGATATTGAGCGTATGTTTGCCGTCGCCGCCCGTGCCAACGATGTCCATCGCGCCCTCGGGGGCCGCAACGGGCAGGCAATTGGCCCGCATCACCGCAGCGGCGGCGGCA
Organism: Paracoccaceae bacterium; assembly: GCA_050633545.1. GTDB lineage: Bacteria > Pseudomonadota > Alphaproteobacteria > Rhodobacterales > Rhodobacteraceae > Litorivita. The sequence continues at coordinate 77,215 of JBOEGS010000007.1, forward strand.
TATTCATCCACCGTCTCGCCGCGCGTGCGCAGCGCCATCAAAAGCCCGCCGATCTGGCTTGGCGTCGCGGTTCCGGCAAAGAGCTCGCCAAAGGCGCGTTCGGCCTCCTCGCGCGTCAACGGGCGATCGGCGGCCACACCGATCAGCGGTTTGAGAATATCGCTCATGCGGGCACCGCCAGCAAATTTGTGAAGTTTTGCAAAAGCTTATGCCCGTGTTGCGAGGCAATGCTTTCGGGGTGGAATTGCACCCCGTGGATCGGCAGCGTTTTATGCTCAAGCCCCATGATCGTGCCGTCTTCCAGCTCTGCCGTGACCTGCAGACACTCGGGCAAACTGGCGCGCTCCACCACCAAGGAATGATAGCGCGTCGCCTCGAAGGGCGAGGGCAGGTCTTTGAAAAGCCCGGTGCCGTCATGCCTGATATGGCCCATCTTGCCATGCACGATCTCGCTGTGGCGCACGACCTTGCCGCCAAAGGCCTCGCCGATGGTTTGATGCCCGAGGCACACCCCCATGAGCGGCGTGCGGGTTTCCGCCGCCGCATGGGTCAGCGCAAGGCAAATCCCCGCCTGCGCCGGATCCTTGGGGCCAGGCGAGAGCAAAATCCCCGCCGGTTTCATCGCCATAGCTTCTTGCACATCGATGGCATCATTGCGCTTGACCACCACCTCGGTGCCCAATTCGCCCAGATAATGCACGAGGTTATAGGTGAAACTGTCGTAATTATCGATCAGGAGCAGCATCTTGTCCCACTTTGCGGATTGTCGGGGCTGGAGGCCCGCCTTAATGTCGCGTTATACATGTTCAGGCTTGCGCGGGTGCGTCAAGAGGGGCGCGGGGCATCTTTGGCCAATTCACCGCGCGGATCGGGGCGCGGCGGCGCATGGCGATGACAGCACGGTGCAGTATTGCGGGCCGTGACGATAATGACAGGCCGCTGGCAATTTTGCCGCGCGGCGGGTGAGGACAAGAGGCGGAAACGGTGGTGCGAGGATTTCTCTTTGGGGCGAGTCTGGGGGCGGCGGTGTCGGTTGTGGGCGCCGGCGTGCTCTCTGTCGCGGTTGGTCCTCTTGGACAGGGGACACAAACCGCACTGGACAGCGCGGGCGCTTCGCAATCCGCAGTCGATCAACCCGCCCCCGCCACGCCGAGTGACTTCGCAGCCTCGGAGCCTTCGCAAGAGCGTCCGGATGAGGTCGCCACCGCCGAAACCGCCCCCTCGCAGGCTCCGCAAGCCGAAGATAAACCCGACGATACCCCTGACGCGCCCGATGCACAGTCTGGCGCACAGTCCGATGAACCGACTGGCGTAGCAACCGACGCGCCGCTTGGCGTGGACGCAAACTTGCCCGCCGCTGATCCGGCCCCACAATCGGCGCAGGCCCCAAGCATTGCCGCGCCGCAAGCGCAGGCCAGCGCTCCGGTCGATACTGCCCCCGCCGCAATGCCCGATGTTGGCGCCCCCGCGCAAAGCAATCTTGAAGCGCCCCAAGGCGCGGTCGCCTCGCAAGGCGCGGCAGATGTCGAGACCGAAACCCCCGTCTATCCCAGCCCGCAAGCGCAGGCGCCCGATGCGCCGCAAGGCGAGGCGGAATTGTCGATCTCGACCAACCCCGCGCAGCCGCCAGCCCCCGATGCCGCCGCCCCGAGCAGCGCCTTTCCGGCAAGTGATTTGTCGCAAATCACGGCGCCTGCCTTGGGGCAGGGCACAGAAGATCACGGTGCTGACGCGACCGGCTCTGGGCCAGACACTGCGGAAGACACTGCGGAAGACGCCGCGAAAGACACTGCGAAAGACACTGCACAAGATAGCGCCACAGGTGATGCCAGCGATGAGCGCTCCGGCCCTGCCGTTTCGGTAATGACCGAGGCGCCGCAGATGGGCGGCCAAGCGCCGGCGCAACCCGCGAATGGCGCTTCTGCCGAGGCCGCCCCTGCACAAACACCGGCTGATGCGGGGATAGATGCACAAGCGCAGCCCGATCAAAGCGGCGGCTCTGACCCTGCCAAGGCGGGTATGGATGACGCGGCAAGCGATGCGCCAACTGCCGCGCCAAATGCTGCACCGCCCGCACCTGCACCTGCGCCAAGCGCCAAACCCCAAACCGCCGCTCTTCCGCGCACCGATGTTCCGGCGCCGGACGCCCAAGCCGGTAACAACGCGCCCGATGAAGAAGCGGCCAGCGCGCCGCGCAATGACGCCGCGCAAGCCCCCGCAGACACGCAAATCGCGGCGGCGCGGCCCAAGATCGGCACGCCCGCGGGCACTTTGGGCGGCGGCAGTTCGCTGATCGCGCAGCGCAGCGCTGGCAACGACGCTGCGGCCACGAAATCCGCCTTGCCGAGCATTGGCACTGGTGCGGTCGTAACCGCAGAGGCTGCCGCAACGGAGGATGCAGGCGCCGATGCGCCGCCCCTTCGCCGTTTTGCCCAGCCTTTCGAAAATCCCGAAGGCAAGCCCTTGATGTCGATCATCTTGATCGACGATGGCAAATCGGGTCTGGGGCAAAAGGCGCTTGGCACTTTCCCCTATCCGATCACAATCGCCATCGACACCGAATGGGCGCAGGCGGCCACGGCCGCGCGCAGCTACCGCGCCGCCGGATATGAAGTCGTGGCCATGGCCAATCTGCCGCAAAATTTCAGCGCCGCCGATACCGAAGTGGCCATGTCCGCGCTGCTGCGCCGCGTGCCGCAGGCCACAGCCGTGATCGAGGGCACCGGCAGCGGGCTGCAGGGCAATAAAGACATCAGCCTGCAACTTGCCTCGATCCTGAGCGCGACGGGGCACGGATTGGTCCTGACGCCCAAGGGGCTGAACGCAGGGGCGAAACTGGCGGCCAATGAGGGCGTGCCGACGGCGACCTTGCTGCGCGATATTGATGGCGAGGGCCAAGACGCGCGGGTGATCCGGCGCTTCCTCGATCATGCGGCCTTTCAGGCGCGGCAGAATGGCGAGGGTGTGATCATGCTGGGCCGGTTGCGGGCTGAAACGATCTCGGCGCTGCATATCTGGGGACAGGCCGAACGGGCCGCGCGGGTCGCTTTGGCCCCTGCCTCGGCGGTGTTGCAACAGGCGGCGCAATAGCCGCTATCGGCCAAATCCAACAGGCTGATCGTCAAATGAAAACGGCGCGTCCCACAGGGCGCGCCGCTTGTATGATTGATGGCCCCATGTGAGCGCGCGGCCTAACCGTTACCGCCGACCGTGAACCGCGCGGCATCGGCGGCGGCGCGGCGGATGGCGTTGGATTTATGCACCGTCTCTTGGTATTCCGCCTCGGGGTCGCTGTCATAGACAACGCCGCCGCCCGCTTGGATATAGAGCTTTTGATCCTTGAGGATCGCGGTGCGCAGGGCGATGCACACATCCATATCGCCGCCCGCGCTGAAATAGCCCACACCGCCGCCGTAAACGCCGCGCTTTTCCGGCTCCAATTCGTCGATGATCTCCATCGCGCGCACCTTGGGCGCGCCCGACACCGTGCCCGCGGGCAGACCGGCCAGCAGCGCCGACAGCGCGTCTTGATCCTCGGCCAATTCGCCCACCACATTGGAGACGATATGCATCACATGGCTGTAGCGTTCGATGATGAATTTCTCGGTCGGGCGCACCGTGCCGATTTTCGACACGCGCCCCGTGTCATTGCGGCCCAGATCAAGCAGCATCAAATGCTCGGCCAACTCCTTTTTGTCGGCCAGAAGATCGGCCTCGAGCGCGCGATCCTCTTCGGGGGTCGCACCGCGCGGGCGGGTGCCTGCGATCGGGCGGATGGTCACCTCGTTGCCAAAGACACGGACCAGAATTTCGGGGCTGGCGCCGATCACCTGAAACCCGCCGAAATTGAAATAGAACATGAAGGGCGAGGGATTGGTGCGGCGCAAACTGCGGTAGAGGGCAAAGGGCGGCTGGGTGAAATTCTGGGTCCAGCGCTGCGAGGGCACGACTTGGAAAATATCGCCCGCGCGAATGTATTCCTTGGCCTTCTCGACGGCCTCCAGATAGGCGGCTTTGGTGAAATTCGACACCGGTTCGGCACCCGCATCCGCCTCGCCCAGATCGCGCGCATGTTGGGGCAGGGCGCGCTCCAGATCGCGCACCGCATCCGACACCCGCTCGGCGGCCTGCGCATAGGCGGCGCGCGCCGATTGCCCCGATCCCACATAGGCGGGGGCGACGATGATCACCTCGCCTTTGACCCCGTCCAGAACCGCAATCACCGAGGGGCGCATCATCACCGCATCAGGCAGGCCAAGCGGGTCGGGATTCACATCGGGCAGATGTTCAACCAGACGGATCATGTCATAGCCCAGATAGCCGAAAATCCCCGCCGAGGCGGCGGGCAGGTCATCGGGCAAATCGATCCGGCTTTCGGCGATCAGACTGCGCAGCGAGGTCAGCGGATCGCTGCTTTCTTGCGTCCAAGCGTCGGGATCAAAACGTGCCGAACGGTTGAGCCGCGCCGATGTGCCATCACATTGCCAGATCAGATCGGGTTTCATCCCGATGATCGAATAGCGCCCCAAAACCTCGCCGCCCGTCACACTCTCGAGCATGAAGGTGTCTTTGGCCGCGCCGGTCATCTTGAGCATCAAGGACACGGCAGTGTCGAGATCGGCGGTCAGGCGGGTGTAGACGATCTGGTTCTCGCCGGCATCAAAGCGGGCGGCGAAATCGTCATAAGAAGGCGTCAGTTCCATCGTGGTCCGGTCTTTGTCTTGGCCCTGCCAATATGCGGCGCAGCGCGGCGGTCAGGGCGGATCGAGAGGCGGCGCAGGAGAGGGGCCCCGCACCCCCATGCGTTATTGCAGCGAGGCGTTCACCGCATTCACCGCCGCCGTGCTCAGGTTCACGTCGGTGCGGTTGCGAATGTCGGAAATATAGGCCTCATAGATGTCTTGGGCGACGGCGGCTTCGGCCTGTTCGCGCAAATTGGCGGCTAAGGCGGCGACATCGGGGTCGTCCATATCCGGCCCTTTTTGGGCGTCGAGCCGCGTGATGATCACGCCGCCAAAGGCATCGTAAATCCCCACCTTGCCCGTCTCCAGATCGAACACGGCGTCAAGAAATCCTTCGGGCGTGCCCGGAACAAACCCGTTGCGCAACACATCGGTTTCGGTTGACGCGGACAGGCCGAGGCCGGTGAAATCCGCGCCTTCCTCAAGCTGCGCGACCAAGCCTTCGGCCTGAGCGCGCAGGCGGGTTTCGGTCTCGGCGCCTTCCCATGCGGCGGCGACATCTTCGGTGACATCTTCAAGCTTTTGCACCCGAGGCGCGAGCACCTCTTCGAGGCGCATGGCGTAGATGCCGCCATCTTCCAATTGCGCCACTTCGGGGAAATCTTCCTCGGTTAGCGCGCGCGCCGCCGCCGCAAACTCGCGGTAGGCGGCGATGTCGTCCTCATTGCCCGCGTGCCAATCGACACGGCCAAGCTCGAGCATGGTTTCCTTGGCCACATCCTCAAGCGTCGCTCCGCCTGCGAGCATATCGTCGATGGCCTCGGCCTGCGCCTCGATCACGCGGCGCGCGCGGTCAAAGGCCAACTCGTCGCGCAGCATCGCCTCGACGTCCTCAAAGGCGCGCTCTTCGGCGGGCAAAATCGCATTGACCCGAAACAGCGCCGGACCGATGGAGGTGGTGAAGGGGCCGGTGACCTGACCCACGTCGGAGGCAAAAACCGCATCCGCCGCCCCGTCCAGATCAGAGCGCGCCACATCGCCCATATCGACATCCGCCAAGTCCAGGCCGCGATCCGCAACGAGGTCTTCAAAGGCTTTGTCGCCGGTCTCTAGCGCGGCTTTGGCGGCCTCGGCGGTCGCCTCATCGGCAAAGGCCAGACGTTCGACCAAACGGCGCTCCTCGGTGTTGAACTCGCCCTTGCGCTCTTCGTAAAGCGCGCTCAGCGCGGCTTCGTCGACCTCGACGGTATCGAGCACCATATCGGGGGTCACCCACACATAGGTGATGCGCTTCATCTCGGGCAGGGTGAAATCATTCACATGCGATTGGTGATAGCTGCGCAACTCGTCCATTGTGGGTTGCGGCAACGGCTCGGCCAGATCCTTTTGGGTCAAGCGCGCCCAAGTGAAATCGCGCCGCGCCCCGACAAAGCCGACCAAAGCATCGGCATGCGCGGCAGGCACGGCAATGCCGCTCACCACTGCGCCTTGCACCAAGGTCCGCGCGGTTTCCTTGCGCAGGTCTTCTTCGAATTCGGCCTCGGTCAAACCCGCATTGCGCAGCGCATATGAATAACCCTCGCGGTCGAATTTCCCGTCGACGCCCTGAAAGCTGGAGATTTCGAAAATCTGCTTGCTCAGGTTCTCGTCGCCAATCGACAGGCCCATGCGCGCGGTTTCTTCGTCCACTGCGGCGCTGTTGACCAATTGCGACAGGATGCGGCGGTCCACACCGGCGGCCTGCGCCTGCGCAAATGTGACCGGCTGGCCGGTTTGCGCCTCAAGGCCGCGCAGCTCGCGTTGCAAGGCGCGTGCATAATCATCGACGCTGATCTCTTGCGATCCGACGCTGCCCACGGCGCTTACGCCGCTGGACAGGTTTGTCGCCCCGAAGCCGCCCAGACCGAGGATCAACAGACCCATCAAAATCCAGACCAAAGTTCTTGTTGTGCCGCCGCCGCTCGCCATTGTTCAGGCCCCCTTTGTGGGTTGTCTTGAATTCGCTGGCGAATGTGTATGCGTTGGCGCGAAGCGGGGCAAGGGGCGATGCGAGGCGCGCCTATAGCTCGAGCGCCTCGAGGCGGCGATACATCGCGCCAATGCCTATCGCGTCGATATTGGCAAAGGCGATGCGCAATTGCCGCGCGCCGCCTGGATCGGTTTCGGGCATGAACATCGTGCCCGGAAGCATCAAAAGACCCGCCTCGCGCACCAGCCGAGGGGCAAGGATGTTTGACGCAATATCAAAAGGATGCGCGACATAGGCGAAATAGGCCCCTGCGCCCAAAAGCCGCCAGCCGCGTGCGGCCAAAGGCGCAAATCCCGCCTCGATCGCGCCGCGGCGGGCCAATATTTCCTCGCGCTCGCCGGCCAGCCAGTCTGCGAGGTGGCGCATCCCCCAAAGCGCCGCGCGCTGGCCCAATTGATTGGCACAGATCGTGACCGTGTCGAGGAATTTTTCCACCTGCGCCAATTGCGCAGGGGCGGCCACCATCGCGCCGACACGGTGGCCGGTCAGCCGGTACGCCTTGGAAAAGGAATAGAGCTGGATCACCACATCGGCCCAATCGGGATCGGCAAACAGATCATGGGGCGCGCCGCTTTGGGAATGAAAATCGCGGTAGGTTTCGTCGATGATCAGCTTCAACCCGCGTCTGCGGGCCAGATGGGCGAATTGCGCGATCACATCCGGCGCATATTCCACCCCGCACGGATTGTTCGGTGTCACCAGAACAATCGCCCGCGTGTGCGCCGTGATCAATGCCTCGGCCTCGCCCGCATCGGGGATCATCCCTTGCCCCGTCGGCAAGGGCACGGTCCGCACGGACGACATGTCCAGCCACATTTTATGATTGAAATACCAAGGGGTTGGAAGGATAACTTCATCCCCTGCGCCGCATAGGGATGCGATTGTCGCGGCAAAGGCCTGATTGCAGCCCGAGGTGATCGCAACGTGATCCGCCGTCACCGTGCCGCCATAGGTCCGGCTCACCGATGCGGCCACTTCGGCGCGCAGTTCGGGCAATCCCAAGACCGGCCCGTAAAGATGCGCCGCGTCATCATGCAAGGCGGCCTCGGCAATCGCCGCGCGCAAATCGGGATGGGGCGGCTCGACGGGGGCGGCCTGACTGACGTTGATCAGCGGGCGCTGCGCGCAAAACGACAGCCCTTCCAGCCAGCGCCGCGCCTCCATCACGGGGGGCGCGAAGGTGGCGGAGGTGCTGCTATGCGTCATCGGCGAGGCTCCTGCGACGGGCGGTTCGAAAACCCTTATGCTTTCGGCGAGGGCATGTGCCGAGCCGGTAAAGGCAAGTGGCGCGGCTCAATCCTTGCCGCGGTAGGGTTCAACATATTGCAGCGCCATGTCCCATGGAAAGAAAATCCACGTATCTTGGCTGACTTCGGTGATGAATGTATCGACCTGCGGGCGGCCGGAAGGTTTGGCATAAACGGTCGCAAAATGGGCGTTGGGGTAGAGTTTGCGCACCAGTTCGAGGGTTTTGCCGCTGTCGACCAGATCATCCACCACGAGAATGCCGGTGCCATCGCCCATCATCTGCGCATCGGGGGATTTGAGGACTTTTGCATCGGCGCGGTCTTGGTGGTCGTAGGATTTCACCGAGATCGTATCAACGGTGCGAATGTCGAGCTCGCGCGCGACGATCATCGCGGGGGCCATGCCGCCGCGCGTGATGGCGACCACGGCCTTCCATGCGCCGTCATCGGGGCCGTGGCCATCAAGGCGCCATGCCAGCGCGCGGCTGTCGCGGTGGATCTGATCCCAGCTGACGTGAAAACCTTTTTCGTGGGGCAGGCGGGTGTCGGTCATCGAATGGGTCCTTTTGGGCGGGCCGTTAGATCAGGGCAATCTTGACGGCGAGAGTGGCGAGTAAACCACCAAACAGGCGGTCGATCACGGTTTTCATAGAGATATAGCCGCGGCGGGTGCGCTCGAAGGAGAAAATTCGCGCCACGATCAGGTTCCAGCCGCAATCATTGACGAAAATAATTCCCAAGATCACGGCAATCGCCCAAAAGGGGGCATCGGGCGGCACGAAGCCGACAAAAACCGCGCCAAAGAAAATCGCCGGTTTTGGATTGGCCAATTGCGTTGCGATCCCGAGCCAGACAAGGCCGCCCGCCGAACGCGTTTTGGGCGCATCGGGCAGATCCGTTTCCATCGCCTCGGGGGCGTGGCGCCACATTTTATAGGCCAGATAGAGCAAATACCCCGCCCCGCCGAGTTTCAGTGCCATCAGCAAAGCAGGGGCGATGCGAAACACCACGGCCAACCCGAAAAGCGCCGCCATGGCCCAAACGCAGGCGCCGAGGCCAATGCCAACAGCCAGCCAAGCCGCGCGGCCAAACCCGTCGCGCAACGCCGTGCGGGCCGCCAGCAATACCGCCGGCCCCGGTGACATTGCCGCCATCAGATGCACGAAATAGATCGCAATGAAGGCGGCGAGCGTCATCTTAGTCTTTCCGTCCGGTGACCACGTCGATATCGGGTGCATCCACGGCCTTCATCCCGACCACATGATAGCCCGCATCCACATGCAGGTTCTCGCCGGTCACGCCCGATCCCAGATCGGACAAAAGATAGAGCGCCGATTTGCCCACCTCGTCTTGCGTCACATTGCGGCGCAGGGGCGAATTGAGTTCGTTCCATTTCAGGATGTAGCGAAAATCGCCAATCCCCGAAGCGGCAAGCGTTTTGATCGGACCGGCAGAGATCGCGTTGACGCGAATGCCGTCTTTGCCCAGATCCTCGGCCAGATATTTCACCGAAGCCTCAAGCGCCGCCTTGGCGACGCCCATGACGTTATAATGCGGCATCACCTGTTCGGCGCCGTAATAGGTCAGCGTCAGCATCGATCCGCCATCGCTCATCAGCTTTTCGGCGCGCTGCGCCACGGCGGTGAAGCTGTAGCAGGAAATGTCCATCGTCATCAGGAAGTTGTCGCGGCTGGTGTCCACATAACGGCCGCGCAATTCGCCCTTGTCGGAAAAGCCGATGGCATGGACAAGAAAATCGATCTTGCCCCATTCTTTCTCGATCTCCGCAAAAGCCGCATCGACGGATGCCATGTCGGAGACATCGCAATCAAACAGTTGCGTCACACCGATGGTTTCGGCCAAAGGGGCCACGCGTTTTTTGAACGCATCGCCCATATAGGTGAAGGCCAGCTCGGCGCCTGCATCGGCGAGCGCCTGCGCAATGCCCCATGCAATCGATTTGTCATTGGCAAGACCCATGATGATCCCGCGCTTACCTGCCATTAGTTGATTTGGCATTGTGTCCCTTCCACCCAATTTGCAACGTGCTCTTCCGTTTAGGCGATCAGGGCTGGCGCATCAAGTCTGGCTGGTGGCATAAGAGCAGGGCTTGAGGATTGTTACCCTCAGGTTGCGCCTCGCACTTCTGCGTGAGGGGGCGCATGTGATGATATTTCTCTTGGGCCGTGGATCAAAGGGCAAGTATCTGTTCTTAAGTGATATCTCTATTGCCGAGCTGGCAGAATGCGTGGATTCCCCTTGTTATTAAGGTTTCGGCGACCCTACGTCTCTATTGAAACGCATGGTGCATCCACCTACCTCGCGCTCAAAGCGTATGACGCACGCATGTATTGGAATGTATATGACCGACCGCACAGGTATCTTTGCCGGAGACGACCCTTTCGAAATCGCGCGCCGGTGGCTGGCCGAGGCCGAGCCTGAGGAAGTGAATGATCCGAATGCCATCGCCCTTGCCACGGTCGACGCCAGCGGTATGCCGAACGCGCGCATGGTGCTTCTCAAAGAGATCGAAAACGACGCCTTTGTGTTCTACACCAACTACGGCAGCAGCAAGGGGCGCGAAATCGAAGCGGCGCAAAAAGCGGCCTTTGTAATGCATTGGAAAAGCCTGCGCCGCCAAATCCGCGTGCGCGGCCATGTCAGCCGCGAAGAGGGGGAGCAGGCAGATGCCTATTTCGCCTCCCGCTCGCTCAAGAGCCGCCTCGGCGCATGGGCCTCGGATCAAAGCCAACCTCTCGAGAGCCGCGCCAGCCTCATGGCGAAGGTCGCGAAGATCACCGTGCAACAAGGCAGCGCCCCGAACCGACCATCCTTTTGGGGAGGTTTCCGAATCGCCCCTGTTGAGATTGAATTCTGGGCAGATGGCGCATTCAGGCTACACGACCGTTTCGTGTGGCGCCGCGAAGCACTCGCGGATAGGTGGAAAATCACCCGTCTAAATCCCTGAATTTCACGTTACGCGAAATGCAAGGCGTTGTTTTTCGAGGATTTTCTTCTTGTGTTTTGTGTGTTTTTGGGGGCTAGTGGAACAGCCTGTAGAGTTAGAACCGGTGGGTAGCGAACAGTGACAGAACTAAATGACAGCACCCGCAAAGTAGACGGTCAGGTGAAATGGTTTGATCCCGTGAAGGGATTTGGGTTTGTAATCGCCGATGAAGGCGGGCCAGATATTTTGCTTCATGCAAATGTGCTTCGGAACTTCGGACAAAGCTCCGTTGCCGATGGCGCCCGTATTGCGATTCTCGCGCAAGATACCGAGCGCGGCGTTCAAGCCGTCGAGGTGTTGCGCATTGATCCGCCCGAGGGAATCGAAGGCGGAAGCCTTGCCGATTTCGACGACATTGATCCCGAAGTGATCCGTAATGCACCGCTCGAACCTGCGCGTGTGAAATGGTTCGGTAAGGCCAAAGGTTTCGGGTTTGCCAATGTGTTTGGCCGCGATGAGGATGTCTTTGTCCATATCGAGGTCCTGCGTCGCTCGGGCCTAGCAGATCTGCAGCCTGGCGAAGCATTGGCCATTCGGGTGATCGACGGCAAACGTGGCCGTATGGCCGCCGAGGTTTGCGCATGGGAAGCGGCCTTGAAGAAGGCCGAGGACTGATCGAATGGGGCGGCGGCGCGCGGCGATAGGGGGGGCGATACTGCATCTCTTCGCCCTGCGCCGCCGCCGCTTCGACTTCGGCGCACCGTTCCTATCGCCTGCGAAAATCCTTTCAATTCTCCTGCTCGTTTTTGGCATGCTGATCGCGTCAATGCCCTCGGCCAGCTTGGCCCGTACGCCCAGCAGTTGCCGCACTGATACGGCCTATCTGCGCGGCCCCTTTGGCACCGCGCGTTTTACCGTAGAACTTGCCGCGACCGAGGCCGAACGCGCCCGCGGTTTGATGATGCGCGAGAGCCTGCCCAAAAGCGCGGGCATGCTTTTTGTCTATCCGCGCGACACCCACGCGACCTTCTGGATGAAGAACACGCTGATCGCGCTCGATATGATCTTCCTTGATGCGCGCGGCGTGGTGAAGAGCGTGCATTCCAATGCCATTCCCCACGATCTCACCCCGATTGACGGCGGGCGCGGCATCCGCGCAGTGCTTGAAATCAATGGTGGAATGGCGGAAATCTTGGGGATTGAGGCCGGTGCGCAGATGCGCCACCCGTCTTTTGCGGCGGGGCAGGCAATTTGGCCCTGCAAAAACGTCGATTGAGGCTTTTCAAATCGGTAGCAACACTCTAGACGGTGCCTCATGGATCGGGGCGTAGCGCAGCCTGGTAGCGCACCTGTTTTGGGTACAGGGGGTCGTAAGTTCGAATCTTACCGTCCCGACCATAAATCTCCCACTAATATCGCGGGCTTTGGCCGTTTGATCAAAACGGCACGCCGCCGCTTTTGAGGATCAGCTTGCGCATCTTGGCGTCGGTCGCGGCGCTGGGTTGGGCGATCCTGATCTTGCCGCCGCCGCGTTGCGGCACCACGGCATAGGCTTGTTGGTGCAGCTCATAGGCACCGCCGCTTTTGGGGTAGAGCCGGAACGAGATCAGCAGCGTTGGCAAATCCTCGATGACGCCGTCATATTGCAAGATCAGCGCGGCGGTCGCATCGGGCGGCAGGTAGCTTTGGCAATAGAGCCAGTTCCTGCTGCGCCGGATCAGCTTTTCTGCCGGATCACTGCAGGCCCTCCCGACCGCCGTCATCAGCACCTCAGGATAGGCCGCATAGCGCGCCCGCACCGTGGGCATGCCCGTGGCATCAACAAAGGCCGCCGTGGGTTTCGCATCTATATGTTGTGGTGATCTGCTCGGCTCCACACAAGCGGTGGCGAGGGGCAGGGCGAGCAGAGAAAAGAATCGCAAAAGACGCATGGGGAGGAAGATTTTCCATTTCAGGCCCGTATCCAGACCGAGTGGGCAAAAAAAATGCACCGGTCACTGCGGGCGTGTCGCGCGACGCACTGGCAGCCTGAGCACAACTTCACGCATTTGGTTAAACGTGCCGCATAAGCCTGCCCGATACAACAGGATTTCGCCACCCATGGTTGCGCGGCGCGATGTGGATAAAGCGGGGGGTAATGCAGGGGATGAATCACCCGCGCCCAAATCGGCTATTGACCAATCATCACGTCAATGGGGTTTTTTGCCCGAACGTGGTAAAAAATCCGTTGACCCTCTATGCTCCTATACGTCAGATTGTGGGGGCTGACTGGCGGACCACAAGATATAGTGGCGGCGCAGATCGGACTGGGACAGGGACTTCGCACACATCCGGCACTGGCTGGCTGCAATCAGGCTTCATTTCGCAATGGTGCCCGACCGGAGAGCCTTTGCCTACAGTCTTCCACAGGCAGCAGCAAAGCGAGGGGCGCAGGGGATGCGCGCCTTCTGCGGGGAACGGGAATTGCTGAAGATGAGGCGGCACATATAATGAAGATTGAAAGAAAATTCACCAAAGCCGGAACCGATGCCTATGCCGGTCTGGATTTCGTTAAAACTGTATCTGAAATCCGCAATCCGGACGGTTCGGTCGTCTTCAAACTCGACGGTGTCGAGGTGCCCTCGACCTGGAGCCAAGTCGCCTCGGATGTGATCGCCCAGAAATATTTCCGCAAGGCCGGCGTGCCGAGCCGTTTGCGCAAGGTCAAAGAGAGCGGTGTTCCGGAATTCCTGTGGCGCTCCGAACCCGACGCCGGCGCAGAAATGGGCGGCGAGATTTCCTCCAAACAAGTGTTCGACCGCCTTGCAGGGGCGTGGACCTATTGGGGATGGAAGGGTGGCTATTTCACCACCGAAGAAGACGCAAAAGCCTATTTCGACGAGATGCGCTTTATGCTCGCGACGCAAAAAGCCGCGCCCAATTCGCCGCAATGGTTCAACACCGGCCTGCATTGGGCTTACGGCATCGACGGTCCGGCGCAAGGCCACTACTACGTTGATTTCGAAACCAAAAAACTGACCAAGTCGAAATCCTCCTACGAGCATCCGCAGCCGCACGCCTGCTTTATCCAATCGGTTTCCGATGACCTTGTTGGCGATGGCGGCATTATGGATCTGTGGGTGCGCGAGGCGCGCCTGTTCAAATACGGATCGGGCACCGGCACCAACTTCTCGAGCCTGCGCGCCGATGGCGAGAGCCTGTCGGGCGGCGGCAAATCTTCGGGGCTGATGGGCTTTTTGAAAATCGGTGACCGCGCGGCGGGCGCGATCAAATCGGGCGGCACCACGCGCCGCGCCGCGAAAATGGTGATCGTCGATGCGGATCACCCCGATATTCAGGAATACATCAACTGGAAGGTCAAGGAAGAGCAAAAGGTTGCCTCGATTGTCGCCGGATCGAAGATGCACGAGCAAAAGCTCAACCTGATCTTTGACGCGATCAAAGCTTGGGACGGATCGACCGAAGACAGCGTCGACCCCAAGAAAAACCCGCAGCTTAAAGACGCCATTCGCGGTGCCAAAAAGGTCGCGATCCCAGAGACTTACGTCAAGCGCGTGCTCGATTACGCCAAGCAAGGCTATGCCTCGATCGAGTTTCCGACCTATGACACCGATTGGGACAGCGAGGCCTATGCCTCGGTCTCGGGTCAAAACTCCAACAACTCGGTCCGCGTCACCGATGCCTTCCTCAAGGCCGTCAAAGCCGATGGCGATTGGGAACTCATTCGCCGCACCGACGGGTCGGTCGCCAAAACCATCAAGGCGCGCGATCTGTGGGAAGACATCGGCCATGCCGCTTGGGCCTGCGCCGATCCGGGCATCCAGTATCACGACACCGTCAACGCATGGCACACATGCCCCGCAGATGGCGAGATCCGCGGCTCGAACCCTTGCTCGGAATATATGTTCCTCGACGACACGGCCTGTAACCTTGCCTCGATGAACCTGCTGACCTTCCTCAAGGACGGCGAATTCGAAGCCGAGGATTACATGCACGCCACACGCCTGTGGACCGTGACCTTGGAAATCTCGGTGCTTATGGCGCAGTTCCCCTCCAAGGAAATCGCGCAGCGCTCCTATGATTTCCGCACGCTGGGTCTGGGCTATGCCAATATCGGCGGCCTGCTGATGAACATGGGCTATAGCTATGACAGCGATGAAGGCCGCGCGCTTTGCGGTGCCCTGACCGCGATCATGACGGGCGTCTCCTATGCCACATCCGCCGAAATGGCGGGCGAATTGGGCGCCTTCCCGAAATATTCCAAAAACGCCAAGCACATGCTGCGCGTCATCCGCAACCACCGCAACGCCGCCTATGGCGCGACCGACGGGTATGACAACCTCGAGATCAAGCCTGTGGCGCTAGATCACGCTAATTGCCCCGACGCGCGTCTGGTCGATCTGGCGATGTCCGCATGGGACGAGGCGTTGGAATTGGGCACAGAGCACGGATACCGCAATGCGCAGGTTTCGGTGATCGCCCCCACGGGCACCATCGGTTTGGTCATGGATTGCGACACCACGGGCATCGAGCCGGATTTCGCCCTCGTGAAATTCAAAAAGCTCGCGGGCGGCGGTTACTTCAAGATCATCAACCAATCGGTGCCTGCGGCTCTTGAAAAACAAGGTTATGGCTCGGCGCAGATCGAAGAGATCATCTCCTACGCGGTGGGTCACGGGTCGCTCGGCAATGCGCCGGGGATCAACCACACATCTCTGATCGGGCACGGCTTCGGCTCCAACGAGATCGAAAAGATCGAAGCGGCGCTGGCCACGGCCTTTGATATCCGCTTTGTCTTTAACCAATGGACCCTCGGCGCGGAGTTCTGCACCAATGTTCTGGGCATTCCCGAAGCCAAGCTGAACGATGCGGGCTTTGATCTTCTGTCGCATCTGGGCTTCACCAAACGCGATATCGACGCGGCCAATGACCATGTCTGCGGCACCATGACCCTTGAGGGTGCGCCGCATCTGAAGCCCGAACATTACTCGATCTTCGATTGCGCCAATCCTTGCGGCAAAAAGGGCACGCGCTATTTGTCGGTCAACAGCCACATCACCATGATGGCCGCCGCGCAATCCTTCATTTCGGGCGCGATTTCCAAGACCATCAACATGGCCAATGACGCCACCATCGAGGATTGCCAAAAAGCCTATGAGCTCAGCTGGTCCTTGGGCATCAAGGCCAATGCGCTGTATCGTGACGGCTCGAAGCTGAGCCAGCCCTTGGCCGCAGCTTTGGTCGAGGACGACGACGATGCGATGGAGATCCTCGAGAGCGGGTCCATTCAGGAAAAAGCCGCCGTTCTGGCCGAGAAGATCGTCGAAAAGGTGATCGTCAAGGAAGTCGCCCGCGGTCGTGAAAAACTGCCCGAGCGCCGCAAAGGCTATACGCAAAAGGCGGTTGTCGGCGGTCACAAGGTGTATTTGCGCACCGGCGAATATGAAGGCGGCCAATTGGGCGAGATCTTCATCGACATGCACAAGGAAGGCGCGGGCTTCCGTGCGATGATGAACAACTTTGCCATCGCCGTGTCGGTCGGTCTGCAATACGGCGTGCCGCTGGAGGAATTCGTCGATGCCTTTACCTTCACCAAATTCGAGCCTGCGGGCATGGTGCAAGGCAACGACAGCATCAAGAACGCCACTTCGATCCTTGATTATATCTTCCGCGAACTGGCGGTGTCCTATCTGGATCGCACCGATCTGGCGCATGTCAAACCCTCTGGCGCGTCCTTTGACGATCTGGGCCGCGGCGAGGAAGAGGGCGTGAGCAACGTCAAGGAGATGAGCGAAACCGCCGCGAACCGCTCGCTTGAAGTGCTCAAGCAAATCTCGTCGACCGGTTATCTGCGCAAACGTCTGCCGCAAGAATTGGTGGTGCTTCAGGGCGGCCAACATATGGGGGCCACGGCTTTGAACGGGGCGGTCGATCCCGTCGCAGCCCTCAACAGTCTGGTGCCCGAAACCGGCGCCATCTCGGGCGGTGTGGCAACCATGGGCGCCACGGCGGTGTCGAGCGGCACGGTGGCCTCGTCTAGCGGGCAGATGGATGCGCGCGCCAAGGCAAAGATGCAAGGATATGAGGGCGAGGCCTGCGGCGATTGCGGCAACTACACCCTCGTGCGCAACGGCACTTGCATGAAATGTAATACCTGCGGAGGGACCTCTGGTTGCTCTTAAGGGTTCATGGGGCGGGTGCGCTCGCCCCTGACGACGTTCAGGCCGCAGGCAAAAAACATTCCGAGCGGTAATAACGATTGAGCTTGAACGGCGAAACTGGGGGGCCTTTTGGCCCCCCATCTTTGTTTGCGGCTCCGGTTTTATGTGCGGCGGGGCTTAATCTTCTTCGGCAAACAGGGCGGTGACGGGGGCGTCCGGCGCCAGATCGAGCGCACGGCGCAGGGCTGAGCGGCCGCGCGCCAGCCGCGACATGACCGTGTTCTTTGGCAGACCCAATTGCGCGGCCAGCGCCGCAGGGCTGCTTTCGCCCGCCGCAATGAGGCGCAAAATTACGGCCTGTTCGGGCGGAAGGCGCTCCATCGCGGCGCGCACCTCGGCGCAGGCAAGGCTGCGAAAGGCCTCTGGCGGGCAGGGGATCATATCGGGGCTGATCGGCGCGCTGTCACCCTCTGCGCGGCGCTGGTCGGGGCGCAGGGCGCGCCCGTGGCTGCGCGCCCCGTTGCGCAGGGCAGAGCGCGCATAGGGGCCAAGATCGCCAATCTCAGAGCCTTGGCTGATCCGCGCCCAAAGACGCAAAGCCGTGTCTTGGCACAGATCCTGCGCCAGATCGGGCGAGGCGCTGAGCCGCCGCGCCAGCCGCTCCAGATCGGGCATCAACGCGGTCAGCTCTGCGGGCAGGTTACGCACCGTCGGGCAGGATTCTGTATAGGGGGGTGTTGCGGGGTGCCTGTGTTTTGTCGGTTTCGAAATCACTGCTGTCATCTCTCGGCCCTCCTGTGATGCCGTATGGCATACAGATGCGTTAAAGGATGCGGTTTGAGAAGATGGGGCCTTTCCGCCGATCCGGCCAAACCCTCGAAAACAGGCGGTTTTCGGCGGCAAATTGCTCATTGCGGCGCGCCGGATCGGCGAGGCTTCGCAGGTTTGAAAAATCTACGATCCATGCGGGACGCAAATCCGCTCTGCCGCGTCCTGCAAGGGTGAAGGCGGCCGATACGGCGCCTTGGTCCGCCGCATGAGGCGCGCGGGCATGTGTGAAATGACGATGAGGATTTTAAAATGAAAAACCTGATGGAAACCACTCGTATGGCAACCCTCGCTCTGGCCGCTATGGGCGCGCTGGCGCTGCCGTCTATTGCGTTGGCGCAAGACGCCTCCGAGATCGACGCCAATGGCGATGGTGTGATGACCCTCGATGAGGTCCAAGCGGTGTTTGAAGAAGTGACCGCCGAAAGCTTCTCGGCCGCTGACGAGAACAAGGACGGCGCTTTGGATGATGCCGAAATGGTTGCCGCGCAAGAGGCCGGCATTTTGCCCGCGCCGATGGCGGATTGATCCGAGCCGTTTGGAGACCCTTCATCATCCCCTGATGTCACTGGGGTCTTCGAAAAGGGCCTCGCGCAGATTTGCGCGGGGCTTTTTGCATTTTTAAACAGGGGTTTGCGGGGCGGTATTAATCCGCGCTGCGCGCCGCCATCACCCATAGGGCCGCGAGGCCAAAGGCGATCACCGCGTTCCAGCTGGCCATCGACAGGCCGAACATCTCCCACGGCACCTCGTCGCAGCGGATAAGCGGCGCGGCCATGATTTCATCGAAAAGCTCGCTCGCAGTTTTGCCCGCCGCACCCGAGGACGTGCATGTCGACGGCCCTTCCCACCACGCACGCTCGACGCCGGTGTGGTAAACCCCGATCACGCCCGTGGCCAGCGCCGCCAAAGCGCCCAAAGCCGGCAAGAACCGGCCCGATATCATCAGGCCCAGACCCCCGATCACAATCGCCGCAATATGCGGATAGCGCTGCCAATAGCACAGCTTACACGGCGGCATTTGGCCGATGTATTGAAACCCCAAGGCCCCCAGCATCAGAGCGGCCGATCCCGCAGAGGCAAGGAATATCAATTGGTTGCGGCGCGAAGTTAACATCGTATGCTCCCGTGGATCGTGGCCGGTCAGAGGAATTTGAGCGCGTAAAACCCGCCAAAGAAGAAGATCAAGAACAAGGCGAACATCAGCCCCAATCGTTTCTCGATAAACTCCCGCACCGGCGCGCCGTATTTATACAAAAGCGCCGCGACGATAAAGAACCGCAAGCCGCGCGCCAGAATCGAAGTTGCCATAAACGTGGCAAAGGGCATAGCCGTCCACCCTGACATGATCGTGATGACCTTATAAGGAAAGGGCGTGACGCCTGCGGCCAACACGGCCCAGAAGCCAAAGTCGTTAAAGCGGGTGTTGAAGGCCTCCATCGCGTCGGCCTTGCCCATGGCGGCAAGGACCGGTTGCCCGATTGTCTCATAGGCAAAGGCCCCGATGGCATAGCCCATGATCCCGCCCGCCACAGAGGCCAAAAGCGCCACACCGGCAATTTTCCACGCCCGATGGGGCGCTGCCAAGATCATCGGGATCATCAAAACGTCGGGCGGGATGGGAAAAACCGAGCTTTCCACAAAGGCCACCAAGGCCAGCACCCAGATCGCGCGCGGATGATCGGCCATGGCGAGGGTCCAATCGTAAAGCCGTTTGATCATGGTAAAGCTGCCTTTGTGCGACTGTCTATCCGCGCACCTTAGCGCATAGGCAGAGGGCGAAGGTCAAGGGGCGGCGGTCGTGATCTTGTGCCTCCTCACGGGGGCGGCGCGCGGATGGGCGCGGATGATGAGGCGCGAAGCCTAGCGAAAATCGCGCCGCCGGGGCGAAACAGGTTGCGGCATATGGTGTGCTCTGTACATTAGCTGCGGCTCTGGAAGCCGCATAGGCGTAGGGTATGGTCGGGGGAGACGGCACCAAATGACAGTATTGATTGCGGGCGCGGGTATCGGCGGATTGGTTTTGGGTCATTCGCTGCATCAATTGGGCATTGCGTTCCGGATTTTCGAAGCGGTGCCTGCGCTGCGCCCGATGGGGGTGGGGATCAATTTGCAACCCCACGCCGTCCGCGAGATTTACGAGTTGGGTCTTGAGGCGCAGATCGACGCCATCGGCCTGCGCACCGAAGAGGTCGGTTATTACAGCGCGCAGGGCGGTGAAATCTGGTGCGAGCCGCGCGGCATGTTGGCGGGCTACAACTGGCCGCAATACTCGATTCACCGCGGCAAGTTGCAAATGATGCTTTTTGATACGTTGATCAAACGCGCGGGGGCGCAGGCCGTGGTTATGGGCGCGGCGCTCCACGATTGGCGCGAGACGTCGGACGGGATCGAGATCGATCTGATCGACCGCGACAACGGCGCGCCCAAAGGCACCGCGCATGGCAGCCTTCTTGTCGCCGCCGACGGGATCAATTCGGTCGCCCGCGCCAAGCTTTATCCCGATGAAGGCGCGGCGCATTGGGGCGGCGTGATGATGTGGCGCGGCATCACCCGCGCGCCCAGCTATGCCACCGGCCGCACAATGGCGATGATCGGGCGGCGGGCGGCGAAATTCGTCTGTTACCCGATCGAGGATTACGGGGATGGCACCTGTTTGATCAACTGGATTGCCGACCGGCAGATGCCCGCAGACTACAATTGGCGCGAGCAGGATTGGAACCGCGGCGGGTCGCTGGATGATTTCATCGGTGATTTCGAGGGGATGGATTTCGATTGGCTGAACGTGCCAAAAATCATCCGCGAAGCCGACGGCGTGTGGGAATACCCGATGGTGGATCGCAATCCCTTGTCGCGTTGGACACATGGGCGGATGACGCTTTTGGGCGATGCGGCCCATGCGATGTATCCGATCGGATCGAACGGCGCGAGCCAAGCGGTGTTGGACGGGCGCGTTCTGGCGCGCGAGCTGCGCGATCTGGGGCAGGGGCCTGCGGCCTTGGCTCGCTATGACGATTTGCGCCGCGAGACGGTGAATGCTCTGATCTTGGCCAATCGCGGGGACGGGCCCGATAAGGTGCTTGATATTGTTGCCGACAAGGCCCCGCAGGGGTTCGAAACCGTCGCGGATGTGATGAGCCAAGCCGAATTGGAAGAGGTCGCGGGGGCCTATAAAAAGATGGCGGGCATGGATATCGAGGGGCTGAATGCCCGTGGTTCCTTGGTGCCGCTTTAGGATTTGTAAAAATTTACGCGGTGAAAGCGCCGTTTTGGCATTTTTGCTCTTTTCGCCGCGCACGGGGCGCGTTAAACCCCCCGCAGGCTGCCCAAGTGGCGGAATGGTAGACGCAGGGGATTCAAAATCCCCCGCCGCGAGGCGTGCCGGTTCGAGTCCGGCCTTGGGTACCAGCAGCCCTTATTTTGGTCCTTCGGGATCTGTCCTGCGCTTTGCAGGCCCTGCTGCCCGAATGGCGGCGAAATCGCGTAAGCATTGAGGCAGCCAAATCCGTGCTCTGCCTGCTGAATGCCAAGGCGCGTATGAAAAACAATCACGTTTTCGCATATTTGGCCGCTCTGCAGCGGTTTTCGGCGCTGTGATCAAGGCGCCTGCCGAATCGCGCTTTCGGGCATTGGATGGTCAGCATTTAGGTAAAATGATTCGTTAAATTGTGGCGCGATATTCCACGGTTTTCGGCAAATCCTGTGGATAACTCACCTTTGGTTCCGATCTGGAAATATTGGATGCCCTATACTTAACCAATTGTGAAATTTCCGAGGCCATCGGTCAAACCGCACCGCTGTTTCTCAATGCGAAACAGTCCGGAAGCTTGTTGCTGGCCGCTCTTGGCCAGCCAATGGGCTGGAACGCCTTATTTACTTGGCAATATCCACAACGTGACAGTTCGATGAATTCGAAACAAACTGTCCTGACTTGGGGGTGGCTTTGCTGACTTGGGGTAAGGTTCAGGTAGGGAAGATGAAGGCAGCGCTCACCATCGGGGGAATTTCCCCTTTGAGCGGGCATAGGCGCTCAGATACAACAAAGGTGCCCAACTGGGGGGCGATGTCTGAGGCCACGGGGGCGGCCGCACTTATGATCCATGCGCTACTGCATGGGGATCGAAGTGTGCGTCCGCTATGTCTTGCCGTTTCGGTGAGGTGGACCACATAACAATTTGCGGAAGACGTCGGCTGCGGTGCCGTGCGTCCTCCTTAAATTGTCGCGTGCCTTAAAGGTGCCCGCTTCTTTCCCCAAATACGGCGCGAATGCGTGATCATCGTGCGGTCGTCCGGCTGCAGTATCGCGCCTTGGCTAGGTTTGTTTGTATTGCCCCGAAAGGGGATCCGAGACGCGGTTTGCGAGCTTGGGAATGGAGAGAGAGCAATGACTTTTTGGTGGCTTTGGCACGATCACGACTATCATCATCACCACGGTGGTAGCGATCCGGTGGACACATCCGACAATGATTTCGACGCACCGAATGCGGAAAATCTGATCGGTTTGTGGGATTTCTCCGGCGGCGCTGAAAAGCTCGACACCGGATTGGCCGATGGCATTGCACAAAACGGCGACCTCTACTGCGGTGCGAGCATCCAGAACGGCGCGCTGCGCCTTGATGGTCACGATGACCGCTTCGATGTGCGCGGCGAAGACGCCCCCTTCGATTTGAATGCCGGCACGATCATGGTCGAGTTCACCCAAAGCTCCCATGTCGGAACCAGCCCTGATACGCTGGTCAACCGCGGCGAATGGTGTGACCGCGACACCGAAGGTTATTTCAACATTCAGGTGACCAAAGACGGCGCCGTCGAAGTGATGCATTATGCAAATGGCAAAGAGGTGTTGCTCTCCACCGCTGACCATTTCTTTGCTGCTGGCGACGACGTGCGTGTTGCCTATTCGTGGGATGAAACCACCGGCGGCACGTTTGTCGTCGAAAATGTCACCGACGGCACAACCTTCAGCCAAGACTTCGCGACCACCGGTCTCGATATGGCCATTGGCGACAATGACGACGAGAATTTCACCTTCGGCGCGCGCGAATATGACGACGGCCAATACGACCACTATTTCAAAGGTGACATCAACTATGTCGCGATCTTTGACAAAGACGTGGTCAACGGTGGCGACGGCATCGTCGAAGGCACCGACGGCGATGATCTGATCGATGTGGCCTATACGGGCGATCCCGATGGCGACATGATCGACAACAACGATGCGCTTTTACCAGGCGAAGCCCCGCAAGACGATATCGTCACCGCAGGCGACGGCAATGACACCGTTCTGGCCGGAGAAGGCGACGATGAGGTCTATGCAGGCGGCGGCGACGATTCCGTTTCGGGCGGCGCAGGCAATGATGTGATCTATGGCGACAGCTCCCTGACCGCTTCGACCGGCGGCGCGGGCGGTTCGGTCCGCGAAAGCTTTGAATGGGATCTGGCACCGGACACGGGCTATCATGCCTCCGGCCCGATCGATAACGGCGATGCCCTGAACGGCTTTACCCAAAACACCGGCAGTGTCGATGTCACCTTCTCGGTGATCGGCAGCAATTACAGCCCTGAAACCACTTTCTCGACCGACCAGCAAAAGGTCCATTCGATCGACACCGGCTCCGAAACCATCGACGGCAATTCGTCGCTCAGCTCGGAATTGGATCACAAGAACGAATGCATCGATTACCAACTGGCCTTCTCGGCTCCGGTGAGCGATATTTCCTTTCGCGTCAATGACATCGACTATGACAGCGAAGTGGTCATCAAAGCCTATGACGCTGCGGGCAACCTGCTGGATGTGAACATCACCGGCGGCTCCGGCGTGACCTTGACCGACGAAGACGGCGCGGGCGGCAATGAGACCGCCAACAGCAATGGAGGCTCGGGCGCGGATACCGATCCGGCGCATTCGATCCTGGTGAATATCGCGGGGCCTGTGGCCAATCTTGTGATCACCCATACCCAGACCGGATATGACGACAGCGGCATCAACATCACCGATGTGTTCTTTGACGCGCCCGTAGTGGGCGAAGGCGACGATTGCAACGCGGGCAATGATACGCTCGACGGCGGCGACGGCGATGATGCGCTTTACGGCGAAGCGGGCGACGATCTGCTCATTGGCGGCGCGGGCAACGACACGCTCGTCGGCGATGGCGATATCGTCTCCGGCTCCGTCGGCTCGGTCGATGCGAAGATCCTCGATTGGAACAGCGTCGGCAGCATCAGCAACGGCACCGTGATCAGCGCGGGCGGCGTGAACGTCACCGTTGGCTTTAATGCCCAAGACCACGGCGCAACCATCAGCCCGAATTCCGACGCACAATATGTCGCGGCAGGCGAGCCGATGACCGGCAATGGCGGCATGGCTCTTTACGGGGCAGGCGGCGAAGGCGGCATCGACAACACCTCGATCACCACGCTGACCTTTAACTCCGCCGATCCGCTCTATGCCGACGGCGCGAGCGATGTCACCTTCCGTCTCAATGACGTGGACGTGGGCAGCTACTCCGACCCCCATATCGATATCGTCTCCGTGCGCGCCTATGACGCCGCCGGAAATGCCGTCGACGTGACCCTGACCCCCTCGGGCGGTCAAAGCGTGTCGGGCAATACCGTGACCGCCCAAGACAGCGGCACCATCAACCCCACCGACGCCATCGGCTCGGTCCTCGTGCAAATCGCAGGCCCCGTGGCCCGTATCGAGATCGACTACGACAACGGCGAAGACACCGACCAACAAATCTGGGTCACTGATGTGGCCTTCAACACCATCGCGGCGGGCGACGATTGCATCGCCGAACCTGGCAATGATGTGCTTGTCGGCGGCGAAGGCGATGATGTGATCTTCGGCAACGAGGGCGACGATTCGATCCTCGGCGGCGAAGGCGCCGATACCATGTCGGGCAACGATGACGCCGATACATTCTACGGCGGCACCGCGGGCGATGTGGTCGACGGCGGCACCGGCGGCAACGACAATGATACGCTCGATCTGTCGGATAGCGGCCCTCTGCGCGTGATCAACCAAACCGTGGATGCGGATGGCGATTCCACCTCGGGCACCGTTGAATTCCTCGACAGCGACGGCAATGTCACCGGCACGATGAGCTTCACCGAGATCGAAAACCTGATCTTGCCGGAAAACCAAGGCCCCGTCGCAAATGACGATGCCGCGACAACCGACGAAGACACGCCCGTCACCATCGATGTCACGGCCAATGACACCGACATCGAAGGCGATGCGTTCACCGTCACCGAGGCAACCTCGCCCAATGGCGATGTGACCATCAATCCCGATGGCACCATCACCTTCACTCCCGATGAAAACTTCAACGGCGAAGCGACCATCACCTATACCATCGACGATGGCATGGGGAACACGGACACGGCCGAAGTCACCGTCACCGTCACCCCCGTCAACGACGATCCGGTGGCGAACGACGATACGGCCACCACCGATGAGGACACGCCCGTCACCATCGATGTGCTCGGCAATGACACCGACGTGGACGGCGATCCGCTCACCGTGACCGAGGCGACCAGCCCCGACGGCGATGTGACCATCA
>JBOEGS010000007.1:102783-102912 GCA_050633545.1 Paracoccaceae bacterium
AGTGAACGATCCTCCCGTCGCGGAAGATGACGCGGCGACCACCGATGAGGACACGCCCGTCACCATCGACGTGCTCGGCAACGACACGGACGTCGACGGCGATCCGCTCACCGTCACCGAGGCGACCTC
>JBOEGS010000008.1:0-210176 GCA_050633545.1 Paracoccaceae bacterium
AGATGTGTATAAGAGACAGTCCTACTCCCGCAACCAAAAATAATACCACAAAATCAAAACGTTACGCGCCGCCGCAAGGCGACTTCCCGCGTTCCGAATCCAGCCGGTGCTACAGTGGTGCTACGCTGGAAGCAATCCGGAAGCACGCAGAGTGGAAGCGCGAAAGCGGCAAGAACGGCGGGAAGAAAGGGGGAAGCAGACGTTCGTTGCGGGAACTTCCAAGGCCTGCAGTGCGGACAAACCGGCCCTTTGCTGCCAGTGACCCAATGACCGCTCTGCCAACATTGCCTCGCAAGAACGCAAGGTTGTTGCGAAATTGGTTCTCCTATCTAAAATGAATTCAGGAGGAATGCATATGTTGCCAGAACAGTTCACCGGTGGATGCGCGTGTGGAGCAATCCGATACAAGTCCGAAGGTGTTACCCGCTACATGGGGAATTGCCATTGCCGCGATTGCCAGCAGGCTACTGGAAGCGCTTATTTTCCAGCAGTCCTGGTGAAACAAGAGGATTTCAAGCTCGAAAAAGGGGAGCCAAAATGGTTCGAGCGCCAAGCTGATCGCGGCCATGCGATGCTTCGTGGCTTCTGCTCTGCATGTGGGTCACCCCTGTTTCTGATCAACAAAGCAAGTGAGGGAGCGATGATCCTGTTTGCGGGTAGTTTGGATGATCCGAGCTGGTACGCGCCAAGCCGTGACATCTACGTGAAGAGCGCTCAGCCTTGGGATCAAATGGACCCCAATCTCCCGAAGGCAGATGGAATGCCTGCCTGATTGTTCCGATTTGGCTGCTTTTCGATATCGGCTGTAAGCCGACACTCGCGCATGGCGCAGCATTACTCAAAGAGGGCTCTGAGCCGCCGTTCGCCGCACAGACTACCAAGGTCGGCTCTGGGCCGGTAGCTGACGTTCAACCGGTCAATCCGTTCGCCTTCGCAGCGAAGGTCGGCTGTGAGCCCATCTTCCCCATTGGGGCAAGCGCAGCGAAGGTCCGGTTCTCAGGCCGCGTTGGCCGTCATCACATGAGAAGCATTTCTTCCCTTCTCTTTGACCATATACAGGCACTGATCGGCCAGCTTCAGCATGTCGGGCAGCGCCATCTTTGAGCCAAGTGGCTTGACGGCAACACCAATGCTGACTGTGATCTGGCATGCGTCCACCCTTATCTGGCTCACCGCTTCGTGTATCCGCTGACAAAGAGCGCTTGCTTCGCATGCATCAGAATTGTTCAGGATGCAGACAAATTCGTCTCCACCAAGTCGGGCAACAATGTCGTTTTCCCTGCAGGTCGATTTCAGTACATCTGCGAGGGCACGGATCACCTGATCGCCAATGTCATGACCGTGCGTGTCATTGACGGTCTTGAAACGATCAATATCCAACATGACAAGGGACACGGGCACGGCGCAACTATCCGCATCCAGCAGCACACGTTTTGCGCAAGTTTCGAGGTCCCGCCGGTTCGACAAACCCGTCAATTCATCGGTGTGTACCAACAAGTCGAGTTGCTCGCTCTGGCGCTGGATCGCGATCCGCGCCGCTTCCAACTCCTTGAACAGCCTATCCCGGTTTCCAGCCGGAAGAAAAATCCAGGCCAGGTTGCCATCAGGCGTTTTTCGAACGTTGGCCACCTTTGGGTGGGTCGAGCCATCAGGCGAGGTGAGTGTGACCAGTACTTCTGTACACAGGCCTTCCCGAAACACCATTGGGATCACATAGCTCTCACAGAACAACTGCGTGGCCTTGTTCAAAACAAGGTTCATGTTCTGGCCGGTCAGCATTTTTGGGTGCCAATCCAGCGCCTCCGAAAAATACTGATTGATGGAGAGTATCTTTCGATCAGTTGAGGTGATCAGGCACCCGCACGGCAGATCGTCAATACCAATCATCAGTAGCTCTCGCCGCTCATTTAAGGGCAAATTCTATGAGCGAGGGCGCGATTTCTTTCGGATGTGTCATGTGCAGGCAATGCCCATTTGCTTCAAAAACCTTGAGCGTCGCGTTTTGCATGTGCGATTGGATGAATTCCCCGACGGACACTGCGGCCAATACATCCGCGGTGCTTTGAAAGATCAAGGTCGGCTGTGCGGCTTTTGGCAACTGGTCCCGGCAATCAGAAAAGAACGTGGCCTTGGCAAAGGTTTTGGCAAAGAGCGGGTCGGTCGAACAGAAACTCTCGCTTAATTCTTCGGCCATATCTGCCCCGCTTTGCCCCACGACCAACGGCGCAAGATGGTTCGCCCATCCTATATAGTTCTGATCCATCAATCCGATCAGCCCTTCAAGGTCTTCGCGCTCGAACCCGCCGGAATAGTGCGGCGGATCGTTCAGAAAGCAGGGGGACGGACAGACCATGGCCAGCTTGGTGATGATATCCGGTGCCTTGAGCGCGGCAATCAAACCGGTCATCGAACTCACAGAGTGGCCGACAAGCGTGACGTCTCGCAGCCCCAGTTCCTCGCATACGTCGATGATATCTTGCGCATAGCCGTCGAGCGTTTCGTAGCGCTGCATTCTGAATGCCTTCGGGTCCGATTGACCACAGCCGACATAGTCGAACAGAACAATCTTGAACTGATCGAGAAGATGCGGGGTCAATAGTCGCCACATCGACTGGTCGCACCCGAACCCATGGGCCAGAACGAGCGTTCTGGTCCCGTTTCCAAGAACGTTGACTGCATTGCGTGCGCATGTATCCGTGCCGATCATTTGTCTCGCTTCCAGCTGCACCTCGCCCCAAACCATTCATTTGATCACAGGCACACAAACTGTTAGTTCAGATTTGCTAACCGGTGGTTAATGATGATCCACATCAAGAACAGACATTGGTTGAAGGTCGGTTTTGTCCGCACTGCAGACATAGAGTTTACGCAATTGTGTCCCTGATATGGTCGAATAATTCCATCGTCAGCATCGTCAGCATCGTCAGCATCGTCAGCATCGTCAGCATCGTCACTGACCTGCTCCCCTTAGAGACAGCTAATTTAGGTTCGCCCTGTTCAGGTCTTGGTCTTCTATTGACCGGTTAGCATATTCCGCCGGTGTCAGGCCAGCGAGGCTTGTGTGAGGGCGGAGGCGCATTGATGCCGAGCGCAAGACGCAGTTACGCCGCAGGCGGTCCTTATGCCTGAGGTGTTGGGCGCGCACCCGAGGTATTCAACTCAAATTGGCTGCGGTTTTCTCTTCGCGCTAAGTCATCATTTTGAACAGATAATTCCAGCCGGAAGTACGTCGCTTAGGCTCGGTTCGGCGCGTGCCACAAATCCGACTTATTCGAAACGCTTTTGCGCCCAACTCCGCGTTCACCTTGCGAGCAAGCCTCACAACCAAAGGACCTTCTATGAACACGATGTATTTTGAGATCACCGACGGCGCGGTAAAAGTGGGCGTCACGATTGCCGAACAATCTGACGGATCGCTGCTCTTCGATTTGGACGTGTTGGACGACACCGGAGTCATCGGCGATCTGAACGGATTGTTTTTCGATCTGGCCGACGATTCAATCGCCGATAGCCTTTCTGTAACCGGCGCCGATTTGACCGGCGAGAACATTAACGCCAACTCGGTGTCAAAGGTGGATGCTTACAACAACGTCAACGGAGAAGTCGTCAAGGAAGATGGCAAGTTCGACATTGGCGTGCAGTTCGGCACGGCGGGCATTGGCGAAGATGACATCCGGTCCACGTCTTTTTCCCTGTCGACCTCTGATGGATTACCCCTGTCAATTGCAGATGTCTTAGGGCAAGACTTTGCTGTGCGTCTGACCTCCGTGGGAGGGATCGACGGCGATCGCAATGGCTCCGTCAAGATCAGCGGCACATCCGATCCAATCATCACCGAGCCGCCCGAGCCCACAAACATCGCCGCGAACGACACGATGACGGTCACCACCGATGAGACCTTCAGCGATTTCGGAATTCCCGATCCGCTTGATAATTTGGTCTTCAGCCTGCTGGAGAACGATACCACGGCGGATGGGCAGCCCTATGCGGGCGATGTCACCTCCGTCAACGGCGCGGCCTTGGACGAAGGCACGATCTATGCCGGCTCGAACGGCGGGTTGCTCATCGTTTATGCGGACGGAACGGTCGATTTCTCTGCCAATAGCGAATTCGATTACCTCGGCGCGACAGAAACCGCGAATACCCAATTCACCTATGGGATCGAGGGCGGTTCAACCGCAACTTTGGACGTCGAAGTGTTTGTCTTCGACGGCGGAGGTGGCGGCGGCGGCGAGGAACTCTTCGTGATCTAACCGTTCCCAAACCAAAACGGGCGCCAACTCGTCCCACGCGCATGGGATCGGGTTGGCCTTTGCCGTCGGGCCGTCAGATCCCCGCGCAGGCGGGGCCGCTACAGACGGCTTCAACACAGCTTTTCTGGCGCCTCCGCTTCCAAGGTCTAGGAATGTCTCGCCATCGCGCGCGCCAATGCGGGTAAAGACCGGGTGTTCTTTGCCTGCAAAAAGCGCCTCCCCCGCCAAGGTCCGCCGCCGGTCCTCCAGCGCCGTTTGCGACAGGGCTTTGCCCTCGCTCTGGAAGTGTTGGAATGACAGGTAATTCCTAAAATGGCTCGATCCCAAATCCCAATGCTCGGCGTGGCCATCAATGCAAAGCGTGGCAAAGGTGGTTTTATCCGGCGTATGCCAAAGCTCCATGCCCTCAAATGCTGGTTTTTCCGGCTTATTCAGGGGAGGGTTTTGGCCGGATTTTCCTGCAAAATGCGCAATAAGGTCGAGAATGTCCGACTTTTCCCATCCCTCATTAATCGCATCCGCAGCATCCCAGCCTTTGGATAATTTGGCCGTTTGGGCGCTTTTGCCAGATGTCCGGCAGATATCCTCACTTACCTCAAGAACGGTAATCTCCGTTCCTTCCAGATCCCAAAGCGCGCTTTTGATCGCTTTTGCGCCCTTTCCATGCACAAAGAGCGGGTTCGCCCCATCATATAGTGCTTAGAGTTTTTCGACCTGCCGCGCCGTTTCCGTCAATGTTATACCTTGCTGGGCGGTCAAAACCTCAAGCAGGGTGGAGCAAGCCAAGCGGTTGGCCAGCGTGTTCAGCTTTGATTTCGCTTGCACGATATAGATTGCCTTTGGCGGGCAATGGTATTGCGAAAGCACTCGGACCAGACTGCCCTCATCGATCATTTGCCCCGCAGCAAACAGCGGCACTTGGGCGAAGCCAAGGCCCTGCTTGAGCGCATGCAACATCAGGCTCGGACTATGGGCTGCAAAGGCGGGTTTGACCTGCGCCGTCACGCTGCGCCCATCCGCATCGATCAAGCTCATCTCGGATTGGTCCGGGGCTTCGCGGTATTGCACGTAATCGAGCTTGATCAGCTCAGACAGGTCCTCAGGGCGGCCAAGCCGGTCAAGATAGTCAGGTGCGGCGACCAGCACTCCGGCGCTGTCGCCGATCCGCCGCACGATGCCCCCACCATGTCCGGGGTGGCCGATGCGCAGGGCGAGGTCGATCTGCTCGGCCTCAACATCCAACACCTTGTCGGAAGGGATGAGGTTGACGGTCAGCTCTGGCGCGCGCTGACGCAGCCGCGTGAATAGCTCTGCCGCGACGGTTTGAGACATGACCTCGCTCGCCGTGAATTTGAAGGCTCCGGAAATCACCCCGCTCAGCGCATTGAGTTGGTCCTCCATCTGCGCAATCTCGAGCAGCACCCGCTGCGCATGGTGATACATGATGTCACCGGCATCGGTGGTTTGGACACCGCCGCGCAGCCGCACCAAAAGGGTCTGTTTTGCACGTTTTTCTAGCGCGTGGATGTGTTGGCTGACCGCAGGTTGCGTCAATCCCAAAGCGCGGGCGGCGGCGCTTAACGAGCCACCCTTGACCGCCTCGGCAAAGCTATGGAGTTGGGTCAGGTTATACATAATGATTGCTTATGTCTCGTATAAGGTTTGCGCGGGTTTTGGCTCTTTGGTCATTAGCATAGCTATAGGCGGTATCAAACAAACAGGAAAGCCCCAACCATGACATTGCCACGCCGCCGTTTTTTGGCCTCCGCCCTCACCGCGCCTGCGCTTCTTTCCGCCACTCAAAGCATGGCGCAGGATGTGTCGCAGCAGGCTGCGCCGCCTCATGGCTCGTTCCAACGGTTCTTTGTGGGTGACATCGAGGTGATCGCGCTTTGGGACGGCTATACGCCGCTTCCAAATGCGATCATCACCGGCTTTGATGCGGATGTCGCGAAAGCTGCTGCTCGGACGGCCTATCGCACATTCGATCCCGCAGCCACCGCCGTAAGCATCAATGGTTACATCATCAAAACAGCGGGCAAGATCATCGCGGTGGACACCGGCGCGCCGGCGGCGATGGCACCCACGGTTGCGCAGTGGTCTGCCTCATTGGCGCTGGCGGGGCTGACGCTTGACCAAATCGATGCGGTGTTCGTGACCCATATGCATGGGGACCACGTGGGCGGGCTTGTCGATCTGAAAACCGGCGGTGCAACGATGCCGGACGCCGAATTGATCGCGGCGCAAGCAGAGTGGGATTTCACCTTTAGCGATGAAGTCTACGCTGCGCTGCCTGAAGGATTTCGGGCCAATTTCGACTTTTCGAGACTGGCTGTGTCCTCCTACAAGCCGCGCTTCAACGGGATCACGATGGACAAGGAGACCGACATCGCGTCGGGGGTTCAAGCGATCCCGCTGCCTGGCCACACACCGGGCCATATGGGGTTGCGGATCCACCAAGGCGGTGAGCAGCTGTTGATTTGGGGGGATGCGATCCATTTCGCCGCCTATCAATTCATGCGGCCGGATTGGGGCGTGCTGTTTGACGCAGATGTCGAGCAGGCGGTCAAATCGCGCCGCCGCGTTTTGGGCGAAGCTGCCGCTGACCGTTTAAGAGTGGCAGGCATGCATTTGGACTTCCCTGCCGTGGGCTACGTGGAGGCGGACAATGATAGCTATCGCTACATCCCGTCGGCAACGGATCTGAGAATCTGATATTTTTCGAAGATTTCGCAAAGATCTGGTGCCAAAATCGCTCAGCATAGGGGGGTCGCTTCCTATGCGAGTGAACAGTTTTCGATTTTTCCGGATGCTCTCAAAGCTGTGATGATAAATCGTTTGACCCTACACCGACAGGAAGGCTTAGCGATATCCAAAAGGCATGAGGGGCAGCGCATCTATGAAACCGGTAATCGTAATTTCTGCAATTCTGGTTGCCGCTGGCTTGGGCTATGCGATGTGGCCGGCCGCGCCTCAACCATCCGCGAACGATACAGCCGCCAGTCGTGAAGCAGCCGCTTTGGCTGATGTGCTGGTGCCCGAAACGCTGTCACAGAACGCGCAGATCGGTAAGATCGGCTTTGAAGCCAAATGTGCGGCTTGCCACGGGCTTAATGCTGCGGGTCAAGATGGCGTGGCGCCGCCGTTGGTCCACATTATTTATGAGCCTAACCACCACGGTGATGAAGCGTTCCACAGGGCCGCTGCAATCGGGGTTCGGGGGCATCACTGGCCGTTTGGCGACATGCCCCCCGTCGAGGGAATAAATCGGGCAGATGTGGCAATGATCATCGCCTATATTCGGGAATTGCAGCGTGCCAACGGGATCAACTGATCTTCAGGAGCAAACAGTAGACGGGGAATGACGATGAGAAATATTCTACTCGCAGGAGTTATCGGGATTTGGGCAACCGGCGCGATGGCGCACTCCCCCCTCGATGGGACAACACCAGCCAACCAAGCGACTGTCTCTGAGATGCCCGCACAAGTGCGGTTGAATTTCAAAGGCGACATCCGCTTGACGCGGGTCTCGATCACGCATGCAGACACCAACAGCACGGATATGGATCTTGGCGATCAAACAGCATTCATGCAGGAGTTTGCCTTGCCGATGCACGATATGGGTGCGGGTGTTTACGTCATCGAATGGCGCGGGCTTGGTGCAGACGGCCATGCCCTGAATGGCACCTTCAGCTTCACGGTTGAATAAGGATGCCTGATGCGTTCGGTCTGGCGGCCATCGTCGCGAAATTTGCACTCTACGTTGGTGTAATGACTGCGGCAGGTAGGTTGATTGCCACGCTCGTATTTCGGCTGGATCGGGCACGTGGTCCGGTCGCTGCATTTGCGGTTCTGGGGGTGGTTGCGGCGCTTCTCGTCTTCTCGCTGCGAGGCGCCAATCTGACGGGGGATATCAGCGGCATGACCGATCCCGAGATGCTGGGCCTGCTTTGGACCACACCTGTCGGTACGGCGTTGTTGTTACGTCTTATGGGCCTTTGTCTGCTGATCGCCGGTCTGTTCATTGGTCGTGCCGGTGTTTGGGTGTCGGTGTTGGGCGGTCTTGTTGCGATCTGGTCTTTTGATCACGTCGGACACGTCTCTGGCCGTGACACCACACTGCTCGACATTGCTTTGACATTGCATTTGCTGGCCGTTGCCTTGTGGATCGGTGTTCTTTCACCATTGAAACGCTTGGCATCATCCACTGACACCTATGCTTCGGCAGCGGATTTGGGGCATAGATTTGGCGTTGTTGCCTCGGGTACCGTTCCGGTGCTGATCATCGTTGGCGGTTACATGGGCTACCAGCTTGTCGGGTCGTTTTCTGCGCTGGTCGGAACTGGATACGGGCAGGCCTTGATCCTCAAGGTGCTTCTGGTCAGTGCTCTGCTGCTGCTGGCGGCGGCTAATAAACTTCGGTTCATACCTGCGCTGCGTTCGGGTGATCCCGCGGCGGCCAGCCATCTCTCCAAATCCATATCAATCGAATGGTTCGTCATCCTCGCCGTGCTAGGCATGACTGCCATTTTGACCACCACTGTGACTTTGCCAAGTTGAGGACCCACATGAACAGACGACACTTCTTGGCGACCGCCTCAGCCTCGGCAATCTTGCCACTGCCCACTTTCGCAGCCCAAGCCACGTTGCGGTTGAAAGCCGAAGCCGTGACGCAGCAAATCCTGCCTGACGCAGAGGGAGCAACGCCCATGCTGGGTTTTAACGGGTCAATGCCAGGCCCAGAGCTGCGGGTGCGGCGCGGCGAACGGGTGAACATTGCTGTAGAGAACGGTCTTGATGAAGGCACAGCGGTGCATTGGCATGGTATCAGGTTGGAAAACCAGATGGATGGCGTCCCGATGTTGACGCAAGATCTGATCAATCCTGCAGACACCAAAACCTATAGCTTCACTCCGCCGGACGAAGGCACCTATTGGTATCACTCCCACTATATTTCCCATGAACAGGTCGCACGGGGCATGATGGGGCCTTTGATCGTCGAGGATGAAACACCGCCAGATGTGGATCACGACATCACCGTGTTGATGGCGGATTGGCAGATGCTGGAAGATGGCAGCCTGTCGGACGAATTCACTGATATGCACAGTGTCGCCCACGGCGGTCATATGGGGAATTTCGCCCGTGCGTTCCTATCCCAAAAGCAGGTGAAGAAGGGGGACCGTGTTAGATTTCGGCTTATCAATGCTGCGACGAACCGCATTTTTCCTCTAGCGGTCAGTGGGGTGAGTGGATCGGTCGTGGCCTTGGATGGCATGGCCCTGTCTACACCTCGCCCGATAGAAGGCCTCGTTCTCGCACCGGCGCAGCGTGCCGATTTGATCGTGGACATCGCTGCCCCCGTTGGATTTGATATGCTGACCCGTCAGGGACCATATCGATTGGCAGATTTGGCGGTGAGCGGCGCAAATGCGAATAGGCAGGCAAGACCGATCATGGCCCTGTCATCGCCAAACCTGCCAACACCTGCCGCCCCTAGCCAGCATCTGACGCTGACGATGATGGGTGGTGCAATGGGCGCTCGCCATGGCGGCGACAATATCTGGGCCTTCAACAACGTCTCGGACCTGCAACCCGACCCGTTCGGATCATTCCAAAATGGCGAGACAGTGCGGATGACATTCGTAAATGACACATCGTTCCCGCACGGCATCCACCTTCACGGCCACCATTTTTATGAAGTTGACGAGAGCGGGGCTCTAGGCGATCTGCGCGATACAACTTTGGTGGATGCAGGTGAAAGCCGCGATGTTATCTGCGTATTTGACAACCCTGGTCGCTGGCTGCTGCATTGCCACATGCTTAGCCATGCCGTCGGCGGGATGCGCACATGGGTGGAAGTGGCATGAGGTGGTTGTTTGCAATCGTGCTGTCCGTGGCCTCCATGGCCGCTGCTGATCACAACTGGGATCACCGCGACGTCGTTGCAGGTCAAAGCCTGTATGCGGACAATTGCGCTTCGTGCCACGGGGCAAACCTTGAGGGACAACCGGACTGGCGGTCCCCCAATGCCGATGGTGTGCTTCGTGCCCCGCCTCATGACCGGACGGGCCACACATGGCACCACGACGATGAACTGCTGTTCGAATATACAAAATATGGTGGCACTGCAGCTTTGGAAGTCAGGGGGGTATCCGGGGTCAACAGCGGGATGCCGGCCTTTGGTGAAACGCTCACCGATGAAGAGATTTGGGACATTCTTGCTTACATAAGATCAACATGGTCCGAGCGGGAAAGAGATGCACAAGCCCGTCGAAATCCGCCGCACTAGCGAGGCAAGCTCCCCCAGGACAATGAGGATGCTAGGACAGTGCATATGTCCCGCGACCAACGCGGATCATACCCTTCATTGCACAAACTCCGAAGTGCGCGATAGAGCCCCGATGTTGCATGGTTCTGCCGACACAGCACGTCACCCTTTTGTATGTCGATTGTGCGATGCGCCTCAGTCGGAAGATGGGCAAATGGATCAGGTTCAATGTGATCCAAATCACTTGCGATTCTGGTAAGGGTTCCTAGGCTGATTGAGATAACAGGAGCTTCCAATGAAACTAGGTCTTCTCTCAACTGCCATCGTGTTCGCGGCTTCAAGCGCCTTGGCGCAACATGCGCATCAGTCCAGTTCACCGAGTGAAACAGGGCAATCCCAGTTCGCGGCAATAGCCGAGATTGTAACCTTGCTGCGCGACGATCCTGAAACGGACTGGGCGCAGGTCGATATCAACGCTCTGCGCGACCACCTTGTTGACATGGATAACGTCACAACCAAGGCATCGGTTCAGCAGGCTGTGGATGGGTGGGGCGTGACCTTTTCGATCACCGGCGACGAAGTGGTCGCATCGTCCATCCAGCGCATGGTGCTGGCCCATAGCGCGATGCTGCAGCGGGCGTCTGGCTGGACGGTGGTTTCTAAGGCAATGGACGACGGAGCAACGATGATGGTTCGAGCCAGCTCTGCAAAAGAGATGGAGCAACTGCTGGGCCTTGGCTTTTTCGGGTTGATGACCATTGGTGCGCATCACCAGCAACACCACCTCATGATTGCAAAGGGACGGTCGCCGCATTGAGCAATAGTGCAAAGCAGATGCTCGGGAACAAAGACCGGCCGGCGGATAGAAAATATCCGGTCAGGGCGGGCGCGAAAATCGCAACTTGGCTTGAGCTGCCGAGCTTCCCTGTGATTTCAAAACCCACTGTTCCGGCGTCGCCGCCTTCGCCGTGACACGATCGGTTAGTCGGGCCGGCTTGCGCGCGTCAGCTATTGCAACGCTTACCAGCGGCTCCAAAGCTCCGGCGGGCCGTCATGCGAATGCTGCGGCCCTTCGTTCTCGTCAGAGCAACGGCTGGTCCGGCCTGCCCGACCCCCTCCGCGCCGATACGGTTGACCACACGGCCAACAATCACCCCAGGAAAACAGCGATCCGAGAAATGGGCTTGCGGGTTGGAGTGCCCCAAACGCAACGGGGCCTGTCCGAACCACCACCTTTGGGCAAATGCGCCATAGATCAAAAACGCAGGCCGCAGTCGCTGTTTTGAAGCGTCATCCGCCCCCTATTTTACGCCGAGTTTGACAGGGCCGGATAAAGCGCGCGGTATCGATCAAAGGCGGCATCATACCGCTCTGATAGGCTCAGGTCGGGGGTGATGACCTGAGCAATCTCGGGAGCGGCCATGACCTCGGATGGGGCGGCGCCCGTGTCGGCACAGATGGCAAGCCGCGCCGCGCCCAGAGCCGCTCCCAGCTCGCTTGAGCTGGGTAGGGACAGCGGCAGTTGAAGCACATTCGCCAGCGTGGTCAACCAGAACCGCGACCGCGTGCCGCCCCCCACTGCCAATACCGTCTCGAGCCTTGCGCCGGTGCTTTGCAACGCGACCAGACTGTCGCGCAGCGCAAAGGCGACCCCCTCGATCACTGCGCGGGTCAAATCATCGCGCTCCATCGACACGTCAAGACCGACAAAAGCGCCGCGAATTTCGCTGTCATTGTGCGGCGTCCGCTCTCCCGAAAGATATGGCAAAAAGGTCAGATCGGACGGGCCGCTCGCCACATCAGGCAACCGTCCGGACAGGGCGGCAGGGCTTTCGCCAAGGGTGCGCGAGAGCCAGTTGAGGCTGTCGGTTGCCGCAAGGATCACACCCATCTGATACCATAAATCCGGCACAGCGTGGCAAAAGCTGTGGACCGCCGAATTCGGCGCGGGGGCATAATGATCACGTCCTGCCATAAGCACCCCCGAGGTGCCCAGCGAGACAAAACCGGTCCCTTCGCTCAGGCATCCCATGCCGCAGGCCGCGGCGGCGTTATCTCCCGCGCCGCCCGCGACAACGACAGGTCCGTCGATGCCCCATTCCGACAAAAGCGCCGCGCGCAGATGTCCGCCCGGAGCGCTACCCTCGACAAGGTCGGGCATCTGCGCGCGGCGCATACCGCTTGCGGCCAGCGCCGCGTCAGACCATGCCCGAGCGCCCACATCAAGCCATGCGGTGCCCGCGCTGTCGGACATATCCGAAATATGCTCACCAGTTAGCCAAAGCCGCAGATAATCTTTGGGCAACAACACTTTGGCGACTTTATCAAACAGCTCTGGCTCATGGGTTTTGACCCAAGCCAGCTTGGGCGCGGTAAATCCGGGGAAGACGATATTTCCGGTGATCTCGCGCATCTGCGGCGCCGCATCGAGCGCCTTTGCTTCGGCGATAGAGCGCGTGTCGTTCCACAAAATGCAAGGGCGCAGCACCTTGTCATCGCTGTCAATCAGCGTGGCCCCATGCATATGGCCCGATAATCCGATACCCCGCAAACCCGCCAGCGCACGCGGGGCTTTGCGTCCAATCTCGGCCACAACAGCCTTGCAGGCCGTGATCCAATCTTCGGGATCTTGCTCTGACCATCCCGAATGCGGATGCGCCAAGGTACAACTGGCCTCTGCCTCCGCATGCACGGTGCCCTGCACATCCGTGAGAATGGCCCGCAGGCCCGACGTCCCCAAATCCAAACCCAGATACATCGCTGTGCTCCTCCCTCTATGTCCCTACCTTTGTTAGGCAATCCGGTTCACATAGTTTTCCAATATTTTCTGACGGCCCGAGCGCGGCGTCGGGTTGATCCCTTCGGCCAAAACCCGTGCGGTCATGGCGGCCAGATCGTTGCCCAACATGGCTTGTGCTCGTGGCTTTTGCCATCCCTCAGAGCGATCCTCAAGCGCGGCGTCCAAAGCGCCATCTTCGATCATTGCGGCAGCGGCCTGCCGCCCGCCCGCGGGCACAAACGTCCATCGCGCCAACATGCCCCGCAATCAGGCTCGTGCGTCAATGGGCTGACGGCGCAGCTTAGCTTCAAAATTGGGTCCGCCGGAGGGAAGCGCGCGGTTTCCAGAACATGGCAACGGGCCAGCGCGCCGTCGGGCGTATTGCCCGAATATTGGGCTCGTGTCCCAACCCGATCCGCTTGGGCTGTGGGATGATCAGGGCGGGCGCGGCGGATAGGTTTGGGCCTGTGAAACCTACCCCAAACAGCGCGGCGTGCAAAAATGCGGCCTCGCGCGGTAAAACCGGATCAAGGATCTGGCGCGTTTCGATTCACGCTGAGCGGCAATAAAGAGGTGAATTGGCTGGGATGGTAGGATTCGAACCTACGGTACACTGTACCAAAAACAGTTGCCTTACCACTTGGCTACATCCCAACTGAGGCCGCTAATTACGCTGGACCGGAGCGCTGATCAAGGCCTTAGATGCAAAAAAATTGCTATTCTTGAGAGCCGCCTGTGCGGTTCAACAAATCTTCGTCCGCGAGGGCCTCTCGTTCCTCTTCGACCATCGATTTGAGCGAGGTTTCGGCCTGTGCGGCGGTCTCTTGCGGGGGAATCAGTGTTGCGGGGGCGGATTGGGCCGCTTGCGGTGTCTTTTGCGCCTGCGGGGCAGGGCGGGTCTGCGCGGCGGTTTCGGGCGCGGGCAGGGCGTTGATGCGATAGGTCGGCTCGGGCATGTCGATGCCCGCCTCACCCAGCCGCGCGAGGCTGAGGCGAATCGCTTCGCTCTTGGCCATGACCGGCGAGGTTTCGCTTTGCAAAATCCACGCGGCCAGCGTCAGCGTCACGGTGCTGTCGCCGATGGTCGAAAGCCATGCATTGGGCGCAGGGTCGCGCAAGAAGAACGGCAATTCCTCCAGCGTGGCAATCGCCACCTGCCGCGCCTTGGTCAAATCCGCATCGGGCGCGATGCCGATGTCGAAACTCACGCGGCGCTCGTCATTGCGGGTGTAGTTGATGATCCGCGATTTAAACACCGTCGCGTTGGGTATGCGGATATGGTTGCCGTCGAAGCTGAGCAAAACCGTCGCCCGCGCGGTCATGCGGATGACATTGCCCTGATCGCCGTCGATCTCGATGGTGTCATTGGGTTTGAACGGCTGGCGGATCGACAGCAGGATGGAGGCGATGAAGTTCTCGACCGTATCCTTGACCGCAAAACCGATGGCCAGACCCGCGATCCCCGCCGCGCCGAGGATCGTCGACAAAAGCGCCGTCGCGCCCAAGATATCGAGCGCCACAACCAGCGCGGCAATCACCGTCACCAGCCGTAAAACCTGGCGGTAGATATCGGCGATGAAGGCGTTGGGCGCGATCCGCTCCCACGGTTGGCGCCGCCGCGCGATAAAGAACCCCAAGGCCACCACCGCCGCAAAGGCCAATATCGCAACCGCCACAAGCGGCAGGTAGCTCACCGCCGTCTCGGCGCGGTTTTTCAGCCGGTCCATCAGCGGCGAGAGCCGCTCGGCCACATCGGTGGTTTCGGTGACTTTGTTCTCGATGGTCACCACGCCTTCGACGCGCGAGGCGAGTTCGCTCAAACGGGTTCTGGATTTGGCATCCAAGGTCTCGCCGCGCAGGGTCACAATGCCCGATGTCACCGTGACCGAGATGTCGCCATATCCCTCCAGTTCGCCCAAAATATCGCGGATGCGTTGGGCGATGGCGGCGTCTTGTTGGGCATTATCGGTGACGGCAATGGCGCCGGTGGGTTGATCGGGCGCAGCAATGGTTTGCGCCTGCGCGCCGTGCGTCAGCGCCACAGACACCGCCCAAAGCAATGCCAAGACAAGGCGCATGCAGCGCAAGAAGGGCAGGCGAGGGCAGGTGGTCATGGCATCAATATCCCCATAGTCGCGGCAATCCCCGCCCGCTTCAAGCTAACGCCATCTGCCGCAAGGGCAAACCGCCAAAGCGGTTATTCGCGGATCTCGTCGGGGGCCACGCCCCAAAGCGCGGATTTGGGCGCCCATCCCTTATAGCCGCCCGCATTGAGCAGGCACCAATCGGCTTCGCAACTGCCCAGCCGCGCAATCACCCCAAGTTCGAGCCGCGCGGCGATCGTGCTGTCGGGGGCGGGTTTTTTGTGCAGCGCCAGCATGTCCTGTTCGATCAAGACCGTGCGCACGCCGGACAACAGCGAATAATGCACCCAGCCGCCCGCCCCGTCACGGTCGCGCACGCGGCGCCAATGGCCGTGCTCTGCGGTGATCTCCAGCGGCATCTCGCGGCGTTTGAACACCCAATCAACGCGGTGCGTGAGCGACGGGCCGCGGCGCACATTGCCCTCTGTGGCCTTCATCGACACAAAGCGCGGCAATGGCAGGTTGGTCACGCTGCCGCGGTCCTGCGCGCTGGCCGCGGCGCCAAACGTGACCACCAGCCCCGCCAATAGCGCGGCTCGGCCAAGGCGCGATATCCGGTTCAAGAGATGTTTCATCGGTTCTACGTGCTCGAAACTCGTTAGTTTTTGCGCGGGGTTCTTGTGCCTCGGCTGTCTATCGGCTTTGATGCCATAGAACCACCGGCTTTGGAAGGATGAGGAGGCCCCCATGCCATCACCCCGTTTGAGTGTTGTTGTAACGCGACGCCTGCCCGATGCCGTCGAGACGCGCATGAGCGAGCTGTTTAATGTCTCCTTGCGCGAAGATGACACCCCGATGAGCCGCGAGGAACTGGCGCAGGCGCTGCGCACCGCCGATGTTTTGGTGCCGACCCTGACCGACTCGATCGACGCGCCCTTGATTGCCCAGGCCGGCCCGCAATTGCGGCTCATTGCCAATTATGGCGCTGGGGTCGATCACATCGATGTGCATACCGCCCGCCAGCGCGGTATTCTTGTCTCCAACACACCGGGGGTTTCGGCGGATGATACCGCCGATATGACCTTGGCGCTGATCCTTGGGACCACACGGCGCATCCCCGAAGGCTTTGCCCATATGCATTCGGGCGATTGGACCGGATGGAAGCCCACGGCGCTCTTGGGTCGCCGTGTCAGCGGGCGGCGTTTGGGTATTTTGGGCATGGGCCGCATCGGCCAAGCCGTCGCCCGCCGCGCCGCCGCTTTCGGGATGCAGGTGCATTACCACAATCGCAAACGCCTGCGCCCCGAGGCCGAAGAGCGGCTGGAGGCGACCTATTGGGAAAGCCTCGACCAGATGGTCGCGCGGGTCGATGTTTTGTCGATCAACTGCCCCCACACGCCCTCGACCTATCATCTGATGAATGCGCGCAGGCTGAAATTGATGAAACCCGATGCGGTGATCGTCAACACCTCGCGCGGCGAAGTGATCGACGAAAACGCCATGGTGCGGATGCTGCGCGCGGGCGAATTGGCCGGTGCGGGCCTCGACGTTTACGAACACGGCTCCGAAATCGCGCCTGCCTTGCGCGAATTGCCCAATGTTTTGCTGTTGCCGCATATGGGTTCGGCCACGATCGAAGGGCGGATCGAAATGGGCGAGAAGGTCTTGTTGAACATCAAGACATACGCCGATGGGCATCGCCCGCCCGATCAGGTCGTGCCCGCGATGCTATAACACCGCGCGGCGCGTATGGTCGATATTTCGCCCAAACGCGCGGCAAATGCCTAAATCAAGGGCAAA
Source organism: Paracoccaceae bacterium (assembly GCA_050633545.1). Classification (GTDB taxonomy): domain Bacteria; phylum Pseudomonadota; class Alphaproteobacteria; order Rhodobacterales; family Rhodobacteraceae; genus Litorivita. Next base: position 17,185 of record JBOEGS010000008.1, read on the forward strand.
TGGCAAGAGGCCGCCGGTCTTTGCCGCCGTCATATCGGTTCATTAACCCTCTTGGTGCTTTGCTCGGTCATGGTGATTGCCATGGTGATTGCGAGGGCACTCCGTCTGTGTGCGAACAGCGGGGTCACCTGTTTCAGGTTAGGAGGATCGAAATATGGCAAAAGATACGGGACCGTTTTGGCGCGATACGTTGGCATACGCCGGTGTCTGGCGTCTGGATGCGCAAGACCGATCAAGGCTTTGCTTTGAGGGCAGCGCGCCGGACCGCCCTGCGGTTTATGCATTCGTCATCGCCGGCCGGCCGGTATATGTGGGCATGACGGGGCGCCACGTCAGCGAGCGGCTTGATGATTTCCGCCGCGGTCATAGCGCCCCGAAAACCCAAGCGCGCGTGCATGAAGAGATCATTGCGGCGCTGACGGCGGGCCACGAGGTCGAGATTTACCTGCACAGCTTTAGCGGCGGGCGCGATTTTGCTGACAACGCATGGGAGTTGCGCAACACGCTGCGTGCCGCCTATTTCCCCGATTGGAACCGCCAGCAAGCCGCATAGCGCCGCGCGCTCGGCGGTGCGCTTTTTATAAATCCTGATCAGCGATAGACTTGGTCTTCGCCAGGGAAGGCGCGCGATTTGACCTCTTCGGCATATTCCGCCACCGCCCGCTCAATGGCGGGACCAAGATCGCCGTAGGTTTTGACAAACTTCGGCGTCCATTTGTTCAGCCCCAGCATATCCTCGAGCACCAAAATCTGCCCGTCGCAATCCGCCGATGCGCCGATGCCGATGGTCGGAATGGCGATCTGTTTGGTGATCTTGGCGGCCAATGGCTCGACCATCCCCTCCAGCACCACGGCGAAGGCCCCCGCTTCGGTCACCACCGCGGCATCGTTTTCATGCGCGGGCCAGCTGTCTTCATCGCGCCCTTGGGTTTTGAACCCGCCCATCACATGGCTCGATTGCGGGGTCAGGCCGATATGCGCCATGACCGGAATGCCGCGTTCGGTCAAAAAGCGGATCGTCTCGCCCATGCGCGCGCCGCCTTCCAGCTTCACCGCGCCGCAGCCGGTTTCTTTCATGATCTTGGCCGCATTGCGAAAGGCGACCTGCGGGCTTTCCTCATAGGTGCCAAAGGGCATATCCACCACGATCAGCGCCTTTTGCGTGCCGCGCACCACCGCCTTGCCATGCATGATCATCAGATCCAGCGGCACGCCGACGGTGCTGTCCATGCCGTGCATGACCATGCCGAGGCTGTCACCGACAAGGATGAAATCGGCGTAATTATCAACAATCGCAGCCGTATGCGCATGATAGGAGGTGAGCGAGACAATCGGCTCGCCGCCCTTGCGATTGGCGATTTGCGGCACCGTGGTGCGGCGGATTGTGGTCTGTGTGCTCATGGCTGGATCACCCTTTGGTCAATCAACAAAATGTCGGAAAACTGCGCCGAGATCATCACCGCCAAAGGCGCGCTCAGCGGGCCGGACATCTCGGTCAGATCGCTATGATGCACCGCGTCCAGACCCGTCAGGGTCGCGCGCGGTTCGGCCTCGATCTTGGCGGCGATAGCGGCGCGGATGGCCTCTACGCCTGCGCCTTTGGCCGCGACGGCCTCGCCCACGCTCAAGGCTTGGCTCAGCACCACCGCCGCCGCACGGTCTTCGGGGCAAAGGCGCACATTGCGCGAGGACATGGCCAGCCCGTCCGCCTCGCGCACCGTCGGCGCGCCAAGGATCTCAACCGGCATATGCAGATCGCGCACCATACGGCGGATCACCTGCAATTGCTGGTAATCCTTCTCGCCGAAAACCGCCATATCGGGCTGCACGATATTGAACAGACGCGCCACCACGGAGGTCACGCCGCGAAAATGTCCGGGCCGGACCTGCCCGTGCAAAATATTGGCCAGCCGCGTGGTTTCGACGATGGTCTCGTCGCCCTGCGGGTAAATCTCGCCCGCTTGCGGAAGGAAGACGGCATCGACCCCCTCGGCCTCAAGCAAGGCCAGGTCTCGCGCCTCGTCGCGTGGATAGGCCTCCAGATCACCCGCCTGCCCGAATTGCGTCGGGTTGACGAAAATCGACACGACCACACGTTTGGCGCCGCTTTGCGCGCGGCGCACCAAGGACATATGGCCCTCGTGCAAGAACCCCATCGTGGGGACAAATCCGATCCGCTCGTCCGCCGCGCGCCATGCGCGCAGGCCGTCGCGCAAATCTTTGATAGAGCGGTAGATTTTCATAGCGGGCCTTTCGAAATTCGGGCTTGAGCCCATACGGGCGTTCGGCTCTTTCCTCTCTAACACTCCGGTGAAATTGCGGCAACTACGGTATTGTCGACGTTGCGGCAGGCTCGCCCCGTCGCCGCGAAAACACCCGCGCCGCGCCATATTTGCGCCCTGCGCTGGGCCAAAACGGCGCGCAAGATGCCCTAAGGTAAATTTGTGGGTGATCCAATGCGCAGAGCGCTTTCAGTTTTTGGTATCGGTGCGATGGTGGTTTTTACCATTGGGATGGACGTGCGTGCGCAAATGCGTGACGCCGCCCATCTTGAATCCCGCCTGAGCCTTTCGGATTACGCCGCCTCGATCAGCCGCCGCGCCGGATCGGTGCAGCGGGTGCAAAAGCTCGAAGTCGCGGGTTTTCTGCCCGATGCGCCCGCCGGATGGGTGCGCCGCTATTTCCTGCCTGAGGACGCGAACCGGATGATGGGCGCAGCGCCCGCCGAAATGGCGGCCATGATCGCAAAATTTACCGCCGCCGCAGATAGCTCCGCCGCACAGACGGTGCTCAATTATTCGGACGGGCTGCGCATGTTGAATGTGCGCATCGGCCCCGCCGCCGCACGGGAGGCGGCCGCCGCCGCGCCTCAGAGCGCGTTGACCGAAGTCTCGCCTGCCGAGGGATGGCCGCAAGGCTATCGCGCCTATCGCGCGCGCATCACGCCGGAATTGGAGCTTGTGGTGTTGGGCAATGCATCGCGCGAGGCGGTAATGCAGTTCTGGCGCGGCGTGGACCGCGCGGCGTTGGCCGCCGCCGCCATCTCACCTGCGCCCGACTTCAGCGCCGAAGAGAAACTGGCTTTGACTCCGATGCCCGTTCTGCCCGAAGCGATGATCGTCGCGCGCGCCGAATACAACGCCGCGCGGATTTTGGCGGCGCTCAAGGCGCAAAACCGCACGGCCCCGCAGATCGCCGATCCGCGCAGCGCCGATCCCGTGGTGGTCAGCCGCTTTGACGGCCGCCAGTGCCGCACCATCGGTGCGATGACCCGCTGCGCCGCGCAGCTGCGCTAGAACCTGCGCGCCAATCGCCCGCAACGGCGCCAAAATCTTCCAAGCGTCGCATTTGACCGCTACCCTGTCGGCTGCCGAGCGCCGTTTCGCGCGCCGCTCGGCCATATCTTGGAAGGATAGATCGCAGGAGTGAGCCTCATGAAAACGCATGTCAAAGCTTTGGTCGTTGGCGGGGGCGCCGTCGGCACCTCGATTGCCTATCATCTGGCGCGCGCGGGGTGGGACGATGTGATGCTCTTGGAGCGCGATGAGCTGACCTCGGGCAGCACATGGCACGCGGCGGGATTGCTGCCGCTGTTCAACATGTCCTTTGCCACCACCCATATCCACCAATACTCGGTCGAGTTTTACAAAACGCTGGAGGCCGAGACCGGATTGAACGCCGGATTTTCCGTGGTGGGCAACCTGCGCATGGCCCAGACCAAGGCCCGCATGGACGAATATATGCTCTATGCGACCACGGCGGAAACCTGCGGCGTGCCCTATGAATGGATGACGCCCGCGCAGATGAAAGACCGCTGGCCGCTCTTGCGCACCGATGATCTGGAGGGCGCGATTTTCCACCCCACCGACGGCTATATCAACCCTGCCGATGTGACCATGGCTATGGCCAAAGGCGCGCGCCAACGCGGCGTGGTGATCGAGCGCAAATGGCAAGTGGACGGATACGAATGGACCGGAGCGGACTGGCGCGTCACCCTCACCAAAATGGTCGAAAAGGGCGGTAATCTTGTCGCCTCGGACGAGCAACAGGTGATCACCGCCGAACATGTGGTCACCGCCACGGGCAACCACGCGCAGCGCACCGCGCAGCTTTTGGGCATCAAGATCCCCGCGATCCCCGTCGAGCACCAGTTCATCGTCACCGAACCCGATCCTGCGCTTGTCGCGTATCGCAAGAACGGCGGGGCCGAGCACCCCGTTTTGCGCGATGCCGATGCCAAATGGTATGTGCGCGAAGAGCGCGGCGGCTGGATCCTTGGCCCCTATGAGCGCGGTGCCCCCGCGCGCTTCCAATACGGTGTGCCCGACAGTTTCCGCGCCGATCTCTTCCCCCTCGATCTGGAGCGGATCGAAGAGGAATATATGTCGATGATCCACCGTCTGCCGACCTCCGAAACCGTCGGCCTCAAGGATGATTTCAACGGCCCGATTTGCTATACGCCCGACGGCAATCCGCTCGTCGGCCCCGCGCCGGGGCTGCGCAATATGTGGCTGGCCGAAGGGTTCAGTTTCGGGATCACGGCGGCGGGCGGCACGGGCTATTACCTTGCGCAGATGATGGTCGAGGGCGAAGCCGAGATCGACATGGCTTCGCTTGATCCCAAACGCTACGGGTCGTGGATGACCACCGATTATGCCGTGGCCAAGAATGAAGAAGCCTATGAGCATGTCTATATCCTCCACCACCCCGACGAGGAGCGCGAAGCGGCGCGGCCCCTGCGCACCTCGCCCGCCTATGACCGCCAAGCCGCCCGCGGTGCGCAGTTCGGCCAAGTCAACGGATGGGAGCGCCCGAATTACTATGCCCCCATGGGGTTTGACGATCACGCATCGCGCAGCTTCCGGCGCGGCGGATGGTGGCAATATGCGGTGGACGAGGCCAAAGCCATCCGCGAAGGCGTCGGCCTCATTGACGCGACGGCCTTTACCAAACATGTGGTCAAAGGACCGGGCGCGACGGCGTTTCTGGATTGGTTCACCTGCAACAGATTGCCCAAAGTCGGGCGGATCAACCTGACCTATGCGCTGACGGGGGCGGGGACCACGCGGACCGAATATACCATCGTGCGGCGCGGCGAGGATGACTATTACCTTGTCTCTGCAGGAGCTTGGACCGCCTATGACGGCGATTACCTGCGCAAGGCGGCCGAGGATAAGGCGGGCGAGTTTGGCTATATCGAAATTCAGGACGTGACCACGCAATACGGCGTTTTTGCCATCGCAGGGCCGAAAACCCGCGATGTTCTGAACGCGGTGATCCGCGACGCCGATCCGGCCACGGCCCTATCGAACAAACGGTTTCCTTGGCTTTCGGCGCGCAGGATCGAATTGGGCATGTGCCCCGTCGATGCGATCCGCGTGGCCTATACGGGCGAGCTGGGTTGGGAGCTTCACCACCCGATCGAGATGCAAAATTACCTCTTCGATCTGCTGATGGAGGCAGGCGAGGCGCATGGGATGAAACTGGTCGGCGCGCGGGCGCAGAACTGGCTGCGCCAAGAGAAATCCTACCGCGCCTTCGGCACCGAGCTTGGGCGCGATGCGACGCCGCAAGAGGCTGATTTGCCACGCTTTATCGATCTGGGCAAAGAGTTCCATGGCAAGCAGGCGATGCTGGAGAAGGGCATTCGTTCGAAATGCTGCACCCTGCTCATTGACGGGCCGCAGGACGCCGATCCATGGGGCCGCGAGGCGCTTTATCTCAATGGTGAAAAGGTCGGGCGGCTGACCTCGGGCGGCTATTCGGTGGCCTTCGGCAAGAGCATTGGTATGGGCTATCTGCCGCCCGAACTGGCCACCGAGGGCACCAAGGTCGAGGTGAAAATGCTCAACCAGCTATGGCCTGCGACGGTCACCTGCGACAGCCCCTATGATCCGAAAAACGAGACCATCCGCAAGGACGGATGACCCCGATCAACGAAATGGCAAAAGCCCCGCAACAGGCGGGGCTTTTCATTTTTCTCATAGGCTTAGGCGGGGAGCGCGGCGCTGGGCGCGCGGCGAAAGACGTAGAGCGCACGCCCGCCGAACAGGCCCGAAAACAGCCCGAGCAGCACCGCCATACCGCCCGCAAATCCCAGCGATCCGGCCACGTCGGGAACCACCGCAGCCATGAAGCCTTGGACGAAATTGGCAAGGAAAATCAACAGCATCGCGCTCATGGTCAGCCACTCGCCGCGCAGGGTCAGGCGCTGGCCGGCGCGGGCGATGAGGTAGTGGCGCTGGCGGGCGTGACCGAGGGCGGCGCCGAGGAGGTAGGCGGCGAGGAAGAAGAGCCAGATCACGTTTTGATGCGGCAGCTCGCTGACCGTGCGCACCGACAGGATGCCCAGCAGCGGCAGCGCATAGACGAGCGCCACATGCGAGCTTCGGGTGCGCGAGGCGCGCAGGCCCAGCAGGACCAGAACAACAAGCAATGGCCAAGCCCAAAGAGGCGCGGCGGTGAAGATGGCGGAAGCGATTTGAGTGATCATCGTGAGGGTCCTTATCAGGTGGGTCGGGCGCCGCGTTTGCGGCCTTGCCCCTCCCTCATGCCGGCCCCTGCGGCCCCTGCCTACCGCGCTTTCGCAAAGCGGCAAAATCCTTCGCGGATGGCCGCGCGCCGCTCACGTATCGTGAATGACACGCGGCGCGCGCGCGGGTGCGGATCACGCCTGCGCGGATAATTCGTCAAAACATTCCAAGGCCTTACCCGCATACATCATCGCCGGCCCGCCGCCCATCTGGATGGTCATCGCCAAAACATCGCCGACCTCTTCGCGGCTGGCTCCGGCCTTGATCAACGTGTCCACATGCAGCGCGATACAGGCGTCGCAGCGGGTGGCGACGGCGATTCCGAGGGCGACGAACTCCTTGGTTTTGAAGTCCAGAACCCCGCCCTCCTTGACCGCTTTGGACAGGCCTCCAAAGGCGCGGGTGGTGTCGGGGATGGTCTTGTTGAGGCCCCGCAAACGGCCCCGCGTGTCGTTCAATGTGTCGCTCCAGCTCATGTCATATCCTTTCCGTTTCCCGCTCTAGATCACCATTTTCCGGCGGCGGCTTTGATCTTGATCACAGTGGCGCAGGGCAGGGCGCGTGCCTCGAAAAACGCGGCGTCGCGGCGCCGCAGGGGGGCGGGCGAGTGGCCAAAATCCCGCGTCGGTATCACGTCGGTATTATGTCGGTATTGCGTCGGTGCGGTTTTGCGCGCGGCGCGCGGGCCAGAGGCGGGCCCAAAGACATAAAAAAGGCCCGCGCAAACGGCGGGCCTTTCATGATTTAAAACGGCGCATTCAACCGTTGCGCAATCCGCCAGCGCGCGGCGCTTATTGCGGGATGTCGCCTTCGATGCCTTCGACGTAGAAATTCATCCCCGCCAAAGTGCCGTCATCGGCGGTTTCGCCCTCGGCCAGCCAATCGCTGCCGTCCTGCTTTTTGAGCGGACCGGTGAAGGGGCTGTAGCTGCCCGATGCGATGGCGTCTTTGAGCGCCAAGGCTTCGGCCTTGACCTCGGCGGGCACCTTGTCGGTGATCTCGCCAATGCCGACCATGCCTTCGCGGATGCCGTCCCATGTCATGACGCTTTCCCATGTGCCGTCCATCACGGCTTTGGTGCGCTGGATGTAATAGGGCGACCAGTTGTCGATGATCGAGGAGACGCGCGGGCCATCGGCAAATTCCGCCATGTCGGAGGCTTGGCCAAATCCGATCACATTGCCCGCAGCCGCCGCCGCTGCCAAAGGCGCGGTGGAATCGGTGTGCTGCAAGATCACATCGGCGCCTTGTTCGATCAACACTTTGGCGGCATCGGCCTCTTTGGCCGGATCAAACCATGTGTAGGCCCAAACGATTTTGAATTGCACATCGGGGTTGACCTTTTTGGCGTGGATATAGGCCGAGTTGATGCCGCGGATCACTTCGGGGATCGGGAAGGAGCCGATATAGCCGATGATGTTGCTTTCGGTCATATGGCCCGCGATGATGCCTTGCACGGCGCGGCCCTCGTAGAAGCGCGCCGAATAGGTCGATACGTTCGGCGCGGTTTTATAACCGGTGGCGTGTTCGAATTTCACCTTGGGGAATTTCTTGGCCACGTTGATCGTCGGGTCCATATAGCCGAAGGAGGTGGTGAAGATCAGGTCGGCCCCCTCAAGCGCCATTTGCGTCATCACGCGCTCGGCGTCCGCGCCTTCGGGCACGTTCTCGACAAAGACGGTTTCAACCGCATCGCCGAATTCCTGCTCAACCGCCAAACGGCCTTGGTTGTGGTGGTAGGTCCAACCGCCGTCGCCGACGGGGCCGAGATAGACGAAACCCACTTTGGTTTTGCCGCTGTGGCTTTCGGCCCATGCGGCCGAGGACAGGCCAAGCGCCAAGGCGGTGGCCGCCCCTGTCAGGATATGTCTGCGTTTCATGTATAAACTCCCTAGGTTTTTTATGTGGCAGCAGTGCCTCATTGCGAGGCGTGGAAAATCCGGCCGAGCGAGGCGGGTGCCTTGCTGCGATCCGAGGACATGATGACCAGCACGAGGATGGTGATCAGGTATGGGGACATGGAAAGGTATTCTACAGGAATGGCAAGACCCGCCGCTTGCAAGTTGAGCTGCAAGACGGAGACGCCGCCGAAAAGATAGGCGCCGAGCAGGACGCGCCACGGCTTCCACGAGGCAAAGACCACGAGGGCCAATGCGATCCATCCCGCGCCTGCGGTCATGCCTTCGGTCCATTGCGGCACGCGGATGAGGCTGATGTAGGCGCCGCCCAAACCGGCGCAGGCCCCGCCGAACATGATCGCCAGCACGCGGATGCGCACCACCTTATAGCCAAGCGCATGGGCCGCATCATGGCTTTCGCCCACGGCGCGCAAGATCAGCCCCGCGCGGCTGTATTTGAGCGTCGCCCAAACGGCGGCGACAAGCCCAAGGGCGACATAGACCATCAGGTCATGTTGAAACAGAACCTGCCCGACAAAGGGGATGTCGGAGAGCAGCGGAAGGTCGAGTTTGGGCGTCGAGACAGGTTTGAGCCCGACATAGCCTTGGCCCAGCAGCGACGACAGCCCCAGCCCGAAGAGCGTCAGGGCAAGGCCCGAGGCGACCTGATTGGCCAAGGTGAATTGCGTCAAAAAGGCAAAGAGCAACGACAACCCCGCCCCGCCAAGCGCCGCAAAGGCAAAGCCGAGCGCCGGCGAGCCGGTTTCGATCGTGGCGGCAAATCCGCAAATCGCGCCGGTGATCATCATGCCCTCGACGCCGAGGTTCAAAACACCCGCCTTTTCGGTGATCAATTCGCCGATGCCCGCCAACAGGATCGGCGTGGCCGCGACCATCAGCGAGGCCAGCAAAAGCGCGGGGTTGATTGCACTGAGGTCCATCATGCGGCTCCCTTTTGGGCAAATCGAATGCGGTAATTGGTCAAAACATCCACCGCCAGCAGGAAAAACAACAGCATCCCTTGGAACATCTGGATCGCGGAGGCGGGCAGGCCAAGGCTGCCTTGGGCGATCTCGCCGCCGATATAGGTCAGCGCCATCAAAAGCCCCGCCAGCAAGATGCCCACCGGATGCAGCCGCCCCAAAAAGGCGACGATAATCGCGGTGAACCCGTAGCCGGTGTTGAAATCGATGCTGATCTGCCCCGCGGGGCCGGAGACTTCGAACAGCCCCGCCAGACCCGCCAAAGCTCCCGAGGTGCCAAGGCAGAACAATATCAGCCGCGCCGGATTGACCCCTGCGAATTTCGCCGCGCGCGGGGCCTCGCCGGTGAGCCGGATGGAATAGCCAAGCAAATGCCGGTTGAGCAGGATATAGGCGAAAATCACCGCGATAAAGGCAAAGACCACGCCCCAATGCATCCCCGATCCCTCGATCAGATCGGCATTATGCGCCGAGGCATAGCTTTGCAGATTGCGGCTTCCCGGAAAGCCGAATCCTTCGGGATTTTTTAACAACCCCAAAGACATAGAGGCCAATAGCTGCTCGGCGACATAGACCAGCATGAGGCTGACCAAAATCTCGTTGGTGCCGAATTTCACCTTCAAAAGCGCCGGTATCATCGCCCAAAGCATCCCGCCGATGGCCCCCGCAAGCACCATGAGCGGAAAGATGATCCAGCTTTCCATCGGATAAAAGGCAAGCCCGACGCCCGCGCCGCAAATCGCCCCGACGATATATTGCCCCTCGGCGCCGATGTTCCAGATACCGGCGCGAAACCCGAGGCTCAGCCCGATGGCGATAAGCACCAAAGGCGCGCCTTTGACCAAAAGCTGCGGGCGGTAATAAAAGGAAAACTCGCCAAAGAGCGGCTCCCAGAAAATCGTGCGGATCGCCTCCAAGGGCGCCTTGCCGAGCGCGGCAAACAAAAGCCCGCCCGCGATCATCGTCGCCAGCACCGCCAGAACCGGCGTCAGATAGGCAAAGGCCTTGGACGGCTGGGGCCGTTTTTCAAGCCGAAACATGGGCCACCTCCATATCGCTCGCGCCGCCCATCATCAGGCCGATGTCTTCTATCGTCAGCCCCGCCGCCGGACGAACAGGCGTCAGCCGCCCCTCGTTCAGCGCGGCAAATGTGTCGGATATTTCCATCAACTCGTCCAGATCTTGCGAGATCACGATGATCGCCGCGCCATGGGCCGCCAGATCAAGCAAGGCCTGCCGGATCGCGGCGGCGGCAGAGGCATCCACGCCCCATGTCGGTTGGTTCACCACCAAAACCTCCGGCCGCTGCAAGACCTCGCGGCCGATGACGAATTTTTGCAAATTGCCCCCCGACAAGGCCCGCGCCGCCGTGCCCGCCGACGGGGTGCGCACGTCGAAGGTTTCGATGATTTTCTCGGCAAAGCCGCGCGCCGCGCCCCATTTGAGAAAGCCGCGCGCCAAAAGGTTCTCGCGCTCTGCCCCCGTCAAAAGAGCGTTCTCCGTCAGGCTCATATCGGGGGCCGCCGCATGGCCCAAACGCTCTTCGGGGGCGGTCAGAATCCCCATGCGCCGCCGTGCTTTCGGCCCCGCCGTGCCGACCGGCGCGCCGCCAAATCGGATCGCATCGGCGCGGCTGCGCAATTCGCCCGACAGCGCGCCCAAAAGCTCGTCCTGACCGTTGCCCGCCACCCCGCCGATGCCCAGAACCTCGCCGCGCCGCACGGTAAGATGCACATCCTTGAGCGCGGTGCCGAATTCGGAGGGCGAGGCCAAGGACAGCCCCGTGATCTCGAGCGCCACATCCCCCGCCGCGCCGCTTTGGCGTTTGGGCGCGGTGAGCGCCGTGCCGACCATCATCTCGGCCATCTGCGCGGCGCTGACCTCGCGCGGGGTGCATTCGCCGACCTTCTTGCCAAGGCGCAAAATCGTCGCCTCGTCGCATAGGGTGCGGATTTCTTCGAGCTTGTGGCTGATATAGAGGATCGCGGTGCCCTCGGCCGACAATTTGCGCAGGGTCTGGAACAGGATCTCCACCTCCTGCGGGGTCAGAACCGAGGTCGGCTCGTCCATGATCAACAGCTTGGGATCTTGCAACAGGCAGCGGATAATCTCGACCCGCTGGCGCTCGCCCGCTGACAGATCGCCGACCGTGCGGAAGGGATCAAGCGGCAATCCGTAGGCCTCCGACACTTTGCGGATACGCGGCGCCAGATCGCGCGGCGAGGGCGGGTTTTCCATGCCAAGCGCGATGTTTTCGGCGACATTGAGCGCATCGAAAAGCGAGAAATGTTGAAACACCATCGCCACCCCCGAGGCCCGCGCCGCGCGCGGCTCCGGCGGGGCATAGGGCGCGCCGTTCAATGTCATCGCGCCCCTGTCGGGTTTGACGAGGCCATAGATCATCTTGACCAAGGTCGATTTGCCCGCACCATTCTCGCCCAGCAAAGCATGCACCTCGCCGCGTTTGATGTCGAAAGACACATCGTCATTGGCGACCACACCCGGGTAGGCTTTGGTCAGCCCCTCGATCGAGAGCAATACCTCGCTCATGCGCAAATCTCCTTTCGCGCCGAGGCGCTTGGCGGCTGTTGTAATAGCGCGCTGGCGGTGCCGACGGCAATGGCTTGGGGATGTTTACCAAGCTGCGGCGCGCCGATGGGGCAGGTCAGGCGGGCAATCGCCTCGGCGCTATGGCCAAGCGCGGCCAGACGGTTGCGAAACCGCGCCCATTTGCTTTTGGAACCGATGAGGCCGGCAAAACCGAAACCGCGTATCAAAAGCGCATGGCAGATCGCCAGATCGAGCGCATGCGAATAGGTCAGCACCAGATGTTCGGCCTCTTGCGGCGCATGGCGGGCCAATGCTTCGGGCGCGGCGGCGGGCAGGGCGGTGACGCCTTCGGGGAGCGGATCGGGAAAGCGCTCGGTGCCCGTGTCGATCCATGTGATGTCGAAATCGGGCAGCGGCGCAAGCACATCCACCAAGGCGCGCCCCACATGGCCCGCGCCCCAGATCCACAGGCTGCGCTTGGGCTGGGCCAAGGGTTCGATCATCCACCCGCCGAGGTATTGCGCCTTTGGTCTTTGGCCTTGGGCGCGGGCCTCTTGCATCACGCGGCGCACCGGCAAGGGCATCTCGCCCGCGCCGCGCGCCACCGCCTCGCGCCCCTCCAATGCGGGCAGGTCGGCGGCGGTGAACAGATCGAAAAACAACTCCACCGCTCCGCCGCAACATTGGCCCAGATCGGGGCCGAGGGCCTGTGCGCTATGGCGCGGATGCGGCCCGTCGAGCGCCGCCTTCGCCGCCTCATATTCCAAAGCGCCGCCGCCGATGGTGCCCGATTGCCCCCGCCCGTCCGGCCCGTCCCACACCAGCATCGCCGCGCCGATCTCGCGCGGGGCCGAACCGCGAATATTTGCGACGACCACCCGCGCCACCTGCGGTGCATGGGCCAGCGCCGCGCGCAGGGCGGCAAGGTCAAATCCGGTGTTATCCGCCATCGCGCAGCCCCTCGATCGTGGCCCATATCCGTTCGGGCGTGGCGGGGGCATCCATCGCCGGATAGGCCGCGCCGCTGGCCGCAACCGCATCGCTCATCGCCAAAAACGCCGAAATCCCGAGCATGAAGGGCGGCTCGCCCACGGCTTTGGAGCGGTAGATCGTCTCTTCGCGGTTGGGCGCATCCCACAGCGCGACGTTGAACACATCTGGGCGGTCCGACACGGCGGGGATTTTATAGGTCGAGGGCGCATGGGTCTTCAGCGCGCCTTTGCTATCCCACACCAGCTCCTCGCACGTCAGCCATCCCGCGCCTTGCACATATCCGCCCTCGATCTGCCCGATGTCGAGCGCAGGGTTCAGGCTGTTGCCCGCGTCATGCACGATATCGGCGCGCAAAATGCGGTTCTCGCCGGTCAATGTGTCGATGGCGACTTCGGTCAGCGCCGCGCCATAGGCGAAATAGAAAAACGGACGGCCCTCGCCTTTGATCCGGTCCCAGGCGACTTCGGGCGTGGCATAAAACCCCGTGGCCGAGAGGCTGACCCGCGCCTCATAGGCCGATTTCGCCGCCTCGGCGAAGGGCAGGACCGTCTCGCCCGCCGTCACCATACCGCGGTCGAAGCGCACGTCCGAGGCCGCGCAATTGTGGCGCTCGGCCAGATGCTCGGCCATACGGATGCGTATGGTATCGCAAGCCGCCCTGACCGCCATCCCGTTCAGATCGCTGCCCGAGGAGGCCGCCGTGGCCGACGTATTGGGCACCTTGCCGGTGTCGGTGGCGGTGATTTTGATGGCCTCCATCCCCACGCCGAACCGCGCGGCGGCGACCTGCGCGACCTTTTGAAACAGCCCTTGTCCCATCTCGGTGCCGCCGTGGTTCAAATGCACCGATCCGTCTTGATAGACATGCACCAAGGCCCCCGCCTGATTGAGATGGGTGAGGGTGAAGGAGATGCCGAATTTCACCGGCGAGAACCCGATGCCGCGTTTGATCGTGGGATGGGCGGCGTTCCATGCGGCCGCCGCATCGCGGCGCGCGGCGTAATCGGCGCTGTGCAACAAATGCTCGGTCATCTCGTGCAAGATGAAATCTTCGACCTCTTGGCCGTAGGGCGTGGTTTGCCGCGCGCGTGCCGAAGCGGGCGCATAATAGTTGCGACGGCGCAATTCGGCCGGATCGATCCCCAGCACATGCGCGCCGTGGTCCATCACCCGTTCGATCCCCAAAACCCCCTGCGGCCCGCCAAAGCCGCGATAGGCGGTGGCCGATTGCATATTGGTGCGCAAACGGTGGCTTTCGATGCGGATATGGGGGATGTGATAGGCATTATCGGCATGCAGCATGGCGCGATCCGCCACAGGCAGCGACAGATCCTGCGCCCAGCCGCAGCGGGTATATTGCCCGAAACTCACCCCCGCCAGCAGGCCGTTTGCGTCAAATCCCGCGCGGTAGGTGATGCGGAAATCATGGCGTTTTCCGGTGATGATCATATCGTCGTCGCGGTCATAGCGCATCTTGCACGGCCGCCCCAGCGCCCGCGCCGCCACGGCGCAGATCACCGCCAAAGCATTGCCTTGGCTTTCTTTTCCGCCAAATCCGCCGCCCATGCGCCGCGTCTCGACCCGCACCGCATGCATCGGCGCGCCGATGGCCTCGGCCACCTTATGCTGGATCTCGCTCGGGTGCTGGGTCGAGCTATGCACCACCATATCGCCGCCCTCTTGCGGCAGGGCCAGCGCGGCCTGCCCTTCGAGGTAAAAATGCTCCTGCCCGCCCATCTCGATGCGGCCTTCGATCACATGCGCCGCGCCGTCGATCGCCGCCTGCGCATCGCCCTTGGAATAGATGCGCGGGCCGTCTTCGAAGCGCGCACCGGCGGCGAGGGCCTCGTCGATGGTCAGGACCGGCGCTTCCTCGCGGTAGGCGATACGGGCCAGCCGCGCCGCCTTGCGCGCCAAAAGATGGCTGGTCGCGACCACGGCAAAGACCGGCTGGCCGATGTAATGCACGCTGCCATCGCTGAGCAGCGGTTCGTCATGGGCCGAGGGCGAGACATCATTGGCAAAGGGCATGTCATCCGCCGTCAGAACCGCCACGACGCCAGCGGCGGCGCGCACCGCGCCAAGGTCCATTTCGGTGATCTGCCCGCGCGCCACTTCGGACAGGCCAAAGGCGATATGCAGGGTGCCCGCAGGCGTGGGGATGTCGTCGACATAGCGCGCCGCGCCCGTGACATGCAAAGCGGCAGCATCATGGGGCAGGGGGGCGTGCGGCAGCGGGGCGTGATCGGTGCTCATGCGCTCACCTGCGTCAAAAGGGGGCTGTCGCCGCGATCTTCGAGCCAATAGCGCCAGAGCATATTTTGCGCCGCGCCCATACGGTAGCGTCCGGAGGCGCGCGCATCGCTCATCGGGGTGTAATCTTGCGCCATCGCCGCCATGGCGGCGCGCAGGCTATCCTCGCTCCAAGGCGCGCCGACGAGCGCGGCTTCGGCTGTGGCGGCGCGTTTGGGCGTGCCCGCCATGCCGCCAAAGGCGATGCGGGCGGCGGTGACCACGCCGCGCTCTACGGTGATATTGAACGCGCCGCATAGGGCGGAGATATCCTGATCAAAGCGTTTGGACAGTTTGTAGACCTTGAGCCGGTCCGCCTGTTTCGGCACCGTCACCGCCTCGACAAATTCGCCCGCCGCGCGGTCTTGCTTGCCATAGTCGATAAAGAAATCCTCCAGCGCGATCTCGCGCCGTGCATCGCCGCGGCGCAGATGCAGCCGCGCCCCCAGCGCGATCAGCGGCGGCGGGCCGTCCCCGATGGGCGAGCCATTGGCGATATTGCCGCCCAATGTGGCCGCGCCGCGCACCTGCGCCGACCCGTAGCGGCGCAGCATGGCGCCAAAGGACGGGTGCAAACGGTCCATCACGCGGATCAGATCGGCAATCCGCACCCCCGCCCCGATGCGCAGGGTTTCCTCGGTTTCCTCGATCGCTTGCAGGTCGCTGCACAGATGCAAGAAGGCGGCGCTTTTGATCTCGCGCAGGGCCTTGGTGATCCACAGGCCCACATCCGTCGCCCCCGCGATCAACGTCGCATCGGGATGGGCGACATACCACGCGGCCAGCGCATCGGCCGAGGTCGGCAAAACCACATCGCCGGTCATGTCTCCCGCTGCGGGCAGGGGCGGCAGGTCATCCTCGATCCACGCGGGAACCGGCGCGGCGGCGGCGGCCTTGGCGGCGCGGATGATCGGCGCATAGCCGGTGCAGCGGCACAGGTTCCCCGCCAGAGCCGTGTCGAAATCCGTCTCGCCATTGCGATGCGCCACCGCCATCGAGGCAATGAACCCCGGAGTGCAGAACCCGCATTGCGAACCGTGATGTGCGACCATCGCCTCTTGCACCGGATGCAATGCGCCGTCGGGCGCGCTGATGCCCTCGACGGTGCGGATGGATTTGCCGTGTAGCTGCGGCAAGAGCAAGATACAGGCGTTGAGCGCGCGCGCACCGCTCTCGTCGCGCACCATCACGGTGCAGGCGCCGCAATCACCCTCGTTGCAGCCCTCTTTGGTTCCGGTCAACCCGCGCGTCTCGCGCAGCCAGTCAAGCAGGGTGGCCATCGGCGCCACCTCCTTGATCGACACGCTCTCTCCGTTGAGAAGAAAGGTGATATCCATATATGTAAAACCTGCCGCCTTACCGATGATCGTGCCCCCGTGCCTGTCTTCGATGCGACGTAGAAAACAGACGGGCCGGAACAGCGCCCCAGATGCGCCGTGACCGAGATAAGCACATCAAAACGCCCTGCGGCAAGAAAAACCCGCATGGGTTTCGCCGCGTGAATGGGCGTATGCCCGCTTTTTGGGCAGGCATCTGGTGGCGGTAGCGCGGCGGCTCTTTAGGCCCGCGGCGCTGTGCCAAGGCGGCAATGCGGGCCAAGGCGAAAATGAGGGCCAAGCCAAAAATCAGACGCCCGCACCCCAAGCGCCCTTTCGCGCCGCGCGCGGCTTGGGTAGGCTGCGCGGTATGAGTGACCCCCGATTCATCCACCTGCGCGTCCATACCGAATATTCGCTCCTCGAAGGGGCGATACGGATGAAGAAATTGCCTGCCCTGTGCATTGATATGGACATGCCTGCGGTGGCCGTGACCGACAAAAACAACATGTTCGCCGCGCTGGAATTTGCGGTGACGGCGGGCGGCGCAGGGGTGCAACCGATCCAGGGCTGCCAGGTCGACGTCGCCTATCACGAGGCGGCCCCCGGCGAGAAAGAGCGCGATCCGGCGGCTTTGGTCCTGCTGGCGCAAAACGAGGCCGGATACGAGAACCTGATGCGGCTCAACACCTGCCTTTATGTCGACAAGGGCGGACAATTGCCGCAAGTCACATTGGCCGAGCTTGAGGCCAATAGCGACGGGCTGATTTGCCTGACCGGCGGGCCGGACGGGCCGGTGGGCCGCTATTTGCAGGCGGGCCAACGCCCCGCCGCCGAAGCCTTGATGCAGCGTCTGGCGCGCGCCTATCCGGATCGGCTTTATGTCGAGTTGCAGCGCCACCCCGTCGATGGCGGATTGCCCGAGGCGGAAAAATCCACCGAGCGCGGGTTTTTGGAAATGGCCTATGCGATGGACCTGCCGATCGTGGCGACCAATGATGTCTATTTTCCCAAAACCGAAATGTATGAGGCCCATGATGCGTTGATCTGCATCGCCGAAGGGGCCTATGTCGATCAACAAGAACCGCGCCGCCGCCTGACCCCGCAGCATTATTTCAAGTCGCAGCAAGAGATGATCACCCTCTTTGCCGACCTGCCCGAAGCCATTGAAAACACGGTCGAGATTGCCAAACGTTGCGCCTTCGGGGCTTACTTGCGCGATCCGATCTTGCCCAAATTCGCCGATGACGAGGTGCAAGAATTGCGCCGTCAGGCCAATGAGGGCCTGCAAGCGCGCCTTGCCGTGATCCCCCATGCCGATACGGTCGAGGCCTATCAGGCGCGGCTCGATTTCGAGCTTGATATCATCGAGGGCATGGGATTTCCGGGTTACTTCCTGATCGTTGCGGATTTCATCAAATGGGCCAAGGATCACGACATTCCCGTCGGCCCCGGGCGCGGGTCGGGCGCGGGCAGCCTTGTCGCCTATGCGCTCACGGTGACCGACCTTGACCCGCTGCGCTACAGCCTGCTGTTCGAACGCTTCCTCAATCCCGAACGGGTGTCGATGCCCGATTTCGACATCGATTTTTGCATGGACCGCCGCGAAGAGGTGATCCGCTATGTGCAGGAAAAATACGGCCGCGACAAAGTCGGGCAGATCATCACCTTTGGCGCGCTCTTGTCCAAAGCTGCCGTGCGCGACATCGGCCGCGTGTTGCAAATGCCCTACGGGCAGGTGGACCGTTTGTCGAAAATGATCCCCGTCGAGGGGGTCAAACCCGTCAGCATCGAACAGGCGCTCGCGCAAGAAGAACGCCTGCGCGAGGAGGCCAAAAACGAAGAGGTCGTGGACCGTCTGCTCAAATACGGCATGCAGGTCGAAGGATTGCTGCGCAATGCCTCGACCCACGCGGCGGGTGTGGTGATTGGCGACCGGCGTCTGGACGCTTTGGTGCCGCTTTATCAAGATCCGCGCTCCGACATGCCCGCGACGCAATTCAACATGAAATGGGTCGAACAAGCGGGCCTTGTGAAATTCGACTTTCTGGGCCTGAAAACCCTGACCGTGATCAAGAATGCGATCGAACAGATCCACCGCGGCGGGCGCGATTTGCACGTCTCGGCGGACGGGCGGCAGCTTTATGAACCTGCCGAGGGGGCCGAGAATGACATCGGCCATATCCCGCTTGATGACGCGCCGACCTACAAGCTTTACGCCAGCGCCAAAACCGTCGCCGTGTTTCAGGTGGAATCGACGGGCATGATGGATGCGCTCAAGCGCATGAAGCCGACCTGTATCGAAGATATCGTCGCGCTTGTGGCGCTCTATCGCCCTGGTCCGATGGAAAACATCCCGACCTATTGCGAGGTCAAGAACGGCCTTAAGGAAATCGAATCCGTCCACCCTTTGATCGACCATATTCTTGAGGAAACCCAAGGGATTATCGTCTATCAGGAACAGGTGATGCAGATCGCGCAGGTCATGGCGGGCTATAGCCTTGGCGGCGCCGACCTGCTGCGCCGTGCCATGGGTAAAAAGATCAAGGAGGCGATGGACGCCGAGCGCCCGAAATTCGAAAAAGGCGCGGGCGACAATGGCGTGCCTGCCAAAAAAGCCTCCGAGGTTTTCGACCTTTTGGAGAAATTCGCCAACTACGGTTTCAACAAATCCCACGCCGCCGCCTATGCCGTGGTCAGCTACCAAACCGCATGGCTCAAGGCCAATCATCCGGTCGAATTTATGGCCGGTGTGATGAATTGCGATATCCATCTGACCGACAAACTGGCCGTCTATTTCGAAGAGGTGCGCAAGCGGCTCGAATTGCCCTATGTTCCGCCCTGCGTGAACCGCTCGGATGCGACCTTCAAGGTTGAACAGGGCGCTTTGGTCTATGCTTTGGGCGCGCTCAAAAACGTCGGGGTCGAGGCGATGCGCCTGATCACCGAGGGGCGCAAGGTGGACGGTGTCGACAAACCCTTTGCCACGCTCTTCGATCTGGCCCGCCGCGTCGATTTGAAACGCGTCGGCAAGCGGCCTTTGGAAATGCTGGCGCGCTCGGGTGCCTTTGACGAGCTGGACAGAAACCGCCGCCGCGTCTTTGACAGCCTTGATGCGCTGGTCGCCTATTCCGCCGCGATCCACGAGCAAAAAAGCTCAAATCAGGTCTCCTTGTTCGGCGAGGCGGGCGATGATTTGCCCGAACCGCGCATCGCGCCGGTCAATGACTGGATGCCCGCCGAACGCTTGGGCGAGGAATTCAAGGCCATCGGCTTCTACCTCTCGGGCCATCCGCTCGACGACTATATGGTGCCGCTCAAACGCAAGGGGGTTTTGACCCTCGACGAGGTCACCGCCAAGGCCGAAGGCGGCCCGTTCATCGCCAAACTGGCGGGCATCGTGGCGGGGCGCCAAGAGCGCAAATCCGCGCGCGGCAACCGTTTCGCCTTTGCCCAGCTCAGCGACACCACCGGCGCCTATGAGGTCACGATTTTCTCTGACACATTGGAAAAATGCCGCGATCACATCGAAACCGGCATGAAGGTCGTCGTCACCGCCGAGGCGACGATGGAGAGCGACCAGCTCAAATTGCTGGCCCGTTCCATCGCGCCCATTGACGGGGTGGTGGCCGATGCGGGGGCGGTGGGGCTGAAGATTTTCGTCGAGGATGCGGCGGCGGTCTCCTCGGTTGCATCGGTGCTCGACGGGGCGGCGCAAAGCGTCAAATCCGGCGGGCGCGGGCCGATCTATTTTTGCCTGATGGATCCGGCCCTGCCGGGCGAGGTCGAGGTCGACACAGGCCGCGAATACCCCGTCACCCCGCAAATCAAGGGCGCGATCAAAAGCCTCGACGGGGTGATCGAGGTCGAAGAGGTCTGACTTTGCGCCATGCGCCGCCGATGGGCGAATGGCCTATAGCCGCGCGGCGCAAGTTTTTGTAAACCCTGTGTCATGCGAGGATCAGGGGATGGGTCAAAAGCGTGGTAAGACAGAACATTCATAAACGGCATATGCTCATGGTAGCGGCGCTTTTGGCTTTGGCCGGATGCGGCGATCCGATCGATAAAATGCCGCGCCTGTCGCAGGTGCCCTTGGCCGAGGATGCGCCGCAAGCCGAAGCCATGGCCGCCCCCGCCGAGCTTGCCCCGCAGCCGCAAAACGAAGGCCTGTTTGCGCGCCTGTTGCGCAAGAAAGCCCCAGCCGCCGCCCCCGAAGTCGCCCCCACGGTCTCTGAGCCCGCGCAAGACCTGCCGCCGCCAGACGCGCAAAGCGACCCACTGGCCGAGGCGCAAAGCGACCTACTGGCCCCGCCGCCCGATGAGGTCGCCCCCGCAAGGCGCGGGATTCTCGCGAGTTTGGGATTGGCGCGCAAAACGCCCAAAGCGGAGCCGGAGCCGCCCATCGCCGCAGGACAGGCCGCGCCCGATGCGGTGCAAACCGCGCCCCAAATTGCCGCGCCGGATGCTGCCGCCGCCGCCCTCGCGCCCGCGCTTGCATCTACCCTGCCCGAGACCGCCAAACCCGCCCGCAAGGGGCTGGCGGCCTTTCTCAAGCGCAATCGCAAGTCCGGCGCAGGCACGCAGGACGCGCCGCTGACTTTGGCCGCCGTGCCGCCCGCATCCGCCGCCACCCCGCAAGCTGACACGCCATCGGGCGAGCCATCCGCCGCACCCTCCGCCGAGGCGCTGGGCGATACCCCTGCCGCCGCGCCGCGCAAAGGCGGCGGGTTGTTCGGCAAACTTGCCGCCGCCCCGCGCCGCGCAAACGGCCCCGACGCCATGGCCGTCGCCTATGGAACGCAGCTGCCCTACGGCGAGATCGCCCATATTTGCAACCTGCCGACCTCGGCGATGGGCAAGGAGGTCGCCAGCTACCCCGAGCGGCGCGCCAAATACCGCCTCTATGACAGCCTGCCCGGCCATACCGGCGCCCATACGTTCTACATGACCGGCTTTGCCGATGGCTGCGCGCGCCAGTTCACCGCCGCTTTGGCGGTCTTTGGCTCGGCCTCGATGTATGAGCGGTTGCAATATCTGCTCCCCGCCAAACAGCGCCAGAAAGGCGCGGCGGATCAGGCCTATGAAAAGGTGAAATCCAAGGTCTGCGGCGCGGCGCGCGGCAAGCCCTGCGGCAAAAAAATCGGCACGCTGGAGCGCGATACGGTCTTTGTCTCGCTCTATGAACGTTACGGCGATAACGCGCGCTGGACCAATCTGTTGCTCCATGACGGGGCGGTGATGGCCAAGGATATCAAAGCGCCCTAGGCGGGCAAGCTGCCTACCAATGCGGCGGGCGCTCGTCGCCGATATAGACCTGCCCGTCGGCGCCTGCCTCGCGTTCGGCCTCGCGCTCCATGAGCATCTGCACACGCCGCGTCAGCATGGCGATCTCGGTCTCCTGACGTGCGACAATCTCCGACAAATCTTCGGTGATGCGGATCAGATGGGCAATTTTTTCTTCAAGGACTTGCATGTGTTAACACATACGTTTGATGCTGAACCGCGTCAACTAACCAAAACGGGGTAATCCGCGCCCGATCATGCGCGCGCTGCAGGGGGACCTTAGGCGCGCGCGCCCTGCATCGCTTGCCCCTGCGGTCCCCATCGGCTAAACGCGGCGCAAGATTTGCGCGCAAGGAACCGGCTGATGTCCAAGCAAAAGAAACAACCCCGCCCCAAGGCCCTCCCGCCCAAAGGGTTTCGCGATTATTTCGGCGCCGAAGTGGCCGAGCGCGGCGAGATGCTGCGCAAGATTGCAGGGGTCTATCATCGCTACGGTTTTGACGCTCTGGAAAGCTCCGGCGTCGAGACGGTCGAGGCCTTGGGCAAGTTTTTGCCCGATGTGGACCGGCCCAACGAGGGCGTCTTTGCATGGCAGGAGGCCGACGAGGACGGCAAGGGCGATTGGCTGGCGCTGCGCTATGATCTGACCGCGCCTCTGGCCCGCGTCTATGCGCAGCACCGCAATGATTTGCCCACCCCCTACCGCCGCTATGCGATGGGTCCGGTGTGGCGCAACGAAAAACCCGGACCGGGGCGGTTTCGCCAGTTTTATCAATGCGATGCCGATACGGTCGGCGCACCCTCCGTGGCGGCGGACGCCGAGATTTGCATGATGCTGGCCGACACTTTGGAGGCCGTGGGCATCCCGCGCGGCGACTATGTGATCCGCGTCAACAACCGCAAGGTTCTCAACGGTGTGCTGGAGGCCGTGGCCGCAGCAGAGGCGCAAACCGCCGATGCCCCGCCCGCCTCCTATGAGGATCGCGGCGCTTGGGAGGCCAATATCCTGCGCACCATCGACAAATTCGACAAGGTCGGGGCGGCGGGCGTGCGCGAGTTGCTCGGCAAGGGGCGTCTGGACGCCTCGGGGGCCTATATCGACGGCGTGGGGCTGGGCGAGGGGCAAATCGAGCCTGTCCTCGCTTTCCTGACGTCCAAAGGCGCAACCACCGCCGAAACGCTGGCCAATCTCACCGCCTCGGTGGGCAGCAGCGAGATCGGCCTTGAAGGCGTCCAAGAGCTGGAGCAGATCGCGGCGCTGGTCGCGGCGGGGGGCTATGACGCGGCGCGTATCGACATCGACCCGTCGGTCGTGCGCGGCCTTGGCTATTACACCGGCCCCGTGTTCGAGGCCGAACTGACATTCGAGATTTTCGACGAGAAAGGCCGCAAGCGGCAATTCGGCTCGGTCGCGGGCGGCGGGCGCTATGACGATCTGGTCAAACGCTTCACCGGCCAATCCGTGCCCGCCACCGGCGTGTCGATCGGGGTGGACCGGTTGCTGGCCGCGCTGCGCGAAAAAGGCCGGATCACCTCGCAAGAGCAAGGGCCGGTGATCGTCACGGTCATGGATAAGGCCCGCATGGCCGATTATCAGGCCATGGCCAGCGAATTGCGCGCCGCAGGCATCCGCGCCGAGGTCTATTTGGGCAATCCGAAAAACTTCGGTAACCAATTGAAATACGCCGATAAACGCCTGTCTCCCGTGGCGGTGATCGAAGGCGGCGACGAAAAGGAAAAAGGCGTGGTGCAGATCAAGGACCTGATCCTTGGCGCGCAGATCGCGCAGACCGCCACATTGGAAGAATGGAAGGACCGGCCCAGCCAGTTCGAAGTGCCGCGCGCCCAGATGGTCGCCAAAGTCGCCGAGATCGTGGCGCTGCACACCCCCGCCGCCGCCGCCCAGCAGGGCGAGGAGGCCTGATGCCCGACCGTTTGATGATCCGCAACGCGGCCGCGCAATTGCGCGCGACATTCGAGGCCGCGGGCGCTTTGCCGGTGGAAACCGCCGTGCTGCAACCCGCCGAGGTTTTGCTCGACCTTTACGGCGAGGACATCCGCGGGCGCGCCTATGTGACCTCTGATGCGCTGCGCGGCGAGCAGATGCTGCGCCCCGATTTCACTGTGCCGGTGGTGCAGATGCACATGCAACACGGCGCAACACCGGCGCGCTATACCTACGCGGGCGAAGTGTTTCGCCGCCAAGAGGACAATCCCGACCGCGCCAATGAATACCTGCAGGTCGGATACGAGATTTTCGACACGCAAAACCCCGCCGAGGCCGATGCAGAGGTCTTTGCGCGCATATTCGAGGCGCTGGGCGATTTGCCGTTGCGGGCCGCCACGGGGGATATGGGGGTGCTGACCGCCGCTGTCTCCGCCTTAAAAACCACCGACAAACGCCGCGCCGCCTTGATGCGCCATATCTGGCGGCCGCGCCGGTTTCGCGCGCTGCTCGACCGTTTTGCGGGGCGCACCCCGCCGCCCGCCAGCCGCGCCGCGCTTTTGGCGCAAAGCGATCCCTTCGAGGGGGCGGTGCAGATGGGCCTGCGCAGCCGCGCCGAAGTCGAAGCGCGCATCGCCACGCTGCGCGAGGATGCCGCCGCCGCGCCGATTTCCGAAGGCGATGTTTTGGTGATCGATTCCATTCTGGATGTGCGCGAGACCTTGCCGCACGCGCTGGAGCGGCTGCGCGATATCACCGTCGACATGCCCGCCATCACCGCCGCCGTGGACCGGATCGAAGCGCGGATGGAGGCCCTGTCGCGCCGCGGCATCGATGTCGAGAACCTCGATTTCGAAGCCTCCTACGGGCGCAGCCAGATGGAATATTACGACGGTTTCGTCTTTGGCTTTTACGCCGAGGCGCGCCCCGATCTGCCCGCTGTGGCCTCGGGCGGACGCTATGATGCGTTGACCCGCGTGCTCGGGCAGGGCGCGGAAATTCCCGCCGTGGGCGGGGTGATCCGGCCTGGATTGATGATCGAACTCGGAGGCGGCGCATGAGCATTAAACTTGGAGTGCCCTCCAAGGGCCGGTTGATGGAAAAGACCTTTGACTGGTTCGGCGCGCGCGGCGTGACCTTGGCGCGCACCGGATCGGAGCGCGAATATTCCGGCGCGGTCGAGGGGATCGAGGGCGTCGAACTGGTGCTGCTCTCGGCGGGCGAAATTCCGCGCGAACTGGCGGCGGGGCGCATCCATCTGGGCGTCACCGGCACCGATTTGATCCGCGAAAAGCTGGCCGGATGGGAGATGCAGGTCGAGGAGCTTGCGCCCTTGGGCTTTGGCCATGCCGATTTGATTATCGCGGTGCCGAATGGATGGGTCGATGTGAATTGCATCGACGATCTGGACGCTGCCGCCGCGCAGTTTCGCGCCAATCACGGCTTTCGTTTGCGCATCGCCACGAAATACCACCGTCTGGTGCGCGAGTTTTTGCGCGACAACGGCGTGGCCGATTACCAATTGGTCGACAGCCAAGGCGCGACCGAGGGCACCGTGCGCAACGAGACCGCCGAAGCCGTGGCCGATATCACCTCGACCGGCGAGACCATGCGCGCCAACCATCTCAAATTGCTCGACGACGGTTTGATCCTCAAATCGCAAGCGACGCTGTTTCGCTCGCGCATGGCCGAGGTGGACGAGACCGAGCGCGCGACGCTCAAGACCCTCGCGGCCAAACTCAAGGTCGATTGAGCGCGCTCAGAGCAGCCCGATATCGGCCAGCGCCGCCGACAATTCGGGCGGCAGGGCATCATCGCCATCGCGCCCTTGCGGCAAATCCTTGGGCGCGTCTTCGGGTTTGAGATAGCGCCAGCCTTGGAACGGGCGGCGCAGGGCGCTGGCGGTGCGGATAAGATGCGGGTCCAGAACGATGGCGCAGCGGCGGATACCGTCGCCGCGATCCACCTCTTCAAGCCGCAAGATACGCTGTCGCGCCTGGATCTGGCCCTTGATCACCCAATAGATTGATCCGCCTGTTAAAATCTCCGGCTCGCGCTTGGGCCACATGCGGGTGACATGGCGCGGCAATCCGTCCGCCGTGTGGGTTTGGGGCAGTTTTTGCCATGCCGCAAGGTCATCCACACCCTCGGTGCCGACGGAAAGTTTCACAAGATGTATGTGTGTTGTCATCGCCACGCCCCAAGTTCTTGCGGTCAAATATAGGGCCAAGAGGGGCAATGGCAAGTTGACCCGAAGAGGGCATCCGCGTAGGTTCGAAAGCCTTCACGCCCCTGCGCGGCGGGCGGGCGAATCTGTATTCTGCCCCTGCTGCGCAACCCGAACAGACGCTGCTGCCACGTAGCCAAAACCCCAATAGGATCGCCTTATGAGCCGTTTTGCCGCCCCCATCGCCGAACAGATTTGGGACATGAAATACCGACTGAAAGACGCCGACGGCACGCCGCGCGATCAATCGGTCGAGGACACATGGCGGCGAATCGCGCGCTCTTTGGCCGAGGTGGAAAAAGAGCCGGCGAAGTGGGAAGAGGTCTTCTACGGCGCATTGGAGGATTTCAAATTCCTCCCCGCAGGGCGCATCACCGCAGGCGCGGGCACGGCGCGCAAGGTGACGCTGTTCAACTGTTTCGTCATGGGCACGATCCCCGACAGCATGGCGGGCATTTTCGACATGCTCAAGGAAGCGGCGCTGACCATGCAGCAAGGCGGCGGCATCGGCTATGATTTCTCGACCATCCGCCCGCGCGGATCGGATGTTTTGGGCGTGGCGGCGGATGCCTCCGGCCCCTTGTCGTTCATGGATGTGTGGGACGCGATGTGCCGCACCATCATGTCCGCCGGTTCGCGCCGCGGCGCGATGATGGCGACGATGCGCTGCGACCACCCCGACGTTCTGGATTTCATCACCGCCAAGGCCGACGCGGCCCGCCTGCGCATGTTCAATATGTCGGTTCTGATCACCGATGATTTCATGGAAGCGGTCAAGGCCGACGGCCCGTGGGAACTCAAATTCGGCGGCAAGGTCTATCACACGATGGATGCGCGCGATCTGTGGAACCAGATCATGCAGGGAACCTATGATGTGGCCGAACCGGGGGTGATTTTCATCGACCGTATCAACGCCGCCAACAACCTCAATTACTGCGAAGACATCGCCGCGACCAATCCGTGCGGCGAGCAGCCCTTGCCGCCTTACGGCGCGTGCCTGTTGGGGTCGATCAACATGGCGCGTCTGGTCAAGGATCCGTTTGACGCGGCGGCCTCGCTGGACGCCGAGGCGATGCAGGAGCTTGTCGCCGTGGCCGTGCGGATGATGGACAATGTCGTCGACGCCAGCCAGTTTCCGCTGGAGGCGCAAGCGCGCGAGGCCCATGCCAAACGCCGGATCGGTTTGGGCGTGACCGGATTGGCCGATGCTTTGCTGATGGTCGGGCTGCGCTATGGCTCGGACGAGGCGGCACAGCAAACCGAAGACTGGCTCAAGGCAATCGCCCGCGCCGCCTATCTGGCCTCGGTTGATCTGGCCAAGGAAAAAGGCGCCTTCCCGCTGTTTGACGCCGAGCCTTACCTTGCCTCCGGCACGATGCAGGCGATGGACGAGGACGTGCGCGGCGCGATCCGCGAGAACGGCATCCGCAACGCCTTGCTGACCTCTATCGCGCCCACGGGCACGATCTCGCTTTATGCAGGCAATGTCAGCTCGGGGATCGAGCCGGTCTTTGCCTATGCCTACACCCGCAAGGTCTTGCAAAAGGACGGATCGCGCACCGAAGAGGAAGTCGTCGATTACGCCGTGCAGATGTGGCGCGACAAAATGGGCGATGCGCCCTTGCCCGACTATTTCACCAATGCGCAAACTCTGGCCCCTGCGGACCACGTCAAAATGCAGGCGGCGGCGCAAAAATGGATCGACAGCTCAATCTCGAAAACCATCAACTGCCCCGAAGACATTGATTTCGAAAGCTTCAAAGACGTCTATATGCAAGCCTACGAGACGGGCTGCAAAGGCTGCACCACCTACCGGCCCAATGACGTGACCGGATCGGTCCTGAGCGTGTCGGAGCAGAGCGACGAAAGCCCCGAGGTCGATCACGGCGCCGATGTGATCTATATGGCCGACCCGCTGGAGCGTCCGAAATCCTTGGACGGCGCGACCTATAAGCTCAAATGGCCCGATTCCGAACATGCGATCTATCTGACCGTGAATGACATCGTGATGGGCGGCCATCGCCGCCCCTTCGAGGTCTTCATCAACTCCAAGAACATGGAGCATTTCGCATGGACCGTTGCCTTGACGCGGATGATTTCCGCCGTCTTCCGGCGCGGCGGGGATGTGTCCTTTGTGGTCGAGGAACTCAAAGCCGTGTTCGACCCGCGCGGCGGCGCATGGATGGAAGGCAAATATATCCCCTCGATCCTCGCGGCGATCGGCGGGGTGCTGGAACGCCACCTGATTTCCATCGGCTTCATCGAGGGCGAAGGCATGGGCCTGAAGGCCGACCCGCAAGCCGAAGCCATGGGCCTCGACAGCCGCCCCAAAGGCAAGGCCTGCGCCTCTTGCGGCCAATATACCTTGATGATGGTCGAAGGCTGCATGACCTGCTCGAGCTGCGGCCATAGCAAATGCGGATGATCTAGCGCGCCGCTCTGGTCGGCGGTTCTAGATAGAGGGCATCCGAGCGCCCGCGCGGCATTGCTGCGCGGGCGTTTTCATGTCTGCGCCTTGTCCTCGCGGGGCGGGGTTATGTCCCGCCGTGCAGGTCTTGGGCGTAAAGCTGGTAGATCACCGGATCAAAGATCGAATTGACCCCGATATCCTTGCGCGGCAGCAGGTCCTTGGAAAACACCCGCGCGGCGTCAAAGCTGGGCGCGCTGAGCGAGCGCAGCCCCTCGGGCAGCGGACGCAGCCCCGCATCGGGCGCATTGGTTGCCATATTGAACCCCCAGATGCCAAAAGACGGGATCGGGGTTTGGTAGCTGACGACTTGCGGGAAAATCTCTTCCAAGGTGCGCGCCACGGTCCAATAGCTGTGCGGGGTGAAAAACGGCGAGGAGCTTTGCGAGACAAGCGTGCCATCGCGGGCCAAAATTGCCGCGACCATGGCGTAGAACTCGACCGAATACAGCTTTGACAGGGCCTCGTTATGGGGGTCGGGAAAATCAATGATGATCCGGTCGTAGGTCTTGTCCGTCTCTTTGACGAAAACAAAGGCGTCTTGGTTCACAACGCGCAGCTTGTCGGAGGCGAGGCTGGCGCCGTTGAGCCGCACAATGGGCGCGAAATTGCGGCCCAGATCGGTCATCGCAGGGTCCAGATCGACCAGATCGATGCTCTCGACGCTGGGGTGTTTGAGCACCTCGCGGATCGCCAAACCGTCGCCGCCGCCAAGGATCAACACGCTTTTGGGCGGCGTGCCCCATGCCAGAACCGGATGCACCAAAGCCTCGTGATAGCGAAACTCATCGGATTGCGAGAATTGCAAATGCCCGTCAATAAACAGGCGCACGTCGTTGGTCTTCCACGTGTTGGTCACCACAAGCGATTGATATTGTGACTGTTTGCGCCACACCACGCGGTCGAAATACAAATGGTCCTGCGCAAAGGCGGTGATTTTCGACGCCATCATCGTCAGCCCGAACAGCAAGATAATCGTCGCAATTACAAATCCGAGCATCCGTTTGGGCGCATCGAAATGATCGCGCAGCCAAAAGACGTTCAAAAGCGCGACGGAGGCATTGATCAATCCGATGGCAAAGGAGGCGGTGATCAACCCCAGCGAGGGCAAGAGCAGGATCGGAAAGGCGACCGAGCCGATTAGCGCGCCGATATAATCGAGCGAGAGCACATCAGAGATCGATTGCCGCGTTGTCGAGCGTTCGGACAACACCCGCGTCAAAATCGGGATCTCCAGCCCGACCAAAAACCCGATGGTCGAGATAAAGCCGAACATGCCAGCGGCGTAGAACCAAGGCGCGGCGGGAAACAGCATAAACAGCGAAATCGAGCACAGCCCGCCCACCAGCGCGAGGATCAACTCGACATAAACAAAGGCCTGGATCAGATTGCCGCCGATAAAGCGCGACACATAAGAGCCGACCCCCATCGCAAACATGAAAAACCCGATGGTGAGCGAGAACTGATAGACCGAATTGCCAAGCAGGTAGCTCGACACGGTGCCGATGATCAATTCGTAGACAATGCCGCACAGCGCCACGATCAGGATCGACATCAGCAGTATCACCGCTTGGCGTTTGGGCAGGCCGGTATAGTCGGGTTGGGACGAGGGGGGCAGGGACACGCGCGCGCTCCGTGAAAGGAAGGTCAAACAAAAAGGCCCGGCCTGCAACGGGTGCAACCGGGCCTTGGTCGATATGGGATCGGCTTATTTGCCCATGCGCGGACCGCCCGAACGGGCGCTCGACGGCGCGCGGTAAGAGCTGCGCGGGGTGACGGAGCGGTTGTTAAAGCTCGCAGGATTGATGCCCGCGGCGCGTTGACGCCCGATCAGGTTGCCGATCAAGACACCCGCAAGAAATCCGGTCCCCGAAAAGCGAAGACCCGACGAATTGCCCGCCATATCTGTGGCAATCAGGCGGTTGTTGGCCTCGTCGATTTCCACGGTAAAGACGTCGCCCTCACCCTCGTCCTGCACGCCATTGGCATTGGTGTCGGCATAGCCGAGGAATTTCGCATCCTGCATCACCGACAGGCCAAATGTCCCGTCATAAAACCGCGGTTCGGCATTGAGAACTTCGGTGTAAAAACCGGTGAACTGCGCCATTTCGGTTTCGGCAACTTGGGTGATGCCGTTTTGCTCAAGATGGCCTTGATAGCGTGTGAGAGCGAATTCCGTGCGGTCGAGCACCTGACCCAAATCGGCGGTTTGCTCGGACTTGCCACCGAACAACAGCGAATAGCCGATGAAGGCGATGACCGCCAGAAATGCGATGCCTTTGATTTTTGCGAACATAATATTTCCCTCTCACGTGCCGCGCGATGGCCGGCTACTAATTAGAACTCAACAAACACACCCACCAATGCTGGTGCAACCCTAAAGCGTAGTAATCCTCCAAACTCCCACGAAGGTCGAATTGGTGTGATTTTAGTGTCTCAGCATTCTCGTCGGACAGATCGCTGGGCAGGGCGATCACCAGCATCCGCGCGCCGCTCTCGCGGGCCTTGTCCACAGCGAAATCCAATCCGGCAAGGCCGACGGGGGCCTCGGTCCATGTCAGCCCCAAAACCCCGTCGGTTTCCGGCTCCGGCGCCGATCCGGTCACCGCAATGCCGGTGTTTTCATGGGGCGCGGCGGGGGCCGCGGCCTCGTATTCGGGGTTTTCGAGCCCATAGACGATCTTGGCCTCGCCGATATCGTGATAGTCGGGCAGGCTCATTTCGACCTCTGCGCCGAATTCCTCATACATCTCGTGGGCGGCGGCATAGATCGGTGTGCCGTTTTCGGCATAATCGCTGGTGGCGATGAACATTTTGCGCACGCCGTGGTCCTTGAGCATCCCCAACAGATCGTTGAGCATCTGCCCGCCCAGCCCCTCGCCGGTGCGATCGCCGCG
Organism: Paracoccaceae bacterium; assembly: GCA_050633545.1. GTDB lineage: Bacteria > Pseudomonadota > Alphaproteobacteria > Rhodobacterales > Rhodobacteraceae > Litorivita. The sequence goes on from JBOEGS010000008.1 coordinate 48,569, forward strand.
CAGATAGGTCCACGACAACCACACCACGTCAGGCACCTGCTCGTCGGGGCTATAACCCGTCACGCCTAGAACCTCATTGCCCTGCGCCAGAACATACATGCCGCCGCAGCCTTGGCCGAGAAACTGTTCCTCGGCCTCGGCGGCATCGTCTTCATCGGTCTCGTTGATGATCGCGATCACCTTGGACAGATGCGACAATTGCATCGGCTTGAGGGTGGGTGATTTGCTGCCGAATAGGGAATTGAACATGGCGAAGCCTCCTCCGAGAAAGGTTGAAAGGATATGGGGATAAAGCGCAAGCGTGGTCGAAAGAAGCGTGGCCTCGAGCGCCAAGGCGATCATCGCAATCATCGACAGGCCCCACCACCGCACGCGCGGCGCCGTGGCAAGAACCGCAAAGCCGATCACGCCGTAAACGGGGCCGGAGATGCCCACGAACCGCGGGCCGACCATCACCAGTTGCGCCAAGGTGCCAACCACGATGCAGGCGGCGACCAGCGCCAGCATCCGGCGCGGCCCGAGTATACGTTCGACAATCGGTCCGGCAAAACCGAGCAATGCCAGATTGCCGACCAGATGCAGCAATGATCCGTGATTGAAAACGTTCAAAAACACCTCGCCCAAGGGCACAGGTGCGCGCGCCACCACCACATTGCCATGCGCGGCGTAGCCCAACAGGCAAAGCCCGATCAGCGAAAAAGTGACAGGCGCGGCGCGCAACATCCGCATGAAGGCTTAGGCCGCGCCCACAGGCAGGGCCGCGCCCGAAAAGCCGCGTTTGATCACCTGCAGCTTTTCTTCGGCGGGCTTGAAATAGCGCCGCAGCACATCGAGGCTCAGCATCGGGTCCACATCGCCGCACATGAAAATATCAATCGCGGCATAGCCGTATTCGGGCCATGTGTGGATCGAGATATGGGATTCGGCCAAAAGGGCAACGCCGGTAAATCCGCAGCGGTCCCCGAAATCATGCAGGTTCACATCCAGAACCGTCGCCTCGGCGGCCTCGGCGGCCGCGCGCAAAACCGGCTCGGCGCGGGCGGCGTCAAACAAGGCGCAGGCGCCGTAAAATTCGGCGATCACATGATGCCCGAGCGCCGCTGGCGCCACTGGATGTTGGGCGATCATTGTCATCGTCGTCTCCGGACTACTCACATTATAGGTGCAGGCAACCGACCCTATATGCGCGCAGATTGCAAACCGTTTATGCTTGCGCCGCCCGTCCGCCGCGCCCAAAGCGGCGTTTTTGCACCGCGGGGGCATCGGGCCGGCGCGCGCGGCCTCGGCGCGACACGAAAAAGCCGCCGCGATCACGTCGCAGCGGCCCTTCATAGCCTACCTTCACGGCAAACCGGTAAAATCAGAAATCGAGGTTTTCCACGCTCAATGCGTTTTGCTGGATGAACTCGCGGCGCGGTTCGACCACATCGCCCATCAGTTTGGTGAAAATATCGTCGGCCTCGGCCATGTCGTCGATCTTCACCTGCAACAGGGTGCGCGCATCGGGGTCGAGCGTGGTTTCCCAAAGCTGGTCGGGGTTCATTTCGCCCAGACCTTTGTAGCGCTGCAAGGACAGACCTTTTTCGCCCTCCTCCAGAACCGCTTTGAGCAGGTCCAGCGGGCCGTAAATCATCTGGCTGCGGTCCTTGCGGTGCAGCGATGCGGGCAGGTTGTAGACGTCTTGCAGGCTCTTGGTGAAGCTGCCGGTTTTGCGCGCCTCGCCCGAGCGCAGCATCGGTCCGTCGAGGGTGCGCACCTCTTCGACACCGCGCAAGATACGCGCAAGGCGGATGCCTTGGTCTTGGGTGATCCGGCCCTGCCAGCCTTTTTCATATTCCAGCGCAATCAGGTTGAGCCGCTCGGCGACCTTATCGGCGGTGCCTTGCAAATCATTGTCGACCACACCAGGCACAAAGGCCCCCGCAATCGCGGCCTGTTCGAGAATATGGCGCGGATAATGGGTCGGGAAGGCGTCGAGCACGCGCTTGAGCTGGCGCGCCTCATCGACCACACGGGCCAGATCCTGCCCGACGATATGTTCGCCATTGCCCTGCACCAAGGAGGCGCCGTCGATCCCGTGTTGAACCAGATACTCTTCCATCTCGGCCTGATCCTTGAGGTAAACCTCTGATTTGCCGCGAGAAACCTTGTAGAGCGGAGGCTGCGCGATATAAAGATATCCGCCCTCGATCAATTCCGGCATCTGCCGGTAGAAGAAGGTCAACAGCAAGGTGCGGATATGCGCGCCGTCGACGTCGGCATCGGTCATGATGACGATTTTGTGGTAGCGCAGCTTGTCGATGTTGAACTCGTCGCGGCCAATGCCGGTGCCGAGCGCCATCACCATATTGCCGATCTCTTGGCTGCCGAGCATGCGGTCAAATCGCGCCCGCTCGACGTTCAAAATCTTACCCTTCAGCGGCAGGATCGCTTGGGTTTTGCGGTCGCGCCCCGTTTGGGCGGAGCCGCCAGCGCTGTCACCCTCCACGAGGAAAATTTCGGTATTGGCGGGGTTCTTGTCCGAACAATCCTTCAGCTTGCTGCTCAGGAAGTTCATATCCATCGGGTTCTTGCGCCGCGTCAGATCACGCGCCTTGCGCGCGGCCTCGCGGGCCAAAGCCGCCTCGACGATCTTGCCAACGACGATCTTGGCCTCGTTCGGGTTCTCCTCGAACCATTCGGCGAGCTTTTCGCCAACGAGGTTCTCGACCGCGGGGCGCACCTCGGAGGAGACCAGCTTGTCCTTGGTTTGGCTCGAAAATTTCGGGTCCGGCACTTTGACGGACAGCACACAGGTCAACCCCTCGCGCGCGTCATCGCCGGTGAAGCTGACCTTCTCGCGTTTGGCGATGCCGGAGCTTTGGGCATAGTTATTGATCGTGCGGGTCAAGGCACCGCGAAAGCCCGCCAAATGGGTGCCGCCGTCGCGCTGCGGGATGTTGTTGGTAAAGGGCAGCACGTTCTCGTGGTAGCTGTCGTTCCACCACATCGCCACCTCGATGCCGATATCGTCGCGCGTGCCGGTGACAAAAATCGGCTCGCTCATCACGGTGGATTTCGACCGGTCTAGATATTTGACGAATTCCTTGACGCCGCCCTCATAGAAAAGCTCGCTCTTGAGCGGCTCTGCGGGGCGCTCGTCTTCGAGCAGGATGCGCACACCGGAGTTCAGAAAGGCCAGCTCGCGCAGGCGTTTTTCGAGCGTCTCGAAGCTGTATTCGAGGTTCGAAAACGTATCGGTCGAGGCCAAAAACCGCACCTCGGTGCCGGTGCGATCGCCGCATTCGCCCACCACGCGCAGATGCTCGACCGTGTCGCCATGGCCGAACTTGGCGTAATGCTCTTTGCCGTCGCGCCACACGCGCAGCTCCAGCCAGACCGACAAAGCGTTCACAACCGAAACGCCCACACCGTGCAGGCCGCCCGAAACCTTGTAGGAATTGCTGTCGAATTTACCGCCCGCGTGCAGCTGGGTCATGATGACTTCGGCGGCCGATACGCCCTCTTCCTCGTGGATGCCCACGGGAATGCCGCGCCCGTTATCGGAGACGGAAACCGAGCTGTCGGCGTGGATTTTGACCTTCACATGGTCGGCGTGACCGGCCAAAGCCTCGTCAATACCGTTATCGACAACCTCATAGACCATATGGTGCAGGCCCGAGCCATCATCGGTATCGCCAATATACATGCCAGGCCGCTTGCGAACAGCCTCCAAGCCTTTGAGAACCTTGATAGAATCCGCGCCGTATTCTTCGGGCGCCTTGGGGGTGTCGGACATCGGGTGTTTCCTTGATACGTTTGGCGGATTTATACCCATTTCTGGGGGCAATGTCACGTCTTAGCCACAATATTTAGGGGTAAAACGGCGCGATTGCCTGCCGCGAGCGTCGCGAGTTTGAGGCAGGCAAAACATCGCCGCCAGCCCGCGCCGACAGAGGGCGCAAACCGCACCAAAACCGGATCACGCGAAGGGGATAATCACCGCCACGCAAAGCATCAAAGCCCCCGCGACAAGGTTCGTGCGCCGCAAGGCTTTGGCCGAGGTCATCGCGCCGCGCACCTTGCCGATCACCGCCGCCATGACCAGATTGCCAAGCAATGGCACCGCCGCCGAAATGGCGCAAATCGCGGCAATATCCGCGCCGGTGATCGCGGTCAGATCAAAGAACCCCGGCAAGAGGCCCATGTAGAAAAGGATTGCTTTGGGGTTGCCGAAAATCACCGCCAGTCCGGCGACAAACCCCGCCCATTTTCCCGGACGGGTCAAACGGCTGTCGGAGGCGATGGTTTTATCGGCATTGCGGATCAGCATCACGCCCATAAAGAGGAACATCAAGGCCGCGACATAGCGCAGCGCCTCCATCACCCACCCGTAGGTGCCGACCACCCAAGACACGCCCAGAACCGCCAAAAACGGCCAGATCACATCGCCCACCACCACGCCAAGCGCCAAGGGCCATGCCGCATGAAAGCCCCCCGACAAGGCCCGCGCCCCAAGCGCCAGCCACACCGGACCAGGTGTCATGAACAGCACGAAAAGCGCGCCTGCATAAAGCAAAAGATCGGCAAAACTCAGGGTCATGAGGGCGACTGTGCCGCCGAAATATTCGAGACGCCAGCCTCTTCTGTCACCTCGATGGATTGGGCGCGCCCTGCGAGGCCTTCGAATTGCTCGGCGCCGGTGCCGGTCATCCACGCCTGCGCCCCGAGCGCGCAAATCTCGTCATAAAGCGCGCGGCGGCGGCTTTCGTCCAGATGCGCGGCCACCTCATCGAGCAGCAAAAGCGGCGGCGCCCCGAAATCGCGGGCAATGGCGCGGGCATTGGCAAGGATCAGCGAGACCAAAAGCGCCTTTTGCTCTCCGGTCGAGCAATCGCGCGCCGCCACGCCTTTGGCGCTATAGGTGCCCAGCAAATCGGCACGGTGCGGCCCGATCAAGGTCCGCCCCGCATAAAGATCCTGCCGCCGTCCCTCGGCCAAAGCGGCGGCATAGTCTTCGGCGCTTTGGGGCATTTCACCCTCGCTTTGCACCAATTCCAGATCGGCATGGGGAAAGGCGGTCTGCGCATCGGCCTGCGCCTCGGCGACGCGGGCCAAGGCCTGTTTGCGGGCGGCATGGATCGCCGCGCCCGCAGTCGCCATCTGCGCCTCAAGCGCGCCATACCAATGGGCATCGCGCTGTTGGTCCTTCAAAAGGCGGTTGCGCTCGCGCATGGCTTTTTCAAAGGTCAGCGAGGCCTCGGCGTGATCGGGCCGAAAGCTCAGCGTGATACGGTCCAGAAACCGCCGCCGCCCCTCGGCCCCTTCGATCCAAAGACGGTCCATCGCCGGCACCAGCCACAGCACCCGCGCGATGCGGCCCAAGGTGACTTGCGGCGCGGTCTTGCCGTCGATCCGCAGTTGGCGCGCGCCGCCCGCTTCGGCCCATATCTCGATCTCGTGCATCTGGTGCAAGGAGCGCAAAATTCCGGTGATTTTCCATCCCAACGCCTCGGGCCTGCGCGCCATCTCCTGCGCCGAGGCGCGGCGCAAACCGCGACCGGGGGAAAACAGCGACACCGCCTCCAGAACATTTGTTTTGCCCGCGCCATTGGGACCGAAAAGCACGACAGGGCGGCCATCGCTTGTCACCCGCCCGTGGTGATGCGAGCGAAAATGCGAGAGGGTCAATTGGGTGAGGGCGAGTTTGGACATGGGATCAGATCAAATGCAAAGCGGCGGCGCGGGGGGTGCCCGCAGCCGCCGCCAATACCGTCAGGCGCAAGCGCCAGTCAAACCCGCATCGGCATGACGACATAGACCGCCGAGGTGTCATTGCCTTCGCGCATCAAGGTCGGATCGCCCGCCGAGTTGAAGAGGAACACGGCGTTCTCGCGGTCCACTTGGCTGGCAATCTCCAGAAGGTATTTGGCGTTGAAACCGATCTCCAAACGCTCGTCGCCGTAAGCCACGGCTAATTCCTCTTCGGCGGCGCCGCTGTCAGGGGCATTGACCGACAGGACCAAGCGGTCTTCGTCCAGCGACAGCTTCACCGCGCGCGAACGCTCGGAGGAGACGGTCGCCACACGGTCCACCGCATTGGCGAAATCCTTGGCGTCGACTTCCAATTTGCGGGTGTTGCCTTGCGGAATGACGCGGGTGTAATCGGGGAAGGTCCCGTCGATGACCTTGGAGGTCAGCGTGATATCGGGCGTGGCAAAACGCACTTTGGTTTCCGACACCGAGACGGCGATTTTCATATCATCATCGTCCAGCAATTTGCGCAATTCGCCGACGGTTTTGCGCGGCACGATCACGCCGGGCATCTCCGCCGCACCATCGGGCAAATCCGCATCAATGCGCGCCAGACGGTGACCGTCGGTCGCAACGCAGCGCAAAACCTTGCCGCCATCCGCATCCGAGACATGCATATAGACGCCGTTGAGGTAATAGCGCGTCTCTTCCGTCGAAATCGCGAATTTCGATTTGTCAAAGAGGCGGCGCAACACCGGCGCGGGGCAGGAGAAATTCGAACTGTATTCCGACGAGGCCATCACCGGAAAATCTTCTTTGGGCAAGGTGGCGAGGTTGAAATTCGACCGGCCAGCTTCGACCGTGAGGCGGCCAGCGGCGGCATCATCGGTCAATGTGACCATCGCGCCATCGGGCAGCTTGCGCACGATTTCATGCAGCATCACCGCCGAGACGGTCGTCGCGCCCGCGCGTTCGACCATGGCATCGGCCTTGTCCACCACTTCGATATCCAGATCCGTGGCGCGGAAATTGACCGTATTGCCTTCGGCTTCGATCAACACATTGGCGAGGATCGGAATGGTATTGCGGCGCTCGACGACTGATTGCGCTTGTGACACCGCCTTGAGCAGGCTTGCGCGTTCGATGCTGAGTTTCATATCCCTCGCTCCTATCCGAGTCCCCTCTTGAGGACGGGAGGGTGAGGTTACCCCAATCCCCCTCATGCTCAAGTGTTTTTTGTTGTTTTCCGTTGTATTTTCGGGGCCGTCAAGGGCAGGGGCCATACCATAGGGCCGCCAATGCGGTTGCACGGCGGCCCTATGGTAATTTTGCCATCAATCGCGGCGCGCGGCGCCTAGGCTTCGAGCGTGCGGCGCAGCAATTCGAGGTCTTCGGCGATTTGACCGTCCGAGACGCGCAATTCCTCGATGCGTTTGACGCCGTGCATGACCGTGGTGTGGTCACGCCCGCCGAAACGGCGGCCGATCTCGGGCAGGCTGCGCGAGGTCAGCTGCTTGGCCAGATACATCGCAACCTGACGCGGGCGGGCAAAGTTGCGCACCCGTTTGGGGCCGATCATATCGGACAGGCGGATGTTGTAATGCTCGGACACGCGGCGCTGGATTTCCTCGACGGTGATCTTGCGCTCGGAAGCGCGCAGCACATCGGCAAGGCAATCTTGGGTCAGTTCCATCGTGATTTCGCGGCCCACAAGCGAGGCAAAGGCGAAGAGCCGCGTCAAGGCCCCCTCAAGCACGCGCACATTGGTCGAAATGCGATGCGCAAGGAATTCCAGAACCCCATCCGCCATCACCAATTCAGGATATTGCAGGCGGAAGCTTTCGGTTTTGGACTGCAAGATGCCAAGGCGCAATTCGTAGTCCGTCGGGTGCAGATCAACCACCAGACCGCATTGCAGACGCGATTTGATCCGCTCTTCGAGGTCTTTGATTTCACCCGGAGCACGGTCGGCGGAAATGATGATCTGTTTGTTCTGATCGACCAGCGCGTTGAACGTGTGGAAGAACTCTTCTTGGGTGCTGTCCTTGCCTGCTATGAATTGCACGTCATCGACCATCAGCACATCGACCGACCGGAAGAGCGATTTGAAATCCATCATCTTGCGCTCGCGCAGGGCCTGCACAAAGCGATACATGAATTGTTCCGCCGACAGATAGACCACGTTGAGGTCGGGGCGGCGTTCTTGCAATTCCCACGCGATGGCATGCATCAGGTGGGTTTTCCCAAGGCCGACGCCGCCATAAAGGAACAGCGGATTGAAGGTCACGGGGCCGCCTTCGGCCACGCGTTTGGCCGCCGCATGGGCCAATTCGTTCGGCTTGCCGACAACGAAGCTGTCGAAGGTAAATCGCTCGTCCAAAGGCGCGGCGGGCAACAGATCGCGGCCCGTATCGCGGCCCGTATCGCGGCCTGTATCACGTCCATTCTCGCGCGTCGTCGCGGCGGCGGGCGCCCCAGCAGGGCGCGCGGCTTTGTCATTGGCGGGTTTTGCCGCCGACGGGCGCTGCGCTGTATTGGCGGGCACGCTAAAGCATACGCGCCGCACATCCGCGCCCGCATTGGTCATCTGATACAGGATCAGGTCACCAAAATTTTGTTTTACGTAGTTGCCAAGAAACGTCGTCGGCACGTGGAAGGTGGCCACGCCCTCGTTAATCTCGGAAAATTCGAGCGGCTCAATCCAGTTGGTGAAGTTATTGCGTCCAACTGTCTTAAGCAGATTTTGTTTCAGCTCGCCCCATTGTTCTTGTGTCATCCGTCCCCGATCCACAGCAGAATTTTGTCCCAAGTCAGTCACCCCAAAGTAAAATTCGAAAGCCTCCCACAGCTCTCGTCACATAAGAAGCCAGCGCACAAACCGACCAGCCCCATTGCCGAGGGCAATGAGCGATAGAGTCCGGTTTGGACTAGCAAGCACCACGGATAAACGATGGTTCCCCAGCATCAGGACAGGCCCCCGATGCTCCATGCGTTAATGCCGCAAAGCAATCTTGATCCGGTGGACAGCGGGGTAAGCCCCTCACGATCGGCATTCCGAAATCTCGGCAAGGCCCTTGGCGTGGTACACTCTTCTCAAGGCGACGTGAATCGCAAGACCGAAACTAGCAACTCGGATGGGCGGGCGGCAACTGATCTTCGACCTTGACTCGGGTTTTGCGAAAAAGAATCTCTTTTGCGTGAAAACACACTCTGGGGAGGCAACTTTTATTGCTGCAAACGCGAAAAAGGCGCCCCTTGTGAGGGCGCCTTTTTTATCAGGTATTTAAGCTGTCCGGCGGGTCAAAACATGACTTGCATCGGGGCGCAGCAACGCGCCCGCGGGCCGGACTGCCTAATGCTTAGCCGATGGCTTTGACGCGGGCCGAGAGGCGCGACATTTTGCGTGCAACGGTGTTCTTGTGGAAGATACCTTTGGTCACGCCGCGCATCAATTCGGGCTGTGCGGCGCGCAATGCGGCGGTTGCGGCGTCCTTGTCGCCCGACGCGATGGCTTCCTCAACTTTGCGCAAATAGGTGCGGACGCGCGAACGGCGTGCTTTGTTGATTTGGAAACGCTTCTCGTTCTGACGGGCGCGTTTTTTTGCTTGGGGCGAATTAGCCATGGTGATCAGACCTTTTATTTTGGTTCGGTGTCTCTTGCGAGGCGAATGTGTAACGCAGAGCACCCTTCGCGACCGGATCTCTCCCGTCGGACTGATTCTAGCCTAAGCGGGCTCCACGCGCATGTATGGTGGCGGCATATAGCGGCTTTGGCCCCCGATGCAAAGCCAAAAACGCCTGCGGGGCCGTATTGCCCCGCGAGGGCGCCCCGATTTACCGCACGCGGCTACAGCTGAAATCCTTCTGGATATCGGTGCCAAGCATACGGGCGGTGACAAAGCCGCCCTGACGGCTGATGCCGATCACCGTATAGGTGGCATCGCCGATCCCGAAGAACCCGCCGCCCTTCACCGTAAACCGTTTGCCAGGCGCGACGTGATCACAGGCGGTGTTGCGGCGCGGCTGGCTGCGGGCTTGGGCCTGCGCGCGCGCGCGGGCCTCGGCCTCGCGGGCGCGCGCTTCGGCGGCGCGGGCACGGGCATCTGCGGCCTCGCGGGCGGCTTTGGCTTCGCGGGCGGCGGCGGCGCGGGCTTTGTCGGCCTGAGCGGCGGCGCGGCGTTCGGCTTCGGCCTTTTCCGCATTTGCCTTGGCGATTGCGGCCTGCGCGGCGGCAAGGGCGGCTTCGCTTTCGGCCTGTTTTTGCTCCATCACTTCCATATCATTGAGCGCGGTCAAACGGTTGGCCGCATCAATCGCCAGATCATCCTCGGGGAAGCGGTTCATCACCTCGGTATAGAGCATTTTGGCGCGGGGGCGGTCCTTGGCCGAATCGAACTTGACCGCCGCGAAATAGAGCTTGCGGGGGCTGTCGGCTTCCCTCGCGACGGCCATGTCGCAATCGGCGCCTGTCGCCTCGGTGCCAAAGCGCGGCGCAAGCTCGCGCACCACGGCGCAATCCTTGGCGTCAACCGCAGCGAGGAAACGGGCCTGCGCGGCGGCACGTTCGACACGCTCGCGGCATTTGGTTTCCTTAAAAGCCGATCCATGGCCCTCATTGGTGCGGATCGCGGCGGCCTCGTCGCATTGCAGCGCCTCCAGCGCCGCATCATAACGCGCGATGATTTCGCGTTTGGCCTTTGCCTCGGCGCAATCGGTTTTGCGATCGGGCGCGCGCAATTCGCCTACCCGTGCCTCATAGGCGTCGCAGCTGCCATCAGCATAAAGCGCCCCGACCTCGCGTAGCACCGCGCGGTATTTGTCGGCCACATCCTTTTTCGCCGCAGCGATGGCCGCGACGCGTTGGTTGGCGGCGCTTTTGGCGCTATAGGGCACGTCCTTGAGCCGCTTGTAGCTCTCATAGCTGCGCGCCCAAGTCTCGAGCCCGCCCTTGTCTTCGACATTGCTGATCATCGCGCCACTATCGCCAAGGTATCCGGTGCTGATCCGCCAGCCGCCTTTGACCGTGGGGTAGGTTTCGCTCACCTCAAGGCTTGGCCGCTTGAGAAACACCTGCTGGTCCTTGCCTGACAGGTAGAGTTCCGGACGGCTCGGGTGCAGCGCCATCACATAGGTGGTGCCGGTGCCGGATTTGATGCTCTTGTCGATCTGCGCGCCTTCGCCGCTGGTTCCGGTGGCGATGGTGCCGTCCTTATAAAGCGCATAGAAGCGGTTGCCGTTCTCTTCGAACTGGACGTTGTAAATGCCGTTGCCCTCGGTGGCGGCGGGCGCCCCTTTGACGGGGGTCATCTGGTCCAAGGCATCGGTGCGGCCCATGGCCAAGAGGCCCTCATCGGTGCCGATCAACACATGCCCCGCGCGCGAGACGGCGATATCGGCAATGCGTGAGGGGGCGGCCTGTGCGCTGTGCAATTGCGCGCCGGTCGCACCGTCAAACACCGTTATGACACCGTCGTTATCGGCGACGTAGAGCCCGCCATCAGGGCCAAAGGCCAATTCGCTAAACGCTGTGTCGCCCGCGCGCGCATGCGCCCATCTTTCAAGGCCGGTCTCGACGTCCAAGACCCAGACATCGCCCTTATAGGTGCCTGCCAAATCCCTGCCATCGGCCGAAAACGCCATGTCGCGTGCATAGGCGGCATGGGTGGCGATCTTGCTGCGCGCGGCGACGTCATAGATTTCGATGCTGCCTTGCTTGCTGCGATTTACGGCGGCGGCGGTGCGGCCCATCGGGTCCACCAGAACCATATGGTAGGGATCGCGCGACAGCCGCTCCAACTGGCGCGGTCCGGGCGCGGGCAATTCCGCTTTGACCATATAGACCAATTCGGAGGTTGCGCTGCCCTTGGCAGGGCGGTGCCAGCGGATTTTGCCGTCCTGCACTTTGGGGGCGTAGCAGCCGTTGAGATTGGTCACCCCGCCTTCAGATTTGGGAAAGGTCATGCAAACCTCGCCTGATTTGATCCGGTAACTCCCGCTTGCCTGTTTTCCGGTGCCCAAGGTGAAAAGCATCGTGCCGTCCGGATCGAAATAAACGCTCCACGCCGCGCCATCCCTGAGCGAGCGGCCCACAACGACATAGCCCGGCCATTTGGTCACATCGGCGACAAAGCTGGTTTGATTGACGCTTTTGCGCCCGGCATGGGAGTAAACCATCTGCGACGAGCCGATCCGCTCGCCTTTGGTGGCCTTTTCATAGACGGTTTTGCCGTCTTTGGTCTTGAGGTTGACGGTCATCCAATCGGTGCCGCGCCCAAGCGAAGCGGCGCGTTTGCACACTTTGTCATCGGGACGGTCCTTGTTCAGACCTTTGAAACAAATGATCCGGCGCGAGATTTTGTCCCATGTCGCGCTGGCGGTCTTGCCCGAGGAAAAGGTGAAAAACGCGCTCTTGTCACGGCCCAGATAGAGGCTCCATGTTTTCGAGCTGTCGCGGGTGATACCGACCGTGGTGCGTCCGATCATCTTGTTCAGCGTCAGCCCATCGGCGTTGTATTTATAGTCTTTGTCAGGCTCGGCAACGGCAAGGGCAGGGGCGGCGATAAGGCAAAGGGCGGCGGCGGTCCGGCGGATGAAATTCATTAGGCTCACTTCAAAAAAGAATGGTCCGGCAAGTGTTTGCACGCTTGCCGGACCAAATCAATATTGTTCGGGTCGCAGGTGGCGACCCTTGGGGGCGCTATTTGTCGCGGAATTGCGCGGCGCGCTTTTCCATAAAGGCGCTCATGCCTTCTTTTTGGTCCTCGGTCGCAAACAGCGAATGGAAGACGCGGCGTTCGAACAACAGCCCTTCGCGCAATGTGGTCTCATAGGCGCGGTTTACCGCCTCTTTGACCACCATGACCGAAATCATGGATTTCTCGGCGATTTTCGCCGCCGCGCCCATGGCCTCTTCCATCAGTTTCTTGCAAGGCACAACGCGGCTGACGAGGCCGGAGCGCTCGGCCTCTTCGGCGTCCATGAAACGGCCCGTCAGGTTCATATCCATGGCTTTGGATTTGCCGACAAGGCGGGTCAGACGCTGTGTGCCGCCGATGCCCGCGACCACGCCAAGGTTGATTTCCGGCTGGCCGAATTTCGCGGTGTCCGAGCAGATGATGAAATCGCACATCATCGCCAATTCGCACCCGCCGCCAAGCGCATAGCCCGACACAGCGGCGATGATCGGCTTGCGCACGCGCATGATCTGGTCGGTTTCGGGGGTAAAGAGATCACCGGCAAAAACGTCAACAAAGCTCTGCTCGCTCATCATCTTGATGTCGGCGCCCGCCGCAAAGGCTTTTTCCGATCCGGTGATCACGATGCAGCGCACTTTGTCATTGGCCTGCGCTTCGGTCAGCGCCGTGGCCAATTCGCTCATCAGTTGAGCGTTCAGGGCATTCATCGCATCCGGCCGGTTCAGTTTCACAAGCGCAATGTGATCCGCGACGTCGACGATGATGGTTTCATAAGCCATGAGTATGCTCGATGTTGTTTCAGGTAGGCATGACTCCTGACCCATTCGGCGGCTTGGTTCAAGGTTTTCTTGGCGCGCTACCGCTGACAGGTGGGACAATAGAACGAAGAGCGCCCTGATTGGACAATCCGGCGCACCAATTTACCGCATCCCTCGTTGCGGCAGGCCTCGCCCTCGCGGCCATAGACGTCGAAACTGTGCTGGAAGTAGCCCAATTCGCCGGAGGCTTGGCGAAAATCCTTGAGGCTGGAGCCGCCTGCGGCAATCGCATCGCCCAAAACCTCGCGGATGATCGGCACGAGGGATTCGATTCGGCGCTTGGACAGGCTTGCGGCCTTGCGGGTGGGGTTGATGCCCGCGCGAAACAGCGCCTCGCAGACATAAATATTGCCCAATCCGGCCACGATCTTTTGGTCCAGAAGCGCCGATTTGATCGGCATGGCGCGCCCCTTGAGGGCGGCCACCAGATGCGCTTCGTGAAAGCTGTTGCCCAAAGGCTCCGGCCCGATCGAGGCGAGCAGTTTATGCGCCTCGGCCCCGGCGGTGGGCAACAGGTCCATCGCGCCGAAACGGCGCGGATCATTGAAGGTCACCCGCGCGCCGTTCTCCATATGAAACACCACATGGTCATGTTTTTCGGGCATCGGGTGCGCGTGGGCAAAGACGCCCAAAGGATCGCCCGATACGGTCATCCGCCCCGACATGCCCAGATGGACGAGCAAGGTCTCGCCGCTGTCGAGATCCGCCAATATGTATTTCGACCGCCGCCGCAGGGCCATGACGCGCACCCCCGTCAACCGCTCCGCCATCCGGTCGGGAAAGGGCCAACGCAGCCCCGCGCGGTTCACATCCGTGCGGGTGATCACCACGCCCTCCATCGCGGGGATAAGGCCGCTGCGGACGGTTTCGACCTCGGGTAATTCGGGCATCTGTCTCTCCGGCGGCGCGCATTGGCGCGGCATTGTGGTCAAAGGGGCGCATTGCAGCGGGCGGCAAGCGCCCTATAAGGAAACACGACAGAAGCGAAGTGCAAGGCCCAAGCGGGCCGCGAAGGCGGAAAACATGGACGACAAGACCACACATTTCGGATTTGAGACCGTGCCCGAGGCCGAAAAGGCGGGGCGTGTGCAGGGGGTCTTTGGATCGGTCGCGTCGAAATACGATGTGATGAATGATGTCATGTCGATGGGCATCCACCGCATCTGGAAAGACGCGATGATGGATTGGCTCGCCCCGCGCAAGGGGCAACGATTGCTCGATGTGGCGGGCGGCACGGGCGATATTTCCTTCCGGTTTCTGGCCCGCGCGGGCGAGGCGCATAGCACGGTTCTCGACCTGACCGAGCCGATGCTCATCGAGGGGCGCAAACGCGCCGAGGCGGGGCATCTGGCCGACAGCCTCGATTGGGTGGTGGGCGATGCCATGGCGCTGCCCTTCGAGGACAACACATTCGACGTCTATACAATCAGCTTCGGCATCCGCAACGTCACTCGCCCGCAAGAGGCGTTGAACGAGGCGTTTCGCGTTCTCAAACCCGGCGGGCGGTTGATGGTTCTGGAGTTCAGCCAGTTGCCCAATGCAGCGATGCAAAAGGCCTATGACGCCTATTCCTTCAACGTCATCCCGCGCATGGGCAAATTGATCGCCAATGACGCCGACAGCTATCAATACCTTGTGGAATCGATCCGCAATTTCCCCGATCAAGAGACGTTCTTGCAGATGGTGAAAACCGCAGGGTTCGAAAACGCCTCTTACCGCAACCTGTCGCTCGGCATTGCCGCGCTGCATTCGGGGTGGAAGATTTAAATGCGCGGTCCGCATAATATCTGGCGGCTGATCCGCACCGGCGCGACGCTGGAGCGCACCGGCGCGATGAAGCAGCTTCTCGATGCCTATGAGGCGCCCGCTTTGGTGCGCATGGCGCTACGCGGTCTGGCATGGCCGTTCCAATGGCTTGGCGATAAGGGCGATGCTGCCTTCCCGCCGATCCCGCGCGCGCTACAAGCCCTCGGCCCCGCCTATATCAAATTCGGGCAGATCATCTCGACCCGCCCCGATCTGGTGGGGGACAATCTGGCGGCAGAGCTGCGCGTGCTGCAAGACCGTTTGCCGCCCTTTGACATGGCCCGCGCCCGCGCGGCGGTCGAGGCCGAAACCGGCCGCCCGCTTGAAGAGGTTTTTGATGCGTTCAGCGATCCGGTCGCGGCCGCCTCGATCGCGCAGGTGCATCGCGGCACCTTGAAGGACACCGGCGAGGATGTGGCGATCAAGGTCCTGCGCCCCGATATCGCCCGCGCCTTCCGGCGCGACATCGATGCCTTTTATTTCGCCGCCAATACCATCGAATTTCTCTCACCCGCCTCGCGCCGTTTGCGCCCGACCGAGGTCATCGACCATTTCGCGGGGGTCGTGGCGGGAGAACTCGACTTGCGGCTCGAGGCGGCGTCGGCCTCCGAATTTGCCGCCAATACCGAAGCCGACGAAGGCTTTGAATTGCCCCGCGTCAATTGGAACCTGTCGGGCCGGTCGGTCATGGTAATGACATGGGCCGAAGGCACGGCGCTGGGCGATAATACGGCGCTGGATGCGGCGGGCCACGACCGCGCGGCCCTGTCAAAACGGGTGCTGCAACTGTTTCTCAGCCACGCGCTGCGCGACGGTTTTTTCCATGCCGATATGCACCAAGGCAACCTAAAGGTCGCGCCCTCGGGCAATATCATCGCCTATGATTTCGGCATCATGGGCCATATCGACGAATACACACGCCGCGTTTATGCCGAAATCCTCTACGGCTTTATCAAGCGCGATTACATGCGCGTGGCGCAGGTGCATTTCGAGGCGGGCTATGTCCCCGCCGACCGCGATGTCGATGAATTTGCCCGCGCCATCCGCGCCGTGGGCGAGCCGATTTTCGGTATGGATGCGACCAAAATCTCGATGGGGCGGCTTTTGAGTTACCTTTTTGAGGTGACCGAACGCTTCGGCATGGAAACACGCACCGAGCTGATCTTGCTGCAGCGCACCATGGTGGTGGTCGAAGGCGTCGCGCGCAGCCTTGATCCGCAAATGAACATCTGGGAAGTCGCCAAACCCGTGGTCGAGGATTACATCAAGCAAAACCTCGGCCCGCGCGCCTTGGCCCGTGATCTCAAAAAGACCGCGCAGGTATTGGCGCGTTTTGGCCCGCGCCTTCCGGCCTTGGTCGAATCCGCCCTGATCCGCCAAGCCGAACCGCCGCGCCCTGCGCCCGCGCCATCGGCTTTGCGCCCGCTTGCATGGGGCGCGGGCGGCGCAATCATCGGCGCTGCCGCCGTCGCGGCCCTGTCGGCGAGCGGCGTTTTGGGCGCGATATTCTGATCGCGCTCGGCCCGCTGTCGCGTCTCAGGGGCGGCGCATATTTGCGACACATGCGCAAATTGCCGTCGCGGCGGGCCTAGGCACCCTGTTCACAGAGCAGATTGAGCGTTACTCTGCACAAAAGGCGGGCCATAACCGTCCTGTAGAGATCCGAGGTGGAGAAGCCGTTGTCCCGACTGTCCAAATTGCTTTGCGGCACCTGTTCGGTGGTGCTTATGGCTGCGGCAAGCCCGCAGGCCGAGACGCTGACCACCAGCTCGTTCAACATGTATGGCGGGCCGAGCAGCTTGATCGACATGCCGACGGCAGAGATGGCGCCCGATGCGCAATTCACCTCGACCATCGGATATTTCGCCGACACCACCCGCGTCACGCTGAGCTTTCAGATCGCGCCGCGCGTGACGGGCAGCTTTCGCTACAGCGCGGTGAATGGCCTCAATATTCCAGGCTACACGCTGCCGACTTACTATGACCGCAGCTTCGATTTGCGCTATCAATTCCTCGATGAAGGCACCTATCGCCCCGCCATGGCCGTGGGCTTGCGCGATTTCATCGGCACGGGGCTTTACGGCTCCGAATATCTTGTGGCGACCAAAAGCCTTGGCGACAAATGGCGCGTGACCGGCGGCCTTGGTTGGGGACGTTTGGGCAGCGCGGGAAGCTTTGCCAGCACCGGCACCCGCCCGACCGGATTTTTGGGACGCGGCGGCTTGCCCAGCCTGAACAAATTTTTCCGCGGCGATGTGGCGGCCTTTGGCGGTGTGAGCTACCAACATAGTGACAAATTGCGCTTCACGCTTGAATATTCCTCCGATGCCTATGCCCAAGAGGTCGGTGACGGGCTATTGACCCGTGACAGCGCGTTCAATTTCGGCGCGGAATACACCTTTGCCCAAGGCGCGCAATTGGGCGTCTATGCCATGCATGGCGGCGAGGTTGCGGCGATGGTCTCCTTTGCCACCAACCCCAAAATCGCCCCCGTTCCGGGAAGTTCGGACCTTGCGCCTTTGGCGGTTCTGCCGCGCGGCAAAAGCGCCCGTGATCTGGGATGGACCGCCGATCCCGCCACGCCAAGCCAGACTGTTGCCAACCTCAAGACCTTGATCGAATTCGAAGGTCTGCGGCTCGAATCCTACAAACTCTCCGGCACCTCGGTGCGCCTTGTGGTGCGCAACCCGCGCTTCGAGGCCGGATCGCAGCTTTTGGGCCGTGTGGCGCGCGGCGCAACCCGTGCCTTGCCCGCCTCGGTCGAGACCATCACCGTGGTCCAAACCAGCCACGGCGTCCCGCTGAGCAGCGCAACCTTCCAGCGCTCGGATCTGGAGAAATACGAATACGCCCCCGCCGAGGTCATGTATGATCGCATGGTGCTGACGGGCGACGCGGATGCGCTCGAGGGCACGGTTGCGATGCCCGACGCCTATCCGCGTTTTGAATGGGCGCTCACCCCCTATGTCAGCGTGTCGATGTTCGACCCCGAAAGCCCCGTGCGCGCCGATGCGGGGCTCAAGCTGAGCGGTGATTACCATATCGCTTCGGGTTGGGTCGCCTCGGGCGAGATCACCGCCAAACTGGCGGGCAACCGCGACGATCTCAAACCGAGCAAAAGCACCGGCCTGCCTTTGGTGCGCTCCGATTTCGCCGAATATTCGCGCGGGCAAAAGATTGCGATGCCGAACCTGACGCTGGCCCATTACGGCCGCCTTGGCGACAACCTCTATAGCCGCGTGACCGCAGGCTATCTGGAGCAAGGCTTTGCGGGCGTATCCGGCGAAGTTTTGTGGAAACCGGTGGACAGCCGCCTCGCGCTGGGCGCAGAGGTGAATTATGTCGCCAAACGCGCCTATGACAACGCCTTCGGATTGCAGGACTATACTGTCGCCACGGGCCATGGCTCGGTCTATTACGATCTGGGCAAAGGCTATCACGCACAGGTCGACGCAGGCCGTTATCTGGCGGGGGATTGGGGCGCGACCATCGCCATCGACCGCGAATTTGCCAACGGCTGGAAAGTCGGGGCCTATGCGACCAAAACCAATATCTCGGCGGCGCAATTCGGCGAAGGCTCCTTCGACAAGGGCATCCGCTTTACCATGCCGCTGGCATGGGCTTTGGGCACCTCGACACGGGCGAAAACCTCGGCCTCGGTTGCCTCTTTGACCCGCGACGGCGGCGCGCGCCTGCGGGTGCAGGGGCGGCTTTATGAGCAGGTGCGCGGGGCGCATAGCCCTGAAATGGCGAAAAGCTGGGGGAAATTCTGGCGATGAGACAGGGGCGCGCAACGGCGATGGCGACGAGTATGGCTATGGGGGCGACGGGGATCAAACCGGCAATCTTGATTGCGGCGCTGGCCGCGATGATGGCCCTTTCGGGCTGCGGCAACGCGCCGGACCGCGCCAAGGCGAACAAGGCGCTGGCTCAAGGCGTGCTGCAATCGGTGGGGCTTGGCGCAAAACCCGCCCCTGCGCCCAGCGAGGCGGCGCAAGTGGCCGGTGCCATGGCCGAAAAATCCGGCGATCTGCGCATGGTGCGCATCGCCGTGCCCAACGTGGCCGCCGTGGTCTATCCGGTGCAGGAAAACCAAGGCGTGCGGCTTTGGGCCTCGGCGGACCAACGCGGGTTCTATTTTCGCAGCGGCGTTTTGGTTGCCACGCGCGGGCTGGGCGGCGATTTGATGCAGGCCGATGTCGGCCCGAGCCTTGCGCTGGTTCGGGCGCGCAAAAGCGGCAGCGCGCAGCGGGTGCACCGCTATCTGACCGGTGATAACCAAACCGATCTGCGCCGCCTGAGTTGCACCATCGCGCCGCTGGGCCGCGAGGCGGTTCAATATGCCGCCATGTCGGCGCAGACCGTGAAAATGCGCGAGACCTGCGAAGGCGGGCAAACCCGCTTTGAAAACCTCTATTGGGTCACGGGTTCGGGAAAGATCGTGCGCTCATTGCAATGGCAAGGCGATCTGGGCGGGATGATCGAGTTTATCGATATTCGCAATTAATCGGCTGGGCGCGGGAATCGCCTCTTGGTGTTTTGGGCTGCGCAATGACCTGATGTCGGGCGGGCGGCGCCATGCCCCGAGGTGACGCAAACTAACGCCCCGTCACGCGCTAATTTTGCACAGCAAAATTCAATTCCATTTATTGACCCCTCGCACTGGCCGCTCTAACTTACCCTTCGACAAGGGGGGAGGACCGGCAGACGCGCGCGCGCCTGCAGGCTTTCCCATGCACGAAGATTTCAGCAATGGGACACCGCAGGCAGATGGCCGATATCACCCAAGTAAATGACCAAATTTCGATCGAACGCGAAGGCGACGTTGCCCTCGTATGCATCAATTTTCCGCCCGTGAATGCCACCGGCATCGGCGTTCGCAAAGGCCTGTGTGATGCGATTGCGCAGTTGAACAGCGAAGGCAGCGCCAAGGCGATTGGCATTTACGCCGCAGGCCGCACTTTTGTTGCGGGGGCCGATATCACCGAATTCGGCAAGCCGCCGCTGAGCCCCTCTTTGCCCGATACGCTCAATGTGATCGAGGCCTCGGATATCCCCGTGATCTGCGTGCTGCACGGCACGACCTTGGGCGGCGGTTTGGAATTGGCGCTGGCGGCCCATGCGCGCATCGCGCTTGAAGGCACGCGCATCGGTCTGCCCGAAGTCTTGCTTGGCCTCTTGCCGGGCGCGGGCGGCACGCAGCGTTTGCCGCGTCTGGCGGGCATGCCCTTTACCCTCGATATCGCCCTGTCCGGCCGTCAGGTCGGTGCGAAAGAAGCGCTGGAAAAAGGCGCGATTGATCGCATCGCTTCGGGCGATCCGCGCGATGTGGCGCTTGCCGCCGCGCAAGAGGCGGTCGCCGGCACATTGCCGACCCGCCGCACCCGCGATCTGGACGCCGAACTGGACCAAGCCGCCATCGACGGCACCCGCGCCATGCTCAAGAAGAAACAAGCGCACCTTGTGTCGCCGCACCTCATCGTCGACGCGGTCGAGCAATCCACCGGTGATCTCGACGCGGGCCTCAAATTCGAGCGCGACAGCTTCATGGCCTGCATCAACACCCCGCAGCGCGCGGGTTTGATCCATGCCTTCTTTGGCGAACGCGCCGTCTCCAACATCCCCGAAGCCAAAGGCCCGACCCGCGAGATCGCCAAAATCGGCGTCATCGGTGGCGGCACCATGGGATCGGGCATCGCCACCTCTTGCCTGATCGCGGGATATGCGGTGCGCCTCATTGAAGTGGCCCAAGACGGGCTGGACCGCGGCATGGCGACCATCACCAAAAACCTCGAAGGCGCGGTCAGCCGCGGCAAGATGTCGGCCGAGGCGCGCGATGCGGCCTTGGCGCGTTTGCAGCCTTCGCTGGGTCTGGATGAATTGGCCGATGTGGACCTCGTAATCGAGGCCGTGTTCGAGAAGATGGAAGTCAAAAAAGACATCTTCGGCAAGCTCGACACCATTTGCAAAAAAGGCGCGATCCTCGCGTCGAACACCTCCTATCTGGACGTCAACGAGATTGCCGATTGCACCTCGCGCCCCGGGGATGTGATCGGGCTGCACTTCTTCTCGCCCGCGCATGTGATGCGTTTGCTCGAAATCGTCCAAGGCGCGAAAACCGATGCGGATGTTCTGGCCACGGGCTTTGCCTTGGCCAAAAAGCTCAAGAAAGTCGGCGTCTTGGCACAGGTCTGCGACGGCTTTATCGGCAACCGCATTTTGGCGCATTACTCCAAAACCGCCTCTTACCTCGTGCTTGACGGGGCCAGCCCGCAAGACGTCGATAACGCGCTTGAAGACTTCGGTTTTGCCATGGGGCCGCATAAGGTGGGCGATCTGGCCGGTCTCGACATCGGCTGGATGACCCGCAAACGCAAGGCCGACACGCGCGACCCGAATGAGCGCTACGCGGGCGATGTGGCCGACAAGATTTGCGAAGAGGGCTGGTTTGGCCGCAAAACGGGGCGCGGCTATTACGTCTATGACGCTGGTGCGCCCGTGCCAAACGAGGCGGTTGCCGGATTCATCGACGCCGTGCGCGCCGAGAAAGGCATCACGCCCAAAGCCTTTACCAGTGAGGACATTGTCGATCGCTACATGACCGCGATGATCGTCGAAGCCGCCCGCGTGGTGGAGGACGGCACCGCAAAACGCCCTGTCGATGTCGATATGGTGTTTCTCTTCGGCTACGGCTTCCCGCGCTTCCGCGGCGGCCCGCTCCATTATGCCGACACGATCGGTGCGAAAGATCTCATCTCGCGCATCGAAGCCTACGCGAAAGAAGACCCCAATTATTGGCAGGTGCCGGACCTGTTGCGGAAGATGGCCGCAGATGGCACCAGTTTTGCAGACCTGAACAAGGAGGCCTGATCTATGGATCTGAATTTTACCCAAGAGGAACGCGATTTCCGTGAGGAAGTGCGCAGCTATCTGGCAGAGAACCTGCCGGCGCATATCTCGGACGCGGTGCGTGCGGGCGGTGAGCTGACCAAGGAAATGACCGAGGAATGGCACGCCATTTTGAACCGCAAAGGCTGGCTCGCGACGATCTGGCCCGTGGAGTTCGGCGGCCCCGGCTGGACGCCGGTGGAAAAATACATCTTCGAGGATGAATGCTGCAAAGCCTATGCGCCGCGCATCGTGCCGTTCGGCCTGTCGATGCTTGGTCCGGTGCTGATCAAATTCGGCAACGACGAGCAAAAGAAAACCATTTTGCCGCGCATCCTTGACGGGTCGGACTGGTGGTGTCAGGGCTATTCCGAACCGGGCGCCGGATCGGACCTTGCCTCGCTCAAAACCCGCGCGGTGCGCGATGGCGACGAATGGGTGATCAATGGTCAAAAGACATGGACCACCCTCGGCCAGCACGCCGATAAAATCTTCTGCCTGTGCCGCACCGATCCCGATGCGAAAAAACAGCAAGAAGGTATTTCCTTCATCCTCGTCGATATGGATGCCCCCGGTGTAGAACTGCGCCCGATCAAATTGATCGAAGGCGGCCATGAGGTGAACGAAGTGTTTTTCACCGATGTGCGCGTGCCCATCACCAACCTTGTCGGCGAAGAGAACAAAGGCTGGACCATCGCGAAATACCTGCTGACGCACGAGCGCACAGGCATCGCCGGTGTCGGATTCTCGATGCAGGCGCTCGAAGAGGTCAAAGCCCTGTCGCGCAAAATGATGCGCAACGGCAAGCCTTTGGCACAAGACCCGCTGTTCGCGGCTCGCGTCGCACAGGCCGAGATCGACCTTGAGGCGATGAAGCTGACCAACCTGCGGATGCTCTTCAAAGCGCAACAACAAGGCGCACCGGGTCCGGAAACCTCGATCCTCAAGATCAAGGGCACCGTGATCAACCAAGAGCTAAAAGACCTCGCGCGCCGTGCGCTCGGCCCCGTGGCCGCGCCCTTCCCCGGCCATATCACCGACGGCAACATCATGTTCGGCCCCGAAGACACGGCCTATAACGCCGCGCGTTATTTCAATAACCGCAAAACCTCGATTTTCGGTGGATCCAACGAGATCCAGCGCAACATCCTGACCAAGACTATGCTGGAGCTTTGACCTATGGATTTCTCTCTCACTGAAGATCGCCGCATGCTGCAAGATAGCCTGACGCGCTATCTGACCGAGCAATACCCCGTCGAGCACCGCAACAAGGTCGCCTATGACCTGCCGTGCCATGACGATGCGAAATGGGGCGAATTGGCCGAATTGGGCGCGCTGTTTGCGCTGGCCCCCGAAGAGGCAGGCGGCTTTGGCGGCACCGGCTTCGACATCTCGGTCGTGTTCGAGGCCTTGGGCCGCGGCATCACCTCCGAGCCGGTGCTTGGCGCCCTGATGGCCTCGCGCCTGATGACGGCCGCAGGCGCGGACCAAGAAGCGCTGCTCGCGGGGGCGACGAAATACGCCGCCGCGATCAGCGAGATCGAAGCGCCCTACGAGCTTGAATATATCGCCACCACGGCGACAGGCAGCGGCGACAGCATCACGCTCTCGGGCCGCAAATCTGCCGTCTATGGCGGTCAGGTGGCCGATGTCTTCCTCGTCGCGGCGAAAAACGGCGACAAGCTGGGCGTCTACGAGGTGCAAGCCTCGGACGCACAGGTCGTCGGCTATGCGATGATGGATGGCGGCGGCGCGGCCGAGCTGATGCTCGACGGCACACCCGCCAAACTGCTGATCGCAGACGGCGCCGCCGCGCTGCAAGACGCGATCAACGCCGGCATCGTGGCGCTGTGCTCCGAAGCGGTCGGCGCGATGGACGTGATCCACGACTACACGGTGGATTACCTCAAGCAGCGCAAACAGTTCGGCGTTGTCATCGGCAAATTCCAGGTGCTGCAACACCGCGCTGTGGATATGCTGACCGAGATCGAGCAGGCGCGCTCCATCGTGATCAAAGCCGCTGCCGAACTGGGCGGCCCCGATGCGACGCGCTATGCGTCGATGGCGAAAAACATGATCGGCCGTGCCGCGCGCCTGAACGCCGAAGAGGCGATCCAGATGCACGGCGGGATTGCGATGACATGGGAATACCCCGTCTCGCATTACGCCAAACGCCTGATCATGATGGACCACCAATTGGGTGACACCGATTATCACCTCGCAAAAGTGGCGGCTGAAATCGCTGCCTAAATCGCGAGACATTTGAATGAGAAAAGGGCGCCGCTTTATCGCGGCGCCCTTTTACTTTTATGCCTTCGGCGAGGATATTTTCAGAAAGCAGAAAGGGCGCGCGCGCTTGTTTCCAGTTTCTCTAAATATCCCCGCCGGAGGCTCCTATCCTCGCAGGGCGCGCAGGCCTAGCCGACCTTGACGATCTGCTTGCCGAGGTTCTTGCCCTTGAGCAGCCCCATAAAGGCCGCAGGGGCGTTTTCCAGACCCTCGGCAATATCTTCGATATGGGCGATCTCGCCCGAGCCGACTTTGGGGCCGACCTCTTTGAGGAATTCGCCAAAGCGGCTGACGTGATCGGTTTGCAAAAGGCCCTGCACCGTGATGCGGTTGACCAGAACCATGCGCCAGAATTTTTGCAAGGGCATATCGCCCGTTTCGTCCGAAGCGCCGCTATACCATGCGATCATACCGCAAACGATGATGCGCCCGTGCAGGTTGATGTTGGGCAAGATGCCGCCCAAAGTCGGCCCGCCGACGTTTTCGAAATAGATATCGACGCCGTTCGGGCAATGCTCGCGCAGGGCGCCGCGCATTTCCTTGGCGGTGGTGAATTCGCGGTGATCGATGCAGGCGTCAAAGCCGAATTTCTCGATGGCGAGTTCGCACTTCTGCGCGCCGCCCGCGACGCCGATGACGCGCAATCCGGCCTGTTTCGCCAATTGGCCGACCATCGAGCCGACCGGCCCCGTGGCGGCGCCGACAACCAATGTCTCGCCCGCCTTCATCTTGCCGTAAGCCGTCATGCCTGCCCATGCGGTAAACCCGGGCATGCCGAGCACTCCAAGCGCGGTGCGCGGGTCGGCGACGCTCGGGTCAAGCTTGCGCAGGTGGTTGCCCGGCAAACAGCCATGAGTGGCCCAGCCGAACATGCCAAAGCAATGATCGCCCTCTTTGAACTTCTCGTGGTTGGATTTGAGCACGACCCCGACGGTGCCCGCTTCCATCGTCCCGCCGATCGGCACGGGGCTGGCGTAGGATTTTGCGTCATCCATCCGCCCGCGCATATAGGGGTCGAGCGACATATGCGTCACCCGCACCAGAACCTCACCCTCTTTGGGTTCGGGAAGGGGTGCTTCTTCGTAGGAAAAATCCTCGGCAACGGGGTCGCCATTGGGGCGGCGGGCCAAGGCCACGCGGTGCATCATTTCGGTCATGTTGATCCTCCTCTGAATCCGAGGATCATTTTGAAGCGCCAAAAAATATCGGCAAGGGGCAAGCGCCGCGCGCCGCGCTTTCGTCGCGTCACAAACGCGCGCCGAGGCCTAGCTGCGGCTGCGGTAGCGAAACACGCCCGTGCCGCTGGCCACTTTGGTGCCCAGCTCGTCCATCACCGTGGCTTCGGCGAAGAATGTCTTGCGCCCGCCGCCGGTGCGCCGCCCTTCGGCGATCAGAAGTTTACCCTTGGCCTGTCCGACGAAATTGACGTTGAGCGAGAGGGTCATCGCCAATTGCGGATTGGCGCGATCGCCGGTGTAGCAGCCGCAAAACCCCATCACCGTATCAAGCATCACCGCATGCACGCCGCCATGCGGGATGCCGTAGCGGTTCATCAAATAGGGCTCCAGCGGCAACTCAAAGCGCGCGTAATCGGGCGACCATGCCTTGATCTCGAACCCGAGGTGCTGTTGCAGCGGGTAGGCCTCTTCGACCAATGCGGGGTCAAGCTCTTGGGTCATGCGGGGGGTCCTTTTCGAGGTGGGGTCAATGAAAAAGGGCGCCGCCAATGCCGCGCCCCTCATGCTCTATTGGATCAGACGGTTTTCGCCGCCGCAAGCCCGTGGCCCGCAAATCGCGGCACCGCCGCGCCCAGCTTGATTGCGCGTTCGGGGTTCGATGCATTGCCGTCCAGCGCGCGTTTGTAGACGCCTTGGATGATGCCGCCCATGCGGAACAGGGTGAAGGCCAGATAGAAGCCGAATTTGTCGATCCCGCCAATGCCGCGGCGCGTGCAATAGCCTTCGATAAATTCGTCGTCGCTCATCAGGCCTTCGGCCTTGCGGTCCACGCCCGCCAATCCGCGCCCTTCGGTGCCGGGGGGCATGCCCCATTGCATGATCACGGCGGCCAGATCGGCGTAGGGGTGCCCCGTGGTCGACAATTCCCAATCCAACACGGCGGCGCATTTCGATCCGGTGGGTTCAAACAGCATATTGTCGATGCGGTAATCGCCGTGGACCAAGGTGCGTTGGCCGTCGTCTTCGGGGATATTGCCGTCGAGCCATGTGATCAGCTCTTCCATTTCGGGGATGTGGTCGGTCTCCGAGGCGCGGTATTGCTTGGTCCAGCGGTCGATCTGGCGGCGGTAGTAATTGCCGTCGGGGCCGTAATCGGCCAGCCCGCGTGCCTCCAGATCAATGTCGTGGATCGCGGCCAATACGCGGCCCATCTCGTCGAGGATCGGGCGGCGCTCGCTTGCGGGAATTTCGGGCATGGTGGGCAGGTTGAAATTGCGCCCCTTCACCTCGTCCATGACGTAGAACATCGAGCCGATGACGTCGTCATCCTCGCATAGGACATGCATTTTGGCGACCGGCACATCCGAGCCTTGCAGCGCCGATTGCACGCGAAACTCGCGGTCGACCGCATGGGCGGATTTGAGCAAGACGCCGGGCGGTTTGCGGCGCAGCACATAGTTGGCCTTGGGTGTCTTGAGGCGGAAGGTCGGGTTGGATTGCCCGACATCGAATTTCTCGGCCTCGATCGGGCCTTCGAAGCCGTCCATATTGGCCGAAAGCCATTTGGCCACGGCGTCCGTGTCGAGTTTGGTGGGGTCGGATTTCGTCATCTTCGGCCCTCTTTCTTAGCTATAGGTGAGCATGGGATCGGCGTTGGACGCATTGATATGGGGCGTCTCGTTATAGCCGTGCAGGTAGAAATTATTGGCCGAGAACACGAAACGGTTCACGGCGCAGTTTTTCATTTGCAGTTGGAATTTGATCTGTTGCGCATCGGGCGCCTCGACGCAGGAAGCCAGCATTTGGCCGATGGCGCCGCCGGAGGAAACCGCCAAAATGGTTTGCCCTTCGGCGGCGGTCAGCGCTTGGCGCGCGGCTTCGACACGGGCGGTGAAGGCCTGCCATGTTTCGGGCGGATCGACGACATCGCCGCGCTGCCATGCCAGCACTGTATCGCGCAGGGTGCGAAAATGGCTTTTGCGTTCGGTGTGCATATGTTCGGGCGGCGGCGTGTGGCGGTAATGGGCATCGAGAAGTGCCTTGAAGTCAAACTCGTTGAGGCCCGCGTGGATCGTGGCGGGCGCGGCCTCCAATCCCATGCCGCGCGCGATGCCTTCATAGGTTTCGCGGTGGCGGCGCTGCTCGCCGACGAAAAACGCATCGGGGCGCACGCCTTGGGCGGCGAGGGCTTTGCCCAGTTCAAAAGACTGCTCGTGGCCGAGCTCGGACAGAACGTCGTAATTGGCGGCGCCGAAAGAGGCCTGCGCGTGGCGGACGACGAAAAGCTCGGGCATGAATAGTCTCCAGTAGAGAGGGGGGTCAGAAGGGAAGGGGCCGCAGCATCGCCGCGACCCCCTGTGGTATTCGCGAGGGTTTACAGAACCTCGAAGAGGCCCGCTGCGCCCATGCCGCCGCCGACGCACATGGTCACGACCACGTATTTCGCACCGCGGCGTTTGCCTTCGATCAGCGCATGGCCGACCATACGTGCGCCCGACATGCCGTAGGGGTGGCCGACCGAGATCGCGCCGCCGTTGACGTTGAGCAATTCGTCGGGAATGCCCAAAACGCGCTGCGATTGCAGAACCTGGCTGGCGAAGGCTTCGTTGAGTTCCCACAGGCCGATGTCGTCGATCTTCAGGCCATGCGCCTCAAGCAGTTTCGGCACCGCGTAGATCGGGCCGATGCCCATCTCATCGGGCTCGCAGCCTGCGGCCATCACGCCGACATAGCGGCCCAGCGGCTGAAGCCCGCGCTTTTCGGCTTCTTTGGCTTCCATGATCACCGAGGCCGATGCGCCATCAGACAATTGCGAGGCGTTGCCCGCGGTGATGAATTTGCCTTCCTTGATGGTCTGGCCGTCCTTGAACACCGGCGACAGCGATTGCAGGTTTTCCAACACGGTCGAGGGGCGGTTGCCCTCGTCTTTGGACAGGGTGACTTCCTTGAAGGACACCTCTTTGGTTTCCTTGTCCATGACGCCCATGGTCGAGGTCAGCGGCACGATCTCGTCGTCGAATTTGCCGGCCTCTTGCGCGGCGGCGGTGCGCTGCTGCGAGCGCAGTGCATATTCGTCTTGGTCTTCGCGCGAGACGTTGTAGCGGGCCGCGACGATTTCGGCGGTCTCGAGCATCGACATGTAAAGCTCGGGCTTGTTCTCGTGGATCCACGGATCACGGGCACGGTCCGAACGCATGTTCTGGTTCTGCACGAGCGAGATCGATTCAACGCCGCCGCCGATGCAAACCTGCATGCCGTCATGGATGACCTGTTTGGCCGCCGTGGCAATGGCCATCAGGCCCGAGGCGCACTGACGGTCCATCGATTGACCGGCGATGGTCACGGGCAGACCCGCGCGGATCACGGCTTGGCGGCCGATGTTGCCGCCCGTCGAGCCTTGCTGGATCGCGGTGCCGATGACGCAATCGGAAATTTCCGACCCGTCGAGGCCCGCGCGCGAAACCGCGTTCGACACGGCATGGCCGATCAATTCTTGTGCTTGGGTGTTGTTGAACGCGCCGCGATAGGCTTTGCCGATCGGGGTCCGCGCGGTGGAGACGATGACTGCGTCACGCATGGGATTATGTCCTTAATGGTTGTGAGTTACAGGGTGATTATTTGCTCGGAAGGGTGATGCCGCGGATCGCGGCGGCCATCTGGGCGTATTTGCTGGTTTGATCGAAGGCACCGGCCATTTCTTTTTGGCCCTTAGGATCGCGGATGTCGTCCATGCGGGCGACAATGCTGTCCACGTCAAGCTCGTCGTCGCCAAAGGCCACGCCGACCGTCTCGTAAATCTTGGTTTCGGCAAAGACACCGCCGCCTGCGCCAAGGATCATCTTGGTCGGTGCGCCATCGGTGACCAAAGCCATCAGGCCCGGCGTGATGGTTTCGGGCTGGAGCAGGTCAAGCACCTGCTGCGGCAGCAGACCTTCGGTCATGCGCGTCGCCGCCGTCGGGGCGAGGGTGTTGATCTTGATGTTATACTTCGCGCCTTCTTGGCACAGAACATTCATCAAACCGACCACGCCCATTTTCGCCGCGCCATAGTTGGATTGGCCAAAGTTGCCATACATGCCGCTGGCCGAGGTGGTATAAACGATGCGGCCGTATTCGCGCTCGCGGAAATGCTCCCACAGGGCTTTGGTGGTGATCACCGACCCCATCAGGTGCACATCAAGCACAAGGCGGAAGTCGGGCATTTCCATTTTGACAAAGGTCTTGTCGCGCAAGATGCCCGCGTTGTTGACCAAAATGTCCACATGGCCCCATTCGGCAATGGCCTGATCGACCATATCCTTGACCTGCGCCTCGTCGGTGACATTGGCGCCATGCGCGATGGCTTCGCCGCCCGCGTCGCGGATTTCTTTCACCACGGCCTCGGCTTGGGCCGAATTGGCCCCCGTTCCGTCCGTCGCCACGCCCAGATCATTGACCACGACCTTGGCGCCGCGCGCCGCCAGACCCAAAGCATGAGAGCGCCCCAAACCGACGCCCGCGCCGGTGACAATCGCCACGCGGCCCGAAAAATCTACTTTGCTCATGCGGTCTCTCCCAAGTAACGGCGGCCGAGCCATTCGGCGACCAGCGCGGGTTTCTCTTGGCCTTCGATTTCGACGGTGACGACAACGGTGGTTTGCACCTCGCCGGGGCGGATATCGTCCAGCGCCTGCAACACGAACCGTCCGCGCACGCGGCTTCCGGTTTTGACCGGCGAGACAAAGCGCACCTTGTTGAGCCCGTAGTTCACGCCCATCACAACGCCTTCGATCGAGGGCATCTCGTAGACCATGGCCGACAACAGCGAGAGGGTCAAAAACCCGTGCGCGATGGTGCCGCCAAAGGGGGTTTTCGCCGCCGCTTCGGGATCGACATGGATGAACTGGTGGTCATGGGTGCAGGTCGCGAATTGGTCGATCTGCTCTTGCGTGATGTCATACCACTGCGAGACGCCCATTTCCTTGCCGACGAGCGCCTCGAATTCGGCGCGGGGGATAGAATTGCCCATGATCACAGATCCTCGTTGAACAAAGAACCGGGTGCATTGGATTGCATCCCGCCCGACAAAGGCAGGATCGCCCCCGACAGATAGGCGCCGCCGCGACCGCACAGATATTGCAGCGCGCCCGCGATGTCCTCGGGGCTGCCGACGCGGCCCAAAGGCACGCCCTTGGCCGATTTCTTCTGGCCTTCTTCGGTGGCGATGGCGAAAGCGGTCATTTTCGACACAAACGGGCCGGGTGCGATGGCATTCACGGTGATGCCTTCGGGGGCCAGATCATTGCTCAGAACGCGGGTCATATGGTGCACCGCGCCTTTGGACACGGCATAGGAATAGGTCATCGTGCCCTTGGGGATATCGCCCATGACCGATCCGACATTGACCACGCGGGCGGGGTCTTCGGCGGTGCTGGCAGCTTTCAAAAGCGGCAACAATTGCTGCGTCAGGTGGAACATGCCTTGGACATTGAGCGACAACAGCTTGTCCCACGCCTCATAGGGATGCTCGCCGATGGGCGCGCCCCATGTGCGGCCCGCGTTGTTCATCAAGATGTTGAGCTTGCCCGTGCGGCTCTCGACTTCGGCGACCAAGGCATCAATGCCCGCCTCGGTGGCGACATCGCCGCCAAAACCCTCAACGCTGCCCGCCACGCCCGAGGCGTTGATCTCGGCGGCGACCGCTTCGCAGGCATCGGCCTTGCGGCTGGCGATCAGGACGCGCGCGCCCGCTGCGGCCAGACCCTCGGCGGCCATGCGGCCAATCCCCGTTGCGCCGCCCGTGACAAGCGCCACTTTACCCGTCAAATCGAACAGGGCGTTCGGTGTCATCGTGCTCATATCTTAAAATCCTCTCGCGGCCGCGACGCGTGCGGCGTGATAGCCGTAATCGCCGAGCCATTCCGTGCCCACACGGGCGCGTTTCATGAAAAAGCCCATGTCGAATTCATCGGTCATGCCGATGCCGCCGTGCATTTGCACGCCTTCGATCACGCAAAGCTTTGCGGTTTCTGTTGCACGCGCCTTGGCCAAGGACACGGCCAGTTCGGCCTCGTCGAAATTGGCGTCCAGAACGCGGCCCGCATTGGCGATGGCCGATGCGGTAACCTCGATTTCCGACCACATATGCGCGGCGCGGTGTTGCAGCGCCTGAAAGGTGCCGATCAATTTGTCGAACTGCTTGCGCTCTTTGAGGTAGGTCGCGGTCATCGCAAAAGAGCCGGACGACAGGCCGGTCAACTCGGCAGCCAAAGCCGCCTGTCCGGCGCGCAGCGCCCCGTTCAGCGCCGCCAGACCGCCGCCAACTTCGCCGACCACATCGTCGCCCGTGGCATCGACACCGTCAAAGCTCAGAGCGGCGAAATCGCGCCCGTCCACGGTGTTGATCGCCTCACGCGACAGGCCTGCGCGGCCCGCGTCGATGTCGAACAGCGTGAGGCCCCCGGCCTCGCCCGCCGCGCCGCCGCTGCGCGCCAGAACCAGCACGCGGTCGGCATTGCGCCCTTCGGCGACAAATCCCTTCTTGCCCGACAGCTTGAAGGCATTGCCGTTTTGCGACGCTTCCATCGCGGTGCGTTCGGGGGCGAATTTGGCGCCCTCATCGATGGCCAGCGCATAGATCAAATTGCCCTCGGCAATCGCCGACAGGCTCTCGCCCGCCCGCGCATTGGCCGCATTGCGCAGCGCCGTCGCGGCGATCACAGCGGTCGAGATAAACGGCGAGGCGACCAGCGTCTGGCCCATTTCCTCGGCGATGATCCCCGCCGCGCGGTGGCCCATATCGACGCCGCCGTGGTCCTCACCGACCAGCACACCGGCCCATCCCATTTGCGCCATCTCGCGCCACAGGCCCTTGTCGAACCCCGTGCCCTCGTCGCGCACCTTGCGGAACGCTTTGACCGGCGCATTGGCGTCGAGGAAACCGCGCGTGCTATCGCGCAGCATTGTTTCGTCTTCATTGAGAAGAAGGCTTTCCATGCTCAGATTTCCTTATGTCTTATTTGTAGGGCAGTTCGAGAACGCGCTTGGCGATGATGTCGAGCATCACCTCCGTCGTGCCACCCTCGATCGAATTCGCCTTGGTGCGCAGCCATTCGGAGGCAAGCTCGCCATGCGGGCTGTCCCATGCGACGCCGTCCGATCCGGTCAGCGACATCAAAAGCTCGTAGCCGCGTTTGTTGAGCTCGGTGCCCTCGTATTTCAACATGGCAGAGGCATGGCCGACGCCGCCTTTTTTCGCCATGTCCTTATAGCGGTCGAGCGTCAGGCCCATGGCCATCGAATCGACCTCGTATTTCATCGCCTCATAGCGCAGCGGCGCATTGTCCTGCAGGCCGTTTTCGTCATTCATGATCGCCCCGACAGAGCGCCCGCCAAGCGGTCCGGCGCTGCCCGAGCTGCCGATCATTTCGCGTTCGTGCGTCAGCAGGTGTTTGGCCACGTCCCACCCGCGGTTCAATTCGCCGACGATGCGGCTCATGCCATTGGGGTCCTGTTTTGGGACTTTGACGTTCTCGAAGAAGGTTTCGCAGAAGGGCGATTTGCCCGAGATCAGGCGAATCGGCCGTGTGGTCAGCCCCTCGCTTTCCATGTCGATCAACATGAAGGAGATGCCCTTGTGCTTGGGCGCGTCGCGGTCGGTGCGGATCAGGGCGAAAATCCAGTCGGCCTTATCGGCGTAGGAGGTCCAGATTTTCTGCCCGTTGATGATCCAGTGATCGCCCTTGTCTTCGGCCCATGTCTGCACATTGGCCAGATCCGACCCCGCACCTGGCTCGGAATAGCCTTGGCACCAGCGAATCTCGCCGCGGGTGATCTGTGGCAGGTAGTGTTTTTTCTGCTCTTCGGTGCCAAAGGCCAAGAGGGCCGGCCCAAGCATCCAGATGCCAAAGCTTTGCAAAGGCACCGGCGCACCGGCGGCGCGCAGCTCTTCGTGATAAATTTTGACTTGCGCACGCGACAGCTCGGCGCCGCCATAGGCCTTGGGCCAGCTTGGGGCGGTCATGCCGACCGCTGCGGCAGCTTCCATCCAGTTACGTTGCGTCGCGGAGGCGAAATTGAAGTTACGACCCCCCCAGCAGATGGCATTATCGGCCCCAGGAGCGATAGCAGTCGCGTCCTGCGAACGGCCCCGAAGGTCGCTCCCGCAGTGGGCATTAATCCATTCACGAATCTGTGTCCGAAACGCCTCTAAATCCTCAGAAAACTCCATCCTTCGGCTCCTCCCTGCTCGTGATGTTTCGCAGTGCAGAATAGAATTTCACTGATCTATTGACAAGCGGGCTTGTTCGACATTTGATCAGGGACGGAAGCGCCCGAACGGTTGGGCGTCTACGAAATGGGAGGACTACCAAATGAAATTGATGAAATCCGCGGCCCTCGCCGCAGCGATGGCATTCGCAGCAGCCGGCGCATCGGCTGATACACTGAAAATCGCCTTTATTGACCCGCTTTCCGGCCCGTTCGGCCCCTCGGGCGACGCCGGCTTGAAAGAGTGGGTTTACGCCGCAGACGTCGTGAACGCCGCTGGCGGCATCGGCGGTCAGCAGGTCGAAATCGTTGGCTATGACAACAAAATTAACCCCAAAGAATCGCTCGTCCAGCTGCAAAAAGCGCTCGACAACGGCATCCGCTACGTTGCGCAAGGCAACGGCTCGGCTGTTGCATCGGCTCTGATCGACGCAATCGACAAGCACAACAAGCGTAACCCGGGCGACGAGGTTCTGTTCCTCAACTACGCCGCGGTTGACCCGTCGTTCACCAACGACCGTTGCATGTTCTACCACTTCCGCTTCGACGCGGATGCGGACATGAAAATGGCGGCTGTGACCGACTGGATCAAAGGCCAAGAAGACATCAAATCGGTCTACATCATCGGTCAGGACTATTCCTTCGGTAAGGCTGTTGCCGCCGCTGCTGTGTCGAACCTCGAAGCAAAACGCCCCGACCTCGAAATCGTCGGCAACGAGCTGCACCCACTGGGCAAAGTCAAAGACTTCACTCCCTACGTGCAGAAAATCATCTCGTCGGGCGCAGATGCGATCATCACCGGCAACTGGGGTGCGGACATGGTTTTGCTCGTCAAAGCCGCGATCACATCCGGCTTTGACGGCCCGATCCTGACCTACTACGGCGGCTCGCTTGGTGCGGCTGTTGCAATGGGTGAAGGCGCGGTTGGCCAAGTGAAGGCCATCGTTGAGGTCAACACCAACCTCGAAACCACGCCTGAGCAAGATGCTTACATCGACGCTTACGAGAAAGCCTATCCGGACAACAACTACTACTACCACCGGATCCACAACGCGATGAACATGTTCAAAATGGCGGCTGACAAAGCCGGCAGCACGGCGCCCAAAGATATCGCCTTTGCTCTTGAAGGCATGGAGTATGAAAGCCCCTATGGTAAAATCACCATGCGCGCTGACAACCACCAGGTCCTTCAGCCGATGTTCATGTCGACCTTCTCGGACAACGTGAAGCGCGGTGTTGAAAAGCTGCCTTTGGGTTGGGCTTCGGGTGACGGCGACCGCATCGAAGCGGAAGCAACTGCTCTGGAAACCACTTGCAACATGGAACGTCCGGCCAAGTAAGCCTTCGTTTCTACTGTAAATCAGGGTGTCGTGCGCCAGCCGTGCGACACCTTCTTTTCTAAAGAGGTTTCTATGGAAACGTTCGTACCCTCGCTCCTGAACGGGGTGATCTACGGCCTCCTGTTGTTTATGCTGTCCAGCGGTCTGACGCTGATTTTCAGTATGATGGGAGTGCTGAACTTTGCCCACGCCAGCTTCTATATGCTTGGCGCTTATTTTGCCTTTACGATTACGCAAAGTACCAACTTCTGGTTCGCCCTGATCCTTGCGCCCATCCTTGTCGGATTGGTCGGTGCCGGTGTCGAAAAATGGGGGCTGCGAAAGGTCCATGCCAACGGGCATGTGGCCGAATTGCTGTTTACCTTCGGTCTGGCCTATTTGATCGACGAAGTCGTGAAAATCTTCTGGGGCCGCAACGCGGTGGATTACCGTGTGCCCGAGGTCCTCGATTTCACCATCTTCGAACTTTACGGCTCGGACTATCCCGCCTACCGGATTTTCATGCTCTTCGTGGCGATCTCGATGTTGGTGGCGCTTTGGTTCTTGCTCAAAAAGACCCGCGCAGGCCTGATCATTCAAGCCGCTTTGACCCACCCGCATATGGTCGGTCACCTCGGGCATAACGTTCCGCGCATCTTTATGACGGTCTTTGGCGCTGGCTGTGCTCTGGCCGGTCTGGCCGGTGTGATTGGCGGCAACTACCTCGTCACCGACCCCGCGATGGCGGCCTTTATGGGCCCGATTGTCTTCGTTGTGGTCGTGGTCGGCGGTATGGGCAGCCTCGAAGGGGCGTTTGTCGCGTCGCTTCTGCTTGGCCTTTTGCAGACCTTCGCCATCTCCGTAGATGCAACCTTCGCCGATATCTTCGGGTTCCTCGGCCTTGCGGCCACCAGCGAAGTGGGAAGTATCTCTATCTCCTCGCTCGCCCCGATGATTCCCTTCCTGATGCTCGTTCTGATCTTGATGGTCCGTCCGCGCGGCTTGATGGGAGACCGTGAGTTTTGACCGATATGACACAAAAATACGCAGCTCTGGCGCCCAGCTCGGCCCAGAAATTCCGTCAACGCATCGTGCCTTTGATCGTCTTGGCCATCGTGTTGGCGATCATCCCGATGTTTGGACCGTCGCGCACGGTCTATTCCTTGCTCAACGCGATGGGCATCAACATCGTCTTTGCCCTCAGCTATAACATGCTGCTCGGGCGCGGCGGCCTTCTGTCCTTTGGCCATGCGGTCTATTTCGGGCTTGGCGGTTTTGCCGCTGTGCATGCGATGGGCGCAATCGGCAGTGCCGAGAGCGGCTTTTGGGCGAACTATCCGGTGTTCTTCTTGCCGATCATCGGCTTTGCCGGCGGCGCTTTGGCCGGTTTCATCATCGGTTGGCCGTCGTGCAAACGTGCGGGCACACCCTTTGCCATGATCTCCCTCGGCATTGCCGAATTGATCGCGGCGGCGGGCTTTATGTTCGGCTCGATCTTTGGCGGCGAAGAAGGCGTTTCGGCGGACCGTATGGTCGGCACGGAATTTGCCGGATTGTCCCTTGGCCCGATCAGTGACGTCTACTGGTTCATCGCCTTTTGGACCGTTGTCGGCGTGATGGGCATGTTCGCCTTTACCCGCACACCTTTGGGCAAACTGTCCGAAGCCACACGCGACAACCCCGAGCGGGTCGAGTTTATCGGCTATAACCCGACGCGCGTGCGCTATCTGGTGTTCATCTTCGCGGGGGCCTTTGCCGGTCTGTCCGGCGGGATGGCGGCCGTGAACTACGAGATCTTCACACCCGAAGCTCTGTCGCTCGCGCCTTCCGGTCTGGTCCTCTTGATGGCCTATATCGGCGGTATCCGCTACTTCACCGGTCCGATCCTCGGTGCGATCTTGCTGACCTATATGCAATCCATGCTGTCGGATTATACCGAAGCTTGGCTGCTCTATCTCGGTCTGCTCTTCGTGTGCATCGTGATGTTCGCGCCCGGTGGTTTGGGCGGTGTGCTCTACGGGTTCACCGATGCGCTGCGCAGCGGCAAATTGGGCGAGATGATGGGCAAATGGGCCGGTCAGGTTCTCGGCGCCGCTTTGGCCTTGTTCGGCATGATCATTCTGGTCGAAGTCGCCGTCTACTGGTCCAACGGCTTTGGCGAGACATTCGAGCCTTACGGCCTGCATCTGACCTTTAGCAATCCGCTGACTTGGATCTTGATCGTTGTGCCGCTCGCTGCAGGGATCTACATCCTGCGCCGTCTGGCCAACAAAGAAGAAGGGGTGATCGCATGAGCGAGAACGCACTTTCCCTCAAAGGGCTGACCAAAAGCTTTGGTCCGGCCAAGATCATCCAAGGCGTTGATCTGGACATCAAAGCCGGTGAACGCCATGCGATCATCGGGCCGAACGGGGCGGGTAAATCCACCCTCTTCAACCTGATCTCGGGTCTTTACACCCCCACCTCGGGCAGCGTGAAGCTGCGCGGGGAGGAGATCGGCGGCGTGCCGCCCTTCAAGATCAACCGCATGGGCCTGTCGCGCAGCTTTCAGGTCTCGAACATCTTCGCAAACATGACCGTGCGCGAAAATGTCCGTTGCGGCGTGCTCTACTCCATGGGCTATGGCTACAGCTTCCTGCGCAATATAGGTAATCTCAAGGAAGTGTCTGAAAAGACCGCTGAAATCCTTGAGAGCGTCGGGTTGATCGACAAGGCAAACCTGCCTGCCGTCCTTCTGCCCTATGCCGATCAGCGGACGCTGGAGATCGCGATCACCATCGCGGGCGGGGCGGATGTTATCCTCCTCGACGAGCCGACGGCGGGCATGTCCCACTCGGAAACCGACCGTGCGGTCGAATTGATCACCAAGGCGACCGAAGGCAAAACGCTCATCATCGTGGAACATGATATGGGCGTGGTCTTCAACTTGGCCGACCGCATCTCGGTGCTTGTTTACGGCGAGATCATCGCCACCGGCAAACCCGAAGAGGTGCGCGGTGATCCCAAGGTGCGCGAAGCCTACCTTGGCGACGAAGCTGACGACATCGAAGGAGATGCAGCATGAGCACAGCAGCAGCCACAGAGCCGATGCTGAAGGTCAGCGACCTGAATGCGTTCTACGGCAAAAGCCACGTTCTGCGCGGTGTCAATATGGAGATCATGCCTGGCGAGGTGATCGCGCTTTTGGGCCGCAATGGCGTGGGTCGTTCGACCACCGCCAAAGCGATCATGGGCGAGGTCGCACCGCGCGGCGAGATCACCTTCAAAGGGCAGGTGATTTCGGGGTTTGAAAGCCACAAAATCGCCGGGCTCGGCCTCGGCTATGTGCCCGAAAGCCGTGACATCTTCCCGACGATGTCGGTGCGTCAGAACCTGATCCTTGGCATCAAGAACATGAAGGTGCCGGGGAAATATTCGGTCGATGACATGCTCGATATGTTCCCCAACCTGCGCGCGCGGGCGGATAATGCCGCCGGTGTTCTGTCGGGCGGGGAAAAGCAGATGTTGACCATGTGCCGGACCCTGATGGGCGATCCGGAGCTTATCATCATCGACGAGCCGACCGAAGGCCTTGCGCCCAAGATCGTGCAGCAGATCGGCGATATGATCGCCGAGATTGCGAAAACCGGCGTGTCTATCTTGCTGGTCGAGCAAAAGCTGTCGATTGCCCTGCGCATCGCGGATCGGGTCTATGTCATGGGCCACGGCGAGATCGTCTATGGCGGCACGCCCGAAGAGTTCAAAACCCGTGACGACATCAAAAAGGAATGGCTCGAGGTCTGATCCTCGCGCCCGACCAAACCGAAAACCCCGCTGGAAACAGCGGGGTTTTTTCGTTTGAAAGCCTAGTCTTCGCCGCCCAGATGCACCGCCTCGCGCGCAATGGCCCATTCGATCAGATCGCGCCACAGCACTTCGGCCAATTGCGGATCCAATCCTTGCGCCTGCGCCAATGCGCGCACGTTTTGCACCACCTCTTCGACACGGTTTGTCGTGCGCGCTGGCAGGTTTTCGATCTTCTTGAGGTCCACCGCGCGGTCGATATAGCCGCTGCGCTCTGCCAAAAGCGCGATCAGATCGGCGTCGATCCGGTCGATTTGCAAACGCAGTTCGGCCATGCTCTGGCACTGTTTCGGGGGCGTCCGGCGCATGGTGGTTGCTCGCATCTAGGCCTCGCGCTTTGCGGCGGGCGTGCGGCGGCGACACTAGGCGCGCCGCGCGGGCGGTGCAAGGCGAAGGCCCGGCGTG
Source organism: Paracoccaceae bacterium (assembly GCA_050633545.1). Taxonomy (GTDB): domain Bacteria; phylum Pseudomonadota; class Alphaproteobacteria; order Rhodobacterales; family Rhodobacteraceae; genus Litorivita. Next base: position 87,790 of record JBOEGS010000008.1, read on the forward strand.
CGCGCCGCCCGCCTAAGCTGCGGGCAGTTTCGAGATAAAGCAGCTTGAAGTGCCAAGCGCGATCAGCTTGCCGTTTTTGTCTTCGATCCGGCCTTCGGAATTGGCGATGGTGCGCCCGCGGGTGACCACGGTGGCGATGCATCGCACCTGTCCGGTTTTGGGGGTGAGGGGGCGGATGAATTTCACCGATGTGTCCATCGACACCATGCCTTCGCCCACGGCGCAGGTGCTATGGACCGCGCATCCGAGCGCCGAATCGAGCATCGACATCGCCCATCCGCCATGCACCATGCCCAGCGGGTTGAGGTGTGCCTCGGAGGCTTGCCCGCGAAATTCGACCTCGCCCTCTTCGATCCTGTGCAGCCAAGCGTTCATCGTCACGCCCATGGACGGGGCTGGGAGGGCACCCTCCATAATCGCTTGAAGATACGCTTGGCCGCTCAGTTGTGCGATCTCGTCAAAAGAGGTCATGCCAACGGCGTTTAACTTGGGTCTTGGAACTTCGTCGAACATGGCCTATTCCTACATTAGATGCATATGCATCGAAACACATGTATATGCATGGAGTCAATATAGATGAGTATGCATGGAAATGCTGACGCTGCGTCGGATGACGCGCCACAGCTCGGCGATGCCATGACGCCGGAGCTGGCCGAATTGATGACGGGAAGCTGTTATTGCCTTGCCACGCGGCGCGCCTCGCGGCGGATGATCCGCATCTATGACGCCGAACTGGCGGCGCTGGGGCTGACGATCTCGCAACTGGCGACGCTGGCTTGGGTCAAGGCGCTGCGCAAACCGACGGTGCAGCGCATCGCCGATTTGATGGAGATGGACCAATCGGCCCTGTCGCGCGGTTTGATGCCTTTGGAGCGCGCCGAGATGGTCACCTCGGCCCCCGATCCAGGCGACAAACGCCGCCGCCTCTTGGGCCTGACGGCGGCGGGCGAGGCAGCCTTGGATCAAGGCGCGGTGGCATGGGCGCGCGCGCAAAGGCGCATCGAGGCCGAGCAAAGCGCGCCGGACGGCGAATTGGCCGCGCTCTTCACCCGCATCAACGCGCTGGCCCAAGCGGGCCGCGCGGACGAATAGAGACGAGGGCCGCAAGAGCGCCCGCAGCGCCAAAGGCAAAAGGGCGCCCCGAGATATCGGGACGCCCTTTGCCATGGTTTTCGAGGCCGCTTTTACCCGCGCAGGTCGGGCAGAACGTAATCGGCCAATTGCTTGCGCAGGTTCAGCTTGGACACTTTGCCCGTTGCCGTCATCGGCAGTTCTTCGACCCAGATGATATCATCGGGCAACTGCCATTTGGCGAAATGCTCGGACATATGCGCGTGCATCTCTTCGACGCTGGGGCGCGCATCGCCTGCCGCGATGGCCACCAGAACGGGGCGTTCGTCCCATTTGGGGTGCGGCATCCCGATCGAGGCGCAATTGGCGATCGCGGGGTGCGACATGGCGGCGTTTTCCACATCGATCGAGGAAATCCACTCGCCGCCCGATTTGATCAGGTCTTTCGCGCGGTCCTGGATCACCAAGACGCCCTCATCGCTGATCGAGGCAACATCGCCCGTGCCGAACCAACCGTCCGCATCCAAGGCTTTGGCCGTGGCTTCTTCGTTGTTGAAGTAGCCCGACACAACCGCATTGCCGCGCACGAAAAGCTCGCCCACCGCTTTGCCGTCCTTGGGCAGGGTCTTGCCTTCGTCATCGACGATTTTCAAATCCACACCAAAGACGCGGCGGCCTTGGGTCTGTTTGAAATCGATACGCTCCTTGAAGGGCGCATCTTTCATCGTCGAAGGCAATGTGCCGTGGGTGCCAACAGGGCTCATCTCGGTCATGCCCCATGCGTGGCCCACCGAAATGTCCATTTTCTCGAAGGTTTCGATCATCGACCGCGGCGCGGCAGAACCGCCCACAACCACATCCTCAAAGCCTTTGGGCTTGCGGCCTTGGGCTTTGATTTCGGCCAGAAGACCCATCCAGATGGTCGGAACGCCCCATGCCGAATAGACCTCTTCGCTGTCCATCAGTTTGAACAGGCTCGGCCCGTCCATCGCTGGCCCCGGGAAGATCAAGGACAGCCCGCACATCGGCGCCGCATAGGGCAGACCCCAAGCGTTGACGTGGAACAAGGGCACAACCGGCAAAACCTTGCGGCCCTCGCCAAAGGTGCCCGACAGGGTGACCGAAATCATCATCGCGTGCAAAACATTCGAGCGGTGCGAATAAAGCGCGCCCTTGGGGTTGCCCGTGGTGCCGGAGGTATAGCAAAGACCGGCGGCGGTGTTCTCGTCGAACAGCGGCCATTCGATCTCGGAGGATTGCCCGTCCAGCAGCTCTTCATAGCACAGAGCATTGGGCAATTTCGTATCGGGCATATGCGCGCGGTCGGTCATGATCACATAGGTCAGATCGGCCGGAAAATGCGATTGCAGCGCCTCGAGGATCGGCACAAAGGTCGTGTCGACAAAGATCACCTTATCTTCGGCGTGGTTGACGATATAGATCATCTGCTCTGCCGACAGGCGCGGGTTGATCGTGTGGCACACCGCGCCGATGCCGGAAATCGCATAGTAAAGCTCGAGGTGGCGATAGCCGTTCCACGCCAGCGTCGCGACGCGGTCGCCCATTTCCACCCCGTGAGCGCGCAGGGCATTGGCCAATTGGCCGACGCGGTCGCGAATCTCGGGGTAATTGGTGCGGTGAATGTCGCCCTCGGTGCGGGCGGATACGACCTCTGCCTTTGGAAATGCCTCGGCGGCATAGGTCAGAATGTCGGAAATCAGCAGCGGACGCTGCATCATCATACCTTGCATAGTCTCCTCCCAGTAGACTGTTTTGATGAGGGAACGCTACTCCCCTCAGTGCAATTTCGGAAGGGAATTCCTTTTGAAAATGAGGCTCTGACGCTGCGTCTTTCGCTCTGCGGAAAGACGTGGCGAAACTTTGCCCGCGTGGCGGCTTTCGCTGGAAGGATCGGCGCGCGCGGCGCTAAGGTGGGGGCAAGCCACGGCAGATAAATGCGCCGCGCAAATACCCATGGGAGAGAAGACATGACACAAAAAATGCACGCGGTGGTTTGCCGCGAATTCGCCGGTTTGGACAAGCTTGATTACGCCGAAGTGGACGCGCCGCAGCCCAAAGCGGGCGAAGTGCAGATCCGCGTCGAAGCGGCGGGGGTGAACTACCCCGACGGGCTTCTGGTGCAGGGGCTCTATCAGGTCAAACCGCCTTTGCCCTTCTCGCCCGGATCCGAGGTTGCGGGCACGGTCGAGGCCTTGGGCGAGGGGGTCACATCGCTCAAATTGGGCGATCGGGTGGTCACCGCCTGTTCGGGCGGCTATGCCGAGGTCGTCGTTGCCGAAGCGGACCGCTGCTTTGCGCTGCCCGAGGGCATGGACGCCGCCGATGCCTGCGCGATGATCGTCGCCTACGGCACCTCGCATCACGCCTTGAAACAGCGCGCGAACCTGCAAGCGGGCGAGATTTTGGTGGTTTACGGCGCGGCGGGCGCGACCGGAATTGCCGCCGTTCAGATCGGCAAAATCATGGGCGCGCGGGTCATCGCCGTGGCCTCCTCGGACGAGAAAAAACAGATCGCAAAAGACGCGGGCGCCGATGAGGTGATCGGCTATGACAACCTCAAGGAGGAGATCAAAGCCCTGACCGGCGGCAAGGGCGCGGATGTGGTTTACGACGTGGTCGGCGGCGACGCCTTCAACGCCGCAACCCGTTTCATGGCCCGCAACGGGCGGCTTTTGGTGATCGGCTTTGCGGGCGGCGAGATCCCGAAATTTCCGGTCAATCTGGCGCTGGTCAAGGAATACGCCGTGGTCGGCGTGTTCTGGGGCAATTTCACCCGCGCCCAGCCCGAGGATTACGCCGAAAACATGCGCGAGCTGTTCGCTTGGTATCAAGAGGGCAGCGTGAAGCCTTTGATCGAAGGGCGTTATCCTTTGTCCACGGCCGCCGATGTCCTGACCCGCGTGTTGGGCCGCGGCGCGGTGGGCAAAATCGCCCTGATCCCTGGAAGCTGATGTCGGGGGTTGATCGCCAATAACGGACCGGCGAAACGGACAGCGGACCGGCCTCTTCAGGCCGGTCCTTTTTTATGCATGGTGGGCCATCGCCCAAATCTTGCACTGCCCGCAGGCCCCAGCGCGCGGGCGAAACCCGAGGGCATTTCACATGGGAAGATCAGATCGCGCCTTGCCGCCCCGCCGTCCGCTCGATGCTCAGTAACCGACGCGCGCTACGGTGTTGACCATGCTGACCAATTGCGGGCCAAGCTCGCCTTCGAGCCGCTCCTTGGACAAGACATAGGCCGGACCGCCAAGGTTGAAGGCCATCAGGGGGCTGTCGCCTTGGGGCGCGCGGTAGGGCACCGAAACCGCATGCACATCCGATTGCCAGCCGCCGATGTTGGAATAGAAACCGCGCGTTTTGATTTGCTCTTTGGCGTCGGCGATCCCGTCGAGGATGCGGTTCAAATCCGCCGGATCGGTGCGTTCATGGATGCGCTCCATGATCTCTTGGTATTCGGTCTCGTCGCAGCCCGCGATATAGGCGCGCCCCATCGCCGAGCGCGCCAAAGAGATGCGCGAGCCGACATTGAGTTGCAGCGAAATCATCCCCGGCGAGCGGGCCGTGGCAATACAGGTCATCGCCATTTCATCGCGCCCGCCAAGCGCCACAAGCACCCCGTCGCCGCAGCGGTCGGCCAGTTGCTGCATATAGACCTGCGCCGTCTCGCGCACCCGCATCCCGCCAAGGCAGGCATAGCCGAGCGACAGAACCGGCACGCCCATACGGTAGCGTCCGGTGCCCTCGTCATAGACCAGATAGCCCAGCTTGAGCAGCGTGAAGGTCAGCCGCGAGACCGTGGAGTTGGGCAATTCCGTGCGTTCGGCCAATTCGCGATTGCCAAGCCCCGCCTGATCGGAGGGACGAAAGGCGCGCAGGATTTCCAAGCCGCGGTGAAGGGCCGTGACGAATTGGCGATCATTGTCGCTGGTGCTCTCGGCGGCTTCGACGGCCGTATCGGATGCTCTTTTTCTCACGTCGCCCTACCTTGATCCTTCTTCGCGGTTTGCGAGTTGCCCGCGCTTACTTGAAATTCCGCACTGCGGTCAAGAAATTTACCTGACTTGGTTCACTATCCTTTGGTGCCATTCGCTATTTTGCCGCTTTTGCCGCCCTTGCGGCGTCTTCTTCGGCCAATTCGCGCCACAAAACCTTGCCCGAGCCGGATTTGGGCAATTCATCGACGAATTCCACCGCCGTGGGGCATTTATAGGCCGCCATCTCGGTCTTGCACCACGCGATGATGCTCTCTTGGGTGGCGGCGGCGCGCGCGGCGGCGGCGGGCACTACATAGGCTTTGACCGTCTCGCCGCGGCGCGGATCGCGCGCACCGATGATACAGACCTCGTCCACCTCGGGGCATTTATGCATGAGCGCCTCGACCTCGGCAGGCCAGACCTTGAAGCCCGAGGCATTGATCATCCGTTTGACGCGGTCGACCATGAAGAAATAGCCCTCATCGTCATACATCGCGATATCGCCCGTGCGGAAAAACCGTTTGCCGTCCAGCTCGATAAAGGCCTCCGCCGTGGCCTCGGGGCGGTTCCAGTAGCCTTCGAAAACCTGCGGGCCGTTCATCACGATCTCGCCGGTCTCGTTGGGGCCAAGCTCGCGCAGATCGCCCTCAAGGCTGATGATCCGCGCATCCACATCCATCACCGGAATGCCAAGGCATTGCGCCTTGGGCTTGTGGGTCGGGTTGATATGGGTGGCGGCGATGGTTTCCGACAAACCGTAGCCTTCGATATAATCCAGCCCCGTCATCGCCTTGAGCTTATGGGCCACCGCTTCGGGCATGGCCGCGCCGCCGCCGCCGATGGCGCGCAAGGAGGACAGATCATAGCTGTCGAAATCGGGATCATTGACCAGATCAATCGCCATGGTCGAAATCGACCGCCAGCGCGAGATGTTATAGCGCTCGATCAGCCGCGCCGCCAAAGTGCGGTTCCAACGGGTCATGACCACAATCGTGCCGCCCACATAGATCGGCCCGTTCATCCCGTTGGTCATGCCGGTGACATGGAAAAACGGCAAAACCGAAAGATGCACCGAACTATGGTCCACGGGTTGCCATGTGGTCCCGCCGATGGCCGTGGTCTGCACCGAGCGGTGCAAATGCGTGCATCCTTTGGGCTGGCCCGTGGTGCCCGACGAATAGGGGATCAGCGCCAGATCATCGAGACCGACGCTCAAGGCTTCGGGCACCAGCCCCGCGCCGATGGCCTCGGACCAACGGGTCACGCCCGCGCCGCTGCAATCGCTCTCGCTCAGGCTGCCCAAAGGTTCGGGCAGGGGCAGATCGAAATCGCGGTCGGTCATATCCGCATAGGCCCCGACGATCAGATGGTCCAAAAGCCCGTCCGCGACCAGAGGCTGGATAAAGCCCAAAAGCTCCGATCCGACAATCGCAACATTCGCATCCGTATCTTTGGCCAGATGCTCCAATTCGGCGTGGCGGTTCATCGGATTGACGGGGATCACGGCGGCATTGGCGCGCATGATCGCATAGAACCCGATGATGAACTGCGGCGAGTTTTGCGCATAAAGCAGCACGCGGTCGCCCTTTTTGACGCCGCATTTTTGCTGCAGATAGCCCGCCATTGCTTCGACCTGCGCCAAAAGCTCGGCATAGGTGATCTCGAACCCGTGAAAGATGATCGCCTTATGGTCCGGCAGGCGCGCCGCCGTATTGATCAGGTTCTGCGCCACCGAGTGATCGGGCAACTCAAGATGAAGCGGCACGCCTTCGGGCCATACGGAATGATGCAAGGTGTTCATAGGTTCGGTCAGGCCTTTCAAGGGTTAGACTTTCATGCCAGGCAGGTTGAGCGAGGCGGTGTTGCCGCCATCCACAGGCAGGGCCTGTCCGGTGACATAAGAGGCATCGTCGCTGGCCAGAAAGGCGATGGCGGATGCAATCTCTTCGGGGTGGCCATAGCGGCGCAGCTCGCACCGCTTGCCCAGCTTTTCTTCCTTGCCCGCGCCGCGCGCGTAATCGAACACGCGTTTGGTCATGCCGGTTTCGATCAATCCGGGGCACACCGCATTGACCCGCACGCCGTAACCGCCCAGATCGCAGGCCGTGGTCTGCGTCAGGCTGATCACCCCCGCTTTGGAGGCCGAATAGATGTTGCCGCCCGCGCCCGAACGGATGCCCGCGACCGAGGCGGTGTTGACGATCGCGCCGCTGTTTTGCGCGGCCATGACGGCGCCGACATGTTTGATGAAATTGCCCACCCCGATCAGGTTCACGCCCAGCACCCGCAGCCAGTCGTCAGAATTGATTTCCATGATCGGCGCATGGGTGCAGGTCACGCCCGCATTATTGGCCAGAACGTCGATGCGGCCGAATTTTGCTTTGACCGTCGCGACCAGATCAATGATCGCCGCCTCGTCGGAGACATCGCAGGGCAGGGCGATATGGCCCTCGCCTGCGGGCATCGCCTCCTTGAGCGCCTCGGCGTTGATGTCGACCAAGACGACGGTCGCGCCTTCGGATGCCAGTCGCGCGGCGGTGGCCTTGCCGATGCCGCTGGACGCACCTGTAACGATGGCAATCTTGTCCTCAAATCTGTTCATGATGTTCCTCCCTATGGGCGAGACTGGCACAAAGCCCCGCAATGATCAATATTGCGAAATAATTTTCCGCTCAGCGAAACGAGCCGTAAAGCGACCCGAAGGCGCGGGCGCGAGCGTGCGATTGTGCGCGGGGCGTTTGACGCGAAAGGCGCGGCGCGGTGCCCCCACGCCGCGCCCTTATAAATCAGGCTTTGGGCCAGTATTCGTCGCGCAATTCACGCTTGAGAATCTTGCCGATTTCCGAACGCGGCAGGTCGTCGCGCAGCTCCACCGCCGACAGGCGCTGCGTCTTGCCAAGCTGTTCGTTTGCCCATGCGCAAATCTCTTCGGCGCTGTCGCTCGCGCCCGCTTTGCGCACCACCAGCCCCAAGGGCGTCTCACCCCAATCTTGCGAGGGAATCGCAATCACCGCCACATCGGCCACCGCCGGATGGGCGCGCAAGACCTGCTCCAGATCGGTGGCATAGATATTGAAGCCGCCCGAAATGATCATGTCCTTGCGCCGGTCCAGAAGCTGCAAAAAACCGTCCTCGTCAAAGCGGCCCATATCGCCGGTGCGGATGAAATCATTGCCCTGCGCGTCGCGCCACAAAATCTCGTCGGTCTTGTCTTGGGCGTTGTAATATCCGGGCATCATCGAGCCGGACCGCCCGACGATCTCGCCATATTCGGTGGGCGGCAATTCGCGGCCCTCCTCGTCGATGATCCGCACATCGCAGCCCTCGGCAGGCATGCCGACGGTGTCGAGCTTGGTCGGGTTCTCGCGGCAATTGAGCACCGTCGACACCCCGCCCTCGGTCATGCCGTAAACCTCGAACAATTCACCGGGCCAGCGGGCGAGAATCCGTTCGATCAACTTGCCCGGAAGCGGGGCCGAGGTGGACATTTTGGCGCGAAAGGCGCTCAGGTCATATTGGTCGAAATCGGGGTGATCCATCAGCCGCATATATTGCACCGGCACCAGCATCGCATGGCTGACGCGATGCGCTTGGCTCAGCTCAAGGAACTGTCCGGCGTTGAATTTGGGCATCGATACCACCGTGCCGCCCGCCGCCAGAACCGGCAGCGCCGCCACCAGCGTGGTGTTCGAATAGAGCGGCGTCGACATCATCAAAACCGCCTCGCCGTCGAGACCAAAGGCGGGCATGCGGGTCAATTGCCGCGCGCGAAACCGGTGGTCATGGGCGATGCCTTTGGGGGTGCCGGTGGTGCCCGACGAATAGATCATGTCAAACAGATCATCGGGCGCGACATCGGCGGGCGCGGCAATCGCCTCCTCGCCGGCCCAAGCCGTCAGCGCGGCCAGATCGACCACTTCTTCGGCGCCCAACTGATCGGCCACCTCGCGCTGCGCGGCGGAAGTAAACAGCAAGGCCGCCCCGCAATCGGCGCGCATTTTCTTGAGCGCAGGCAGGGCCGCGCTTTGCGGCAGCGGCACCATGCAGGCCCCGCTGAGCAGCACCCCGCAATAGAGGGTCAGATAATCGCTGCTGTTCTCGGACAGGCCCGCGACCATATCGCCGCGCCCGAATCCGCGCGCCGCAAGCTGCCCCGCGACCCGCGTGGCGCGGGCGTAAAATTCCGCCCAATCGAGCGCCACATCCCCGTCGATCACCGCGATTTTCGAGGGGTTGCGCGCCGCCGAGGCCGCCAAGGCAGGGCCGAAATACAGCACCTCTTCGCCCGCGATCTGCGGTGCGCGCAAACGGTTTTGCAATTCACGCTGGTGCGTGCTCATGGGGATATTCATAGACATAGGCCTCCCGTCCCGCCCCGCGAGAGCGCGGGGATGTCAGATTTGCGCAAACGATGCACTGCGCGCGCGGGGAGGTCAATATTTCGCCGTGCGGAATCTGTTTCCGCATCGATTGACAGCCGCCCGCCCCTGCGTCACGCTGCGCCGGACCATCCTTTTTTGCATCCACAATTGTCGGAGTGATCCCCATGATCGACCTTACCGGAAAAACCGCCATCGTCACCGGATCGTCGCGCGGCATCGGCCGTGCCATCGCCGAATTATTCGCGCGGTGCGGTGCCAATGTCGTCGTCTCCTCGCGCAGCGAAGAGGCCTGCACCCCCGTCGTCGAAGCGATCAGCGCCGAAGGCGGCGAGGCCCTCGCCATCCCCTGCCACATCGGCAAAAAGGACGAATTGCAGGCCTTGGTCGACAAGACCATCGCCGCCTACGGGCAGATCGACATGTTGGTGTGCAACGCCGCGATCAATCCGGTTTACGGCCCGATGCAGGACCTGAGCGACGAGGCCTTTGACAAGATCATGGGCACCAATGTGCGCTCGACCTTCAACCTGTGCAACATGGTCCTGCCCGGCATGGCGCAAAATGGCGGCGGCACGGTGGTGATCCTGTCGTCCATCGCGGGGATCAGGGGCAGCCTGACCATCGGCGCTTACGGCATCTCGAAAGCCGCCGAAGCGGCACTGGCGCGCAACCTCGCGCTGGAATGGGGGCCAAAGAACATCCGCGTCAATGCCTTGGCTCCGGGGTTGATCAAAACCGATTTCGCCAAGGCGCTTTGGGAGGACAAGGAGCGGCTCGACCGGATCGAACAGCGCACGCCGCTGCGCCGGATCGGCGCGCCCGAAGACATCGCGGGCACGGCGCTGTTTCTGGCCTCCGACCTGTCGGCCTATGTCACGGGGCAAACCATCGTCGCGGATGGCGGCGAGACGATTTCCTGAGCAGGATCGCATCGGCTCGCATCGGGCCGGGTCGGATCGGGGTGGATCGCGGCGGGGCCTGCCTGCGCCTTGCCCCGATGATGCATTTTGCGCCCCGCCGCCGCGCCCGCGTGCGGCGGGGCGCGCAATTCGCGGCCCCCAAGGGCGCGCGCCGATTTTCCCGTTCAATCCGGCGCGAGATCGTGGTTTAACACCGGTTGAAGGCTTCGGCGCGCGCACCGACGCGATACCGACGCAATACCGACGTTATACCGACAGGGGTTTTTCGCCCCCCGTCGCGCAGTTTGAGAGAGCCACATGAGCCAGCCCGTCATCGCCCCCGACCATATTCCCGCCGATCTTTACGACGTGATCGCCGCCCTTTGCACCACCTCGATCGAGGTCGCGGGCATCATCGCCAAAGGCCCGCTGGGCCAGTCTCTGGGCAGCCTCGTGGGCGAGAATTCGGACGGCGACGGGCAAAAGGCTCTCGACGTTCTTTGCGACGAAATGTTCACCGCATCGCTCACCCGCGAGAGCGTGCGCTGGTATGCCTCCGAAGAGCAGGAGGGTGTTAACTTGCTGAATGAAAAGGGGAAATATGCTCTGGCCATTGACCCTCTGGACGGCTCGTCGAATATCGATGTGAATGTCTCCATCGGCACGATCTTTTCGATCTTCGAGGCCAAGGATGATGCCGAGGCCAGCTTCTTGCGCCCCGCCTCCGAGCAGCTTTGCGGCGGCTATGTGGTCTACGGCCCGCAGACCGCATTGGTGGTGACTTTCGGGGCGGGCACACAGATGTATGTGCTTGATCCTGAAACGAAAAAATACGTTCTGACCAATGAGAAAATGTCGATCCCCGCGACCTCGAAAGAGTTCGCCATCAACGCCTCCAACTACCGCCATTGGGTCAAACCGGTGCGCGATTACGTGGACAATTGCCTCGCCGGTGTGACCGGTCCGCATGGCAAGGATTACAACATGCGCTGGGTCGGCTCCTTGGTCGCCGAAACCCACCGGATCTTGAGCCGCGGCGGCATTTTCCTCTACCCGTCGGATGAAAGAAAAGGCTATGAAAACGGTCGCTTGCGCATGATCTACGAATGCGCGCCAATCGCCTTTGTGATCGAACAGGCCGGAGGGCGCGCCACCGATGGCGAGACCCCGATTCTGCAGCGGCAGGCCGCCACCTTGCACGGACGTATCCCGCTGGTCTTTGGCTCTGCCGACAAGGTCACCCGCGTTGCCGAGCACCACAATATGCCCGCCGTTTGAGCCGATTGTCGCGTCCCCGAGAACGACGGGCAAAATGGTAGCGTAAACATCGGGCGAAATGCCCTCATGCCTGTGGCGCAAAGGCGCATGACATTGTAATCGAAGGTCAAAGCCGCGCGGGATCACACCCCGCCACGACCGGACAAAAGGGATTTCACCATGGCACTTATCACTCTGCGTCAATTGCTCGACCATGCCGCCGAATACGACTACGGCGTGCCGGCCTTCAACATCAACAATATGGAACAGGGCCTCGCCATCATGCGCGCCGCCGAAGCCGTGGATGCGCCGGTGATCTTGCAAGCCAGCCGCGGCGCGCGCAATTACGCGGGCGACATCATGCTGCGCCACCTGATCCAGGCCATGGCGGAAATGTTCCCGCATATCCCTGTGTGCATGCACCAAGACCACGGCAATAACGAGGCCACCTGCACCAGCGCGATCCGCCACGGGTTCACCTCGGTGATGATGGACGGCAGCCTTGAGGCCGATGCCAAAACCGCTGCAAGCTACGAATATAACGTGGAAATTACCCGCGCCGTGACCGACATCGCCCATTGGGTTGGCGCCTCGGTCGAGGGCGAATTGGGCGTTTTGGGCAATCTGGAAACAGGCGAGGCCGCCGAAGAGGACGGATCGGGCGCATCGGGCAAATTGACCCGCGACCAGATGCTCACCGACCCCGAACAATCGGTGGATTTCGTGCGCAAAACCAAATGCGATGCGCTGGCCATTGCCTGCGGCACCTCGCATGGCGCCTATAAATTTACCCGCAAGCCGGACGGCGAAATCCTCGCGATGAGCACCATTGAGGCGATCCATAAACGCCTGCCCACGACCCACCTTGTGATGCATGGTTCCTCCTCGGTGCCGCAATATCTGCAAGACCTGATCAACGCCCATGGCGGCGAGATGCCGCAAACCTACGGCGTGCCGGTCGAAGAGATCGAAAAAGGCATCAAAATGGGCGTGCGCAAGGTCAACATCGACACCGATTGCCGCATGGCGATCACCGGCACCTATCGCAAGATCGCGCAGGAAAACCCCGATGAGTTCGATCCGCGCAAATTCAACATCCCCGCGATGGAAGAGATGACCAAACTGTGCAAAGACCGCTACGAGCGCTTCGGCACCGCCGGTCACGCCAGCAAAATCCGCGTGATCCCCATGGACGACATGGCCAAACGCTATGCGGATGGATCGCTCGATCCCAAGGTCTGAGGCGGCTTTGCATCTGGGCATTGCGCTTGAGGGGTTCTATATGGGGGGTGCGCTGCGGCGCGCCCCTTTTTCATATCTGACCAGAGGCCTGCCATGAGCTTTGACCGTTCCATCAAAATCGCCCCCTCGATCCTGTCGGCGGATTTCGCCAACTTTGGCCAAGAAATCCAAGCGATCGAGGCGGAGGGCTGCGATTGGGTCCATGTCGATGTGATGGACGGGCATTTCGTGCCGAACCTTACCTTCGGCCCGCCGCTGGTCAAAGCGATCCGCCCGCACATCAAAACCGTGATGGACGTGCATTTGATGATTTCGCCGGTGGATCAATACCTTGAGGCCTATGCCGAGGCGGGCGCCGATGTGATCACCTCGCATCTGGAGGCCGGACCGCATGTGCACCGCACCTTGCAGGCCACCCGCGCTTTGGGCGCCAAGGCGGGGCTTGCGCTCAACCCCGCCACGCGCGCCGAAGAGGCCGAATACCTGCTCGATATGGTGGACCTGATTTGCGTGATGACGGTGAACCCCGGTTTTGGCGGGCAAAAATTCATCCACAGCCAGATCGACAAGGTGAAAAAGCTGCGCGCGATGATTGGCGACCGGCCGATCCATATCGAGATCGACGGCGGCATCACGCCCGAAACCGCGCCTTTGATGGCGGCGGCGGGGGCCGATGTTCTGGTTGCCGGGTCGGCGGTGTTCAAGGGCGGATCGGTGCAAAACCCCGCGCCCTACGGCGAGAACATCCGCGCCATCCGCGCGGCGGCAACGGCGGCGCAGTAACCGCCCGACCCTTTGAAACCCTGCAAAGGCGTGCGGCCCCCGCGCGCCTTTTTGCTATCCCAGATGCGACAATCGCGCCAATAGAGCCGAGGCATTGCGCACTTCGAATTTCTTGAGCAACCTTGCGCGCACGTCTTCGATGCTGCGCGGCGAAAGGCCCAATTCGCGGGCGATCTCCTTGCTGGTCAATCCGCGCGACAGGCCCGAAATCACATCGCGCTCGCGCGGCGTCAGGCTTTGCGCGGCTTCGGCGCGGGCCAAGGGGGCAAAGCTCATCACCACCCGCGACAAAGGCGCATCGGGGGTCAGGGTCTGCGCGCGAAAGCGGAACCAGATCGGCTTGCCGCTGGCATGGCGCATGATGCGCTCGTCGCTATAGGTCGCCGCTTGTTTGAGCGGCTCAAGCCCGATATCGCGCACGCGGTCGAAATCGCCGCCCGACGGGTAAAGCATCCGAAAGCTTTCGCCCAATAAAGCGGCGCGCGCATAGCCGAACAATTCGGCAAAACGCGCGTTGCAGGCGCGGATCACGCGATCCTCGCTCAAGACAATCCCGACGGGCGCGGCGTCAAAGGCCAATAGGGACAGGGTTTGATCCGATATTTCGGGCGCGGTTTGGGGCAAGTGACGGGTCCATAACGGGGGGCGGCAAAAGGGCGCCCGTGTTCATACGGTATTGAGACCGTATCGCAACCCGCGCAAGCTTGACCAGAGAAAATCGACATCCGGCTGCAAAACATGCGACACAGCGGAGGCGCAAGAGATGGTCAGCGATACCGATCTGGGACAGCGATTGAGCGAGGCGGTTTTGGCCCGCCGCGACGATTTGATTGCGCTGACCGGAGATTTGATCCGCATTCCGACGCTCAACCCGCCCGGGGAGAATTACCGCGAGATTTGCGACTACCTTGACCACCGCTTGCTCAAATCGGGGTTCGACACGCGTCTCATTCGCGCCAAAGACGCCCCTGGCGATAGCGAAAAATACCCGCGTTGGAACATCGTCGCGCGCCGTGAAGGCACCCGCAGCGGCGATTGCGTGCATTTCAACAGCCATATCGATGTGGTCGATGTCGGCAAGGGATGGACCACCGATCCGTTCGGCGGCGCGCTGATTGACGGTAAAATCTACGGGCGCGGGGCGTGCGATATGAAAGGCGGGCTGGCCGCGAGCATCATCGCCGTCGAGGCGTTTTTGCAGATCTGCCCCGATTTCGCGGGGGCGATTGAAATCTCCGGCACGGGCGACGAGGAATCGGGGGGCTTTGGCGGTGTCGCCTATCTGGCCGAGCAGGGGTATTTCGACCCCAAGCGCGTGCAGCATGTGATCATCCCCGAACCGCTCAACAAGGACCGCATTTGCCTTGGCCATCGCGGCGTCTGGTGGGCCGAGATCGAAACCCATGGCGAAATCGCCCATGGCTCCATGCCCTTTCTGGGCGATTGCGCCGTGCGCCATATGGGCGCCGTGGTGCGCGAGATGGAAGACAGCCTTTTCCCCGCACTGGCGCGCAAACGCACCGACATGCCCGTGGTGCCCGAAGGGGCCAAACAATCGACGCTCAACATCAATTCGATCCACGGCGGCCAAACCGAGGGCGAGGCCGATTTTACCGGATTGCCCAGCCCCTGCGTGCCCGATAGCTGCCGCATGGTGATCGACCGGCGGTTCTTGATCGAAGAGGATATCGACGAGGTCCAAGAAGAGATTCGCAGCCTTCTCGAAAAGGTCCGCGAAGGGCGCGAAAACTTCTCTTATGACATGCGCGAAATGCACCGCGTCTTGCCGACCATGACCGAAAAATCCGCCCCGATCGTGCAAACCGTTGCCAAAGCGATTGCCGAAACCTTCGGGCGCGAGGCGGAATATGTCGTGTCTCCAGGTACTTACGACCAAAAACACATCGACCGCATCGGGCGGCTCAAGAATTGCATCGCCTATGGGCCGGGGATTCTGGACCTTGCGCATAAACCGGATGAATATGTCGGGGTGGATGATATGATCCAATCCGCACAAGTGATGGGCCGCAGCCTGATTTCCTTGCTGGTTCAAGGGGATGGCGCCGCCACCAACGGGGAGTGAACGACATGTTTAATAAAACCATCAAAGGCGCGCTGATGGGCGCGAGCATTCTGGCATCCGCCGCGGGCGCGGCATGGGCCGAACGCAGCGATCTGACCATCGCGATGCAGCTTGAGCCGCCGCATCTCGACCCGACCAGCGCCGCAGCGGGCGCCATCGATAGCGTGGTTTATTCCAACATTTTCGAGGGTCTCACGAGGTTTGCCTCTGACGGTTCGGTCATTCCCGGTCTGGCGTCGGGATGGGAGATTTCCGAAGACGGTTTGACCTATACCTTCACGCTGCACGGCGGTGTGATGTTCCATGACGGCACGGCGATGGACGCCGGGGATGTGAAATTCTCGCTCGACCGCGCCCGCGCCGATGACAGCAGCAATGCGCAAAAGGCGCTGTTTGCGGGGATCACCGATGTCGAGGTGGTGGACCCGCTGACGGTCAAGGTGACGCTGGCCGAACCCAACGGCGCGTTCTTGTTCAATATGGCGTGGGGTGATGCGGTGATCGTCGCGCCCGAAAGCATCGCGGATATCAAAACCAAACCCATCGGCACCGGCGCGTTCAAATTCGTCAACTGGGTGCAGGGCGATAAAATCGACATCATGCGCAACGAGGCCTATTGGGGCGTCAAACCGGCGCTGGAAAAAGCCACGTTCAAATTTATCTCCGACCCGACCGCCGCTTTTGCGGCCGTGATGGCCGAAGACATTGACGCCTTTGCCGGTTTCCCCGCGCCCGAGAACCTGCCGCAATTCGAGGCCGACCCGCGGTTTCAGGTGCTCGTCGGTTCGACCGAGGGCGAAACCATCTTGTCGACCAACAACAAAATGCCGCCCTTTGATAACGTCAAAGTGCGCGAAGCGGTGGCCCATGCGATTGATCGCCAAGCCATCATCGACGGGGCCATGTTCGGATATGGCACCCCGATCGGCTCCCATTTCGCGCCGCATCACCCCGACTATGTCGATCTGACGGGGCTGAGCACCTATGATCCTGAATTGTCCAAGAAACTGTTGGCCGAGGCCGGTTTCCCCGACGGGTTCAAAACCACGCTCAAACTGCCGCCCCCCTCCTATGCGCGGCGCGGCGGCGAGATCATCGCGGCGCAACTGCGTGCCGTGGGGATCGAGGCCGAGATCAGCAATCTCGAATGGGCGCAATGGCTGGAGCAGGTGTTCAAGGGCAAGGATTTCGGCCTGTCGATCGTCTCGCATACCGAGCCGATGGATATCGGCATCTATGCCAACCCCGATTACTACTTCCAATATGACAACCCCGAATTCCAAGGGTTGATGGGTGAATTGACCTCCGAAAGCGATCCGGCCGCGCGCTCGGCTTTGCTCAAGCAGGCGCAAGAGATGATCGCCGAGGATTACGTCAATGGCTATCTGTTCGAGCTGGCCTATCCCACTGTTGCCAATGCGAAAATCAAAGGTCTGTGGAAAGACGCGCCGACGCAGGCCGTCGATTTGACCGGCGTAAGCTGGACCGATTGATCGCGCCAATTGGGCGCCGCGCCGCAGATGAAAACGGGCAGGGGCGCACCATGCGCCCTTGCCGCCACAAGGCCAAATCCCCTCTCGCCATAGGACGCTGATGCTGCGCTATTTGCTCAAACGTGTGTTGTCTTTGGCGCTCTCGCTGGTGGTGGCCAGCGCGGTGATCTTCCTTTGCATCGAAGTCGTGCCCGGCGATCCGGCGGCCTATATGTTGGGGCTGAACGCGCAAGAGGACACTTTGGCCGCGCTGCGCGCCGAACTGGGCCTCGAAGGCTCGACGCTCTCGCGCTATCTGTCGTGGGTGGGCGGCATGGTGCAGGGCGATTTCGGCACCTCCTACACCTATCGCACCCCCGTGGCGGAGATGATCGGCGAGAGGCTTTGGGTCTCGCTGCCGCTTGCGCTTTATGCGTTGGCTCTGTCGACGCTGATCGCCTTTCCCGCCGGTATCTGGGCCGCCTCGCGCCGCGGCAGCCTTGCCGATTACGGGGTGATGGGCGTGACGCAATTGGGCGTGGCGATTCCGAATTTCTGGTTTGCGATGCTGATGGTTCTGGTCTTTGCGATCAATCTGCGCTGGATGCCTGCGGGCGGGTTTGCCGGATGGGACGCGGGGGCGTTTGCGGCGCTCAAATCGCTGACCCTGCCCGCGATTGCCTTGGCCTTGCCGCAGGCGTCGATCTTGGCGCGGGTCATGCGCTCGTCGCTGCTTGATACTTTGGGCGAGGATTTTATTCGCACCGCCCGCGCCAAGGGCCTCACCCGCGCGCAGGCCCTGTGGCGGCATGCGCTGCGCAATGCGCTCATCCCCGTTTTGACCATTATCGGGCTACAGTTTTCCTTCCTTCTGGCCGGTGCGATCATCATCGAGAATGTCTTCTACCTGCCCGGTTTGGGGCGGTTGGTGTTCAAAGCCATCTCGGCGCGCGACTTGATCGTGGTGGAAAGCGTTGTGATGCTTTTGGTTTTTGCGGTGATTATGGTGAATTTCGCCGTCGATGTCGCCTATGCCGTGGTTGATCCGCGCCTGCGCAGGGGGCGAGAATGAGCAATCTGCCCGCCAACGCCGCCCCCGCAGCCGCCAGCGCCAGCGCGCCGAGCCTCATGCGCCGCGCTTTGGCCAACCGCGCGCTGGTGCTCGGGCTGGTCTTGACGGTGTTTTTCACCGGCATGGCGCTGATCTCGCTGATCTGGGTGCCCTATGACATCACGCAGATGCATATCGCCGACAAATTGCACCGCCCCGAGGCCGCGCATATCCTTGGCACCGATCATTTCGGCCGTGATATTTTCTCGATGATCATGGTCGGCGCACGCACCTCGATTGCCGTGGCTTTGGTCGCGGTGGGCATCGGTATGGGTCTGGGCGTGCCGCTCGGGCTTTGGGCCGCCGCGCGCAAAGGCTCCTTGATCGATGAGCTGATCATGCGCGGCAATGATCTGGTTTTCGCCTTTCCGTCCTTGTTGATCGCGATCATCATCACCGCGATTTTCGGGGCCTCTGCGCTCAATGCGATCATCGCCATTGGCATATTCAACATCCCCGTTTTCGCGCGGCTGACGCGTTCGGGCGCGCTGTCTTTGTGGACCCGCGATTACGTGTTGGCCGCGCGGGTGGCGGGCAAGGGCGCGGCGCGGATTTCTGTCGAACACATCTTGCCCAATGTCACCAACCTGCTGATCGTCCAAGGCACGATCCAGTTCTCGCTCGGCATCCTCGCCGAAGCGGGGCTGAGCTATGTCGGTCTTGGCGCGCAGCCGCCGGTGCCCAGCTGGGGCAGGATGCTGGCCGACAGCCAGACGATGATTTCCTTCGCGCCGCATCTGGCGATTTTTCCTGGATTGGCGATTTTGCTGACCGTGCTGGGGCTGAACCTCTTGGGGGACGGGCTGCGCGATCTGTTTGATCCGCGTCTGCGGCGGGGGCGCGAATGAGCGATCTTCTGACCATCAAGGGCCTTAGCCTCTCGATCCACGGCGCGCCGATCCTGCGCGATGTCTCGCTCACGGTCGCGGCGGGGCAAATCGTCGGCGTCATCGGCGAAAGCGGGTCGGGCAAATCCATGACCGCCTTTTCGGTGATGCAGCTATTGCCGCGGGGGGCGCGCGCGCAGGGGCGGATCACCTTGGACGGGCAGGAGATTTTGGACCTGCCCGAGCGCGATCTTTGCGCCCTGCGCGGCGAGACGGTCGGCATGGTGTTCCAAGAGCCGATGACCGCGCTCAACCCGCTCAAAACCATCGGCGATCAGGTGGCCGAAACCATCATGATCCATGAAAACACCACGCGCCGCGCCGCGATGATGCGCGCCCGCGAGGCCCTCGCCCGCGCCGAATTGCCCGAAGAGAAATTCGCGCTGACCCGCTATCCGCATGAGCTTTCCGGCGGTCAGCGCCAGCGCGTGGTGATCGCCATGGCCATCGCCTTGCGCCCTAAATTACTGATCGCCGATGAGCCGACAACCGCCCTCGACGTCACCACACAGGCGGAGATCCTCAAACTGCTCAAACGACTTGTGCGCGAGGATGGCATGGGATTGTTGCTGATCTCGCATGATCTGGCGGTGGTTGCCGATATGGCCGATCACATCGTCATCATGCGCCGCGGCGAGGTGGTCGAAGACGGCCCGTGCCCCGCGATTTTCGGCGCGCTCGAACACCCCTATTCGCTCGCGCTGCTCAAGGCCTCAGATCACAGCCCTGCCTATTCGGGCAGGCCCTCGCAAGCGCCGCTGTTGGAACTACGCGGCGTGGTGCGCGACTATCCCACGCGCAGCGGCGGGATATGGGGCAAAACGGGGTATTTTCGCGCCGTCGATGACGTCAGCTTCACCATCCGGCGCGGCGAGAACCTTGGCCTTGTGGGGGAAAGCGGCTGTGGCAAATCCACCCTGACCCGCGCGATCCTCGGGCTTGAGGCGGTGCAGGGCGGCGAGATATTATTGGACGGCGCGCCGGTCATGCAAAACGGCCGCGCCAGCCGCGACATACGCCGGCGCATGCAGGTGGTGTTCCAAGACCCCTACGGCAGCTTCAATCCGCGCCACCGCGTCGCGCGGCTGATCTGCGAACCCTATCATTTGCTCGCCGATCCGCCCAAGGGCGCGGCGCGGCGCGCGGCCATCACCGAGGCGCTCGAAGCGGTGGGGATGCAGGCCAGCGACGCCGATAAATACATCCACGAATTTTCCGGCGGTCAGCGCCAGCGCATCGCCATTGCCCGCGCGCTGATCATCAAACCCGACCTGATCATTCTCGACGAAGCGGTCAGCGCCTTGGATGTTTCGGTGCGCGCACAGGTCTTGGACCTTCTCGCCGATCTTTCCGCAGGTTTCGGGCTGACCTACCTGTTTATCAGCCATGATCTGAGCGTGGTGCGCAATGTGTGCGACCGCGTTTTGGTGATGCAACACGGCAAGATCGTCGAGCAGGGCGAGACCGCCGAGATTTTCGGCGCGCCGCGCCAAGGTTACACCCGCCGTTTGATGGAGGCGGCGCCGCGTTTGCCGCAGGTGGCAGGAGAATAGACCGGCCCGCAATATCGGGGCCAAAGGGAGGAAGACATGCGCGAGACATCGCAATATCTGGACCTGTGGTTCGACCCGTCCAAATGCCTGATCGGCGGGCAATGGTGCGCGCCTGCGCTGGGCGGCACTTTGCCCCTGTGGGACCCGTCCACCGGCGCGCGGATCAGCCAGATCGCGCGCGGCACATCCGAAGATATCGACGCCGCCGTCGCTGCCGCGCAGGCCGCGCGGGCAGGGGCATGGGGCAAATGGACGGCGGCAGAGCGCGGGCGGTTCTTGCTCAAGCTGTCTGCTGCGGTTCTGGCACGGGCGGATGATCTGGCGCGTATCGAGGCGATCGACGTGGGCAAGCCGCTCAAACAGGCGCGCGCCGATGCGCTGGCGCTGGCGCGCTACCTCGAATTTTACGGCGGCGCAGCCGATAAGCTGCATGGCGGAACCATTCCCTATCTTGATGGCTACACGGTCTATACCCTGCGCGAGCCGCATGGGGTCACCGGCCATATCGTGCCGTGGAACTACCCGATGCAGATCATCGGGCGGTCGGTCGGGGCGGCTTTGGCGGTGGGCAATGCCTGTGTGTTGAAACCGGCGGAGGATGCCTGCCTGACCGCTTTGGCCTTTGCCGATCTGGCGCGTGAGGCGGGGCTTGCGGATGGCGCGCTCAACGTGGTGCCAGGGCTGGGGGCAGAGGCGGGCGCGGCCCTGAGCGGCCATCGCGGCGTCAACCACATTTCCTTTACCGGATCGGTGGGCACGGGCATCGCCGTGCAAGAGGCCGCCGCGCGCAATGTGGTGCCGGTGACCTTGGAATTGGGCGGCAAAAGCCCGCAGGTTGTGTTTAACGATGCCGATCTGGAGGCAGCTTTGCCCTTTTTGGTCAATGCGGGCATCCAGAATTGCGGGCAAACCTGCTCGGCCTCCTCGCGCATTCTGGTGCAGCAAAACCGCTATGACGAGGTGCTGGAGCGGATGGCCGAACGCTACGCCGCCCTGCGCATCGGTGCGGCCATGGCGGACCTTGATGTCGGGCCGCTGATCTCGGCCAAACAAAAGGGCATCGTCAGCGGCTATCTCGATCAGGGCCACGATCTGCAGATTGCGGCGCAGGCCACGCTCGGCGATCTGCCCGAGGGCGGATATTACGTGCCGCCGACCTTGTTTTCCTGCGCATCAAGCGATCATATCCTCGCCCAGTCCGAGGTCTTCGGCCCCGTGCAGGTGGTGATCCCCTTTGGCGACGAAGACGAGGCGATGGCCATCGCCAATGGCACCGATTACGGTCTTGTGGCAAGCCTGTGGACCCGCGACGGCGCACGGCAGATGCGGGCGGCCAAGGCCCTGCGCGCGGGGCAGGTCTTCATCAACAACTATGGCGCGGGCGGCGGGGTGGAATTGCCCTTTGGCGGCACTGGCCACTCGGGCCACGGGCGCGAAAAGGGCTTTGAGGCGCTTTACGGCTTTAGCGTGCTCAAGACCGTCGCGGCCTATCATGGGTAGCCCATGAGCGCGCGGCTCCATATTCCCAATGGGCAGGCACGCCACCTGTGGCTGGCGGTCAATGATCTGGCCGCTGCGCCGGTGGGCGATGTGGATGCGTTAACGGCGATCCGGCGGCTTGGGTTCTTGCAAATCGACACGATCCGCAATGTCACCCGCGCGCATAATCACATCCTGTGGTCGCGCAACCGCCGTTACCGCGAGGGCGATCTTTGGCCGCTGCTCAAGGGGCGCAAGTTGTTCGAGCATTTCACCCATGATGCCAGCTTGATCCCGACCGAGACCTTGCCTTTGTGGCAGGTGCAATTCGCGCGGCTCGGGGCCAAGGTTGCGGCCTATGAGTGGTTCAAATCGGGGCTGGGCCAAAAGCAGATCGCAGACATTCGCGCGCGCATCGAGCGCGAGGGCGCGCTTTCGACCCATGCCTTTGATACCAAATCCGAAAGCCGCGAGATGTGGGCGCGCCCGCCGCATAAAAAGGCGCTCGATCAAATGTGGTATGCGGGGGATCTGGCGACCAGCCACCGCGAGAATTTCATCAAATTCTACGATCTGGGCGAACGGGTTTTTGCCCCCGTCGAGGCGCCGCCCGAAGATGAGGCGCTCGGCGCTCTGCACGCCGATGCATTGCGCCGCCTCGGCGCGGCGACCACCGGCGAGGTGCAACGGTTTTGGGGCGTGGCAACAGCGCAAGAGACCCGCGCATGGGCGGCGGCGGCGGGTCACATCGCAGTGCGCATCGAGGGCGCCGACGGGCGTTGGCACGAGACGATGGCGGCGCCCGATATAGAGGCGCGCCTTGCCGCGCTGCCGCCCTTGTCGGGGCAAATCCGCCTGCTCAATCCCTTCGATCCGGCGATCCGCGACCGCGCGCGGCTCGAGCGGCTGTTCGGGTTCGAATACCGCAACGAGATGTTCGTGCCCGCCGCGAAACGGCTTTGGGGCTATTATGTCTATCCGCTGCTCGAAGGGGACCGTTTTGTCGGGCGGATCGAAATCAAAGGCGACCGCGCATCGGGGCAAATGACGGTGACGGGGTTTTGGCCCGAGGCGGGGGCGCGTTGGGGCGCGGGGCGGTGCGCGCGGCTTGAGGCCGAGCTTGGCCGTTTCGCGCGTCTGGCGGGGCTGCGCCTTGTGATCTGGCAAACACCAGTGCCGTAAAGACGGCAGAAACATCAACGGCGCACAGTGGCGCAGGGCGCAGTGGCATCACAGAGGCATTATTGAGGGAGAAGAACATGAGACTTGAGGGGAAAACAGCCATCGTCACCGGCGGCGCCAGCGGCTTTGGCGCGGGTATCGCGCGCAAATTCATTGCCGAGGGCGCGCAGGTGCTGATCACCGATATCAACGAAGCGGGCGCGCAGGATCTGGCCCATAGTCTTGGCAAAAACGCCCATGCTCTGGGCGGCTCTGTCGCCGATCGCGGCGATGTCGAGCGGTTGCGCGACCGCGCGATCGAGATGATGGGCCGCGTCGATATTTTGGTTAACAATGCGGGCGTCACCCATTTGCCAACTGCATTGGAGGAGGTCAGCGAAGACGATTTCGACCGCGTTTTCGCCGTCAATTGCAAATCCATCTACTATATGGCGCAGACCTTCGTGCCGGTGATGAAACCGGTTGGTGGGGTGATCTTGAACGTGGCCTCGACGGCAGGGCTGAGCCCGCGGCCAAAGCTCAACTGGTATAACGCCTCCAAAGGTTGGGTCATCACCGCGACCAAGGCCATGGCGGTGGAGCTTGCGCCGCAAGGGATGCGGGTCAATGCCCTGTGCCCTGTGGCGGGCGATACGCCGCTTTTGGCCAGTTTCATGGGCGAGGACACTCCCGAGATGCGCGCCAAATTCCTCTCGACCATCCCCTTGGGCCGGTTTTCGACCGCCGAGGATATGGGCAATGCCGCAGCCTTCTTGTGCTCAAGCGAGGCGAGCATGGTCACGGGCGTGTGCATGGAGGTGGACGGCGGGCGCTGCATCTAGCGGCGCACCGCTGCTGGCAAGAAGCCAGTGGCGTGGCGATGAAAATCGCGCTATCTGGCGGCGCATGACGGATCACAACCCACAGCAAACCGGCGCCTTTGTGCGGCTGCGCGGCGTGCAGTTGCAGCGCGGCGGCGCGGCTTTGTTTGACGGGCTTGTCATGGACGTGACGGCGCGGCGTGTGGGGATTGTGGGACGCAACGGCGCGGGCAAAAGCCAGCTTGCGCGGCTCATCGCGGGGCTGACCGAGGCGCAGGCGGGCGAGGTGTCGGTTTGCGGCGTCAAAGTCGCCAAGGACCGTAAGGGCGCGCTGGGCGCGGTGGGGATATTGTTCCAAAACCCCGACCACCAGATCATCTTTCCCACCGTCGAAGAAGAATTGATGTTCGGCCTCAAAGCGCAAGGCACCGCAAAGGCGCAGGCGCGCGCGCAGGTGCGCGCAATGCTCGACACCGTCGGTCATGGCGATTGGGGGCCGCGCGCGGTGCATACGCTCTCGGGTGGGCAGCGGCATCTGGTGTGCTTGATGGCGGTGCTTTTGATGCGGCCCAAGGTGATCGTTCTGGACGAGCCTTTTGCCGGTCTTGATCTGGCGGCGCGGCTGCGACTGGCGCGGCTCTTGGAGGCGTCCGATGCGATGATCTTGCATATCTCGCATGATCTGGAGGCGCTGGAGGGCTATGACGAGGTGCTCTGGATCGATCGCCCTGCGGGGGCGAGCGATCCGGCCTATCTGCGCGCGCAGGGCCCTGCGGCTGCGGTGCTGGCAGACTACCGCGCGGAAATGCAGCGGCGTGGAGACGGCGATGATTTCTCTGACCTCTGAGCAGCGCACGCTTTATCACGATTGGCGCGCGGGGCCGAAACTCGCGGCGATGTGCCTGTTTACTTTCGGGTTTTTCTTTATCGATGGGCTGCTTTGGGCGGGCATGGCATTGGCCGCCGTTGTCGCGCTTTATCTCGCGGGGGGGGTGCGTTTTGCGCGCGAGGGGCTGCGCAATTTGCGGCCATTGGTCTGGATTTGCGCCCTGATCTTCGGCTGGCAGGCGCTGTTCGGGGATGCGGTTTCGGGGGCGGTGGCGGTGGTGAAGCTGGCGGCGGCGGTGGGATTGGCCAATCTGGTGACGATGACCACGCAGCTCGCGGCGATCTTGGAGGTGCTCGAGCGCGGTATGAAGCGTATCGGCATAGGCGCGGCGGCGCGCGGGCGGGTGGCCTTGGCCGTGGCTTTGGTGATCCGCTTTATTCCGGTGCTGGGCGAGAAGGGCACACATCTGGCGCAGGCGTGGCGTGCAAGATCGCCCAAACGCGCGGGCTGGCGCTTGGTCTTTCCCTTTGCTCTGGTCGCTTTGGACGATGCCGAGCAGGTGGCCGATGCCATCCGCGCCCGCGGCGGCGTGCCGGAGGCGGATTGACCTCCTCCATCTGCCGTATAGAAGATGTTTGCGTAAACTTGCGGAAAATACGGTATTGAGGGATAGGCATCCGGTCCTGAGTAGAGTAAACGGGCGCTGAAACAGGATGGCGGGCATCAAGCCCCGCGCCGGACAAGGGACATCACCATGGAACGCAATATCACTCTTATCGCGCTTTTCGCAGCATTGATCGCAGCACTGGCCATGTTGCCGAAACTAACGCTGGCCAGCGGGGTGCCGATCACCGCGCAAAGCCTTGGCATCATGCTGTGCGGGACGATCCTTGGCGCGAAACGCGGAGCTTTGGCGGTTGTGCTCTATCTGGCGCTGGCGGCGGCGGGCCTGCCCATTCTGGCGGGCGGCAAAGGCGGTCTGGCGCCCTTCGTCGGGATCACCTCCGGATATCTGGTCGGCTTTGTGGCGGCGGCCTTTGTGACCGGCCTGTTGGCGCAGACATGGCGCGCCAAGGGCGGCTTTGTCCTGCCGACCGTCGCCGCAGTGATCGGCGGTATTGCCGTGCTGCATATCCTTGGCATCATCGGCATGGCGGCTTCGGCGAATGTCAGCCTCCTGACGGCCTCGGGTTGGGCCGTGCCCTTCTTGATCGGCGATGCGATCAAGGCGGTTCTGGCGGGTCTGATCACCTATGCGGTGATGCGCGCGCGGCCGAATTTGGCACAAGCCTGAGATCCATCGCCTCAAGGCGCAATTGCGAGCGCGCGGCCCCCGCAGGGCCGCGCGTTTTGCGTTTCAATGGTGATGGCTGCGCAGGTGGGGGAGCCTTGGGCGGTGATATTTGGGAACCAGCAAGGCGGGCGCGGGGCGTAGCGGCGGGCGCTGCGGTTTTGGCATGAGAGGCAGCTTGCGGCGGGGATATGGGGCGAAAGGGGAAGGCGCGCGGGGCCACAGCCCTCATGTGCAGGCGCAGAATCCCCTTTATTCCATAGCGCGCCTACGCTATGTGCGCCCTTGCCTCTAAAATAAGGAGCACTCTTAGATGGGCTATAAAATTGTCGTCGTTGGCGCCACCGGTAATGTGGGCCGCGAAATGCTGAATATTCTGGCCGAGCGCCAGTTCCCCGTGGACGAGATTGCCGTTTTGGCAAGCCGTAAGTCGTTGGGCACGGAAGTGAGCTTTGGCGACAAGACGTTGACCACTAAGGATCTCGATACGTTCGATTTCACCGGATGGGACATCGCATTGTTCGCTGTCGGGTCGGAAGCGACAAAGATTTACGCGCCAAAATCGGCGGCTGCGGGATGTATCGTGATCGATAACTCGTCGCTTTACCGCTATGATCCCGATGTGCCGCTTGTGGTGCCCGAAGTGAACCCCGATGCGGTTTTGGGCTATTCCAAGAAAAACATCATCGCCAACCCCAATTGCTCGACCGCACAGATGGTTGTGGCCTTGAAGCCGCTGCATGACCGTGCGCGGATCAAGCGCGTTGTGGTCAGCACCTATCAATCGGTGTCGGGCGCGGGCAAAGAGGGGATTGACGAACTGTGGGATCAGACCAAATCGATCTACAATCCCACCGATGACAAGCCTGCGAAGAAATTCACCAAGCAGATCGCTTTCAACGTGATTCCCCATATCGATGTCTTCATGGAAGACGGATCGACCAAGGAAGAATGGAAGATGGTCGTCGAAACCAAAAAGATCATCGACCCGAAGATCAAGGTCACCGCGACCTGTGTGCGGGTGCCGGTTTTTGTCGGCCATTCCGAAGCGATCAACATCGAGTTCGAGGACCACCTCGACGAGGATGAAGCGCGCGATATCTTGCGCGAGGCCCCCGGCGTGATGGTGATCGATAAGCGCGAAGACGGCGGTTACGTCACCCCTGTCGAATGCGTCGGTGATTTCGCTACATTCATCAGCCGCATCCGTCAGGACAGCACCATCGACAACGGTTTGAACCTGTGGTGCGTGTCCGACAACTTGCGCAAGGGCGCGGCGCTCAACGCGGTTCAGATCGCCGAAACCTTGGGGACGCGGGTTCTCAAGAAGGGCTGATTTTCGCCGATACGTGATTGCAAAGGGGGTGCCGCAAGGTGCCCCCTCTTGCGTTTTGGCGCGCCTGTGCGAGGCTGCTAGTCAAAGCAATGCGAAAGGCGTGAGCGATGAAACGATTGAATTTTATGATGGGTCTGGCTCTGGCGGCAATGCCTGCGGCGGTCCCGACATTGGCCGCGGCAGAGGATTTCGTCATCGCCAGCCGCGTCGTCGCGGCGACGCTTTATCCTGACGGTGGATCACTGGAGCGCAGCGCGTCATTCGATGTGCCTGCGGGCACGCATGACTTGTTGATCGGTGATTTGCCGGTCCAGATGTCGGGCGATTTTCCGCGCCTGACGGTGAGCGGCGCGGTGATGGGGACGGTGCGTTTGCGGACCGATTATGTGCCGCTGCGCGATGAGGGCAAAAGCGCGGCGATTACAGCCGCCGAGGATGCGGTGACGGCCGCCGAGGCAGAGCTTGCCGCCGCCGAGGATGCCCGCGCGGATGCGTTGCTCGCCCGCGACGCAGGTGAGGCGCGGTTGCAGTTTTTGGCCAAACTGGGCCAAGGCGACGCCCCGCAGCCAAGTGACGAGTTGCGCGCACTCTCGCAGATGATCGGAGAAGAGACCGCCGCAGCGCGGCAATCCATTCTCGATGCCGAGCGTGCGGCGCGCGCGCTGGAGCCTCGATTGGAGGATTTGCGCGAGGCTCTGGCCAGGGCAGAGGCGGCTTTGGCGGCATTGGATACCGAATCGGGGCCCCGCGCGTTTTTGGCCGTGACAATCACCGCCGAGGAGGCCGCTCAGGGCACGGTGACCTTGCGCTATGCCGCGCAAGATATGCGCTGGGCACCGGTATATGATATCCACCTGACGCGCGGCGACGCGCCAAAGATTGTTTGGGATCGGTTCGCCGTGGTCACCCAAAACAGCGGCGAGGATTGGAATGATGTCGCATTGACCCTGTCGACGGTGCGCCCCTCGGGGCAAACCGATCCGCGAGAGGTCTATGCGCAGCAGTTGCGGATCGAGGATCCGGCGGTGGCCCCAATGGTGCGCAAACTCGCGGCGCCCGAAGCAATGAGCGATATGGCCATGAGCGGCATGGCGGTGTCTGAAGCGCCAGTCCTTATGGAGCCGGTAGCGGCCCAGATGGGGTTTGACGGGATCAGCTATACTTACCGCTACCCATCGCCGGTGAGCATCGCGAATAACGCGGATAATCTGCGCATCGGGATGGGCCGTTTGGAGGCCAAGGCCGGATTGATCGCCCAAGCGGTGCCACGCTTTGATCAAACGGCTTTCCTCGTGGCGGAATTCACCAATGATAGCGGCGAGTTGATCCTGCCGAGCGGCATGTCCTCGCTTTATCTGGACGGCACTTTCGTTGGGCGCAGATCAACCCAGATCGTGGCTTCGGGAGCCCAGAGCAGCCTGTCTTTCGGGCCGCTTGAGGGGCTGCGTCTGACGTATTATGTGCTGGGCAGCGCCGAGGGCGACCGCGGTGTGATCAGCAAATCAAACCGCCGCGAAGAGAGCGTGCGCATGAGCGTCGAGAACCTGACCGCGCAAGCGTGGGATATGCGGCTCATCGACCGCGTGCCCTATAGCGAGCAAGAAGACCTCAAGATCACATGGCGCGCCAGCCGCATGCCGAGCAAGCAAGACATCGACGGAAAACGCGGCGTGATGGCGTGGGAATTCGAAGTGCCTGCAGGCAAGAGCGATGAGCTGGAGCTGGAAACCGTGATCACGTGGCCCGAGGGCAAAGAGCTGCGGTAAAGCCGTGCGGCGCGCGCGGGGGCGCGGGTTGAAAATCAATGGGGGGCGACGGCAGGCAAGCCGTCGCCCCCCATTGCATTCGCGTGTTGCGCGCGCCGCAACTTGTGCATAGCGGCGCTGGCCCGAGAGATCACACGGGGCTGAACCCTTTGCCGTCGTATTGCTCCAATCCGCCTTCGCCGATGTCGTTCCAAAGGCCGTGAAGGGTCAATTCGCCCGCATCCACGGCCTCTTTGACAAAGGGGAAGCTCATCAGGTTTTCGAGCGAGGTCACCACCGAGCGTTTTTCCAAGGCGCGCACGCGTTCTTTGGGGTCCGCGATGTCTTTGACCATCTCGTAGCCGGGGCGCAAGATGTCCATCCAACGCCCGACAAAGGAGGTTTTTTCCTCCAGCTCGGGCGCATCGCCGGTGCACATATCCATGCAGCCTTGAACCCCGCCACAGCTGGAGTGGCCCAGCACCACGATATGCGCGACCTTGAGCGCCGTAACCGCATATTCCACCGCCGCCGATGTGCCGTGATGGTCGCCATCGGGCTCATAGGGCGGCACGAGGTTGGCGATATTGCGGTGGATGAAAAACTCGCCCTGATCCGCACCAAAAATCGCCGTCACATGCACGCGGCTGTCGCAGCATGAAATCACCATGGCGCGCGGGCGCTGCCCTTCGTCGGCCAAACGGCGATACCAGCTTTTGTTCTCGTCATAGGTCGTGGCTTTCCAACCGTGATAGCGTTGAACGAGATAGGCGGGTAGCGGTTTGGTGAAGGGCATGGGTTTGTCCTCATGGGTCTCGGGTTGCCGCGCCAAGGCGCGCAGCCGCCTTGTAAAAAGGCGGTTCCTTGCAAATAGGCGGCAGTTGTCCGGTATTCAATAAAAAATCGCGCAATATAGCGCGCGCCTTTCAACGTTTTGGGAACCTCTAATCGCGATGTTGGGCCTGCGCCGTGGGGGCGTGATTGAGAAGGGTGAGACATTGGAACAGGTAGTGATGCTTGCACAAAAAGAGAAAGTGCGGCTCGATCCCGACCGTCTGGGCGAGCTTTACGCGCAACTGGGTCAGGCCGGTGCCGAAGACGTAGTGTGCCGCGCGATGGAAGAGCTGGCCGTGCGGTTGTCGCATACAGAGCGGCTTTACCGGCAAGAATTGATGGGCGATATGCGCAAATCCGCGCGCAGCCTCGTGGCGATCTCGGAGCAGATCGGGATGCATATGCTGGCCCGTGTGGCGATGGATGTGACGCGCTGCATCGACGAGGGCGACGGCACGGCGCTGGCGGCCACGCTGTCGCGGCTTTTGCGCATTGGCGAACAATCCCTGACTGCGATCTGGGATTTGCAGGATTTGTCGATCTAGTCGCGTGATTTGAACCCTTGCGGGCGCTGGTGAAGCGGATAGGCTGAGGCCGAGAAAATTCCGCGCAGCCGCTGCGCGCCAGCCGCAAGGATCCGACCATGACCGACACCAACGCACTGCGTTTTGCTTCTGATGATGCGGCGGCTTTGCCGCTTTTCGTGATCGAAGAGGAGGCGCTGGAGGCGTGGTGTGCGGGGCAATCGCCAGCGGTTTCCGCATGGGTCAAAACCGCAAATTTCACGGCCGCTTTGGGCACGAATTTGATTGTCCCCGATGCGCAGGGCGCGCCGGTCATGGCGCTTGCGGGCTATGGAAAAGCACCGGCGCGCGCGCGCGGGCGCTTCCATCTGGCGGGCGCGGCCAAATCGTTGCCCAAGGGCACTTATAAACTCGCGGGCGATTTGCCCGCAGCGCTCACCGATATGCTGGAGCATGAGGCGCTTGGCTGGTTGCTGGGCGGCTACAGCTTTGATCGCTACCGCGCCCAGACCGGCGCGCCTGCGCGCTTGCTGCCTCCCGAAGGCATCGACGCCGTGCGCGTCGAGGTGATTGCCGAGGCCGAAGCCCTGACCCGCGATTTGATCAACACGCCCGCCGCCGACATGGGGCCGCGCGATCTCGAGGCCGCCTGCGTCACCGTCGCGGCGCGGTTTGGCGCCGATATCACGGTGATCAAGGGCGAGGCTCTGCTTGAGCAAAACTTCCCGATGATCCATGCCGTCGGCCGCGCCGCCTCGCAGGCGCCGCGCCTGATCGATATGCGTTGGGGCGCGGCAGGGCCGAAGCTGACGCTGGTGGGTAAGGGCGTGTGTTTCGATACCGGCGGGTTGAACCTCAAACCTGCGGCCTCGATGGGGTTGATGAAAAAAGACATGGGCGGCGCGGCCACGGTTTTGGGGCTGGCGCAGATGATCATGGCGCTGGACCTGCCCGTGCAACTGCGCGTGTTGATCCCTGCAGTGGAAAACTCGGTGGCGGGTAACGCCTTCCGGCCGGGCGACATCCTTGCCTCGCGCAAGGGGCTGAGCGTCGAGAACAACAACACCGATGCCGAAGGGCGGTTGGTGTTGGGCGATGCGCTCACCTATGGGGCCGAGGACAACCCCGATCTGATGATCTCGATGGCGACCCTGACCGGCGCGGCGCGCGTGGCGGTGGGCCCCGATCTTGCGCCCTATTTCACCGATGATGCGGGCGTTTGCGCGGCTCTGGATGTCGCAGCGCAGCAGGTCGGCGATCCGGTCTGGCGCCTGCCGTTCTGGGAGGCCTATGAGGCCGATCTGGAACCTGGGATTGCCGATCTCGACAACGCGCCCAAAGGCGGCTTTGCAGGGGCGATCACCGCCGCCTTGTTCTTGCGCCGCTTTGCAGGGACCGAGGCGCGCTATACCCATTTTGACATCTACGGCTGGAACCCCTCCGCCAAACCGGCCCGCCCCAAAGGCGGCGTCGGCATGGGCGCGCGGGCGATTTTGGCCGCGCTGCCGCAAATGCTGGACCTATGAGCGCGGACCGCCGGAGCCTGTTCTCCAACGGGCGCGTCGCGCATGACAGCCTGCGCGGGCAGGTCGAGGCAGGCCGCTTTACCGCCGGTGTTTTGCGCCGCGTGAGCGCGCCCCTCGCGCCCATCCGCCCCGCGCCCCAAGGTGCGGCGCTTGACCGGCAAATCCTCTACGGCCACCCCGTGCGCCAGCTTGAGCCGCAAGAGGGCTTGGCCCGCGACGAGACCAGCGGCTATGTCGGTTACATCCCCGAGGGCGCGCTGGGCGAATGGGCGGCGCCGACACACCGGATCGCCGCGCGCAGCAGCTTTTTGTTCAACGCGCCCGATTTCAAAACCCCCGATCCCTTGCATCTGTCTTGCGGCTCGCTGTTGCAGATCGCCGAGGTAGAGGGCAAATACGCGCGCACCCATGACGGCCAATATGCCATCGCCGCCCATCTGGCGCCCTGCGATAGGCCCCAACCCGACATGGCCGCCACCGCCGAAACCCTGCTCGGCACGCCCTATCTTTGGGCGGGCAATTCGGCCTTCGGCATCGATTGTTCGGGTCTGGTGCAACTGGCGGCGCAGGCGGCGAAGCTGCCCTGCCAAGGCGACAGCGACCAACAAAGCCAAAGCTTTGGGCAGGCCCTGCCGCTCGGCACCGCGCCGCGCCGCAACGATCTTTTGTTCTGGAAAGGCCATGTGGCGATTGTCAGCGGTGATGATGAAATCATCCATGCCAATGCCCATCATATGGCCGTGGCGCGCGAAGGATTGAAAGAGGCCATCGCGCGGATCGAGCGCCAAGGCGACGGGCGCGTCACCGCGCATCGCAGGGCGTAACGCTGAGCGTTATTCTACCGCGTGCTACTTTACGGCGCGGATGAGCTTACGCTCCAAAACCTGCAAAATTCCGGCCAGATCATGCCCGCGTTTGAGCACCTGCCCGTCGGCGCCGATCAAGGCGTAAAGCCCTTGTTTGCCGCGCAGCTTTGGACGCTTTTCGATCCGGTAAAGCGGATTTTCCGCCGTGCGCCGGAACACCGAAAACACCGCCACGTCGCGCAGGCATGAAATCCCGTAATCGCGCCATTCTCCTGCCGCGACCATCCGCCCGTAGAGCGACAGGATCGGGCCAAGCTCGGTGCGATGAAAGGCGATCTGCGGCGCGGGAAGACCGCCGCCGGTTTTCGGAAATGGAATGGGGGGCTCGAAGCTCATACCCCAGATTTGCGCCGATCCGCGCGCCGATCAAGAGATTTTGCTCGATTTTTGCCGATAACCTGCGCTCAGCTAGAGTTTTTTGCCTAAAATCCGCCCGCGGCGCGGCGCGGGTTTTGCGCAGAAATTGCCGCAGACAGGCTTGCGGAATTTATTTCCGCTGGTATCCATAGCCCATAAATTCCCCGCCGCTCCGGCAGGCCGCGCGCCCCTATGCGCCCAAATCGAGGACCAAAACCCATGAGAGATGTCTACTTGTGTGAAGGGCTGCGCACGCCCATTGGCCGCTACGGCGGATCGCTGGCGGCTATGCGCCCTGACGATATGCTGGCCCATGTGATGCGCGAAGTGGCCGCGCCTTTCAAAGGCCTGCAGATCGACGAAGTCATCATGGGCTGCGCCAACCAAGCGGGCGAAGACAACCGCAACGTGGCGCGCATGTCGGCGCTTTTGTCCGGTCTGGGCGAGGATGTGCCAGGTGTGACGATGAACCGTTTGTGCGGATCGGGTCTTGATGCGGTCGGCACCGCCGCGCGCGCCGTGCGCTCCGGCGAGGTCGAGGTCGTGATGGCCGGCGGCGTCGAAAGCATGAGCCGCGCGCCCTTGGTGATGCCCAAGGCCGACAGCGCCTTTTCGCGCCGCGCCGAGATTTACGACACCACCATCGGTTGGCGCTTTATCAACAAGGCGATGCACAAGGCTTACGGCACCGATTCCATGCCCGAAACGGCCGAAAACGTCGCCGAGCAATTCCAGATCAGCCGCGAGGCCCAAGACGCCTTCGCGCTGACCTCGCAAAACCGCGCCGCCGCCGCCATCGCCTCGGGACGCCTTGCGCGCGAAATCGCACCGGTTGCCTTGCCGCAGCGCAAGGGCGATCCGATCATTTTCGATACGGACGAGCACCCGCGCGCCACGACGCTTGAAAAGCTCGCCGCGCTCAAAGCGCCGTTCCGCGAAGGTGGCTCGGTGACGGCGGGCAACGCCTCGGGCGTCAATGACGGGGCCTGCGCGATTATCATTGCCTCGGCGGCGGCCGTGGAAAAATACGGCCTGACGCCGAAGGCAAAAATCACCGCTATGGCCACCGCAGGCTTGCCGCCGCGGATCATGGGTTTTGGCCCCGCGCCCGCGACGAAAAAGCTGCTGGAGCAAACCGGCACGACGATCGGCGATATCGACACGATCGAATTGAACGAGGCTTTTGCCTCGCAAGGCCTTGCTGTGATGCGCGATCTTGGTCTTGCCGATGACGCCGATCACGTGAACCCGCACGGCGGCGCGATTGCATTGGGCCACCCGCTGGGCATGTCGGGCGCGCGCCTCGCGCTTTCGGCGGCGATCACCTTGCAGGACAATTCGATGAAACGTGCGGTTTGCACCATGTGTATTGGCGTGGGCCAAGGCATTGCACTTATGCTCGAAGCAGTCTGACCTTCAGGCATCACTGTAGAAAAGGGCGGCGCAGTATTTCTGCGCCGCCCTTTTTTGTTGGACATATCCGCGCCCCGCGCGATGCGTCAGGCTCACCCGCAATAAAGCCTGCGGATCATGCCTTTGCTGTCATATTCGATATTGAGCCGGTTTGGCCGGTAGTCTTTGGTCACCGCCTGTTTCGGCCCGATGACCCGCACGATCGGGGCCAGACCCTCAAAGCTGCGCCCATCGACATATTCTCCGACCAACATGATCTGCGGGCCTGCACCGCAGGTATCTTCGGGCATGACCGCCGTGCGGCTTGGCTTGGCGGCGGGTGTGTTCGGCGCCGCGCTGCCCGAAGCAGCGGGCGACGCATCTTGCGCGTCCGGCGCGCGCTCTGCCGTCTCGGGCATGCAGGCGGGCAGGGCGAGAAACACCACCACCCCGAAGGCCAGCGGGCGCAGGGCAGTAAATCGAAAGACGCAGGCTCTCATAGGCATTTCCTATTGTGACATAAATCTCTGATACGAAAACATTCTTTGCAAATTCTGCCCCAAGGCCCCCTGAAATAGCAAGGATTGCCCTGGAGGCAGTTGAAAATTGACCTCCTTTGGCCCACGGTTGCCGCAAAGAGAAGTGCTGTGCGGAAGGAATGCCAGATGCGAACAAGAGCTGCGGTTGCGATGCAAGCGGGTAAACCGCTTGAGATTATGGAAGTGAACCTTGAAGGGCCGCGCGCGGGCGAGGTTTTGGTTGAAATCAAGGCGACGGGCCTGTGCCACACTGATGAATTCACCCGTTCGGGCGATGACCCCGAAGGTCTCTTCCCCGCGATCCTTGGCCATGAAGGCGCGGGGGTTGTGCTTGAGGTTGGCGCGGGCGTCACATCGCTCAAACCCGGCGATCACGTGATCCCGCTTTATACGCCGGAATGCCGCGAATGCGACTATTGCCTCAACCCCAAAACCAACCTGTGCCAATCCATTCGCACCACCCAAGGCGCGGGGCTTATGCCTGACGGCACGTCGCGTTTCTCGATGCTCGATGGCACGCCGATCCTGCATTACATGGGCTGCTCGACCTTTGCCAATCACACGGTTTTGCCGGAAATCGCTTTGGCCAAAGTGCGCAAGGACGCGCCGTTTGACAAAATCTGCTACATCGGCTGCGGCGTGACCACGGGCATCGGCGCGGTGATCAACACAGCCAAGGTCGAAATCGGATCGACCGCGATTGTGTTCGGGTTGGGCGGTATCGGCCTTAACGTGATCCAAGGTCTGCGCCTTGCGGGGGCGGACCAGATTGTCGGCGTCGATCTCAACCCGTCGAAAATCGAGATGGGCAAGCGTTTCGGCATGACCGATTTCGTCAACCCCGCCGAGGTCAAAGGCGATCTGGTCGGCCATTTGGTCGAACTGACCGGCGGCGGCGCGGATTACACATTCGATGCCACGGGCAATGTCGGCGTTATGCGCACGGCGCTGGAATCGGCGCATAAAGGATGGGGCGAAAGCATCATCATCGGCGTCGCCCCTGCGGGCGCGGAAATCTCGACGCGGCCCTTCCAATTGGTCACGGGGCGCAGCTGGCGCGGCACGGCCTTTGGCGGCGCGCGCGGGCGCACGGATGTGCCCAAAATCGTCGATTGGTATATGGAGGGCAAGATCGAGATCGACCCGATGATCACCCACACCATGCCGCTCGAAGACATCAACAAAGGCTTTGATTTGATGCACAAAGGCGAAAGCATTCGCGGCGTGGTGCTCTATTAACGGGCGCTCGCCTCTGCGCGCGATCTGCGCGAGAGCGGGTCTTGTGATGCTCATTGCCCTGTCCGTTTGCGCGGGCGGGGCAGGGGCCAAGGATGTTCTATCGCCCGCCGTTGGCACGATCCCGAACGGGTCTGCTCCTCGTCCGCCGCGCCCGCCCATGACAGCGCAAGAGCTGGACGCCTTGGCCAGCGCGCCGCAGGTCTTGCGCATGGCGGTCGGTTTTGCCGCGCTTGAAATGCCGGTGGCGGATCTGCCCGCCGTCAGCTTCGACCGTTATGGTCCGCGTGGTATGATCTATCTGACGCTACCGGATCGCAAAGCGGCACGGTTTTATGCTCTAACGGCAGGTCACGTTG
The DNA here is from genome assembly GCA_050633545.1 of Paracoccaceae bacterium. Classification (GTDB taxonomy): domain Bacteria; phylum Pseudomonadota; class Alphaproteobacteria; order Rhodobacterales; family Rhodobacteraceae; genus Litorivita. The sequence continues at coordinate 124,820 of JBOEGS010000008.1, forward strand.
GCAAGGTTTTGCAAGTCACCCTGTGCGGCATATTAATCAACGCGCCAAAGATAATGTCCCCGATCAGTGGCGGACGGGTGCAACTGCTCCTAGATACATACGAAGAGGCGCGCATCACCACCGAAGTTCTATCGGGACGCGATGGATGTGCGGCGCTGGCTGGGCTCTCCAGCCGCGTTGATTAGCCTCAACAGATTTCGCCCGAACGGGCGCTGCGCCGCCGCGTCAAATCGCAAGGCCAGCAACGAAAGACACCATGACCCCCAATTCCAACACCCAATTGCTTGCCGTTCTGATCGATGCCGATAACGTGCCAGCCAAATATGCCGAAGCGATCCTCAAAGAGGTCACCTCCTACGGCGAGCCTGGCCTGCGCCGCGTTTATGGCGATTGGTCCTCGGGCCAGTTGCAAGGATGGACTGCGACCAGCCGCGCTCTGGGCCTCGTCCAGCACCAGCAAACCGCCAACACCAAGGGCAAGAACGCCTCCGACATCGGCCTTGTGATCGATGCGATGGATATTTTGCACGCGGGCCGTTTCGACGGCTTTGTCCTCGTCTCGTCCGATAGCGATTTTACCCGCCTTGCCAGCCGCATCCGCGAACAGGGCCTGACCGTGATCGGCATCGGCGAGGCCAAAGCCCCCGAAGCTTTGCGCAACGTGTGCAACCGCTTTGTGCAGATCGAAAACATCTATGACGAACCCGAAGCCGCAGGCACGCCGAAAAGCGCGCAAAAACCGGCGGGCAGCGGCAAGCTGTCGATCACCTCGGCGCGCCAGCTGTTCCTCGATGCGATGGACAAGCTCGACCAAGACGACGAATGGTATTCGTTGGGCCGCATCGGGCAACAAATCCAAGCCGACAAACCCGATTTCGACACGCGCTCCTACGGCAAACGCAAGCTGAGCGATCTGGTGGCGGAGTTGAAAATCTTTGAAACGCGGCGCGGGGCGAACAATCAAACCGAGCTGCGCCGGATCGATTAACCCCGCGCGTTACGCGCCATAGCGGGCATAGATCATGTCAACCGCGCCTTGGGCCACGCGGGTGATTTCGGCCTCGGTAAAATCGCGGGTGATCCCGAAAATCATCCGCGGCCAGATATCGGCTTTGCACAATTCGGCGAATTGATCGGCGGCCAGTTCCAGATCGTCAATGCGCAAACTGCCATCGGCATTGGCATCGCGGAACACCTCGACCAACCGGTCACGCGCCATCATCGGGCCGCTGGTGTAAAAATCGCGGCCCAATTCGGGAAAGCGCTCGCTTTCGGCGACACAGATGCGAAACACGCCCTGCGCAAAATCGGACAACAAAAAGCGGATCATCTGCTGTGCCCCGCCTAAAAGCGCGACGCGCAAGGGCACGCCCGCTTGCAGCATATCAAAACAGGCGTCGGCCTGACGTTTGCATTCGGTCTTGGCCACTTCGAGGAAGAGCAGCTTTTTGTCGGGGAAATAGGCGTAGAGCGTGGCCTTGGAGACCTCTGCCACCTTGGCGATGTCATCGACAGAGGCGCCGTCAAACCCTTCGGCCATGAACACCTGCCGCGCGCCTTCGAGCACCTGATCGAACTTGCGTCCGCGCCGGTTCACGACTTTGCCCGCGCCCAATTGGCGATCTGCTGCGTTCATATGTCTCTCTCCTGACAGATTGAAATATAAACCAGTTGGTTTAGTTTGAGCAAGCAAGACAGCGGCATGACGCCGTTCACCGAAGGGTAGCCATATGCGTTTCATCACGTCCCGCCGCCGGTTTTCCGACCTGTCAGAGCAAGAGGTGCTGGCGCTGGCCATTTCCTCCGAAGAGGATGACGCCAGCATCTACCGCACCTACGCCAAAAAACTGCGCGACGAATATCCCGGCACGGCAAAGGTCTTTGACGGCATGGCCGAAGAAGAGGACCGCCACCGCCAGCGCCTGATCGATCTGCACAAGGCGCGCTTTGGCGATGTGATCCCGTTGATCCGGCGCGAACATGTGGCGGGTTACTACGCGCGCCGCCCCGTCTGGTTGATGGAAAACCTCAGCCTCGAGCGCATCCGCGAAGAGGCCGAAGGCATGGAACGCGACGCCGAGAAATTCTATCTCGCCGCCGCCGCCCGCACCACGGACGCCGCCACGCGCAAATTGCTGGGCGATCTGGCCGCTGCCGAAGCGGGCCACCAAGAGGCCGCAGGCACATTGGAGCGCGCGCATCTGGACACCGACACCAAAGCCGCCGAGGCCCGCTCCGCCCATCGCCAGTTCGTTTTGACATGGGTGCAGCCAGGATTGGCGGGGTTGATGGATGGCTCTGTCTCGACCCTCGCGCCGATCTTTGCGGTGGCCTTCGCCACGCAAGACACTTGGACCACCTTTCTTGTCGGGCTTGCCGCCTCGATCGGGGCAGGCATCTCGATGGGATTTACCGAAGCGGCCTCGGATGACGGGCAATTGTCGGGCCGTGGCTCGCCGGTCAAACGCGGCATTTCGGCGGGGGTGATGACCACGCTGGGCGGGCTTGGCCACGCGCTGCCCTATCTGATTCCCGATTTCTGGACCGCGACGATCACCGCATTTGTCGTGGTCTTCATCGAGCTTTGGGCCATCGTGTGGATCCAGAACAAATATATGGAAACCCCGTTTTTGCGCGCGACATTCCAAGTGGTTTTGGGCGGCGCATTGGTCTTTGCGGCGGGGGCTTTGATCGGCTCTGGATAGCGGCGCGCGGCGCGGGTGATTGACCCGCCGCCGCTGCGTGCTACCAAGGGCATATGATTGATATCTTCTTCAAAACCCTGCCGTTTTTTGCCGTCATTGCTTTGGGCTTTGGCGCGGCGAAGCGCGGGTTTTTCTCGCCCGAGGCGACGGGGTATCTGACCAAATTCGTGTTCTACTTTGCGCTTTCGGCCATGTTGTTTCGCTTTTCCGCCAATCTCAGCTTTGCCGAAGTTTTCGATTTGCCCTTTGTTTTGGCCTATCTGGCCGGAACAATGGCGATCTACCTTGTCGCCACGGGCGTGGCGCTCGCGCGCGGCATCGGTGTGCAAGAGGCCGCCGTCGAGGCTCAATGCGCAGTGATCGGCAATGTCGGCTTTTTGGGCGTGCCGATGCTTGCGCTGTTGATGGGCGAGGCGGCGGTGGGGCCGGTGATGATGGTGCTGGCGGTGGATTTGATCGTCTTTGGCTCGCTCATCGTGTTGATCATCACCGGCGCTCGCGACGGGCGGATGTCGCCGCGCATCATCGGGGCTTTGGGGTTGGGGCTTTTGAAAAACCCGATGATCGTTTCGATCACCTTGGGGCTTGCGTGGTCGGCTTTGCGCCTGCCGATGCCCGCGCCGCTCAACGAGTTCGTCACCATTTTGGGCGGCGCGGCCACACCTGGCGCGCTTTTTGCAATTGGCGCCTCGCTCGCGGGCAAAAGCGCCGAGCGGCTTTCGGTGGCGGGCTGGCTGAGCTTTTGCAAGCTGGCGCTGCATCCTGCGGCGGTGGCGTTTTGCGCGCTGCTTCTGTTCGAGGTTGACCCCTATGCCAGCGCTGTCATGATCGCGGCGGCGGCGCTGCCCGTTGCGGGCAATGTCTATATCCTTGCCGCGCATTTCGGTGTCGCGCCGCAGCGCGTGTCGGCCACGATCCTGATCTCGACCGCCCTGTCGGTTTTGACGGTTTCGGCGGTGATCGCTTGGGTGGCCGGGCTTTATTGAGGCATGAAGGGACGGTGTGATGTATAAATCCGGCGAAGTAAGCTATGCGCCGCTGCCTTTGCCGGATCGCGCCGATATGGATGACGCCGAGATGCGCGAGGCGGCGGCAGATTTCTTGGACCTGATGACAACCCGCCATTCGGTGCGCGATTTTTCCCCCCGCCCCGTCGAGGCCGAGGTGATCCGCGCCGCCATCGCCGCGGCGGGCACGGCGCCCTCGGGGGCCAACCACCAGCCGTGGCATTTCGTTGCGATTTCCGATCCCGCGATGAAGGCGCGCATTCGCGCCGCCGCCGAGGCCGAGGAAGAGAAGTTTTACGCAGGCGGCGGCGGGGATGAATGGCTCAAGGCTCTGGAGCCGATCGGCACCGGCGCCGACAAGCCGCATCTCGACATCGCGCCATGGCTGATCGTGATTTTCGCACAGCGCTACGGCACCACCCAAGACGGCGCCCGCTACAAGAATTACTATGTGCCCGAAAGCGTCGGGATCGCCACGGGCATGCTCATCACCGCCTTGCATATGGCGGGGCTGTGCAGCCTGACCCATACGCCCAATCCGATGCGGTTTTTGAACGATCTGTGCGGGCGGGGCGAGAGCGAAAAGCCGGTGATGATCCTTGCGGTGGGCCATCCCGCCGAGGATGCAACCGTGCCCGCCGTCGCCAAGATCAAGAAACCGCTCGATGAAATCATGACCCTCTTTGCACCCGCAGACGAGACACAGAAAAAGGACTAAGCCCATGGAAACCCTTTCCGAAAACAAATGTTTTGGCGGCACGCAGGGCGTTTACAAACATAGCTCAGAGGCCACAGGCACCGATATGACCTTTGGCCTGTTTCTGCCCGCCGAGGCCGCCCATGGCCCCGTGCCCGTCCTGTGGTATCTGTCGGGCCTGACCTGCACCCATGAAAACGCCATGGTCAAAGCGGGGGCGCAAGGATGGGCCGCCGAGCAGGGCATCGCTTTGGTTTTTCCCGACACCTCGCCGCGCGGCGAGGGCGTGGCGGATGACGAAGGGTATGATCTGGGCCAAGGGGCGGGATTTTACGTCAATGCGACGCAAGATCCGTGGAAGCCACATTTCCAGATGTGGGACTATGTGGCCGAAGAATTGCCCCGTCTGATCACCCGCAATTTCGCCGTGGATGAAGAGCGCCAATCGATCACCGGCCATTCCATGGGCGGGCATGGCGCGCTGACCCTTGCGATGGGGCTGAAGGACCGGTTCAAATCGGTTTCTGCCTTCGCGCCGATCGCGCATCCCACGGCGGGCGATTGGGGCCGCAAGCAGCTGCGCGCCTATCTGGGCGAGGACGAGGCCGCATGGGCGCGCCATGACGCAACCTTGATGATGCGGCAAAACGGGCTTGATATCCCGCTTCTGGTCGATCAGGGCGCGGCGGATAATTTCATCGACCTGTTGATGCCCGAGGCCCTCTTTGCCGCCGCCGCACAGGCCCGCGTTGACGGGCACCTGCGCCTGCAAAAGGGATATGATCACAGCTATTTCTTTGTCTCCTCCTTCATGGAGGATCACATCGCCTTCCATGCGGATGCGCTTTACGCATGAGCGCGCTTTACATCGACGCCGATGCCTGCCCCGTGAAGGCCGAGGCCGAGCGCGTGGCGATGCGCCACGGGATCAAGATGTATCTGGTCGCCAACGGCGGGCTGCGCATGTCGCAAAACCCGATGGTCGAGGTGGTGATCGTGCCCGACGGGCCGGACGTGGCCGACATGTGGATCGCAGAGCGCTGCGGCGCCGGAGATGTGGTGGTCACCGGCGATATCCCCTTGGCGGCGAAATGCGTCGAGGCGGGGGCGCGGGTGCTCAAACACAATGGCGAGGCGCTGACGCAGGCCAATATCGGCAACGTTCTGGCCACCCGCGATCTGATGGCCGATCTGCGCGCGGCGGACCCGTTTCGCCAAGGCGGCGGCAAGGCCTTTTCGAAGGCCGACCGCTCGCGGTTCTTGGAAAGTCTGGAGCGTGAACTCAGGGCGGTAAAAAAATAATGGCTGTCGTGGCTGATCGGCCCGGTATTGCCATCTGCGATGAAAACGGAGCAATGATATGACCATCGAGGCGGTGATTTTCGACATCGGCAACGTGCTGATCGAATGGCAACCCGAACGCTATTATGACGCGAAAATCGGCGAGGCGCGCCGCCGCGCGATGTTCGCCGAAGTGGACCTGCATGGCATGAATGACCGCGTCGATTTGGGCGGCGAGTTCACCCAGACCATCTATGACACCGCCGAGGCCTATCCCGCGTGGCGCGATGAAATCCGCATGTGGCATGACGATTGGATCGAATTGGCCAGCCCGCCGATTGACCATTCGATCCGCTTGCTGCGCGCCTTGCGGGCCAAAGCTGTGCCGGTCTTTGCGCTGACCAATTTCGGCATCGGCAGCTTTGACTACGCGGCGACGAAATACCCGTTCCTAGCCGAATTCGACCGGCGCTATATTTCCGGCCATATGGGGGTGATCAAACCCGATGTGCGGATTTACGAGATGGTCGAGCAAGATTGCGGCATTGATCCCGCGCGGTTGTTGTTTGCCGATGACCGCACCGACAATATCACCGCCGCAAAGGCGCGCGGATGGCAAACGCATCTGTTTGAACACCCGCAAGGCTGGGCCGATTGCCTCGTCGGGCATGGGCTGTTGACGGCCCAACAGGCGCGCTAAGCGGCGCGGCCATGGCCCGATTGTGCGGCGTTAATGCCTCTTTGCCGCTCAAATTGCATAATTTCCCTAGATCGCCGCGCCCACACGCGCAAATATGTGAATACTTACCCTGCGGAATCTTGGGGCGTGCGGGGCGTGAAACCGCCCAAAGCATATGTGATGTGGAAAGGTATCGTGGGAATGTGGATTACAATTGCCATCGTGGCGGGCTTGGCGGCTTTGCCATTCGTGATTGAAGCGCGCAGGCGCAAAATGGACGCAACCGCGCGGGCGTCGGCCAGCGGGGAGTTTACCGAACTGTCGCAAGGCGTGACCTACTACCAATGGCACGGCAAGGCGCGCGGGCCGGTTTGTGTTTGCGTGCACGGGTTGACCACACCCAGCTTTGTTTTCGCCGCCTTAGCGCAGGGGCTTGGCGCGCTCGGTTTTCGGGTGCTGACCTATGATCTTTACGGGCGCGGGTATTCGGATCGCCCAAACGGTGCCCAGAATGCCGAGTTTTTCTTGCGCCAACTCGAAGACCTATTGGCGGCCCATGATATTCGCGACGACATCACCATGGTGGGCTATTCCATGGGCGGTGCGATTGCCTCGGCCTATGCGGCGAAATCTCCCGGAAAGCTGCGGCGGCTGGTCCTGATTGCGCCTGCGGGCATTGAAATGCAGCGCGGCAAGGCCGTCGAGCGGCTCCTCTCCTTGCCGGTGCTGGGCGATTGGGCTCTAAGCCTTTTGCTGCCCGCCAGCATGCGCAAAGCGGCCCATGCGGATGAGGCGGCGAGCAAGGTTGAGGGTTTGGCGCAAGGCCAGCGCGACGAAATCCTCTATCGCGGGTATGTCCCTGCGGTCCTTGCCTCGATCCGCGGGATATTGGACGAGGATTTCGAAGCCCGCCACCAAGCGATCAGCCGCGCGGACCTGCCGGTTATGGCGATCTGGGGAGAGACGGATCAAACCATTCCGCTGCGGGCCATGGGCACGCTGACCAAATGGAACCGCATGGTGCATCATACGGTGGTCGAAGGGGCGGGCCACGGTCTGACGCATACCCATCCCGATGCGATATTGGATGCGATCCGCGCCGAGGTGCAGGGCGAGTGACCCAGGCTATTGGGCGGGCTGCGCCACCGCCGTGCGGTTCTCGCGCACGGGCAAATGCACGATGGCGCTAAAGGCTCCGACGCCGACGCCGATCCACCAGACCAATGTGTAATTGCCGTAAACATCATAAAGACGCCCGCCAAGCCAGACGCCCATAAAGCTGCCCAATTGGTGCGAGAAAAATACGATCCCGTAGAGCGTGCCCATGTAGCGCAGCCCGTAGATATGCGCGATCAGCCCCGAGGTTAGCGGCACGGTCGCCAGCCAAAGCGCGCCCATCCCGACCGAAAACAGCAAGACCGACGCCGGCGTGATCGGCATCAATATGAACGCCCCCGCCACCAAAGTGCGCAGAACATAAATCCCCGAAAGCAGATATTTTTTGCTAAAGCGGTTGCCCAGATAGCCCGCCGTGAGCGTCCCCGCGATATTGGCCAACCCGATCAGCGAAATCGCCACCGCGCCAAGCGCCGACGTCGTGGTGATGCCTAGATCGTGCAAAACCCCGCCCGGCATGATCGGCCCGCACAGCTCGGTCACAAAGGCGGGAAAATGCGCGGTGATAAAGCCAAGCTGGTAGCCGCAGCTAAAGAACCCCAAAAAGATCAAGGCAAAGGTCGGATCGCGCAGGGCACGGCCCAAAATCGCCCCCATGCTTTCCTCAAGCTCGGCCTTGGTGGCTGCGGGCGCGCGCATCATCGGCAACATCAAAAGCGAGGCAAGGATCATCGCGGCAAACACCAAAAACACCGATTGCCATGTCATCATGCCCAAAAGGAATTCGGCCAAAGGCGCGCCAAAAACCTGCCCCGCGCTGCCGGCCGCCGTGGCGATGGCCAAGGACATCGAGCGGTTCGCATCCGACGAGGCACGTCCGACCACGGCCAAAATGACCCCGAAACCGGTGCCCGCAATGCCAAAGCCGACCAAGACCTCATAGGCCTGCATCCCCAAAGGCGTGACCGCATAGGAGGACAGCACCAATCCCGCCGCATAGGTCAGCGCGCCAAGCACAATCGCCAATCGATCGCCCAGCTTTTCCGCGAAAGCGCCGAAAATCGGCTGCCCTATGCCCCACGCAAGGTTCTGGATGGCGATGGCGAGCGAGAATTCGGCGCGCGGCCAATTGAATTCGGCGGCAATCGGAATCTGGAACACGCCAAAGCTGGCGCGGACCGCGAAAGAGATCAAAATGATGACGCAGCCGGTGATCAGAACCGGTGTGAAAATCGACGGGCGAGGGGTCATGAGGCTCTCCGATAGGCGCAGGGGTGAAATTTGCGGCAAATCTGCGCGGCGGTCAATTGACGGTTTGTGATGGGGCGCATCACGCAAAGCTCATGAACCGTCTGTTTCCTTACGGCGGCTCGCTGCTGGGTTGAGCTGGCGCGCGGCCATTCCCAGATCGGTTGGACCCCGAAGGGGCATAACAAGTAAGGAGTTACAATCATGTCTAAAGGTCAAGCAAATGGCGGCGGCTGGCCGAGCACAACAGGCGACCCGTCGGGTGGCGGTCGTTCCAATGGATCGTCCGGCGGCGGGAAGGGCAAATAATGCCGGTTCGGGCGCCTTTCAGGGCGCCCGTTCTTTTCAAAGGCATCGGATAACATTCGAAGGCTTTGGCAACACTGCGCCTCTACACATCCGCGCCGCGCCGCGCTATGTGGCTTGCCATGAACCTGATGGACAAATACGCGGCCTTGACCGCGCAGGGCGCGCTGAAACGTGATCCCGTGCAAGAGGCGGTCTTGACCGAGCTGGAGCGCATTCGCGCTGCTTTGGCCGAGCCGCAAAAACGCGGGCTGTTTCGCCGCGCGCCCGAGCCGCCCAAGGGGCTTTACCTTTGGGGCGGGGTGGGGCGCGGCAAATCCATGTTGATGGACCTCTTTGTCGATTGTCTCGACGTGCCCGCCCGCCGCGTGCATTTCCACGCCTTTATGCAAGAAATCCACACGCAGATGCATGAGGCGCGCAAAAGCGGCGTCGAGGATGCGCTGGCCCCTGTGGCGGGGTCGGTGGCCAAATCGGTGCGCGTGCTGGCCTTTGACGAGATGCAGATCAGCGACATCACCGATGCGATGATCGTGGGACGCCTGTTCGAGATGCTCTTCAAGGCCGGAGTCGTCGTGGTCACCACCTCGAACCGCGTGCCCGATGACCTCTATAAGGACGGGCTCAACCGTCAGCTATTCTTGCCCTTCATCGACATTTTGAAAGACAAGATGGAGGTCTATGAAATGGTCTCCGCCACAGATTACCGCCAAGACCGGCTTGCCGGTAATCCCGTCTATTTCACCCCCGTCACCGTCCAGACCCGCGCCGAAGTAGACGCGATCTGGCACGATCTCACCGGCGGGCGGGCCGATCCTTTGGTGCTGCACGTGAAGGGCCGCGATGTGGACATTCCCGCCTTTCGCTCCGGCATCGGGCGAGCGAGCTTTTTTGATCTTTGCGGCAAGATGCTTGGCCCTGCCGATTATCTGGCCGTGGCCGAGGCCTGCCGCGTGTTGGTGCTTGAGGATATCCCCTCCCTGTCGCGCAGCAATTTCAACGAGGCCAAACGCTTTGTGACGCTGGTCGATGCGCTTTACGAGGGGCGGGTGCGCCTGATCGCTTCTGCTGCCGCCGCGCCGGAAATGCTCTATATCGAGGGCGAAGGCACATTCGAATTCGAGCGCACGGCAAGCCGTTTGCGCGAGATGATGAGCGCGGATTGGGCCGAGGGCGCCGCGTAATCGCGCGGCGGCGGTCAACGTCTTCACAAACCCGCCCCAAACAGGCGCTACACAAAAAGCGAGACCGTGGGGACGGTCTCGCTTTGAGATAAGATCTTGGGTGATCTTGGTGTGACCTTGGGACAGGTCGGGATCGGCCAAATGTGCCCGCATCGGCCTGTGACGCGGACGGATCGGCCTCTTCGCGCGATCAGATCGCGGGAATGAGCAATGTCTGGCCGGCCTGGATTTTGTCAGGGCTGCTCAGGCTGTCTTTGTTGGCGGCGAAAATCCATTGATAGGCCGAGGTGCGGCCGTAATATTCATAGGCAATCGCCGCGAGGCTATCGCCGTATTTGACCGTATAGGTCACGGATTTTTCCAATTTGCGCGTGGTCGGTCGGGCGTTGGGGCGCACACCGTCAGAGGCGGCGGCCGCCTCGTCCACGATGGCGGCGATCAAGGTTTTGGTGTCAACGCTGCCTTCGGGCGTCACCAGCGATTGCGGCACGGCGACAAGTCCCGCTTCGGCGGCCTCGTTGAGCAGGCTGTTGACGTATTCATCGGGGCGCCCTTCGTTGATTGCCTGAACGATCAGCGAGTGCAAAAGCCCCTGCATTTCCTTGGAGGTCTGCGCCTCGACGTCAAACTCGGCCTTGCCAAGCTGACGGATGGCACCGGCGGTCATCCCGCGCAAATCGCGGCTGTCGGGGGTGTTGGGGTCGGAATCGGCCAAACGGGTCGACAGGCCAAGACCGCTAAGCACGCCGCCAGCCAGTTCCTTGCGCTGCGCGTCATTGATCGCGCCGGTTTTCAATTCGCTGAGCGAGTTTTTATCGGCATCCCCATCCGTCACCACATTGGGTTTGGTAAAGACGACTTTTTGCGCGGTGGGCGCGGCAGCTTCGGTTTGCACGGCGGGCTGTGCGGCCTCGGAGGGCGCCGGATCGGCGACAATGGCGGCCGCCGCGCTCAGGGCGGTCAAATCGGTGCTGGCGCGGGTGGTCGCGGCGGTGGGGCTGCTGGTGGCAAATTCCACGAGGAAGACGCCTGCAGCGGCCAAAGCCAAAGTGCTGGTGATCATGGTCGTTCTATACATTGATCTTTCCTCTCATACGGATGGGCCCGAAGGGGGCTGAATTTCGGGTGCGGTGTCAGGGTTTGATGGTGGACAGGCCGAGCGAGCTCCACACCTGCATACCGCCGCGATAATATTTGATCTTCTGTGCCGGATATCCGACCTTGCGCAGGGCGCGCACCGCCATCGGCGCTTGCAAGCACCACGGGCCATTGCAAAAGATCACCAATTGGCGCGCTGCCGAGAAATCCCATTTGTCGCCCTCTTTGAGCCCGCCCAAAGCCGTGACGATATCGTCGCGGTAGGGGTTGGTTTCTTCGAGGGTGGTGAAGGGCACATTGACCGCGCCCGGAATGGTGCCTTGCTGGAACCAGCCGGGCAGGCGGGTGTCGAGCAGATAGCCTTCATTCTTCGCCGCCACCTCTTCGAGGAAATCCATCACTTCAAGCTCGCCGATGGTTTCGACATCATCGGTGGCTTTCATCGGGGTGATGCAAAACGGCGGGCAGGCGCGCGAGGTCTTGGCATATTCGCCGGACAGCTCATGGGTCTCGTCTTGGATGCGGTCGATGGTGTAGCTGCGGCCATTGATCGAAAAACTGCGGTCATGGGCGTCGACGGTCAGGCGCACGGCTTGGGCGCTGGCGGCGGCGGGGATCACAAAGGCGGTGAGCAGCGCGATGACCAGATAGGGCGCAAGCGCCGCCAAAGACATCGGGCGCGAGATCAGACCCGCGGGCGGATTGGGTGCCTGATGCGCGCCGCGCGGAATGAAAAGCGGGGCGCTGCCCTGCCGTCCGTATCCATCAATGCGCGCAAACCGCTCCATGTCCTATCCCCTCATCCGATAGCCGCTCCTTTGATGCTGGCAGGCAGGAGCGATATCTAAATATCCTTCACAAGATATAGGCGAGTAGCGGCAAAACGGTCAATATGCAGTAGTCCCTCCAAGATGTAGAAGGGGCGATTTTTCTGGGGATAACCTGCGTTTTTCTGAGGTTTTCAGAGTATTAACAGATGTCGCCTTTTCGGGCGTCAGCCGTTCTCGCGCAGCACCGCACCGGCCAGATAGAGCGATCCGCAGACCAAAATCCGTGCATCGGGGCGATTCTGGGCAATCGATTCTATCGCTGCGGTAGAATCGGTTGCGATGTTTGCGCGGATACCGGCGCGGGTTGCGGCGGCTGCGGTGTCTTCGGCGCTCAAGGTTGCGGGCGCGTCGGGGATCGGCACGGCAGTGAGCGAGGCCACATGCGGCGCGAGCGGCGCCATATATCCGGTGACGTCCTTGGTGCTGAGCATGCCGCAAATCAAATGCGTCTCGCGCGGCGGCAAACTCGCTAGATGCGCGGCGATGGCCTTGCCCGCGGCGGGATTGTGCCCGCCGTCAAGCCAGACCTCGGCCTCGGGCGCGGCATCGCTCAAGGGGCCGTGGGTGAGCCGCTGCATCCGCGCGGGCCAGAATACATCGCGCATCGCCGCCTCGGCCACCGCGTCAAAAGAGGCCCCAGCCAGATCGTCTTGCACCATGCGCAGCGCCGCAATCGCCGCGCCCGCGTTCTCAATCTGATGCGCGCCGGGCAGGGCGGGCAGAGGCAGGTCCAAAAGCCCGCGCTCGTCTTGATAGATCAAGCGCCCGCGCTCCTCGAAAGCATGCCAATGCTGCCCGTGGGCCATCAGCGGTGCGCCGAGCTTGGCCGCGCGGGCCTCGATCACCTCCATCGCCTCATCTGGCTGCGGGCCGACAACGCAGGGCACGCCGCGTTTGAGGATGCCTGCCTTTTCGCCCGCAATCTGCGCCAAAGTGGTGCCGAGGTATTGTTCGTGGTCGATGGAAATCGGGGTGATCACGGTCAAAGCGGGGCGGGCGACGACATTGGTCGAATCCACCCGCCCGCCAAGGCCGGTTTCGAGCAAAGTGTAATCGGCGGGGGTGCGGGCAAAGGCCAGCAGGGCGGCGCAGGTGGTGATCTCGAAAAACGTGATCTGCGCGCCGCCATTGGCCGTATCGCATTCATCGAGCAGCGCGGTCAGCGCCGCCTCATCGATCAGATCCCCCGCCAAACGGATACGCTCGTGAAACCGCGCCAGATGCGGGCTGGTATAGGCGTGAACCCGCTTGCCCGCCGCTTCCAATCCTGCGCGGATCATGGCTTGGGTCGATCCCTTGCCGTTGGTCCCCGCCAGATGGATCACCGGCGGCAGCGCGTCTTGCGGATTGCCCAAGGCCTCCAGAAGCCGCCACATCCGGTCCAGCACCAGATCCATGACCTTGGGGTGCAGCGTCATCATACGTTCCAGAATCGCGTCGGAAGTCTGCGCGGGTGCGGTCGTCATGTGGTCAATCTCCGGCTTTGCCAAAGGGCGAACAGCCCAAGGGTGATGTCATATGCTGCGCAAAACTGTGGCCACCAATGCGGCGCGCCAAAGGCCATGGACGGGCCGATCATGAGCGCCGCGTCGAAGGCCCCATGCGCAATCAGTCCAAAGGCCAACAGAGAAATGCCGCCGGAGCGGCCGCCGAGGACGCCGCGGTAGGCGCAGGCGCAAAACCCTGCCGCGATCACAAGATGCATCAGCAGCCCGAACAGCCCACCATGCTCTACGGCGAAAACCGGATAAAAAGCGGCGATGGCGCAAAGCAGCACGGCGATCGCCGCGCCCAAGGCGCGCCGGTCCGATGCAATGCCACTGCGCAGCAATACGGCGGACGATCCGATGCCCAGAAGCAGTCCCACAAGCGCGGCAAACACCGAAGGCTAGCTTTTGGCAGGCGCGGCGGTCGAGGCGCGGGTGCCTTGCGCGGGCTTGCCTGCTTTGTCGTCGCCTTTGGTCGGGGCAGCAGGGGCAGCGGCAGCCACCTCTTCGGTGCTCGGCGCGGGCAATTCGCCCGAAATCGCGGGCGGCAGGCCCATGAGCATACGCAAGATGGTGACCAATTCGCCCCTCAACTCGGTGCGTTTGGTCACACGGTCGAGCATCCCGTGATCAAGCAGATATTCTGCGCGCTGGAAGCCTTCGGGCAGCGTCTCGCCGATGGTTTGTTCGATCACCCGCGGACCCGCAAAACAGATCAACGCATTGGGTTCGGCAATATGCACATCGCCCAACATCGCATAAGAGGCGGTCACGCCCCCCGTGGTCGGATGGGTCAGGACCACGATATAGGGCAGGCCCGCTTCTTTGAGCATCTGCACCGCCACCGTGGTGCGCGGCATCTGCATCAAGGACAAGATACCCTCTTGCATCCGCGCCCCGCCAGCGGCGGAAAACAGCACCAAAGGCCGCTTGAGTTTGACCGCCTCTTCGGCGGCGGCAATGATCGCATTGCCCACATACATGCCCATCGATCCGCCCATGAACGAAAAATCCTGCGCGATGGCGATGATCGGCGTGCGGCTGATTTCGCCTGCGCCGATCAGCATGGCTTCGTGCTCGCCCGTGGTTTTTTGCGCGGCTTTCATGCGGTCGGGATATTTCTTTTGGTCGCGAAAATGCAGCGGATCGGCGATGGGTTCGGGCACGGCAATCTCGGCAAACACTCCGCCGTCGAACAGGGCCTCGAAACGGGCCCGCGGCGTGATGTGCATATGGTGGTCGCAATTGGTGCAAACGTTCTGGTTTTCGGTCAATTCGCGGTGAAACAGCATGGTGCCGCATTCATCGCATTTGCGCCAAAGATTTTCCGGCACCTCGCGGCGCGAAAAGATCGAGTTGATCCGCGGGCGGACGTAATTGCTAATCCAGTTCATGCCGAAAGCACCCCATACTTCATACCGCAGCTTTGGCCCGTCGGGCCGCGCGAGGCAAATTGTCTCGCCTCAAATAAGCCCCCACGCGCCGAATTGCAAACGGCGAAGCTGCGGGCGGCGGTGCAAAAGCGCGGGTGGCTCACCGGCGCAAAGCCGCCCGCGCCGCGCCCCACATCAGCATGGTCATGAAAACCTCCATGCCGAGCGCAGGCGACACGATCCAATCCGACCCCGGCAGCATGTCGCCCATGTCCTCGCCGCCCGTCTCAATGGCCTCGAACAGCATCAGGGCCAATCCCGAATCCGGCCCGCCCAATTCGCCAAAGAACAAGAACGCATAGGCGTTATTGGCCATGTGAAACCCGATGGCGGCGCCCAATGTGCCGGTGCGCGCGGTCAAATCCGACGCCGCCAGCCCGAAGAAAAACGCCCAGATCATATATTGCGCATTGCCGACGATCTCGCCGCCGCTGTCCCAATGGGCGGCGGCAAATAGCAGATTGGGCACGATCATCCATGCCAGCGGCGACGGCATGCGCGCGGCGATCTGGCTTTGCACATAGCCGCGGTAGAGAAGCTCCTCGGCCCCCGTTTGCAACAAGAGCCCCGCCAAGGAGAGCGGCAAGAGCGGCAGCCACAGCGCCCACCGCATCTCGACCATCATCTCGAAGCTCCAATAGGGCGGCAGGCATTCGACCGCCAGAAACAACACAAGCAGCGCCGCAAACACCCGAAGGCCGTGACCTGCCGCAAGGCGCAGCGGTCCGATCATGCTGAGCAGGCTTCGCCCTTGCAAAATCCGCGCGGTCCATGCCGTCCACAGCGCCAGGGCGCCAAAGCTGGTAAATTGCAAAAGCAACCCCGGCGCGGTGTTGCCCATGTAAAACGCCTCGCCCAGCACCGGAAAAAACCGGTCCAGCCCCGCTTCGATCAATGACAGGGTGAACAGATACAGCATCTCGATGGCAAACACCCCGAGCGCCAGACGCTCCAGTTGCGGACGCGCCAAGGCGGGCAGGACCAAGGCCTCATGCGGGCCATACGGGCGGCGGCGCGGACGCGCGCCCGAGGGCGGCATATCGGAAGGGTGCAATGGCGCGCTCACCGGCGCAGCCCCACGCGCGCCGCCAGCCATGCGACCAATATCACCGCCAGTTCCGCGACCATCAGCGGCAAGATTTGCCCCACATCGCTGAGCCGCACCGGCACATAGTAGAGCGATAGGCCCGACAGGTCGTGTTGCATCGACGCATAGACAAGCCCCATATTATGGGTGAAATGCAGCGCGATCGCCGGGCCGAGCGAGCCGCTGCGCGCGGTCAGATCGGCAGCAATCAACCCGAAAACCGCCGCCCAAGCCACGATCAGATAGGCGCCCGCTCCCGCTGCCGCGTCATAATGCAACGCCCCGAAGGCCAAGGACGGCAGCACCATCCAGACCCAGCGCGAGGAAAACCGCGCCGCAAGCTGGCTTTGCAAAAATCCGCGAAAGGCGATCTCTTCGGCGCTGACCTGTATGAACACGCCCAAAACGGCAAAGGGCAACAATCGCGCCCATGTGCCCAAGGGCAGATCGCTGCGCAGCAATTCCATCCCCTCGGGCATCGGCATCGCCATATAGAGCAGATAGACCGGCGCCACCCAAACCACAGCGCGCAGCCCTTGCTCCAAGGCCTGCGGGCCGATCAAGCTGCGCGGCCCGCGTGCGTGAAGCAGCTTGGCGGCGATCACCACTCCGAGACTCATGAAGGCAAAGAAATACAACAGGCCGAGCATCTGCGCCGCAGTTGTCGCCCCCGCCTCAATGTCGAATTGCGCACCCGCAAAGACCAAGGCAAAGCCCCAAAGGATGCCGCCGAGCATCATCAAAGCCGCGGCCAGACCCACGCTGGCCGCCAACCGCCAAAGCTGCGCGCGCCCATGGGCGTCGTCGCTCATGAGGGCTTGGCGCGCATAGGGCGGCGCAAAGCTGCGCGGGGTCGAGGAACGCGATGGTGCGGGGAAATCTGTCATGCGCGTCACGCTATCCAATGCCCCGATCTCCCGCAATGGTGCGCCGCGCTTTTCGGCTTTGCGCCACCAATCCCGCCCAAGGCCACCATCCGGCCGCGCCGCAGTGCAGCGATCTGCGCGGCGCAAACCGCTTGTGCAGGCGGGATGCGTGATTTATTCGTCTGGCAACATAACACTTACCGGCGCTGCCACAGACCCGCGCCGCAACGGGAGGCCGATAATGACCCAGTTCGACAAAACCAAACTGCCCAGCCGCCACGTCACCGAAGGACCGGAGCGCGCGCCGCACCGCTCCTACCTCTACGCGATGGGCCTGTCGGACACGGAAATTCACCAACCTCTTGTCGGTGTTGCCACCTGCTGGAACGAGGCCGCGCCGTGCAACATTTCGCTCAACCGCCAAGCCCAAGCCGTGAAAATGGGCGTCAAGGCGGCCGCAGGCACGCCGCGCGAATTTACCACCATCACCGTCACCGACGGCATTGCGATGGGGCACGAGGGCATGCGCTCTTCGCTCGCCTCGCGCGAGGCCATTGCCGATACGGTGGAACTCACCATGCGCGGCCATTGCTATGACGCCATCGTCGGCCTTGCGGGTTGCGACAAATCCCTGCCAGGGATGATGATGGCCATGGTGCGCCTCAACACGCCGTCGGTGTTTATCTATGGCGGCTCGATCCTTCCGGGCCGGTTGAACGGCAAGGACGTGGTTGTCCAAGACGTGTTCGAGGCCGTGGGTCAGCACCAAGCGGGCAATATGACCGATGCCGAGCTTGATATTCTCGAACGTGTGGCCTGCCCCTCGGCGGGGGCCTGCGGCGGGCAATATACCGCCAACACAATGGCCTGCGTCTCCGAAGCCATCGGCCTTGCGCTGATGAATTCCTCGGGCATGCCCGCCCCCTACGAGAGCCGCGACCAATATGGCGAAGCCTCGGGTGCGGCGGTGATGAACCTGATCGCGAAAAACATCCGCGCCCGCGATATCGTCACCAAAGAAGCCTTGATCAACGCCGCGCGGGTTGTGGCCTGCACCGGCGGTTCGACCAACGCCGGTTTGCACCTGCCCGCCATCGCCCATGAGGCGGGCATCGATTTCGACCTCTTCGATGTGTGCGACATCTTCCGCGACACGCCCTATTTCGTGAACCTCAAACCGGGCGGTGAATATGTCGCCAAGGACCTGTTCGACGCGGGCGGCGTGCCTGTGGTGCTCAAGGAATTGGACAAAGCGGGCCTGATCTACCGCGATTGCATCACCGCATCGGGCGAATCCATCGGCGACGAGATCGACAAGATCACCCGCGAGATCGACGGCAAGGTCATCCATTCGGTCGCCGCGCCCCTGTCGAAAACCGGCGGTGTCGTGGGCCTCAAGGGCAACCTTGCCCCCGAAGGCGCCATCGTCAAAGTCGCTGGCATGGAAACGCAGCACCAGCGTTTCGTCGGCCCCGCCCGCGTGTTCGAATGCGAAGAAGACGCCTTTGAAGCCGTGCAAAAGCGCGAATACAAAGAGGGCGAAGTCCTTGTGATCCGCAATGAGGGCCCCGCAGGCGGTCCGGGCATGCGCGAAATGCTCGCCACCACGGCGGCGCTGTCGGGGCAGGGCATGGGCAAGAAAGTCGCGCTCATCACCGATGGTCGTTTCTCGGGCGCAACCCGCGGCTTCTGCGTTGGCCACGTCGGCCCCGAAGCGGCCCATTGCGGCCCCATCGCCTTGATCAAGGACGGGGATGTGATCACGCTTGATGCGATCAACGGCGAGATCAGCGTCGATCTGACCGACGCAGAGCTGGAAGCGCGCAAGGCCGATTGGAAAGGCCCGCGTCCGACGATCTACACCTCCGGCGCCTTGCAAAAATACGCCGCTTTGGTCGGCTCGACCCGTTTGGGCGCGGTGACCCATCCCGGTGCCAAGGCCGAGCGCCACATCTATATGGATCTGTAAGCGCGCGATGCGCCTGATGTTGGGGCGGCTCGCCCCGCGCTCTTCGCAGACAATGAAAAGGCGCCCCGCTTGTCGCGGGCGCCTTCTTTGCGTGGCGGCGGTCTTGGCGCTCACCATGCCGCTCTCGGGCTGCATCTCGCCCTTGGCTGGCGGCGCAGGGGCCAGCTTTGCCAGCAGCGGCGGCGACGAGGGATTTGATGCACCCGCACGCAAGGTGCGCGCCCGCGCCGAAATGGTGCGCGGCGCGGTGGTGGTGCAGGGGCCAAAGGGCTATTGCATCGATGCCAAAAGCCTGACCTCGGGCGGGGTTTCGGGCGGCTTTGCCTTGCTGGCCTCTTGCGAAAGCCTCTTGGGCCGACCTGCCGAGCGGCCGGTTTTGCCCGCCTTGATGACCGTCTCGGTGCTGCCCTATTCGCTCAAACCCGTGCAGCCGCGCGCCCATGAAATGGCCGCCGCCCTCGCGCCGCACCGCGCACTTGACCAGATCAACGGCGACGGATTGACCGTTGTGCATCTGGCCACGGGCGGCGAGGCTCTGTCGCCCAAAGTCGATCCCAAACACTGGCGCGGCGCGATGGTGATCAACGGGCATATGATCGGCCTTGCGGTCTATGCGCCCAAGGGCAGCGATCTTTCGGGCAAGGATGGGCTGGACCTGCTCGGCAAACTGGCCGAAACCCTGCGCGAGGCCAGCCCGCTCGAAACCGCCGCCGCGCGACCTTTGAAAATGCGCGCCCGCGCCGCCGCCCCCGCGCCCGATAGCGCTTTGCCAAGGCCACAGCCAAAGCCGAAGACCACGGCATCCGGCGTCCTGCGCCCGCCGCAATATCCTGCGGCGATGCAAACCACGCACCCCGCCGCCGCGCAAAGCGCGACGGCAGATACACAGCCAAGGGCAAAACGCATCAAAAAGCTGTTTCCGCGTTTGTTTCAATGACCTACTTTCGTTAATACGGAAACAGTCGGTAGGATTCTCGAAACAATATGCGGGTAAATCTGACCCGTGTGATCCCGCCTTTGGCGGGCTTGAGCGATCCGGCGCAAGGCAACGAGGCAAATGGCGATGAGCAAAAGCAAGGATAACAGCGGTGCATCGGGCGTGCTGGATGCGGGCAGCCTGTCTTTGCTCGACCGGCTGACCCATCGCCGCGCTCTGCGCCGTTGGGCGCGCTTTGCCCAAAACGCCGATACCGCCCCCTTGCACCGTCTGCGCGCGCAGCGCGCCCGTGCCCGCGCGCTCAAGATCCACCTCGACAAATTGATCCATGTCGCCGAAAGCCGTCTCGCCTTGCCGATGATCGGCTCCAGCGCCTTTCAAAAACCCCATGACGCCGATTGGTCATGGCGCCCCGAACTGTGGCGCGGCCCGCTCGCCTCGCCCGGCATGTCCTCGGTCGAAAGCAAATCCATGCTGGGCGAGGAGGTCACGCTGTTCCATGATTGCGCCTTGTCCGAATTGACCCTGCGCCAGATGCGCAACCGCCGCGAGGAAGACCTCGCGCCCTTCGGCTTGCGCATGGATGTTTTCAACTTCGACGGCTCGTTCCTGTCGCTGGTCGTCGATCTGCCCGAAGCGGCCACGACCGGATTGCAAAAGCGCCATCTGGTGCGCCTCGACGTGATCGTCGAGATGGAAAAGCCGCTCGAGATTTTCGCCCGTCTCAATATCAAGAATGGTCCCAACACCGAACAGATGGTGCGCGAACTGGAGGTGGTCGACAAACATGCCACCGTCGAATTCGACCTCGCCTATACCCACCTCAACGAAAAGCGGATCGAGCGGGCCTGGCTTGATTTGATCTTCGAAGGGCCGGAAATGAATCAGGTCGTGCTGCGCGATGTGACCTTCTCGCGCCGCCCGCGCGCCGAACTTTGACCGCCCGCCGCACGCCCGCCGTTTTGATTGCCCGCCCAAGACCGCTTGAAGGAGCCCCGCGATGACCTCTTTGACCCTCACCAAAACCCGCCTCTTTGAAGGCAAATGGGAAGGCATCGTCACAACCGCAGGCGGCGAGAACCACCAACCCAAAATCGACGTTACCCATCTGGGCGAGCCCTTGGCGGGCGTGACCCTGACCGAAGACCGCGACAAGGGTGAATGGCAATTGGTTATCCCGCTGCCGGTCAAATCCATTGGCGAGGGCGCGCATGTCTTCTTGATCCACGACGCGGAAACCGGCGAAACCCTCGAAAGCTTTTCGGTCATCGCGGGCGAGGCGATTGCCGATGACCTGCGCGCCGAGGTCGAATTGCTGCGCGAAGAGCTCGACATGCTCAAACGCGCCTTCCGGCGGCATTGTCTGGAAACCATGTAGTGCGCCGCCGCCCCTACGCGTGGCCGCGCTTTCGCGCCGCCCGTTTCTGCTTTCTTCAAATATCCCCGCCGGAGGCATCCCGCCCGATATCACGGGCGCGATGACCCGAAATTGCTTGCCGCATAGGCGACGCGAGGCTCTCGAGCCCGCCCGCGAAACATCTGTTTCCCTGTTTCCGTGCCATCAACGATCCGCGACAAAACCCCGATATTGTCCGCATCACGCCCCAGTTGCGCCCCATTGTGCCGTCATATCTGCTCCAACAGATAAAAACGCAGAGGTATCGGGTAATGGATCGTTTGACGGAAATGGAGGCCTTCGCCACGGTTGTGGATCAAGGGGGCTTTACAGATGCCGCAAAGAAGATGGGGATTTCGAAATCCGCTGTCTCTAAACACGTCTCGTCGCTCGAAGCGCGCCTCGGGGCGCGTCTTTTGAACCGCACCACGCGGCGCGTCTCGCCGACCGAAATCGGTCTGGCCTATTATGACCGCGCCCGCCGTGTTCTCAATGACGCTGGCGAGGCCGATGCGCTGGTCTCCTCGATGCAAAGCGACCCGTCGGGCTTGCTGCGCATCTCGGTGGCGACGGATTTCGGCGTTAATCATCTCTCGCCCGTCCTTGGCGAATTCCTCAGCGATTTCCCCGATATCACCGTCAATATGGTGCTCAACAACCGTTATGTAGAGCTGATCTCCGAAGGCTTCGATATGGCGATCCGCATTGGCGAGCTTGAAGACAGCACGCTTCGCGCCCGCAAATTGACCGAAACCACCAAACGGATGATCGCCAGCCCCGAATATCTGGCGCGTCATGGCCGTCCGCTCAAGATCGATGATCTCAACGAGCACAAGCTGTTGCATTACTCGAACCAATCGGCGGGCAATGTGTGGAAGCTGACCGCGCCTTCGGGTGAAAAACGCCAAGTGCGCACCTCTGGCGGGCTGAGCGTCAATGACGGGCAATCGCTGCTCAATGCTGCGATCTCCGGCCTTGGCATCGCCTATCTGCCAAGCTTCCTTTACGCCGATGCGCTCGAAAAGGGCCTTGTCGAGGATGCGATGCCCGAGCTTCCCATGGAAACCCAAGGCATCTATGCGGTCTATCCCCCCGGGCGTTTCACACAGCCCAAGGTTCGCGCCTTTATCGATTTTCTGGTCCATGCCTTTGCCGACAAAGGCCCGACCGACTGGTAACACCAGACCCCGAGTTTCTTCCCCCCGGCCCTATGAGGCCACACCTCGCCCGGCATTTCGATGCCGGGCTTTTTTTATGTGTTTTTCTTGCTGCGTGACATCTGCCGCGCCGGTTGCAGGCCCGCGCGTCTTTGTGCCGCGCGCGGGCCTATTCGGTGTTGAGCAAGACCACTTCGACGCGGCGGTTGGCCTCGCGGCCCGCGGCGGTCAGATTCGCGGTGCGCGGCGACAGATAGCCCATGCCTTCGCCCTCCAACTGCGCGCGCGGCACGCCATAGGCGCTCACCAACCGTTCCACCACCGCGCCCGCGCGCCGTTTCGACAGGGCGATATTGCCCTCAAGGCTGCCGACCGTATCGGTATGACCGACCAAGGCGACCTTGAGCGTTGCATCCGCCAAAAGCATTCCGGCCAATGCTGCGAGCGAGGCGAAAGGCCCTTCGCCCAAGGTGGCCGATCCGGTCTCGAAGTTCAGATCATCCAAGATCACATGGCCCGCATGGCGCAGCGCCTCGGGCAGAGGCATATCGGCGGCAACGGGCGCGCTCTCGCCCTGCGGAGGCAGCGGCGTTGCGGCGGGGGCGTCCAATGTCACCGAGGCGCGGGCGGCGGCGGATTTGGCCGCTTTGCTGCCCACGGGGGCAATATGAACCATCTGCACATAGCCCGAAGCCCCCGCGCGGCTGACCAGCAGGACGACCACCTCGGTTTGCTCCACGGGCGCAGGGCTGGTCGCGGTTTCGGTGCCTGCGGGCACCGCCGGATCGCCTTGAGCCTCGCTTGCGGGCGGCGCATCGGCAGCGGCCGCCGGATCAGTGCGGCCCTGCGGCGGGATCGGGCGGGCAAAGGCGGCGTAGCGGTAATCGAACAGGTCCACGAACAT
Organism: Paracoccaceae bacterium; assembly: GCA_050633545.1. Lineage (GTDB taxonomy): Bacteria > Pseudomonadota > Alphaproteobacteria > Rhodobacterales > Rhodobacteraceae > Litorivita. The sequence goes on from JBOEGS010000008.1 coordinate 148,207, forward strand.
ATCGGGCGGGGCGATCACATCGAGGGCAAAGCGGAAATCATATCCGCCGCATTCCTGCGCGAAACAGCGGTGCAGCGCGGTAAACCCTTCGGCCTCCAGCTGTTCGGCCAAAGGCGCCATCAGTTGCAGCGTCTCCAGCCCCTCCGAGCGCACCCGCCATGCGGTCCGGCTGACGCGCCCCTCGGCGCGCTGCAACGGCACCAGATCGCCCGATTGATTGGCGCTCGCATAGGCATAGCTCGCCGGTGCGACGGTGTCGTGATAGGTCTCGCGCGCGTTGCTGGGCAGCGAGAGTTCAAAGGTATCGGCCCGCTGCGCCGCAGCCGTCGAGGCGGCAACGGCCGCTGCCAGAAAACTCACAAATGAGCACTGATATCGCAAAACCCGCCCGATCTTTTTAGCGCGCCTGCGCGTGATAGGCATCATTGGGATGCATCGCCGTGGCCGAAGCCACGCGGTTCGACATGTTGAAAAACGCCGCCACATTGGCGATGTCCCATATGTCGCGGTCGGTAAAGCCGACGTTGCGCAGGGCTTGGCGGTGAGGCTCTTCAACAGTGGCGCTGGCTTCGGTGATCTGCACCGCGAAATCAAGCATCGCCCGTTGCCGCGCATCCAGATCCGCGACGCGGTAATTCATCATCAATTTCTCGCCCAGCATCGGATCGCCCGACAATTGCCGCACCGCCGCACCATGGGCGGTCAGGCAATAGAAACATTTGTTCACCGCCGAAACCACCACGGCGATCATCTCGCGCTCCAGCTTGCTCAGCGCGCTATCGCCCAGCATCAGGTCGTTATAAAGCGCGGTAAAGGCGTTGAGCTTGTCGATGTCAAAGGCATGGGCCTTGAGCACATTGGGCACCATGCCGAGCTTCTCGTCGCAGATGTCGAAATATTTTTGCGTCGCGGGCGGCAAGGGATCGACCATCGGCAGGTCGAGCGCGGTCGGCTCTTTGGGCATATTATTCTCCTCCGTGAAGGCTGCGGTAGTGATACTCTCCCACGGGCGCCATCCCGATGGAAGAGTAGAGCCCGTTGGCGGCGGCGTTATCTTTCACGCACAAGAGCGTCATTTCCGTCGCCCCGTGCTCGCGCGCCCAGATCGCGGCGCGGCGCATGGCGTAGCGGCCCCAACCTTGGCGGCGCTGCTCGGGCAGAACCTCCATCGCGTGCACCATGGCAATCCCGTCATGGATCGCCACAAAGGCCGTGCCCGCAGGGTGGTCCTTCATGCGGCCAAGGATCGAGGTTTTCGGCGCGCCCGCGCGCTCCATAATCGCCATACGCGCAGGGCCGATGCCCGCCGCCGCCCAGATGTCGCGCTGGATCGCCAAAGGCTCCCAAATGCAAAAGGTCGAAACCTTGGGCGGCGGATCACCGATCATAGCGTCGATCGGCGCGGCGTAGAGCGTCACCGGATCCATCACCGAATATCCGCGCGCGGCCAGCGCGCTGTCGAGCGCCGTATCGCCGCCGCGGATCATGAAGAGCGGCGTCTGGCCCATCGCACGCTGCGCCGCCTCGACGGCGTCAATATCGGCGGGATCGAACTGCGCACCGGTTTGCGAGGCGGCGCTGACGCGTTTGCCGCCCGACCGGCCCGACGCGTCGCGCCCGTCGCGCACCACGAAGCCGCCGATATGTTGGGTGCTTGATGCGGGCCAAGTGGCGTCGATCACATCGAAATAGCGTGGCTCGGGCGTCATGCGGGGAAGGCCTCGCTCAATTCGATCATCGCGGCATCAATGCGCGCACCGTCATGGCCGCGGATCACGATATTCGCGCCGAACACCCCGTCTTTGACATAGGGGTAGGAGCCGATGGACAGATCGCCGTATTTCTCGGCCAGATCGCTGAGCGGTCCCGCGATCTCGCCCTCGCCGCGGTTGATGCGCAGGCTTTGGCTCAAAAGCGGCGCGCCGCCGGTGAGGGTGGGCAGGACGCTGGCCACCATCGCCTCGAAGACCGCAGGCACGCCCGCCATGACATGCACGTTCTGGATTGTGAAGCCCGGCGCGATGCTGACCGGATTGTCGATCAGCGCCGCACCGTCGGGGATGCGCGCCATGCGCAGGCGCGCTTCGTTGATCTGCCCGCCGCTGCGTTTGTAATGCGCCTCCAAAAGCGCGCGCGCGTCATCGCGCACCGATATGGGCGTGCCGAATGCGGCGGCCACGGCTTCGGCGGTGATGTCATCATGGGTCGGGCCGATGCCGCCCGATGTGAACAGGTTGTCATAGGCCGCGCTCAGCGCTTGCACCGCGCCAATAATCGCCGCGCGATCATCGGACACCACCCGCACCTCGCGCAAATCAATGCCCGCGCGGGTCAATTCGCCCGCCAGATGGTGCATATTGGAATCGCGCGTGCGCCCCGACAGGATTTCATCCCCGATCACAAGCATGGCGGCAGTGGGGTTTGCGGGCATCGGCACTCTCCTTGAAACGTCTCCCGCACAGGTATAGGCCTGCCCCATGCGCTTTCAAACCCCTCTTGAACCTGCCGTGCTGATCCGCCGCTACAAACGGTTTCTGGCCGATATCCGGCTGCACGATGGCACCGAGGCCGTGGCCCATTGCGCCAACCCCGGATCGATGATGGGGCTGGCCGAGGCGGGGATGCGCATCTGGGTCGAGCGCAACGATGATCCCAAGAAAAAGCTGCGCTACGGCTGGCGGCTTGTGGATCATGGGGGCGGGCAGTTCACCGGCGTCGATACATCCGTGCCCAACCGCGCCCTGCGCGAGGCGTTGATGGCGCGGCAATTGGCGCCGTTCGCGCCGTTTGACGAGATATTGCCCGAACAAAAATACGGGCAAAACAGCCGCATTGATTTCCTGCTGCGCAAGGCGGACGAGGCCGATCTTTATCTGGAGGTGAAATCCGTGACGCTGTCGCGCCATGCGGGGCTTGCCGAATTTCCCGACAGCGTGACCAAACGCGGCGCAAAACACCTTGAGGAGCTGTGCGAAATGCGCCGCCAAGGCCACCGCGCCGCGATGCTTTATCTGGTGCAGCGCACCGATTGCACCCGCACGGGTTTGGCCGCCGATATCGACCCCGCCTATGCCGCCGCCTATGCGCGCGCCCGCGCGGCGGGGGTCGAGGCCTATGCCTACGCCTGCAATATCACGCCGCAAGAGATCACCATCGGCGCGCCGCTGCCCGCCCCCGCGCCCGAGCACGGCACATGAATTGCCGCGCGCCTCTGGCCCTTCGGGCAAAACCGTCCTAAATAGAGGCCAAACGGGCCCATGCGGCCCAGCGATATGATTTGAGCGAGACACCTATGGGCGAAGAGCACCGCGGCCGCATGACCAAAGACGGCATCCGCATCCATGAAGAGGCGGATTTCGCCGGAATGCATGTGGCCGGAAAACTGGCCGCGACGATCCTCGACGAGATCGCCGAACATGTCTTTCCTGGTCAAACCACGGCAGAAATCGACCGTTTGATCGAGGAAAAGGTCAATGCGGCGGGGGCGAAATCGGCGACCATCGGCTATCGCGGTTATAAACACGCCTCGTGCATTTCGGTGAACCATGTCGTGTGCCACGGCATCCCGAGCGACAAGACCCTAAAAGACGGCGATATTTTGAACATCGACGTGACGGTGATCGTGGACGGATGGTATGGCGATACCAGCCGCATGTATGTGGCGGGCAAATTGGGTCGCAAGGCCGAGCGGCTGATCGAGGTGACCCATGATGCCTTGATGCGCGGCATCGAGGCCGTCCGCCCCGGCGCGACATTCGGTGATATCGGCCATGCGATCCAAACCTATGTGGAAAGCCACCGCATGTCGGTGGTGCGCGATTTTTGCGGTCACGGGCTTGGCCGCGTGTTCCATTCGCCGCCCAATGTGTTGCACTACGGGCGTGCGGGAACGGGTCCGGTTCTGGAAGAGGGGATGTTTTTCACCATCGAGCCAATGGTCAATCTGGGCCGTCCCGAGACCAAGGTTCTGGCCGATGACTGGACAGCCGTGACGCGCGACAAATCCCTTTCGGCGCAATTCGAGCATTCAATCGGGGTAACCACCGACGGGTTCGAGATTTTCACTCTTTCCCCCGCCGGAACTTTTCACCCCACATACTAATCACAACAGCACTGTTTAAAAATACCGATGCACTGGTGAACCACCCTCTAGGGCTACAGGAAATTTATTACGATTTTGTGTGTTTGCGCGGCAGGGGAAAGCGCTTTTGGAATTCCCCGCATGCCGCTCCCGCTTGATCTTTGCTGTTTTTTATCAATTGGTTAAATGCGTTTTCTGCGCTTATTGGCTCTTGATCGGGCCTTGCGGCTGGGCAATACCCTTCCCATCTTGATCCCGCTGCACCGCCGCATGGCAGTTGCAGCGATTCCAATGGATACCTCAAAAGGAGGCCAGCCTATGACCTTGATGAAATCCGCAGCCCTCGCCGCCGTTCTCGGCCTGACCGCCACCGCGTCCTTTGCGCAAGAGGTCACCCTACGTTTTCAACATTTCGTCTCGCCCAATTCGGCGAATCCGAAATATTTCATCGAGCCTTGGGCCAAAAAGGTCGAAGCCGACAGCAACGGCCGCCTCAAGATCGAGATCGTGCCCTTCATGCAATTGGGCGGCAAAGCGCCCGAGCAATATGATTATATCCGCGACGGTGTGATCGACGGCGGCTGGGTTATTCCGGGTTATCAGCCGGGACGTTTTCCCGAAGCCGAGGCGATGGAAATGCCCTTCATGACCACCAAAAGCGCCGAGGAAGCCTCGATCGCGGCGTGGGAATTCACGCAAAAGCACCTTGCCGATGATTTCGCCGATGTGCATTTGATCGCCGCCCATATGCATGGCCCCGGCATCGTGCACAAACGCGGCACCGAGATCAAAGCCACCGATGATTTCGACGGGCTAAAACTGCGCGGTCCCTCGCGCGCGGCGACGATGCTGCTCAATAAACTGGGCGCGACGCCCATCGGCATGCCGGTGCCGGCCTTCCCCGAAGCGCTCTCTAAAGGCGTGGTGGATGGCGGCGTGATCACATGGGAAATGGCCCCCTCGCTCAAGCTGGACGATCTGGCCGACAGCCACACCGATGTTGCGGGCGACAAGGCGCTGTATAACCTGTTTTTCATCTGGGCGATGAACAAGGATGTTTATGAGGGGCTGCCCGATGATCTGAAGGCGGTGATCGATGCCAATTCGGGCGAGATGGCCTCGGCTTGGGCGGGGCGCGCCCATGACACCGGCGACAAGGACGGCCGCGCCGCGATGGAAGCGGCGGGCAATACGCTTGCGGTGATCAGCCCCGAGCAAACCGCGCGGATGCAGGCGCTGGGCGAAGAGGTGGTCGCCGACTGGATCGTTGAAGCGGGCAAAAAAGGCCTCGACGGGCAGCTCTTGATCGACGATGCCCGCGCCATGGTCGCCAAATCTGCGGGCACCATCCGCCCGCTGAACTAAACCGCGCCCGCCGCGCGATTGAAGGCCGCTTCCCGCGCGGGAGGCGGCCTTTTTGCGTCAGGCTTTTTCGAGCAGGGAAATCACCGTGCCGCCATATTTGCGCGCATCCAGAACCTGCCAACCTTCTGGCGCGGTGATGGCGGCGCTTTCTTCCCAAACGATCAAGGCCTGATCGTCGATCCATCCGCCCGCCAATGCGGCGCGCAGCGCGGCCTCGCCCATCTGTTTGCCGTAGGGCGGATCGAGAAACACCAAATCAAACGGGGCGCCCTCATGGGTGGGCAATTTGCGCGCATCGCGGCGGTAAATCCGACAGGCCGCCTTGGCCTCGCAAAGCGCGATATTTTGCGTGAGGATTTTTTGCGCCACGCGCCCGTCCTCGACAAAACAGACCTGCGCCGCCCCGCGCGAAAGCGCCTCCAGCCCCAACGCACCGGTGCCTGCAAAGATATCGAGCACCCGCGCGCCGCCGATGGGATCGCCAAACCGCCCGCCGCCGAGCACGTTGAACAGGCTCTCGCGCACGCGGTCCGTGGTCGGGCGCAGATGCGCGCCCGCATCGCCCTTGCCGACCGAGGCCAAGGCGCGGCCTTTGAATGCCCCCGCGATGATCCTCATTTGAGCAGGCTCTTGAGATCGGTGTCCGGCGCCTCGATGAGCGCCGGATCGGGGGATTTGCCCGCGTCGATCAACCGCTTGCCGACCATATAGGCGCGCGGATCATTGGCCGCATCGACCGCCAGCAACCTGTCCGCGCGGTAATACCAAAAGGACAGCGCGCCCTCCTTGTCACCCCTGCGCGTGATCACGCGGTCATAGCCGCTGTTCAGCCCCGCAATTTGCAATTTCACGTCATATTGGTCGGACCAGAACCACGGCACGGGCACATAGGGCTGGCCCGCGCCCATCATGTTTTGCGCCACGCATTCGGCCATATCAATGGCGTTGGGCACCGATTCGAGGCGCAGCACTGCGCCCTCATGCGCGAAGCTGGCGCAATCGCCCGCAGCCCAGATCGACGGATCGGAGGTTTGCCCCAAGGCATTGACCTTTATGCCGTTCTCGATCTCGATCCCCGCCGCCTCGGCCAATCCGCTGCACGGGCGGATGCCGACGCCGACCACGGCGAAATCAATCTCCAGCGCGCTGCCATCGCTCAGTTCGGCGCCGCTGACATGGCCCGCTCCGGTCAACCGCGACAGCCCCGTGCCCTCGCGGATATCGACCCCATGCGCGCCATGCAGGGCGCGAAAATAGGCCGAGGTCTCGGCGCAGGCAACGCGCTGCAAAATCCGCTCGGCCATCTCGACCAGAACCACCTTGAGCCCGCGCTGCGCCGCGACCGCTGCGGCCTCCAACCCGATATAGCCGCCGCCCACGATCAGCACCCGTTTGCCCGCGGTGAAATAGGGCGCCATCGCATCGACATCGCGCAGATCGCGCACCGTGAACACCCCCGCCAGATCGCCGCCGATAGAGGCGGGCAGGCGGATCGGATCGGACCCCGTGGTCAGCGCCAGTTGGTCATAGTCGAGCCGCTCGTTGCCCGCCAAACTCACGTATTTGTCGTGCGGGTGGATCGCCGCGACCGCGCAGCCCTTGCGCAGGGTGATGTCTTGATCGGCGTAAAAGCTTTCGGGGCGCAGGAACAAGCGCTCTTTGTCCATCTCGCCGAGCAGGTATTTTTTCGACAAGGGCGGGCGTTGGTAGGGCGGCGCATCCTCGGCCCCGATCAGCGTGATCCGCCCGTCAAATCCCAAACCGCGCAGCTTCAAACATAGCGACGCCCCCGCTTGGCCCGCTCCGATCACGACAATATGGCTCATCGCGCCGTCCTCTCATACGTTTTATGTGGCCCGCGCCCGCGGCGCGCCTATATTAAGGCCCAAGACGTAACACACTCACAGACAGGATAAAGACGAATGACACTGAAGGTTGGAGACAAATTGCCCGAGGCCACGCTTGTCGGTATGGGCGCCGAGGGCCCCGCACCCGTGGCATTGAGCGAGAAACTCAGCGGGCGCAAAGTGGTGATTTTCGCCGTTCCTGGCGCCTATACCGGCGTGTGCAGCACGGCCCATGTGCCCAGCTTTATCCGCACCAAAGGCGATTTCGATGCCAAGGGTGTGGACGAGATCATCTGCATCTCGGTCAACGATCCCTTTGTGATGGGCGCATGGGGCGAGAGCACCGGCGCGACCGAGGCGGGGCTGACCATGCTGGGCGATCCGCAAAGCGAGTTCACCAAAGCCGTGGGCATGGATTTCACTGCCCCCCCCGCAGGGTTGATCGCGCGCTCCAAACGCTATGCGATGCTGGTCGAGGACGGGGTGGTGACGGTGCTCAACGCCGAAGAAAACCCCGGCATGTGCGAAGTCTCGGCGGGCGAGGGGCTTTTGGCCTCGATCTGAGCCGCGCGGCCGTGATGCGAAAGGGCGCCCCTATTGGAAAAGGGGCGCCCTTTTTTGCGTTTTGCCTGCGGCAGCGCGCGGGCGCGGCTTAGGCGGCGGCGCTCTTCTTGCGGCGCAGCATGCCCAAACCGCCCAAACCGCCAAGCAGCAAGGCCAAACCGGCGGGCAGCGGAACGGCGGCAGGTGTGTTGCCCTCCAAGGTCAGTTGATAGGCCGAATTGGGCGCGGTTTGCCCCGAGGCTGCGCCAACAACGATGGTGTAGATGCCGGTTTGCGCCAGCGAGAAGCCCGACAAGAGCGGATCGCCAAAGGGGCCGGCGTGCGAAATCTGATCATCCGCGAAGGTCAGAAAGCTCATCGTGTCAAAATCGCTGCTGTAGAACGCATGGCCCGCCGTCAGACTGTCATCCGCCGAGGTGGTGCCGAAATACAGCGTGAAGCTGTGATCGAAATTGACGTCGACACGCGTGCCGGTGATGGTGATGCTATCGCCTGCGGTCCCCGAGAAGGACCAAAAATCCAAGGTTCCGGTGGTTCCTTCGCCGCAGATCCCGCAAACCGACCCGTCGACCGTCCCCGAAACCGTGGTGCCCGGCGCGATGGAGCCTTCATAGACGATCGGCGCGGCCATTGCAGCCGAGGCGGTCAAAAGGCCTGCTGTTGCGGCGTAAGAAAGTGTTTTCAAAATAGTCATCTGTATCCCTCGTTCTCAGCCCGCCCCCAATCAGGGGGGCAGTTGCGGGACCGTATCACACATTAACGCTACGTTAGCGAAAGACTGCGCAACAACGCGTTTCGCTGGGCGCGACAATCTGGGCAGGGCCGCGATTGTCGCGCCCGCGCCGCCTCGCGCCGTGCCGCCGGTCATCCGTCCGTTTGCGCCGCTTGGTAAAAGGTCCGCGTCGGGAAGGGGATGTCGATCCCGCCCTTGTCAAAGGCCTCCTTGATGGCGCGGGTCATGTCGGCGCGGAAGGCAAAGTAATCGGAGGCGTCACACCACACACGCACCAGAAAATCGACAGAACTGTCGCCCAGATTGGTCACCTGCACAAAGGGTTCGGGATCGCTCAACGCGCGCGGATCCGACAGGATCGTGGCGCGAATGATATCGTCGGCATCCTTGAGGTTGGCGCCATATCCGACGCCAAAGGTCCATTCGGCGCGGCGGGTGTTGTTGCTCGAATAATTCGAGATCACATCGCCCCAGACCTGCGAATTGGGAATGATCACCTGCACATTGCTGGTATCGGCCAGTTCGGTGAAATTGAGCGAGATGTCCTTGACGGTGCCGGTCTTGCCCGCAACCTCGACGAAATCGCCGATCTTGATCGGGCGGAACAGGATGATCATCACCCCCGCCGCGACATTCGACAACGTGCCTTGCAGCGCCAACCCGATGGCCAGCCCCGCCGCACCGATGAGCGCCACGATCGAGGTGGTTTGAATGCCAAAGGTGTTGAGAACGAACAAGACCGCAAAGGCGAGGATCGTATAGCGCGCGATATTGCCCAAAAAGGCGAAGAGCGTGCTGTCGAGCCGCGCATAGGTCTCGCCCATTTTGACCAGCCGCCGCCGCGCCCATCCGGCCACGACAAAGCCCAACAGCAAGATCACCAGCGCCGAGAGCACCGATCCCGCCATAGAGGCCAGAAATTCGAGGGTCAAAACATCGGCAATCGAAGTGCCGTTATAGATTTCGGTCGTCAGTAGCTCTTGCATGTTCATCCTGCCAGTTGGTCCATCTTGCGCGCCAGCTTGGCATCCAGCGGCGTCAATCCGCCCGCGTCATGGGTCGTCAATGTGACCTCGACGCGGTTATAGATATTGCTCCATTCGGGGTGGTGGTCCCATTTCTCCGCCCAGATCGCCGCACGGGTCATAAAGGCGAAAGCCTCGGGAAAATCCTCGAAAGTGAAGGTCTTGCTCAACGCATCGCGGGTCTCGTCGACGTGCCATCCGGTCGCCAATAGCGGCTCCAGCAGGGGGCCGCGTCCGGTGTCGCTCAAGCGGTCAGTCATTGATTTTCCTTGTCATTGTCTTGGTGGGTTTTGCGAAACGGGCCGTAATCCGTCAGCACCTCGATGTCTTGGTCCACGGCGCGCGCCTCCTCGCCCAGAAACTGCGCCACGGCGCGGGCAAATCCGGCCTCGCCGATCCAGTGCAGCGAATGGGTTTTCACCGGCAGATAGCCGCGCGCCAGTTTGTGATCGCCCTGTGCTCCGGCCTCGACGCGGCCAAGCCCCTGCGCGATCGCGAAGTCGATGGCGCGGTAATAGCAAAGCTCGAAATGCAGGCACGCGTGATCCTCTATACAGCCCCAGTATCGACCATATAACGCGTCAGCGCCGATAAAGTTCAACGCGCCCGCGATAAATTGCCCGTCACGCTCGGCAAGCACCAATAAAATATCGCCTCGCAAATGCGCCTGCGCCTCGTCGAAAAACCCGCGCGTCAGGTAGGGCGTGCCCCATTTGCGCGCGCCGGTGTCTTGGTAAAAGGTCCAAAACGCATCCCAATGTTCGGGGCGGATCTGATCACCGGTGAGCATATGGATCTGCCCGCCAAACCGCGCCGCCTGCGCGCGCTCCTTGCGGATGTTCTTGCGTTTGCGTGCCGAGAGCGAGGCGAGAAACCCGTCGAAATCGGCGTAGCCCGCATTCATCCAATGGAACTGCTGGCTGGCGCGGGGCATCAGTCCCATCGTCTTGCCCGCCGTCGCCTCGGCTTCGGTGCAAAAGGTGATATGCAGCGAGGACAGCTCGTTGGAGGCGGCCAGTTGCACCGCGCCCTGCACCAGCGCGCTTTGCGCTTCGATCTCATGGCCGCGCCGCACCAAAAGCCGCCGTCCCGTCGCGGGGGTATGGGGCACGGCGATCTGCAATTTGGGGTAATATTGCCCGCCCGCGCGCTCGAAGGCATGGGCCCAGCTGTGGTCAAAGATATATTCGCCCTGACTGTGTGATTTGGCATAAAGCGGCGCAACGCCGATCACCTCTCCGGCGCGGCGCGCCACAAGGTAATGCGGCTCCCATCCGGTGCCGCGCCCGACCGATCCGCTGTCCTCCAGCGCCTTGAGAAACCGGTAGGTGGTAAAGGGATCATCGGGCCGCCCCTGCGCCGCCTCGGGGCAGGCGCAGGCGTCCCAATCGCGCGCGCCGATCCGGGCAATCGCGCTTACGGCTTCGATTTCAATGGCTGTCTCGCTCATGGCACCTATCTTTGCGCCTTGCGGCCCTTTTGCCCATCCTTGATGCCCCATGTGGGGCCAGCGGGCGCAGGATCAAGCGCGAATAGCGGGCGCGTAGCCCTCGAATGTGATGTTTTCGGCGACGCGGCGGGCGGCGGCCTCTTGCGCGGCCGAGCGGATGGTCCAGCACAAGACATGCGCCCCGCGCGCCTTAAGCTGCGCCACCCGATTGCGGCTCAGGTCCGCGGCTTGGTGGCTGATGAAACTGGCGCGCGCCGCGTCATAATCCTCGATCTCGCGCAGTTCTGCCCGCCGCGCCGCCGCAACGCGCGGCCAATCCTCGGCGCTATAGTCACAGGTGACAATCCCGCGCGCCACGTCAGGGGCCAAAGCGGCCATTTTGATCACCGAATGCGGGTTGAACGACATTACCGCCGCCGCGCCTGCGTATCCGTCCAGCGCCCTTGCTACCGCCTGTTCGAGCCCCCCGATCGCGGGGCCAAGCGCGCCGTCCTGATCCTTGATCTCGATCAGCAGCGCCGCGCGCCCCGCCACGATGTCGAGCACCTGCGCCAGTGTCGGGATGGTTTCGCCATCCCCGCCTTTAAGGGCGATTTTGCCCAAATCCTGCGCGTCCTGCGCGGCCACCGGCCCCTGCGCGCCGGTCAGCCGCTCCAGCGCATCGTCGTGAAACACCATCGCCTCGCCATCGCGCGACAATTGCACGTCGATCTCGATGCCATATCCGGCCTCGATCGCAGCACGGATCGCGGCGCGCGAATTTTCGGGGCGCCCTTGGGCCAGATCCCAATAGGCCCGATGGGCCAAAGGCGCGCGCAAGAACCGTTCGGGCAGGGGGGTCATTTGATTTGGAAGATCGCTTCGATTTCCACCGCGACGCCCAAAGGCAGCGAGGCCGCCGAGACCGCCGAACGCGCGTGCCGCCCCGCATCGCCCAAGACCGCGACCATGAAATCGGAGGCGCCGTTGATGACCTGTGGCTGCTGGGTGAAATCGGGGGTGGAATTGACGAAACCGACCAGTTTGACCAAGCGCACCAAACGCGACAAATCTCCGCCGCAGGCGGCTTTGGCCTGCGCCAAAAGCGAGACGGCACAGGTCTGCGCCGCCGCCGCGCCCTCTTCGACGCCAAGATCAAGGCCCAGCTTGCCAGTGATCAACCCGTCAGGGCCATTGGAGATTTGCCCCGAGACATGGACCAGATCGCCGACCTGTACAAAGGGAATGTAATTGGCCGCAGGCGCAGGGGCCTGAGGCAAGGTGACGCCCATATCGGCAAGGCGGGTTTCGATCGTATTGCTCATCGCGCGGCTCCAAATCGGCAGGCCCAAATCGGGCGGATCACCGCCAAGCTAACGCGCGCCGCACCCCTTGCACAGGGGCAAATCGCCCGCGCCGCCGCGCCCTCTGCGGCGCTATTCTCGAAAGGCTTTGGTGAAATAATCGGTGAAGGGTTTGACCAGATAGGCAATCGGCGTGCGGTCCGCCGTGCGGATAAACGCCTCCACCGGCATGCCGGGGATCAGCGGGGATTCGGGCGGCAATTTCGCCTGCTCGCCCTCCGAAATCACGATCTCGGCGCGGTAGTAGGACAGGCGCGTTGCGTCGTCCTGAAACGCATCGGCAGAGATTTGCACCACGCGGCCAACCAGTTCGGGCGTCGAGCGCTGGTCCAGCGCCGACATGCGCAAATTGACCTCTTGGCCGACAAAAATCTGGTCGATATGGATCGGCTCGATCTGCGCCTCGACGATCAGGGGGCGGTCTTGCGGCACGATGAACATCAGCGGATCGGCGGGGCGGATCACCGCCCGTTCGGCAAAAACCGACAGGCCGTAAACGATGCCCGAGACCGGCGAGGTGATCTCCAGCCGCGACAGTTGCTCGATCAGCGCGCGGCGCTGCTCGGCCAGTTCCAATTCGCGATATTGCAGATCGCGCAGGCGGGTGATCGCCTCCTCGCGCCGCTGGGTGCCGAGCTTGAGAATTTCGAGGTCGATCTCGGTGATCCGGCCCTCGGCTTGGGCCTTTTGCGCGGTCAGATCGCCGACCGATCCCAAAAGCCGCGCCTCCTCGCGCTGCAATCCCAAGACCCGCGCCGATTGCGCAAGGCCGCGATCCAGAAGCGATTTCTGGCTGGCCAGTTCTTCGGCCAGAAGCGCCAGTTGTTTGGTCAGGGCCTCGCTTTGCGCGCTCAGCCCGTCGATCTGGTTGCCGATCTGGGCGCGGCGTTTTTGCAATTGCTCGGTGGCCTGCGCCTCGGACAGGGCGCGCGCCTCCAAGAGCCGCATCTGGCCGCTGATCAGCCCCGCAACATCGCCGTTGCGCGCGCCTGCCGCGACGAGCAGCGCGTCGAAATCGGCGCTCAGCCGTCCGTCGCGCTCGGCCTCCAGCCGTCCGCGCCGCGCCATCAATTCAAAAAGCTGCCCCTCGGTGATCGCCAGCCGCGAGCGCAATTGCGTGTCGTCGAGCCGCACCAATACGTCATCGGCGGCGACGCTTTGCCCCTCTTTGACCAGAACCGCCGCAACGACGCCGCCATCGGGGTGCTGCACGACCTGCCGGTTTTGATCGACCTTGATCTGCCCGCCCGCGATGATCGCGCCGGAAATCTGCGTGAAACTGGCCCAAGCGCCAAAGCCGAAGATCAAGACCGCCAAGGCAATCAGACCGGTCAAAAGCGGTGCGCGCGCGGGCCATTGATCGGCGCCTGCGGCGGCCTCCGCGGGCCGCTGGGCCGCGGGCGCCGCGCCTGATGCGGAATGCGACTGAGGGGATTGCGCGGCGCGGTTTTTCGGCGCAGGCGCGCGGCTCGGGGCGGGTTTTGCAGCCGTCATCGCACACCTCCGGGGGTCTTGCTCGATTGGATTTGTTTATGGTTTTGAACCACTTCGCGCAAAACATCGTCCTTGGGGCCATAGGCGACGCGCGCGCCGTTCTCCAGCATCAAAAGCATATCGCATTCTTGGATTGCCGAAGGCCGGTGCGCCATGATCAGGATCGAGCGTCCTTCGGATTTCATCTGCCTGATCGCACGGTTGAGCGCTTGGCTGCCCTCGTTGTCGAGGTTCGAATTGGGTTCGTCGAGCACCAAGATCACCGGATCGCCATACATCGCCCGCGCAAGGCCGAGGCGCTGGATTTGTCCGCCCGACAGCCGCCCCGAGGTGGCGCTCATTTGCGTGTCATAGCCTTGCGGAAGCTTGAGGACCATCTCATGCGCATCGGCCTTTTTCGCCGCTTTGACGACTTCGGCGGGATCGGGGGACATCGACAGTTTGGCGATATTCTCGGCGATGGTGCCGTCGAAAAGCTGCACCCTTTGGGGCAGGTATCCGATGTGCTGGCCCAAGACATGCGGGTCGTAATTGTCCAAGGAAGCCCCGTCGAGGCGGATTTTGCCCGCCGCGGGCCGCCATGCGCCGGTGAGCGCGCGCGCCAGCGTCGATTTGCCCGCGCCCGAGGGGCCGATCACGCCCACCGCTTGGCCGGGGGCGACGGTAAAGCTGATCATGCGCAGCGCGGCTTGCGCCTCGCCGGGGGGGATGATGGTGGCCTGTTGCACTTCGAGCAAGGCTTCGGGTTTGGGCAGCGGGGTGCGCGCCGCAGGCGGGGGCACCTCGCCCAAAAGCTCGGTCAGGCTTTCCCATCCTTTGACCGCGCGCTGCACCAAGGGCCATTGCCCGATGGCCAGTTCGATCGGCGCCAAGGCGCGCCCCATCAAGATCGACCCCGCGATCATCGCACCGGCGCTCAGCTCGTTTTGCAGCACCAGATAGGCCCCGAGGCCGAGCATCGCCGATTGCAAGAACAGCCGGAAGGTTTTGGTCGAGGCGGTGAACAACCCGCCCAGATCGGCCGCCGCCACATGCTCTTGCAAGGCGCGCGCGCGCAGCTTTTGCCAGCGGTCGAAAGCGGCATCGCGCATCCCCATGGAATGCACCATCTCGGCCTCGCCGCGCATCTGGTCGCTGACCGCTTCGGAATGGACATTGGCCATCGCGGCGCGGCCTTGCGGTTGGCGTGTGGTGATCTGGTTGGCGATGGTGAGCGCGACCAGAACCACACCGCCCGCCACGGCCAAAAGCCCCAGCCACGGGTGGAAAATCGCAATCGCGATCAAAAACAGCGGCGTCCAAGGCAGATCGAACAGCGCCATCAGGGCGGGCGAGGTCATCAACCGCTGCACCGCTTCGAGATCGCGCAGCCCCGTGGCGCTATTGTCATCGGGGCGCAGGGCGGATTTGATCAACACCGCCTCGAAGACCCGACGGTCGAGCCGTGATTGGAACCGCGCGCCCACACGGGCCATGACGCGCCCGCGTGCGTAATCCAAAATCCCCATAATCGCATAGAGAAACAGCACCAGAACCGAAAGCGCGACCAGCGTCGCCACCGAGCGCGAGCCGAGCACGCGGTCATAGACTTGCAGCATATAGAGCGGACCGGTCAGCATCAGCAGATTGGCAAAAAAGCTGAAGAGCCCGACGGCCCAGTAAAGCGTGCGGCTTTCCTGCCTTGCGCTGCGCAATTCGCGCTGGCCCGCTTCGATCTGTTGTTTGGTGCTCATGAGCGTGTTTTCGCCTTGTTGCGATTATTCGATTTTGGTCAATTGGCGGGCAGTTTAAAATACAATCTGACCGATGGGTGGTTTCTGTCGCCAAATGGCCACATCTTGCCGTGTTTTCTGGGGCCAAGGGTGGGCATTGCGCGGTGTTCCTCTAGATAGGGTCATAAGCTCAATAGCGCGGAAATTCCATTGTCTTATTCACCTGCACGCAAGCTGCAAAGCCTGATCCGCAACGCCTTGTTCCTAACCGGACTTCTTGGCCTGATGGCCTGCGCGGCCCCCGAGGGCGCGCAGCTGGCCGATGGTGTTTGGGATCCTGACGAGGCGGCGAACCGGCGTGTGCACGCGTTCAACAAATCCCTCGACAAGGCGGTTTTGGCCCCTGCGGGCAAAGGCTATGTCTCGATTGTGCCGGCCCCTTTGGTTTACGGCGTGTCGAATTTTTCGGACAATCTCTCCTTGCCTGGGACGGTTGTGAACAACCTGTTGCAGCTTGATCTGGGCGGCGCGTTCAAAAACACCGCGCGGTTTGCCTTCAATACGGTCGTCGGCGTCGGCGGTCTCTTTGATCCGGCGGGCCTGATTGGCCTGCATGAAAAAGACACCGATTTCGGCCAGACCCTTGCGGTTTGGGGCCTGCCCGAGGGCAGCTATCTCGAACTGCCGGTGCTTGGCCCCTCGACGCAGCGCGCCGCGGCGGGCAAGGCCGTCGATCTGGTGACCAACCCGCTGTCCTATGTTTTGCCCGATCCCGAAAAATACTATGGCACCGGTGCCAGCGTCTTGTCGCGCCTTGGCGATCGCGGCCATTATGGCGATGCTTTGGACGATCTGTATAACAACAGCGCCGACAGCTATGCCGCCGCGCGCTCGATCTATATGCAAAACCGCCGTTTCAATGTGGACGCGGAGGAGGGGGCCTATGCCGACCCTTATGCCGATCCCTATGGAACTGCCGAGTAAGACGATTATATAAAGCGGTATGCGCCGATCCGCGCCCCGTTTCGAGGAGCCGAAGAATGAGTAAACTGTCACGCCGCCGCTTTTCATTGACCGCCTTGGCCGCGCTGGGCCTGTCGGGGGCGGCCTTGCCGCAAGCCGCATGGGCCTTGAATGACGCGCAGGCCAAAGCCTTGGTCGATAAAACCGTGGCGGAAATCAACCGCGTGATTTCCTCGGGTAAATCTCTGGGCGCGATGATTGCCGATTTCGAGAAAATCTTTATCCGCTATGCCGATGTGAATATCATCGCGCAATCGACGCTGGGCGCCGACAGCCGCCGCGCCAGCCCCGCGCAGCTGCGCGATTTCACCAGTGCGTTTCGCGGATATGTGTCGCGCAAATATGGCAAGCGGTTCAACGAATTCGTTGGCGGTGTGATCACCGTCCAAGGCGTGCGGCAGGTCAAAAGCTATCACGAGGTGATCTCCACCGTGAAGCTCAAGGGCGAGGCGCCTTTCGAGGTGAAATTCCTCGTCTCGGACAAATCGGGCAAGGACCTGTTCTTTGATATGATCATCGAAGGCATCAGCCTGCGCCTGACCGAGCGCACCGAAATCGGCTCGATGCTGGACCGCCGCAAAGGCGATATCAACGCATTGATCGCCGATCTGAAAAAGGCCGGCTGATAAACCGCGCGCGATTGCACAAACACGGCCCCGTCCCTTGCGGCGCGGGCCGTTTTTTTGCGCGGGTCTTGCGGGCGGGTAGATTGTTTCGGTTCTGCGCTCGATTGTTTGCGCGATTTGCCGCTATTTTGCCGCATTTTTTATGCTAATCAGATGCGGTAAGATTAACATATTATGAATGGATGCATCCGGCGGTCCCCATGGGCGCGCGGGTTTGCACGATCAAAACACTTGAAAGGTCTTGATTGATGACATTGAAACTTCTCGGCACCGTGGCGCTTTGCGCCACTGCGCTCACCGGCGGCGCGGCGCAGGCCGCATTGATCAACAGCTATGATTTCGACGGCTCCTATGCCGACACGCTTGGCGTGGGCAATGATATTGTCGGCTCCGGCGGCGTGATCTCGGGCGGCGAATACATCTTCTCCGGCAACCAGGGTCTGCGCCTCACCGATGCCTTGCCCAGCACCACGGATTACGCCATCGAGCTTGGCTTTTCGGTCTCCGATTCCGTTGGCGGCTATAACAAGCTGATCGATTTTCAAGATCTCGCCTCTGATCTGGGGCTCTATATCTTGAGCGGCACAGTGGATTTCTACACCACCGGCGCTGGCGGCGGCTCGATCTCGGTGGGCCAAGACGTTGTGGTCGGCTTTGCCCGTTCGGGCGGGGTTCTGTCCTATTACCTCGACGGGGCCTTGATCGCGAGCGCGGCCGATACCGGCAACCAAGCCGTATCAGGCGCCAATGTGCTGAACTTCTTCGAGGATGATTTCGCAACCGGCCAAGGCGAGAGCTTCGCGGGCGCGGTGGATTACATCCGCATTCACGACAATATCTCGACCTTCGGCACCGTGCCTGCCCCCGTGCCGCTGCCTGCGGGTCTGCCGCTCCTTTTGGGTGGTTTTGGTCTTCTGGGCCTGATGCGCCGCAAATCCTGAGCTGCGACATCGTCTTAAAAAGAACGGCCGGTGCCTTGGGCGCCGGCCGTTTTGCTTTGCGAGGCTCATATGCGCCGATGCGCCCTCGCCCTTGCCCTCGCCCTTGCCGCCTCCGCTTCGGCCCCGCGGCGCGGCGCTAGCGGCTCCCTAAAATATCGCCCAATAGCCGCTCGATCGCGTTGCGCGGTCTTTGCGGTTGCGCCTGCGCGGGGGCGACTTGGCGCGGCGCGGCGCGCGGGGCAGGGCGCAGCATCGGCAAGGGGCGCACCTCGGTGCCCTCATGCACGCGCACCATGGTTTCGTGCCAGATTTCCGCAGGCAGCCCCGATCCCGTGACCCCCGTCAGCGGCGTGTTGTCGTCATATCCCATCCACACGCCGGTCACGTAATCGGCGGTAAACCCGAGGAACCACGCATCGCGCGCGGCCTGTGTGGTGCCGGTCTTGCCCGCCGCCTCGCGCCCCTCCAGACGGGCGCGCCGTCCGCTGCCGTTCTCGATCACGTTATGCATCATATAGATCAACTCGCGCGCCGCATCCTCGCGGATCACCCGCTCGCCGATGCCGGTGCCGCCATTGTCCATCAAGGCCTCGCGCTCGCCTTGCAGGCGCAATTCGACCAATCCGTAGGGCGTCACCGAGGAGCCGCCGTTCAAAATCCCCGCATAGGCGCCGGTCATCTCGATCAAGGTGCTCTCCGACACCCCAAGCGCCAAGGCAGGCCCCGCCGCCAGATCGCTCTGGATGCCGAAATCTGCCGCCACTTTGCGCACCATATCCAGCCCGACGCTTTGCGCGACCTTCACCGCCGGAATGTTGAGCGAATTGCGCATGGCCTCGTTGAGCGTCACCATGCCGTGGAATTTCTTGTCGTAGTTTTGCGGCGACCACGGCCCCGATCCGGGGATGTTGAGGGTCAAAGGCGCATCCTCGACCGTGTCGTCATAGCTATAGCCAAGCTCCAGCGCCGTGGCATAGACGAAGGGTTTGAAGGCCGATCCGGTTTGGCGCAAAGCCTGCGTTGCGCGGTTGAAGGCGCCCGACACTTTGGTTTTGCGCCCGCCCACCATGGCACGCACCGCGCCGTCGGCGCTCATCACGATGATGGCGGTTTGGGCTTTCGATCCCTCGCGCACCTTGTTTTCAAAGATGTAATTCATCGCGTCTTCGGCGGCCTTTTGCAGCCGCTGGTCCAAGGTCGTGCGGATCACCACATCCTCGGTGGTGTTGCGGGTCAGGAACTCCGGCCCCGAGGACATCACCCAATCGGCGAAATACCCGCCTGCCTTGGCCTCCGCGGCCTCGGACAATTCGGCCGGATTGTCGAGCGCATTGCGCGCCGCCGAATCCGACAGATAGCCCTGATCATGCATCAACCCGATGATCAGCGCCCCGCGCTCTTGGCTCAGTTCGAGGTTATTGGTCGGGGCGAAACGCGTCGGCGCCTTGAGTAGTCCCGCCAGCATCGCCGCCTCTGCGGGGCTGACCTCGGCGGCGGATTTTCCGAAATAGCGTTGGCTGGCCGCTTCGAAGCCGCGCGCGCCCGCGCCGAGGAAAGCGCGGTTCATATAGACGGTGAGGATATCGTCCTTGGAGTATTTGACCTCCATCGCCAAAGCATAGGTCGCCTCTTTGATCTTGCGCCACAGCGAGCCTTGGCGGCAATCGTTCTCATAGGCGGTTTCGCTTTTCCAATCCTCGGGCACATAGGGCACGCCCATGCACAAAAGCTTCGCGGTCTGCTGGGTGATGGTCGAGCCGCCGTTGCCCGACAACGGCCCGCGCCCTGCGCGCAGGTTGATCCGCACCGCCGAAGCGACGCCGCGCGGCGAGACGCCGAGGTGTTTGTAGAACCGTTTGTCCTCGGTCGCGATAATGGCGTTGCGCAGATGGGGCGAGACGGTTTGCGCCGTCACCACGCCGCCGAATTGATCGCCGCGCCACGCAAAGACATTGCCCTCGCGGTCGAGCAGCGTGACAGACCCGCGCGCCCGCCCGTCCAAAAGCGCATCCAGATCGGGCAGGGTCGAGGCGAAATAGCCGACGCCAAGCGCAAGGATCATCGCCGTCACCGCGCCCACGCGCCACCCGATGCCCCAGATCAGGCGAAACACAAACCGAAATACGCCCAAGACAAAGGCCGCAATCGGCCCGCGTTTGCGCGCGGGGCTGCGCCGTTTGGGGGCGGCTTTCGCGCGCGCCGGTTTGGCGGGCTTGGGTTTTGGCTTCGGCTTTGGCTTGGCCTTGGAATAGCGTTTGTCCGCCACCAAAGGCGGACGACGACGACCTGAATCACTCATGTATTGCCCTGCTCGGCATTGTTGTTTGGCGGCACAATACAGGCAAAGCGCGCGGATGTTGAGGCAAAGCCCGCGCTGCGGGCGTTTAAATTTCGATCAAAATTTGAGCAACAAAACCAATATGCACAAAAAATAGGCGCGAGAGGCGGGTTTTGCCCGCCAGCGGCCCCGCATTGCCTTCCCCCACGGCGCAATAGCGGCTTTTCCTGAGCGGGCAATTCGCGGCGCAAGCTGTGACAAGTAACTGAAGGGGACCAAGGTGAAACTGATTATTGCAACAATCAAACCGTTCAAGCTTGAGGAGGTCCGCGAGGCGCTGACCGAAATCGGCGTGCGCGGGATGATGGTAACCGAGATCAAGGGCTTCGGCTCGCAATCTGGCCACACCGAAATCTATCGCGGCGCCGAATATGCCGTGAATTTCGTGCCGAAAGTGAAACTCGAAATCGTGGTCAGCGCCGCAATGGCCGATCAGGTTGTCGACACGATCACCAACACCGCCAAGACCGGTAAAATCGGCGACGGCAAGATTTTTGTTCTGGACGTCAGCCAAGCCGTGCGCGTGCGCACCGGCGAGACGAACGGGGACGCGCTGTAAGCGGCGCCGAGGGAAAGGAAAGACTTATGAAAACTCTCACGAAACTTGGGCTGACCGGCGCGCTGATCGCGCTGCCCAGCCTTGGCCTTGCGCAGGACGGCCCGACTCCGGGTGTCAACGCATCGACCGACACTGTGTTTATCCTTAACTCGCTGCTCTTCCTTGTTGGCGGTTTTTTGGTGTTCTGGATGGCGGCGGGCTTTGCCATGCTCGAAGCCGGTCTGGTGCGCTCCAAAAACGTCACCATGCAGTTGATGAAGAACATCGCGCTCTTCTCGCTGGCGGCGATCTTTTACTACCTTATCGGCTATAACCTGATGTATCCGCTGGGCACATGGTCGGTTGACGGCGTGCTTTCGGGCGTTTGGGGTCCTGGCGTTCTTGAAGCCGTTGGCGTCACCGCCGATGCGGTCGATGACTATTCCTATGCCTCCACGGGTTCGGATTTCTTCTTCCAGCTGATGTTCTGTGCCACCACGGCATCGATCGTTTCGGGCACTTTGGCCGAGCGCATCAAACTGTGGCCCTTCTTGATCTTCACGATCGTTTTGACGGCGGTGATCTACCCGCTGCAAGCCTCGTGGAAATGGGGCGGCGGTTTCCTTGACCAAGCTGGTTTCCTCGACTTCGCCGGCTCGACCGTTGTGCACTCGGTCGGCGGCTGGGCCGCTTTGACCGGCGCGCTGATCCTCGGTCCGCGTATCGGCAAATACACCAAAGAAGGCCGCACTGTGCCGATCCCCGGCTCGAACCTGACGCTGGCGACTTTGGGCACGTTCATCTTGTGGCTCGGTTGGTTCGGTTTCAATGGCGGCTCGCAGCTGGCCATGGGCACCATCGGTGATGTCGCCGACGTCAGCCGTATCTTTGCCAACACCAACACAGCCGCGGCTGGCGGTGCGATTGCCGCGCTGATCCTGACGCAGATCCTCTACAAAAAGCCGGATTTGACCATGGTTCTTAACGGCGCATTGGCGGGCCTCGTGTCCATCACCGCCGAACCGCTGACCCCCTCCTTGGGCGCAGCAACCTTGATCGGCGCTGCCGGTGGTGTGATCATCGTCTTCGCGGTTCCCTTCCTCGACAAGCTCAAGATCGATGACGTTGTCGGTGCCATTCCGGTTCACCTGATCTGCGGCATCTGGGGCACCATCGCGGTTGTCTTCACCAATGGTGATGCGTCGCTCGGCACCCAGCTCTACTCGATCATGGTTGTGGGTATCTTCACCGTCGTGACCTCCGGTGTGGTCTGGTTCATCCTCAAGGCCGTCATGGGTCTGCGGGTGTCCGAAGAAGACGAGATCAACGGTCTCGACCTCGCCGAACTGGGGATGGAAGCCTATCCCGAATTCTCCAAGGGCTGATTACCTCCTTCCGATCAGTCTTTGACAACCACTTCCCGGGCGTTCGCGCCCGGGATTTTTGTTTTTGAGGGGCGCGCAGCGCGCAGGGGCGGGCCGCTTCTTCGCCCTTCGGCATGATGCGCCGCCCTTCGGGTTACTGCGCCGCTGCCAGAGCCTCGCGGCATTTCGTGATCATGAACTCGGTGAAAAGCTGCACCTTGGGATCGCGCAGCTTGCGGCTCGGCGTCAGGCAGGCCAGCCCCGCAGGCACCGGCGGTGTCGCGGCGGCCACTTCGACCAATGCGCCGCTGGCCAGATGTTCGGCCACCTCGAAACGCGGCTTCATCACGATCCCCGATCCGCCCAAAGCCCATCCGGTCAGCACATCGCCATCGTCGCTTTCCATCGGCCCGCTGACCGCATAGGCGCGCGGGCCGGTCGCGGTTTGCAGGCTCCAGCGAAATTCGCGCGCCCCCGGAAAACGCAGGTTCAGGCAATCATGCCCCGCCGCGATCAAATCCTCGCCATCCTTCGGCATCCCGCGCGCGGCGATATAGGACGGCGCCGCGCACAGCAGCCGCGCGCAATCGGCAATCATGCGGATTTTCAGATCGCTGTCGCCCAGCGGCCCCAGATGGAACGCCAGATCAAGCCCTTCGCCCATCACATCCACCACCCGATCCGACAGGCGCAGCCGGATGTCGATCTCGGGGTAGAGCGCCTTGAACTGCGGCACCGCAGGCGCGATAAGCCGCCGCCCGATCCCCAAAGGCGCGGCGACAAACAAAGTGCCGCGCGGGCTTTGGCTGGCCTGCATCACGGCGGCCTCTGCCGTGTCGATCGCCTCCAAAATCGCGCAGGCCCCGTCATAGAACAACCGCCCGTGCTCTGTCGGGCTGAGCGAGCGGGTGGTGCGGTTGAACAGGCGCACGCCAAGGTGCTTTTCCAACTCGCCAATCCGCGCCGAGGCCACGGCGGGCGAGCTGCGCTGATCACGCGCCGCCGCGCTCATGCTGCCCAACTCATAGACACGGACGAACATTTTGACGTTGTTCACATAGGCCATTTTCAATGCCTTCTTGAAACTGCTGGTGTTATTTGCAGGATTAACAAAAAGGCGGCCGCTGCGATAGCCTTGGCAAAACCGTGACCCGACAGGAGAGATGCGCGATGTATGATCTGGCAGCAATGGGCGAATGGATCGAATTTGCGGTGCGCTGGGTGCATGTGATCACCGCCATCGCGTGGATCGGCTCGTCCTTCTACTTCATCGCGTTGGATCTGGGGCTGCACCGCGACCGCAATCTGGCCTCCGGCGCGGATGGCGAGGAATGGCAAGTGCACGGCGGCGGTTTTTACCACGTGCAAAAATACCTCGTCGCGCCCGATGCGATGCCCGATGACCTGATCTGGTTCAAATGGGAAAGCTACTCCACATGGCTCAGCGGCTTTGCTCTTCTGGTGCTGGTCTATTACCTCGGCTCGGAATTCTACCTCGTTGACCCCGCCGTGGCCGATATCGCCGGATGGCAGGCGATTTTGATCTCCATGGCCTCGCTGGCCTTTGGCTGGCTCGCCTATGACCGCATCTGCAAATCGCGCTTTGGCGATGACAACACGCGGCTGATGGTGCTGCTCTATGTGATCCTTGTGGGCATGGCCTATTTCTACACATCGGTGTTTTCGGGCCGCGCCGCTTTGCTGCATCTAGGGGCGTTTACCGCCACGATCATGTCGGCCAATGTGTTTTTCATCATCATGCCGAACCAGCGCATCGTCGTGGCCGATCTCAAGGCGGGGCGCACGCCGGACGCCAAATACGGCAAGATCGCCAAACAGCGCAGCACCCATAACAACTATCTGACATTGCCGGTGATCTTCTTGATGCTGTCGAACCATTATCCTTTGGCCTTTGCCTCGGAAATGAACTGGCTCATCGCGGCGCTGGTGTTCTTGATGGGGGTGACGATCCGGCACTATTTCAACTCGCTGCATGCGCGCAAAGGCAATCCGACGTGGACATGGCTGGCCACCGCCGTGTTGTTCATCGTGGTGATGTGGCTGTCCACCGCGCCGATGTTCCGCGCGGGAGAGCCCGAAGAGGCCAGCGGCGCTGCCTTGCGGTTCGCGCAGGCCGAGGGCTTTGGTGAGGTGCATGACATCGTGCTGGGCCGCTGCTCCATGTGCCACGGCGCCGAACCTGCGTGGGAGGGGATGCATTGGCCGCCCAAAGGCGTGCGGCTGGAGACCGAGGCGCAAATCGCCCGCCAAGCGCGCGAGATCTATCTGCAATCAGGGCTGACCCATGCCATGCCGCCCGCCAACCTGTCCTATATGGAGCCTGCCGAGCGCGCCAAAATCGTCGCTTGGTATCGCGCCGCCACGGGCGGCTAGGCGCAAGGACGCGCAATTTTCGGGCCGAGACCCGCACGAAATCCGCCGTGGATAACTCCCATCTTGTCATAGTCGAATCGCGCGATCCTATGCTAAGTCTTGGGGCATGTCCCAAGCGCACCCCTATATGAGCGATCCCACCGCCCCCGATGCCCCCGCCCCCGTGATCCGCCAGTTGGACGAGGGGGCGATCAACCGCATCGCGGCGGGCGAGGTGGTCGAACGCCCCGCCTCGGCGGTCAAGGAATTGGTCGAGAACGCCATCGACGCGGGCGCGCGGCGCATCGAGGTGGCCTATGCGGATGGCGGCAAAACCCTGATCCGCGTCACCGATGACGGCTGCGGCATCGCGCCCGAGGACCTGCCGCTGGCCATGTCGCGCCATGCCACGTCGAAAATCGACGGCTCGGACCTTCTGGACATCCACACCTTCGGGTTTCGCGGCGAGGCCTTGCCCTCGCTCGGCGCGGTCGGGCGGCTGAGCATCACCTCGCGCGCCAAAGGGCACGGCGCCGCCGAAATCCGCGTCGCGGGCGGCAAGACCGAAGCGGTGCGCCCTGCGGCTCTGGGTGCGGGGACGGTGGTCGAACTGCGCGATCTGTTTTTCGCCACCCCCGCGCGGCTCAAATTCATGCGCACCGACCGCGCCGAGGCGGGGGCGATCACGGCCACGGTCAAACGCCTCGCCATGGCCGAACCCTCGGTCGGCTTCACCCTGCGCGATGTGTCGGGCGGCGGCGAGGGGCGCGTGGTGTTTCGCGCCGATCCCGAAAACGGCGAATTGTTCGAGGCCCTGCATGGGCGGCTGGCGGCGATTTTGGGCCGCGAATTTGCCGAAAACGCCCTGCGCATCGATACCGAACGCGATGGGCTGCGCATGACGGGCTATGCCGCTTTGCCGACCTATTCGCGCGGCTCCTCGGTGGCGCAATATCTCTTCGTCAACGGCCGCCCCGTCGAGGACAAGCTGCTCTTTGGCGCCCTGCGCGCCGCCTATTTCGATTTCCTCAGCCGCGACCGCCATCCCGCCGCAGCATTGTTCATCGATTGCGACCCGCAGCTTGTCGATGTGAACGTCCACCCCGCCAAATCGCAGGTCCGCTTTCGCGATCCCGCCCTCGCGCGCGGGCTGATCGTTTCGGGGCTGCGCCATGCCTTGACGCAGGCCGGCCACCGCGCCTCGACCACTGTTGCGGGCGCGACCTTGGGGGCGTTCCGCGCCGAGGGCGCGGCGCCCACGGCCAATGGCGCGGCGCGCATCTACCAGATGGACCGCCCCTCTTTGGGCGCGCGTATGGCAAGTTACGCCGCCCAAGCCCCCGCCGCATCGGAGGGCGGATTTGCCGAATTCGAGAGCGGATTTTCCGGCGGCGCCTCGGGCCGGATCGAGGCCCCCTTTGAGGCGCCCGCCCCCGAGATTCAAGACCTGCCATTGGGCGCGGCGCGCGGCCAAGTGCATGAAAACTATATCATTGCGCAAACCGCCGACGGCATGGTCATCGTCGATCAACATGCCGCGCATGAACGTTTGGTCTATGAAAAACTCAAAAAACAGATGGCCGAAAACGGCGTCGCGGCGCAGGCCCTTCTGATCCCCGAAATCGTCGAAATGTCCGAAGGCGATGCGGCGCGATTGATGGAACATGCCGACGAGCTTGGCCGCCTTGGCCTGACGCTGGAGCCCTTTGGCGGCGGCGCCCTTGCCGTGCGCGAAACCCCCGCGATCTTGGGCGAGGTCAACGCAAAGGCGCTGGTGCTCGACATTCTTGACGAATTGGCCGACCAAAACGAAAGCATGGCCGTCCAAGCCCGCATCGAAGCCATCCTCAGCCGCGTCGCCTGCCACGGCTCGATCCGGTCGGGCCGCCGCATGCGCGCCGAGGAAATGAACGCCCTGCTGCGCGAAATGGAAGCGACGCCCCATTCGGGCCAGTGCAACCATGGCCGCCCCACCTATGTAGAACTCAAACTGGCCGATATCGAGCGGCTGTTCGGACGCACATGATCGAGATTTCCGGCCACAGCTTTGCGCTCAATGATCCGCTGGTCCTGCTTATCGGCGGGGCGGCGCTTTTGGTATTCTTCTTGTTGGTCCAGACCGCCCGCGCCGCCGCGCGCAGCGCCCGCATGGCCGAACCATTGGCGCAGCAGATGATGGCGCTGGGCCAGCGGGTGCAGACCCTTGGCGACGGGCAACAACAGCTTGCAGGCGGGCTGAGCCATGTTTCCGAGGCGCAGGCGGCGTCGCAAACCGCGATGCTGCAACTGATGGAAAAACGCCTCGCGCAGGTCTCCGAGCAGATGCAGGAAAACCTGCACGGCAGTGCGCGGCGGACGGCGCATAGTTTGGGCGAACTGCAAGAACGTTTGAAAACCATCGACAAGGCGCAGGACAATATCACCAAACTGTCGGGCGATGTGTTGAGCCTGCAAGACATCCTGTCGAACAAACAGACCCGCGGCGCTTTTGGCGAAATCCAGTTGAACGATATTGTTTCCAAGGCCCTGCCCAAGGACAGCTATACGCTGCAAGCGACGCTGTCGAATGGCAAACGGGCCGATTGCCTGATCCATCTGCCCAACCCGCCCGGCCCGATTGTGGTCGACAGCAAATTCCCGCTGGAGGCCTATGAGGCGCTGCGTAATGCTTCGACCCAAGACGAATTGAACCGCGCGGCGCAGGGCATGCGGGCCTCGGTCAAGGCGCATATCAAAGCGATTTCCGAAAAATATATCATCGAGGGCGAAACCGCCGACGGGGCGCTGATGTTCCTGCCCTCCGAGGCTGTCTACGCCGAATTGCACGCCAATTTCCCCGCCCTTGTGCGCGAGGGCTTTGCGGCGCGGGTCTGGATCGTATCGCCCACGACCTGCATGGCGACGCTGCACACGATGCGGGCGATTTTGAAGGACGCAAGGATGCGCGAACAGGCGGGCAATATCCGCCGCGAATTGGCGCTTTTGCACGGCGATGTGGACCGTTTGGGCAGCCGCGTCGAAAACCTCGACCGCCATTTCGGCCAAGCCAGCAAAGACATCGCAGAGATCAAGATATCGGCCGACAAGGCAGGCCGCCGCGCGCTCCGTCTGGACAATTTCGATTTCGAAGAACTGGCCCCCGAAACCGCGCCAGAGGCGATTGCTCAGGCCGCCAAAGCGGTGGAGTAGGGCGGGGGCGTCCCGCAATCGGGCCGAATGCCCGCGTTCTGCCCGGTTTGACCGATGCCGCGCGATGCGCGCAGGACCTATTGGTGCATGTTCGCGATATTGTGTTGCGGCCTTAGTGAGGGCGGGTTTGCATTGCTTCCTCAAGAACCGCATGTGCGTCCGATCTTTTGAAGAACTTCGCGTAATAGACGGGTTGGCGCGGCTCATACTCGTGATCAAAGCGCATCGGATCCGCGCCGCGGGCCAGAAGGTGGCGGATGACGCGCGGTGACGACCACATCGCCGCAGTATGCAAAACGCTTTCGCCCAATGTCGCGCACAAATTTATGTCCGCCCCGGCTTCAATGAGCAGGTCGATCAAGCGCATTGTGACCTCGGTTAGCTCGCTCTGGCTGCGATTGTGCAAGGGGTCCGGATCGCCTTCGATCTGCAGGACGTGCTTGAGAGGTGTAAATCCTTGATCATCGACAAAGTTGATTTCAGGTTTCATGCTCAAAACCCATGCCACGCAGGCTTCGTTCGCCCAACCGATCGCCGTGCTCAATACCTCGTGCCCCCCGTCCCCTTCGGCCCAAGGCAGATCAGACACGCGTTGCGAAAGCTCATCCAGAAGGGCGATATCGCCTTCGAAAAGGGCGTCGTAAAACTCGTCTTCGCTCGACATTTATGCGCGTTCCGGATTTGCGGTTTTTCCCGTTCTATCACGAAACCGCGCGTCATATAACGCGCAATTGCTGCATCGCGCTCAAGGGTGCAATTGCGTGGCCTTGGTGCTTTGCCCCGCATCGCGGCTCTGCGGTTTTCAGGTTGCCCAAGAGGGCGGCGCTGACGGGTCTTGCGCCTTAAATCCTGAAGAACGGTTGCAGCAAGCGCGGCAAAAATCCGTTGAACCGGAGCGGCGCGTCGGTGGCGGCGAGGCAGATGCAATCCTCGCCGATATCGGCGATTGGCGTGTGGTTGTCGGCCTCATCGGCGATCTCGATGTCACCGGCGGCAAAGCGGTCGGCTTCGTCGCGAAACGCGCCTTTGAGCACCAAGGTCAATTCGGTGCCGCGGTGGCCGTGGTCGGGCATCGCCGCCCCTGCGGGGATATAGAGCAAGCGCACCGAGGCCTCTTTGGAGGTGGGCAAAATCGCCTGTTTCACGCCCATGCCAAGGGGGCGCCATTTCACCGCATCCAGATCGCCGCCGATGTAATCTTGGACGGGGGCGGGCAGGGCGCTGGCGGATTTGCCCGCCGCTTTGGCCGGTTTGGCCGCTTCGGTCTGTGCCGCGGGCGCGCCCGATTTGATCCGCGCCAACGTCGCGGCAAGGCTGCCCTGCGCCATCGCGCTTTGCGCATTGCCCTCCAGAACCGCGCCGCCAAGCGCATCAAAGCTATGGGCGCGGGCGCGGCAGTCGTCGCACATCGAGACATGCGCCGCGATCACAAGGTTGAAGGCCTCGGGCAGGCTGCCCGCCGCATAGCCCATCAGCAGGGCGTCATCGAGATGGTGTTTGATCTGGTCTGTCATGTCATCGCGTGGCGCAAACGGTTAAGCGCCAGCCTCAATCTGGATTTAATAGTGCCAAGCGGAAGCCCCGTCTCGGCGGCGATTTCGGAATGGCTCAGATCGGCGAAATAGGCCCGCTCGACCAAAGCACGTTGTTTTTCGGGCAGCGTCGCGAGGGCCTCGGCCAATTGCGCGCTTTCTTGTTGCAGGCCCAAAACCTCGTCTTGCGGCGGTCCGGGCTCATGGCCCCACGGCAGGTCTTCGGGCTCTGGGCGGCGCTGTTTGCGCAGCGCGTCGATGCGGCGGTTACGCGCGATGGTGAAAATCCATGTCGCCAAAGAGGCCCGCGACGGATCGAACAGATGCGCCTTGTGCCACAGCGTCGTCATCACCTCTTGGGCGCATTCCTCGGCCAATCCGCCCTCGGCCCCCGACCGGATGAGGTAACCTTTGATGCGCGGCGCGAAATGGGCAAAGACCTCGGCAAAGGCGGCTTCGTCGCGGGCATCGCGGATGCGCTGCATCTGGGGGATCCAGTCGCGCTCCGGCTGGTCTTTTTGTCCTGTCACCCGTTTTGCCTTCGCCTTGGTGGTCCTCTTGCGATGATCCATAGCACAGGATCTGTCGCGCGGCGAGAGAGCCGCGCCGCTGGATTGCGGTGGGCGGTGATCCAGAAGATCGGTCAACTCAAGGGCGCGGCTGTCTTGTAACATGGGATGTCTACGCGGCCTGCGCCAAGGCGGATCATTTTTTGTGGTGATTTTTTTGCCCGATGTTTTACCGAGCGTTTTACCGAGCGTTTTGCTGGGCGGATATGCGCGCGGGGCGCGGGTGATCGGGCGCGCCAAACCTGTTCCCCGTACCGCGCAAAGACACACAAAGAACACTCGAGGCGAACACTGAAGACAAACACACAAGACCAACACACAATGCCGAGCAAACAGTGCGACCACTCAAAGAGATCGCCAAAAGTGATCCGAACCCGCCGCGCCTGCGTAACAATTTTACACCGACGCAATACCGACGTGATACCGACGCGATACAGACCGCCCGAAACGGGCCAATTTCAAGGACTTGCCCATGCCATTCGAACAGACCCCCCTGCGCCGCCGCATCGCAATTATCGGCGCAGGGATCAGCGGCATGGGAGCGGCATACCGGCTTTCAAAGCGCCACGACGTCACCTTGATAGAGGCCGAACCGCGCCTTGGCGGCCATGCGCGCACCAAACTTGCCGGACGCAATGGCGACCAACCCGTCGACACCGGATTCATCGTGTTCAACTATGCCAATTACCCCAATATGGCGCAGCTTATTGCCGAGCTGGACGTGCCGGTATGCGAGAGCCGTATGAGCTTTGCTGCCTCGCTGGGTGGCGGGGCGTTCGAATACGGGCTGGACACTTTGAATGCGGTCTTCGGTCAGCGGTCAAATACGGTTTCTCCTCGCTTTATCAAGATGTTGCGCGATATCACACGGTTCAATGCGCAGGCACTCAATGCCACCGGCGACCCCGATATGACGGTGGGCGATCTGATCGCCAAACTGGGGCTCGGGGCATGGTTTCGCGACCGTTATTTGCTGCCTTTGTCGGGGGCGATCTGGTCCACGCCGAAAGAGAAAATTCTCGACTTTCCCGCCGCTGCCATGGTGCAATTCTTTGAAAATCATGCGCTTTTGCATCACAGCGGCCAACACCAATGGTATACCGTCCAAGGCGGCAGCATCGAATATGTCCGCCGTCTCGAGGCCGCTTTGACCGCCCGCGGCGCCTGCCTGCGCCTCGGCGCGCCGGTGAGCGGCGTGCGCCGCCACGCAGGCGGCGTCGAGGTGCGTCTCAAGGGTGGCGACTGGGAAGGCTTCGACGAGGTGATCTTTGCCACCCATGCCGACGATAGCCTTAATTTATTGAGCGATCCGAGCCCCGAAGAACGCGCGGCCCTGGGCCAGATCCGCTATCAACCCAATGATATTGTGCTTCATGCCGACGCCAGCGTCATGCCCAAACGGCGCCGCGTCTGGTCGGCGTGGAACTACACCGAAGCGCCCCAACGCCGCAGCGGGCAGATCGATCTGACCTATTGGATGAATGCCCTGCAACCGATCCCGCAGGACGATCCGATGTTCGTCACCCTCAACAGTCAGCGCCCGATCCGCGAGGAGTTGATCTATGACAGGGTCACCCTGCGCCATCCGGTTTATGATGGTGCCATGTTCGCGGGGCAAAAAGCCGTAAGGCATTTGAATGGTTCGAAAAATACATGGTTCTGCGGCGCGTGGATGCACCATGGGTTCCATGAGGACGGGTTGACCAGCGGGCTTGACATCGCCGATCAGATCGAAGCGCGCCTGCCGCTGCCGTTGGCCGCAGAGTGAAACCGCAAAGCGAGGCGCAGATGGGCCGGATTGACCATATCGCAGGCCACACATGGCACGGGCGCAAGGGCGCGGTGGACAATAAATTCCGCTATGGCGTGGACTATGTGCTCTTGGACGCCGAGGCCGAGGTCAAAGCGCCACGGCTTTTCGCGCGCAACCGCCGCGCGCTGGTCTCGCTGTATGACCGCGACCACGGCGGTGCGCCCAAGCGCGGTCGCGGCGCGGCATGGGTGCGCGAGGTCTTGGCGCGCGAGGGTCTGCAAGCCCCTGAACGTATTGAGATTTTGGCGCAGCCGCGGGTGTTGGGGCATGTGTTCAATCCCGTCTCTTTCTGGCTGTGCTCTGACGGGGCGGGGGCGCTGCGCGCGGTGATCGCGGAGGTGACAAATACCTTTGGCGACCGGCACAGCTACCTTTGCGCGCATGCGGACGGCAGCGCCATCACCGCGCAAACACCGCTCATGGCGCAAAAGCTGTTGCATGTCTCGCCGTTTCAGCCGCAAAGCGGCAGCTATAGCTTCCGCTTTGACATCCGTCCCGATCACATCGGCATCCTGATCGATTACACCCGCGGCAATGATGCGGCGGCGGGCGGGGTGACGGCGACGCTGACCGGACCGCGCAAGCCTTTGACGACGATGGGGATTTTGAGGATGCTCTTGCGCCGCCCCTTCGGCTCGCGCCGCGTGCAGGCGCTTATTTTCTGGCAGGCATTGAAACTCAAATTCAAGGGCGCACGTTATCGTAGCAGACCCGCGCCGCCCGCGCGCGAATTGAGCCGTTGATGCGAAAGGACCGCCCATGAACGACCACGCCACATCCGACAAATCCGACGCCGGTTGGGCGTCCAAACGCTATTGGCTGATCGGGGCGAGCGAGGGGCTTGGCGCCGCTTTGGCCCATCACCTGAGCCGCGCGGGGGTCGAGCTTGTGCTGTCGGCGCGCAGCGAGGATGCCCTGCAAGAGCTGGCCGCAAAGCTGCCCGGTAAGGCCGAGGTGCAGGTGCTTGATGTCACCGATCTGGCCTCCGTCACCGCCGCACATCAGGCCGTCGGCGAGGTGGACGGGGTGGTCTATCTGGCCGGTGCTTATTGGCCGATGAGCACGGGCGAATGGGACGCGGAGAAATCCGCGATCATGGCCGATGTGAACCTTGGCGGCGCGCTGCGCTGTTTGGGAACCATCGTTCCGCCGATGGTGGCGCGCGGCCACGGGCATGTGGTGGTGACCGGATCGCTGAGCGGTTTTCGCGGTCTTCCCGGATCGATTGGTTATACGGCCTCCAAGGCGGGGATCATGTCCTTGGCCGAATGTATGAAGGCCGATTTGCGCGGCACGGGGGTCAAGGTGCAACTGGCCAACCCGGGTTTCATTCGCACCCGTTTGACCGACAAGAATGATTTCAAAATGCCGCAGATTATGGAGCCCGAGGCCGCCGCGCGCGAGATCTTTGAACTGATGTGCTCGAACAGCTTTGCCAAGAGCTTCCCCGCCCCCTTTGCATGGCTCTTTCGTTTGGCGCAATTTTTGCCCAGCGGGCTGTATTTCAGGCTCTTCTCCTGACCCGCGCGCATTTGCGCAGGATCAAAGACCGCACCGCCTACGTGCTCCAAGATGGGGCCGACCCAAGCGCGAAAGGACGGTCGATATGTTGGAAATTTCGGTTAGAAAAGTCGCACAAGTGGCACTCATGGCGCGCGAGCTTGGCCGCGCCGAGGGCGAGTTGCGCGGCTTCATCGACACGCTCACCGAGGAGGAGGCGACAAGCCTCGTCGCGGTGATGTGGATCGGGCGCGACAGTTTCTCTGCGGACGAGTTGGAAGAGGCTATCGCCACCGCCGCCAATGAGGCCACCACCCCCGCCAGCGAATATCTCATCGGCACGCCGCTGTTGGCGGATCATCTGGAGGCGGGGCTGGAGGCGCTGGGCCTGTCGGCGTCAGAGGAAGAAGACGATCTGATGCGGCCCTGAGGCGCACCGCCGCGATCAAAGCGCGGCGATATGCTTTGCAAACAGCGCGTCGGCGCGTTGCCACACCGGGCCCATTGCGGGCAGGTCCAAGATCGCGGGCAAAAGCTGCGCGGCGAAATCGGCCGAGGATTCGCGCGGCAGCATCGCGGGCAGGTTATCGATCGCCATAATGTCGAGCGGCGGCTGTTGCGCAACCCGCAGCACCGGCGCCTCCCATGTGGTGGCGCGCTGGTAGAGCGGCACGGGGTTGTAATCGCTATCGGGATCGCAGGCGATATCGCCAATCGCCGTCAGCGCGCGCGGCGCGTCAAGCGCATCCGGCCCGACGAAGACCGGCGTGCCTGGACGGGCATAGATACAGTTAAAGAAAATCTCATGGGCGAGGATTTGCGGAAAAGGGCCGCCCGATGCGGTCTCTTCCATGTCCCAAAGCGTGGTGGAAAAGCCCATTGCGGCGCATAGGTCCGCAGCCCCCGTGCCAACGCGCCCTTTGGCCCCGATGACCAAGGCTTTGGGCGATTTTTCCGCTGCCCCTGCCGCGCGCAGCGCCGCCGCAAGATCGGCGTTCATCGCTTCCTTGTCCGCATAGCTGCGCGCGGGCGGGCAGATCGTGCCGCTTTGCTGCGCGGCCCATGCGCGCAAGGTGACCGCCGCCCCCGCATAGCCCGCCCAATAGCCAAAGGCCGCGATCCGCCGCCGGTTTTCATCCGTCAGATACTCCAGATCAAGCAGCGTGCCGCCACCGGCGCGAAACCGCTCCAACAGCACGCGGCCGGAGTGTTGCCCCTTATAGGCATGGCCGAACATGATGTGGCGATGGGGCAGGGGCGTGCCATCATCGGGCAATTCCTTGAGGCCGAAAATCACCGCATCGTGCGGGGCGCCCCGCCAACTGCCCTCGGGCGCGATGCCCGCTCCGGCGCTGCGGTAGCCCTCTATTTCTATGGCGCGCTGGCGGCTTTGCTCGACCGTCACGCGCAGCCCCGCCGCGATCAATTGCGCCGCCCCCTCGGGCGTCAGCCCCGTGCGGGCCTCGTCGGAGCGGGATTCGGCGCGCAGCCACAGGTGCAAGGCAGGAGAGGTCATGGAACGGCCCTTTGAAGGTGCAATATGGGACCGGCGCAGGGGCCGGATTGGTTGGACCGCAATCTACGGTCTCGGGGCGCAATGCTCCATCCCCGTAAAAGCCGCAATAGGGGCGTGGGTGCGGCGAGTATTTATCATGATAAATTGACACTGCGCCAAAGCCGCGCCACAGTCAGGCAAAACCGCGCGCCCAAAGGATGCCCCATGATTCCCGTAAATCCCGCCCGTTTTCTCGCCGATCTGCATGACTTGCGCGCCATCGGGGCCTCGGGCATCGGCAAGGGCGTCGTGCGTCCCGCCTTTAGCCGCGCGGATATCGAGGCGCGGCAATGGCTCGGCACGCGAATGGCGCAGGCGGGGCTGTCGGTGGAGATTGATCCGGTCGGCTCGGTCTGGGGGCTGGCGCAGGCGGAAAAATCCCTGCTCATCGGCTCGCATAGCGACACCCAACCCGAGGGCGGATGGCTTGACGGGGCGCTGGGCGTGATCGCGGGGCTGGAGATTGCGCGCGCCAGTATCGAGGCGGGCGGGCCGCCCGTATCGGCGGTGAGTTTTCAAGACGAAGAAGGCCGCTTCGGCGTCACCACAGGCAGCACCATCTGGTCGGGCGGCTTGTCGCTGGAGACGGCGGATGACTTGACCGATCGCGACGCGATCAGCTTTGCGCAGGCGCGCGGCGCCATGGCGCATCTGGTGACGGGACCATTTGTCGATCCGGCGCGGTTCAACGGCTTTTTGGAGATGCATATCGAACAAGGCCCTTGGCTGGATCAGGCGGGCGAGGCCGCCGCCGTGGTCAGCGATATCGTCGGCATCCGCGATATGCGCATCACCTTTGAGGGCCAACAAAACCACGCGGGCACCACGCCGATGCACCTGCGCCGCGACGCCTTCCAAGCGCTGGGCGCCTTTAACGCGCGCCTCAAAGAGCGGCTGCGCAATGTGGTCACGCCGCAAACGGTTTGGACCATCGGCCATGTGAACCTGAGCCCCAATGCCCATTCCGTCGTGCCCGGAAAAGCGGTGTTTTCGATGCAGTGGCGCGATGGGGATGCGGCGCGTCTGGCGCGGATGGAAGAGATCATCCGCGAGACCGCAAGCGACATCGCGCAAGAGCATGGCATGGGCTTGGGCTATTCGTCGATGCTGGGCCTTGAGCCGGTGCCCATGGACGCGTCGATGCGCGCGGCGCTCGAAGCGGCGGCCACCGAACATGCGGCGGGGCGCTGGCGCAATTTGCAATCGGGCGCTCTGCATGATGCGGCAAACCTGTCGCGGCTCATGCCGGTGGGGATGTTGTTTGTGCCGTCAATCGACGGGATTTCCCATGCCTTCGAGGAGGACACCCACGAAGAGGATCTCACGCGCGGGCTGCATATCCTTGCAGGCGCGGCGTCGCGGATCGCGCCGCAGGGCGGTCAGGCCGCGCGGTCATAACCGCGGCGCAGCGCGTTTTCGCGCCAACGGTCGGCGGCTTCGCTGGCGTGGCGCAGATTGGCGAATATCGCCACTTCCATCCGGCCCCTGCCACCCTTGCACCCCCATTCGCGCAGCACCGAGACCTCTTCAAACAGGTTGAACGCGATCTCGACGCGGTAGTAGCGCGCCGGACCTTTGGACGGTGTGTGATACATGAGGCAGCATGTCATGCCCCGAATCGTAGCGCCGCGCGATTCGCGGATCAAGAGCGCACAGCGCGGCCTTCCGCAAGGTGAGCACCAAGAAGATCCACCCGCCTCAGCCCCAATCCACACCGCCCAAAAAGATATAGCCCGCGCCATAAATGGTTTTGATCAACTGCGGGTTCTTGGGGTCTTCGCGCAGCTT
Organism: Paracoccaceae bacterium; assembly: GCA_050633545.1. Taxonomy (GTDB): domain Bacteria; phylum Pseudomonadota; class Alphaproteobacteria; order Rhodobacterales; family Rhodobacteraceae; genus Litorivita. The sequence goes on from JBOEGS010000008.1 coordinate 184,970, forward strand.
GGTGCGCAGCCGCGAGATGCGCACATCCATCGCCCGATCAAAGCTTTCGCCCGCTGCGCCGCCAAGGCTTTCTTGCATCATCACGCGGCTGATCAACCGTTTGGGCCGCTCTAAAAAGAGCCGCAAAACCTCACCCTCGGCATGGGAAAACGGCGTCTGCTCCCCCGCCGCATCGGTGAGCAGATAGCGGTCGAAGGAGGCGGTCCAACCGGAAAACTGCGCGACCTGCCCGCTTTGCTCGGCCGGTTTGCTGGCGCGCAGACGGGCGCGCACGCGGGCCACGACTTCGGCGGGATCGAAGGGTTTGGTGATATAGTCATCCGCCCCCAGTTCCAGCCCCGTCACGCGGTCCTGAACCTGTGCGCGGCCCGAAATGATGATGACGCTCGCCCCTTGCTCCAGCGCGAGCCGGTGTACAAGGCCCAGCCCGTCGCGGTCGGGCAGCGACAGATCGACAAGGCATAAATCGGGCACGGTGCGCTGAAGCGCCGCCTCGAATTCGGTCGCGCGGCCAAAGGCCATGGTGCGATAGCCCGCTTCTTCGAGCGCGGCGGTGAGCATGGCGCGGATCGCGGGTTCATCGTCCAAAATGGTGACGAGAGGGGCGGTTTTGGTCATGGGGCCTCGCGGTCAAAACGGGATGCAGGCGCGGTGGGCGCGGTTTGGCGCAGGTCCAGAAAACCGGCAAGCTGCTCTGCGGAAAAGGGTTTTTGCAGCACCGGCACGCGGGCGATGGCGCGCTGGTGGTCGGGATGTTCGGGCGGCAGCGAGGTCATCAAGTAGCATGGCGGCGCTTGCGGCGGCAACTGGTCCAACAGATCGTTGCCTGTGGCCCCGCCCTCAAGGGTGATATCGGAAAGGACAAAGGCGATTTGCGGCACTTCGGCAGCGATGATGCGCGCCTCTTCGGCGCTGGCAGATTCGATCACCGCATGGCCCTGATCGACCAACATGGCGCGGATCGAACGGCGCAGATCGGGGCTGTCCTCGACCAAAAGCACCAGCCCCGGCGAGGTGGGCGCAGGCGCGGGCCGCAGCGGCAGGCGCAGCGTGACCTCGCCGCCCCCGTCGGTATTGGCCAAGGCCACCCGCCCGCCCGAGAGTTTGGCCGTGTCATACACCATGGCAAGGCCAAGCCCCGACCCCTCGCCGCCCTTGGTGGTGAAAAACGGATCAAAGGCGCGCTCCAAGGCTTCGGCTGAAAAACCGGTGCCATTGTCGCGCAGGGTGAAATCGACCCAAGTGTCGGTCACCGGCGCGGCGGTCAGAACGATGCGTCCCTGCGCGCGCCCCGGGCTGTGGCCGCGGCCGCGTCCGGCTTTGCGGATCGCATCGCGCGCGTTGAGCACAAGGTTGATCAGGCAGTCCCGCACCATTCCCGGATCGAGCATCAGCCGCGGCGCGGGGATCAGATTGCTGATCTCCAGCGTCACGTCATCGGGCAGGGTCGAGCGCGCCAAAGTGCCAAGATCGTCGAAAAACCCCGACATATCGGTCGCCACGGGATGCACCGCCCGCGCGCCGGTCATATCGGCAATGGAATTCAAAAGCGCCCCGCCGCGCCGCGCCGCCGAAAGCGTCGCCTCGATCAATTCGCCCGCTTGCGGCGGCAATTGCATCCGCCCGAGCCGCGCCTGCATCCCCAAAATGATGGTCAGAAGGTTGGAGAAATCATGCGCCAGACCGCTGGTCATCTGCGCCGCCATCTCGCGGCGGCGGGTTTGCTGCAAGGCGTGCCGCGTTTGCGTCTCTTCGGTGATATCCATCGACAACAGATAGACGCCGCCGTCCTCGTGATCGGGGGTGAAGGCCACGCGCAAGCGGCGCGAGGACATCACATCGGTGAATTCGAAAACCGACGCCTTGCCATGATGCGCGGCCTCCAGATGCGGGGAAATCGCCTCATAGGTGACCGCGCCGAGGGCCTGCGAGATATGCAGCCCGACAATATCGGTCGGCCGTCCGGGCATGACCACCCCGAGGCGGCGGTTGGTGTAGGTGTAGATGTCGTCGCGGTCCACATGGGCGATATGCGCGGGCATCATTTCCGCCGTCAGCCGCGAGCGCGCCTCGGCCAAGGTGAGTTGCCGCTTGGCCTCTTCGAGGGCCTGCACTGTGCTCTCCAGTTGGCGGTTCGCGGCCGAGAGTTCTTCGGCGCGGGCGATCACCTCTTCGGAGAGCGCACCGGCGCGCGCGCGCAGCAAGGCCTCTTGGCGTTTGGTGCGGGTGATGTCGGTATAGACGGTGACCCAACCGCCATCGGGCAAGGGGCTGCCCTCGATGGCCAAGGTGCGCCCGTTCGAGCGGGTGCGCTCGAAATAATGCGGCTCAAAGGCCTTTGCATCATCAATACGCACCTGCACGAAAGCCTCGACATCATCGACCTCGCCGTATTCGCCTTGCGTGACGAGATAGCGGATCGTCTCGCCGAAATCGGCGCCTGCGCGGCACAGATCGTCGGGCAGGTCGAACATTTCCTGAAACGGGCGATTGCATTGCACGAGGCGCAAATCGCGGTCGTAGATCGACAAAGCCTGTTGGATCAGGTTCAGGCCGGCCAAGGTCATGGCTTGGGTTCTGCTGGGGCTTGTCACCATATTTTATTCGTCTTTCTGCCCGCGTCCGGCCGGTTTGGCCGATGCGAAAAAGCGCGTTTCGCCCTTTATGGCTAACACCCTCAAGCGGCCTCGCAAAGAGCGCGCATCGGCTTGTCACAATTCGTTAGATTCGGGAAATGTTTACGAAAAAGTTGACGTAGAGTTTCAAACCCGCACCCTGAGGAGGGGAGAGAATCGCTTTTAAGGCGATCACCAGCCGGACCATACCGGCATTTGGGAGGAGAAAATTTGGCTCAGTCGCTCGAAGCGGCCGGTGGACTGACGTCCATACCGGCTTTGTTGCACCGTAACGCCACCGAGATCGGTGACAGGGACGCATATCGCGAAAAAGAATTCGGTATCTGGCAAACTTGGACATGGGCCGAGACTGCCGAAGAGGTAGAGGCCTTGGCCCTCGGCTTGCTGAATTTGGGAGTGGTCAAGGGCGATTTCGTCGCCATCATCGGCACCAACCGCCCACAGCTTTATTGGTCGATGGTCGCCGCGCAATCGGTCGGCGCGATCCCCGTGCCGGTCTATCAAGACAGCGCCGCCGAAGAGATGGCCTATGTGCTGGACCATTGCGGTGCGCGCTTTGTGATCGTCGAGGACCAAGAGCAGGTCGATAAGGTGCTCGATGTGCAAGACCAATTGCACCAGTTCGAGCATATGATCTATCTCGATCCGCGCGGTTTGCGCAAATACGACCATCACCGCCTGCATCAATTCAGCCATGTGCAAGAGCAAGGCCGCGCCGCGCGCGACGAATTCGGCGCCGATCTGGCCGAACGCCGCGCCGCTTTGGATTACGATACCATCTGCGTGATGCTTTATACCTCTGGCACAACGGGCCGCCCCAAAGGCGTGGTTTTGTCCAACCGCAATATCGTCGAGACCTCGAAAAACTCGTCCGAATTCGACCATCTGAGCGCGGGCGAGAATGTTTTGGCCTATCTGCCGATGGCATGGGTGGGCGATTTCATCTTCTCGCTGGGCCAAGCCTATTGGACCGGATTTTGCGTCAACTGCGCCGAGAGCGCCGAAACCATGATGGTCGATCTGCGCGAAATCGGACCGACCTATTATTTCGCCCCGCCGCGGGTTTTCGAAGAGCAGCTGACCACCGTGATGATCCGGATGGAAGACGTGTCGCGGATGAAGAAATGGATGTTCGACAAGGCGATGGCCCATGCCCGCAAGGTCGGCCCTGCGATCCTTGACGGCAAATCCGTCAGCTTTATCGACCGTTTCAAATATCTGCTCGGCGATTTGTTCATCTATGGCCCGCTCAAAAACACCCTCGGGCTGAGCCGCGTGCGCGTTGGCTATACGGCGGGCGAGGCGATCGGGCCGGAGATTTTTGCCTTCTACCGCTCGCTGGGGATCAACCTCAAACAGCTTTACGGCCAAACCGAAGCAGGCGTGTTTATCACCCAGCAACCCGATGGCGAAGTACGCGACGATACCGTCGGCGTGCCCTCGCCAGGTGTCGAGGTGCGCATCGGCGACAGCGGCGAGGTTTTCTACCGCAGCCCTGGCACCTTTGTGGAATATTACAAAAACCCCGAAAGCACCGCGTCGACGAAAGACGCCGAAGGCTGGGTCGCGACGGGGGATGCGGGGTTCTTCGAGCCGGACACCGGCCATCTGCGCATCATCGACCGCGCCAAGGATGTCGGAAAATTGGCCAGCGGCGCGCTTTTCGCGCCCAAATACGTCGAGAACAAACTCAAGTTCTATCCCAACATCCTAGAGGCCGTGGTCTTCGGCAATGAGCGCGACACCTGCACCGCTTTCATCAACATCGATCTGGCGGCGGTGGGCAATTGGGCCGAGCGCAACAATATCGCCTATTCCTCCTATCAAGAACTGGCAGGCCATTCGCAAGTGCTTGAGACCGTGCAAAAACACGTCGAGGAGGTGAACCGTTCGGTGGCCGAGGACCCGATGCTTTCGGGATGTCAGGTGCATCGCTTCTTGATCTTGCACAAGGAACTGGACGCCGATGACGGCGAAATGACCCGCACCCGCAAGGTGCGCCGCCGTATCATCGAAGACAAATACGCCGATCTCATCAACGCGCTTTATGACGGCTCGCCCGAGATTTTCACCAAAACCGAAGTGACCTACGAAGACGGCCGCAAAGGCGCGATCAGCGCGACGTTGCAATTGCGCGATGCGGCGACTGTGCCGGTCAATCCGCAGAAGGTCGCGGCGCAATGACTGCCGCACAACAGGGGAGCAGCCCGATGACAGAGCAGGTCGACGGATACACCACAGCAGACGGTCGCAAGATCGGCGCGGTGATGATGGAAATGCGCAATATCACCCTGCGCTTTGGCGGCGTTGTGGCGATCAAGGACATCAGCTTTGACATCCGCGAGGGCGAAATTCGCGCTATCATCGGCCCGAACGGCGCCGGTAAATCGTCGATGCTCAACGTCATTTCCGGCTTTTATAACCCGCAAGAGGGCGAGGTGTGGTTCCACGGGGCCAAACGTCCGCCGATGCGCCCGTTCCAAGTGGCACGTCAAGGCATCGCGCGCACCTTTCAAAACATCGCCCTGTTCGAGGGCATGACCGTTTTGGACAACGTCATGACCGGCCGTCTCAACGAGATGAAAACCGGCATGTTTGCCCAAGCCATCTGGAAGGGCAAAGCCGAGCGCGAAGAGAGCGAGCACCGCGAAGTGGTCGAAAAGATCATCGATTTCCTCGAAATCCAAGCGATCCGCAAAACGCCGGTGTCGCGCTTGCCTTACGGTCTCAAGAAGCGGGTCGAATTGGCGCGCGCCTTGGCCGCCGAGCCCAAACTGTTGCTACTCGACGAGCCGATGGCGGGGATGAACGTCGAGGAAAAAGAGGACATGAGCCGCTTTATTCTCGATGTGAACGACGAATTCGGCACCACCATCGCGCTGATCGAACACGATATGGGCGTGGTGATGGACATCTCCGACCGAGTGGTCGTGATGGATTACGGCAAGAAAATCGGGGACGGAACACCCGACGAAGTGCGCAACAACCAAGAAGTGATCGACGCCTATCTTGGCGTGGCGCACGACTAAAGGGGACAGGGATATGCCAGTAGGATTACTCAATTTCGCCGAAGTCGCGCTCAACGGTCTGATGGCCGGCGTGCTTTATGCCCTTGTCGCGCTCGGCTTCGTGCTGATCTATAAAGCGTCGGGAATTTTCAATTATGCCCAAGGGGTTATGGCGCTTTTCGCGGCGCTGACCTTGGTCGGGATCATGGACGGGCAGGTGCCCTTTAGCCATCTGATCAACGCGCTGTTCGGCACCGAGTTGCACCATTTCGGATGGCACCTTCCGGCGCTCGCCTCGATCGTGTTGACCATGGCGGTGATGGTGGTTCTGGCGTGGCTGGTGCAGCGTTTCGTCTTTCGCCATCTGGTCGGACAAGAGCCGATCATCTTGTTCATGGCGACCATCGGTCTTGCCTATTTCATGGAAGGCTTTGGCGATTTGATGTGGGGCTCCGACATCAAAAAGCTTGATGTCGGTTTGCCGCAGGGCGGCTCGTTCTTCATCGAAGACCTGACGGCCAAATGGGCCGCAGAGGGCGCGACCTATTACGGCATGTATATCGACAATCTCGATATGGTGGCCACGGTTGTGGCGGCCTTGCTGGTGATCGCTTTGGTCGCTTTCGCCCAATACACCAAACAGGGCCGCGCCATGCGCGCCGTGGCCGATGACCACCAAGCCGCCCTTTCGGTTGGTATCTCGCTGAACTTCATCTGGGTTCTGGTGTGGTCGCTGGCGGGGTTTGTGGCCTTGGTCGCGGGCATCATGTGGGGCGCCAAATCGGGGGTGCAATTCTCGCTCTCGCTGATCGCGCTCAAGGCGCTTCCGGTTTTGATGCTGGGCGGCTTTACCTCCATCCCTGGTGCGATTGTCGGCGGTTTGATCATCGGTGTCGGCGAGAAGCTGTTTGAATACGGTTTTGGCCCGATGCTCGGCGGCGCGACCGAAAACTGGTTTGCCTATGTGCTGGCCCTCATCTTCCTCGTCTTCCGGCCCCAAGGCCTCTTTGGCGAGAAAATCATCGAGAGGGTGTAGCGATGAAGAAGCTGATTGCCATCACCAATGTCATTGCGTGGTCGGGGTTTTGGGCCTTTGGGTATATCGCCCTGACCGCCGAGGGGCTGACCGCCAAGCAGGTCAATGTGGCCTTTATCCTCGCAGCGCTCGGATTTCTCAGCGGCATCATCGCCTATACCAAGCTGAGCCGCGGCCACCGCATCAATAACAAAGCGATGGGTTTCACCCATCCACACCACGAAGGGTAGATCGAGATGTTTTATCGTGAAGCGGGGGACTACAAGACCTCCTACGCCGCCGACAACCAAACCTTTCCGATCAAGTTTGATCGCTACCGCTATTATTTCGTGCTGTTCGTCGCGCTTGCGGTGATCCCTTTTGTGATCAACGACTACTGGGCCAGCGCGGTTTTGCTGCCCTTCTTGATCTATGCCATCGCCGCCATCGGCCTCAATATCCTCGTCGGTTATTGCGGGCAGGTTAGCCTCGGCACTGGCGGCTTCATGGCGGTGGGGGCCTATGCGTGCTACAAATTGATGACTGCCTTTCCTGATGTCAGCATCTTTTTCCACGTGTTGATTTCCGGCGCGATCACCGCGATTGTCGGGGTGCTCTTCGGATTGCCGAGCCTACGGATCAAAGGGTTCTACCTCGCCGTGGCGACATTGGCGGCGCAGTTCTTCCTTGTCTGGCTTTTCAACCGCGTGCCGTGGTTCTACAACAATTCCGCCTCCGGCCAGATCAGCGCCCCCGAGCGCACGGTCTTTGGCGTGCCGGTCACCGGTGCCAATACCGAAAGCTGGGCGACCTATCTGTTCTGCCTTGTCTTCGTGTTCTTGTCCGCGATCATCGCACGTAACCTGACGCGCGGCTCGGTCGGGCGCAAATGGATGGCGATCCGCGATATGGACATCGCTGCAGAGATCATCGGCGTGGACCCTTTGCGCGCGAAACTGACTGCCTTTGCGGTGTCGAGCTTTTTCGTCGGCCTGTCGGGCGCTTTGTTCTTTAGCGTCTATCTGGGCGCGGTCGAAGTGGGCGAGGTTTTCGGGATCAACAAATCCTTCCTCGTCTTGTTCATGATCATCATCGGCGGGCTTGGCTCGATCTTCGGCAGCTTTGCCGGCGCGGCCTTCCTTGTGCTCCTGCCGGTGTTTTTGAAAAACGTTCTGGTCGGTACGCTTGGATGGCCGACCGATCTGGCGGCGCACCTTGAATTCATGATCGTCGGCGCGTTGATCATCGTGTTCCTGATCGCCGAGCCGCACGGTTTGGCACAGCTTTGGCGCGTGACCAAAGAGAAATTACGGCTTTGGCCCTTCCCGCATTAATCGGGACGGGTTCAATCGAAAAGGGCCTGTCCGCAATTGCGCGGGCAGATCCGGAGGAGAAGAGACCGGCGACAAATAACTCCGGCTCTACCACCCACATCGGACCAACCATGGGAGGAAAAACCGATGAAGAAGACACTCGTATCCGCGGCGCTTGCCGTAACGATGCTTGCCGGACCGGCAATGGCCGAGCTGACCTTTACGGCGCTCAGCTATCGCACCGGACCATATGCGGCAAACGGCATTCCCTTTGCTGACGGCTATATCGACTACATCAACCTGATGAACGAGCGCGATGGCGGTATCGGCGGCGAGAAGGCCAATCTGATCGAATGCGAAACCGGCTATAACACCGAAAAAGGTGTGGAATGCTACGAAAGCACCAAAGGCTCGGGCGCATTGATCTATCAACCGCTGTCGACCGGCATCACCTATCAGCTGATCCCCAAAGCCACCGCCGACAATATCCCCGTCCACTCGATGGGTTACGGGCGTACCTCGGCCAAGAACGGGTCGGTTTTCAACTGGATCTTCAACTATCCGGCCAACTATTGGGACGGTGCCTCGATCGCGGTCAAACACGTTCTGGACCAAGAAGCGGGCGACTTGAAGGGCAAGAAAATTGCTCTGGTCTACCACAACTCCGCTTACGGCAAAGAGCCGATCCGCACGCTTGAAGAGCTGTCGAAAAAGCACGGCTACGAGCTGACCCTTTTGCCCGTTGACCACCCCGGCCAAGAGCAAAAATCGCAGTGGCTGCAAATCCGCCGCGAGCGTCCTGATTATGTCCTGATGTGGGGCTGGGGCGTGATGAACCAGGTTGCGATCCAAGAAGCCGCCAACATCCGTTTCCCGATGGATAAATTCATCGGTATCTGGTGGTCGGGTTCGGAAAACGACGTGTTGCCTGCGGGTGATGCGGCCAATGGCTACAAGGCGCTGACCTTCCACAACCTCGGCGACGACTATCCGATCTATGCGGATATCAAAAAGCACCTGATCGAGACCGGCAAAGCCTCCGGTTCGGGTGATATGCTCGGCACCGCGCTTTATAACCGCGGTCTCTATGCGGGTATGCTCGCGGTTGAAGCGGCCAAAACCGCCCAAGCGATCCACGGCACGGCCAATATCACACCGGCGCAAATGCGCGACGGTATGGAAGCATTGGAAATGACCGAAGCCAAAATGGTCGCTCTGGGCATGCCGAACTTTGGCCCCGAGTTCAAAGTCTCGTGTGAAAACCACGGCGGCAACGGCTTTGGTGCCGTGGCGCAATGGGATGCAGGTACAAAAAAATGGAGCCTGATCACCGAGTACTTCCAGTCGGACCAAGAGGTTCTTGCGCCGCTGGTGGCCGAAGATTCCGCTGCATTCGCTGCGGAAAACAACATCGAGCCCGGCTGTAAGTAAGCTTGCGCGTTCGATACTCCGGCCGCGTTGAGGAGCGCGGCCGGAGGACACCGACCGGCACGAGATGTGCCATCAGATTTGACAAAGGAAGTGCCCGCGATGCTGGATGCCGCCCCCACCAAAGAGACCCTGCTTGAGGTCAACAATATCGAGGTGATCTACAACCACGTGATCCTTGTGCTTAAAGGTGTCTCGCTCAAGGTCCCCAAAGGCGGGATCACCGCCTTGCTCGGCGGCAATGGCGCAGGCAAAACCACAACGCTCAAGGCGATCTCGAACCTGCTGCACTCCGAGCGCGGCGAGGTCACCAAAGGCCAGATTTCCTATCGTGGTGAGCGGGTCCAAGGGCTCGATCCTGCCTCGCTCGTGCAAAAGGGCGTCATTCAGGTGATGGAAGGCCGTCACTGTTTTGAACACCTCACGGTCGAGGAAAACCTGTTGACCGGAGGCTATACGCGCCGCGCCTCCAAGGCGGAGATCGCCGCAGAGCTGGAAAAGGTCTATACCTATTTCCCGCGCCTCAAAGAGCGCCGCAAAAGCCAAGCAGGCTATACCTCGGGCGGCGAGCAACAGATGGTCGCGATTGGCCGTGCCCTGATGTCGCGCCCCGAAACCATCTTGCTCGACGAGCCGTCGATGGGCCTCGCCCCGCAGCTTGTCGAAGAGATTTTCGGCATCGTCAAAGACCTCAACGAGAAAGAAGGCGCGACCTTCCTTTTGGCCGAGCAAAACACCAATGTTGCCCTGCGCTATGCGCATTACGGCTACATCTTGGAATCGGGGCGCGTTGTGATGGACGGGCCTGCGGCCGATCTGCGCGAGAACCCCGATGTGAAGGAATTCTACCTTGGCATGTCCGACGAGGGCCGCAAAAGTTTCCGCGATGTGCGCTCTTACCGTCGCCGCAAACGTTGGCTGAGCTAAGCCTCGCGCATGTCGCTTCTGTTTGGAAAATGACCATTTCGCGCCCTGTGCGCCGCGTCTGAAGGAACCTGTAGATGTCCGGACATTTCGACACGCTCGAAACCCGTAGCCATGAGGCCCGCGCTGCTGATCTGGCCAAAGCCTTGCCCGCGCAAATCGCTCGCGCGCAGGCATTGGCCGGTTATGCGGGGGCGCTGGACGGTGTGGATGCATCCAAAATTACCTCTGCCGCCGATCTGGCCGCGCTTCCGGTTTTGCGCAAATCCGATCTGGGCAAGGCACAGGCCGCCTCCGCCCCCTTCGGCGGGTTGACGACGCTGGCCCCGTCGGGGTTTGCGCATATTTTCCAAAGCCCCGGACCGATCTATGAACCCGGCGGGATTGGCCATGACTGGTGGCGTATGGGCCGCGCGCTTGCGGCGGCGGGCATCGGGCAGGGCGATATCATCCAGAACTGTTTCGGCTATCATCTGACCCCTGCGGGCATGATTTTCGAGAGCGGCGCGCGCGCGGTCGGAGCGGCGGTTTTGCCCGCTGGCACCGGCCAGACTGAACTTCAGGCGCGCGCGGCCCATGACATCGGCGCGACCGCCTATGCGGGCACGCCCGATTATCTCAAAGTGATCTTGGACAAGGCCGAAGAGATGGGCCTCAAGCTCAAGATCACCAAGGCCGCCGTCGGCGGCGGCGCGCTCTTCCCGTCCTTGCGCGCCGAATATGCCGAGCGCGGCATTGCCTGCCTGCAAAGCTATGCCACAGCGGACCTCGGCAATATCGCCTATGAAAGCCCCGCGATGGAGGGGATGATCGTCGATGAGGGCGTCATCGTCGAAATCGTCATCCCCGGCACTGGCACCCCCGTTCCCGAGGGCGAGGTGGGCGAAGTCGTCGTGACTACGCTCAACCCCGATTACCCGCTGATCCGTTTTGCCACGGGCGATCTGTCGGCGGTGCTGGCGGGGCAAAGCCCCTGCGGGCGCACCAATATGCGCATCAAGGGTTGGATGGGGCGCGCCGATCAGACCACCAAGATCAAAGGCATGTTCGTGCGCCCCGAGCAGGTCGCACAATTGGTCGCGCGCCACGATGAAATCGTCAAAGCCCGCGTTATCGCGGCGCGGGCGGGCGAGATGGACACAATGACCGTGCAAATCGAAGCGCAGGGCGGCGATGCGGCTGCCTTTGCCGACAGCGTTGCAGATGTGCTCAAACTCAAGGGCACAGTGGAAATCGTCGCGCCAGGCAGCCTGCCCAAGGACGGTCTCGTGATCGAGGATCAACGCAGCTACGATTGATTCCCGTCCAAGTAAGGCATTCAAACGCTGTAAGGCCCGCCGGTTTCTGGCGGGCCTTTTTGTTGCATCATTACCACCAGTTTGCTCCTAAACGAAAAAAGCCGCCTCCCGAAGGAAGCGGCTTTAAATCATTTTGTGCTGCCAGCAGCTTAGCCTTGACGGGCTTTGAAGCGGGGCTGGGTCTTGTTGATCACGTAAACGCGGCCCTTGCGGCGCACAACACGGCAGTCGCGGTGCCGATTCTTGAGCGAGCGGAGCGAGTTTTTAACCTTCATAGGTCTTCTCCTCATTCGCGGCGCAGGCTGCGCCATTGATTACATTTACCCTTATAAACAAGGGCGTTGGCGGGTGCGTCTGGCGGGTCAGACGCGAGAAACATGGTGGGCGATACTGGGATCGAACCAGTGACCCCTTCGATGTCAACGAAGTGCTCTACCGCTGAGCTAATCACCCATATAGCCGGCTTGGCCCCTTGCCCCATAAAAAGGGGCGCGGGAAATCCGCGCCGGTTCGCTGGTCTATAAAAGGAGTCGCGCGGGGGATCAAGGGGCTTTTGGTGTAGAATGTTTTGGGGCATGCTGATTCACGGAAAGGTCTTTTTATGCCGAAGCTTGCCTATCAAGTTGTCACACCCGAGCACCGCCGCACCTCGGTGGTTTTTGCCTCGCCGCATAGCGGACGGGACTATCCGTGGAGCTTTGTGCGCAAGTCGGTTTTGGACGGGCAAATGATCCGGTCTTCCGAAGATGCCTTTGTCGATGATCTCTTCGCGGCTGCGCCCTCCTTTGGCGCGCCGCTTCTCAAGGCCTGCGCGCCGCGGGCCTTTATCGATTACAACCGCAGCGCGGATGAGCTTGATCCCGCGCTGATCGACGGTGTGGCCAAAGGCAAGGCGCTCAATCCGCGCGTTGCCTCGGGGCTTGGCGTCGTGCCGCGCGTGGTGGCGGGCGGGCGGGCGATTTACCGCGGCAAAATGCCGATGAGCGAGGCGCAGCGGCGCATCGAAACCTATTGGCAGCCCTATCACAAAAAACTGCAAGAGTTGCTCGATGCCAGTCACCGCGAGTTTGGCATGTCCATTCTTGTCGATTGCCATTCCATGCCGCATGAGGCCGTGGACAGTATCGCGCGCCTTGGGGCCAAACGCCCCGACGTCGTATTGGGTGATCGGTTCGGCGCGGCGGCGGATGAGGAGGTGGTCGAGCAGATCGAACGCGCCTTGGTCAACGCGGGGCTGCGCGTGGTGCGCAACACGCCCTTTGCGGGCGCCTATACGGCGCAGCATTACGGCCGCCCCTCACGGGGCCAGCACGCGGTGCAAATCGAAATCGACCGTTCGATCTATATGAACGAAAAAATGATCCGGCCGAACGGCAATTTCAAAGCCTTTAAAGCCCTGCTCGAGGGGGTGATCGCCGATATCACGCGCTTTGGTGCGCGCAAAATTCCGCTCGCCGCAGAATAGGCAAGGCAGACGCGCCATGGCGCGAAACGCTTGCCGCCGCGGGGTTAGGGCGCGGACCTCAAGACGACAACTCAGTCCGCCATAGGGTCAATGCCAGCATCAATTTGCGCGAGGTCTCGCGATAGTCGCCTTCAAGCAACTCTTGCGCGGCATCGATCTCGCCTTGCTCCACCCTGTGGGCGATCTTGCCAGCGCAACCGTGAAACTCCGCATGCAGCCGCTTGATCACCTTATAGGGCTTGCCGCGCTTGGTCTCTTCGTCGATCTGCGTGCTGTGGAGCCATTGACCGAATTCACATTGGTCATCGCGTGTGATTTGCACAGAGGGGGTGTCGATTTCCCCCATTTGAATGCCGGTATGAAGCCGCGTTTTCCATTTTGAATGCGCACTGACCGCCTTCATGATGTTGTCGATGATAACGTCGTTTTGCATGGGTCAATCCTTGCCAAAGATAAGAGACCCTATCCGAAAGAGCCTTTCCATAAGGTTTCCGAGCATGAAACCTTCAATCCGTCTTGCGCTCGCGCTTTAATCCGCGCCCCTTGACGATGGCGCCGGCGCCGAATTTCTTACGGATCGCATCGGTGGCGCGCTCGGCCTTGGCGCGTTGGGCCGCCCCTTGGTCGAGCAGATCCGCCGACAAATCCGCGCCGCTTTCATCGACCAGATCGGAAATGCCGACCCCGATCAAACGGTATGGCCCCTCTGGCCCGACCTGATCGAGCAGCCCGCGCGCGGTGCGATAGATCGTATCGGCCATTTGCGTGGCGTCGCGCAAGGACAGCCGCCGCGACAAGGCGCTGTGATCGCCGCGCTTGAGTTTGAGCGTCACAACGCGCCCTGCCATGGCTTTGGCCTTGGCGCGGGCCGAGACTTTTTCGGCCAAGCGCCACAGATGCCCATCCAGAAGCTCGGCGTCGAAGGTATCTTCAAAAAACGTGGTCTCGTTCGAGATGCTCTTCATCGGGCTATGGGCCGAGACGCGGCGCTTGTCCTGCCCGCGCGCCAGATGCCAAAGCCGCTCGCCGGTATTGCCAAAGCGCGCATGAAGATCGCGCCGGTCCCAGCGCAGCAAATCGGCAAAGCTGCGTATACCGGCGGCCTCTAATGCGGCCTGCGCGGCCGCGCCCACGCCCCAGATCATCCGCACAGGTTTGTCATGCAAAAACGCGGCGGTTTCCGCCTCGCCGATCACCGCAAATCCGTTGGGTTTGTCGAGGTCAGAGGCGATTTTGGCCAAGAACTTATTGTGGCTCAGCCCGATCGAACCGGTCAGCCCCAGCTCGGTCTTCATCCGCCGCACCAGCCGCGCCAGCATCACCGCAGGCGGCGCGCCGTGCAGCCGCATCGTCCCGCGCAGGTCCAAAAATGCCTCGTCCAAGGACAAGGGTTCAATCGCGGGGGTCAATTCTTCCATCATCTGCCTGATCGCGCGGCTGGCCTCGGCATAGGCCTCCATGCGCGGCGCGATCACCACCGCGTCGGGGCAAAGTTTGAGCGCTTGGAACATCGGCATGGCCGAACGCACGCCGCGAATGCGCGCCACATAGCAGGCGGTGGAAACCACGCCGCGCCGCCCGCCGCCGATAATCACCGGTTTGTCCGCCAAGGCCGGATTGTCGCGTTTTTCCACCGAGGCGTAAAAGGCGTCGCAATCCATATGGGCGATGGCGAGGTCGAACAATTCGGCATGGGCGATCACACGCGGGCTGCGGCACGAGGGGCAGCGCCCTCCGCCCTCAAAACACGTCAGGCAGGCGCGGCACAGGCTAGGCATTTGGGGCGCAGTGGCGGGCGGGGCGGTTGGCATCTATCGGTCCGAACCATTGGGGGCAGGGCAAAATGAGCGGGCAGGGCGGGGCAACAGGGGCGGCGCGACGACGCAAGGGCTGGCCCGCGCCGCCGTCTTGGATAGAATAGAGCAAAGCGCGAGGGAGCGGTATGGATTTTGCAGGATCGAAACTGGCGCTTTTTGTCGGCGATCAAGTGGTCGCGCTCTTGCGCGATGATCTCCCCCATATCGCCTTTGCCGACCATTGGGATTTGCCAGGAGGATTTGCCGAGGCGGGCGAGAGGCCTGAAACATGTGCCATACGCGAGACCTACGAGGAGGTCGGGGCCGTCCTGCGCGCCGCGCAGCTGCGCTTGCAAGCCTATTACCCGCGCCCCGTCGGCACGGTTGCCTTTTTTACCGCGCATCTGCCCGCCAATGCTGCGCGCGGCCTGCGTCTTGGGGACGAGGGGCAACGTATGGAATTGATGACGGCTGACGCCTTTATCACCCACGCCCGCGCCGTGCCGCATTTGCAAGACTGGCTTGCGGCCTATCTGCGCGGCCCGACGCCGACCGCGCCGCGATAAACGCGATGGCCGCTGCCCTTTTGGGGCAACGGCCATTGAGGTCGTGGCTGCGCCGAATGGGCGGGCCTACTATTTGAACAAGGACTTCTTCTCGCTGGCGGCCGCGTTTGAAAACGGGTTTTCCAATGACCGCGCTTCTTCGTCGCGTTCGGCGGCTTTTTGCGCGGCGATCTGTGCGGCGCGGATGCGGTCGGCCTCATCAGCTGTTGCGACGAGTTTGACCACAGAGGTCAGGCCTTCGCCCTTGACCAGCCATGCAACCGAGAAGGCCAGCAGGCCGAAGGTCTCGAACCAGAAGATCAAATGGTTTTCGGCGACGAAATGGGCAATCGCGTCGCGCCCCACGGCGCCGATGACGAATAGCAGCACCAAAATCGCCGTGCATCCGACGAGGATATTGCCGCAGGCCGAATAGATCGAATGCTCTGCCGTGCGGATGCGGTCCATCGCGCGGCCCAAGGGCGCGCGGCGGAAGTTTTCCAAACACATCACCGCCAACGCGAGAAAGAAGGTCAATGCGCTAAGCGCGTGCAACAGCGCCGAGCCGCCGGAGCCGAGCCATTGCACCATCAAAGGCACCGGCGTGGTGGCCACCTCCGAAGAGGTCGGGAACATCGCCACACCGATGGCGCCCAAAGCCGCGGCCATAGAGACGCGCCGGTCGGTCAGGATTTTCTCGATCGGGCGCTGGGCCACGCGGTCGGGTTCGGCGGAATAACCTTTGTAGCAAAACAGGAAGATCGCAATCGCGCCGATCACGCCGACAAGAAGGCTACGCACCGGCGTGTAATAGAACTCCGAAATCGACGGCATGAAATTGACCGTCGGCGTGGCCGCCATGATCAAAAGCAACATCGGCAGGACAAAGCCAAGCAGCCCCGTCATGCGCCGCAGTTTGAGGTAGGAGAGCACCAGATCGTTATGGGATTTTTGTGCCTCCCCCGACAGGGCGGGGCCTTTGGGCGCGGCGGGCGGCGGCACAGGCGCGCCGCCTTGCGGAGCCGTGCTTTGCGCCGGCTTGTTGGTGCTACTGGAAACCGGTGTTCCTGCGTTGATGGTAACGGCCATTCTCTCTCGTCCCCCCGATCAAATAGGTAAACTCATGTCTCAATTGGCGAGGAAGTTAACACGCGGCAGCCCCCGCGCGCACCCGATTCTTGGGCGAATGGCGGAGATATCCACAACATATAGGGGTGCAGCGGCGGTTTTCGCCTCTATTTTGGGTGCCCTGGGGGGGAGGGAGGCGGCGCAGATCAGCTTTGCTGCATCTGCGCGAGAATCGCTTCGGCGGCCTCTGCGGGGCTTGGGGCTTTCCAAATCGGGCGTCCGACGACGATATGATCGACCCCGTCCTTGATCGCCTGCGCAGGGGTTGCCACGCGTTTTTGATCGCCCAGATCGGCCCCTGCGGGGCGCACGCCCGGGGTGACGATCAATTTGCCCGCAGCCGACGGCAGGGCGCGGATCGCGGCGGCCTCTTGCGGCGAGGCGATGACCCCGTCGGCACCGGCCTCGAACGCATTATGTGCCCGCTCCAGCACCAGATCGGCGAGGGCGCCGGCCTTGATCAGGCTCGCATCCAGATCACCGCGATCCAAGGAGGTCAGGATCGTCACCGCGAGAATTTTCAAATCCTTGCCGCTGGCCCCTTCTTTGGCGGCGCGCACCACATGCGGGTCGCCATGCACCGTCAGAAAATCAATATCGAATTGCGCCAGCCCGCGCACCGCCGCTTCGACCGTCGCGCCGATATCAAACAGTTTCATGTCGAGAAAGATGCGCTTGCCGTGCTCTTGTTTGAGCTCGTTGGCCAATGCCAATCCGCCGCCGGTGAGCATCCCGAGGCCGATTTTGTAAAAGCTGACCGCATCGCCCAAATCCTCGGCCAGTTTCAAACCGGCGATGGCATTGGGCACATCCATTGCAACGATAAGGCGGTCATCGGCGGGGCGCGAGGAATGGGGCATGAGGGCTGCTTTCTGATCTAGGGGCGCGAAAGGGCAAACTGTGCGCCCTTGTTGCGGCCCTAGCCCTGCGGGTCAAGGCTTTGCCCGCTGCGGCCCTAAAAAAACGGGCGCACGGAACCATGACAAACCGTGCGCCCGCGGTCGGGCTTGGTGATTGTGAGGCGCAGGGCGACCCGCCCCGTGCGCGCCTAGGCGGCGTAAAGCGGCGTTTCGCTTTGCAGGGGGATCACATGGACCGCGCGTTCGGCGGCGCTCGATTTGCGGCTCATGCGCAGCGCGCCAAGGCCGAGCGCTTTGGCCCGCGCCGCCTTGTGCTGGCGCAAAGCACGCTCGCTTAGCCCATCGGCAAGGGCGCGAAACGGGGCGTCCATGGGCGCGGCCATCTGACACGGATAAATATAGGCCTCGCCGCGCTCGTAGAGCGTCACATTGGCCTCGAAGGCGCTGAGCGCAGGGTTATAACGGACATCTTTCAAGTGCAGTTTTTCGGTATGCATGGCGTGGTGCCTTTCTGCTCGTTTGGCGGGGCGCCTATTGGGTTGTCGGGCGCACATTTATGGATATAGGCGCGCTTTCACTCCTTTAACGCCCCGCTCACGCAAAAGTTCCCAAGCGTCGCCTTGTAGCGAGGATCGGATAGAGCCGCGCCCACCCGCGGCCTTCGCCGCTGCGTCAGTTTGCGCGTAATTTTCGCTATTGCGGCCCTTGAAGGGGGGGCGGTCTTTCCCCAAATTATCCGTGAGGCCCGAAATTAAGGGGCGTGCCGCTGAGCGGGCGCCACCACCGGATCGGGCGCTTTATATAAGGAGAACGGCGATGGACTTGAACAAGTTCACGGAGCGTGCGCGTGGATTCATCCAAGCGGCTCAAACAATTGCGATGCGCGAAGACCATCAGCGATTGACCCCAGATCACATTCTTAAGGCCTTGATGGACGATCCCGAAGGCTTTGCCAGCACCTTGATCACCCGCGCGGGCGGTCAGGCCAAAGCGGTGTTGCAAACCGTTGATGCGACTCTGGCCAAGATGCCCAAAGTGTCGGGCGATGCGGGCCAGACCTATATGGATCAAACCACGGCAAAGGTTCTGGCCGAAGCCGAAGGCCTTGCCAAAAAGGCAGGTGACAGCTTTGTGCCGGTCGAGCGGCTTTTGACCGCGCTGGCCTTGGTCAAATCCGGTGCCAAAGAGGCATTGGCGGGGGGCGGCGTGACGCCGCAAACGCTCAATGCGGCGATCAATGACATCCGCAAGGGCCGCAAAGCCGACAGTGCCAGCGCCGAAGACAGCTATGAAGCCTTGGAAAAATACACCAATGACCTGACTGCTGCTGCGGAAGCGGGCAAAATCGACCCGATCATCGGCCGCGACGACGAAATTCGCCGCACCATGCAGGTGCTGAGCCGCCGCACCAAGAACAACCCTGTTCTGATTGGCGAGCCGGGCGTGGGTAAAACCGCGATTGCCGAAGGGCTTGCGCTGCGCATCGTCAACGGCGATGTGCCCGAAAGCCTACGCAACAAACGCTTGCTGGCGCTCGATATGGGCGCGCTGATTGCGGGTGCGAAATACCGCGGCGAGTTTGAAGAGCGGCTCAAATCCATCCTCAACGAGGTCACGGATGCGGCGGGTGAAATCATCCTCTTTATCGACGAGATGCACACGCTGATTGGCGCGGGCAAATCGGACGGTGCGATGGATGCGGCGAACCTGATCAAACCGGCCTTGGCGCGGGGCGAATTGCACTGCGTTGGCGCGACGACCCTCGATGAATACCGCAAATATGTGGAAAAAGACGCGGCTCTTGCGCGCCGGTTCCAACCTGTGATGGTGACGGAGCCGACGGTCGAGGATACGATCTCGATCCTGCGCGGCATCAAAGAGAAGTATGAACTGCACCACGGCGTGCGGATTTCCGACAATGCGCTGGTGGCGGCGGCGACCCTGTCGCATCGCTATATCACCGACCGCTTCTTGCCCGACAAGGCCATCGATTTGATGGACGAAGCGGCGAGCCGTCTGCGCATGGAAGTGGACAGCAAGCCCGAAGAGCTGGACGCGCTCGACCGCCAGATCCTGCAAATGCAGATCGAGGCCGAGGCGCTGCGGCTCGAAGAGGATGCAGCCTCCAAGGACCGGCTCGACACGCTGGAGCGCGACCTGTCGGACCTGCAAGAACGCAGCGACCAGATGACCGCCAAATGGCAGGCCGAGCGCGACAAGCTGGCCGGTGCGCGCGACATCAAGGAGGCGCTCGATAAGGCGCGGGCCGAATTGGATATCGCCAAGCGCGAAGGCAATCTCGCCAAGGCGGGTGAGCTGTCCTACGGCGTGATCCCCGATCTGGAGAAAAAGCTCGGCGAGGCGGAAAGCCAAGGCGAGGATGGCGTGATGGTCGAAGAGGCCGTGCGCCCCGAGCAGATCGCCCAAGTGGTCGAGCGTTGGACCGGTATTCCGACGACCAAGATGCTCGAAGGCGAGCGCGACAAGCTTTTGCGCATGGAAGACGGGTTGCACAAACGCGTCATCGGGCAAAACGCGGCCGTCAAAGCGGTGGCCAATGCGGTGCGCCGCGCGCGGGCAGGGCTGAACGACGAGAACCGCCCTCTGGGCAGCTTCTTGTTCCTCGGGCCGACCGGCGTCGGTAAAACCGAATTGACCAAAGCGGTGGCCGAATTCCTCTTTGATGACGACAGCGCCATGGTGCGCATCGATATGTCGGAGTTCATGGAGAAACACGCTGTCAGCCGCCTAATCGGTGCGCCTCCCGGGTATGTGGGTTATGACGAAGGCGGGGTTTTGACCGAAGCCGTGCGCCGCCGCCCCTATCAGGTGGTGCTGTTCGACGAGGTGGAAAAAGCCCACCCCGATGTCTTTAACGTGCTCTTGCAGGTTCTCGACGACGGGGTTTTGACCGACGGGCAGGGCCGGACCGTGGATTTCAAGCAAACCTTGATTATCCTGACCTCCAACCTCGGCGCGCAGGCGCTGAGCCAATTGCCGGACGGCTCCGATGCCTCGGACGCCAAACGCGATGTGATGGATGCGGTGCGAGCACATTTCCGGCCCGAATTCCTCAACCGTCTGGACGAGACGATCATCTTTGACCGTCTGGGCCGCGCGGACATGGGCGGGATCGTCGAGATCCAGTTGCGTTTGCTTGCCAACCGTTTGGCAGGGCGCAAGATCACGCTGGAGATCGACGAGGCGGCCAAGATATGGCTCGCTGATGAAGGCTATGATCCGGTGTTCGGCGCGCGTCCCTTGAAGCGGGTGATCCAACGCGCCTTGCAAGATCCGCTGGCCGAAATGCTGCTTGCGGGCGATGTGAAGGACGGCGATGTGATCGCGGTCAGCGCGGGGGCGGACGGGTTGATTATTGGCGACCGTGTGGGCGCCAGCAACCGGCCCAAGCCCGACGATGCCGTCGTGCATTAACGCGGTTGTGAGCAAATCGGCCTTAAGGCCCGCGTCATTGGCGCGGGCCTTTTTGCTGTGCGCAGGCAGGCGCCCGTGGGCAAATTCCCGCCCCGCATGATTTGCCACCTATATTTGAATGCGCAAAGGCGCTATGATGCGCCCATTACCAAGACATTACTTTTCACTTTTCCGGCGGACGCGCTGGCGATTGCAAATCACTTCCTGCGCACCCGTCTTTTATCTCACGGGAGACCTGACAATGAATATGACCGGACTTGCCCCGCTTTGTGCGGCGGCTCTTGTGACCTTTGGCGTGTCGCAAGCGGGCGCTTTGCCGCTCACCGCAGGCGATACAATTGCCATGACCGCAACCACCGTTGCCGAAACCCCCGAACTTGCCGGATCGGTGGTCAACGATGACCTCATTTTCGCCGATCTGGACAGCGCCGACCTCTTTGTCGCTGGCTATAACGTGCAAAACCGTGTGGTCGACTCGGCGTTGCTCGAGACTTTGATCTTTGGGCCGCGCCTGCGCGATCCGGTCAATACCCTCGGGACGGTTGGCATTCTTTATATAGATGGGTTCTCGATCAGCGGTTACGGCGATTTCGCGGTCGATGCCTCCTATCGCACCGACGGTTTGGGCGATGTCGGACCGACCTCGGCGTCGCGCTCGGCCGATGGGGATACGCTGACCTTTGATTTCGGTTTTCCAATGGTGAACCACTATCTGGCGGAGGAGGTGCATCAGACCAGCTATTTCCTGTCGCTGGTCACCGATGCCACAGCCTTTGAAAACACAGGGATCATGACGATTTTCGGGCGTGGCTCTCTCGATCCGACCACGCGCATCGAGGTGCAGGTCGGCGGGATTGCTGTGCCGGTTGCCGCCCCAGCGGTGCCTTTGCCCGCATCGGCGTTTCTTCTGATCGGTGCGCTGGGCGGTGTGGCCGGTATGAAGCGGCGCAAACGTCGGGGGTAGGGTCGCCCGCACAGCAAAGAAAAGGCGCCCCAAAGTCTCGGGCGCCTTTTGTCATTGCGGATTGCTTCGGCCAGACGCGACGCAGCACCTCTAATCGATACTGATCGCGCTGCGCACGATGGTATCGACAAGTGCCTGCACCTCTTGCATCGCCCCTTCGGGGAATTGGCGGTAGCCGATGATCACATGATCAGGATCGTCCGGCATCTGCGCGACAAAGATATCATAGGGACAAAAGCGGATATTCATCGGATCGGCCTCCATCACCTTGCGCGACAGGTTCGCCGAGCAAAAACTATAGACGTCGGCCTTGGCAAAGAGCACCACATCGGAGCCGACATCGGCCCGCGTGCGCTCCAGCATGTCGCCCACATGCGAAATCCCGTCGATCAGCAGGCCTTGATCAAGGATCGCATTTTCCAATCCGAAGATCACATCGTCATAGCTTTCCTCGGTCGTATAGCTGACAAGCCCGTCTTCGGCATGGCCGATCATCGGCGTCAAAATCAAAGCCGTGCAGGCCAGGCCCGCGCGCAGGGTTTTCTTCATCACGTTCAGCATCATCGGGTCTCCTCCCTTGAGGCGATGGCACAGCGCAAAGCGGTTGTTGCACGCCATGGCCCCCTGTGTTTGTGTGAACCTACCCTCTAGCATAGCGCTAAAGCTGACTTTGACACACATCAATCGGGGATGGATATGGGATTTGCCACGCACGCCTTGACGGTTTTGGCCTTGGTCTTTGTATTGGTGCTTGGGGGGCTGGCCCTGATGGCACTGCTGTTCTTTGTCGTCGACAAAACCCAAACCGGCGATGCGATCCGGCGCAACTATCCGGTGATCGGACGCTTCCGGCATCTGTTCTCGACCCTTGGCGAGTTTTTCCGGCAATATTTCTTTGCCATGGACCGCGAGGAGATGCCCTTTAACCGTGCACAGCGCGATTGGGTCGCCCATGCGGGCACGGGCAAGGGCAATACGGTCGCCTTTGGTTCGACCCGCAGCCTGTCGATCCCCGGCACGCCGATTTTCATGAATGCGGCCTTTCCTCCGCTCGAGGACCAATTCGCCAAAACCGACCCGATGCTGATCGGGCCGACGGCGGCAATACCCTATGTGGCCAAATCCATCTTCAACATCTCCGGCATGAGCTATGGCGCGATCTCGCGCCCTGCGGTCGAGGCGCTGTCGCGCGGCGCGTCAGAGGCGGGTATTTGGCTCAACACCGGCGAGGGCGGCATCTCGCCCTTTCATACTCTTGGGGCCTGCGACGTGGTGTTCCAGATCGGCACCGCGAAATTCGGGGTGCGCGACGAGCATGGCAACCTGAGCGACGAGAAGCTGCGCAAAGTGGCCGAACACCCGCAGGTCCGTATGTTCGAACTCAAGCTGGCCCAAGGCGCAAAACCCGGCAAGGGCGGCATTCTTCCCGGTGAGAAGGTCAACGCAGAGATCGCCGAAATTCGCGGGCTCAAGATCGGGCAGGACGGGATTTCGCCGAACCGCCACCGCGAGATCAACAATTGGAGTGATCTGTTGGATATGGTCGAACATATCCGCGAGGTGACGGGCAAACCGGTCGGTTTCAAAACCGTGATGGGATCGCCAGAAGCGCTCGACCCGCTCTTCGCCTTGATCGAGCAGCGCGGCCCCGATTGCGCCCCCGACTTCATCGCCATCGATGGCGGCGAGGGCGGCACGGGCGCGGCGCCGATGCCCTTGATCGATCTTGTCGGCATGCCGATCCGCGAGGCCCTGCCGATGCTGGTCGACCTGCGCGACAAACACGGGTTGCATGACCGCATCCGCATCATCGCGGCGGGCAAATTGGTCAACCCATCCGACGTGGCTTGGGCGATTTGCGCAGGCGCGGATTTCGTCGCCTCCGCGCGCGGCTTTATGTTTGCATTAGGCTGCATTCAGGCGCTCAAGTGCAACAAGAACACCTGCCCCACAGGGATCACAACCCATGATCCGCGCTTGCAGGCCGGTCTTGTGGTCGAGGACAAATACAAACGGGTCGCCCATTACGCCAAACAGGTGATCAAAGAGGTCGAAACCATCGCCCATTCCGTAGGTGTGTCCGAACCGCGCCAGATGCGCCGCCGCCATGTGCGCGTGGTGATGGCGGACGGGCAATCCGTTCCGATGAATACGCTGTTTCCGAGCCAAGACGGTAAGGTCGGAGTGACGCATTAAAAGGCAAAGGCAAGGCCGCGCGCGGGGCAGGTGGCGGTGATGCGCGGACAATGCCGCCCGATGCGCCCGCATTGTTTCAAGAATTGGCATGGCTGCGCCCCAAGGGCGGCCCTTGGGGGATACCATATTTGACGCAAACGTGCTGCCTCGTTCAAACTATCGATTGTAACTCGTATTTTGTTACGCGCGTTAACCAAGCTTTATTGAACGGACATAATTATGAAGACTTTTGCAACCACCCTAGCAGCGGGGGTTTTCACCGCTGCATTCGCCCAAGCCGCCACGTTGGATTTCACAACGGCGCCCTTCGTCACATAGACCGTCCCGACCACCAGCGCGACCGTCGATGGCGTGAACTTCTCTTTCGTGGCCACCGCAAGGGGCGCCGACGGGTTTCGCCAAGGCAGTGGCGGGCTTTCCTTCGGCGTGCCCGGAAACGGGATGTATTCGATCTCGATCGTTGCCGATCAGGATCTGTTGCTCAACAGCATGACAGGAGGCGGGCATTCGCTGACCAGCTTCGCAGGCCAGTTGCCCTTTGATGTCAGCGTCGAAGGTACCGATGTGGCCGATGATCTGATGTTCGCCAGCTCCGCCACGCAAACGCTGACCTTCGCCGCAGCGCCGGTTTCGGTCAGTGCGGGCGAGGCCTTCTTGATTGCGGTGGATTTCGACGCCTTGGTGGGCAGCTCGATTTATGCCTCCGCCAGAATCGGGAGCATTGATTTCGATCTGGCCTCGGCCCCCGCCGTGCCGCTGCCTGCGGGTTTGCCGCTGATGATCGGGGCCTTTGCGGGTTTGGGCGCGCTGCGCCGGAAGTCCAAATCCAAAACGGCCTAGAACCCGTTTGATCTGCAGATCAGTGAAAGCCGCGGTTCCTCCGCGGCTTTTGCGTTTTCACGCCGAGGTTTGCCGCCGAGTCGCGCGGCGCCTTGCGATTCCGGCAGCACATGGCGCGATTCCACCCCTGAATCGGGGGTGATTTGCGCCGAGTCCCGACCTATCTTGGGGATAACCCTGTGGGTAACCCAATATGTGGGGTCGCGCGCCTGTTCAGCCCCAAGCCGCAGCGCAGCGACATGCCATGAAATGCAGCCGTCTCAAACAAAGTTGCGCCCTTATCCAATTGAATTCATTTGGTTTTTGAGATTTTTGAAGAAAAGATGACAATATCCGAAAAAAGCTCTTGCGGGTTT
>JBOEGS010000009.1:0-96125 GCA_050633545.1 Paracoccaceae bacterium
CCCTGTCTCCCTGTCTCCCTGTGAAGCAGGTTCCGCATCGGCCTGTTGCTTGCAAGCTCGCATTACATTCATTGGCCTGCGCCCCTAAGGCAGCCTACCGCGCCGACCTGCCCCGCTCCCCCGTTTCCCGCTCTGCCCTTGACGCCAATTCCTCCCTGCCCCTGCCCGCCCCGAACCGGCCCGCCGTCCGCTTTTATCTTGCGCTGCGGCCATGCGCCTTTCACTGTGGGCGCACTGTCATCTGTTATTTGCCGAGGTGCCCCATGCATGATCCCGCCCCCTCTTTTCGTGCCCTGCACAAACGCGGCGTGCCCTTTATCCTTGCCAATGCGTGGGACATCGGCTCGGCGCGGGTTCTGGCCGGATTGGGCGCCGATGCGATTGCCACCTCTTCTTCGGCCCATGCCTTCACCCAAGGCCGCCCCGATATGGGCAATCTGACCCGCGACGAGGCCTTGGCCCATGCGCAGGATCTGGTCGCCGCCACGCCTTTGCCGGTCTCGGGCGATTTCGAGAACGGCTTTGGCGAGGCGCCACAGACCTGCGCCGAGACGGTGCGCCTTGCCTGCGAGGCGGGGCTGGCGGGGATTTCCATCGAGGACACGGCCCTGCCCGCCGATCACCCTTACGCGGCCGATCTGGCGGCCGAGCGTATCCGCGCCGCCGCCTCTGCGGCCCGCGCGCTGCCGCGCGATTTCGTTCTGGTGGCCCGCGCCGACGGGGTGATGAACGGGCAGTATGACATCGAAGAGGCCCTGCGCCGGATCAAGGCCTTTGAAGCGGCGGGGGCCGATTGTGTCTATGTGCCGCTGCCTGCCAGCCTTGCGGATTTGCAGCGGGTGATCGAGGCCACCGCCTTGCCGGTCAATGTTCTGGCGGCGGGGCGCTACGCCGATATCAGCCGCGCGCAATTCGCCAAAATGGGCGCGGCGCGGATCTCCATCGGCGGCGGATTGGCGCGGCTGACCCATCGGGCGGTGATCGACGCGGGCCGCGCGATGATGGAGCACGGCGATTTCTCGGCCCTCAAAGGCGGGGCCAGCGAGGCCGAGGTCAATGCGCTTATGGCCAAGGGATCGGCATGATGGCGGCGCGCCGGTTTGGCATGATCGCGGCGCTGGCGCTTTGCCTGCTGCCCCATAGCGCCGCCGCCCAAGAGGTGCCGCCCGCCCCCGCGCAAACCTATATCCTTGATCTGGCCGATTACCTGAGCGAGGCGCAAGAGGCCGATATTTCGCAACAGCTATTGGCGCTCAAGGCGCGCAGCGGGGTCGAGATGGCGGTGCTCACCCATCCCTCCGCGCCGCAGTTTGAGGCCTATGCCACCCGCGTATTCGACGCATGGGGCATCGGGGACAAATCGCGCAATGACGGGATATTGTTGCTCGTCACCCGCGCCGAACGGGCGGTGCGCCTCGAGTTGGGCGCCGGATACGGGCGCGATTGGGACCGCGCGGCGGCGGATGTGATCGACCGCGAGATGATGCCGCATCTGCGCGCCGATGATATCAATGCCGCCGTGGCCAGCGCCATTGCAGCCGCGCAACGCCGTATCATCACGCCCTATCAGGCGGGCGATCCGGCCCCCGCACCCAAGGGCGGGTCGAACTGGCCCGTCTTGCTGATCGGCGCGCTAGTCGCCCTGACCGCAATCAGCAGGGCGTTCAAATCCAAACTCGCCGCGCTTTTCGGTCGGCTGTCGCGTTGCCCGCAATGCCAGCAGCGCGGCCTGAAGCGGCAGGTGACCCCGCGACGCCCCGCGACGCGCGCCTTGGGCGGATTGCGGCAGGTGCAGCTCACCTGCCCCCATTGCGGATACAGCCATTCGCGCGAAGAGCCGACCGCCCCGATCCGCACATCCACATACAGCAGCGGCAGCGGCGGGTTTGGCGGCGGGCGCTCGGGCGGCGGCGGGGCCTCGGGGCGGTTCTAGCGCGCGGTCCATGCGCGAAAGCTTCCCAAAAACCACAGGCATGGCCCCGCCCAAAACAACAAGCGGCCCGCAGATCGCTCTGCGGGCCGCTTGTTTATAGCAATGAGATGGGCCGCCTATTCGGTGACCGTGACCTTGGTCATCACATCGGGCGCGCCGATGACCGATCCGTTCGGACCTTTGCCGCGTTTGATTGCATCCACCACATCCATGCCGCCCGTCACAATGCCCACAACCGTATATTGCCCGTTCAAAAACGGACCTGGTTCAAACATGATGAAGAACTGCGAATTGGCCGAATTGGGATCGGAGGAGCGGGCCATGCCCACAACGCCGCGATCGAAATTCATATCCGAAAACTCGGCGGCAATATTGCCAAGCTGCGATCCGCCCATGCCCGCGCGGCGCATGTCTTCGCCGATACGGCCGAATTCCACATCACCTGTTTGCGCCATAAAGCCGTCGATCACGCGGTGAAACACCACGCCGTCATAGGCACCCTCGGCGGCCAGAGCGGAGATTTGCGCCGCATGTTTGGGCGCAAGCTCTTCGAGCAGGTCGATTGTGACGGTGCCATTGGCCCCCTCGCCTGCGATCTCGATCTGCAGCCCCGTGGCCAAAGCCGCCGAAGCCGAGAGCGCCAAAGCGGCTGCGCTTGCAATCAGCTTATGCATCTGCGGCCACCTTCATCGAGATCATCCGGTCGGGGCTGGCGGGCGGCTCGCCTTTGGTGATCGCGTCGACATGTTCCATCCCCTCGATCACGCGGCCATAAACCGTGTATTGCCCGTTGAGGAAATGGTTGTCCTTGAAGTTGATGAAAAACTGCGAATTGGCAGAATTGGGGTTGGCCGAGCGCGCCGCGCCGAGCGTGCCGCGATCATGGGGCAGTTTGGAAAACTCCGCCGGAACGTCCGGCAGGTCCGAGCCGCCGGTGCCCGCGCGGCGGATGTCGAAGTCTTTTTCCATATTGCCATGGGCCACATCGCCGGTTTGCGCCATGAAGCCGTCGATCACGCGGTGAAAGGCGACGTTGTCATAGGCGCCAGCGCGGGCCAGTTCCTTGATCCGCGCGCAATGGGCGGGGGCCACATCGGGCAAAAGCTCCAGCGTGACAGTGCCGCCTTTAAGTTCGATCAACAGGGTGTTTTCGGGGTCTTTGATGTCCGCCATGTCCGGCTCCTTACTGTTCGCGCAGGCTCGCGCGGCGTGATTTCCTGCGCGAATACCTAAGACCAAGCGCCGCGGATGCCAAGCGCGCTGTTGACGCCTCGCGCCAGACGGGCGAAGACATGCGCAACGCGAACCAGAAGCGGGCCGGATATGGCGCCCGCAAGGCCCGCGCGGCGCGCGGCACAGACGGGAGATATGAGTATGGGTTGGAAAACGCTGGACGATATGGATCTGGAGGGCAAATCCGTTCTGGTGCGGGTCGATATCAACGTGCCGGTCGATGAGGCGGGCCAAGTCACCGACGCCACGCGGATCGAGCGGATCGTGCCGACGATCCAATATATCACCTCCCACGGCGGCAAACCCGTGCTTTTGGCGCATTTCGGACGGCCCAAGGGCAAATATGTCCCCGAATTGTCGCTGCGCGTGGTGGTGCCAGCGCTGCAAGAGGCTTTGGGGTGCGATGTGACCTTTGTCGAGCGCCCCGACCGCGCCGCCATTGACGAAGCGCCCAACGGCACGGTGTTTTTGGCCGAGAACACCCGCTTTGCGCCGGGCGAGACGAAAAACGATCCGGGGATGGCGCAGTTTCTCGCCTCGCTCGGCGATATCTATTGCAATGATGCGTTTTCGGCGGCGCACCGCGCCCATGCCTCGACCGAGGGCGTGGCGCATTTGCTGCCCTCTTGCGCGGGGCGTTTGATGCAAGCAGAGCTTGAAGCGCTCGAAAAGGCGCTTGGCAAGCCGCAAAAACCCGTTGTCGCCGTGGTCGGCGGGGCAAAGGTTTCGACCAAGCTGGAGCTATTGGGCAATCTCGTTGAAAAGGTGCAATATCTGATCATCGGCGGCGGCATGGCCAATACGTTTCTGGCCGCGCGCGGCATTGATGTGGGCAAATCGCTGTGCGAGCACGACCTGACCGAAACCGCCGAACAAATCCGCCTCAAGGCGCTCGATCTGGGATGCGAGATCGTGCTGCCCGTCGATGTGGTCGTGGCGCGCGAATTTGCCGCCAATGCCCCCCATGAAGTGGTCGGCGCGCAGGACTGCCCCGAGGATGCGATGATCTTGGACGCGGGGCCGCAATCGGTGGCGCGGATCGAAAGCCTGCTCAAGGAGGCGAAAACCCTGATCTGGAACGGGCCTTTGGGGGCGTTTGAAATCGAACCCTTCGATGCGGCGACCAATGCGGCGGCGCAGGCGGCGGCGAAATACAGCCGCGCCGGCACATTGATTTCGGTGGCGGGCGGCGGCGATACGGTGGCCGCGCTCAACAAGGCCGATGCGGCCAAGGACTTCACCTATATCAGCACCGCAGGCGGCGCGTTCCTCGAATGGATGGAAGGCAAAACCCTGCCAGGCGTTGCCGCATTGATCGCCGCGCGCTAGGGTTTTGTCCAAAGGCGCAAGAGGCGCCGCGAGGAGTGCGATATGAGCGATGCTTGGGTTTTGATCACGGGGGCCTCTGCAGGGCTGGGCGTGGAATTTGCGCGCCTTGCCGCCGCCGAGGGGCGCAATGTGATCCTCACCGCGCGGCGCGCCGAGCGTCTGGAGGCGCTCAAACAGGAGCTGATGCGCGACAACCACGGGATCGAGATCGAGGTGATCCCTGCGGACCTGTCCCAAGACGGCGCGGCTCAGGCGCTATGGGACAAGGCCAGCGCGGGGCGCGGCATCGATATTTTGGTCAATAATGCGGGGCTCGGGGCCAACGGATTTTTCGGCGATCCGGACAATTGGCCGCGCGAACGGGCCGAGATTGCGGTCAATGTCGCCGCCCTCTCGGCGCTGATGAGCGCCGCCATCGGCCCGATGCGCACGCGCGGCCACGGCTATATCCTCAACGTCGCCTCAACCGCCGCCTTCATGCCAGCGCCGCGCATGGCGGTCTATCACGCCTCCAAAGCCTATGTGCTGTCGCTCAGCGAAGCGGCGGCCGAAGAATTGTCGGGCAGCGGCGTCAAGGTCTGTGCCCTGTGCCCTGGCCCCGTGGCGACCGAGTTTTTCGAGCAAGGCGAGATGGAAGACAGCTTTTTGCTCAAGATCACCCGACCTGCACCCGCCGATGCGGTGGCGCGCGCCGGATGGACGGGGATGAAACGCGGGCGGCGGATCGTGGTGACGGGGGCCTCCAACAAGGTCTTTGCCTTTTTGCCAAGGCTGTTGCCGCGCCGCGTGATGGTCTTTGCCATGCGCATGGTTTGGGCGCGCAAAGGATAGGCATGGCGCATTTGCGGCGGGTCCGGCCATAAGCCGCGCGGCCTGCGCGCGCAGCCGATGGGGCCGCTCGCAACTGCGCCGCGCGCCAGCCCCGGATCGGGGGCGCAGGCCTCGCCGCCCCGCCTCGACGCCGCGCTAGCCTTCGGTAATGCGCGCCGTGATCGCCGCCGTGTCCACCCCCGAAATCGCCCCGTAAGTGCGCCCGCGCTGCCCGCCCAGACGGGTGGCGATATAGCCCTGCGCCACCGGCGCGGGAGCCTTTCGGATCAACACCGCAGCGGTCAAAAGCGTGGCGAGGCTTTCTACATACCACCGCGCCTGCGCCTCTTCGGGAAGACGCGGGAACCGCGCCATATGGGCCTTAATGGCGGCATCGAATATCCGGTCGCCCCCCGCCGCCAAGGTCAGCTCGTTCGACAGCGCCTCTGCGGTGGCGGGCGCCTTGACCAGCGTGCGCAAAATATCGAGGCAGATCACATTGCCCGACCCTTCCCAGATCGAATTGAGCGGCGCTTCGCGATAGAGCACCGGCATCGGCCCCTCTTCGACATAGCCCGACCCGCCCATGGATTCCATCGCCTCGAAAACCACCTGCGGGCACAATCGGTTGCCCAGATATTTCGCCAAGGCCACGCCGACACGGGCAAAGGCGCGCCCTGCCTCGGATGCGCTGTCAAAGCTTTGCGCCACATGCAGCGAAAGCGCCAAGGTCCCCTCGGCCTCCAGCGCCAGATCGGCCAGAACCTGCGCCATCAGCGGCTGGTCGATCAGCCGTTTTTGAAAGGCGGTGCGATGCTCGGCCCAATGATGCGCCTGCACCAAGGCGGCGCGCATCAATCCGGCGGGGGCAACGGCGGTGTCGAGCCGCGTGTGATGCACCATCTCGATGATGGTTTTGATGCCCGCGCCCTCCTCGCCCAAGCGGTGCGCCCATGCGCCCTCGTATTCGATCTCGGCAGAGGCATTGGCGTGATTGCCCAGCTTGTCCTTGAGCCGCTGGATGCGGATGGCGTTGCGCCCCCCGTCGAGCCAGCGCGGCACCAGAAAACAGGTCAACCCGCCCTCGGCCTGTGCCAGCGTCAAGAAACCGTCCGACATCGGCGCCGAGCAAAACCATTTATGCCCCGTCAACCGGTAGGCCCCATCCGCCGCCTGCGCGCGCGTGCTCGAGCCGCGCAGGTCCGAGCCGCCCTGCTTTTCGGTCATCGCCATGCCCAGCGTCGCCCCCGCCTTGCGCGCCAAGGGCTGCGCCGCGCCGTCATAGCGCCGCGAGGTGAGTTTGGGCACCCAATCCTTGACCAAGGCAGGCGCGGATTTGAGCGCGGGCACGGCCGCATAGGTCATGGTCATCGGGCAGCACACCCCCTGCTCGACCTGCGTCAGTTGATAGAGCATCGCGGCGCGGGTGACATGGCCGCCCTGCGCGCCCTCCCACGGCAGCGCGGAAATACCGCTGCCGATGCCCGCTTGCATGAGGTCGTGATAGGCGGGATGGAAATGGACCTCGTCAATGCGCCGCCCGCCGCTGTCATGGCTGACAAGCTCGGGCTTGTGGCGCTGCGCCGCTCGGGCTTTGGCGCGCATCTCGCGCGTGCCGATCCGCGCGCCGAAATGGGCCAGATGCTCCATATCCGCGCCCGCCGCCGCCGCATGGGTGCGCAGGGCCGGATCGCGCGAGAACAGATCGCTGTCGCCGATGGGCTGGGGCTGGTTGGTGACCTCATGCGTCGGCAGATCGGCGCGCGCAGGCAGCGAGGAAGGCGGATTTTGCGTCATCTGTCGGGGGTCTCCTTCGGGGGGCCGTGCCGGCGGGCGGCCAGCATAGGCATAGCCTCGCAACTGCGGCGGATATTTGCAACATCCCGCGCATGACAGAGGATATCTAAAGAAAAGGTAAAACAGGGGATTCACAAAGCGAATCACCTGTGGCATGATGTAAAAAAGGCCCGTTAGAGGCCGTAAATTTAGCAGTATCAGGCAGTTTTCCAATCATGTCCTCGCGCAAAAAACCCGGCTTCGGTGTGCTCGTTTATTTCGCCGCTGCGCTTAGCATCGGCCTGTATTTCGCTTTTGCCGCCGTGCAAGGCGATTACGGCCTGTTCCGCCGCGCCGAAATCAATGCCGAGCGTGACCAACTGGCCGCGCAGCTTGCGCTGTTGCAATCCGAGGTGGCGCGGATGGAAAACCTCACGCAGCGCCTGTCGGACAGCTACCTCGATCTGGACCTTCTGGACCAGCAAACGCGCGATGTTCTGGGCATGGTGCGCAGCGACGAGATCGTGATCCGCTAGGCGGTCCGAAGGGCGCGCGCGTTCTTCGTTTTTCTTCACCATAGTTTAACTTGCCTTTGTCCACTGTGCGCGGGCGCGCTTTAGGCCACCTTGCGCGGGCGCGCATCGCCAGCGGTGCGGGCGACGAAAGCGGTTTGTTTTCATAGGCATCGCCGCGCCCAACCGCGGTTAACCAAATTCACGCTCGCATCCATTGGCGAGATACTGTATTAAATAGTTTAACGCTAAACTAGTTTCATCCCGGAGGAGGATCCCGCCGATGACAGCCAAGAAAAGCTCAAAGAAACCAAACGTTTCTGCCGAAGAGTTAAAAGCCTACTACCGCGACATGCTGCTGATCCGGCGATTCGAGGAAAAGGCGGGGCAGCTATACGGCATGGGGCTCATCGGCGGGTTTTGCCACCTCTATATCGGGCAAGAGGCGGTTGTGGTCGGGCTTGAGGCGTCGACGAAAGAGGGCGACAAACGCATCACCTCCTACCGCGACCACGGGCATATGCTGGCCTGCGGGATGGACCCGAACGGGGTGATGGCCGAATTGACCGGACGCATCGGCGGCTATTCCAAGGGCAAGGGCGGCTCGATGCATATGTTCAGCAAAGAGAAGCATTTTTACGGTGGCCACGGCATCGTCGGCGCGCAGGTGCCGCTTGGCGCGGGTCTGGCCTTTGCGGATAAATACAAAGGCAATGACAATGTGACCTTTGCCTATTTCGGCGATGGCGCTGCCAATCAGGGGCAGGTCTACGAGACCTTCAACATGGCCGCTCTTTGGAAGTTGCCGGTGATTTTTGTCATTGAGAACAACCAATACGCCATGGGCACCGCGCAGGCGCGATCGACCTCCTCGCCCGATATCTTCACCCGCGGCGAGGCCTTTGGCATCGCCGGACAGGCGGTGGACGGCATGGATGTTCTGGCCGTCAAGGAGGCGGGCGACAAGGCCGTGGCGCATTGCCGCGCGGGCAAGGGACCGTATATTCTGGAGGTCAAAACCTACCGCTATCGCGGCCATTCGATGTCCGATCCGGCCAAATACCGCACCCGCGAAGAGGTGCAGAAAATGCGCGAGGAGAAAGACGCGATCGAACATGTGCGCGAATTGCTCCTGACCGGCAAACACGCCAGCGAAGACGACCTCAAAGCCATCGACAAAGAGATCAAAGGCATCGTCAACGCCAGCGCCGATTTTGCCAAGGAAAGCCCCGAGCCGCCGCTCGAAGAGCTTTGGACCGACATCTACGCGACCGACGCGTCGCAGACCGCGTAAGGGAGACAGAATATGCCAAGCGAAATCCTTATGCCCGCCCTCTCGCCGACGATGGAAGAAGGCACATTGGCCAAATGGCTCGTCAAGGAGGGCGACACAGTTGCCGCAGGCGACATCATGGCCGAGATCGAAACCGACAAGGCGACGATGGAATTCGAAGCCGTCGATGAAGGCGTCATCGGCAAAATCCTCGTGTCCGAGGGCACCGAGGGCGTCAAAGTGAATACGCCGATTGCCGTATTGCTCGAAGAAGGAGAGAGCGCCGATGATATTGGCGCCGCTGCGGGTCCTGCCGCCGCGCCTGCTGAGGCCAAGGCTCCTGCCGCCTCCGCCCCTGCCGCCGCGAAATCCGCCGCGCCACAGGTTAGGGCCGCCGATCAGACCCCCGATTGGCCCGAAGGCACGCCGATGAAAACCCAAACCGTGCGCGAGGCCCTGCGCGACGCCATGGCCGAGGAAATGCGCCGCGACGAGACGGTGTTTTTGATGGGTGAAGAGGTCGCCGAATACCAAGGCGCCTATAAAATCTCCCAAGGTCTTTTGGATGATTTCGGCTCCAAACGGGTGATCGACACGCCGATCACCGAGCACGGGTTTGCCGGTATCGGTGTCGGCGCGGCCTTTGGCGGCTTGCGCCCCATCGTCGAGTTCATGACCTTTAACTTCGCCATGCAAGCCATTGACCAGATTATCAACTCTGCCGCCAAGACACTCTATATGTCGGGCGGTCAGATGGGCGCACCGATGGTGTTTCGCGGCCCCAACGGCGCTGCCGCCCGCGTCGGCGCGCAGCACAGCCACGATTACGCCGCATGGTATGCGCAGGTTCCGGGTCTCAAGGTTGTCATGCCCTATTCGGCCGCGGATGCGAAAGGATTGCTCAAAACCGCGATCCGCGACCCCAACCCTGTGATCTTCCTCGAAAACGAAATTCTCTATGGCAAGACCTTCGAAGTACCCGCGATGGAGGATTTCACCATCCCCTTCGGCAAGGCAAAGATTTGCCGCGCGGGCAGCGATATCACCATCGTCAGCTTTGGCATCGGCATGACCTATGCCCTTGAAGCGGCAGAGAAACTTGCCGCCGATGGCATCGAAGCCGAGGTCATCGACCTGCGCACCCTGCGCCCGATCGATTATGATACGGTGCTGGGTTCGGTGATGAAGACCAACCGCTGCATCACCGTCGAGGAAGGCTTCCCCGTCTGCTCGATCGGCAATCATATCAGCGCCACGATCATGCAGCGCGCCTTTGATTATCTGGACGCGCCGGTGATCAACTGCACCGGTAAGGATGTGCCGATGCCCTATGCGGCGAACCTCGAAAAACACGCGCTGATCACCACTGCCGAGGTGGTCGAGGCCGCCAAGCAAGTCACCTATCGTTGAGGAGAGAGAGATGCCGACAGAAATCCTGATGCCCGCCCTCTCGCCGACGATGGAAGAGGGAACATTGGCCAAATGGCTGGTCAAGGAGGGCGACACCGTCTCCTCCGGCGATCTTCTGGCCGAGATCGAGACCGACAAGGCGACGATGGAATTCGAAGCCGTCGACGAAGGGGTGATCGGCAAGATCCTCGTGGCCGAAGGCTCCGAGAATGTGAAGGTCAACACCGCCATTGCGGTGCTTTTGGAAGAGGGTGAAAGCGCCGATGACATTGGCGCGCCGCCACTCGCCACAGCCGCGGAGCCGAAAGCGAAGGCTGTGGCCCAACCCGCCGAAACAGCACCGCAGGCCTCTGCTGCGGCTGCGCCTGCTGCGCCGCAAACCTCTGACGGAACACGCATTTTTGCCTCCCCTCTGGCGCGCCGGATCGCGGCGGACAAAGGTGTGGACCTGTCGTCGATCACAGGATCCGGCCCCAAAGGGCGGATCGTCAAGGCGGATGTCGAGGCTGCCAAAGCGGGTGCCTCTGCCCCTGCCGCAAGTGCCGCGACTGCGGCCTCTGCTGCGCCCGCCGCAGCCCCTGCTCCCATGGCCAGCGGCCCTGCCGCCGATGCGGTCAAACGCATGTATGAGGATCGCGCCTATGAGGAAATCCCGCTCAACGGCATGCGCAAAACCATCGCCGCGCGGTTGACCGAGGCCAAACAATCGATCCCGCATTTCTATCTGCGCCGCGATATCAAGCTCGACGCGCTGATGAAATTGCGCAGCGAATTGAACGGCAAGCTGGAGGCGCGCGGCGTGAAACTGTCGGTCAATGATTTCATCATCAAAGCCTGCGCTTTGGCGCTGCAAGCCGTGCCCGCCGCCAATGCGGTTTGGGCGGGTGATCGGGTGTTGCAACTGACCCCTTCGGATGTGGCCGTGGCGGTCGCCATTGAGGGCGGATTGTTCACGCCGGTGCTCAAGGATGCCGAGATGAAATCGCTCTCGGCGCTCTCGGCCGAGATGAAAGACCTCGCCGCCCGCGCCCGCGACCGCAAGCTTGCTCCGCATGAATACCAAGGCGGCAGCTTTGCGATCTCGAACCTCGGAATGTTCGGAATTGACAATTTTGACGCCGTTATCAACCCGCCACACGGCGCAATTCTCGCAGTTGGTGCGGGTGTAAAAAAACCCGTCGTCGGCAAGGATGGCGCATTGGAGGTCGCGACGGTGATGTCGGTGACGCTATCGGTCGATCACCGCGTGATCGACGGGGCGCTGGGGGCGGAGCTGCTCAAACATATTGTCGACAATCTGGAAAACCCGATTGCGATGCTGGCCTGATCCGGCGCGCAGCTTGAAAGAACAAAACGCCCGCACAAAGCTGCGGGCGTTTTAATGTGCAACGGGCGGCGGGCGCTATTCGCGCGCGCCGATCAACTGGTTCATCGAGACCGAAGGTTGATCACAGCCCGCCTCGCCGACGACTTTGGCGGGCACGCCAGCCACGGTTTTGCAGCACGGCACATCGGCCAGAACCACAGATCCGGCGGCGATGCGGCTGCAATGGCCGATCTCGATATTGCCCAAGACCTTGGCCCCTGCGCCGATCAAAACGCCATTGCCGATTTTCGGGTGACGGTCCTCGTCTTCCTTGCCGGTCCCGCCCAAAGTCACCGAGTGCAGGATCGACACGTTATCGCCGACCACGGCGGTTTCGCCGATCACGATGGCATGGGCATGATCAAGGAACAGCCCCTTACCGACGCGGCAAGCCGGATGGATATCGACGCCGAATTGTTCGGAAACGCGCATTTGCACGAAATAGGCCAGATCTCGCCGCCCCTGACGCCACAGCCAATGACCGATGCGGTAGGCTTGGATCGCCTGAAACCCTTTGAAGAAAATCAGCGGCTGGATATAGCGATGGCATGCCGGATCGCGTTCGAATACCGCAATAATATCGGCGCGGGCGGCTTGGCCCAACTCGGGATCGGCGGCATAGGCCGCATCGGCGATCTCGCGCAGCAATTGTTCCGACATCTCGCCCGAGGCCAGTTTTTGCGCAAAGCGGTAGGCCAGCGCATCTTCCAACGTCTCGTGGTGCAAGATGCAGCCATGAACCAATCCACCGAGCAGCGGCTCGTCCGTGACGGCCTGACGGGATTCTTCCAAAATACGGGTCCAGACCGGATCGATTTGGGACAGTTTTGCGCGTTTCTCGGCCATTGTGCCTTGCCTCATCAGCATCTGATTGCGCGCAAATCTTTGCGCCACAGAAGGTTTGAATTTCGAACCTCTATAGCAGATCGGGCGGGATGCGGAAATGCAAAGCTGTGATCGGAGCCATTCACGGCGCGAATGAAATGTGCGCAAAAGCACAAAAGCCGAAGGGCTGCGCGAAAACGACACTGCGCAGCCCTTTGTTTTTATGGAGTTTCAGCCTTAGGCAACCGCGAGGCTACGTTTTGCCCCCGCACCATAACTCGCGGAAATTTGCGCCACCGAGACCTCGAAACCGCCCGTTGTGCCATCTGCAGCCTGCATCGCCGCGCTATAGGTCCAGCTTGGCGCGGGCAGGATTTGCTCGCGCACCAAGGCCCCGCCCAGACGGATTTGCAACAGGTAGCTTTCGCTTTCCTCGCCCAGCGGCACCTCGATCGTATCCCACCCGTCACCGGCAATGCGCGTGCGGCGGATCCACGAGATGGCATAATCGCCCCCCGCAAGCGGATCGGCGCGCAGATGCACCGGCGCATAGGGGCGCAAGCCGACCCCGTCGAAGGCCTCGATCCGGTGTACAAAGGACGGGTCGTCATAGCTGCGCTGTGCGGGGCCGACGCGGTAATGGCGCGCGATGTTGCGCTGGCTGGCCGCCAATGTGATCTGCTGCGGTATCCCGTCCATCGCCACCACATAGGATCCTGCCGCCCATTGCGACGGCATAAGCACATCCGATCCCAATTGCCCGCGCAAACGGTGTTTGAGCAGATAGGTGTTCTCGCCCACCAATTGCGCATCGCGGAACTGGAAGAGTTCCCAATTTCCGGCGCTGCCGTCACCGATCGCCATCAGGTTGCCGCCGTTGAGTAATGCCTCGTCGTCGATGCTCGACAAGGCGCCCGAGGTGAGTTTGACCACCACCCCCTCGCCGTGATCGATAACCCCCATCGAGGCCGCGAACATCGGCGTCTCGGTCACCCCCAATTTGGAACGGGTCGAGATCAATTGATCAAGGCTATAGCCCGCATCCGAACCCGAAGCATAGAGCGCCGCCGTGCCGGGCCACGGCTCTGCGGTGACGGCCAGATGGGGCGCATGGGGCACCTCTTCGCCCGTCATCAAGGGCAGGTCCAAAAACAGCGGGAAGACCGGCAAAGGCGGTGTGAAGGCGCGCACGGTCGCCGCATCATCTGCCATATCGATCGGGCGGTAGGTTTCCGGCTCGATCCGCACCGCTTCGATCAGTTGTTTGTCGCCTTGCTCCACTCGGTCGATGCGATAGCGCGCGGGCACGCCGTCATTGTCGAGCCGCAAGATATCTCCCGCGCCCAGCGGCAGCTTTGACGGCGGCAGCGCAAAGCGCACCACATCGCGCGCCACGCGCGCCTCCGACAGCCAGCGTTCGACCACTTGGCGCCCTTCGGCGCGGGTCAGCGACAGCGGCACTTCGGTCGCGGCCACCGCATGGGTCGCCTCGTCGGGCAGCACCGCCTCTTCGGCGACCACGTCGAAATCGCCTTCGGCCTGCACAAAGCGCATCCGCACGCGGCCCGTGAGTTCGGCCTCGGCGGTTCGGGTTTCCTCAATCACACCGTCCAGCTCCTTGGCCACGGCCATTTCATCGCGCGACACTTCGATGTCATTGAGACCGTCGCGCATGATGAATTTGAGCGTGCCGCCGCGTTCGACCGCATCGAAGCCGTAGCGCAGCATCAAGGGCTGCAAGGCGGTGCGCGCGGGGGCGACCTCGGCGCGAGTATAGCCACGCAGATAGCCGTAAAGCTCGGAGACATCGAAGCTGGCGACGCCCGCGCGTTTGCAAATCTCGGCCACCACATCGGACAGGGGGCGCGAGCCGCTGCGCCCTGTCATCCAATGGCCGCGCGCGTAATTGTCGCCATCGCTCCAAAGCCCGCGATTGTTGGGGAAGAACGGATAGGGCCGCGCATCCCATGCCCAGACATGGGCACGGCTCATGTCCAGCATCGGCGCGGCGTAGACCTCGCTGACCGGATTGTTCGCCGGATCGTTCCAA
Organism: Paracoccaceae bacterium; assembly: GCA_050633545.1. Taxonomy (GTDB): domain Bacteria; phylum Pseudomonadota; class Alphaproteobacteria; order Rhodobacterales; family Rhodobacteraceae; genus Litorivita. The sequence goes on from JBOEGS010000009.1 coordinate 14,518, forward strand.
TAGCCGAACATGGCGCGCAGATATTGCATCTGCATCAACTCGTCGCGCCGCCCGTTGGAATAGCGCGGCAGGCTGGATTCCGAGGATTTCGGATCAAGGAATTTGTTCGGCTGGTTGGTGCCCTTGTCGACGGCGGCGCAACCCAGTTCGGTGAACCAGACGGGTTTCGACATCGGCTCCCAATCGGTCGCTATCTCTTGGCGCACACCGCCGATCCGTTCGTGGTGCGCGTTCAACCACCAGTTCTTGATATCCTTATAGCGGTAAACCCAAGGCTCGCCGTGGTCGCCATCGGTGATCGGCGTGCGGATTTGCGCCGCGCGCGCATCGACCGAATGGTAATACCAATCATAGCCCTCGCCGCCCTCGATATTGTCCTTGAGGTAGTCGAGATTATAGATCGTGCCCCAATCGGCATCGCTATGCCCCGCCTCGTCGCGCCAATCGGAGAGCGGCATGTAGTTGTCGATCCCGACGAAATCGATATTGGCGTCGGCCCAAAGCGGATCGAGGTGAAAATACCGATCACCGCTGCCGTCTTGCGGTTGGTATCCGAAATACTCCGTCCAATCCGCCGCATAGCCGATTTTGCACTGCGGTCCGAGGATCGCACGGCATTGCGCGGCCAATCCGGTCAAGGCCGTCACCGCCGGAAAGCTGCCATTCGCGCCGCGAATTTGGGTCAGCCCGCGCATTTCGGAGCCGATGCAAAAGGCCTCGACCCCGCCTGCCGCGGCGCAAAGCGCGGCTTGGTGCAAGATAAAGCGATTGTAGCGCCACTCGTCAGGGCCGGAGTAGCTGACCGTTTCGCCCAAGATGGCAAAATCTGCCGCTGTGGCCGTGCCAAAAAACGCTGCCACTTCGGCCTCGGCGGCGGCGGTGGCGTCGCTCGATCCGGCCTGCCCCGGTGCATCCATGAGGGTGATCCGCCCGCGCCACGGCAATTTGGGCTGCGCGGCGGCATCGGAATAGGGATCGGGCAGGCTGTTCCCATCCACCTGATCCATCAAGATAAACGGGTAGTACATCACGCCTTGGCCGCCCGCTTGGGTGGCTTGAATCGCCTCGATCACCGATGCATCCGCAGGCGTGCCGCCATAAATAGGGCGGCCTTCGGGATCGAAGGGCACCAGATCGGCCGTGCTGCGCAACTCGCCCGCGACGGCCCATGGCATTTCCTGACCGTCGAACTGGGTCTGCTCCACCTTGGGTTTGATGTCGCATTGCGCCGCGCGCAGGTCATTGCCGAACCAGCTGACGATCAAGGAGACCGAGCCGCAATTGGGCAGTTCCTCGCTCAGGGCCTCGAGCGAGGTGGCATAGTCGGATTTTCCCGAGGGCGAATTGACATTGGCCAGCGCCGATTGCCCTGCGCCGTAGGAGAAATGCACAGGCGTCGTGGCCAAGGCATATTCCCCGCTTCCCGGCATCATGGCAACGCCTTGTATGCCAAAGGAGGGGTCGGTTTTATGGCTCTCGGTGTCTGGTTGCGCGGGGCGCACCACCTCGAAAGAGAACTGCGGCACGCGGTTGCCGAATTGCTCCAAAGGCAGGTCCTCGAATACCACATAGGCCGTGCCGCGATAGGCCGGCACATTGCCCGCCCCCTCGACGGCTTCCATTTTCGGATCGGGCAACTGGTCCTTGGCGCCAGTGTAGACGCGCATATTGAGGCTGTCGCGCGCGATCTCGCTGCCGTCGGCCCAGATGCGGCCAATGCTGGTGATCTCGCCCTCGCAGACCGCAACCGCGAGGCTGACTGTATAGCTATAGTTGCGCACGGTGGGACGCGGCGCGCCCTTACCGCCGCCCGACACCGAAACCGTTTCGGCAAAATTCGTCGACCAGATCACATGCCCGCCCACGCGCATGCGCCCGTAGACTTGCGCAATCGGATCGCCCTCGCCAGATCCGGTCAGGCGGAAGCGTTCGATTTGCCCCTGCTCGACCGCCTCGGCGCCGGTGCCCATGATGCGTTGATCAATCGCGCGGCCCAAAGTGGCCCCCGCCAAACGGCCCACCGCCGCCGCCGAAACGCCCAAAAGCGTGCCGCCCACCGAGCCGCCGATCGCCGCACCCGCCGCAGATAAAAGGATCGTCGCCATCACACAGTCTCCTCAGGAAAAGCAAATCGCGCCACGATGCGGCGCTGCCATGGCAGGCTCAGCGGGCTTTCAACAACCGCATGGCCCGAATAGGCGTGAATGAATGTCGGTGTGCCGCCGGTCAGCGGCACTTGGCCTTGCAGGCCGAGGTGTTTGGCCACGCCCCCTGCCCGCATCCGGAACAGCAACACGTCCCCCGGGGCCGGATCGCCCAAGGGTTTGGCGACCAAATGCGCTTTGGCCGCGCGCCAAAGCCGCTCGTCGCCCGAGGGCTCGGACCAGTCCTGCGTATAGGCGGGCACGGCTTCCGGCTCTGCGCCCAGCACCTCGCGCCACACGCCGCGCAACAGCCCGAGACAATCGGTGCCCGCGCCTTTAGTGCTGGCTTGGTGCCTGTATGGCGTGCCGATCCAGCCGCGCGCCGCCGAGACGATCCGATCCCCCAAACGCCCCATATCAGCGACGGCTCCCGCCGCCGGTGGTGCCGCTCTGGCTGGGAGGGATCACCGTCCAATCATCGCCAGGAATATCGGGAAATCCTTGGTAATTCAGCAGGTTGTTGAACTTGAGCTGGCAGGTTTTCATGCGTTTGTCACAGCCCGCCTCGATGCGGATCATATCGCCCGCCACAATCGGCGCACGCATCGGTGCCCATAGCTCGATGACGCGGGTTTCCTCGTCAAAATAGTCGCGTTTGATCATGCCGGTCAGGCCTGCGCAGGCACCGCTTTGCCCGATCATGCGGCCGCGTTCGAACCATGCGACGTCAAAACCGGTCAGCCCGTCAAAGCGGAACACCTGTCGCTCGTCGACCGCCTCGACCGCAACATCGGCGAAAAAACCTGCCGCCGCGCAGTCAAACCCGCAGGCCGCATCGCCCAGAACCGCGCTGCAGGGCTTTTGATAGACCCGCCCCATCGGACGGTTCAGTGCCTCGGTCAGCCCGCGCAATTCGGCGGTAAAGGCCCCGTTGGTGCGGCGCAATTCACCGATAGAGCCGCGAAACTGGGTCTCGCGCTGCGAGATATCGGCCCAATTGACCAGCCACGACACCACCTGCGCGCCGTCAAAACGGCCCGCCTCGATATCGGCCTCGGTGATGGCCGCAGCGCGCAGCGCGCCGATGGCTTCGCTGTTGTCCACCGACAGGCCTGTGGATTGCGCCAAAGCCATCGCGGTCAGCCCGCTGTCGGCCTTGAAGGTGATGCCCTCAAAGGTCAGGTCGCGGTCGTGATCGGTAAAGCCAAAGACCGTGCCATCACGCCGGATGATTGCCCATGTGCGGCACACCGTGGTCGCGCCGGAGGCAAGATGGGATTTGAACGCTTCGGAATAGGCCATCACACGCGCACCTCGACCACCGGCACCGAGGGCACATTGCCCGCGCGAAAGGAAGAGACCGAGGTCTGGATCCGGTCGGTATCAAAACGCACCGGCACGTCGAACTCGAATCCGGCCGTGATTTCAAAGCCTTCGTTGGGCGGATGCACGAAGGTGATGATCCCCGTCGCGGTATCGACCTCGTAGTGGATACCCTCTTGCATCTCGTCGCCCGCCACACCGACGCGCACGGTGCCGCGCACCGGTTTGGTGATCGGGCGGATATAGCTTTGGTCGCCGGAGCGGTAGGTCTTGGTCAACTGGAAGCTGGCGTTGATCTCGTCGCCGATGGCAATCACCTGATCGTCATAGGTGATATCGGCGGAGGCGGGGCAGGATTTGTAATCGGCCCAATCCTTCCAGCGAAAGCCGTTCACCTGCCCGTTGCGGGCCTCGAAGAACGAGATCAAGGTCTCGATATCGTCAAGGCTGCGCATCGAGACGCCCGCATCATAGCGGCGGCGCGAATGGGCCCAAGGCGTGTTGCGTTCCTCATATCCGTTGGCCAGCGTCACCACATCGGTGCGCCGCTCCGGCCCGCCGACAGAGCCAAAGCTGAGCGAAGCGGGAAACCGCGTTTCATGAAATCCCATTGTCGTGCTCCTCAAAATCCGTGTGGACGCGCGGCCCGCGCGCCGGTCTGTTTGCTGTTAGCGGTTGCGTTGCCCGCGGCTGAGCGCGCGCGACATTTCGGCGGCGATCTGCGCCTGGCTGCGCTGGAAGCTGGCCGCGTCGGGGGTGGAGATATTCATCACCACGCTGACGGGGGCCGCCACTTGCTGGGTCTTGCTTTGGCGCTCCGAGGCGCTCATCACCGAACTCGCCGCGCTGTCATAACCCATGGCCGCGGCGTTTTTTCCGCCGCCAAACAGACCGGTATTGCCAAAGGGCATGGCCGCGCCGACGAGCGATCCGATGCCTTGGGCGATGGTGCTGCCGACTTGGTCGGTGACGGGTTTGAGCGCTTGATTATAGGCCGTATTGGCCATGGTCTGCGCCACCTCGCGCAACACATCCGACAGGCGCGCGCCGTCGAAAACCGCGCTGTCAAAGGCTTTGCGCAAGCCGCGGCTGAGCCCCTTTTCCAAGGTCGCCACATCGGTTTGCGTGCCCGAAAGCGTGGTGCGGATGGTGCGCAGTTCCTCGTTGAAACTGGCCGCGACCACGGCGGCATCGCCCAATGTGGCCTCCAATGCAGACACTTGCATGTCCAGATTGTCCAAACCGTCAAATTGACTCATCGTTCTTGCCTCCTTCGGCATCGGGATAGGCTTTGAGCAGCTCGTCGAGCCGCGATCGCGCCAGCGGGACCACCCCGCCGCCCTCGCCCAGCATCAGACGCAGCTCGGCCGGGGTCAGGCGCCAAAATTCACGCGGGGACAGGCCAAGCCCGTGGATCCCCGCCCGCATCAACACGGGCCAGTCAAAGCCCGTCACCGCGCGCGGTCCTCGGGCAACATGAAGGCCCGCGCCAAGAGCTGCGCCGCCGCTTTGGCCGCGCCCATCGGCCCGCCCGCGATTTCGGCGCTGAGCAAATCGGCGCTGGTGCCGGACCAGCCGCCACCGCGCAGACCCGCAACAATGAGCGCAAGCACATCGCGGCTGGAAAACGCGCCGGCCTCGAAGCGCTCGACGAGGGCCACCAATGTGCCCTCTTCGAGGCTGTCCTCAAGCTCGGCCAAGGCCCCCAAAGTCAGTTTCAGAACCCGCCGCTCTCCATCGATGACGAGGCTGACCTCGCCCGTCCAAGGGTTCGCCATGACCTAGACCGCCGCCGTAAACAGCAGCGCCCCCGCCGAAGAGAGCGACAATTCATAGGTCGCCTCGCCATTGTGCGATCCGGCGTATTCCACCGATGCCAATTGGAACGGCCCTTCGACGATGCCGAAATCGGGGATGATCACCTGAAAATCCGGTGTCTCGCCGTCAAAGAAAATCTGCCGCGCGCGCTCGTCAGTTGCGTCATCCTTGAACACGCCCGAGCCGGTGATCGTCGCCGAGCGCACACCCGCGCCGCCCAGAAGCTCGCGCCAGCCACCCTGACTTTCGAGCGATGTCACATCGACGCTTTCGGCGTTGAAGGCGATCCGCGTGGCGCGCAGACCCGCCACCGTCTGGAACTGGCCATCGCCAGTCATGTCTACTTTGATCAAAAGATCCTTGCCGTTCTGGGCTGTCATGCTCGTCACTCCGAAATGGTGGGTGGTGGTTTGGATGATGTCGCGGGCGGGTTGGCCTAAGCTTCGACCCGCGCGCGGAATGTGAGGTTAATGCGGCGCACGGTGCCGTTTTCTTCGCGCAAGGCGACGGCGCGGTCGAACCCGAGGCTGACCAATGTGCCGCGTGCCAGCGGCAGGTCCGCATCGACAAGCACGTCGCAAATCGCCGCGCCGACTTCCTTGGCGCTTTGGAACCCTTGGTCCGTGGTCACGACCGAGATGTCGAATTTATGCAGCGCTCCGTCGCCATCCATGTCCGAGGCATCAAGCACCGTTTCGGGCCCGAGGCTGACATAAAGCGCCGGCAGAGTGCCTGCAGGAAGCGCATCGAAAATGGCGCTGCCGACAAGGCCGGTAACCGCCGCATCATTGGAAATCGCGGTAAAAACCGCCGATTGCAAGGAGGCGGATATGACATAGCTCATGGCACAAGCTCCTCATTTGCATAGCAGGTCAGATAGCGGCCAGAGGCATCATCCTCGGCCACGGCGAGAATATTGAACAGCCGCGTGCCTTCGCGAAACCGCTGCTCGGGGCGCGGGCGCTGCGGATTGCCATGCGGCGCGGCGCGCACAATGATCCGGTATCCGACATCTGAAACCGCGGTGGCCGCACCGGTGCGTTGGCGCCCGCCGGCGGCGGTAACATCGGCCCAAAGCGTGCCAAGCTCTTGCCAGACCTCGTCAAATCCCCCTGCCCCATCGGGCGTGCGGATCGGCGTTTCCAGCAGCAAGGCGCGGCTCAGGTTGGGAAGCTCAGCCATCAGACCGCGCCCCCTTTGCCACCCAAAATCCGCACCGTGCGATAGCGCTCGATCAAGGAGGTGACGCCAAAGGGCATGCAGCCGCTGCCAAGGGCGGTCTCGCTGCGGTATTCGTAGTAATGCGCCGCCAAGAGCAGCACCGCTTGCCCCAGATCCGCAGGCAAATCGCCCCAGCTTGCACCGATGCCCGCCGTGAAGCGGATTTCCACCGAACCGCCTAAGGCCACCAAGGGCAAAAGGCCGGATTTTGCACGCAGGCGCGGGCGTTGCTGGTCTTGCTCGAGATAGTAAGTGGCCGCGTCGAGCACCGTCACTGCGCCGCCCGCATCGGTCATCTCGACCGAGGTCACGGCATTGATGGGCGCGGCGGGCAAGGCTTGCCCCGATTGATCGCGCCAACAGCTCAGCGTCCACGAAAAATCGCGCGTGATCAGTATTTTGCCGGTGCGCGCCTCGATGGCTGCAATGGCCGCACGCAGGAAGCTTTCAAGCACTGCGTCTTGCAGACCAGAGTTTGCAAACCCCGTGCCAAGGCGCAGGTGGTCTTTGAATTCATCCAGCGGAAGGGCGCTTTGCGGCACCGCGCTTTCTTCGATTAACATCATGGGATCACTCCGCAAATTTGCCTTTCCCCGAAAATAATATGCGCACGGCGCCTCCGCGTTGCTCGGACGGAGGGGAGCAGCTGGACAACGCCTTTTGGTGAAGACGCCGTGCACGCAGCGGCGGGACGCGCCCGCCGCCACATCGGCTATGCCTGTTTAGGCAATGCCGAATTTCAACAGCTTGATCGCAGCGAAATCGCTCACGTCACCGCCCACGCGTTTGGTCGCATAGAACAGGACATGGGGCTTGGCCGAGAAGGGATCACGCATGACGCGCAGATCGGGGCGCTCGGCGATGGTGTAGCCCGCGTCGAAATCGCCAAAGGCAATCGCAGCGGCGTCCGATGCAATGTCGGGCATGTCTTCGGCGATCAGAACCGCGTAGCCCATCAGGCGTGCAGGCTCGCCCGCCGCCAGACCGTCGGACCACAAGAAACGCCCATCGGCATCCTTGAGCTTGCGCACTTGGCCGGCGGTTTTCGAATTCATCACGAAGGTGCCGTTGGCGCGGTATTGCGCACCCAAAGCATAGACCAGTTCGATGATCGCATCGGCCGGATTGGTGGCGTCAAAACCGCCGTCGGTGCCGGTGGCGACATAGCCCAAAGAGCCCCAGGTCCAGCCCGCCTCGTCCACCTGCGTGTGGTTCAAGATGCCGGTCGGTTTGTCGATACCGTCGCCGTTGATAAAGGCAGCAGCTTCGGCAGCCGAGAATTTGTCGGCGATACGTGCCGCGAGCCAGCCTTCGATGTCAAAGGCCGCATCGTCGAGAAGGCGCTGCGAGGCTTTCGGCAGGGCCGAGAGCTCGTAGAGCGGGATCGAAATGCGGTCGATGGTCGGGGTCGCGGTTTCGGTCAAGGATCCGGTTTCCGTCACCCAGCCCGAGCCGATGTCGGAAGTGTCGACAAGCACATCGTAGGAGGTCGCCTCGACGTTGACCACATTGGCCACGGCGCGGATCGACGCGGTCGATTTGAGAACCGATTTAACGGTCTCTGCGGTCTGCGGATCGACAAGGTAGCCGCCATCGGAATTGACGGCGGTGGACATCGATTTGCCCTCCAGCATCAAGCCGCGCAGGGCATCATCATCACCACCGCGCAGATAGGCGTTGAACGCTTTCTGGTGGGGGGCGTCGAAATCGGCCGAAGCGGCCAGAGCCGGACGTGCGGCGGAGGTAGATTTACGGTCAAGCATGGTCAGTCGCTCTTCTTGTTGTTGAAGTCGGTTGTGAATATCGGCTTGGAAGCCTTTGAAGTCGCTCATGAAACCCATCATGGCCGACTTCACCTCGGAGACCGGAGACAAAGCTTCTCCGGTCCGAGACTTGCTCTCGGTCTGCGTCATAAAACGTCCCCTTGGTCGGTTGCGTTTGGTTGCGTTAGGTTGCGATCAGCGCCTGTCTTGCGCCATGGACTGGCGGGCGTCCTCGATGGCCGCCGCCAGATCACGCAGGGCATCGCGCTCAAGGCTTTCGCCCTTCGCCCCCACCCGCGCACTGGGAAGCATCGGGAAGGTCACAAGCGAGACTTCCCAAAGCTCCAGTTCGGTCAAGAGCCGTTGGCCCTTGGTATTCTTTGTCGCCTTTACGGTGCGATAGCCGATCGACAGGCCGTCAATGGCCCCCGCTTCGATCAAGGCCGCGGCTTCGCGGCCCGTCCGGACGCTGTCGAGCAAGCGGCCTTTGACATAAAGCCCGCGCCCGTCCTCGCGCACCTCGTCCCAGATGCCGATGGGTTGCGCCGGATCATGCTGCCACAGCATTTTCACCGAACGCGCCTCGGTCTTGAGGCGTTTGAGGCTTTGCGCATAGGCGCCTTTTTGCACCACATCGCCGCCTTGGTCGCAGGCTCCGAAGAAAGAGGCATAGCCTTCGATCTTGGTGCCCTCGGCGACGGTCAATTCGCCATCAAAGCGGCAAAATTTGCGCTCAAGCTCCGTGTCGATATCCATAGTCTGTCCTTTCGTTTCGCAAATGCCCTGGCCGCTTTGGCCGATCCGCGCGCCGCTCATTGCGCCGCCGCGACAAAGGATTGGAACGCCTGTCCGAGGATCGCGCCCACAACGCCGTAAACCGTCAGCCACAGCCGCCGCTCAAGGCGCTCCATCGTCTGGTCCAGCTTGTCGAGACGCGTGTTGAGCGCCTTGACGTGCAGATCGCTGACCCGTTCATGAGCTTGCAGCCGCAGGCCGGGGGCGCAATCAAATGGCTCCATTCCGAAGCGGTGGCTTTCGTCACTCATCGCCCTGCTCCGTGGCCTCGGTTCCGGCCAAGTCGGCGGCCGCTTCCATCGCGGCCTCTTCGACCACCACATCCGCATCAATCGGCGGCAAGCCAAGAATGGCGCGTTTTTCGGCGGCGGTCAGGAATGTCGCCTGCGCCACGCGTTTCCATTGCGCATCACGTTCGGCGGCCAAGGCGGGCACTTGGTCCAGATCGGGTTTGAGGCGTAAATCCTCGCCGGTGAACCCCGACAGCCAATCGGCCACGGTCGCCGCGACGCGGGTCGCCAAAGGCAAAACCGTCAGCCGGTAAAAGGCGCGGTTGGCCTCTTGGTAGTTGGCGTAGGTGGAGTCGCCTTGCAGCCCAAGCAACATCGGCGGCACGCCAAAGGCGACGGCAATCTCGCGCGCGGCGCTGTCTTTGGTTTTCTGAAACTCCATATCCGAGGGCGAGAACCCCATCGGTTTCCAATCCAGCCCGCCTTCGAGCAGCATCGGCCGCCCTGCGTTGCGCGCGCCTTGGTGGTGGCTCTCCATCTCGTTGACCAAACGGTCGTATTGATCGGGCGAGAGGCTGCCCGCGCCGTCGGAGCCTTTGTAGATAATCGCGCCCGAGGGCCGCGCCGCGTTGTCGAGCAAGGCTTTGGACCAGCGGCTGGCGCTGTTGTGCACATCAATGGCCATGGCGGCGGCCTGCATCGGGCTAAAGCCATAGTGATCGTCTTGCGGGTGGAAATTCTTCATATGGCAGACGCTGGGATGACCGCCGGCCACGTCAAAGCGGTGCTTGCGCCCGCCGACAGTGTAATCATAGGCGACGGGCCATCCATCCGCCCCAGGCACAAGGCTCATCCGGTCCGAGCGCAACACATGCAATTCGACCGGTGTGCCATCCGCGCCGCCCACGGCCTCCAGATAGGCATCGCCCGACAGCAGAAGCTGGCCATACAGCGCCTCGAACAATTCCGCGCGACCCTGCGCCGGATTGGGGCTCTCGACAAGGCGCAGCATCGGGTGGCTGTCATAGCGGGTGTTTGCGTCTTGCAAGACCAAAGGCAATGCGGCGGCGGCTTCGGCAATCAGTTTGACGGCGCGAAATCCGACAGGGTTACCGGCAAAGCCCGTGCGGGTCAGCGATACGGTGTCACGCGGGCTCCATGCCACGCGGCCGGCGCTGTGATAGCTGACCACCGGACCGGTGGCGCTGGCCTTTTGCTCGGGCACTGGGGTGGCTTCGCCGCGGCGAAAGAAATCAAAAACCGTCATTCGGTGCTCCTCTTGGATCTTGCGCGATGCGGCGATGGTGCCGCGCCCACCCTGCGCAGTGGCGGGCGGGGTCGATTGGGTCCGAGGGGGCAACGATGCGGCGTTGATCCGCATTGGCTCGCTGCCCTCTGGCTTGGGGAGAAGATGCCTATCAAATGGTTAAAGAGGCTAAACTAGAGCGCACGCACCTGCGGGCGGCGCCATTTTGCGGCCGGAAGAATCATCAATTCCGTCAGCGCCCAAACCAATGCATCAACGCGATCAGGGCTTTTTTTGCCCTCATAGCCTTGCGCGGTCATGCGACACATTTGATCCTCAAGCTGCCCCAATCCGCGCAGGTGTTTGACCCGCCCCTGCTCGTAGAGCGCCGAAACCGGCTCGGCGCGGGCGACCTTGCCGCGGCTGGCGTGCACCTTCTTGAGCGGCACCATCGGATCCACCTGCCGAATGACAGATTCGACCAGATCGCCGCCTTGGTTCACTTCGGCGACCAAGCGCTCCGCGCCCCATTTCTCCATCGCGGCGATGGCGGCGGTGGCCCACCGCGTCGGGGTCGCCGCCCCGATCGAGGCATCTTCGAGCACATAGGCCTTCCAGTCCTGGACAGGGCCGTGGGTGCAGGCCCCCACCACCACGATCCCGCATTCATCGGAGGTGTCCTTGCCGCTGACCGGCGGATCGACGGCGACGACGATCCGGTCAAACTCCGGCACGGCCTCGACCTGATGCTCTGCGAGCATCGCCGTGGTCCACAGCGCCCCTTCGGCATCCTCCAGCAGCACCCCGTCCAGTTCCTGACGCCCGAGCCGCGTGCCCGCATAGCGCGCGCGCACCTCTTCGAGGAAGCTGTCGGCAAGGAAGGCCGCATTGGCCTCGGTCGGGGCCGAGGTTGTCACAGTAGAGGGCGACGCAAGGATTTGCTTGAGCACGCCGACATTGCGCGGCGTGGTGGTGATACAGACCTGCGGCGTCTCGCCAAGACGCAAACCGAATTGCAGCATGTCCCATGTGTCTTGGGCGCGCTTCCATTTGGCCAGCTCATCCACCCAGGCCCCGTCAAACTGCGGACCGCGCAGGCTTTCGGGATCATGGGCCGAGAAAATCTGCGCCGTCGCCCCATTGGGCCACAAGAGCCGCTTGCGGCTGGCTTGCCATTCAGGACGCCGGTCGGGGGGCGAGCAGGCGAGAATGCCGCTCTCACCAAAGACCATCACCTCGCGCACCTGATCAATGGTCTCGCCGACAAGGGCCAGCCGCGAGCAGCGCCCCTTGTCGAGCGGGCGCGCGCCCTCGACCATGGATCGGACCCATTCGGCCCCTGCGCGCGTTTTGCCCGCGCCGCGCCCGCCCATGATCACCCAAGAGCGCCAATCGCCCTCGGGCGGCATCTGGTGGTCCAAAGCCCAGAACTCGAACAAATAAGGGAGAGCCAAAAGCTCTCCCTCGCTGAGTTCATTTAGGAAGGCGTCCTGAACCGCAGGTTCGGCGGAGGCGATCCAAGCGGCACCTGATCTGAGATCGGGCCTCGTCAAAATCGAGGGCGTAATCGTTAACGATGCCTTTTTCTTTCCTGCGGCGTTCTTCATGGAGTTGCTCCGTTTCATGTGCGATTTTGAGCCATTGCCGGATATCGGAAATGGCTTTGCTGGTGTCTTTCAGCCCCGCGACGTCACCGGCGCGGATCCGCATTTGCATTTCCCGAAGATCGGACCTGAGGTCCATCAACTGGAGTTCGACCTCGCTGATACTGTTGTCCAGCGACGAGGGTCCCTCTTGCGAGGTAATCATGGTCATGGGTTGCTCTGCCTCTTTGGGTGCGTTTGCCCACCGTGTATGAGGAAACAAAAAAGCGGCCCGAGGGGATGCCCCCTTGGCCGCTTCGTCACTTCTTCCAGCATGTCACAACTTATAGGCGAGGACGTGCGCAAAGTCAAGCGATTTCGCAACAGGCGCGCCGCCTAAGCGTTCGTTATCTTTATGTTTTTTGGCGCTTCGAGGGCGCGGCCTGCGGTGCGGACCTTCGCCCGATAGACGCGCAAACCATCCCTAAGCTCTTGCTGTGAAACGTGTTTGCGAGCGTGCATTAAAAAATCCGCCGGACCAAGTGCCGCCGCCAAAGGGTTAACAAAACGCCCCGCCATGGCGGGGCCTTTCGCAAAGCTTAACCGCGAACCGCGGGCGGGCCTATTCGGATTGCTTGGCCCGTTCGGCTTCGATCTGGCGCCATTTGGCGACATTGGCGTTATGCTCGGCCAAGGTCTCGGCAAAGGCGTGACCACCGGTGCCATCGGCAACAAAGAAGATATAGGGCGTGGTGTCGGGATTGAGCGCAGCCTCGATGCTGGCGCGTCCGGGATTGGCGATGGGGGTCGGCGGCAAGGCGGGGATCACATAGGTGTTCCACGGCGTCTCGCGGCGCAATTCGCTTTGGCGGATGCCGCGGCCCAACACGCCCTGCCCCTTGGTGATCCCGTAAATCACGGCGGGGTCGGTTTGCAATTTGATGCCTTGGCGCAGCCGGTTGACAAAGACGCTGGCGACTTGGCGGCGTTCTTCGGCCACGCCGGTTTCTTTTTCGATCAAGGAGGCGAGGATCAGGGCCTCTTCGGGCGTTTTGACTGGCAGGTTGTCGTCGCGCTCGGACCAAGCTGCGGCAAGGATCGCTTGCTGCGCGCTTTGCATCTTGGCGATCAAATCGGCGCGGGCGGTGCCGCGGCGGATTTCATAGCTGTCCGGTGCAAGGCTGCCCTCGGCGGGCAGATCGCCGATCTCGCCGGCCAGAATATCGATGGATTTGAGGTTTTCGGCCACTTGCCAGCTGGTCACGCCTTCGGCCAGCGCCACGCGAAAGCGCACATCACCAGCCTCGGCGGCTTTGACCAAAGCCTCGGGCGCCTCTTCCTCGGCGGGGTCATAGGAGGCCTCTTCGACATAGCGGCTGGTCGCAGGATCAAGCGCGCGCAGTTGCACCGAAGCGCGCGTCACGCCGATGCGGTAAACGATCTCGGTGCCGCAGGTGCTGGCCCCGCCGCGGGTGATGATATCGGTGATCTGCGCCATGCTCGCGCCCGCGGGCACCAGAAAACTGCCCGCTTTCAACTGGCTGGTCTTGTCGGTGTAATCGGCCCCGACGCGAAAGATCGCGCCGTTGCTGATCGCCCCTTCGGCCACAAGATCGCGGCTCACGCGGCTCATCGAACCGCCCGACGGGACCCGCACACAGATTTGCTGATCCAGCGGACCTTCGGCGTTATATTGCGTTTGCCCCCAAAGAATGACCCCGCCCAAAAGAAACAGGATCACAATCAGGAAGGTGATCGCGTTCGAGGCGAGGGCTTTCCACATTTAGCGCAGTTTCCCCATGCACAGGCTGGCGTTGGTGCCGCCGAAACCGAAGCTGTTGGAGAGGACCACATCGATCTTGCGCTCGCGCTTGGTGTTGGGCGCAAGGTCGAGTTTGCACTCCACTGCCGGATCGTCGAGGTTGATCGTCGGCGGGGCGACCTGATCGCGGATCGCGAGGATCGAGAAAATCGCCTCGATCGCGCCCGCCGCGCCCAAAAGGTGGCCCGTGCAGGATTTGGTCGAGGACATGGTGGCATTGGCCGCCGCATCGCCCAAAAGCCGCTCGACAGCCGCCAATTCGATGGTGTCGGCCATGGTCGAGGTGCCATGCGCGTTGATGTAATCCACCGCAGAAGGCTCCAGCCCCGCGCGGCCAAGCGCCGCCTCCATCGCGCGATATGCGCCATCGCCGTCTTCGGCAGGGGCGGTGATGTGATAGGCATCGCCCGACAATCCATAGCCCAGAACCTCGGCATAGATTTTCGCGCCGCGCGCCACGGCGTGCTCGTATTCTTCAAGCACAACCACGCCCGCACCCTCGCCCATGACAAAGCCGTCGCGGTTTGCATCATAGGGGCGCGAGGCGTTTTTCGGATCGTCTTTATGCTGTGTGCTGAGCGCCTTACAGGCGTTAAAACCCGCAATGCCGATTTCGGAGATCGAGGATTCCGCCCCGCCCGCGATCATCACATCCGCATCGCCCCATTGGATCAAACGCGCCGCATCGCCGATGGCATGCGCCCCCGTCGAACAGGCGGTGACAACCGCGTGGTTCGGTCCTTTGAAGCCGTATTTGATGCTGACCTGACCGGAGATCAGGTTGATCAGAGCGCCCGGAATAAAGAAAGGCGAGACACGGCGCGGGCCGCGTTCCTTGATCAGAACGGCGGTTTCGGCGATGGAGTTCAGCCCGCCGATGCCCGACCCGATCATCACGCCTGTGCGGATCTGGCCTTCGCGGTCTTCGGGCATCCATCCGGCGTCTTGCACGGCCTGTTCGGCGGCGGCAATGCCGTAAAGGATGAAATCATCGACCTTGCGGCGCTCTTTGGGCAGCATCCAGTCGTCTGCGTTAAATGTGCCGTCGGTGCCGTCGCCATGTTTGACTTCGCAAGCATAATCCGTGGCCAGATGGCTGGCATCGAACTGCTTTATGGTATCGGCGCCGGATTGACCGGCAAGCAAACGCTTCCACGTCTCTTCCACTCCGCAAGCCAGCGGCGTGACCAAACCCAGACCTGTGACAACTACTCGGCGCATATGATGCCTCCCCGTTTCATTGGCCTCGTGCATACCGTGCCTTGGGGCATAGGGGCAAGAGGCGCAGCGGCCCAATCGGCGGGGTTTTGCAGTGCTTTACAGTTTTTTGTGCGCGGCATGGGGCTGCGCGGCGCTCTACCCTATGATGTATGCGGACACGGGCACACCACTTTATGCGCTATTGCGCACGGCGATTCCCCCGCCCGAAACGAAAACAGCCCCCGCCGGTATGGCAGGGGCTGCGATCACATATCGCACGCCCGCAAGGGGCGGCGGCGAAGCCTTAGGAAGCTTCTTTGATGAACTTAACAGCGTCGCCGAAGGTCTGGATGTTTTCGGCGGCGTCATCGGGAATTTCGATGCCGAACTCTTCTTCGAAAGCCATGACCAGCTCGACGGTGTCGAGGCTGTCTGCACCCAGATCGTCGATGAACGACGCGTTCTCGGTGACCTTGTCTTCTTCCACACCAAGGTGCTCTACAACGATTTTCTTCACGCGGTCTGCGACGTCGCTCATGTCAAGTCCTCATAACTGGTCTGGGCGCTGCGGCCCGTTTGGGTTGCCGCCTCCTGATGTGATCAGCAAAACGGCCTATTGGTGCCCCGAGAGGCGGTTCTCTTCGATCCCGCCGCGCGGGTGACATATCCCTACACACAAGATATGGGTGCAAGAACAGTTCTGTCGCCGCCTATAGCACATGGTGCGCGATTGGCAAACGCTTTGTCTTAACTGGGCGCGGGGCGGGCTTGGCGCAAGTGCGCGGCCGTGTTGACGATAGGGAAACCCCTGTGGCATTTACTTGGCACCCCCCTGCCGCAGCCTGAGGTATGTGACGTAATGCTTTCATATGACACATTATTTATCGCCATGCATCTGCCGGTCCTGCCCGCATGGGCCTTGCTCATCGGCGCACCCAAGGCGCGGATGACGCGGGCCTATGTGCATTCCGGCCTTGTGCCCTTGATCTTGGGCGCGCTCTATGGCGCCTTGCTTTTTTCGGCGGTTTGCCTCGGATATGCCGCCGAAGGGGCCGCGATGGGGTCGCTGGCGGGGGTTATGGCGCTCTTCTCGCATCCGGTCGGCGCCCTGACCGCATGGGCGCATTTCATCTGTTTTGATCTGTTTGTCGGGGCCTGGGTGGCCCGCGATGCGGCGCGGCGCGCAATGGGCCATTTGGGCACCCTGCCCGCCTTGGGCCTTTGCTTTGTTTTTGCGCCTTTGGGGCTGGCGTGGCATTTGCTGCGGCGCGCGGCGCTGGGGCATGGGATCGCCTTGGGCGAGGGCGATTGAACGCCAAAGGGCGCAGCCTTGGCCGCGCCCTTTTCAATCTCGTTGCGACGTGAGCGCGCGGCCCTAGAGCATCGCCATGCCGCCATTGACGTGCAAGGTTGCGCCCGTGACATAGCCCGCCTCATCGCTGGCCAGATAAAGCACCGCTGCGGCGATCTCTTCGGGGGTGCCCATGCGGGCGGCGGGGATTTGCACGTTGATCTTGTCTTTTTGATCATCGGTCAATTTGTCGGTCATCGCCGTGGCGATGAAACCGGGCGCAACCGCATTGGCGGTGATGCCGCGGCTGGCGACCTCATAGGCGATGGATTTGGTCATGCCGATCATACCCGCCTTGGAGGCGGCATAATTCGCCTGCCCCGGATTTCCGGTGGCGCCGACGATGGACGAGATATTGACGATCCGGCCCCAACGCGCCTTCATCATCGGGCGCATCACACCGCGGCACAGGCGCATGGTGGCGGTCAGGTTCACGTCGAGCACCGATTGCCACTCGTCATCGGACATCCGCATGAAAATTTGGTCGCGGGTGATCCCTGCGTTATTGACGAGGATATCGACCGATCCCATCGCCTCGATCGCCTGTTTGGGCAGGGCATCCACCGCCGCGCCATCCGACAGGTTGCACGGCAGCACATGCGCCCGCTCGCCCAATTCGGCCGCCAAAGCCTCCAAAGGCTCGACCCGCGTGCCCGACAGGCCCACAGTGGCGCCCGCGCCATGCAGCGCCTTGGCGATCTGTCCGCCGATGCCGCCCGATGCGCCGGTGATCAGCGCATTTTTTCCAGTCAAATCAAACATTTTCGCGTCTTTCTTTGGTTATCTATCACGCCAGAGTGGCCGCGACGGCCTGCACGTCTTCGGGGGTGCCGATGTTCATCGGCGCAATCGCGCGGTCGATGCGTTTGACCATACCGCTCAGGGCCTTGCCCGCGCCGACCTCCCACACTTCGGTGACGCCCTGCGCGCCCATCCACAAAACGCTCTCGCGCCAGCGCACCGATCCGGTGACCTGCTCGACCAAAAGCGCGCGGATCACACTCGGGTCGCTGACCGCATCGGCGCGCACATTGGCGACCACGGGCACCGCGGGGCGGTTGATATCGACCTCGCCCAACGCGCCTGCCATGACGAGGGCGGCGGGCTCCATCAGGGCGCAATGGAACGGGGCGCTCACGGGCAGCAACAGCGCGCGTTTGGCGCCTTTGGCCTTGGCGATCTCGCAGGCGCGCTCGACAGCGGCCTTATGTCCGGAGACGACGACTTGCGCCGGATCATTGTCATTGGCCGCTTGGCACACCTCGCCCTGCGCCGCTTCTTCGGCCACGGCCTGCGCGGTTTCGAAATCAAGGCCCAGCAAGGCCGCCATGGCGCCGACACCGACGGGCACCGCCTCTTGCATGGCCTTGCCGCGTGTGCGCAAAAGCCGTGCTGCATCCGCGACGCTAAAGGCGCCCGCCGCCGCGAGGGCGGAATATTCGCCCAAAGAATGCCCCGCCACATAGGCTGCCACATCGGCCAGAACCACGCCTTCGGCCTCCAGCGCGCGCATCGCCGCCAAGGAGGTCGCCATCAACGCAGGCTGGGCGTTTTGCGTCAGGGTCAGCGTGTCTTGATCGCCCTCCCAAATCAGGCTGCTCAGGCTTTCGCCAAGCGCCTCGTCCACCTCGTCGAACACCGCTTTGGCGGCGGGATAGGCCTCGGCCAAGGCCTTGCCCATGCCGATGGTTTGGGCACCCTGCCCGGGGAAAATCAATGCGCGGCTCATGGTCTAGGCCTCCGTTCATGCTCGTTATCGCTTTGGATCGGGGATAGCGCGGCGCGGCGCGCTTGGCAACATGGGCGCGCGCGCCGCCCTGCGCGCCCTTGCGCCGGACCGCCGCCAGAGGGGGAGAGTGCACAAATGAACACCTGTGCGCCATGCGCCCGATGCTGTGCGCGAATGGTGATACTCTTGCGCGGCGCGGCGGGGTAATGTGAGGCGAAGCGGTCAACCGTCACCGCATATCCCGTCATAATATCAGGAAGCCCCATGTCCCTTTCCAATACGCCGCAAAGCTATGGCATCGTCACCAAGAGCTTTCACTGGCTCACTGCCCTGTTGATCTTGACCGCTATCCCGATTGGATGGCTTGCCCATGAGATGTCCTATGCGCTGCGCAGCGGCGGGGCCGATGCGGCGACGGTGGCGCGGGTGGCAATGTTATTCTCCTTGCATAAAACTCTTGGCGTGGCGGCATTTTTCGTGGCGCTCGGGCGCATCCTTTGGGCCTTTAGCCAACCCAAACCGGGGCTGCTGAACGGCAATCACAAGCTGGAGGCGATTTTGGCCGAAGTGGTGCATTGGACGCTCTACGGCACGATGGTTCTGGTGCCTTTGTCGGGATGGGTCCATCACGCAGCGACCTCGGGCTTTGCGCCAATCTGGTGGCCCTTTGGCCAAGGCCTGCCCTTTGTGGCGCAATCGGCGGCGGTGGCCGAGGCCTCCGAAGTGGTGCATTTCCTGTCGGGGCGGTTGATGATCGTGTCGATCGGCTTGCATGTCGCGGGGGCGCTCAAACACCATGTGATCGACAAGGACGCGACCCTGCGCCGGATGCTGCCGCGCGGCGGCGGCGCGCAGCCCTCAGCGCAGCAGCCCTCGCATCTACTACCTGCCTCTATCGCCGCCGTGCTGTTGGGCGCGACTTTGGTGGCCGGATGGTCCTCTGCCCGGCTTACCGCCAATGAAGCCCCGACCGCGCGCTCATCGGTGACGGCGCCCGCCCCGTCCGCCACGGTGACCGCTACCTCCACCGCGCCAGCCGCGGCAAACCAATGGCAGGTGCAAGAGGGGCAAATCGCCATCGCGGTGCAGCAATTCGGCTCCGAAGTGAGCGGCAATTTCGCCACTTGGCAGGCCGATATCACCTATGACCCGCAAGCGAACGGTCAAAAAGGCGCGGTCGAGGTGCGCATCGACATCGCCTCTTTGTCGCTCGGTTCGGTCACCGACCAAGCGCTCGGGGCGGATTTCTTTGACGCCGCCGCCCATCCCGCCGCCATCTTCGCCGCCGATATCATCGAGACGGACGGCGCGCTGGAGGCGCAAGGCACGCTGTCCATCAAGGGCAATTCGGTGCCGCTGACCCTGCCCTTCACCTTGGCGACTGATGCCGAGACAGCGGTGATGCAAGGCGCGCTGCGGCTGGACCGGCGTGATTTCGGGATCGGGATGAAGATGGACGACGAAAGCAGTCTGGGCTTTGGCGTCGATGTCACCGTGGGTTTGACGGCGGTGCGGGCGCCGTAACCCGCGCGCTCTTGCCTCTGCCCCTCGGTTATGGCGAAGGCCCATCCTGCGCCCCGGCGCGCAATGCGCCAGTCAATCAAACCTCGCAAGCGCGCAAACAAAAAGGCCGCCCCGTCAAGGAGCGGCCTTTCGCATCTGTACCGGCTGCGTGCGCGGCTTATTCGGCTTTCATCGCCTCGATCGAGATCATGATCTGCACCTCGTCGGAAACGTAGGGTGCAAAAGCGCCGACGTTGAAATCGGTGCGCATGACCGATGTGGTCGCGTTGAAGCCAGCCCAAGGCTTTTTCGCCATCGGGTGATCGCCCGACTGGTTCATCACCGCATCCAACACAACGGATTTGGTCACGCCGTTGAGGGTCAGATCGCCGGTGATTTTGGCGGTTTTCTCGCCGGTCACTTCAATCGCGGTCGAGGTGAAGGTGACGGTCTCATCGGCCTTGCCAAAGAAATCATCGCCCATGAAGTGGTTGAAGCGGCCTTCCCATCCGGTCAGCATCGAGGTCACCGGAAAGGAGACGGTGACCGACGAGGCGGCAGGATCTTCGGCGTCGAGCATGATCTCGCCCTCAAAGCCGGAGAACATGCCGTAGCTGGTCGAATAGCCAAGGTGGTTATAGCTGAACACGATCTGGCTGTGGCTGGCGTCGAGCACGTATTTCTCGGCGGCCGCAGAGGCAGCGGTCGCGCCAAAGGCCAAAGTAGCGGCGAGCGCAGCGCCCAGAGCGGTGGTTTTCAAAGGCGATGTAAGCAGGGTCATACGGGTCATCCTTCCCAGTGGGATTGGAGTTAACATTGGCTACAGATGTACTGTTTTATCACATGTTCGCAATTGCACGAAAATCAACAGTATCTGCGCACAGGCGCGCATGATCGCCCCAACCATAGGCGGCGGGCCGCCGACGCGCGCGCCTTTGCGGCGGCTATCTGTGCCTTCGAACACAAAAAGACCCGCGCAAGGCGGGCCTGAAATCTTGGGGAGGTTATATCATCACCTGGCGCGTCAAGCCGCGCTCTACTGTTTTGCGCGTCAAGCCGCGCTCTACTGTTCTGCGCGTCAAGCCGCGCGGGCAAAAGCCGCCCCGAGCGCACGCTGCAACTCATCAAGATCGCGCTGTTCGGCCATCGCCATTTCGATCAACGTATTTCCGTCCGTATCCGTCGCGCGCAGCAGATCATTGCGAAAATCCACCGAGCCGAGTTCATCATAGCTGTAGCGCGCGACCTCGCGGCGCGCGCCATCGCATGACACATTATAAAGCACCATCTCGCCGCGCGCCGGATCAAGATGCACCTCGGGGGTGCTGCCTTGACGGCCCGGCTGCATCACCGCGAGGCCCGCGCCCAAAAGCAGCATCGAAATCACCAAACGGATCAACATTTGCTCTGCGTCCCAACCGCCCGGCGCGACAAGCCACAGCCCGCCAGCGGAGGTGATCAACACAACGCCAAAGAAAATCGAGGCGGCACGCACCATCGGCGAGCCGACCACCCGAACGATATCGCGGCGGGTCCGTTTCGAGCGGGCCTTGCGCGGCATAGCATCGACACGCGGTTCAAGCATGATATCGGACATCGCGGACATAACGGGTTTCCTTTCGGGTTTCTTCACTGCTGCGCCTTTGTTTTGCGGCGCTTTGGCCGTGACGCTTTTGTTACGGTTAACCTTGAGTTAAGAATTGGACCGAAATGAGGCACAGATCGGGTCTTATAGAGACCGGATCGACAGGTGTGACTTTCGTGCGACGCCCGCGCGCGCGCATCGGTTTTCACGTCTATATATTGCGTGCCAACCGCCCCCTGCCCCAAGAGGCACAGCAGGCCTTGCGCCACGCAGCAATCCAAGCTAAGAGGCGCCTTCACCGTGCGCAAATCGATTGAACCGCGCAGTCTCTCGTGGATGGGCCGCGACACGGTGTTCATGCCCGTCCTATGAAATGCGCCTGAAAAATGAATGGAGAGCACATGCCGCTTTATGAGCATGTATTCATCTCGCGTCAGGATTTGTCCAACACGCAAGCTGAAGGCCTTATCGAACATTTTGGCACCGTCCTCGCCGACAACGGCGGCAAACTCGTGGATCACGAGTATTGGGGCGTCAAAACGATGGCTTACAAAATCAACAAGAACCGCAAAGGCCATTATGCCTTCTTGCGCGTGGATGCGCCCGCCGCAGCCGTGCAGGAAATGGAACGCCTGATGCGCTTGCATGACGATGTCATGCGCGTTCTGACTATCAAGGTTGACGAGCACGCCGAGGGCCCCTCGGTGCAAATGCAAAAACGTGACGAACGTGATCGTGGCCCGCGCGGCGATCGTGGTGATCGCGGCGACCGTGGAGACCGCGGTGATCGCGGCGACCGTCGCTAATCAACGCTTGAGAAAAGGACGCTAAACAATGGCTACCAAACCGTTTTTCCGCCGCCGCAAAGTCTGCCCCTTCTCGGGCGACAATGCACCTGCGATCGACTACAAAGACACGAAACTGCTGCAGCGCTATATCTCTGAGCGTGGCAAAATCGTTCCGTCGCGCATCACTGCCGTTTCGGCCAAGAAGCAACGTGAGCTGTCGCGCGCCATCAAACGCGCCCGCTTCCTCGCCCTGCTTCCCTACGCCGTGAAGTAAGGAGAAAGCACATGCAAGTTATCCTTCTCGAACGTGTGGCCAAGCTTGGCCAAATGGGTGACGTCGTTGACGTCAAATCCGGCTATGCGCGCAACTACCTGTTGCCTCAGGGCAAGGCGCTGACCGCCTCTTCGGCCAATGTGGCAAGCTTTGAAGCGCAAAAAGCGCAGCTCGAAGCCCGCAACCTTGAGACCAAAAAAGAAGCCGAAGCACTGGGCGCCAAGCTCGATGGACAGCAGTTCATCGTTATCCGCTCGGCCTCCGACTCCGGCGCGCTTTACGGTTCGGTCACCCCGCGTGACGCCTCCGAAGTGGCAACCGCCGAAGGGTTCTCGGTGGACCGCAAGCAGGTCGCTTTGATCAACCCGATCAAGGACCTCGGCCTGCACGAAGTGTCGGTCAAGCTGCACCCCGAAGTCACCGTGACCATCGTCATGAACGTCGCGCGCTCGGTGGAAGAAGCCGAATTGCAGGCCTCGGGTAAATCGATCCAAGAACTCGCAGCCGAGGCGGAAGCCGAAGCGGAATTCGAGATCGCCGAGCTGTTTGAAGACATCGGCGCGGCCGCTGCGGACGACGACGAACTGGTCGAAGACGCGCCTGCCGAAGACACCCCCGCACAGGGCGAAGAAGAGGCGTAAGCCCCTTCAAAAAAACGATAAACTCAAAGGGCCGTGCAGAGATGCGCGGCCCTTTTCCTTTGCCGCCTAGACGGTTACTGGCCGAAATTCTCGCCCGCCTCTTGCGGCATCATCCGCACCAGACGCGAGGTTTGCACGCCCGCTTGGCGGTGGCGCATGGCCTTGCGATAGAGCGGGTCATAGACCATTTCGACAAAGGCGGCGGGGCTGGGATATTCGGCGATGAAGCACAGGTCCCACGCCTCCGATCCGTCCTTGGGTCCGATCACCATCAACTCCATCTTGCCGCGCCATACGATGCGCCCGCCGAGGCGGTCGAACACCGGCTGGCTCTCGCGGCCATAGGCGGCATAGGCCTCGGCGCCGCTGCAGGTGCTGCCGTCCTCATAGGTGGCGGTGTCCTTGAGTTTGACCAAGTTGAGCATATGGATCGGCCCTGCCCGATCATCGGCTTTGAAGGCCTCGAATGTGGCCTTGTCGAACCCCAGATAGTCCATGTTCTTCCTCCCTCGCGCGGCGCGGGCCGAGCGCCGTTTTGGCGCGTCGGTATCGCGTCGGTATTTTGTCGGTATCGCGTCGGTGCGACAACGGCCCCGCCATTGGGGGCCCTGCCCAGTGTGGCGCGGCTTACGGGGCGATGACAAGCCCCCAGCTTAAAAGCGGCAGGTGCCGCGCCGCAACGTCGCCGTGATGCGCCCTTGTGGTGACGCGCCCCAACGCAAAAGGGCCGCCCCGAACGGGCGGCCCTTCGCAATAGATATCGATCCGGCGCGCGGATTATTCGTCTTCGAGCGCCTCGACAGCTTTTTGCAGATCGTCTTTGCTGATCTCTTTTTCGGTGACTTTCGCCAGCGAGAAGGCATGATCGACAACCTTGTCCTCGAACAAAGGCGCGCGCAGCTGCTGTTGCATCTGCTGGTTTTGCTGGATGAACTCGAAGAACTGACGCTCCTGACCCGGATATTGGCGGGCCTGGTTCATGATCGCTTGGGTCATCTCGGCGTCGGTCACTTCGACTTCGGCTTTTTGGCCCAATTCAGCCAAGAGCAAACCAAGACGCACGCGGCGTTCGGCCAATGCGTTATGCTCGTCTGTCGGTGTGATCGGATCATGGTTGTGATCGGTCACATCAGGGTTTTCTTCGTGCCACAGCTGATGCGCGATCTGACCGGCTTCGGCCTCGACCAAGGACGGCGGCAGGTCGAAAGAGACCTCTTTGTCGAGCGCATCGAGAAGCTCGCGCTTCATCAAGGCGCGCGCGGCGCCGGCATATTCGGCCTCAAGGCGCTCGGCGATCTGGCCCTTGAGCGCGGCGAGGTCTTCGGCGCCGAATTTCTTGGCCAATTCATCGTTCACTTCGGCGGCTTTGGGTTCTTTGACCGCTTTGATGGTGCAATCGAACACGGCCTCTTTACCGGCGAGATTTTCGGCTTGGTAATCTTCGGGGAAGGTCACGGTGACGGCTTTTTCCTCGCCCGCTTTCACGCCGACCAGCTGCTCTTCGAAACCGGGGATGAAGCTGCCGGAGCCAAGCACCAGCGGGTAATCTTCGGCCGAGCCGCCGTCGAAGGCGACGTCATCGACTTTGCCGAGGAAATCAAACACGACCTGATCGCCGTCTTTGGCCTTGGAGCCTTTTTTGCGGTCTGCGAAATCCTGCGCGGTTTCGGCCAGATTGGCGAGCGCCTCGTCCACGGCGGCGTCATCGGCCTTGGCGACGAGCTTTTCAAGCTTGAGCTTGGCCAGATCCACTTCGGGGATCTCGGGCAGTTTTTCGTAGGACATATTGACCAGAACGTCGTCGCCCTCTTTCCAGTTCTCGCCATCGGCCATTTTGACGTCGGGCTGCATCGCGGGGCGATCACCGGTTTTTTCGAAATGCTCGGACATGGCGCCGTCAACGGCTTCTTGCATGGCTTCGCCCAAAACGCGCGGGCCGAATTGCTTTTTCAAAAGCGCCATCGGGACCTTGCCCTTGCGAAAGCCCTTCATTTCGACTTCGGGCTGCGCTTCGACCAGCTTTTCGTTGACTTTCGCATCGAGCTCCGCCGCGGTGACGGTGATCGAATAGGCGCGCTTGAGGCCTTCGTTGAGGGTCTCGGTGACCTGCATGTTCTCGTCCTTTACATCTTCATCCGGCGAGGCGCTCCGCGCCCCTATATAAATCAAGCGCCCTTCTAGGTGCGGCGCGCGGCGCATGCAAGCAGAGTCTTGTGCAGCAAGGCGCAAGGCGGGCATTTTTGCGCCCTGCTTTGAACCCTGCGCGCGCGCGGGCGCATCGGCGGCGCGGCTTTTGGTTTTTTCGATCCCGCCGCGCTTGAGCGTTCTGCGCTTTGTATGCTGGATAATTTCATCCGCATGATCCAGGGGAGTAATTTTATGAAACCTATCATTGGACCTTTGGGTCTTGCAGGCACCGTCGCGGCGGCAATATCTCGGGCAGCAGCACCTTCTATGGCTCCTACAGCTATAATGGCGTCGATAACCTCGGCAGCGGCGCCTATCACTATAACGGCGCTCTTCGCACCTCGGGCGGAACCTACATTGGCTTCGCTGATCCCTATTCGGATGCCGGCAACGGGTCGGTTTCCGAAGCCGCCCCTGCGGTTTTGCT
This sequence comes from Paracoccaceae bacterium, assembly GCA_050633545.1. Classification (GTDB taxonomy): domain Bacteria; phylum Pseudomonadota; class Alphaproteobacteria; order Rhodobacterales; family Rhodobacteraceae; genus Litorivita. The sequence continues at coordinate 40,148 of JBOEGS010000009.1, forward strand.
GCCTGCGGCAATGCCTTTGCTGCTGCTCGGCCTTGGCGGTCTGGGTGTTGCCGCGCGGCGCAAAAAGCCGCATAAACAATACCATATAGCGATAAAGCGGGCTGCATTTGCGGCCCGTTTTTTGTGGCTATGCAATTTTTGTGGCCTGCGCGGGCGGCCTGCGGTCAAAGCCGCCCCGATGCGCCGCATCCGCGCCCTGCCGCGTGCCATTTTGGCATGGCGGGCGGCTGTGTCTCTCGAAAACCTGTGGTGCGGGTGAAGGGACTCGAACCCCCACGCCTCGCGGCGCCAGAACCTAAATCTGGTGCGTCTACCAATTCCGCCACACCCGCATCCAACGGCCCCGCAGATCGAAACAACGGGCCGAACGAGCCGTGCAATAGCAAATCCTCAAACCCGTTGCGAGCGGAAAATCACGCCTTGGCACAGATGGCGCGCAGGGGCGGCGCGGGCCATGCCGCAAAGGGATTGGCGCGGTCGGGTCTGCTCAAATGCGACATAAATCCGCGCGGCTGCCCGAGGCAGGGTAACGAATTCTTGGCGATTGGCTTGCTACACGGGGTCCAAACCCGTTTCAAAACCCGAGGTCACGCATGTCCCGTATCGTCACAAGGCTCTCCATCGGTCACATCATGTTTTTGTTCATCGCAATCGGATTCGCGGTGGCGCTGTTTTTCGCGCAAATGCAATTGCGTGACAAAATGGAGAGATCGCGCGAACTCGGCTCCCTGCCCCATTTCGCGACGTTGACACGCGAGGTTGGCAAGCTGGTGCATGAGTTGCAGGTCGAACGCGGCATGAGCGTGGTTTTCCTCACCTCGCGGGGCGAACGGTTTGCCAGTGAATTGCAAGAACAGCGCAGCCGTGTCGATCTGGAACAGGCGACGTTTGACGCCGATGTTACCGAGGCCTTGCCGCTGTTGCCGCCCGCCGCCGCCGAGCGGGTGCAGGCGCTCTCGCAACATCTGGCCACGCTTCTGGCGGGGCGCGCGGCGATTGACGCCTTCGAGATCGCACCGCTCGAGGCCGCAGGCAATTACACCAATTTCCACCATGCGACCTTTGCCGCGGTGGGTGATCTGGCGCAAAGCGTGCCCTCGGGGCGGCTGTCCTATCTGATGCAGCGCCATTCGACGCTTCTGGCCGCCAAGGACATGGCGGGGCTGGAGCGCGCGGTGGGCGCAAGCGGGCTTGAGGCCGCGTCAGGCGACACCGGCACCGGCGTTTTCGAGATAGCGACCCTCGCACGGTTTCGCGGGCTGATCGATCAACAAGGCGCGTTGCAAAACCACGTTCTGGCGACCTCCAGCGACTCGGTCGGTGCACAGTTGCAAGAGGTTCTGATGAGCGATGCGGCGCTACAGATCGACGAATGGCGCGCCTATATCTTGGACGATGACGCCTTGGCGATGGGCGATATCACCGTGGACGAATGGTTCACCGCCATCACCACCAAGATCGAAGCCCTGCTCGCGGTCGAGAACGCAAGCGGCGAGATATTGCAAGCCGACGCCGATGCCGCCGCAGGCGAGGCGCAGGCAGCCGTGATGCAAAACTTCATCCTTCTGGGCGTGGCCCTGCTCTTGTCCGGTGTGTTCTGCTTTGCGATTTATCGCAGCTATCGCAAGGCCTTGGCGCAAATTCTCGCGCCGATGGCGGAATTGGCCGATGGCAATACCGATGTGTCGATCCCCGATGTGCGCCGTCATGAATTGGGCCAGATCGCCAGCGGTTTGCGGGTGTTTCGCGACAATGGCGCGGCGCGCCAAGCCGCCGTTGCCGCCGAGGATGCGGCGCGCAAAACCGCCGTCGAGGAAATCGCCGAGGTGATTGCGCGCTGCAAGGAGGGGCAATTCGACCTCTTTATCGATCTGCAAAACAAGTCCGGCACCTTCCACACGCTCAGCGCCGCGATCAATGACATTGTGAAACTGTCGGGCGAGGCGATCGAGACGCAGCAACGGTTTGAGGCCAAGCAGCGCGCCGAGCACGAAGCCGCCGCCGCGCGCGATGCCAAGGCCTCTGCCGAATTGGCCACGGTTGTCGAGGCCTGCTCGAACGGGGATTTCTCGCAACGCGTGCCCGAAGAGGATAAGGTCGGCGCCTTCCTTGAATTGTCGCAAGGGGTGAACCGGATTTCCGAAGTAACGCAAAGCGGTCTGGAAGACATCCGCATGGTTCTGGCCGGATTGGCCGAGGGCGATTTGACCCGCGAGATGCGCGCCGATCACCAAGGCGTGTTCCGCGATATCCGCGACGCGGCCCATCGCACCACGCAGGTTCTGGCCGAGATCGTCAAAGACATCACCGGATCGGCGCGGCTGGTCGGAGAGACGGCGGACAACCTCGGGCGTTCGGGGGTCGAACTGGCCGCGCGCACCGAAGAGCAAAATGCCGCCGTGCAATCGTCGAGCGAGACCATCTCGGCCCTCGCCCGCGGGGCCAGCGACAATGCCAAAGAGGCCAATGGCGGCGCGAAAATGGCGCAAACCCTGCGCGATGTGGCCGAAGGCGGCGCGCGCACGGTGAGCGAGGCGATCACCGCCATGGGCCATGTGGAAACCGCCTCCAGCCGCATTGCCGAAATCACCAGCACCATCGACGAAATTGCCTTCCAGACCAATCTTCTGGCGCTCAATGCCTCGGTCGAGGCGGCGCGGGCCGGATCGGCGGGCAAGGGCTTTGCCGTGGTGGCGACCGAGGTGCGCGGGCTGGCGGCGCGCTGCGCCGATGCATCGCAACAGATCGCCGAGCTGATCGCCGAGAACGTGCGCGAGGTCGAAGGCAGCGCGCGCCATGTGAAAGGCAGCGGCGAGGTGTTTGAGCAGATCCAGGAGGGGATCGAACCCTTGGTGGTGATGATCTCGGCGATTGCCGAACGCTCCAGCGCGCAAAGCGAGCGCGCGCAAACCGCGCAGGGCGCCGTGGCCGAAATCGCCGTGGCCACCAACCAGAACGCCGAATTGACCCAGCAATATGCCGCCGTCACCGAAACCCTCGCCCGCAACAGCGAGACTTTGCGCGATCTGATCGGCTTCTTTAACGTCGATGGAATGGAGAAAAGCGACGGTTACGACGATTTCGCCGGAGACGAGGCCCGCGCGGCTTATGACGAGGCCGACGTCGCCTGATCCTCGCATCCGGCTCGATTCATTGAGGAAAACACCTAGAGCGCGCCCATGGCATCGCGGTCACATCCGCGGCGCAATGGGCGCGCGGGCCGTGAAATGCCCTAGGAATGTCCTTAATGCTGCCTTAATCTAGGTTAATAAATTGAGGCAGATAACAGCGAGAAACGCCATGAAACCGAATACGGTCCGGCGCACCGCAGCAGAGCAATCTGCCAAGGCAGCGCATAGTGAAGAACTCCAACGCAACCAAGGCCTTATGGCCGGTAGCGTCGTCTTGACCCTAGAAGGCGAAATGCCGGTGGAATTCCTGTCCCCCGGAGACCGGGTGATCACCCGTGACAGCGGCATGGCCGTGGTGCGCGCCGTGCACCGCCGTTTGGCGCATATCGAAACCGTTCATATCAAGGCCGGATCTTTGGGCCATGCGCGCCCCGAAAGCGATGTGACCTTACCCGCCAGCCAAGAGGTGCTGATCCGCGATTGGCGCGCCGAGGCGCTTTTCGGCAGCAAACAGGCATTGGTGCCCGCGCGCCGTTTGGCCGATGGCGAATTTGTCACCTTGCAAGCCGCCCGCGACGTGACGCTGCATATCGTCGAGTTTGACCGCGAACATGTGATCTATGCCGACGGGCTCGAGGTCTCCTGCCCGCTTTTGCAAGAGCGCCGCGTCAAGGCCGAGGCGGCCTGAGCCGCGCGCCTTACAGATTTTGACCTGAATTCCAGCAAGGCCCTCCTGTAAAACGGGGGGCCTTTTTGCATATCGGAGCCGCTTCAGGTGAGGCCAAGCGCGCTCATCACCTGCGGCAGTTGCTCGGGCAGGTCTTCGGCGATCAGCCCTGCCCCGAAGCTGCGCGCGCAGTCCACATGCAAAGTGGCGGCCATTTCGGCGCAGCCGGATACCGCCCCGCCCCGCGCCAAAAGCCCCGTGATGAACCCCGCCAGAACATCGCCCGATCCGGCGGTGGCCAGCCACGGCGCGGCGCGATCATATTGCGCCGAGGAGAGGATCGCGCGGCCCGACGCCTGCGCGATCACCGTATCGCGCCCCTTATAGAGCACCGTGCAGCCCGCCGCAGCGGCGGCCTCGCGGGTGGCATCCACCTTGGAATAGGCGGGGCCTTTGAGCGGCGCGGCCTGCAATCGCGCGGCAATCTGGGGGAAAAGACGCGCAAATTCGCCCGCATGGGGCGTCAAGATGCAACCCTCATGCAGCAAACCCATCAGATCAGGATTTTGCGACAGGGCGGTGAGTGCATCGGCGTCCAGAACCATGCGCCGCCGCGCCTCCAAAGCCACCGGCAATAAGGCCGCCGCGCGCTCACCCCCCAATCCGGGCCCAAGGCACAACGCATTGATGCGCGTGTCGGTCAGCGCGGCGCGCAGGTCTTCGGGGCTGTCGATGGGCAGGGTCATGACCGATGTGACCTGCGCCGCGACTTCGGGGATTGCGGCCTCGGGCACGCCGAGGGTCACCAACCCCGCCCCGATCCGCAGCGCCCCGCGCGCCGCCAATCGCGCCGCGCCGGTTTTGCCCGAAGGGCCGCACAGAACCAGCGCATGGCCATGAGTATATTTGTGCGTGTCGGGCGTTTTCGACAAAATCGCGGGATGCGGCGCAGCGGCCAGCCTGACAGATGGGTGAGGCGCAGCTGTGGCGGGCCCCAGCCCGATATCCTTCACCACCAGTTCGCCGCAAGCGGCAGGACCATCGGCAAGGTAATGCCCCGCTTTGGCCGATTGAAAGGTGACGGTGAGAGCGGCAAAACGGGCCTCAAAAGGGCGGGCGCCGTTCGGATTGGCGACCAGCACACGCCCGCTATCAAGGCACAATCCCGAGGGCGCATCGACGCTGACCATTTGCGCGGCGTAATCATCGCCGCCGGACCCGCCGAGGTGGCGCAACACCTGCGCCAGTTCCCCATCCGGCGCGCGGCTCAGCCCCGTGCCGAAAATCGCGTCGATATAGAGATCGGCGATGTTGCGGCCGCCCTTGCGAAACGCACGCTCCGACAGGGGCAGCACATCGCCCATGGCGCTCCAGCGATCAAAATTCGCCCGCGCATCGGGGGGCAGTTTGGCGGCATCTCCATGAAGGAAGACCGTGACCTCCCATCCGCTTTGCCGGAGCAGTCGCGCGATAACAAAGCCGTCGCCGCCATTGTTGCCCGGCCCGCACAGCACCACGGCGCGGTAGGAGGATTTGGCCAGATGCGGCCAATGCGCCATGATCGCCTCGACCACGCCGCGCCCTGCGCGTTCCATCAATTCCAGTCCCGTGACCGCGCCTGAGTCGATGGCGGCGGCCTCGATGGCGCGCATTTGGGCGGATGTGAGCAATTCGGACATATGGTTTCCTGCGGCAAAGGCGGTCGGGACGCGATAATCGTTTTTAAACTGCGCAAATTTTACGCACAAAGCGCAATTTTGAGGCGGTCACTCTGGATTCCCCTTGGCTCCCAGCGTAGAGACAGCTTAGCCAATTGAGGCGGCTGGGGGAAAGTGATCTCACCGCCATGACAGAAAACGAGGAGGCCGCCCGTATGAAAAAGATCGAAGCGATCATCAAGCCGTTCAAGCTGGACGAAGTCAAAGAAGCGTTGCAAGACGTTGGCGTTCAGGGGCTTTCGGTGATCGAAGTCAAAGGGTTTGGCCGTCAAAAGGGCCACACGGAATTGTATCGCGGCGCTGAATATGTCGTCGATTTCCTGCCCAAAGTGAAAATCGAAGTCGTGCTCGAAGACGATCTCGTGGATGGGGCCATCGAGGCCATCATCGGCGCCGCCAAGACCGACAAGATCGGCGATGGCAAGATTTTCGTCTCGCCCGTCGAACAAGCCATCCGCATCCGCACCGGCGAAAGCGGCTCTGACGCGATCTGATCGCGCACCCAATTGCGCGGTGCGTCCCCAGTGGCGCGCCGCCGCGAACACCACCATTTCCAAACGAGAAGGGACAAGGGAATGAGCATTCAAGCAGTTCTCAAGCAGATGAAAGACGAAGAGATCGAATATCTCGACGTCCGTTTTACCGATCCGCGCGGCAAGTTGCAGCACGTCACAGTGATCTGTGATGAGGTCGACGAAGATTTCCTCGAAGGCGGCTTTATGTTCGACGGCTCGTCGATCGAAGGCTGGAAGTCGATTGAAGCCTCGGACATGAAGTTGATCTTCGACACCGAAAGCACCTATATCGACCCCTTCTATGCGGAAAAAACGCTCTGCATCCATTGCTCGGTTGTCGAGCCCGACACCGGCGAATCCTATGCACGCGATCCGCGCGGCACGGCGCAAAAGGCCGAAGCCTACCTCAAATCCTCCGGCATCGGCGATGCGGCCTATATGGGCCCCGAAGCGGAGTTTTTCCTCTTCGACAACGTGAAATACGCCAACACGATGAACAAAGTGTCCTATGAAGTCGATGCAATCGACGGCGCATGGAACACCGACACCGATTACGAGATGGGCAACATGGGCCACCGTCCGGGCGTCAAGGGCGGCTATTTCCCCGTCAACCCGACCGACGAATCCCACGATATCCGCGCTGAAATGCTCTCGACCATGAAGCGTCTGGGCATGAAAGTGGACAAGCACCACCACGAGGTTGCCTCTTGCCAGCACGAGCTTGGCCTCGTTTTCGGCACCTTGACCAAACAGGCCGACGAGCTGCAAAAATACAAATACGTTGTGCATAACGTCGCCCATGCCTACGGCAAAACCGCGACCTTCATGCCCAAGCCCATCGCAGGCGACAACGGCACCGGTATGCATGTGAACATGTCGATCTGGAAAGACGGCAAGCCTTTGTTCGCAGGCGACAAATACGCCGATCTGTCGCAAGAGGCGCTGTATTACATCGGCGGTATCTTGAAGCACGCCAAGGCGCTCAACGCCTTCACCAACCCCTCGACCAACAGCTACAAACGCCTGATCCCGGGGTTTGAAGCGCCGGTTCTGCGCGCCTATTCGGCAAGCAACCGTTCGGGCTGTGTGCGTATTCCTTTCGCGGAAAGCCCCAAGGCGAAACGCGTCGAAGCACGTTTCCCCGACCCCGCGTCGAACCCCTACCTGTGCTTTGCAGCGCTGCTGATGGCCGGTCTTGACGGCATCAAGAACAAGATCGATCCGGGCGAAGCCATGGACAAAAACCTCTATGATCTGCCGCCTGAAGAGCTGGCCGATATCCCGACGGTTTGCGGCTCCTTGCGCGAAGCGATGGAAGAGCTTCATAAAGACATGGACTTCCTCTTGGCCGGTGACGTGTTCACCAAAGACCAGATCGAAGGCTATATCGACCTGAAAATGGAAGAAATCGAACGCTACGAGCACACGCCTCACCCCGTCGAATTCCAAATGTACTATAGCTGCTAATCCCTTAGGATTGCTGCGAAAAGAAGGGGCGTCCATTGCGGGCGCCCCTTTTGCGTTCTGGCGGCCTTCTGGCGGTCTGCCTGCGCTGCCCTGCCGCTGGGGGCTTGCCCCGCGCACCGCGCCCGCTAAAGTCGCGGGGGAGTTACCATTTCGCCTTGGGGGGCCGTTTATGTCGCATCTGTTGAAAACCACCTGTATCGTTTTGGCGCTGGGTCTGGCCGCGCCCGCCGTCGCGGCGCCTTGCGGCAATACCTCGGCGGGCTTTGAGGCGTGGAAGAGCGCCTTTGCCAAGGAGGCGAAAAAGGCGGGGGTCAAATCCAAAGGCCTCGCGGCGCTCAAGGGCACGCAATATGCCAGCCGCACCATCGCCGCCGATCGCAACCAAAAATCGTTCAAATACAGTCTCGAAAAATTCATGCGGGTGCGCGGCGCCGATACGATTGTCGCGCTGGGGCGCAAACGCAAGGCGCGCGATGCGGCCTTCTACGGCGGGCTGGAAAAACGATATGGCGTGCCCGCAGGGGTGATCTTGGCCATTCACGGCATGGAAACGGGGTTTGGCAATTTCATGGGCGACAGCAATGTCGTCTCCTCGATTGCCACGCTGGCCTATGATTGCCGCCGCTCGGAGTTTTTCACCGGCCACACGCTCGCCGCCTTGCGGCTTGTGGATCGCGGCGTGGTCTCGCCCAAAAGCATCGGCGCGAAACACGGCGAGCTTGGCCATACGCAATTCTTGCCTGGCAATGTGGAAACCTACGGGGTGGACGGCAATGGCGACGGGCGGCTGGATATGAACAACCTCTCCGACGCTTTGGCCTCGACGGCGAATTTCCTGTCGAAAAAGGGCTGGAAGAGCGGCAAGGGCTATCAGGAGGGCCAGCCGAATTTTCGCGTGATCAAGGAATGGAATGCGGCGGGGGTTTACCAAAAGGCCATCGCCATCATGGGCGCGCGCATCGACGGATGACTTGACAGGCCCGCGCCAAGCGGCGTAAAGCGCGCCATGGGGTCAGGCCCCCGCCGCGCGCGCCCTTTGGGGTTTGGTGAAGCCCTGAATCAAAGTTCCGTTTTCATGACCCTCGGTCACGGATGGATGGAAATGCGCGTCCCGTCTTTGTCATGTGACCCTTTAGGGACTTGATAACATGGATGTTTCTCTACCTTCGCGCGAGGCGCTCAAAGCCCAAGCCAAACGTATGCGCGCCGCTTTGGGCGATGCGGGCACCGCGATTTCCCATTCCGCTGCTTTGGAAGCCGTGGCCGCGCAATATGGCTATCGCGACTGGAACACGGCCTTTGCGGCGGCGCGCGATGCGCCGCGCCTGCGGTTTCAGATCGGCGATACGGTCAAGGGCCGCTACCTTGGCCAACCTTTTACCGGCCGCATCAAGGCGGCAGGCGAGGCGGGCGACAACTGGCGGCTGACCTTGGTGTTTGACGAGGCGGTCGATGTGGTCACCTCGGCGCATTTCTCCAACTTTCGCAAACAGGTGAATTGCACCGTCAACGGCCAAGGCGTCAGCCCCGCGGTCACTTCGGACGGCGAGCCACAGATGCGGATCTTTTTGGGGTAGCTGCACAGCCGCGGCAGGGCGGCGCGCTATGCGCCGTCCTTCACAACATAGGTATGGATGCCAAAGACCACCGCGCGGCTGTGCGGCAGGCGCAAGATCGTCTGGCGTTCGGCGCGCAGATAGGGGCGCGTGCCGGTTTTGGGTTTGCTATCCGGATGGTAGAGGTCGGGATGCGCATAGCGCAGCGCATTGGAGCGCCACAAGGGCCGCCCCGCTTGCACCCCGTCAAACAGCCGCTGCACCCGTTTGGCGATGTCTGCGCCGTATTCGGGCACCGGATCGTGGATCGCCACCAAGGGGCGGCCCGCCTTTTCATGCAGCCGCCAGTTGGCCGGAAAACACAGCGCTGCAGCAGTGAGCAGATGTTCCTCGCTGCCCTCGGGCTTTTGCAAGATGCAAAAATCCTCTTGGACCAGATGGGCCAAGGTCGCCAAAGGATCGGCGCGTTCGAGCGTCACCTCTCCGCCGTCGGGGCGGCGCACCGAGGCTGGCCCCACCTCGAACCCCGCGTGATCGGCGGCCAGATGGACCAAAGCCGTGCCCAGCAATTCGGCGGCGGCCTCCTGCGCGTGATCGCTCATATAAAACACATCTGCGCGCCGCGCCGCCCAGAGGCGCGCGCGCTCGGCCATCTGCGCGCCGTAGGTTTCATCGACGACAAGCCACGCGCGAGGATCAAGCGGCGCAATCCCTGGCAAGGGGCGCGGGGCCTGCATCTCTTCGGGCAAGGCGCTGTGCAAAATCTCTGTCATGGCACCAGCCTAGCCGCGCCAGCCGCGCAGGTCACGCCGGATCGGCGCGCTCATATTCGCGTGAGGCGCCGCAAAGCCCACTTGCAACGCAGGCGCGGGCGGGTCAGGTTAGCTCCCTGCCACCTACCCCTGCCACCTGCCACCTGCCCCCGAAAGAGAACCCCATGCCCGTCCAACGCGTCAATTTCGAGGGTCACAAAGGCGACCGCCTCGCCGCCCTTCTGGAAATGCCCGAGGGGCCGGTTCTGGCCACGGCGTTGATGGCGCATTGCTTTACCTGTTCCAAGGACCTGCTGGCGCTGCGGCGCATCTCGGCGCGGCTTTCGGCGATGGGCTTTGCGGTTTTGCGCTTTGATTTCACAGGATTGGGCGGATCGGAGGGCAATTTTGGCGCATCGGGGATCGCCGCAGATGTGGGCGATATCATCGCAGCGGCGGCGTTTTTGGCGAGGCGCGATTTGCCCCCTGCGCTGCTGATCGGGCATTCATTGGGCGGGGCGGCGGCCCTGCGCGCGGCGCCCGCCATCGACGGGCTGCGCGCCGTGGCCACCATCGGCGCGCCCTATGATCCGGCGCATATCTTGCAAAGCATCGGCGCGGGCGCGCAGGGCCTCACCGCCCTGCCCCGCGAGGAGAGCGCCGAGGTCGATATCGGCGGGCGGCCCTTCCGGATCGGCGGCGGATTTGTCCAGGATATGGCCGCTGCGGGCGATCCGGCCGCGCCGATTGCCACGCTCGGTCGGGCGCTTTTGGTGCTGCATGCGCCGCGCGACGCCACGGTCGGCATCGACAATGCCGCACAGATTTTTATCGCCGCCAAACACCCCAAAAGCTTCGTCACGCTGGACGGGGCCGACCATCTTTTGACGCGGCCCGAGGACGCCGAATATGCCGCCGAGGTGATTGCCACATGGGCGGGCAAATATATCCCCCTCGCGCCGCCCGCCCCGCCGCGCGGCGCCCCCGAAGGCGTGATCCGCGTCAGCGAGGCCGATCCGGACGGGTTCTTGCAGGATGTGCAAAACGGCCCCTATCACCATTTTCTGGCCGACGAGCCGGAGGCCTATGGCGGGGCCAATCGCGGGCCCTCGCCCTACGGGCTTTTGGGCGCGGGGCTGGGGGCTTGCACCTCGATGACCATCCGCATGTATGCGCGCAAAAAGAAATGGCCCCTCACCCATGTCAGCGTCGATGTGTGCCACGACAAGGTCCACGGGCAGGACAGCGCCCTTGGCGCGAGCGGCAAGATCGACAGCTTTCGCCGGTTGATCCGGCTGGAGGGGGATTTGACCGCCAGCCAGCGTGCCAAGCTTCTGGAGATCGCGGATAAATGCCCCGTGCACCGCACGCTGGAGCGCAGTTCGCGCGTGGTGACGGAACTGGCCGATTAGGCGGCGCGGCGCTTAGGTGAGGATACGCGTGTAAGTGCTTGTCATCACGTAGTCTTTGCGCGGGCCTGTGACGCGCCATCGGGCGTGCCACTGCGGCGCGGGTGCGGAGCCGGTCAGCTCACTCAGGCCGGTCGGGCCTGCGGCGTCACTCAGACCCGTGAAATCATAGCCCACGTCATAGACATCGGGCGGGCAATCGTGATGGGCGGCAGGCTCGGGCATGGCCGCATCAAAGCTGTGAAAATAGCGCCCGTCGTCAAACAGCACGTCGATCACGCTGCCCGCGCCCTGCCGCCATAGATAGCGCCGCGTGGCGGCAAAGCTTTGCGCGCCGATGCGCATCTGCCCCGCTTCGGTGAGCAATAGCGCCACGCCCTCCCATGCGAAATTCGCCGCGCCGTCAAATTGCGCATCCGGCCCAAGCGCATCCTTGATGCGCCGCGCGATACGCCAGCGCCCTGCGAAGTGCTGCAATCGAAGTGCTGCTCGTGTCATTTGCCCTCTTTTGCGCTCTGTTTCCCTGTTCCGCGCCCGTCTCTTGCGCCCGCAAGGCGACCTGCCCTTGCCGCGCCGCGCCCTGCCGTTTAAAGACACGGGCGAGACGCTGCCCGCAACCAAAATGATAGGTCTTTGCCCATGATCCCCCGTTATTCCCGCCCTGAAATGGTCGCCATCTGGTCGCCTCAAACCAAATTCCGCATCTGGTACGAGATCGAAGCCCATGCTTGCGATGCGATGGCCGATCTGGGCGTGATCCCGCGCGAGAATGCCGAGGCCGTTTGGAAGGCCAAGGATGTGGAATTCGACGTGGCGCGGATCGACGAGATCGAAGCCGTGACCAAACATGACGTCATCGCGTTTTTGACCCATCTGGCCGAACATGTCGGCTCCGACGAAGCCCGTTTCGTGCACCAAGGCATGACCTCGTCGGATGTGCTCGACACCTGCCTGAACGTGCAACTGGTGCGCGCTTCGGATATTTTGATCAAAGGCGTCGAGGCGCTTTTGGAGGCGCTCAAACGCCGCGCGATGGAACATAAAATGACCGTCCGCGTCGGGCGCAGCCACGGCATCCACGCCGAGCCGACCACCATGGGCCTGACCTTCGCGCGGTTTTACGCCGAAATGGACCGCAACCTTGCCCGCCTCAAAGCGGCGCGCGAAGAGATCGCCACGGGCGCGATTTCGGGTGCGGTCGGCACCTTTGCCAATATCGACCCACGCGTCGAAGAGCATGTCTGCGCCAAGCTGGGGCTGTCGCCCGAGCCGATCTCGACCCAAGTGATTCCGCGCGACCGCCACGCGATGTTCTTTTCGGTGCTCGGGGTGATTGCCTCGTCGATCGAGAATGTCGCCATCGAAATCCGCCACATGCAGCGCACCGAAGTGCTCGAGGGGGCCGAGTTTTTCTCGATGGGGCAAAAAGGCTCCTCGGCGATGCCGCATAAGAAAAACCCCGTGCTGACCGAAAACCTCACCGGTCTGGCGCGTCTGGTGCGTATGTCGGTGATCCCCGCGATGGAGAATGTGGCGCTGTGGCACGAGCGCGATATCTCGCACTCCTCGGTCGAACGCGCCATCGGGCCGGATGCCACGATCACGCTTGATTTCGCCTTGGCGCGGTTGACCGGCGTGATCGACAAGATGTTGATTTTCCCGCAAAACATGCTCGACAATATGAACAAATTCCCTGGTCTTGTGATGAGCCAGCGGGTGCTTTTGGCCCTGACCCAAGCGGGGGTGAGCCGCGAGGCGGCCTATTCCATGGTGCAGCGCAATGCGCTCAAAGTATGGGAAGAGCGCACGGATTTCCGCGAAGAGCTTTTGGCCGATAAAGAGGTGGTCGAGGCGCTTGGCGTTGAGGCGATCAACGAGAAATTCGACATGGATTACCACACCAAAAACGTCGATGTGATCTTCAAGCGGGTCTTCGGCGAAAGCTGATCCGCGCAAATACCGGCGGCCCTTTGGCGCCCCGTGGCCCCCGCGCAAGGAGACTTCGCGCGGGGGCTTTTTTGTGATAGGATGAGGCGGTAAACCTGATTGGGAGAGTGCTATGAAGACCTTGAAAATCGCGTTTTTCACCGCCGTTCTGAGCGCCGCACCAAGCCTTGTCGCCGCCTCGTGTTCCTCCTCGCATCAAGCCATGTCTTGCGCCGAGGGGATGACATGGGACGCACAAAGCAGCAGCTGCGTCAAACAGATCAACACCTGAGACGGTGATCTGCCTTCGGGCACTTTTCCGGCGCAATGAAAGGAATAATTCACCCTTCCCTGCTTATCTGACGCAAACGTCTATGAGGGACAGGATGAATAACCTGACACCGCTGGCACAGCTGCCCTCCCCCGGAGCCTCGGGTGGCAAGGGACGGCTGACCCGCAAGCAGAAAGCTGCGATCATCGTTCGGCTGTTGCTGAACGAAGGGGCCGAAGTGCGCCTCAAGGATCTGCCCGAGGATATGCAGATTTCCTTGACGCAGCAGCTTGGCGCGATGCGCCATATCACCCGCGATGTGCTCGCGGGGGTGATCTCCGAATTTGCCGACGAGCTTGACGGCATGGGGCTGACCTTTCCGCGCGATCTGGCGGGGGCGTTGGACCAGTTGGACGGGAAAATCTCGCCCCACACCGCCGCGCGTTTGCGCAAAGAGGCGGGCGTGCGCCAATATGGCGACCCGTGGGAGCGGATCAAAGGATTGGGCGTTGAGGCGCTTTTGCCGATTGTCGAAAACGAGAGCACAGAGGTGGCCGCCGTGATGCTGGCCAAGATCGACGTGTCCAAAGCGGCGGAATTGCTCGGCCGTCTGCCCGGAGCCAAGGCGCGGCGCATCACCTATGCGGTCTCGCTCACCGGTGCGGTGACGCCCGATGCGGTGGACCGGATCGGCCTGTCGCTTGCGGCGCAGCTCGACGCGCAGCCCGAGCGCGCCTTCTCTGACGGTCCGGTCGAGCGCGTCGGCGCGATTCTCAATTTCTCGCCCGCCGCGACGCGCGATGATGTGCTCGAAGGGCTGGACGAGGAAGATCAGGTTTTCGCCGATCAGGTGCGCAAGGCGATTTTCACATTTGCCAATATCTATCAACGGCTTGCCCCGCGCGACATCCCCAAGGTCATCCGCGAGATCGATCAGGCCGCATTGGTCACGGCGCTGGCGGCGGCCTCGGGGCTTGGCGGCGATATGGCCAAATCGGCCGAGTTTGTTTTGGAAAACATGTCCAAACGCATGGCCGATTCCTTGCGCGAGGAAATCGAAGGCGCGGGCAAGATCAAAACCAAAGACGGCGAAGAGGCGATGACCGAGGTGATCAACGCGATCCGCGAGATGGAAGCCAAAGGCGAGGTCTTGCTTATTGCGGGGGACGAGGACGAAGAGGCCTAAGGCCGAAGCTGCGCGCCCTGGTTCAACACAAGCCGCGCGCCCGGATGCGCCCCCCACCCTGCGCGGCGGCGTCAAACCGGTTATTTGACGCGGGCGGCGGCAAGGATCGCGCCAGGGCCGCGTTTGGCCACCTCTTGCACGATCACCACGGCGGGCGCATCACCGCCGATTTTCACATCCATCATCAGCGGCGCGCGCCCGTCCCACTCGCCGACACGGCTCCATTCGGTGACGATATTGGCGTAATCCACTGTTTTTCCTGCATTTTCACCGCGCAGAATTTTGACCGACGCGCTTGGCGTATAGCGCACCACTTGCACCACCATGGGGCGCGCCGCGCGCAATGCGGGGGCCGAAACCTGCATACGGGCGCCCGAGCGCGCGGCGCTCAGGGACAGAGCGGGCGCTTTGGCGCTGTGGCGTGCGATGAGCGCGGCGACATCCTTGGCATGGGTGCCGACCACATGATCGCTGCCGCCGACAATCATCTGCGGCGTATAGATCGAGCGGTGTTTGGCTTGGCGTGCATAGGCGCGTTGGCGCGCGGTAAAGGCGGGATCGGCGAATTTGTCTTTCCAGCCGATATAATCCCAATAATCCACATGCAAGGACAGGGCGATGACATCGGCACGTTTGGCCAGATCGCGCATCAAGGCATCGGCGGGCGGGCAGGACGAGCAGCCTTGCGAGGTGTAGAGCTCGATCACAACGGGGCTTCGCTCTTGGGCGGCGACGCGATCCGCGCCCCATATGCCCCCCGCCGCCATCAAAGGCGCGGCCAGCGCGCAAACCCGCAGCATTCGGGCCAGAACCGCGCGGCGCAATGCAAACGCCGGGATCGCGGTTTGCGGTTTGGACGGGAAGAAGCGGTGGATCAAACCCATGAAGATGCGCCTTTATTCTTGTGGTCCTCTCTCTTTAGACAGACCCGATTGAAATAACCAATCAAGGTTTCGAGAGAGAGCGTGCCTGCGGCGTGAGGGGCACAGATCGGCCAAAAGCCGCGGTGCGACATGTTAATTTTTCCGCCGCCTGTTGCCTGTGCAATCACGGCCCATAGCGCCCTAAGTCTGAACAGGGGGTAAAAATTGTGTGCAATGGTATACAAAACCGCAATTCCCCTCTTGATTGCACCGCGCCAATACGGCAGAAGCGAGCCAGCACAACCCTGTTTCACACCGAAAGGGAGGCCAACCATGCCCATCACAGTCGGACAAGACACAGCCAAGACACGCAAAACGCTCAGTGTCGGCGGCTCATCCATTTCCTATTACTCGATCCCCGCCGCTCAAGAAGCCGGACTTGGCGATTTCTCGCGCCTGCCTGCTGCTTTGAAAGTGGTGCTGGAAAACATGCTGCGCTTTGAAGACGGCGGGTTTTCGGTTTCGGTCGATGACATCAAGGCTTTCGCCGAATGGGGTGCCAAAGGCGGCAAGAACCCGCGCGAGATCGCCTATCGCCCTGCCCGCGTGTTGATGCAGGATTTCACCGGCGTTCCGGCGGTTGTGGACCTTGCGGCGATGCGCGACGGCATCAAGGCCCTTGGCGGTGATGCGCAAAAGATCAACCCGCTCAACCCTGTTGATCTGGTCATCGACCACTCGGTGATGATCGACGAGTTCGGCAACCCGCGCGCGTTCCAGATGAACGTCGACCGCGAATATGAACGCAACATGGAGCGCTACCAGTTCCTCAAATGGGGTCAGGGCGCGTTCAACAACTTCCGCGTTGTGCCCCCCGGCACCGGGATTTGCCATCAGGTGAACCTCGAGTATCTGGCGCAAACCGTTTGGACCGACACCGACCAGAACGGCGATGAAGTCGCCTATCCCGACACATTGGTCGGCACCGACAGCCACACCACCATGGTCAATGGTCTGGCGGTTCTGGGCTGGGGCGTTGGCGGGATCGAGGCCGAGGCCGCGATGCTGGGCCAGCCGATTTCGATGCTCATCCCCGAAGTCATCGGTTTTGAATTGACAGGCGCGATGGTCGAAGGCACCACCGGCACCGATCTTGTTCTCAAGGTTGTCGAGATGCTGCGCGAAAAAGGCGTTGTCGGCAAGTTTGTCGAATTCTACGGCGCGGGTCTGGACCGTCTGCCTTTGGCCGACCGTGCCACCATCGCCAATATGGCGCCCGAATACGGCGCGACTTGCGGCTTCTTCCCGATCGACGGCGAGACCCTGCGTTACCTGCGCAACACCGGCCGCGACGAGGCCCGCGTGGCGCTTGTCGAAGCCTATGCCAAGGAAAACGGCTTCTGGCGCGATGCGGATTACAGCCCGATCTACACCGACACATTGACGCTCGACATGGGCACCATCGTTCCGGCGATCTCCGGTCCCAAGCGCCCGCAAGACTATGTCGCGCTGGATCAGGCCGCTGCGGCCTTCATGAATGTCGTCTCCGAATATCGCGGCACCGATGCGACCGCAGATGCGCAGGACATGGCCGCCGAAGGCCCTGCCCCGACCGCCCCTGCCGATCCGCGCAAATCCCACCCCGTCAAGGGCGAGGATTATGAGCTGACCGACGGGTCGATCGTGATTGCCTCGATCACCTCGTGCACCAACACATCCAACCCTTACGTGATGATCGGCGCGGGTCTTGTCGCTCGCAAAGCGCGCGCATTGGGTTTGAACCGCAAGCCTTGGGTGAAAACATCGCTCGCCCCCGGATCGCAGGTCGTGTCGGAATATCTTGAGGCCGCGGGCCTGCAAGAAGACCTCGACGCGGTTGGCTTCAACCTTGTCGGTTACGGCTGCACCACCTGTATCGGTAACTCCGGCCCGATCCAGCCCGAATTGTCCGAAGCCATTGCCGCAGGCGATCTGATCGCCACCTCGGTATTGTCGGGCAACCGCAACTTCGAAGGGCGCATCTCGCCCGACGTGCGCGCCAACTACCTCGCCTCGCCGCCCCTTGTGGTGGCCTATGCTTTGGCGGGCGACATGAACATCGACATCTCCAAGGATCCGATTGCGCAAAACGCCGAAGGCAAGGACATCTACCTCAAGGATATCTGGCCGACCAACAAAGAGATCGCCGATCTGGTCGAACAGACCGTCACCCGCGAAGCCTTCATGTCGAAATATGCCGATGTGTTCAAAGGCGACGAGAAGTGGCAGGGCGTCGAGACCGTCGACAGCGAGACCTACAACTGGCCGCCCGAATCGACCTATGTGCAAAACCCGCCCTACTTCCAAGGCATGGGAGCCGAGGCCGGTGTGATCTCCGACATCTCGGGCGCCAAGGTTCTGGCGATCTTGGGCGATATGGTCACCACCGACCACATCTCGCCCGCAGGTTCGTTCAAGGACAGCACCCCTGCCGGTCAATATCTGACCGAACACGGCGTGCCGGTGCGCGAGTTCAACTCCTACGGCTCGCGCCGCGGCAACCACGAAGTCATGATGCGCGGCACCTTTGCCAACATCCGCATCAAGAACGAAATGCTCGACGGGGTTGAAGGTGGCTATACCAATGGCCCCGACGGCGCGCAGACCTCGATCTTTGACGCCTCGATGGCCTATCAAGCCGCAGGCACGCCTTTGGTCATCTTCGCAGGTGAGCAATATGGCGCAGGCTCCTCGCGTGACTGGGCCGCCAAAGGCACCGCGCTTTTGGGTGTGAAGGCCGTGATCGCCGAGAATTTCGAACGGATCCACCGCTCCAACCTCGTTGGCATGGGCGTGATCCCCTTCGAATTCACCGGCGGCGACACGCGCAAATCGCTGGGCCTGACCGGCAAGGAAACGGTGTCGATTTCGGGCCTTGCGGGCGATCTGAAGCCTTTGTCCAACGTGCCTTGCGAGATCACCTATGCGGATGGCACGACCAAAACCATCCAACTCAAGTGCCGCATCGATACCGCGCCCGAGATCGAATATGTCGAAAACGGCGGCGTGTTGCACTATGTGCTGCGTAACCTCGCCAAGTCGTAAGACAGTGACATAAAAACAAACGGGCCGCGTCAGAGATGACGCGGCCCGTTTTGTATCTGCGCAGTGCATCTGCGGTATGCATCTATGGCGCGCATGTGCGGTCCTAAATGGCCCGCGCCTGACGCTTACGGCGCGGCCATCTCCTCTTCAGGCAATTTTGCGGCGGCGCAGCCCAGCAAGCAAGCCACCCCCCGCCAGCAACATGCCGCCCGCTGCGGGCAAGGGCACGCCGCTGACCATGATGTCATCAATGCGCACATTGCCGCCGCCGCCATGCGACAGCGACAGCTGCGCAAAGATCAAGGTCGGCGCGAGCGAAAGCGTCCCCGTCAACCCGTCCGCCGCATAGATGGTGATCAGCGGTCCGACATCGGCATAAATCGTGAAGGAATTTCCGCCGCCCGCGCTGTTGAAGGCGTAGGACAGGCCGTGGAAATAGAAAGCGCCATCCTCGGACGTCATGGCGGCATCGCTATAAGCGCCATTGTTGAGCATCATACAGGCCCCGCCGCCGGGGCAATTGGAGCTCAGGTCAAGATTGGCGTTGTCAAAACTGAAGCCGTCCTCGGTGTAACTGCCTGTGCCGGCCGCCAAGCCGAAATCAATGCTTTCGGATGACAGGGTAAGAGCCGAAGCGCCCGTGGCAGACAGGCCAAGCCCCGCCACCAGCACGGAAATAAGTGCAGTGTGTTTCATCTAAATTGTCCAAATATAGTAACATAATTGCCATAAACATAACATAATCCGAATGGATCCGCAATTACGCCCCATCGAGCAGCCCCAGCTCCGCCCCCGCGCCAAACGCTGGCGGGCGGCGAGATCAAAAGCAATTGGTTAACAAAAGCTTAACGCCCGCAGGCTCAGGCGCCGGTTTCCCCTAGGTCAAAGACGCGGGTGGCGCAGGTCGGACCCGCCGCCCCGAAGCCAGCCTGCCCGCTCGCGCGGCGCGCCCGCTCGAAAACCCGATTCGCTGCGGCCAAGGCTCAGTCTTGCGATGCCGCTTTAGCCGCTTCGATGGCGGGGCGGATTTGATCGGTGATGACCCTTTGGGTGATCGGTCCGGCAAAGCGCAGCACGATCCGTCCTTCGCCGTCGATCACATAGGTTTCAGGCACGCCGTAAACGCCCCATTCGAGCGCCATGCGCCCCGCGTCATCGGCGCCCACTGCCGCATAGGGATTGCCCAGTTCGGTCAGAAATCCGAGGGCATTGTCCGGCTTGTCCTTATAGTTGACGCCGAAAATCTGCACCCCTTCGGCGGCCAGAGCCTCCAGATTGGGATGCTCCACGCGGCAAGGCGCGCACCATGAGGCCCAAAAATTGACCAGATGCAGCGCGCCATTGCGCAGGTCCGCATCAGCAAAGACGGGCAGATCGCCCAAGGGCACGGCGCTCACGGCGGGCGCCTCTTTGCCGATCAGGGCCGAGGGCAGCGCATCGGGGTCCTGGCGCTGCATCCCGACGTAGAACATGACGGCGAGGCCCGCGAAAATCAGCGGCGGGGCGACCATCAGCGGCGAGATTTTAGCCATTGCGCTTCACCCGCTCTTCGATCTGCGCCAATTGGCGGCGCGCGCGGCGGGCGCGGATCACGCTCATCACCACCAAAGCCGCGAGCAAGGCGATGGACACCGCGTAAGAGGCCAGAACCTCGGTGGCATATTTCCCCAGATCAACCATCAGCCATCGAGCCTTTCACGCGCCATCAAAGCCCGCATGCGGCGGGCACGAATTTCGGTTTGGGTGCGCAGGAACACCAGCGCGATAAACAACAATATGAACCCTGCGATGCACAAAAGCAGCGGGTAATAGAACACATCGGCGACATTCTCTTCCTTGTCGAGGCTCAAGGATGCGCCTTGGTGCAACCCTTGGTTCCAGAAATTCACCGCATAGCGCGAGAGCAGCGCAAAGACCGAACCGACAAGGCACAAGATGCCGGTCAAATCGGCGGCGGTGTCGTCATCCTCGATCGCCGACCAAAGCGCCATATAGCCGAGATAGAATAGAAACAGGATCAAGAACGAGGTCAGCCGCGGGTCCCATTCCCACCAAGTGCCCCACATCGGTTGACCCCAGATCGCCCCCGTGGCCAGCGCGATCACCGTCATCACCGCCCCCACCGGTGCGGCGGCTTTGGCGGCCAAGGCGCTGACGTGGTGGCGGCGGATGATCCAGACCAGCGAGGCAATCAGCATCATCATCCACGCATTGATCGCCATCAAAGCGGCGGGCACATGCAGGTAGATGATCTTGACCGTCGATCCTTGTTTGTAATCATCGGGCGTGAAGAAAAATCCCCATATCAAACCGCCCACCAATGCGGCCAAGGCCAGCACCGACAGGGCGGGCAAAACACGGTCGGTGGTTTCGATGAATTTCTTCGGGTTCGCATAGGACCAGATCGATGCCATTCTTCCTCCTTGCCTGCGCCGCTCAGCGCAAGTTTACCCTCAATACCGCAGCCGAGGCAAAAGGCAAAAGCGCGATTGTGCCGCAGGTGATCCCCGCCAAAAGCACCAGCGGCGCGGTGTAATCCATGCCTTGCGCGCCGCGCCGTGCGGCTTCGGCGCCAAAGATCAGCGTCGGCACATAAAGCGGCAGCACCAGCAGGCTCATCAGCAACCCGCCGCGTTTGATCCCCACGGTGAGCGCCGCGCCAAAGGTGCCGATGACGCTCAGCGCGGGCGTGCCCAGCAACAGCGAGAGCAGCAGCGGGGCAAATCCAGCGGCGGGCAGGTTGAGCAGCACCGCCAAGAGCGGCGTGATCAAAACCAAGGGCAGCGCCGTGGTCAGCCAATGCGCCAAGGCTTTGAGCGAGACGATGGCCTCCATCGGCAAAGGCGCGGTCGCCAGCAGGTCCAGCGATCCATCCTCCCAATCCAGCGCGAAGAGCCGGTCGAGCGACAAGAGGCAGGCCAGCAGCGCCCCGATCCACAAAACGCCCGGCGCGATGCGCGACAAAAGCGCGCTTTGCGGGCCGACGGCAAAGGGGATGAGCACCACCACGATGAGGAAAAACGCAAGGCCAAGGCCAAAGCCGCCGCCCGCGCGCACCGCAAGGCGCAGATCACGGATCAGCAGCGCCCTCACAAGAAGGCCTCGTCAAAATCATCCATGGCGGGGGCTTTGGCGCGGAAGGGCGCGACGTCGAGCACCCGCGCCTCGGCCAGCCCGAGGTCGATATGGGTCGCCATCAGCGCCATGCCGCCGCCCGCCAGATGGGCGCGCACCGCATTGGCAAAGAGCGCGACCGAAGCCGCATCAAGCGAGACCGTCGGCTCGTCCAATATCCACAGCGCCCGCCCCGTCACCATCAGCCGCGCAAGGCCGAGGCGGCGTTTTTGCCCCGCCGACAGCGTGCCGGCAAAACGGTCCGCCAGCCCCTCAAGGTCGAAATCCGCCATGGCGGCGCCGACGCGGTCGCGGGCGGCGAAAATATCGGCCCAAAAGCGCAGGTTTTCCGTCACGCTCAGCGCCGCTTTGATCCCGTCGGAATGGCCAGCATAGGCCATATCCTCGCGCTCCATGCTGATGCGCCCGCCAAGGGCGGGTTGCAATCCGGCGATGGTGCGCAACAGCGTGGTCTTGCCGCACCCGTTCGGTCCGCGCAAGATCAGCGCCTCGCCGTGGCCCAAGGTGAACCCCACCCCCTCAAGCACGGCCAGACCGCCGCGCGCGACGGCGAGGTTCTCAACACAAAGCTGGGTCGGTTGCATGGTCATGGGGGATGCTTAACCTATTGCAGCAAGGCTGCAAACTGCGTCACACCGTCAACAGCGCCGCCGCCACGCGCCGCCCGTCATTGACGAGGACATTATAGGTGCGCGCCGCAGCGGGCGAATTCATCACCTCGGCGCCCAATCCGGCCGCTTCGAGACGCGCGCGCAGCGGCGCGGGGATATGGGCGATCTCGGCGCCGGTGCCGATGAACAGCACATCCACCTGCCCCGCCAGCGCCAGCAAAGCCGCCTCATCCTCCAGCCCGCCCCAAAGCCGCGCCCCGGTGGCGGTGACGATCACATGGCCCATCAGCGCCTCGTTTTTGATGCGAAAGAACCCGGGGCCATAGCTGTCGATCGGCACGGCGTCCTTATAGGTGACTTCGGTCAGTTGCATCATCGCCCTCCTGCTGCTGCGCGCGCGCCTCAGGCGTCCACATCGCCGAATTGCGTGCCCGCCGCGCCGGTGTCCTGTTTGGACCAGTCGCGCTTCACGCCGAGCCATTCCAGCACCGTCGAGGCCACAAAGACCGAGCTATAGGTGCCGACAAAGATGCCCCAGATCATCGCAAAGACAAAGCCGCGGATCACATCGCCGCCCAGCACAAACAGAGCGATCAGCGCCAAAAGCGTGGTCACAGAGGTCATCATCGTGCGGCTGAGGGTTTCGTTGATCGACAGGTTGAGCACCTCGCGCAGGGGTTTGGTTTTGTATTTACGCAGGTTCTCGCGCACGCGGTCAAACACCACCACCGTATCGTTGAGCGAATAGCCCACGATGGTCAAAAGCGCGGCAATTATCGCCAGATCAAAGCGGATTTGCAGCACGGCAAAGACGCCGATGGTCAGCAAGACATCGTGGATCAGGGCCGCGACCGCCCCCACCGCGAATTGCCATTCAAAGCGCAGCCAGATGTAGAACAGCACCGCCGCAATCGCCAAAACCACGGCCAAAAGCGCGGTCTGGATCAATTCACCCGACACTTTCGGCCCGACCGATTCGACCGAGACGAATTTGATATCGGGCGCCGCCTCTTGCAATGCGCCTTCCACGGCGAGGATCATCTCTTGCGAGACGGATTCTTCGCCGTCTTGGGCCTGAATACGCACCATGGCGACGTTTTGATCGGCGCCGAAAGTAGGATCGAAGACTTCGGTGATGCTCACATCGCCAAGGTCCAGCGTATCAATCGCGCCGCGGTAAGCGGCGATATCGACCGGCGTCGCGCTTTGGGTGCGGATCGTGGTGCCGCCGCGGAAATCGATGCCGAAATTGAGCCCTTGGGTGGTGAAGCTGAAGGCCGACACCAGCAAAAGCAGAACCGAGGCCCCGACGGTCACACGCCAGCGGCGGAAGAAATCCCATTGGGTGATCTCGGGCACCAGTTTGAGGCTGCGACCGGCCAGCACCTGTTTGGGGCGCTTGCGCTCGAACCAATAGACCACAAACAGGCGGGTGACAAAGATGGCGGTAAAGACCGAGGTCATGATGCCAAGGCCCAGCGTGATGGCAAAGCCGCGCACAGGGCCGGAGCCGACCATATAAAGGATCAGCGCGGTGATGAAGGTGGTGATATTGGCGTCGACAATCGCCGACAGCGCCTTTTCATAACCAAGCTCGATCGCGCGCGCCGCGCCTTTGGCGGTTCTCATCTCTTCGCGGATCCGCTCGAACACCAGAACATTGGCATCGACCGCCATGCCGATGGTCAAAACGATCCCCGCAATCCCTGGCAAGGTCAGCGTCGCGCCGATCATCGACAGCAGGCCGAAAATCAGGGCCACGTTGGCCAAAAGCGCCAGATTGGCAAAGGCGCCAAAGGTGCCATAGCTGAGCACCATGAACAGCAGCACGCCCGCAAAGGCGACGATACAGGCGATTTTGCCCGCCTCGATGCTATCGGCGCCCAATTCCGGCCCGATGGTGCGCTCTTCGAGGAAATCGAGCTCGGCAGGCAAGGCCCCCGCGCGCAAGAGCACCGCCAGTTTGGTGCTTTCCTCGACCGAGAAATTGCCGGTGATGATGCCCGATCCGCCCGCGATATGGCTTTGGATCACGGGGGCGGAAATCACCTCGTTGTCGAGCACGATGGCAAAGGGGCTGCCGATGTTTTCGGCGGTGTAATTGCCGAATTTGCGCGCGCCGGTGGTGTCGAAACGGAAGTTCACCGCAGGGCGGCCGTTCTCGTCAAAGCTGGGCTGCGCATCGACAAGGTCTTCGCCGCTGACGACAAAGGCTTTTTCGATGATGTAATAGGTGCCCGCGTCATCGACCGAAGGCAAAAGCAGATTGCCGACACCGGCGCGGGTGTCGGGATCGGTGGTGCGGCTGACGACCGGATTGAAGGTCAGCTGCGCGGTGACGCCGATGATCTGTTTGAGCTCGGCGGCGCTGCCGATCCCGGGGACCTGAATCAAGATGCGGTCGCTGCCTTGGCGTTGGATCGTCGGCTCGCGGGTGCCGACCTCGTCGATGCGGCGGCGGATGATTTCAAGGCTTTGCTGCATGGTGCGCTCGTCGGTGGCGAGCTTTTCCGCCTCCGACAAGGTGACCACGATATCGGTGCCTTGCACCTCGACATCAATGTCCGAGGCCCCCGCGCCGGAGAGCGAGACAACAGGGCGGGCCAAGCCGCGCACCAATTCGGCGGCGCGCGCCGCGCCTTCGGCATTGCCGATGCGCACGCGCAGGGTGTCGTCCGAGGCGGGTTGCAAACGGATGGTGCCGACGGTGGCCCGTTCGGCGCGCAAAACATCGCGGATTTCGGGCCACATGGCTTGCACGCGGGTGCCGTAGACATCGGCAAGCTTCACCTCGGCGAGCAAATGCGCCCCGCCGCGCAGGTCAAGGCCAAGATTGACCAGACCGGAGGGCAGGAAGGAGGGCCAAAGCGCCGCATCTGTGGCCAGTTCGGCGTCGCTGAATTGCGGCTTGTCGGCGGCGCGATCGCCCTCGGCGCGCGCTTCGATGATGGCCACGGCGTCATTGTGCCGCTCGACACGCGGGTAGAACCCGTTGGGCAAGGCCAAAAACAGCCCCAGCGCCACCAATCCCCAGATCGTGATGCGTTTCCACAGATCAATTTGCAGCATATCGCGGCCTTCCTCGTCTTAATGCTCTTGCGAAAGCAGCGGCGGCGCTGCGCCGATGTGCTTTCGTCCCTGCCCTGCTTTGGCCTGCCCTGCCCTTACCGTTCGGTCGGCTTTGGCGGTCATGTCCCCAAAGGGCGAAAAAGGGGCCGTAGCCCCCTTCCCTGATACTTGCCTTGCGGCCCTATGCGCCTGCGGCGGGTTCGGTTTTCGACAGAACCTGCGCGATGGTGCTTTGCACGGCGCGGACCTTGACGCCATCGGCCAATTCGATCTCGACCTCATTGTCGTCCTTGACCTTGGTGACCTTGCCGATCAATCCGCCTTGGGTGACGACCATATCGCCACGGCGCAGGGCGGCGACCATCGCCTGATGCTCTTTGAGCTTCTTTTGCTGCGGGCGGATCATCAGGAAATACATGATCGCAAAGATCAGGATCAGCGGAACAAATTGGGCCAGATTGCCACCTTGCATGGGGACGTCCTCTTTTTATGTATGGCGCGGACACCCCCGCGCGGATTGTTGCGGAACCTATGTGCGGCGCGGCGTATTTGCAAGGCGTCACAGGCGGCAAATGCACGCTTTGCGCGGCAAAAGCGCCGCCTCTTGGCGGGGCGGCGGTGCGGCGCGGCCTTTGCGGGCCGCTCGGGCGTGCGGATACGGTTCCGCCGCGCGGGAAAATCGGTCATAAGACGGGCCAAGTGATTCATTCCCAAGGATGCAACCCCATGCATGATATTCGCGCGATCCGTGACACCCCCGAGGCCTTTGACGCGGGGCTTGCCCGCCGTGGGGATGCGCCGATGTCGGCACAGATTCTGGCCCTCGACGAGGCGCGCCGCGCCTTGATCCATGCCGCCGAAACGGCGCAGGCCGAGCAAAACAAAGCCTCCAAGGAAGTGGGCGCCGCCAAAGGGCGCGGCGACGAGGCCGAATTCGAGCGTCTGCGCGCCCTCGTCGGCGACAAAAAGGCCGAAGTGGCGCGCCTCAATGAAGAGGCCAAGGCCAAGGACGCCGCATTGACCGATATGCTGGCGCGTATCCCCAACCTGCCCGCCGCCGATGTGCCGGACGGCGCGGATGAAGGCGGCAATGTCGAAGTGGCCAAATGGGGCACGCCGCCCAGCTTTGATTTCGACGCCAAAGAGCATTTCGAACTGGCCTCGGTGGCGGCCTCGATGGATTTCGATCTGGGCGCGAAACTGTCGGGCGCGCGGTTTGTCGTGCTGCGCGGCGCGGTGGCGCGTATCCACCGCGCCTTGGCGCAATTCATGATCGACACCCATGTCGATAAAAACGACCTTGTCGAGCATAACACCCCCGTGTTGGTGCGCGACGAGGCGATGTATGGCACGGATAAATTGCCCAAATTCGGCGATGACAGCTATCAGACCACCAACGGGTGGTGGATGATCCCGACCTCCGAAGTCACGCTGACCTATTCGGTGTCGGGCGATATTCTGGACGAGGGTGCCCTGCCCCTGCGCATGACGGCGCATACTTTGTGTTTCCGCTCCGAGGCCGGATCGGCGGGGCGCGACACCTCGGGCATGCTGCGCCAGCACCAGTTCGAAAAGGTCGAGATGGTGTCGATCACCCATCCCGACGAGAGCGACGCCGAGCAAAAGCGCATGTTGCGCTGCGCAGAGGCGCTTTTGGAAGATCTCGGCGTGCCTTACCGCACCGTGCAACTGTGCACCGGCGATATGGGGTTCGGGGCCAAACGCACCTATGACATCGAAGCCTGGCTGCCGGGGCAAAATGCCTACCGCGAGATTTCCTCGGTCTCGACCACCGGCGATTTCCAAGCCCGCCGCATGAACGCGCGGTTCAAACCGGCGGGTGGCGGCAAGCCGGAGTTTGTCCATACGCTGAACGGGTCGGGTCTTGCGGTCGGGCGCTGTCTCATCGCGATCTTGGAGAACGGCCAGCAAGCCGATGGATCGGTCAAGCTGCCCGCGGTTTTGGCGCCCTATCTGGGCGGCAAAACGGTTTTGGGCACGGATGGCGCGCTGGCGTAATCGCGGCGCGCGCGCGCAGTTATCCACATTGGGCGCGGCTTGGACCGCCGCATAGGCACGAACCCCTCGCGGGCGTATGGTTTTGAGCAAGTAGCAGCGGTGGCATGGAAATCCGGCGCAATCCCCTAAATGGTATATTTGAAAACCAGATTTGCGTTAAGCAGGCCTTAACCAGTTTTCGCCATGCTGGCATAGCGCACGGCGCATCGATATGCGAGACTGCTCAGCACGCATTCAACCGGCGCCGCAAGCGTCAGGAAGTCTTTGATGTCACATCGCTCTTGGAAAGCCTATCTGCTGCTCGTCGTGAGCCTGACCTTCGCCCTCTCGCCGCTGGTGACCAGCGGATTTAACGGGTTCGAGGCCGATCAATTCCCCATCGCCCAAACCAATCCGCCCGCGCAGCCCGCCGGATATGCCTTTGCCATTTGGGGGGTGATCTATTTGGGGCTGATAGCCAGCGCGGGGTTTGGCCTGTTCAAGCGCCGCCATGATCCGTGGTGGGAGCAGACCCGCGCGCCGCTGATCGTGTCCTTGGCGGTCGGCAGCTTGTGGATCCCCGCCGCGCAGCAAGCGCCGCTCCTCGCCACGGTGATGATCTGGATTATGGCGCTTGGCGCGATTGTCGCGCTGTTGCGCGCGCCCGACGAAACCCCTTGGGCCTTGGATGTGCCATTGGGGCTTTATGCGGGTTGGCTGACGGCGGCGGCCAATCTGTCGGTGGCCTTGGTTTTGGCGGGCTACGGGATCGTGGGGCCGCAGTGGGCCGCGTTGATCAGCCTGTCGGCAACGGCTTTGATGACATTCTATGTCTTGCGGCGCAAACCGATGAGCCGCGGATACGGGGCGGCGGTGGTCTGGGCCTTGATCGGGATTTGTGTCGCCAATACCGGCGAGAGTTTGCAAAGCAGCAATGTCTGGGTTCTGGCGCTGTGCACCTTGGTGATCGGGGCGATCGCGGCACTGCAGTCAAGCGCGTCCAAACCGCCCGCCCATGGCGCCGCATGGGCGCAGCGGCGCGATTAGCGCCAGGGCTGCGCCGCTTTTACGCAAAGGGGCGGCCGCTCACCGCGCCGCCCCCTGAGTGTCTTGAACCTCTTGCATCGGGCGCGCGTCAGCCGCGCACCGCCCGCCCCCCGAGCTATTTTTCGGAGCGTCTGCTGGACCCCATATGTTTACGCAGCTTCGAGGGCGCGGCCTTTTTGCGGCCCTTGAAAGGGTTGGCGTCGTTTTGCGAGCGCATATAAAGCCGGATCGGCGTGCCGGGCATGTCGAAATCCGTGCGCAGCCCGTTGACCAGATAGCGCGTATAGCTCGCCGGCATTTTGTCGGGATGCGAGCACATCACTACAAATCCGGGCGGGCGGGTTTTGGCTTGGGTCATATAGCGCAGCTTGATGCGTTTGCCCTGCGGCGCGGGGGGCGGATGCGCCTCGACCATCCCCGACAGCCAGCGGTTGAGCTGCGCCGTGGTGATGCGGCGGTTCCACACCTCATAGGCGCGCTCGATCGCGGTGTGCAAGCGGTCGATGCCCTTGCCGGTTTTGGCCGAAACGGTCACCAAAGGCGCGCCGCGCAGTTGCGGCAAGAGACGCTCGAAGCTTTCGCGCAGATCACGCAGCTTGTTTTGCTTGTCGCCTTCCAGATCCCATTTGTTCACCGCCACGATCACCGCGCGTCCCTCGCGTTCGGCCAGATCGGCGATGCGCAAATCCTGCTGCTCGAAGGGGATCGCCGCATCGAGCAAAACGATCACGATCTCGGCGAATTTCACCGCCCGCAGCCCGTCGGAAACCGACAGTTTTTCCAGCTTGTCCTGCACCTTGGCGCGTTTACGCATACCGGCCGTGTCAAACAGCTTGCACGGGATACCATCCCAATCAAAGCGCAAGGATATGGCATCACGGGTGATGCCCGCCTCGGGTCCGGTGAGCAGACGGTCCTCGCCGATGATATGGTTGATCAGCGTGGATTTGCCCGCATTGGGGCGGCCCACCACGGCGATCTGCAGCGGCTTTTTGTCGGTCGGCATCGGATAGGGCGGGATCTCTTCCGCGTCCCAATCCTCGTCCTCGAACTCTTCGGGCAGGTCGACATCGACCTCGGGTTCTTGCGCTTCGGCGCGCTCGGCAAAGGCGTCGTGCAGCGGCATCAATTCGACATAAAGATCATGCAGCCCCTCGCCATGTTCGGCCGAGAGGCGGATCGGCTCGCCAAGGCCGAGGCTATAGGCCTCGATTACGCCCGCATCGGCGGCGGCGCCTTCGGCCTTGTTGGCGGCCAGAATGACATGGGCCGAGCGTTTGCGCAGGATGTCGGCAAAGACCAGATCGGACGGCGTCACGCCCGCGCGCGCATCAATCATAAACAGGCACACATCGGCCATATCGACCGCGCGTTCGGTCAGGCGGCGCATGCGCCCTTGCAAGCTGTCGTCGGTCACCTCTTCAAGGCCCGCCGTGTCGATCACGGTAAAGCGCAGGTCGGCCAGTTTGGCCGCGCCTTCGCGCAAATCGCGTGTCACGCCCGGTTGGTCATCGACCAAGGCGAGGCGTTTGCCGACAAGGCGGTTGAAGAGCGTGGATTTGCCCACATTAGGGCGGCCCACGATGGCGAGAGTGAAACTCATGACTTGGCTCCGAGGAAGGTCAAGCGGGTCTCTTACATCTAATGCGGCGCGGCGCAAACCCCAAATTGGTTTTGGCGCGCGATGCCGCGCGCCATTGCGGCGCAAGGAGGTGCATGGGGGGACACAGAGGCGCGGCGCAAGGGCGCAGCGCGGATAAGTCAAAGCAGGCCCAAGCGCGATGCGCGGTTGAACCCCGCCCGCGCGGCGCGCGGGCAAGGATTTCAAGCGCGCGCAGCCTTGCTGCGCCCCTCCGCGCCGCTGTTAGCGCAGCGCGAGAAGCTGGCCTTTGGTATTGACCACATAGGCCGCCCCGCCCGCAACGACCGGATTGGTGGTCGCACCACCAGGCAGCTCGGTTTGCGCGACAAGATCGCCCGATTTGGGATCATAGCTGCGTAAAATTCCGTCCGAGGAGGCCACGAGCAAGCGGCCACCGGCCAAAACGGGGCCATGATGGGCGAAAATCTCGCGCTGCCGCTTCGGGCGGCCTTTGGTGAAAAACGGCAGCTTGACGCTCCACACCCGCTCTCCGGTCGCGGCGGTCAGGCGGACCAATTCATTGCTGTCGTTGATGGCAAAGACATCGCCGCCCGCGACCCAAGGCGCGCTTTGGGCGCTTTGCTCGGCGGTCCACAGACGCTCGCCGCTGCCCAGATCAAGCGCGATGAGGCGGCCCGAATTGGTGCCCACATAAACCGTATTGCCCGCAATCACCGCATCACCGGTGATGTCGGAGATTGCGGCGCGGGCAAAACCGGCGCGTTTGCCCGTGAGCAGCGCATCCCAGCGGCGCAGCCCGCCTGCGGCAAAGGTCGCCTGCACCTCGCCCGAGCCAAAGGCGAAGAGCGCGAATTGGTCGGTCACGGCGGGGGCCGGAGCGCCCATGATATTGTTGATGTCGGGCGTCGCGTCGATTTGCCAACGCACACGGCCGGTGCGCCGCTCGATTGCCCAACCGGTCGAATCGCCCGCGACGAGATAGATCAGATCGCCTTTGACGGTGGGCGTGCCGCTGCCGGTGGCGTCGAGTTTTTGTTGCCAAAGCTGCGCGCCCGTGGCCGCGTCCAATGCGGTCAGGCGGCCAAAGCCCGAAGAGACGTAAAGCGTGCCGTCCGCATAGGCCAGACCGCCGCCCGAGGCGTCCTTGCCGCTGTCATGGGCGGGCACGAGATCGGTGCTCCACAGCGGCGCGCCTGCGGTCGATGTGGCGCTGACCAAGGCTTGGCTGTCGAGCGTATAGATGCGCCCGCCTGCGACGACGGGATCGGCGGTGATGCGGCCACGGCGGCTGTCGCCTTGGCCGATATTGGCGCTCCATACCAATGCGGGGGTGGCCGAAAGGGCGGCGTGATCGGTGCGCGTGGCGGGGCTTCCGGGCCCTTGGGTCCATTCGGCGTTCTGGCGCATCGCGGGCAATGTCACAGCGGCGGTGGTGTTTTCGGGCAAGGCCACGTCGGTGTTTTCGGCGCCGCCCAGAATGGCGCGCGGGTTCTCGCGCTTGCCTTGCAAGATGATCTCGCTTTCATCGCAGCCGCTCAGAACGGTTGCGGCAAGCAGGCCGCCCATCAGCCCTGTGATCCACTTCTTTTGCATCGCTGCTCCTGACATCTATCGGGTCTGACTGCCCGTTTGTGCGCCGACCTTACCGCGATGCGCCGCGCGCGCCAAGTCCCCTCGCAGGTCGAGCGGCGCGGGGCCGCGAGGCACGCCGGCGCGCGCCCCTTGGCCATAGGGTGGCGGCCGGTGGCCGGTTAGTTCTCCAAGCGGGTATCGTCTGCGGTGCTGGCGCCAAGGCTGACCGGCGCGGCGGGCATCTCGCCGCCCAAGGCGATCAAAAGCCCCGTCGCGCGGCGGCGAAGTCCGTTGCCGGTTTCGGCGTCTTGCAGCAAGGCCGAGAGCCGCGCCAAAGCGGCATCCGTATCGCCCGCCTCGACATCCAAAAGCGCCAGCCGCTCTTCGGCCAAAAGACGCAGCGGCGCGCCCGCCACGGCCAGCGCCTCATATCCGGCGCGGCGCTCTTCGATGGAGAGCGCGCTATCTTGCACCGACAGCGCCTTGAAGGCGGCGATCTGGCGGTAGATGAGCGGCGCGTTCGCTTGCGCGGCCAAAGCGTTGAGTGCCTGCGCTGCCTGCTCGGGCTCGCCCGCCTTGTCCAGTTCGGAAGCGCGCAGCATCGCAACCACCGCACCGCTTTCGTCATTGTCGGGCGTGATCGCCTCCAAAGCCGCCGCGCGCGCAGCGCTGTCGTCGCTTTGCAGCGCGGCAAAGATGCTATCGCCCAAGTTTTCCGCCGCGGCGCGGGCGCGGGCTTTGCTGATCTCGTTATAGGTGGCCCCGCCCACGATCAGCAAAACCGCCAAGACCGCGACCCATCCATAGCGTTTCATAAGTCCGAAAAGCCGGTCGCGGCGGACCTCTTCGGTCACTTCATCGATAAAGGAATCGGTATCGCTCACTGTGCTCGTCCCCCAAAGGTTTTGCCCCTCTTAACGCAGGGGGGTGCGCCTGCCAAGACCAAGGCCGCGCCCGAAGCTTGCCGCGCTCGGCGTTGCCCCCTGCACGCAGCCGCTCGGCGCAGGGCTTGGCAAGCGGGTCCAATCAATGTAAAGAGAGTAAACATTGCACCGCTTTGCCCCATTGCCTCCTTACTCTTGCGCGAGTTGTTTCGCATTATTTTACATCACGACCCCGAAGTTTACCGCCGCCCCTGCCCCACCTCGCCCCCGATGCTTGCCCTGACCTGAAGAAAGCCTTATTCTGAACCGAACAGTTTAGCACCGATCGCCCGCGGGCCCCTGCGCCTGCGATCCCTATCCCCCCAAGGCAGGCCAAGGCCATACGCCAAGACGCCCGAACCCGACACATAAGCCAATCAAAACCCCTTCCCGATGCCGCGATCCGATGCGGCTTGACTATTCCCGCAATGCCCCGCCCCGTTCCTGCCTTGGCCGCGCCAAGGCCCGTAACGCAAACCGCGCGGCAGACGGTTCCAAAAGGACAGACCACCGATGCGCCCTATTCCGATCCTCACCGCCCTGCTTGTGACGGCCTTTTTGTTCCTTGTGGTTCTCAAGCGCGACACGCTGATGGAATTTGCGGGCGTCAGCCCTGTTGCCTCCGACGCCGCCCAAGCAAAGACAGACGCCGCCCCCGAGAGCCGCGCGCCAACCGCCGCCTCGGGCAGCAGAGCCGTCGGCGTGATTGCGGTGCATTCCACCGCGCAAGAGATCGGCAGCGCGGTGATTTTGCGCGGCCAGACCGAGGCCGCGCGCGAGGTGGAATTGCGCGCGCAGACCTCGGGCACGGTGACCTCCGAGCCTTTGCCCAAGGGCACGGTGGTTGGCGAGGGGCAATTGCTGTGCGAATTGGATCCGGGCACGCGCGAAGCGGCGCTGTCGGAGGCCGAAGCCGCCGTGGCCTCGGCGCAGATCGAAATGACGCAGGCCGAGAAGCTGTCCAAAGACGGCTATGCCTCGCAAACCCGCCTCTCAAGCGCTCGCGCCGCGATGCAAAGCGCGCAGGCGCGGCTGGCGGCGGCGGCCAAGGATATCGAACGGCTACAGATCGAAGCGCCTTTTGCTGGCCTGCTGGAGGCCAACACCGCCGAGCTTGGCACGCTTTTGCAAGCGGGCGGGCTTTGCGCCACTGTGATCCAGCTTGACCCGATCAAGCTGGTCGGCTTCGTGCCCGAAACCGAGGTTAACCGCGTCACGCTTGGCGCCATGGCGGGGGCGCGGCTCACCGACGGGCGCGAGGTCACCGGCACTGTGAGCTTCCTGTCGCGCTCTGCCGACCCGCAAACCCGCACCTTCCGCACCGAGATCGAAGTGCCCAATGCCGATATGTCGATCCGCGACGGGCAAACCACCGAGATATTGATCGCGGCGGCAGGGACCATGGCGCATCTGGTGCCGCAATCGGCGCTTACCTTGGCCGATAGCGGCGCCTTGGGTGTGCGCATCGTCACCGAGGACAACACCGCCAAATTCGTGCCCACCCAGTTGCTGCGCGACACCGCCGAAGGCGTCTGGCTGTCGGGCCTGCCCGATCAGGCCGATGTGATCATCATCGGGCAAGAATATGTCACCGATGGCATCACCGTGCGCGCCAGCTTTGACCCCGTCAACGCCGGCAATGCTGCGGAGCTTCAACAATGATCGGTATCGTCGATTGGGCCGCACAGCGCGCCCGAATGGTCATCGCCTTTATCGCCCTGTCGATCCTCGTCGGGGCCTATGCCTATGCGACCTTGCCCAAAGAGGGCGAGCCGGACATCGAAATCCCCGCGCTGTTCGTGTCGGTCCCCTTCCCCGGTATTTCGGCGGCCGATTCCGAAACCGCGCTGGTCAAGGTGATGGAAACCGAACTGGCCGATCTGGACGGGCTCAAGAAAATGTCGGCCACGGCGGCGGAGAACTATGCCGGTGTGGCGCTGGAGTTCGAATTCGGCTGGGACAAAACCTCGATCATCGCCGATGTGCGCGATGCGATGTCCACCGCCGAGGCGCAATTCCCTGACGGGGTAGAGAAATACACGATCAACGAGATCAATTTCTCCGAATTTCCGATCATCATCGTCAATATGACCGGCGCGGTGCCCGAACGCACGATGACCAAATACGCCAAGGACCTGCAGGACCGGCTCGAGGCGCTAGAGCCGGTGCTTGAGGCCGGTATCGCGGGCAGCCGCGACGAGATGGTCGAAGTGGTGATCGATCCTTTGCGGCTCGAATCCTATAACGTCACGGCGGCCGAATTGATCAATGTCGTGCAAAACAACAACCAGTTGATCGCACCAGGCGAGGTGGAAACCGCGCAGGGCACATTCGCGGTCAAAATCCCCTCTTCCTTTGACGAGCCGCGCGACATCTATGCGTTGCCGGTGAAAACCAATGGCGACCGCGTGGTGACTTTGGGCGATCTGGCGCAAATCCGCCTGACCTTCGAAGACCGTTTGGGCGCGGCGCGTTTCAACGGCGAGACGACCGTGGCGCTGCAGGTGGTCAAGCGCAAGGGTTTCAACCTTCTGGACACCACCGCATTGGTGCGCGCCACAATCGAGGAGGCGCGCGCCGAATGGCCCGCCGAATTGCGCACCGCCGTCGAAGTGGGCACCTCCAACGACCAAAGCCGCGTCGTGGGATCGATGGTCGAGCAATTGCAAGGTTCGGTTCTGACCGCCATTGCTTTGGTGATGATCGTGGTTCTGGCGTCCTTGGGCATGCGCCCCGCGCTTTTGGTCGGCTTTGCGATCCCGACCTCGTTCCTTTTGTGCTTTGCCCTGCTGGCGATGATGGGGATCACGATTTCCAACATTGTGATGTTCGGCTTGATCCTCGCGGTGGGGATGCTGGTCGATGGCGCGATTGTGGTGGTGGAATATGCCGACAAACGCATCGATGAAGGCTCCGGCCCGATGCATGCCTATGTCGAGGCGGCGCAGCGGATGTTCTGGCCGGTGGTCAGTTCCACCGCAACCACGCTTTGCGCGTTTTTGCCGATGCTCTTCTGGCCGGGGGTGCCGGGGCAATTCATGGGGATGTTGCCGGTCACCTTGATTTTCGTGCTCTCGGCCTCCTTGGTGGTGGCCTTGGTCTACCTGCCGGTTCTGGGCGGGGTGACGGGTCGGATGAGCCGCCTGTTCGGCAATGTCGCCGATAATTTGCGCGCCGCCGCGCCGTGGTGGCTTTGCGCAGCCTTGGTGCCGCCGTCGCTCTACCTGATCTTCATCGGGCTGATGCAATTGCTCAATCCGGCCTATTTGTTCGGCCCCGTCGGCACGGGAATTGTCTCGATTTTGCCTGGTGCGGTTTTGACCATGCTGGGCACCACAGCCTCGTCGATCACGCTGGGCGCGGCGCGTATCGAGCGCAAGGCAAAACGCGTGCGCGGGGGCCGCCGCCGCACGCCCTTTGGTTTGTTTATCAAATTCATCGCGGGCAATCCGGTCATGCCCTTGGTCACCATCGCAGCGGTGATTTTTGTCGTGATGTCGGTGATGACCTATTTCGGCGCCAACAACAAAGGCGTGGAGTTTTTCGTCGAAAGCGAGCCGGAGCAAGCCATCGTCTATGTGCGCGCCCGCGGCAACCTGTCGCTTGAACAAAAGGACGCGCTGGTGCGCCGCGCCGAAGAGGTTGTTTTGGCCCATCCCGGCGTGCTCAACGCCTTTGCCTTTGCGGGCGACGGCGGGCTCAACAACAACACCGGCGGGGCGCAGCCGCCGCTCGACACCATCGGTCAGGTGCAGCTTGAAACCATCCCGTGGGAGGACCGCGCGGGCGTTGCCGAGCTTGACGGTGATGTGGTGATCGCCGAACTGACCGAAAGCTTGTCCCAACTGCCCGGCACCAAGATCGAAATTCTGGCGCAGGCGCGCGGTCCGGCCTCGGCCAAACCCGTACATCTGCGGATCAAGGGCGACGATATGGACACGCTTTTGGCCGCCACGGCCAAGGCCCGCGAACAGTTCGAGCAAACCGCCGGCCTGACCCTCGTTGAGGATACGCTGCCCCTGCCCGGCATTGATTGGCAAATCAACGTCGATGTCGAAAAAGCCGGACGTTACGGCGCAGATGTGGTCACCGTGGGCGCGATGGTGCAACTGGTCACGCGCGGCATTTTGCTTGATACGATGCGGGTCGACAGCTCGGACGAAGAGATCGAAATTCGCGTGCGCCTGCCCCAACAGGACCGCGTTTTGTCGACCCTCGATACGCTCAAGGTGCGCACCTCGGGCGGGCTGGTGCCTTTGTCGAATTTCATCACCCGCGAGCCGGTCGCCAAATTGGCCAAGATCAACCGCGTTGATCAAACCCGCTATTTCGACGTCAAGGCGGGCGTGGCCTCCGGTTTGGTCAAGCTGATGGACAGCGCCGAGACGCCGCAGTTGATCGCCGTGGCGCGCAGCTATGAGACACAGGCCGAAGCGCCCGCGGGGCATGATCTGGTGCAGATCGGCGGCGCGGGAGCCTATTTCGACCCGATCAGCTTTGCCGAAGGCAGCGATCTTGATCGCCTTTCGCGTTTGGCACAGGCGGGCGATGTGAACGCCGTTCCGGTGACCCCGAACGAGCGGATCGAAACCCTCACCACATGGCTGCAAAGCGCCGATCTGGGCGATGGCATCGCTTATGAATGGACCGGCGATCAAGAAGACCAAGCCGAATCCGGTGCCTTTTTGATGAAGGCCTTTGCGGGCGCCTTGGGGTTGATGTTCATCATCCTGCTGGCACAGTTCAACTCGATCTATAACTCGATTCTGGTGCTTTTGGCCGTGGTTTTGTCCACGGCGGGGGTGCTGATCGGGATGCTGGTGATGGATCAAAGCTTCTCGATCATCATGACCGGCACGGGGATCGTCGCCTTGGCGGGGATCGTGGTGAACAACAACATCGTGTTGATCGACACCTACCAAGAATACAGCGCCTATATGCCCCGTATCGAGGCCGTGGTGCGCACCGCAGAGGACCGTATCCGCCCTGTTTTGCTGACCACCATCACCACGATGGCGGGGCTTGCGCCGATGATGTTCGGCCTGTCGCTCGATTTCAGCCAAGGCGGCTATAGCATCGACAGCCCTACCGCGCTTTGGTGGAAACAACTCGCCACGGCGGTGGTTTTCGGCCTCGGGATTGCGACGGTTCTGACCTTGGTGTTCACGCCTGCGATGTTGTCGCTGCGCATCTGGGCGGTGACCTATGTGGGATGGATCGCGCGGGCGCTCAAGGCGCTCTCCTTGGGCCGCGCCAGCAAGGCGGCGCAAGACCTCGCCCTGTCGCGCGCGGCGCGGCGTGTCAAGGCGCCCGAGCTGATTTGGGAAATCGAACAACCGGCGATGGACGGGCCTGTAACGCCTGCGGCAAAACCCGCCTCGCGCGCCGAGGCCGCCGAATAACGCGGCCGCTCTGCGCAAGCGCGAATACCCCCGCCCGCCCGCGCTCTCGCGGGCGGGTTTTTTGCGCATAAAGGCGCCTGCGGCCAAGCAGGCTTGACTTTGGCGCCATGCTGCGCAAGCATCATGGCATCGGACGTTCGAATTATTTTAAAGACCCTGCCGCGATATTTCAGTCGGCCACTTACAAATATTCAAGACTGCGGGGCGGGTTACGTCCGGTTTTTGCACATCTATTTTCAGGAGCATACTCATGACCATTAAGTCAATTTTCCTAGCGGCGACAATCGCCTGCGCGGCCAGCGCCGGCCATGCGGCCAGCGTATCGGCAACCCTCACCAATGAAGGCGCAGCCCCAGGGGCGAGCGGCACAACGATGTTTCGCGCCGATCTCACCGGCCTTGGCCTGAGCGAGATTGCCGCCATCACGGTCACCGATTCCAACAGCGGCGTTGGCGGCTCTCCGGGGGCCTATTCGGGCTTTGATCTCGATGCGATCTTCCTTGATGTGGATGGCGATGCGACCACGGTGGGCGATCAATATTACGCCACCGGTTTCACCTTCTCGGCGGGCACATTGCGCGCGGGCGGCTTGGCCTCCAACACCACCGGCCCGACCAATGGATCGGCCTCGGCCAATAGCGTAGACGAAGCCTTTGCCACACTCGACACCTTTGATGCGATCTTCTTTGGCGCCGGTTCGCTGACCTTGGGCGACGGAGGCGAATTGACCGCGCTCTTCGATCCCGAAATTCTGGTCGGGCCTTCGCTCTATCTGTTTGTCGGCGAGGTCGGGCTTGGCTCGGGCGAGAGCCTCGCGGCCTCGATCACCGTGGCCGATGTGGCCCCTGCGGTGCCGCTGCCCGCGCCGGCCTTGATGCTTTTGTCGGGGCTGGGGGCCTTGGCCTTCGGCAAGCGGCGCAAAGCCAAAGCGGCCTGACGCCCGTAAACTCCCAAGGCGGGCCTGATGAGCGGCCCGCCTTTTTACGAAAGATACGCGCCGCGCAAAGCGCCTATGCCGCCTCCTCATTGGCTTGGCGTTGCCACAGCTGCCAATAGCGGCCCTGACGCGCCAGAAGCTCGGCATGTGTGCCCTGCTCGGCGATCTCTCCGGCCTCCAGCACAACGATTTCATCGGCCTCGGCAATGGTCGACAGGCGGTGCGCAATGGTGATCACCGTGCGCCCCTGCCCCGCGCGGGCCAAGGCGCTCTGGATCTCTATCTCGGTTTGCGTGTCCAGCGCCGAAGTCGCCTCGTCCAAAAGCAAGATCGCAGGGTCTTTGAGCAAGGTGCGCGCAATGCCGACGCGCTGTTTCTCGCCGCCCGACAGCTTGAGCCCGCGCTCGCCCACTTGGGTGTCGTAGCCTTCGGGCAGGGACATCACGAAATCATGGATTTGCGCATCGCGTGCGGCGGCGACGATCTCGTCTTGTGTCGCGCCATCGCGGCCATAGGCGATGTTATAGCGGATCGTATCGTTGAACAGCACCGTATCTTGCGGCACCACGCCGATGGCGGCGTGCAGGCTGCCTTGGGTCACCTCGCGGATGTCCTGCCCGTCGATGCGAATGGCCCCGCCAGTGACATCATAAAAGCGAAAGAGCAGCCGCCCGATGGTGGATTTGCCGCCCCCCGACGGCCCGACCAAGGCCAAGGTCTTGCCCGCTGGCACCGTGAGGGACACGCCTTTGAGGATCGGGCGCTCGGCGTCATAGGCAAAGCGCACATCCTCCAAGCTCACCGAGGCCCCGCCCACCTTGAGCGCGCCTGCGCCGTCGCGGTCGGTGACTTCGGAAGGCTGATCGAGCAGCAAGAACATATCGCCCATATCGACCAAAGCCTGCCGGATTTCGCGGTACACCGTGCCAAGGAAGTTCAACGGCATGGTGATCTGGATCATATAGGCGTTGACCATCACAAAATCGCCGACTGTGAGCGTGCCTGCCTGCACCCCCATCGCCGCCATGACCATCACCGTGACCAATCCCGCCGTGATCAGAAGCGCCTGACCGAAGTTCAAAAACGCCAAGGACAAAGAGGTGCGCACTGCGGCCTCGGCATAGCGTTCCATCGCCCTGTCATAGCGTGCCGCCTCGCGCTCCTCGGCGCCGAAATATTTCACCGTCTCGAAATTGAGCAAGCTGTCGATCGCCTTTTGGTTGGCGTCGGTGTCTTGGTCGTTCATTTCCTTGCGCAGCGCCACGCGCCATTCGGTGACCTTGAAGGTAAAGGCGACATAGGCCGCAATCACCCCCACAACCACCACCAGATACCATATGTCAAAAACCACCGCCAAAACGGCGGCCACCATCACAAGCTCCAAAATCAGCGGCCCGATGGAGAAGAGCAAGAAGCGCAGCAGGAATTCGACGCCCTTGACCCCGCGCTCCATGATGCGGCTCAATCCGCCGGTCTTGCGGCTGATGTGATAGCGCATCGACAGGCGGTGGATATGGGTGAAGGTTTCAAGCGCCAGCATCCGCAAGGCCCGTTGCCCGACCCGCGCGAAAATCGCATCGCGCAATTGCTGGAACCCGTTGCCCATGAGCCGCGCCATGCCGTAAGCCACCGTGAGCCCGACTGCGCCAAGGCCCAAAAGCATGCCCGCATCGGCGCTCTCGCCGCTCAAATGATCGACGGCGGATTTATAGAAGAACGGCGTGGCGACGATGATCAATTTGGCAATCACCAACATCGCCATGGCCAGCACCACGCGCTGTTTGACCCAAGGGGCCTCCTCGGGCCACAGATAGGGCATGACCCGCCGCACCGTGCGCATGGCGTTTTTCGGGGCCTCGGTGGTGGTCAATGTGGCGTGGCGTCTGCGCATCTGGGATCTTTCGCAACTGGCGGGCTATGGGGCTGTGCGGGTTGACCTGCCCCCAAAAGGCGCAAGGCACCGCTCACAGATAAGCCCCAAGGCGCGCAAAGGCCAGAGCCGCCCCATGAGATTAGCACAGCTTCGCGGCGGCGCCGCCCCCGCGGGGCCTTTTCGCGCGGCCTTACTCAACTGGGATGTCGAACACCTGCCCCGGATAGATGAGATCAGGATCGCGGATCTGGGCGCGGTTGGCATTGAAAATACGCATATACTCTACGCCCTCGCCGTAGTTTTGCGACGAGATTTCCCAAAGCGTCGATCCGGGTTGAACGGTGACAACACGCAATTGCGCAGGAGCGGGCGCGGCGGCGGGAGACTCCGCAGCAGCTTGGGCTTGGACTTGGGCTTGCGCTTGGGCCGCTGTGGTCGCCGCCTCTTGCGCGGCGGCGCGCGGCGTTGCGGCCTCTTGCGCGCTGCCTTGCCCGTCCGTCGCGCGCGCCAGCGGCGCGTCTTGCACCATCGCGCCCCCCGCGTTTGCGGTGTCCTTCACCGCATCGGCTGCCGGTTCCGCCCCGCCCGCCGTTCCAGTATCGCTCGCCGCAGTTTGCGCCGTCTGCGCCGCTGCGGGCTGATCTTGCGGCGTCTGTGCCAATGCGCTGCGCTCTTGCGCCTCGGCGCCCGCTGCGCCGGGGGCCTGCGCCGTCTCTTGCGCCCTGTGCGGTTCGGCCCGCCTTGCCGCTTCGGCGGCTTGCTGCGCGGCGCTGGCGATGCGGGCGGGGGCCTCGCGTTTGAACGGGGTTTCGACGCGGCTGATCACCGTGCCATCCGCCTCCAGATGATCCACCCGTAGCGTGTAAATCCCGCTATCAATGCCTTCGATATCCAATTGCCACGCGCCATCGTCGCCGATCTGCGCCTCGGCCACGGCGCGATTGTCGAGATAGACCCGCAGCCGCCCGCCCGCCGTGCCCTGCCCCGCAAGGCGCACGGCCCCATCGTCGCGGTAGCTGATCACATCAAGCGAGACGCCGTTTTCGGGGCGCTCGGCCGATTGCAACACGCGCAGCCCCGCCGCATCCGACATCAAGATCGCCGGAGCGGTCTCTGCGGGCGCTGCGCTTTGCTGCGGGCTTTGCTCGGGGCGGCCCTGCGCGCTCTGCTCTGCCGTTTGCGGCGCATCTTGCTCCGCGCTCGCGCCGCCGGAGTTTTCGTCTTTTGTAACAACATCCTGCGCGGTATTCTTTGCCGGGTTTTCTGCCTGTGCCACCTGCGGCTGGCGCGGCGCAACGATCACCTGCCCCGCCGAGCGCAACACCGATCCGCCGCGTTCGACCTCCAGCCCGAGCACCTGCCCCGCCGCCATATCGGCGATCTGGGCAAAGGCGACAAAGCGGCCCGAGGCATCGGCGGTCACCTCGCTCAAGACCCTGTCACCTGCCATGATGCGCAAAACCTCACCCGCGCCCGCGCGCCCCGCGATCAAGGCCGCGCCGTTCGGCTCGATCCGCACCACGTCAAAGGAAGGAAGCGCGGCAGATGCCGTGCCCTGCGCATCGCCGGACTGCGCATCGCCGCCCTGAGCATCGCCATCCGGTGCCGAGGCCTTTGGTGCTTGATCCGGTCCCTGATTGGGCGCAGCGGCCACATCGCCTCGGGCTTGCGGCGTGGCGGATTGGCCCTGCTCTGTGCCGCCCTGCGCC
Organism: Paracoccaceae bacterium; assembly: GCA_050633545.1. Taxonomy (GTDB): domain Bacteria; phylum Pseudomonadota; class Alphaproteobacteria; order Rhodobacterales; family Rhodobacteraceae; genus Litorivita. The sequence goes on from JBOEGS010000009.1 coordinate 82,572, forward strand.
GCTGCTGAGTCCGATGCGACAGATTCTGCGGCCTGCTGCGTCGCAGCGCTTTGCCCTGAGCCTTGCCCTGTATCTCGGGCGGCCTCTTGCAGCGCATCTTGCGTGGCGGATGCGGCGCTCTTTGCCGTCTTGTCCCCCAAGTTGTCTGTCGCGGCCTGCGCGGTCTCGCTTGCGCTTTGCGCCGCCGCGTCGCTTTGCGCCCCGTCGGGCGTTGCGCCGGATTGGGTGGGCGGGACGGTTTGATTGGATTGAGCGGATTGAGTGGATCGGGAGGGCGCCGATTGGTCGCTCTGCGCGCCTGTCTGTGCCCCTGTCTGTGCGCCAGTCTGTTGTGTCGGGACGGCGGCGCTGCGGCTTGCCTCGCGCGTGTCCTTCCCGAACAGCCAAAGCATCACCGCCCCCGATGCGACCACCGCCACAATCGCCAGTTTGGTGCCCTTTGAGGGCGATTGCCCGCTGCCAGAGCCGCCCTTTGATCCATCCGTCATATCGCCCGTCTCCCCCAAGATATTGTATTGCACCTGTTCACCGGCACCTCACTTGCGCTTTGCGCAGTTGAGCCAGCATAGCAACAAGGCTATGAGCGGTCAAAAGCCATTTGTTTTCACATCGGCGCGCACCTCGCCGCGCCCCTCGCCCAAAGGATCATGCCATGTCGACAAAACCCGTCTTTTCCGTTTGCGTCTATTGCGGCTCGCGCAGCGGCGCGCGCCCCGAATATGAAATCGCCGCGACGGCGGTTGGCCAAGCTCTTGCGACCAAGGGCTGGCGGCTGGTCTATGGCGCGGGGGATGTGGGGTTGATGGGCGCGGTGGCGCGCGCCGCACAGGCCGGCGGCGGCGCGACCTTTGGCGTCATCCCGCAACATTTGGTGGATTGGGAGGTGGGAAAAACCGATTTGACCCAATATATCGTCACCGAAAACATGCATGAGCGCAAAAAGGTCATGTATATGAATTCGGATGCGATTGTCGTCCTGCCGGGCGGGGCGGGATCGCTCGACGAGTTTTTCGAAGTCCTCACCTGGCGGCAGCTCGGCCTGCATTCAAAACCGATTTTCCTATTGAATACCGAAGGCTATTGGACGCCCTTGATGCAGCTTGTGCAGCATGTGATCGCCGAAGGCTTCGCCGATGCCTCGCTTTTGGATTATGTCGAGGAGATGCCCGATGTCGCCGCCCTGAGCGCCGCTTTGGAGGCCCGTTCGCGGGCGATGTTGGCGTAGGAATAAAGCGCAAGTGCCAGCCAGATCACCGGAAAGGCCATGGCGTGCCAAAGGGTGAAGACTTCGGCAAAAAGCAACGTAGCGACAAGGAATTGCAAGGTCGGATTGATGTATTGCACCACGCCGACCGTGGACATGCGCACCCGCCGCGCCGCAAAGGAAAAGAGCATTAAGGGCACGCCCGTCAGCGGCCCCGAGAGCATCAGCATGAGCGTATCATGTTGGTTGCCGCCAAAGGCGCCGCCGCCGATCATCCGGCCCGAATGCGCCAACCACAGCACCGCAATCGCGACGGGCGCAAGCAGCAAAACCTCGGCGGCGACAGAGACCACGGGGCCAAGGTTTAAGCTTTTCTTAACAAGGCCGTAGAGACCAAAGGTGATGGACAACATGAAGGAAATCCAAGGCGCAACCCCAAGCCCCCACGTCAGCCCCGCCACCGCCAGAGCGGCCAAGGCCACCGCCGCCCATTGCAGCGGCGCAAGGCTTTCGCCGAACACCAGCCACCCCATGAGCACGGCCACAAGCGGAAAGATGTAGTAGCCCAAGGAAGCTTCGGTCGCATGGCCCGCGCCGACGGCCCAGATAAAGCCGAACCAATTGGCCGAGATCATCAGCGCGGCAAAGCCTATGGTGGCGATCTGCCGCCGCCCGCGCAGCCCCTCGCGCAGCGCGTCCAAACGCCCCTGCAGCAGCAAGATGACCAAAAAGAACACCAAGGACCAAAGCGTGCGATGCGCCAAAACCTCGATGGGTGGCACATGGGCCAGTTGTTTGTAGTAGATCGACGACAATCCCCAAACCGTGCAGGCCGCGATCAAGGCAAAGACGCCGGATTTGGCGGCGCGATCGGCGGTTGGATTGGGGGTCATGGGCGCTCCTTTTGCCCTACCGCTCTACCGCGCGAGGGCGGCAGGCCCAAGGAAAATCGCCATGGGACAAATACGGGGGCGCAGGGCGCAAAAAAACCGCCGAAGCAACGCTCCGGCGGTTTTGAACATCGTATTGGCGCAGGCTCACAAACGCGAGGCGACGTTCTCCCAATTCACCAGCTTGTCCAAGAAATTGGACAGGTATGCCGGACGTTTGTTACGAAAATCAATGTAGTAGCTATGCTCCCACACATCGCAACCCAAGAGCGCGGTTTGTCCAAAGCACAAAGGGTTCACGCCGTTTTCGGTTTTGGTGACCTTGAGGCCGCCATCAGTGTCCTTGACCAGCCACGCCCAGCCGGAGCCGAATTGACCCGCACCCGCTGCGGCGAAGTCGTCTTTGAATTTATCGACCGAACCAAAGCTCTCGATGATGGCTTTTTCCAGTTCGCTGGGCATGGTGTTGCCGCCTGGGCCCATCATTTCCCAAAACTGGGTGTGGTTCCAATGCTGCGAGGCGTTGTTGAAGATGCCGTTTTGCGCCACGGCGCCGGATTGGTAGGTGCCCTTGACGATCTCTTCGACCGATTTACCGGCCCATTCGGTGCCCTCGATCAGCTTGTTGCCGTTGTCGACATAGGCTTTGTGGTGGATATCGTGGTGATACTCGAAAGTTTCCGCCGACATGCCAAGACCGGCAAGCGCGTCATGGGCATAGGGAAGATCGGGAAGTTCAAAAGCCATTGTTCGGGCCCCCTCTTTGAATGGTGTAAATTCGATATGCGTTAGATGGTAGTGCAGCGCCCGTGAGGTCAAGCCCCAATCGGGCGCAACTCCGATATGCGCGCATTTACGGGGGGCAATGCGCTAAAGATCACAAAATGCGTGATTTAGACAATTCCTTTCGTTAAATTTGTGGATAAATTCAACCCACATGCCGGCTATAGAGAATCGGACGCGCTACTCTGACGGGGCGAAATACCTCACTTCGCTGCCTGTTTTGGCGGCATTTCTCAAAAGGTCGAAGACATATTGCGCGACCGAGCGAAAGCAGATCACCTCGATATCGCCTTCATCATTGATCCAGAAGGCGGCAGGCACCTGCCCCAACTTAGAGCGGCGCACAGTGCCCTTGGCAAAGGCTTCGGGGCTCATATCGACGGGGGTCAGCTTGGCCAGAACCTCACGCGCCTGCGAGCCGCTCACGATAAACCCCGCGCGTGCGTCCGATACATTTTCGGCTAGATAATGCTTTTTCTTCAGGGTTCTGGAAATTTTCGCCAGAGCAGATTCGACCTCGCCGTAAGGCATCATGAGCAATAATTCATCAGGCGACATCCACGCAATCGCGCGCTCTTCGACAAGGTTGATCCCCAATTCACCGGGCATATCGACGCCGCCGATCCCCGTAGCCGCGTTTTTCACCGCCGAGGAGGACAAATCGCCGCGCAGCACAATCGCGCCGCGCAATCCGATCTCTTCGACCCGCGCAAATCCGCGCGCAGAGGCCCCTTCAAGCGCGCTTCGGGCTTGGCTTGCGTCAGACATTTTGCTTCTCCCCTGCTGGGTCATATTGCACCGGATCGACGATGCGCACCTGCTGTACCGTGCCGTCGAGCATCGGGAATCCGATCACATCGCCCATGCGTTCCGGCCCGTTCTCGACCAATCCCATGGCGATTCCTCGCTTTAGCGTCGGTGAGTAATAGCTCGAGGTCACCCGCCCGATGGTCGTGCATTGCCCATTGGCGTTGCGCCCCTGTGTTGCGGCATAGGCGCCATCGGGCAACACTGACCCGTCGAGCGTTTGCAGCCCCACCAAACGCCAGCGTTTGGGATCGCTCAGATGGCCACGCATCTGCCCGCGCTTGCCGATAAAGTCTTGTTTTTTCTTGGAAATCGCCCAATTCAGGCAAAGGTCCTGCGGCGTGACCGTGCCGTCGGTCTCATCGCCGATCATGATGAAACCCTTTTCGGCCCGAAGCACATGGAGTGCTTCGGTGCCGTAGGTGGTCGCGCCAAACTCTTCCCCACCCGCTAGCAACTCATTCCATATGGCGCGCCCGGTTCCAGCAGGTACAGCCAGTTCATAACTCAACTCACCGGAGAAAGAAATTCGAAACACTCTCGCAGTGACGCGACCTAGCGTCACGTCTTTCCACGTCATGAAAGGAAACGCCTCGGCGCTGAGATCCTCGTTGGTGAGTTTCTCCAAAAGCTTGCGCGCATTAGGGCCGACGACGGCGATTTGCGCCCATTGTTCGGTGACATTGGCGGTGTAAACCTGCCAATCCCACCATTCGGTTTGCAGCCATTCTTCCATATGGGCATGGATGTGATCGGCCCCGCCGGTGGTGGTGTGGCAAAGCCATGTCTGCTCGTCGATGCGCGCCACGACGCCGTCGTCGATCAAAAATCCGTTCTCGTTGCACATCAATCCATAGCGGCATTTGCCGACGGCGAGCGTGCTCATCATATTGGTATACATCATGTCCAAGAACCGCCCCGCATCGGGGCCTTTGACCACGATTTTACCAAGGGTCGAGGCATCCAGAAGCCCGAGGCTGTCGCGCACGGTATTGACCTCGCGAATAACGGCATCGGCGGGGGTTTCTTCGCCCTTCAGATAGCAATAGGGACGGCGCCATTGCCCGACCGGCTCCCAATGCGCACCGTTGGCCTCGTGCCAATCATGCATCGGGGTGCGGCGCAGCGGTTGGAACAGATCGCCGCGCGCCTCGCCCGCAATTGCGCCCATAGAGATCGGCGTATAGGGCGGGCGGAACGTGGTGGTGCCGGTGGCGGGAATAGGTTGCCCGAGCGCGTCCGACAAGACCGCCAGCCCGTTGATATTGCTCAACTTCCCTTGATCCGTCGCCATGCCCAACGTGGTGTAGCGCTTGGTATGTTCGACGCTTTCAAACCCCTCGCGCGCGGCCAGTTGCACATCGGTGACTTTGACGTCGTTCTGAAAATCCAGCCAAGTTTTCGCGCGCAGCTTTTCCCCCGCCCCCTCGGGCATATGCCACACCGGCAGGATCGGCGCATCGCCGGTTTGCTCGGCCTCGGGCGGGCCGCCGCGTTTGGGTTTATAGCCCGCCGCTTCGGCGGCCTTGCGGCCCGCGTAATCGGCATCGGCCAAGGCAATCGCGAGATCCAGCGCGCCATTGGCGCTGCCGGCGGCCAAGACAAATCCCTGCCCGTCCGCGCCAAGGGGCGGGCGCTCCGTATCGGGGCGGAAAAACGCATGATCCGCGTCCCACGTCAGCTTGCCGCCGCAATGCGACCACAGGTGCACCACGGGCGACCAGCCCCCCGACATGGCGATACAGTCGCAGTCGATCTCTTCGTCGACGCTGCCGGTGCCCGCTTGGGCGCAGATCGCCGCGCCGCTCACGCGTTTGCCGCCCAGCGCCTTGGCCACGGCCTTGCCGGTTTCAATCCTGATGCCGAGATTTGCAGCCTCTGCCGCCAATGCACCGCCGCCCGCGGGGCGCGCGTCGATCACCGCGGGCACATCAAGGCCGAGGTTTTTAAGCGCAATCGCGGTGCGATAGCCGTCGTCGTTATTGGTCACAACCAAGGTGCGATCGCCGACGCTGACCCCGAAATTCACCGCGTAATCGCGCACAGCCGAGGCCAGCATAACCCCCGGTATGTCATTGCCAGAAAAGGACAAAGGCCGCTCGATCGCGCCTGTGGCGGTGATGGTGCGCGCGGCGCGGATGCGCCACAAACGGTGGCGCGGGCCCTGCGCATCGGGGGCATGATCGCCCAGCCGCTCATAGCCCAAAACATAACCGTGGTCATAGACCCCCGCGCCCATGGTGCGCAGGCGCAGGGTGACGTTCTCCATCGCCTCCAGTTCGGCAATCACATCGTCGATAAACGCGCCGACCGGTTTGCCATCGACCACACCGCCATCGACGGGCGCCCGCCCGCCCCAATGGGCGGTTTGCTCGATCAACAGAACCTTGGCCCCCGCCTGCCCTGCGACCTTGGCCGCTTGAAGCCCCGCAATGCCGCCGCCGATGACCAAGACATCCACATGGGTGTGAAAATGCTCGTAGGTATCGGCGTCGCGGTCTTGCGGCGCTTTGCCAAGCCCCGCCGATTGGCGGATAAACGGCTCGTAGACATGTTTCCAAAAGGCGCGCGGGTAGAGGAACATCTTGTAGTAGAACCCCGCAGGCAGCACCCGCCCGAGGTATTTGTTCACCGCGCCGATATCGTATTCGAGGCTCGGCCAATGGTTCTGGCTCTGGCTTTCAAGCCCGTCGAAAAGTTCGGTCGTGGTGGCGCGCTGGTTCGGCTCGAACGTTCCGTCCTTACCCAGCCCGACCAAAGCGTTCGGCTCTTCTGCGCCGCTGGCGACAATGCCGCGCGGACGGTGGTATTTGAACGAGCGCCCGACCAGCATCTGGTCATTGGCCAGCAAGGCAGAGGCCAGCGTATCACCCGAAAACCCCTGCATCTTTTTGCCGTTAAAGGTAAATGTCATCGGCCTGCCGTGATCAATCAGGCGGCCGCCGGTGGCCAGACGGGTGCTCATTGCTTGCATGCCTTCGGTCGGGGACGGGTTGGGTGCTGGGCGGCGGTCACGAGAACTCTCTCCACCGCCAATCGGGGCGTTTTGCGCTGATCGCATCGCGAATCTCTTGCGGCGGTTCGGTGACCTGCGCGCGATAGGTGCCAAAGACCTCCAAAGTCATGGTGCAGCGCGCCGCATGGAACCACTTGCCGCAGCCATTGGCATGACGCCAGCGCTCGAAATGCACGCCCTTGGGGTTTTCGCGGGCAAACAGATAGGCTTCGAACTCCTCGGCGGAACTCTCCGGCCCGTAGCGTTTGAGATGCGCTTCGCCGCCTGCGGACAATTCGGTCTCGTCGGCCATAACGCCGCAATAGGGGCATTTGAGGGTCAGCATGGGCAGGCCTCCGTTGGTTCACAAGGTGCTGCGCCCGATACAGCGGGCCGGCCCGCCTTGCACATTGGGGCACGGGGGCGTGGGGCGTTCGATCCGGTCGTAATCCGTGTCATCAATGCGCCACCCCTGCCGCGACGCTTTCGTCGATAAATTTGCCTTCGCGAAAGCGGAACATCGAAAATTCTTCGGTCAGGGGCGAATGGCCTTTGGCCATCAATTCGGCCATCGCCCATCCCGATCCGGGGATGGCTTTGAACCCGCCCGTGCCCCAGCCGCAATTGACGAAGACGCCCTCGACAGGTGTTTTCGACAGGATTGGCGAGCGGTCGCCCGTCATATCGACAATGCCGCCCCATTGGCGCAGCATTTTGAGCCGCGAGATCATCGGGAAGGTTTCGATCAAAGCGCGGACGGTTTCCTCGATATGGTGAAAACTGCCGCGTTGGGTATAGTTGTTGAACCCGTCGGTGCCGCCGCCGATGACCATCTCGCCCTTGTCAGACTGGCTCATATATCCGTGCACGGTGTTGGCCATGATGACCACATCCATGCAAGGCTTGATCGGTTCCGACACCAGCGCCTGCAGCGCCAGAGATTCCACTGGCAAACGGAACCCCGCCATATCGGCCAGAACCCCCGAATGCCCCGCCACGACCAACCCCAGTTGCCCGCAATCGATCGCGCCTTTGGAGGTCTCGACGCCGACAACCTTGCCGCCGTCCTTGCGGATGCCTGTGACCTCGCATTGCTGGATGATGTCCATGCCCATATCGGAACAGGCGCGCGCGTATCCCCATGCCACCGCATCATGGCGCGCGGTGCCGCCGCGCGGTTGCCACAGCCCGCCCATGACCGGATAACGCGGCCCGTCGAGCGAGATGATCGGGCACAGTTCCTTGACCTTCTCGGGGGTGATGAATTGCGTCTCGACCCCTTGCAGGTTGTTGGCATAGGCGGTGCGCTGGTATCCGCGCACCTCGTGATGGGTCTGCGCCAACATAATCACTCCGCGCGGCGAAAACATCACATTGTAATTGAGGTCCTGACTCATCGTCTCGTAGAGCGAGCGGGCCTTTTCATAGATCGCCGCAGAGGGGTCTTGCAGGTAGTTGGAGCGGATAATCGTGGTGTTGCGCCCCGTGTTGCCGCCGCCAAGCCATCCTTTTTCAAGCACCGCCACATTGGTGATGCCGAAATTTTTTCCAAGGTAATAGGCCGTGGCCAAACCATGCCCGCCCGCCCCGACGATAATCACATCATAGCGTTTCTTCGGCTCGGGCGAGCGCCACGCGCGCTCCCAACCGCTATGGAAGCGCAGCGCCTCGCGGGCAACGGCAAAGGCAGAATATCGTTTCATCGGCTCACTTTCCGAACAGGTCCCAAGCCGCAGCTTAGCGCATTTGGCGCCCGCTGCCAGAGGGCGCGCGCGTTTCTTCCTATCTGACGCGATGCGCCCATCCGCCCCCGTTTGCGAGCGTCCTTTTCTGGTCCAGTTGCGACATGGCGCAGCGCTGCGGCAATTTGGCCTTTTGCGCGCGGCCCATGCAGATTAGATGGAAAGGAAGGAAACGGAGGCACTATGACATTCTGGCTCATCTCGGCGCTGATCGCGGTTGCGGTCGCATTGGCCCTTATTGCGGCGATGCTGCGCGGGCGCCCGCCCGAAGAGGCCGAGGCCCCTGCGGCCTTTGACATCAACGTCTACCGCGACCAATTGGCCGAGATTGACCGCGATCTGGCGCGCGGGGTGATCGGCGAGGAGGATGCAGAACGCACCCGCACCGAAATCAAGCGCCGCATTCTGGCCGCCGATGCTGCGCGGCGCGCGCAAACGGGCGGCGCGGGCGGCGGCGCGCCCAAAGCCGTCAATATCATCGCGGGGGCCTTGGTCGCCGCCGGTATGATTGGCGGCTCGATCTGGATGTACCGCGCAACGGGCGCCGTGGGCGTCGATGATTTGCCGCTCAAGGGCCGGATCGAAGCGGCCAAGCAATTGCGCGAAAATCGCGACAGCCAAGCCGCGATGGAAGCTGCCCTGCCCCCCAGCCCGCCGATGAACCTGCCCGAACGCGATACCAAACTGATGGAGCAGTTGCGCAGCGCCGTCGCGGGCCGCCCTGGCGATTTGAAAGGGCATGAAATGCTCGCGGGCTATGAGGCCGCCGTGGGCAATTACACCGCCGCCTATAAGGCGCAAGAGCAGGTCCTGTCGATCAAGGGCGACACCGCCAGCGCCGAGGATTACACCACCTACGGCGAATTGCTGTTCATCGCGGCGGGCAATCGCGTCTCGCCCGAGGCCGAGGCCGCCTTTCGCGCGGCTTTGGCGCGCGATCCGCGCAATGGCGGCGCGCGCTTCTACATGGGCGTGATGATGCTGCAAACCGGCCGTCCCGATGTGACCTTTCGCACATGGAGCGCCCTACTCAACGACAGCCCCCCCGACGCCCCGTGGATCGCGCCCATCGCCGCGCGGATCGAGGATATCGCCTTTTTGGCGGGGGTCGAATATACGCTGCCGCCGATGTTCAAAGAGGGCGGCGGCGCGCTCAAGGGGCCAAGCGCCGAGGACATGGAAGCGGCGGGCGATATGAGCGCCGAGGACCGCAACGAGATGGTGCGCGCCATGGTGGCGCAGCTTTCCAGCCGTCTGGCCACCGAAGGCGGCAGCCCCGCCGAATGGGCGCGGTTGATCTCGGCCTATGGGGTCTTGGGCGAGACAGCGCGCGCGCGCGCCATCTGGACCGAAGCGCAAAGCATTTTCGCCACCCGCCCAGAGGCCTTGGAAGAGGTGCGCCAAGGGGCGCTGCGCGCCGGAGTGGCGCAATGATTTGCGAAGAGATTCAAGAGTTTGCCGCCACTTGCGGGCCGGTCGGCGCCCTTATGGGCCTCGATTTTGGCGATAAAACTATCGGGGTGGCGGTGTCGGACGGGCTGCGCTCGGTCGCCTCGCCGCTGGAGACCGTGCGGCGCAAGAAATTCACTGTGGACGCGGCGCGGTTGCAAGAGATCATAAGCCATCGCTCGATTTGCGGCATCGTTTTGGGCCTGCCGCGCAATATGGACGGATCCGAAGGGCCGCGGTGCCAAAAAACCCGCGCCTTTGCGCGCAATTTCGCGCGGCTGAGCGATCTGCCGATCACCTATTGGGACGAGCGCCTGTCGACCGTTGCCGCCGAGCGCGCGCTTCTGGAGGCCGATGCCTCGCGGGCGCGCCGCGCCGAGGTCATCGACAACATCGCCGCCTCCTATATCTTGCAAGGGGCGCTCGACCGTTTGGGGCATCTGGGGGCAAGCCGATGAGCGATCCGAAGACCAGCAAAACCGTCTGGCAGCGCGAGCAGATTGCCTCGCCGTGTATCAATATCTGCGTGATCCATCCGGCAGAGCGGATTTGCACCGGTTGCCTGCGCTCGATCGACGAGATTACCCAATGGTCGCGCATGAGCCCCGAGGCGCGTGCGCAGGTCATGGAGGATTTGCCCGCCCGCGCCCCGCGTTTGCAAAAACGCCGAGGCGGGCGCGCCGCACGTCTCAAGGACCAAGGCTAAGCCTCTCGCGGCGGGCCTGCGGGCTGCGCGTCTAGGCGCCCAGCGCCTTGCGCAACATATTGAGCGCCACCAAGGTCAAGAACACCGCAAACACCCGTTTGAGCGGCTTGGGGTCCATAGCATGGGCGATTTTCACCCCTAAGGGCGCGGTCAAAAGCGTCATGGCGATCACCACCACAAAGGCGGGCATATTCACCGCGCCGATGGTAAAGGGCGGACGGGCGGAAGGCTCCAGCGTCACGGTCAAAAAGCCGATCACCGCAGGCACCGCAATGGTCACGCCAAAGCCCGCCGCCGTGGCCACCGCGCGGTGGATCGCCACGCCGTGCAAGCTCATGAGCGGCACGCCGAAACTGCCGCCGCCGATCCCCATCAGCACCGACAAGAACCCCATGACGGGCGACATCAATGCGCGTCGGATGCCTTTTGGCATCGCCTCGGCGATCCGCCATTCGGCGCGGCCAAATCCGAGATAAAGCCCGATCACCACCCCGAGGCAGCCAAAGAGCATTTGCAAGGTTGTCGAGCGCAAGGACGCGGCCACCAACATGCCCGCCACGGCGCCCACAATGATCCCCGGCGCCCATGTGCGCAAAATCTCCCAATCCACCGCGCCCTTCTTGTTGTGGCTCAGAACCGAGCGCACCGAGGTCACGATGATCGTCGCCAAAGACGTCGCCAGACAGATTTGCATCAACTGCGGGCTGTCATAGCCAAGCGTTTGAAACGCATAGAAAAACGCAGGGACCAAGACGATGCCGCCGCCCACGCCCAAAAGCCCCGCCAAGACCCCCGCCAAAGCCCCGATCGCGAGCAAAAGCGCAAGCATCATCATCAAGAGAGTGGGATCTGGCATGGCGGTCTATCCGTTTGTTGGCTGAGACAAAGGACAGCCTTACACGTCCTGCGCCTGCGGCTCCAGTGCGCAAATGCGCGCCAAGGCCTCTTCGACGACCTGCGGCCCTGCATCCGGTTTTGCCGCGCCTTCCGACAGGCTGCGCCGCCATGCCCGTGCGCCTGCGCGTCCCGCGAACAGGCCGATCATATGGCGCGTGACCTGACCCAATTTGCCCCCTGCGCCCAGATGCGCCTCGATATAAGGCAACATCGCGCGCACCGCCTCTTCGGCCCCCATCCCCGTGGGTTTGCCGAAAATCCGCGCATCGGCGCCGCATAGGATATCGGCCGGTTGATGATAGGCGGCGCGCCCGATCATCACCCCATCCATCCCCCGCTCCAGCAGCATCTCGGCCTCGTCCAAAGAGGCAATGCCGCCATTGATCGACAGGTGAAGATGCGGAAACAGCGCCTTCATCTTCACCACCAGATCATAGTCGAGCGGCGGAATATCGCGGTTTTCCTTGGGCGACAGCCCTTGCAGCCACGCCTTGCGCGCATGGATCGTAAAGCGTCCGACGCCCGCGGCCGATACGCGGGCGATAAATTCGGGCAAGACCTCTTCGGGCATCTGGTCATCCACGCCGATGCGGCATTTCACTGTCACCTCGCGCGGCTGTGCGGCCACCATCGCGGCGCAGCATTCGGCCACAAGGTTCGGGTCTTTCATCAAGATCGCGCCAAAAGTGCCCGATTGCACGCGGTCCGAGGGGCAGCCGACATTGAGGTTGATCTCGTCATAGCCCGCCTCGGCCCCCAGACGCGCCGCGAGCGCCAATTCCGCCGGATCGGAGCCGCCCAATTGCAAGGCGACCGGATGCTCTTCGACGTTATAGTCCAGCAAATGCAACGCCCCGCCGCGCACCAAAGCCGGCGCGGTGACCATCTCGGTATACAGCAAGGCCTCGCGGCTCAGAAGCCGGTGCAGATAGCGGCAATGGCGGTCGGTCCAATCCATCATCGGGGCGACAGATAGGCGTGCAGCGCGGACAACGTCCGATTTCCCTTGTTTTATTGGGCTTCCCTGCTCAGCCATCCGTTCCGCTTTCCTCTATTTGGGGCCTGTTTGCCCCCGTTTTTGCCAATGGTGCAACAAGATGTTGCACCGAACCCGAAATGTTGCACCGCCGCGCACGCGATCCGCCGCGCCGTTTTTCCATCATGGAAACGGCCGCAACCTCCCGCAGCGACACCACCCACGTCAACGCAACAGCGGTGAGTTATCGAACCTTGAGCATGGATCCAACCGCCCAACGGTTCTTGAACCGATTTCCCGGATATCGAAACACACATCTGAGAGGAAATCCCCATGGGAACCATTATGACGCGCGCAAAGAAGGACGGATCACAGAGCTATACCGCTACCATTAGAAAGAAGCAAAAGGGCAAAGTCGTCCTGACACTGACCGAAACATTCCCAAATGAGCGATCAGCAAAGCGTTGGATCAAACAACGCGAGTGCGACTTGAAAGCCAAAGGCGGGTTGGACAAAGCAATTCAATCAAAACGACGCAAGACTTGGTCCGATGTGATCGCCGATTATAGCGCCGCGTCTCTGAATGGATTTGGAAAGACGAAAACAGCCAATCTCGCATATCTCCAGCGCCTTGATTTCGGACAAATCGCAGTAGAGGATACGGACGATCATACCTTCTTCAAGCTGGCAAAAGACTTACTCAGGGGCGTACAAGCCCCGCCAGCAGATAAGGATTTGGATTGCCCGGAACATTATGATTTGAAACCTCGCGAGCCACAAACAGTCAATTCGTATATGGCAACCTTGCGCACAGTCGTTCGGTACGGTGGACCAATCAGCAGGATTGAAATGCCAATTGCCGAATTCGAGACTGCTAAACTCACACTCACGCACCAAGGTTACGTCGCACGATCAGCGAAGAGAAACCGTCGGCCAACGCTCGATGAGATGGATCGGCTGATGGCGTATTTCCACGATAACTACATGGCCGACACACGGCGCGTCCCGATGCACAAGCTGATCGGTGCAGCTATTGCCCTGGCTCATCGTCAAAAGGCGTTGTCTCTGGTCGCCTGGAGTGATTGTCTGCCGTCAGCGCCCGTTG
>JBOEGS010000010.1:0-24978 GCA_050633545.1 Paracoccaceae bacterium
GAAAATGCCATTCCAACCGGCGCGGACCGAGCACCCCCTCGCCGGCTACTGTCTTGGACTTCTGCAGGAACAGGTACTGCTGGGGCAGTGTCAGCCGGTTTCTTGTGGTCGATCCCGCCATCGCGCTTAGTCCCCGAAAAACTCGTTCTTGGGAACGGGCGTCGACGCGGCCGATTTTTGGGTGGTCAGGCCAACACCCGCACCAAGCACGAGTGCCCCCGTCTTTCGCCCCTCGTTCAGCGCATCCATCCGCCGGTTCATGGTCCGGGCAACAAGTTTGTCACCCAGGCTGTCCTTCATGGAGCCTACAATCGCGTCGAGGCCAACGAGGTCACGCAGGGATTCGAAATTCGCAAGCGCCTTGCTGTGCCACTTGTAGAAGGCTTCGACCCGCGCGGGTTCTTCATTCCAACGCTCGGCAAAATTTTCACCTTCGGTGGTCTCGTTCCAGACCGCGTAGATCTGACGGCCATTGACTAGGGGCCGCTCGATGAAGACCGGCATCAGGCGGATCGTGTCGATCAACACCTGGAGTTCGTCTGCGAAAACGTGGCGCCTGACGCACATCTCATAGGATCGCATGGCCAAGGTCGTGATGATGATCGAGATCGGTGCGATCTCCTCCTGAACATGCAGGAATTCCAGATCCCGGTGACGCTTTAGGAGTTGCACGGTCCGCCGCAGAATGCCCTTGACGGACTGACGTACCGGGAAAGGCTCGGTCGTCGCCGCATCGCGCTGCGCCGCGATGATCGACTGCGTCATCTGCGGGACTAGGGCCGCCCTTTCGTCGAAAAGGGTCCGATAGGCCCGAGGATTCGTCGCGTGCCAATCCCGAAGCTTGCGATCGGGTACCAGCTCACCGCCGTTCATGCAGTTCGGGTTGGCAATGGTCGGGGAGATGTCGAGGTGAAAATCGCCGGCGTAGTTCAGGCGCCAGCAGCGCTTCTTTTCTTCCAGGATAGAGGCATAGTAGGCGTGCTCGCGCAGGCGCTTGCCGATCGCGGCCTTCAGGCGTGCCGGTGCGATTTCCGGGCCGAGGCCGAGGATGAAGCTGATCAGGTCGACATCGAACTCGTCGCGCCCGATCGGTTTGATCGAGGTGCCGAGTGCGCCGGAGCCGTGCAGGTAGACATGGAGGGAAGCAAGCATCGGGTCGCTCGATCCGGCCAACCAGTCTGCGACGGCTTCGTAACTGGTACGCGCCTTCTCGAACTGGGTCTGGGTCCATTCCAGCTCCTGGCAGATTTCTTCAAGGATCGTGAAGACCTGCGCCCGCCGCTGAATGGCGGTATCGGTGAGGGGGTGCGAGAAGATCTGGTTCATGCGGCGTTCCGTTCGAGTTGATGCACGGGCACGAACGGCTCGGCAGGTTGCTGGAAGAAGATGGGGGTCAGTGTGGGGCTCGCATGCCGGGCACTCGAGGCGCCAAGCCCCTTGAGCCTCTGGATCTTGGTGGTGTCGTCGAGGGAAAAGAAACCCTCCGGCACGCTCGGCGAATACCGGTGAACAGCCGTCCGGTCGTGCGGATCGCCTGTCAGATGACGGGCAATGCCGAGCGCTCCACGGGATTGCCCGTCCATGAGAAGACTGAGGGCCTTCAACCCGAGACCGGCCTTGCCAGGGGATTCAGGCAGCATGTAGACCTCGTCGACACAGCCGAGGCTCAGGATGTGCAATTCCTGCGGAGACCAGCCGAGCATCGAGATCGCTTCGACGGTCGCGACGCCCACCGGATTGTTGCACCAGGTGCCACCATCGAGAAGCCCGACATCATCCACCGTCTTGTGACGCGCGAAATAGGTTGGAGCGGCCGACGTCGCCATCGCGGCGTCGAGGGCCGGCTTCCGGTAATCCTTAGTGAGCCGCGGATGATGCGACGTCTTGTAGATGTAGACGCTGCGCTGGTCGGCATCCCAGGCCGGGATCAGCAACCGGGTCTCAGCTTCGCCGATGAGCTTGTCGCCAAGGACGGCATGGAGTTCGTCCCGAAGCGTCGATGCATCGTGCTTCGGCTTGACCAGGTGACGCAAGGCGGCACGCGCGTCCCGAGCCTTTCGCCCGAACCAGCTGTTGTCCCCCGCTTGCCCGAAAATCGTCGGCCCGCGATTTTCGTAGAGTTCGAGGAGGGTTTTGGCCGGGATGCCGAGGGCAAGGCCGATCGCGAGAATACCCCCGGTTGACGTTCCCGCAATCAGGTCGAAGTAGCGGCCAATCGGCTCATCAAGATCTTCTTCCAAACCCGCCAGGAAAGCCGCGGGTTGGGTGCCTTTGATGCCGCCACCATCGATGCTTAGGATGCGTCTCATGATGCACCTAGCTTTTCTAAGACTGGATCAACCAGCCCATTATCAGGCAGTCCTACGATGCTCTGAAACCTTGGTGTCAGCTCGCCCGTAAACGGTATGTTCATGGCTGCTTCCTCGCTTCGTTGCCTGTCTAACGCCTCTTGGGGCGATTGGGCGGTTTACAAATTTGCCTTCCTTTTGGCCTCGTGTTACAAAATAGGGACAAAAAGCCGCGCTTTCAAGCGTTGCAGTTTACAAAATATCAATCATATGGGTGAAATGTAAACCACCCACTGGGAGGACGTTATGATTGGCAATAGACTCAAAGGAGCCCGGGCGGCATCTGGCCTTTCGCTCCGTGCGCTTTCCGATGCCATGGAGAACAAGGTGTCCGCTCAAGCCATAGGCAAGTACGAGCGCAATGAAGACATGCCCGGATCGGGCGTGCTGCTGAGTCTTGCCCGAGCACTCGAGGTCTCTGTTGATTTCCTGCTGAGCGATGACGAGCTTGAGTTGGAGGGCGTTGAGTTTCGCAAGTCAGCCAGTTCGTCAGCCAAGGAGATCGCGACGATCGAAGCCAAGACGCTCAATATGGTTGAAAAGTACCTGGCTGTCGAAAGCTTGCTGAATCTTTCGAGTCAGGAATGGGATGCCCCGCATGAAGCGCCCTACTGGGTGACCGATGTTCGTGATGCCGAGGACGCGGCTCGCAACATGCGTGCATCTTGGCAGCTTGGTCATGACCCGATTCCAATGCTTGCCGAACTCCTCGAGGAGCACGGGATAAAGGTGTTGTCTCTGGACGTTGATCGGATTGATGGCCTTGCGGCCAAAGTCCGTCGAAAAGAGCATCACTCCGCACGTGTTATCATGATCAAGAAGAAGACCTGGTCTGAGCGGAAGCGCTTCAGTTTGGCTCACGAACTGGGCCACATGGTTCTTAGGGTCGCCGAAGGGTGCGATTCAGAACGCGCCGCAAATCGATTTGCTGGCGCATTCCTCGTTCCGGCAGAAGTGCTTCGGCAGGAGATTGGTGCCCGCAGAACTGACATAAGCATTGGTGAGCTCATTAGTCTGAAGGATCGTTTTGGCGTTAGCATTCAGGCGCTGACGTATCGATGCAAGGATTTGGAGATCATCAACCAGGCAACATTTGCGCGCCTCTTTAAGGTCTATAAGCAACGAGGTTGGCGGGATGAGCCGTTCGAGGAGCCGAATTCCATTCCTTGGGAACGAGAAGAACCGGACCGTTTTCAAAGGTTGTGTTTTCGTGCCCTCTCCGAGGGGTTGATTGGGTTGTCTCGCGCAGCTGAGCTTCTCGAAATACGAGTAAAAGAACTGGAAGAACGTTTGGACCACATGGCATAGTCGCTGTGTGCAAGTTCTTGTTTCTGATACTTCTGTCCTGATCGACATCGAGAGAGCCTCGCTGACCGCGAGGCTCTTTGACCTCCCCTATGATTTCGTTGTTCCAGATATTCTTTATGAAGCGGAACTCCTTGAGTGGATGGGCCCTGATCTGATCGATCTGGGACTGAGAGTGGAGGAGCTTACGCCAGAAGAAACCACACGCGCGACTGAGCTGAAGCGGGCGAAAGCTATGCTATCGACGCCAGATGTCTTTGCATTTTGCCTCGCGGCTGAGAGGGGCTGGGTTCTCCTTACCGGCGATGGAGCGCTCAGGGTTGAGGCAGAGCGCCAAGAAATCGCGATGCACGGCGTCCTGTGGGTCTTCGATGAGATGGAACGTCACGAGGTTTGTTCGACCGTCCTCCTCAAGTCGGGCCTCGAGGCGGTTCGTGATCACCCGAGATGCAGACTTCCCATTAGGGAAATCAATAGGCGCCTTGCGAGATACTAGCTTGTTTATTCGGCTTGCTGGAAGGAAATTGTTGCGAAGCTCTTCTTCGCTTTAGCCTTGCGGCCTCCCCAGCTCGGCTTCGCGTGTCGCAGTGGAGAACGGCCCTTCGGTCCGTCGCGCATTCGGCCATGCGGCCTCACCGCGGCGTTGCACCCAGGCCCCCGGTTTGCCCGCCTCGCGAGCACGCCCCTCCTCGGCCGCTCCGCCGGATTGCGCTTTGGTCTGTTTTGCGGGGCAAAACGATCCCGCCGCTTCATCCGTCTCCCGCGTCCGGTCGCGCCGTTTGCCTGCTCGGGTCGGGCAAACCTACCGTCAAAACACACACACATGAGCGTGGAAGCATATCCTCCGGATGGCCCCCAAATCAGCCCGCGTCAAGGATCGCAAAACTTTTCGGCGAGGGCGGGGCATGTAGCGTGGGCCGGTCCCGTGCGTGAGCGCGCGCATGTGTCGGGTGCCGCGCGCAGAAAACTTTTGCGCCCGGCAAGCCGGCGGCTGCGCCGTCCCTGACCCGGGCAGATTCGGAAACCAGGCATTCGGCCATGCCCCCACACTCACGTGGTGGCCTTGGAACCGAACACTGGAGACCAAACATGGCTTACGACACCGCAAACACCTACGAGACGATCGAACTTTTCGGGATGACCGAGAAGGACGCGCAGCTGCCGATCCCCGAGGATCACATCCTGACAGACCACATCATCCGCGAGAGCTTTGAGGCATTGCTCGGTCAGCTGCGCGGGACCGGGCTTGAAGCCGAAATCGAACCGCTGGCCCATGGGCTCGCGACGATCCTGCAGCGCCGCAAGGTGGCGCTCGGCAAGGAGGTCGACCGCACCGCCGACAAGATCGGCGCGCTGGCAAAATCCCACGACGGATCGGAGATCGCCGAGACCGCGCTCGAAGAGGCGCAGGCCCGTTTTCTGCAGCTGCGCGAGATTGTCGGCGCAATCGAGGTGATGAGCGAGGCAGCGGCGGAATGCTACGAGATCGAGACGGGTCACGCCTTCATCCCGGCAGCCGGGTCGCGCGCAAGCGTCCGGGCGCAGGAGACGGGTGCCGTTTTCGAGGCGCGGCAGCTGCTGGAGCAGCACGACCGTGAAACCGCCGAGAAGTCGAAAGTCGCGGGGGTGCCCCTGATCGTCTCAGGCGCCACCGACTGGACCGATGTCGATGTGATCTTCAACACGCTCGACAAGGTTCGCGAACGGATCAAGCAGAACCGCAATCAGGAGATCTTCCTCTGCCATAAGGGTGGCAAGCACGGGGCGGAGATGATTGCGGCTCGGTGGGCCCGGGCACGCGGGATAGCACAGGCGCGCTTCGATCCGCGCTGGTCCGCGCATGGCCGGGCGGCACCGTTCAAGTGCAACGACGAAATGCTGGACGACAAGTTCGCGGCGACGGGGGTTGTACTCTTCGGCGGCAACGGGGTCGCGCTGAACCTCGGGCAGAAGGCGGAAGCCAAAGGCCTGACAGTCATGCGGGTTGCGGACCCGGCGAAGAAGACCGCGCAGGATTGAAGAGAGCGGGTCGCGCTTGGCGCGGCCCTTTCGTCATGTCTCATGGCGCGTGCGATCGGTCATGCGCGATCGGCAGTCTGCGGCGTCCAGCACCGTTATCCCTCTACCCAGTCCGTCAGAGTGCGGCCCATCCGCATCGGTACAGGATGGGGATGGTGAGCCCATCACGCACATCGTCAGTAGCGCAAGACGCGAGGGGTCGAGACGTCGCACATGAGGCTGAAGACCTGCACGTCCCTCGGGGCGTGTTTCGGAACATCGCATCCACGCGGGCGGGCTCCGTCAGCACCCCGGCCAGGCTCGGTGGGACGCGGACGCGGATGGTGGCGGCTGCGTGATAGCAAGGGTCATCCGGGTCTCTCCTTTTTGCTCATAGATGTGGATCGCACGGGGTCGGCCCAATCGTGCCCTCAGCTCACGCTTCGGCAAGCACAAATACGGCTTCCACGGCTAGCCGCGGACCCTCCGCATTTGCGCTTGCGACCGGCCCTCTTGCCCCCGTGCCGGGTGATCCCCATCGCAACAAGGAGAGACCCAAATGACCAACCACTACGTCGCCACCGTCCCCGTCAAGTTCACCGATACCGATGGCCAGGAGCGCACCCGCTTTCAACGCGTGGGCGCCATGTTCCGCAACACCCGCAACGGGGATGGCTCGGAGTTCTTCAGCCTCAAGCTCGATTTCCCGGTCGCGGTCTCGGAGCTGGTGATGTTCCCGCCGAGCGCGAAAGATCCCCAGGACTAAATCCTCTGGCGAGGATGGGCCGCCCCAGGACGATCTTGGGGCGGCCCGATCCCTGTTCCAGGGATGCCGTGTCCGGCGGTCAGTTCGCCCGAGGTGACCTCCTCTTGGTGCCGGTCGCTGCGCGCGCAACGGACGATCGCCGCTCGGAATGATCCGGCCGCGACAGACCGGCCAGTCAGCCTCAAGGGGGCCATCCACAAAAACAGGCAGGCCAGGGCCTCCCGGTTTTTGCGGCAGAGATTTGGCGGAGCCAAATCTGGCCCTCCTTGACCCTGCCTGTCCGCCCTGTCGGTGGGGTTTGCGCCCGCCCGCGGTTCCGTCCGAACACGTGCGTGTTCGGCCAGACCCTCGGGCGGTGCTGGGGAAGGGGACCCATTGGACAGGTGGGTCTCCCGATGGTGAGGGTGGCAGAGCCGCGTCCCTGCGGGCCGCGGCGCGAAGCGGACACCAAGGCTGCCTGAGCCTGAATGCTACGTAAGTATATAATTGACATTGCAGTATATTATCGTAAGGTGGGGTCAGCCTTGGTGGAAGGTGGCAGGAAATAGGGGGTCTTTCTTCCGCATGTCCCGAACGAAGCGCCTGACAGAGATTGAGAAGATGCAAATCGTCCGCGAGGCCGCGGAGGGTGTGTCGACGTCTGAACTGGCCGAGCGTTTCGAGATCACATCGCGTGCCGTGCGCTACGTCCTGAAGGCCGATGCCGAGCGCCAGGCCGATGCCGCCATCCCGGTCTCGGCGGTCAGTGTGAAGGTCACAGCTGCGGAGCTTATGGCGCTCGACGAGGTGTTGGCGAAGGCGGGGATCGAGAGCCGGGCCGAGGGGCTGCGGCGGCTGATCCAGGCGGCAGGCGGGGTGTTTGTGCCCGACGCGCAGATGGCGGCAGAGATGGCACGCTACAGGGGTTCTCTGCATGAGGTAGGCAACGGGGTTGCGCAGATCGCCAAGCAGATGACGCGGGCCAACCAGATGGGGCAGGGGGCTAATGGTGGCACGCGTGCGGAGTTCTCCGAATTGCGCCTCGCGCAGATGCGCGGACTGGCGCGGTTCATCCTCGACTCCGCTGACGAGATCGATCTGCTCCTGCGCCGCCGTCGCGACGCGATGCAGCTCGAGGCCACGGCCGCGCTGAGGGAGTTTGCGCATGCGGCTGAATGATGCTGTCGATGCCGTCACGGGCGAGGTTTTCCGGGACGGCTGGAGCCGGATCCGGGGCTCGATGCAGGGGCTGCATGTCGCCAAGCAGAGCCAGCTTGTGCGCGCGGCGGCAGGGTATCGGCCAGCCGTCTTCAAGGCGATCCGGGGCGGCGGTACGCATACCAAATCACAGCTCACAAACCAGCTCGAGTACCTCACCACCAAGTCCACCCATATCGTGGACAGCAGCGGGTTCTTCGATGGCAAGGTGAAGCTCGAAGCGAAGGACATCAAGGACCTCACCGAGCGTTTTGCCAAGCGGTGGGATGCGGGCTTCAAGCCCAAGCTTGGACAGACGACCCATATGCTCATGTCGTTCCCCATCGGCACGCGCGGGGAGGATGTGCGCGACATCGCGACGGATGTGGCCGAGCGGTTCTTCCAGACCGACGCGGGGCATTTCGACTACATTATCGCGGTGCATGAAGACCGCGATCACCCCCATGCGCATCTGGTGCTGAACCGCCGCTCGCAGGAAGGCGAGTTCTTCTTTCTGGGGCGCAACCACCGCTTCAACTATGACGACTTCCGCCTCGCCATGGTCGAGGAGGCGGAGAAGTACGGCGTGCGCCTGGAAGCCACGCGCCGGGTGGATCGCGGTGTCGTGCATTACCCCGCCACTACCCGCGAGGTCTATGCGGCGAAAGAAGAGGGCCGCGCGCCCCGCGAGCGCGAACGCGTGGGGGCCGACCTGACGCGTACGCTCGCGGAGATCGCCAATACCAGAACCGTCTACCACTCGCTTGCTGCAGAAGCTTCCCGGGAGGCCCGCGAGGATATTGCGGCGGCACTCTTCCGCGCGGGCGAGGTGCTGGCGCGCGGCGGACAGGTGGACCGAACAGGAGATGTGTATATGGCCGAGGATCAAAGCTTCGAGGATCTGAGAAGCCTCTATGCGGAGAAGCTCGCGCGGGTACAGGGCATGATCGCCGAGAAGTCCGATGCGGAGCGTCCCGTGCTGGAAAAGCGCCTCATCGAGATCCAGACGCAGGTCCAGCACATGCAGCCGCTCGGATTGCGTTCGAGCACGTTGTCAGAGGCGCCCTCGGAAGGCGGGATCTATTCTGAGGCCAATATCGACGCCAGCCGGCTGGACCGTCTGGCCGAGCCGGACTTGCGGTCGCGCATAGACACCGCGCTGCGCGGAACCGGGATCAGCACATCGGAAGTGGTGGCCCGGATCGAAACCAGGGCCTCGAGTGCCGCGCTCGAACATCAATGGATCGCCGATGATCTCTCCAAGGTGGCCGAGGCGCGCGATCTGAACCTCGAACGCCGCGCCGATCTGGAACAGGCGCGCGACATTCTCAATGACGTGCATGTGGAACTTGGCACGCTGTTGGAGCGCGAGAACGTGCTGCGCCGGGATGGCGTCATGGAAGCGGAACCGGTCAGCGAGCGGTTCCATTATCACCGGGACGCGGTCCGGGCGATGGAAGGGACAATCCGTCAGGAGATGCGCGCCGACGGCCTGACAGCGCAGCAGATCGAGGACCGGGATTGGGAGGTGGTCTCAAGGGCAGAGCGCCGGATCGAGGCGGAGCAGCGCGCGTATCTCGAGGCACATGCGGAGCTGCTCGCACGCCCTGGCGATGTGATCGACCGGTCTGAGCCCTACCGGGAGACCATCACCGATGTAGCCCGCGCCAGTGCGATCACCCGCGAAGTCGACCGCATCATGGAGGGACGCGATCTCCGCACACCTGTTGCGGATGCTGTCGCAGATGACTTGCGCGCGCGCTATCCGGACATGCCCTCCCACCTCGCCCGTGGGCTCGGCGCGACTTATGCAGCCGTCGTCGAGATACGCGACACGGAGGCCATCAATCAGGTTCGCCGCGACAACGAGTTGCGCGAGGGGCTTGGGGTTGGCACGCGTGACGAACGTCTAGCCACCCGCGATGAAACGGCGCCGCAGACTGACCGTACCGACCGCCTCGCAGACGAGATTGCGCGTGTTCTGGATCATGAACGGGCCGGGGAGCTGTCCGCGCCCTTCGAGACCGAGGCGGAGCGGGGCGCCTTCCGCGAGGAGATCGCGCGGGTGCTGGATGAACGCCAATTGGGTCGCCTCACATCCGGCGATGCCGATGCGCTGGACAAGGTTCTCGAGGACCGTCTCGACCGGCTCTACGTCGCCAAGGTCTACCTGCAATCTGATGCCGCGACGGCTAACACGGACGCCTTGCGCCAGGTGGTCGATGAACTCGCCGACGCCGAATACGAAAAACACCGCACGACAGACGTGGATGGCGAAACCGAGCGGGGACAGGTCCATTGAGCGCCGCCATGGGAAAAGCGCGGATCGCCACCGGCGTTTTGCTGGTAACGCTGGTGACCGCCGCCATAGGATACACCATCGCCTCGGCGGTGCTGACATACCAGGATCTGGGATTCGGGGCCGAAATCGACTTTGCCTATATCGCGCAGAACTATCTGGCGATCCTCGATCGCCGCCCAGAGGATGCCCAACTCATCCACCTGATCATCGGCAGCTTCGCCGCAGCTGGCTTGATGCTGAGCCTTGCTCTCTCGGGATCCGCCCTGACACGGTTTGGCCAGACCCATTGGCAGAGCGCGCGCGAAATGAAGGCAAACGGTTTTTTTGGAGAGCCAGGGACCGGATTCATCCTCGGCAAACTCGGCAATCCTAAATCCCGCGCGAAATACATTTGCTCCAAGGTCTTCCCGCATGCGCTGATCGTGGCTCCCACGGGTCGCGGCAAGACCACGGGCTTTGTCATTCCGAACCTGCTGACCTGGCAGGGCTCCGCAGTGACGCTCGATGTGAAGGGGGAATGTTTCGAGGCAACGGCCCGGCACCGCGCAGCCCAAGGCGACAAGGTCTATCGCTTTGCCCCCACCGATTGGGAGGGCAAGCGCACGCATCGCTACAACCCGCTCCAGCGCAAGCGTCCGACCCTGGGCGAGATCTACCGCATCGCCGCCTCGGGCGGGAACAAGCAGAAGGAGTATTTTGCGCGGGGCCACGAGGTCGACAACAGAGCGGCCAAGCTGATCTTCACGCGGCTGGCCTCGACCAACAACGACACACTGACCTCTTATGTCTCGCTCCTGATGACCTCGGGGCTCGATCAATGGCAGAACCCGGCCATCGATGAGGCGACGTCCGTGTCGGACTTTGATTTCCGCACGATCCGCAAGAAGCCCTTTTCGGTCTATCTCGTGCTCCAGCCGCTGATGGTGAAGCCGCTCGCGCCGCTGATCCGGCTGTTTTTCTCCGACCTGCTCTCGGCCATGCAGGAAAAGGATCCCGGGCCAGACGAGCCGTGGCCCGTCATGATCATGCTCGATGAGTTCAATCGCTTGGGCAAAATGCCTATCGTGGTCGAGAGCATAGAGACCCTGCGGACCTATCGTGGACATTTGGCAGTTGTCACCCAAACCATCCCTGCCCTCGATGAAATCTACGGCGAAAACACCCGCCGCGCCCTGCAGGGCAACGCGGGCGTGAAGCTCTATCTGACGCCTTCTGACGAGAAGACCGTCGAGGAGTTGAGCAAGGCGGTCGGCAAGACCACCAAGACTGTCGTCACGCGGTCGCAATCCATCGGCAAAAACCCCTTCGAGGGCCGAAGCCAATCCACACGGACCGAAGAGAGCTCTCTGCTCCCCGAAGACGAGGCGCGCCGCCTGCCGCTCGACGAGATCGTCATGGTCATCGATGCGCAGATGCCCGTACGTGCGAAGAGAATCCAGTATTTTGACGATCGGCTGTTCAAGGCGATCCACGCGGCGCAGACGGGCGAGTTGCCGTTCCCGGAACCGGGGGGAGGTGGGTCGCAGGGCACGCTGCCGCTGAGCATGCGCGCCATGCCGATGACACCGCCACCGGACGGCCCCCGTGGTTCTGAAGCTGATGTGGAGCGGGCACGCGAGGGCGTTGACGGTCAACCGTCAGGGCAATCTGATGTAGTTCCAAAGAAGACCGCGCCTGTCGTTCAAGCCGTTATCGCCGAGGAACAGCGCCAGATGGAGATGGATTTTGGGGGACAGCTTGCGGATGCCGAGACAGTGGGGGTGGATGATGAGGCGCAGATGCGCTCTGCCGTTGATGGCTTGGACGATATGGAAGCGATGCTGCGAGAGGGGGATGTCGAAAAGCTGGTTGCTCGATAGCGTGGTGTGCATCGCCATCTTTCAGGGACGGCGGGGAGCGGACCTACGCCGCGGATGCGAAGTTTCGGCGTTCGCTCAGTGATAGCGGACCTTTGCATAAGGGGACTTCCGCTTTCAGTTGTGCGACCTATTGGATGGGTACACACTAGGCCGAAGGTTGTTTTGGAAACGCGATATCATCATGTCATCGAGCATTCTTAAGCTTGCAATTAGAAATTTCCGAGGTGTTCGAGAACTTGATTGGCTCCCCTCCGCGGGAATGAACTTCATCTTAGGGGGCGGCGACTCAGGAAAGACAACGGTGCTAGAGGCCGTTGACCTTCTTTTCTCTCCATCCAGCTCTTTCAACGTTTCCGAGACAGACTACTGGATGAGGGAAACCGCTACCAGTTTTACGATCGAGGCGGTAGTCCGCATAGGAGATGAGATCGATATCAACACCCAGCCAAACATGGCCTATCCTTGGCATTGGGATGGGAAGGAAGCCGTTGCTCCAAACAATGATGAAGAGAACGGCGAGAACGACGAGGTTTATATATTTCGGTTCACAGCAAACGATCAGCAAGAAACCTTGTGGGAAATCGTTCAGCCTGACGGAAACACGATCCGTTTTTCCGTAGGGCTCCGAAGACAGATCGGATTAGTTTCTCTCCCAAGTGATGACCGAAACGATAAGGACCTCAGATTGGTCTACGGGTCTGCTCTGGATCGACATATTGGCGATCCGTCCTTGCGCTCCCGCATAGGAAAGCAGGTCGCCGACATCAATCTTCAGGACGAACTTTCGGACGAGGCAAAGGAAGCGCTCGCGGCGCTTGATGCCAAGTTCGGAGAAAAAGCCCTACCTGGTGGTGTGTCGATCGGATTGACGAGTTCCAGGGGCGTATCGATCGGTGCACTTGTCTGTTTGCTGGCCCAGAAGTCTGAGGACACACAACTTCCGCTATCGAGCTGGGGAGCCGGAACTAGGCGTCTGGCCAGCCTTGAAATCGGGGCTGCCAATACCAATGCGCCCTCTTTCATCACCGTAGATGAGATAGAACGCGGGCTTGAGCCATATCGTCTACGACAGTTCCTCGCCGATCTTATCGGGCAAGACGGCCAGAAGTTCGTTACGACGCACAGCCCAATTGCGATAGCCGCAGCGCCAGAAGCACACTTGTGGTACATGGACAGTTCCGGTCGCCTGGGCTCACTCCCGTCTGAGTTAGTTGGCAAACAGCAAAAAAACGACCCTGAAACGTTCTTATCACGTGTCGCGGTGATAGCTGAAGGCGTCACGGAAGTGGGCTTTCTTAATCACATCCTAGAATTGGCCCTGGGGTGTGCTCCGTTGGATCATGGAATTCGTGTCTGCAACGGACAAGGCAACGATCACACAGGAAAACTGCTCAAAGCTCTTGATGAGGCTGGGCTCACGTTTGCTGGCCTGGCCGACAATGAAGGCGTCAAGGTCGGGAACTGGGCGGCGTTAAAAGGAAAGATGGGAGACCTTCTCCTCCAGTGGGAAGAAGGCTGCACTGAAGAAGCGGTCATCTCTGCTATTCCTGACGATCAAATTCCCGCGCTTATCGGCCTCGAAGGTGAAAATATGACCGGCAATCGCCTTCAGCACTTGAAAGTTCGCGCCGGAGCCAAAGAACGGACTCTGGACAGCATCAACGCGGCCTTGGTCGGCTCCGGAAAAAATCTAAAAACGGCTTGTTATTGAAGCGGCGAGCGGTAGCTCGGACGGCGCACCGGAAGGTGAGGGAAAAGCTTGGAAGAGCCATTCGTCCAGTTGGTTCAAGTCTGAGTCCGGTGGCGCTGAACTTGCTCAAAAGGCGATTTCGCTTGGTGGATGGCATGATCTCTCAGCGCGTTTGCTCCCTCTGATCGCAGCCATACTGGCCTCTGTTGGTCTCACCGTTGCCGAAAATTTCCCGGATGTCTGATCATTCCGTATTCAATTTGCTCCGGAGCGATGAACCACTCGTCGTGATTGAAGCGCCTGCGGGGTGTGGCAAGACCTATCAGGGCGCTGAATATGCCCATGATATTGCACCGACGCTCGGCAATGCTCGGATGCTAATTTTGACGCATACCAATGCGGCATGCGACGTATTCGAAGAGCGTACCCGGGGCATCTCTCGCAATGCCGTTGAGATCAGAACCATAGACGCGATGATTTGCGAGATCGCCGCCGTATATCACAAGGTGCTAGACCTTCCGCCGGACCCGACCGTTTGGGCCTATACGCACAACGGTTTCTCAGATGTCGCGGCCCGTGTCGCGGTATTTCTCAAAAAAAATCAAGCGGTTCCGGCAGCACTGGCACGCCGCTATCCGATCATTGTTTGCGACGAGCACCAGGACGCCTCGCCGGATCATCACCAAATTATCATGGCTATACATGGGCAAGGCGCGAAACTGCGCATCTTCGGTGATCGAATGCAGAGCATTTATGAGAGCAAAGCCAAGGCGGCCGAACAGCACCGAGCACGTTGGGAAGCTCTGGTGGCTAGCGCGGCACATGATGAGCTGGATCACCCGCATCGCTGGACCAAAGACGCGGAAGGTTGTTCGGAACTGGGTGAATGGGTGCTGAGTGCTCGCGAGACCCTTTTGGCCAACGAGCCGCTCGATTTGACTTCGGCTCTCCCAGCTTCCGTCAAAGTGATTGTTGCTGAGAATACTTCCCCCGCCCGCGGCGGATACCGTGTTGGCTGGCCACAACGAAAACCCTTGGATGACCACCTGAATGGTCACGAAGAGCTTTTTGTTCTTGCCAGCAGTAATGAGCTGGTGCGCAGTTTGCGATCATTCTGGAACCGGAAGGTTCCGATCTGGGAAGGCCATACGCGCGACGCACTGTCAATCTTATTAACAGACATTCAGTCCGTCGATGGCAACGCAGTCAGGGCTGCGGAAGCGCTTACGAGGTTCATGTCTTCTATTGCAAAGGGCTTCACTTCTTCAACGCACGGCAACATTTTGAAAGATGAAATTGAATGCAATTGCGGTAAAGCCCGAAAAGGTAAACCCGGAAACATACAAGGTCTAGCCAGGATGCTGCTGGCCGAGCCCAACCACTTAGGCATTTCGACAGCGATCGCCGCGATTGATCAATTCATCAAAAGCTCCGCCGCAGGTTTTTCTGACGTAAAGGTCGATCTCAAGCGCGAGTTCCGGGAAGCGCAAAGGCTTGCACAGTATGAAGACGCCTCCCAAGGCTACGCCGAAATTGCCATGCGCCGCAGTGTAATTCGGCCCAAACCACTACCGAAGACGCTTTCCACCGTTCACAAATCCAAGGGCCTCGAATGCAGCAATACCATGATCATGCATTGTGACCGCGCCAGCTTTGGAAACACGATTTACGGAAGATGTAAGTTTTACGTGGGCATAAGCCGCGCAAAGTCATCTTTGGTAATTGTAATTCCAAAAGCGAACCCCAGTCTTATTTTTAAGATTCCTTAGATGCTAAACATCGGCGGACTGCGGAGCGATGTCCGTGTTGATAAAACTGCGCAGCAGAGAACACCAATTTGAACGAAGCCTGCGGTTCATCTCATCACGAACCAAATCAGTAGACTAACACTGACGTCGTAGCTTAGGCTGGTTAAACCGGCAAATTCACGAGGATAGATTGATAGGTGGCAAATTTCTCGGAAAGAGAGGTTGCACAACGCTGGTTGGAGCGCTTCGTAGAAACGGATCGTGAGATCGCCGCTAGCCTCATCGACGAACTGCTTCTCGTCAGCGGTGGCGAGCTAACGAACGGCATCACCCAACTGTTTGACAAAGTCCATGCTCAATATGGAGGTAAGAGGCCGCTCGCCTTTTACGCAGAACGCGAAGTGGAATGGGATAAGAACCAAGTCTTGCCCATCTTCGCTAACGCCCGGGACGGTCGCGCGGTCGGCAAAGGCCCGCCACCGATTCCCTTTGATCCAAATCGCCCCGAGGTCGGAAGTGAAGGTCTGATCGCGAATATGATTACAAGCTACTGTCGCCAGCATGGCCAACAGATGCTCAACCATCCGGGTCCAGACTTGCTGCGCAAGCGCAAAGCAGGCCCGATTGTTGTCGTTGCGGATTTCATAGGATCAGGGCAGCGGGTCTGGGAGATGCTCGAGGCATTTCGCGCTGTCGCCTCGGTTCGAAGTTGGCGCTCCTACCACCTGATCGATTTCTACGTCGTCGCGTATTCGGGCACCGAGGAGGGTTTGTGCCTCGTACAATCAAGCCGCTTGCGACCGAAGGTCCTGACTGTGACCGGATGTCCTACGATCAACACCGCGTTCCGCAAACCGACGCGCGACGCAGTGAGGCAACTGTGCCGAACATATCCACCCAATCACAATAGGCCCCTCGGTTATGGCGAGGCGGGAGCGCTTATTGCGTTCGAACATGGTGTTCCTAACAATGCTCCGCCCATTCTACATAGCGGATGGGGCAACTGGGAGCCTCTCTTCCAGCGGCGCAGCACCATCGCGGCCAAAGGAGAATTTCCTAGCACAAACCGTGCGGAAGTCGCCGCGCGGGCTGAGCAGTTGCTTCGTATCCGGGGTGCCGAAACTTACTTGTCAGACTCGCGTGGTCGCCGATGGATCAAAACGATGCTAGTGCTTGCGGCGATTGAAGCGGGTGCTCGCTCGCTCGCGCAGATATCGGCGCACAGCCGACTCAAGCTCGAGACGGTCCAAGAGATCGTCGACTTCACTGAAATCGCGCGTTGGACGACGCGAAAGCTCACGCTGTCTGCGCTCGGACGGTCCGAGCTTCGGCGGCTGAAAAGACGCAGGGCGCGCAGCCCCATACTTCCAAAGCCGAGCAAACCCTTCTACTATCCCACACAGTTGAGGGCTCGATGACGTGGTCTAGAAATGCGCTGCTTCGGCAGCGACGGGTCCCTTGGGGGCCTGGAACGTCGGATTTCCGACGTTCGCAAAGAGGAGCGGAGTATTCACGCTGCGCGATACTGCACGTCACGCCTGGCGGTGTCTTGGCCGCGACGCGCAGTACCACCCACCCGGGTGGGTCAAAGTAGATGCCGGCGCCGAACCCTCAACGCTACCGCTCCCAAGGCCGTCTGGAAGGTGTCGACGATACCGTACTCGACCATGCGGTGGAAACCTTCGAGCGGATTCGTGCGGTCGATCCCAGAATCACGCCGGTCCTGACGCTTAGGCACCTCAGCCATCTGACCGATATTCCGTTCCTGCATCTTCGAGATTTGGTGGGGCGGCGTGCTCATAGGCCATACAAGTTCTTCTATCTCAAGAAGCGTATCCCGGGCAGAAATCGTGTTCGCATGATCAGCGTGCCGAATGGGACTTTGATGAGCCTTCAGAGATGGATCGTTGACAACATCCTCCAGTTCACGCGGCCACATGCCGCCAGTTTCGCGTTCCATCCCGATTGTCGGCCTTATGAAGCGGCGGCGGAGCATTGCGGATGCGCTTGGCTGCTCAAGATCGATCTCGAAGAATTCTTTCATACAGTCTCAGAAGGACGCGTCGCCGCCGTCTTCGAGAACTTGGGGTTTCCGCGCCTCCTTTCCTTCGAATTTGCAAGACTGACTACGGTCGCGTGTGAGCGCCCCGGATCGCGACCTGATCCAGGGGAACGTTGGCCTGCAATTCCATACTATCAGTGCGAGCATGAAGGGATGCTCCCACAAGGCGCGCCGACGAGTCCGATGCTCGCCAATCTCGCTATGTTGAAGGTGGACGAGATTTTGAGCGCGCTCGCTGAGGAATACGGGATGACCTTCACAAGGTATGCCGATGACTTGGCGTTTTCGTGTGGCGAAGAATACGACTTTGCGCACGTCCAGCGCTTCAAGCGCTTGGTTTTGGAGAAGCTCAATAAGTCAGGATTTCGCCCTAACCACCGAAAGACCGTCATTCGTGGACCAGGGACAAGGCGGATTGTTCTGGGCATGTTAGTTGATTCCGAGCGGCCGCGATTGCCGCGCGAATACAAGGATAACATCCGCATGCATTTACATTGCCTGACATCGGAATCACACGGGCCGTCTGTGCACGCAGCTTCAAGGCAAACTTCCGTGTCCGGTATCTTTCACCATGTCCGCGGTTTGATCGCTTGGGCGGAGACCGTTGAGCCGGACTATGGTGCGCGCGCACTTGAGAACTTTGAGTCGGTTGACTGGCCGCCATTGGAGCCGAACCGACTCCTAGGTCATCGAGGCTGAAAGCCAGGGGAGCACGTCACTACAAATCCACCAAAGTGTTTGAGTTAACTAGGGTCTGAGGCAAGCGCAATAACAGCGAAAGTCGTCGTTTGCTGCGAATTATGAATTCGTTCGCTTGTTCGCTTCGCGGTTGCCGCGAATGTCCGGATCGACGGGCCGCGCCGCGGCATCTGGATGTCAAGGCGGATGTCGGCATTGGGCCGTCACCGGCGTCCAAGTCGACCCAGTCTTGCCAGCTGCGCCAGCATTTTTGACCCCGAGTCTGCGGATCCTGTGCCTCCTGCGGAACCCGTCTGCCCCATCCCTTGCCGCACTGGCATCTGCTGCACACCAAAGAACTGCCGCGCTCTAAGGGCGGCAAATTCCGCACCACTTGCGCCACCGATTAAGTAGCGGTTGTAGGCTTGCTGGCTGCCCATGGCGGCGCGGGCGAAGCTGTAACCGCCGCCGAGACCACCTGAGAGGGCGGGCATCATGATGTTTCCGGAGATCGCGCGAACGATGAACGGCGTGGCGATAATGAAGCCCTTCGCCATGAGGACCATCATGAAGAAGGGGATGAGCGCGCCGATGTTTGAGGCCCCTTCCGGGTCGCCAAGCTCGCCGATGAGTGCGGAGGAGACACCCGTGATTGTCGCGAACACGCCGGCCACGACGATGGGGTAGAGCGCGAAGGAAACCAGTGCCGACAGCCAGCGCGCGAAATAGTCCTTGGTGACCTCGAAGAGGGTCAGAAAAATCATCACCGGTGCGATCCCGATCAGAAGTGCGATCATCAGGCGGGAGGCCACGAGGATGAAGGCGGCCAGCCCGCCGAGGATCGAGAGCAAGAGGACCCCGACAATGTCGAGCATGGCCCCTGCCATCCAGTTCAGCTCGGACCCGGCGGCGTTGAGATAGTCCCCTAGTTCCGCGATCAGCCGATCGAATTCTTCTGCAAAGGTGCCAGAGGGACCCGGGGTTCCGCCACCGACCGAGGCGACAAGCGCCCCCGCAATGCTGTCGATGCCGGCCAGGATGGCGGAGGAGAGGGCGTTGAACTGCACCCAGTTGGTCGCGAATATCCCGATGAGCCCGATCTTGACCGCGAGCCAGAAGGCCATGCGCCCGTCCATCGCCTTGTACTGGTAGATCATGTTCAGGAAGACGAGGATCACCACCAGAGTTGTTCCCAGCACCAGAAGCGTGCCGACTGTCGCCGCGACGGACCCGAACTGGGTTTCTGCGGCGGTGTCGAGATAGCCCTGGGAGGTTTCAACGAAATAGGTGACGACGCTCATGACGGGGCTGCCTTACCAATTGCCCGCGGCTTCGCAGATGGCCTTGGCGGCAGGGCGGGCAGCGTTTGCGCGGCGGTTGTAGGCGTCCGAGGCTTGCAGCATCTCCCATCGTTCGTCACTCGCGTACCTTTCCCGAAACACCGCCTCGGCAGCGTCCCAAGAGGGGAACCGGATTTCACAATCGCAGTTGCCAGTCTCGACGATGCGCTCGAGGTTTTGGGCGCGGTAGATGTCCTGAACCAGAACCCGCTGATAGGCTTGGCGCAATGGTATGTTTTGCATCCATTCGGACTCCAGCGGTCTGTCCGGGCAAACATCAAAACTGCGCTCAAGGCTCGGGACCAGGTTGCGCTCGGCCAAGGAGGATGACGCCGCCAGTACCAGAGCAAGAGTGACGAAAGTGATATCGATCCCGCAACGTATCATCAGACCGCGCCGCCAGCTGTCGTTTCCCGCTTCAGGAAGACAGTGTGTCCCACGTTGGCGAATTCCGAAGAGCTGATCGACACCACCTCCCAACCTTCTGCCCCTTTGGCATTAAGGCTGGCCTGCATGTCAGCGAGGCTGGTCTTACGAGTCATGGGAAAGCTGAGGATATCATATTCAAAGGTCTTCATTGGGAAGCTCCGATCTCATTGGCGCCGGGGAGGTAGAATTCGGTGATGCCGCGTTTGCCGTCATTCCGACCGGCTTGGATGATCACATCGATGGAGTTCTCGATGTACTGGATCATGTCAGCATAGGTCATTGGGATCTCGGTCTTGAGCGCCGCGATTGCGAGGCGCTGCACGGCAAGTTGCGGGGTTTCGGCGTGCAGCGTGGTCATTGACCCGCCATGACCGGTGTTTATCGCCTCGAGGAAGGTCATGGCCTCCTTGCCGCGCACTTCGCCGAGGATGATGCGGTCCGGGCGCATGCGCAGCGTCGCGGTCAGAAGCACATCGGCGGTTTGGAATTCCGCGTCGCGGTTGGCGATGAGGGTCACGGCATTGGGCTGGGTCGGCAGAAGCTCGGCCGCTTCCTCAATGGTGACGATGCGTTCTTCTGTTGGCACGTGCGAGAGGATCTTGCGCGCGGCGACGGTCTTGCCGGTGGACGTGCCGCCCGAGACGATCATGTTGAGCTTGTTGTCGACACAGAAGGCAAGTGCATCATCGATGGCGCCCGCGGCCACCACTTCGCGCAGTTCGCGGGTTTTCTCGAGGCGAAGTTCTTCCAGTTTGCGTTCCTTGCCATAGAGGAAATCGAGGGTGATCCCGTCGAGCGGCAGGCTTGAGAAGAACCGAAGGCTGATCGACATGGCTGAGAGCACGGCTGGCGGGGTGATGACCTGCGCCCGGATCGGGCGGCCCTTGTAGGTGATCGAGACGGAGACGATGGGGCGGTCCTTGCTCATCGTAGTGTTGGCGGAGGAAGCGATCTGGTTGCCGAGGTCCTTCACTTCGGTTGCGGTCAGCGTCTGATCCAGCTTCCGCATGAAATGATCGCCCTGGAATTCGCCCCAGCAGGTGCCGTCAGGGTTGATACATATCTCGATGACATCGTCGCGCGCGGCGGCATCGATCCGATCAAGCGAGGTCTGGAGATAGCTCAGCGACATGGGCTCAGAACATCTCCAGATCGCGGTCGACCATCACCGTGACGCGCGCGCCCTGATCGACATAGATGACGGGGCCGATGGAGAGGTAGTCGCCAATCACGCTGTCCGTGGCATCGGCCAGATCATCGCCCACGTCTTCCAGCACATCCGCGGCGGTTTCGTCCTGGACATTTGCGGCGGCGGCGCTTGGTGCGGCGGAGATCAGTGAAATCAGCGCTGCCGATCCAAAGCGCTCGTCAAAGCGCGTGTCGACGAAGCCAGTCACGCCGGACCGGCCAAGCTCATCGCTACCAAAGGAACTGATCTGGATGGTTTGATTGTCCGGCAGGATGATCCGGTCCCAGGCGACGGTGACGCGGCGTTGCGCGATATCAACGCCGGAGCGATAGCGTCCGATAAGACGAGAGCCACGCGGGATCAGGAGCCGAGAACCGTCGAAACTGAACACATCTTCGGAGACGACGGCCCGGGTCTGGCCGGGCAGCGAACTGTCGAGAGCGGTTTCCATGACGGCCTGGATCATCGTGCCCTGAATGATGGTGTTGGAAGGATTGGCGATGACCTCGGCTTGCGTCACCGACGTGGGCAGCGCGCCATTCAGCACGAAATCCGTCACTTCGCCAAAGGTGCGCTCGGTCAGCGCCGTCTCATTCGCACCGGACGTGCCGCCAAAGGCGATGGTGGGCGAGGTGATGCGGCGTTCCTGAAATGCACGTTCCTCGGCCGCGCGGCGCTCAAGTTCCGCGAGCCGTCGTGCTTCCTCCTCGCGGCGGAGCCGTTCTTCTTCCCGCGCGCGCAACTCGTCCTCGGTGGGTCCGATGGGTGCGGGGAGCGGGCGGTTGGCCTCGAGTTGGGCCAGTTCCAGATCCATGCGGAGTTGCTCAAGGCTGCGATCCCGCGCCGTCAGTTCGTCCTGGAATCGTTGCTGTGCGGCTTCCGAGGCGGCTTGGAGCGCAGCGATCTGAGCGGTCAGCGCGTCGATCGCCTCTGCGGCGGCCGTGTCTTCTTGGACCACCGGCTCAGGCGCGTTGCGCAATTCCTCGATCTGGGCCTGAAGGGCTGCGAGCTGTGCCAGAAGCTCCGCATTTGGTTCCACCGGTTCCGGCGCGACCAGAACGACTTCGGGCTCAGGCGGGGGCAGGGTTTCGATGGCGCCGAACCCGTCGCCTTCGTTTTGGAACACGTCCGGCGTGGCCGTGGGTAGGGCCTCCTCTTCCTCGGGTTGGGACAGGAGATAGAGCAGCGCTCCGCCAGCACCGATTATTAGAACAACGACCAAGGCCAGAAGTGGCGAGCGCCGCGGGGCAGGGGGCGAACCAGCGCCCTTGCCTTGTTCGAGGGCCGCGAGGCGTTTCTCGAGGTCTGTGTTTCCGGTATCGCTCATGAGCCTACCCCCGCAGGTGGTGTGGCCTCGATGCAGACCACCTCCTCTCCGATCCGCAGCACCCATTGTCGGTTCACTCCTGAAACCCGGATCACACCGTCCTCGGTGGCTTGCGTGTTGACCGTGCGCTCACGGCCATTGGCGTAACGAAAGATCGCTGGCACCGGTGCGTTCCGTGGGAACTCAAAATACGTGAAGGTCCCGTCATCCCAGACGCGGGCAGGGGTAAACTCGGTCCGCGCGCTTGCACCGTAATTATAGTTCGGCGCTTGGGCTGCGATGGCACGTGTGGGGCGGCTGGTATCCTCGGGGTAGCGGAACTGGACCACGTAGAAGGTCGGACTGCGGGTCTCCTGGACGTTGAAGTAGTAGCTCCGCCGGTTCGTATAGACCGTCACGTTGGTATGGACACCGCGCGCGACGGGTTTGATCGCGAAGGCCTGACCGCCGGGTACGCCGTCGATCTCAAACCCTTCCGTGTCACCCGCGATGATCGAACGGATGCTTTCACCCTCGCCGAACTCGATGGTGGTCACATGGGTGAGCGAGACGTTTAGCCGGTAGACCTGGCCCTCCTGATAGCTGGCAAGCCGCACCCGGTTGTCATTGGGCCCGCCGCGCGGGATGGCTTCGGCGAAGGCGAGGCCGGGCAACAGGGCAATCAGCAATATGAAAAGTCGAACAGGGAACAAATTCAATTCTCCAATCTGTCGGAGCGGATGGAATATTCGAGGACCGTGAAGCCGAAGGGGTTGGTCCAGACCTCATCGATGGAGCGGCGGGTCTCGGGGCGGAACTCGAAGAGGAGGGTGGCGGTGAAAAGCCCGGTTTGGACGCCGTTGATAGATGTCAGGCGCTTGCGCAGGCGGACCGTCGCGCGGTTGGTTCCGATCTGGTTGATGCTGAGGATCTCCACGTCGAGCCGCGCATTGGGGCCATAGACCGTCGGCGGGTAGTTCTCATTGGCGCTGTTCCAGATCTGGCGCAGCCCGCTCTCGGCAGCTCCGTCCGAGCGGCGCAGAACGCTGCGGATGCGCAGGTCATTGTCGAGCTGGTTATAGACCTCGCGGTCGGTCACATAGCGGAAGACCTCCGCCTCGATGACCGCCTGGTTGGCTGTGACCGAAGTCGCGCCCACCGAGGCTTCGGGGAGTGCAAAGCCGGTGGCGGGATCATAGGGGACAACGACGGGGGGCGGGTCGACATCGAGGATCGAGACAGCCGCGGCGCTCAGACAGCCGAGGATGCCGAAGACAAGGCCCATCAGGCAAAGGCGTTGCCAGAGGCGTTCGCGGCGCAAGGCGCCGTAGACCAGTTCTTCC
Organism: Paracoccaceae bacterium; assembly: GCA_050633545.1. Taxonomy (GTDB): domain Bacteria; phylum Pseudomonadota; class Alphaproteobacteria; order Rhodobacterales; family Rhodobacteraceae; genus Litorivita. The sequence goes on from JBOEGS010000010.1 coordinate 23,540, forward strand.
TCGATGATTTCTTGTTCACTCGCCACCATTCATGCCCCCACGATCAGTCTGCCCGTAGGTCCGGCAAGGTGAAATCCATGAAGCGCTGCTCCTCGGCGATGGTGGCGGCATCGATCACGCCGCCGGTGCCGTCACCCACGGTTTGCACGGCTTCGAGTTGCCACATGGCGACAAGTGCGATGGCCAGTTCCGCCGTCACGCGCGTGTTGAGATCGATGCTTTCCTTGAGTTCGTCCATGTCGTCGATGAGCCCGACGAGCCGGTCGACGCGTTCCAGCGATTGTCCGGCGTCCTCATAGCTGTTCTGGGCCGCGGCCGAGACGAGCGCGCCGGTCGTGGCTTGTGTTGCCACGCGGTTGGCCCCGGGATTGCCGCTCGTGGCCATTTCCGAGAGGGTGTCATCGTCAAATCCGAGATCGGCCAGCACCCGGTCCATCTGGGTTTCGATCTCGCCCGCGCCGGAGCCGGAGAGCCCCGAGAAATCGCCCGTCTTGATCGCCTCAATCGTTGCGAGAATGTCCCCGAACTCCTGGTCGAGCAGACCGTTCAGCTCGTCTTCCATCTCGGTGCGGATGATTTCCGGCAGTTCGGCGAGGCGGGTGAGGGCTTCGTAGGTTCTTTGCAGCTCCGCGAGTTGGTCCGTGAGTGTGGCAAGCTGTTCGCGGAGCTGCGTCAGCTGCTCGTTCTGCAGGATCTCGTCTTCGATCATCTGCCGGAGCTGCTGGATGTTTTGCGCGATGTTCTGGGTATCTACGACGGGCACGCCCTGCGCCGCAGCAGGGGAGAGGGCTCCCAGATGCAGGCCAATCCCAAGTGTCGTGGCCAAAGCCGTTCTCAGAAACATCCGTCCCATCAGTCTATCTCCCTGATCGTAAATTCCATGAATGCGCCCTCGGCCATGCGGGCGCTGGCCTGCGCCAATTCTTCTGCGCTCAGGACACGGGTCCGCGCCGCCTGAAGCCGGATGCGCGCGGCGACGAGGCGCACCAGTTCGGCGCGGGCATAGGTGTTGAGCGCGATGCTTTCCTGCACGTCTTCCGTCGCTGAAATCCGTGTGACGATGTCTTGGATACGCAGGGCAGCTTGCCTGATCGCGGCGGGCGAGTTGTTGCCATAGAAAGCCGCGCCATGCCCGGTCATCGAGAGGTTCGCATTTGCCAGAAGCGCGGGGTCGATCGTACCGAGCGCTTCGATCCCGCCGATGCGGCTCAGATAGAGATTGTAGCGTTCGGGGATGACCTGGACGTAGTGCTGGGTCTCGGCGAAAGGCGGGACGCCGCCATATTCGAAGACTCGGCCGGGTCCGGCGTTATAGGCCGCGAGCGCGTTGATGATATTGCCGTCGAAGGTGTTGAGCTGGGCCGCCAGGTACCGCGCGCCGCCATGCACCTGCAGATAGGGGCTGTCAAAGTATTCTGGGTTGATACCAAGATCGCTGG
>JBOEGS010000011.1:0-6934 GCA_050633545.1 Paracoccaceae bacterium
AGATGTGTATAAGAGACAGCACGCACCCTGACCGAAAGGATCCTAGCCATGCCCGCCAAGACCGCCCCCACCGGCTATTCCCGCCTTCAGATCGCGCTGCATTGGCTCATCTTCGCACTGATCGCGCAGCAATATCTTTTCAAGGACGCGATGTCGGCCGCATGGGACCGCATCACCGATGGGCTGGAGGCTGGGTTCGACCCGCTCGTGCTGGCCCATGTGGTGGGCGGCGCGCTGGTGATGATCTTCGCGCTGTGGCGGTTGACCCTGCGCGCCAGGCGCGGCGTGCCCCCGGCGATCGAGGCCAGCAAGGTACAAGGCATTCTCGCGAAGCTCACCCATGTCGGGCTTTACGCGCTGATGATCCTGATGCCACTCAGCGGGTCTGTCGCGTGGTTCGGTGGGGTCGAGGCCGCGGCGCAGGGGCATAACGTGATGAAGATCATCCTGCTGGCGCTGGTTGCGCTGCATGTGATTGGCGCGCTCTACCACCAGTTCATCCTGCGCGACGGCACGCTGGCGCGGATGCGCCGGGCGCAGGGCTGAACCCATGCGCCTCGTCCCGCTCCTGGCACTGCCACCCATCGCGCTCGGCATTGCCGCGGCGGTATGGATGATCGCGTCTGCCCCCGGCCCCGCGCAGGTCGGGGGCGACGCGCCCGCGCTGCCCGTTCGGGTGATGACGGTCGCGGCGCAGGATATTCGGCCCGCCGCGACCGCTTGGGGCAGCCTGCGCGCGGCGGAGAACTGGGTCGCCGTGGCCGAGGTGCAGGGCGAGGTGATCTGGCGCCATCCGGTCCTTGAGCCCGGTCGCCTGATCCCGGCGGGGACGGAAGTGCTGAGGACCGACCCCGCCGACTACGAGCTGGCGCTGGCGCAATCGCAGGCCGACCTCGCGGTGCTGGAGGCCGAGCGCGTGCAGCTTACGGCAGAGGCGGACAACACGCGGCGCATCCTTTCGCTGGAACAGAACCGGCTGGCCCTGGCCGAGACCGATCTGGAACGCACGCGCACACTCGTCGCGCAAGGCGCCGTTCCGCAATCGCGCGCCGACGAGGCCGAGCGCGCGACCCTTCTGGCCCGCCGCACGGTGGCGGAACTGGAGAACACGCTCGCCCTGATCCCGTCTCGCCAAGCGCGGATCGCGGCGCAGGTCGCACGCAGCGAGGCCGCCATAGACCGGGCGCGCCGCTCGCTCGACCGCACGACCCTGACGACGCCGTTCGACCTGCGGGTGACCGAGGTGAATGCTGAGCTGTTTCAGACCGTCGCCCCCGGTCAGGTGGTGATCCGTGCCGACGGGATCGCGGCGGCCGAGGTCGTGGCGCATCTGCCCATCGACAGCTTTCGACAGCTGCTGGGAGATGCACCGGAGGGCATCACCCTTGCCGACATGATGCGCGACATGCCCGCCACGCGGATTGCAGTGACGCTCAGCCCTCTGTCGGACCCGAAGCAGATCTGGAGCGCCCGCGTTGTCGGGATCGAGGGCGCGCTGGATGCCCGTGCGCGCACCGTGCCGGTCGTGGTCAGGGTTGACGACCCCTATGAGGGCGCCGACCCGCCCCGCCGCCTGCCGCTGGTACCCAACATGCAGGTGCAGCTTGCCTTTTCGGGCGCTTCCATCGCCGGCGTCATCGCCATCCCCGAGGCGGCGTTGCACATGGGCAGGGTGCGGATAGCCGGCCCCGGCGATCTGCTGGAATTGCGCCCCGTCACCGCCGCCTTCGCGCAGGATGGCCGTGTCGTTATCGCCGCTGGCCTGTCGCCGGGCGACCGCGTGGTGATCGACGATATCGCTCCGGCCATCCCCGGCATGGCCCTGACCCCGGTCGAGGTCCAGCCATGATCCGCTGGTTCACCGGCCACCCGACGGCAGCCAATCTGCTGCTCCTTCTGTTCCTTGCCGCCGGTGCCTTTGCCGCACCGGGCCTGCTGCGCGAGACCTTCCCCGATTTCCGCGCTGTCGAGGCCGAGATCACGGTGCCGTACCGGGGTGCCGCCGCCGAGGATGTGGAGGCTGCGATCTGCGCGCCGCTCTGGGACGGAGTGCAGGGTGTCGAGGGGCTGGAAACCCTCACCTGCACCGCGCAGAGCGGCCGCGCGCGGGCCGTGGCGACCATGGCGCCGGGCAATGACGCGCTGCGCTTCGTCAATTCCCTGCGCACCGAGGTTTCGGCCATCGATACCTTCCCCGACCGCGCCGATCCCGCCGTGGTACGCGAGTTGCACCGCTCGGATCCTGTCACATCGATCGCCATCTCGAGCGATCTGCCGCTGGGCGAGTTGGACCTTTATGCCGACGGCCTGTCGGACCGACTGACCGCCCTGCCCGGCGTCGCCCGCGTGACGCGCGGGGGGCTCGGCACCCGGACGCTTTCCATCACCGCCACGCGCGCCGCGCTCGACAGCCACGGTTTGACGCCAGCCGCATTGGCCGCAACCATCGCTGCACAGAGCATCGACCTGCCCGCCGGCACTCTGGAGGGGCCGGGCGCGGACCTGACCTTGCGCTTCACTGCGGAACGCGACACGACCATCTCCCTTGCCACGATCCCCGTGCTGGTTCTGCCGAATAGTGCGACTTTGACGCTTGGGGACGTGGCAGTGATCGAGGAGCGCTTCGAGCCGCCGCAGGACCGCGCCCTTGTCGACGGCACGCCCGCCATCGTGATCGATGTGGCCAAGGCGCTCGAAGCCGACGCGCTTCGGGTACTGGACAGCGTCGCAGCGCTGGTGGCCGAGGAAACGGCACGCCTGTCCGAAACGATCACGGTTGAGGTGGTGCAGGACGTGACCTCCATCATCCGCGACCGGCTGGTGATGCTGGTGCAGAACGGGGTGATCGGGCTAGTGCTGGTTGTCGTGGTGATGAGCCTGTTCTTCCGCCCCGGTTTCGCGGTCTGGGCCGCCATGGGCCTGCCCATGGCCTTTGCCGGGGCATTCGTCTGGATGGGGCTGACCGGGCTCAGCCTGAACATGATGACACTGGTGGCCCTGCTGATGGCGATCGGGATCGTGATGGACGATTCCATCGTGATCGCGGATTCCATCGCGGTGCATGCCGCCAAGGGCGCGACGGTCGAAACCGTGGCGGCGGGCGTCGCCGCCGTGGCGCCCGGCGTGATCTCGTCCTTCCTGACGACGCTGGCCGTGTTCCTGCCTCTGGCCTTTCTGGCGGGCGAACTGGGGGCCGTCCTGGAGGTTCTGCCCGTGGTCCTGCTGGCCGCGCTCGCCGCTTCGCTGATCGAGGCCTTCCTGATCCTGCCCCACCACTTGAAAGGTGGGATGAAGGACACCGCCCCGTCGCACTTGCGAATGCGCTTCGAGGCGGGTTTCGATGCCCTGCGCGAACGTGGCGTGGGCCGCCTGGCAGACGCCGCGATCAAGGCGCGCTGGCTTGTTGTCGGTCTGGCCATCGGGGCGCTGATCGTGACCGTCGGCGCATTGGGCGGCGGCGTGGTCAAACGCGAGGCGATGCCCGAGATCGATGGCGACGTGCTCGAGGCGCGGCTGATGCTACCCGCAGGCACACCGCTAGCGCGCACGGGCCAAGCCGTGGCTCAGGTCGAGGCAGCGCTCGACCGCGTGAACGCCCGCCTGTCCCCTGATCAGCCCCAGGCACAACCGCTGGTGATCCGCCGCATCACCCGGCTGGGCCGCAACCTCTCGGCGGGCGAGACCGGTGCCCATGTCGCCACCGTCGCGGTGGACCTGCTCGGCGCCGAGACACGCAGCAGCACGTTGGACGAAATCGTCACGCTCTGGCGCGAGGAAATTGGCACTCTGCCCGGTGTGTCCTCGCTGATCCTGACCGAGCCGGGGATCGGGCCGCAGGGCATCGCGGTGGAACTGCGCCTGACCCACCCCGACCTTTCCGCGTTGGAGGCGGCGGGGCGCGCCACGCTGACTGAACTCGAATCCTATGCCGGTGTGCGCAACGCGATCCTCGACCTGCGCCCCGGCGCACCGGAGTTGCGGCTGAGCCTGTCGCAAGGCGCCGAAGCCCTGGGGCTGACCGCCACGGACGTCGCCAGCCAGATCCGCGCGGCCTTCCTCGGCACGCAGCTTTCTGAAATCCGGCACGGCGATCTGGCCTGGGATCTTGAGGTGCGGCTGGCCGATGATGATCGCGTCAGCCGCGCCGATCTGAGCAACTTCGAAATCGCCTTGCCCAGTGGCGGCACCGTGCCGCTGTCCAGCATCGCCACGATCGACGAGGCGCGCGGCTGGGGCACGATCACACGCCGCAATGGTCTGCGTACGCTTACCGTCGCAGCCGATGTGGATGGTCGCATCGGCAATGCCGACGCGATCACCGCGCGGTTGGCCGAGGGATTCCTGCCCGACCTCGTAGCTACCACGCCCGGCCTCGGCTTCGAGATCGGCGGACAAGCCGCGAATTCGGCTGAAACGGTCGCCTCGATCCTGCGCGGGTTCCTGATCGGGCTGGTGGGCATCTACTTGGTGCTAAGCTTCCAGTTCCGCAGTTATGTCGAGCCGCTGATCGTGATGATCACCATTCCGCTCGCATTCTTGGGTGTGATCTGGGGCCATGTGTTGATGGGCTACAATATTTCGATGCCGTCACTGGTGGGGGCGGCTTCGCTTGCGGGCATCGTGGTGAACAACGCCATCCTTCTGGTCGGCGTTATCAACGCCCGCCGCGTCGATGGACTGTCTGCCGCGATGGCCGCGGGAGAGGCTGTGCGCACCCGGTTTCGTCCTATCTTCGTTTCGGTCTCGACCACAATCATGGGCATGGCACCGCTGCTTCTGGAAACCTCGACCCAGGCACAGACCCTCAAGCCGCTTGTGATCTCGGTCGTCTTTGGGCTGTTGGCAGCGACGGTTCTTATCCTGTTGGTGTTGCCGGCATTTTATGCAGCGCTCGAGGACATTCGACCAAGGAAACAGGACCACTCTGTCGTTCCAGAAGGTTGCTGACCCCACCCCGCCGCTTCAAAAACAGAAACAGTCGGAACCGGTAGAGACCCAAGCAAGTCATCTCGCGCACGTTCGTTTCGCTTCAGAGGTCGGGCCAGTCTTGACCGGTCGCAAGGCAGAAAAACAGCGGCAATCGCAACCCCGAATGACCTGCGACTGAACCCATCTGGTGGAAAATCGCGCGACAAACCTCGAGGGAGTGCGATCAAAATATGAGCATGATCTGCACGTGCAGCCAAATAACTCTTTGAAAACCAAATTGAATCGTCTCCATCCATCACTGAACGATAGTTCAGTCTGTCGCTTTCCACATCCTATACCGCCCCTGCCCCGTCACCTCGCGGATCAAGCCGTTTGCTTCCATCCACGCCAGATTGCGCTGAACGGCTGTGCGACTGGCTCCCGTCACGGCCTCAGCCATTGGGGCGGAGACCAAGGTCCACTGAGAGAAGGCTTTCCGCAAGGCGACCGGCGTGCGACCAGACAATTGCGCCATGACGGTTTCTGTCCGCTCGGTCCACGCTTCAATATCGTCAAGTGTTCGCATTGCTGTCAGAATTGAGCTGCTCATCCCATCCAACCAGCGGGCAAAGCGTTTGGGTGGCAAGCCCGAGACACGCAGCCCCCCTGCCCCGCCCATGGCGAGCGGTGCGAAGATGGCGCCGCTTCCATCGCTGGCCGCGATCCTCGACGCGGTGACGGCGGCTTCGATCTGATTGCCGTGCCCACCGAGGCCCGCGAGGCTCCAGAGATGAAAGCCCATACAAGCCCGAGTGATTGGGTGGAGCTCGGCTGCTGCGGCCATTACGTCCAACCATCCGCCCGCGCGATCTTCGAAACGCTCAGCGAGGCCTTCAATGTTCTCGGGATCGCGGCGATCCAAGAAGGCGGCCAAGTCAGCCTTCGGTCCGGGACCGCCTGTCAGGCGCCGAACAACCCATCCAACGCGTGCCAGCGCGTTTGGGTCATCCTGTGCGCCTGACAGCCGCATCGATACCCAAAGGGCCAGACGATCAGCACTGACCCGATCCCCTGCGAACCAGCTGAGGTCTGCCGCCTCGATCAGTGCGAGGCGGTGCCGCCAGCCTTCAGGACCGCGCAGCAGCCGGTCATCCAGAGCGCCCAGGCGTCCAGCAACCCGTGCAAGTCGCGCAGCGTGAACGCCTTCTGCCTTTGCCCAGTCTTCTATGACAGCAGTGTCGGGCGGTTCTGCCCGTGGCCCGGGAGGCAAATCATCCGGTTCTTCTTCGAGTGGTCCCGGCAGAAACCAGAGATCCTCTTCGTGAGCCTCTTCATCCTCCTCGATGGTGATGAGGGGGTCATTGAAATCATCAGTCATAGCGGATGCTTGGGTCTTCATATGTGCAAAATACTGTTCTTTTGCACATTACCCAAGTGATTTTGTGGCGGTTGCCTTCGCTCTTTATATAGTATGCGCGCGCGACTGCCGGTGTAACCTCTCCGATCGCGCTCAGCGCAAGGAAACCAAGGGTTTTTGGGCTGGCAAGACGAGAGAGCGCTTACTTGCATTCGTTTACAAACGGTCGTTTAGTAGCGGTATATGAAATTGCAAACGGCCCCGTTTTCATGCCCCTGATAGGGTACGCCCGCGTATCGACAGAGGATCAGACCCCCCTGCCCCAGTCCGAGGCCCTGCAAACTGCGGGTTGCGTCGAGATCTTTGAAGAGCACGCCTCGGGCGGCAATCGCGCGCGACCGGTGCTGGCACGCGTGCTCGAACGCGTCCAGAGCGGCGACACGCTGGTCGTTGTGCGGATCGACCGGCTGGCGCGGTCTCTCTCACATCTGCTGGAGGTGATCGAACGGCTGGAGGCCAAGGGGGCGTTCTTTCGTTCCATTCAGGACCCGATCGACACCGGATCCCCGCAAGGCAAGTTCACGCTGCAGGTTCTGGGCGCCGCGGCCGAGTTCGAGCGGGCGCTGATCCGGGAACGTACCAAGGCGGGGCTGGCGAGCGCCCGTACCA
>JBOEGS010000012.1:0-43312 GCA_050633545.1 Paracoccaceae bacterium
CCCCAGCCGGAGCAGACCCCCTGAATTCAGTGTGTTCAGAAACCCAAGCCATTCCCCGCCTTCGGTGGTCAGTCGTTTGGGCTTGGCGCTGGCCAGTGCAACTTCGAAGAATCCAACGACCTCGTTCAACTCCTGCATCCGCGCAGCCCGGTCCTTGACCCAGCCCTTGCGCGCGAGGCTCCGCAAGATCGGCACCCTGGACGTAAGGTCCGGACGGCGCAGAATTGTGAGGTAGAGCTGTTTTTTCTTCGGCTGAAGGCCCGCGACGTGGCGCTGCCATTGCCGGTCGATCTCCGCCGCGAAACTATCGCCCTCAATGGGATGCAAGGCGAGGCCCTGAGGAACGGAAATCCTGTGTATATAAAAGCCGAACAAATCGCCGGTTTGGGCCACGATGGCCGCGACCGCCCGGCGCAACGCGTCGAGTTCCCCGTCCGGCGTGGTCATTGGGTTCAAACCATCAAGGCGCAGCGTTGCCATCAGATCGCCTTCGCGCAGGATCAGCACATCATCTGCAACGCGCGAGAAATACGGCATGTGCTCGGCAAGAAAGCTCTCCCGCGCAAACGCGCTCCCGTCCGCTGCCAGCAGAGCAGGGGGGACCGATTTGGAGCCATCAAGCGCCAAAGCTGTCACCTCCATGAAGCGCTCGGTTCCTTGTGGTGCGCACCGAACCGTAGGCGACGCGCAGCACTTCGAAGAAATGCGGCTCCTTGTCGGCGACGAACCAGAGCACCGGATAGGCGATGATCCCGATCAGGAAGAAGATCAGCGACTTGGTCCAGATGAAGGGCAGAACGACCCCCATGGCCAGCACGACGAGGTAGCCGACTGGGAGGCCGAGGTATTTCGGCGGGCGTGCGAGGCCTAAGAAAAGCGGGGATCGTTCTACCATAGGGTTCGTTCCGTGAGTGACTTAGGTGAACCCATCGACAATCGTGCCAGCTGAAAAGATCAGCACGATCCCGATGATGACGGAGGCGAACCAGCCCCAGTTGAGGCGTCCCATCATGCACATGAAGCCGGTGCCGATGACGGCCAGCGTTGCCACGGCAATGCCGATCGGTCCCGTGAGTGCGGCTTCAACCGTTTCCAGCATGGTCTGGATCGGAGAGAGGTCCTGCGCGAGGGCGGGGGTCGCCAGAAACGCTAGGGTTGTGGCGGCAGGCAATAGATATCTTGGTCTGAGTTTCAGCATGTTCTTCCTTCTTGGGATCAGTTTAGGTCGATGATGACCGGCGCGCGCGTCGTCCCCTGAGTGGAGACGCGGACGATGGGCTGAGAGGTCGATTGCCCGGAAAGGCGGGAGCGAATGCGGTGAATGCGTGCGATATAGCCACGCGTCTCGGAGAACGGGGGAACACCGCCATATTCGCGGACACGGTGCGGCCCGGCATTGTAGGCTGCCAGCGCCAGGTCAATGTCCCGGAACTCGGCGAGTTGGGCCAACAAATACCGCGCAGCCCCTTCGAGGTTCTGGTTTTGGTTTGTTCGGTCAACGCCCAATTCACGTGCCGTGGCCGGCATCAACTGGCCTAAGCCATAAGCGCCTTTCGGGCTGACGGCCGTCGGGTTGTAGCTGCTTTCGGCCTCGATCAATGCTTGGAAAAGGACATGCCACTCGGCGGGGGGCAGGCCTATCGCGCGCAGGCTGCGGTTCGTCGCATGCCGATCCGAGGTTGCACGGATGGCCGCAAGAATCTCGCTCGTGCTGTCGGGATGGGATGGGGCCACGCGCGCGACGGCGGGTTCGGCAGATGCTCGTTCGTGAAAAATCCAGCCGGACGTTCTGACGCTGCCGTCAGTCCCGATCACCATCAGATCCGCCATCGCCGCCCTCGGCGTTGCGGATATCGAGATCAATAGAGATAGGGTGGCCGTCACCATAATTGGTGTGATGATTGACGAGCCCCGGCCAGAGCGCGAAATGGCGCACCTTGGGCCCATGCTTCTGAACCTTGGCAGCGACCAGGATGAGTTCTTCATCCCCGACCGAATAGATGCACTGGTAAAGCGGCTTGCCGTCACCTGTGCCCCCCACGAGCTCATACCGACAGGTGAAATCCACCTTCCTCGCAATGAGGTCTTTCACACCGTCCAGTGTGATCAGACTCAGGTGTCTTGCTATCGGCATGGTCTCTCCCCTTGAGAGACCTTCATACATGATGCAAATGACACGGAAACTACAGTTAGAGTCAATATATATAAAACGTAGAAAATAGAAAAAGATGGATATGAGGGAAGTTCGCCGTTACGTTGAGCACAAATTCGGTCGCCGCACGGAGAGGTAGATGCGCCAGTTCATTGTTAGTTTGATCGTTTCGATGGTGATTCTGCCAATCTCGACCAAGCCATCTCGCGCCTATGACATGGACTGCGCGATCATGCTTTGCATGGCAGGAGGCTTTCCTTCGAGTGCAGTGTGTTCGGCTGCCTATGCGACGATGGTCAGACGGATTACGCCCTGGCCAGTGCGGCCACCGTTTGGGATTTGTACTTTTGCGGCAGTTCCGGTTGAGTTGGGCGGGCCAGGTGGGGAAGGGGAGGTAAATATCTCTCTTCCCGAGTATGCTTGGTTGCGGCGGACGCGGGTGTTGTGGTTTTGGGGGTACGCCCAAAGGGATCGCGGCGGAGACGTCGACTACTGGGTTTGGTGGGTGAATTCCTGTGATCATGAGAACGGCAATTGCAGACGACATGTTCGGGTCGGGAGTTCTTCGACACCGTGGTCCGGGAGCTTTTCTTCGCCGAACGGGCAGAGCATTCCATATCCGGTTGGTGATGGTTCTGGGAAGTATTTCACGCGGGCGGTGATGGTCGAATTTGGTGACTACGAAGGCAACATGGATCACTCGGAGTGGTTTCGCTACTAGAAGGTCTCGGGCTCTGGTTTCCGTGTGTTGATCTGTCGGACCTCGATCTCAAGGCCTTCGGCTTCGTTCGGATCGATATGCCAATCGCGTATGACTTTCCCGGTATTCCAACGAAAATCTCGCCAGACCAATTTGGGCCCGGACGAAGTTTGCGTGAAACCTTCGGCTATAGGTTGTGCTGTGAGGCGAGGAGGGGGCATCAGGGGAAACTCCCATAAATGAACTAGTGAATTAGTATTGTGTTGGAATCGAAAATGGCGAGCGGCCTAGTTGCGCGGAGCAAGGAGGGCCGAAGGGTCGACAGAAAGCGCCTTTGCGATCTTCTCGAGCATGTCGAGTGATGCGGCATATTTGGCGTTCTCGAGCTTGCCCATATAGCCACGATTCACACCCGCACGCAGGGCGAGCTCTTCCTGGCTCAGCCCGCGCGCACGGCGCAGATCCTGGATGTTGAGGGCAACTCGGTCGCGTAGCGTCATGCCCAGAAAACGGCCATGAAGCGCAGTATTTAGCCACGCGATATACTATACATTTTGGATTGAAAGAGACTTTGAGCAAAAACTTAACTAGGTGTTCGAATTGCTCGGTCAGTCTAATGTCTCCAAAAAAGGGGTCGGCGCAGCATTTTTTGCTGGCCGACCTAGTCAGGGAGGATTCAAAGTTTCTCGTTCAATTCTGGGACTGCCTGGAACAGGTCGGCGACCAGGCCGAAGTCGGCGACCTGGAAGATCGGTGCTTCTTCGTCCTTGTTGATGGCGACGATGACCTTGGAGTCCTTCATGCCCGCGAGGTGCTGGATCGCGCCCGAGATGCCGACGGCGACGTAGAGGTCCGGGGCGACGACCTTGCCGGTCTGACCCACCTGCCAGTCGTTCGGGGCATAGCCCGAGTCGACCGCGGCGCGCGAGGCACCGACGGCGGCGCCCAGCTTGTCGGCCAGCTTCTCGATCAGGGCGAAGTCCTCTTCGGACCCCACGCCACGGCCACCAGACACGACCACTCCGGCCGAGGTCAGCTCGGGGCGGTCGCTTTCGGCAACCTTGTCTTCGACCCAGCTCGACAGGCCGGGGTTTTCAGCAGCGCCAACGGTTTCGACCGAGGCCGAGCCGCCGGTCCCGGCGGCGTCAAAGGTCGAGTTGCGGAAGGTGATGACCTTCTTGGCGTCCGACGACTTGACGGTCTGCATGGCGTTACCGGCATAGATCGGGCGCACGAAGGTGTTGGCGTCGACCACTTCGGTCGCGTCCGAGATCACCATCACGTCCAGAAGCGCCGCGACGCGGGGCATCACGTTCTTGGCGTCGGTGGTGGCGGGTGCCACGATGTGCTCGTAATCGCCAGCCAGCGACACGATCAGCGCCGCCGTCGATTCTGCCAGGCGGTGATCCAGCGATGCGTCTTCGGCGACCAGAACCGTGGCCACGCCGTCGATCCTTGCGGCGGCTTCACCGGCAGCGGCGGCAGAGGCGCCCGCGGCCAGAACGGTCACGTCACCCAGACCGGCAGCGGCGGTGACAGCCTTGGCGGTGGCGTCCATCGCCAGTTCGCCGTTGTTGACTTCTGCGAGAAGAAGAACAGCCATTACACAGCCCCCGCTTCTTTGAGTTTCTCAACCAGTTCGTCTACGGAACCAACGATGATGCCAGCTGCGCGGGCTTCAGGTTCGGCAGTCGACACGATTTCCAGGCGCGGCGCGGTGTCGACGCCATAGTCGGCGGCGGTTTTTTCGTCCAGCGGCTTTTTCTTCGCCTTCATGATGTTGGGCAGCGACGCATAGCGCGGTTCGTTCAGGCGCAGGTCGACGGTGACGATGGTAGGCATAATGACCTTGATGGTCTGCAACCCGCCATCGACTTCGCGGGTCACGACGGCGCTGTCGCCATCGATGTCGACCTCGGAGGCGAAGGTGGCCTGCGACCAGCCCAGAAGGGCCGACAGCATCTGGCCGGTGGCGTTCATGTCGTTGTCGATCGCCTGCTTGCCGCAGAGCACGAGGCCGGGGGCTTCTTCCTCGACCACCTTCGCGAGGATCTTGGCGACGGCCAGAGGCTCGATATCGGTGTGCACGTCATCTGCCGCGACAACCAGGATGGCGCGGTCCGCCCCCATGGCCAGCGCAGTGCGCAGGGTTTCCTGGGCCTGCTTCACGCCGATCGAGACAACGACAATCTCCTCGGCCTTGCCGGCTTCCTTCAGGCGAATGGCCTCTTCAACGGCAATCTCGTCAAAGGGGTTCATCGACATTTTCACATTGGCAAGATCGACGCCGCTCCCATCCGCTTTCACACGGACTTTCACGTTATAGTCGATCACGCGCTTCACAGGTACGAGTACCTTCATGGGTTTTCCCCCAGTAATTCAAATGAATAGTTGACGGTCCAACCAACGGACTTCTCTTCTCCCGCAGTTCTCATTACGGTTCACTTAAGGCTATCAAACGCAGGGCATGATCATTTTGATCCCCAAGTTGGTGACCAATCATGACCAGACGTTTGGCAAAATGTGCTCCCGGATATTCCCAGGTCATGCCGATTCCGCCATGCAGTTGAATGGCCTCTTCAGCAACAAGCCGCCCGGCGCGCCCGATCAGGTTCTTGGCCATCGAGACCTTTTTTTTCTGATCGCTTTCGCCATACCCGGCAACCGCTGCGACAACGATCGAGCGGCTTTGTTCGATTTCGACAAGCATGTCCACAACCCTGTGCTGCAGGGCTTGGAACGCGCCAAGGGATTGCCCGAACTGTTTGCGCTGCTTAAGGTAATCGACGGTCATGTCAAAAAGCGATGTCATGGCGCCGACGGCCTCGGCGCAAAGCGCGATCCGGCCCAGGTCGAGCGCATCCTCGATCGCGCCACGGGCATCGGGAGAGATGCAATCCGCAGCAACCTGGTCCAAGTCGAGGTCGGCAATACCTCCACCATCGGTCATTGCTGCAGAGATCAGTTCGGGCTGCTCAAGCAGAAACAACCCGATACCGGCATCCGTTTTCGCAGCAACGACGATCAGGCTGGCGTCAGGTGCGCCGTAGATGGCTGATTTCCGGCCCGTCAGATACCACGTTTCGCCATCCTGACGCGCAGAGGTTTCCATGGCGGACAGATTGCAGGCAAAGCTTGGTTCATAAACCGCAAAGGCCGCGCGCTTTTCTCCGGCAATCAAAGATTCGACCAGTTCTTCACACCCGTGGGTTGCCAGCAGCCGCACGGCCATCAGCACGCCCAGCACGGGCTCCGTGCAAAGGCCTCGGCCCAATTCTTCGAAAACAACGGCGACATCCTGCGCGCTTCCGCCAAAGCCGCCCTGATCTTCACTGACGAACGCCCCGAGCACGCCAAGTTCGGCAAGCCCGGTCCAGACTTGGGCGCTATGAAAGGGTGCTTCAAAGGCGAAGCTATTGCGTGCTTCAATGTCATAGGTATCTGCGAGAAAGCGGCTCAGAGAGTTGGAGAGTAGCTGGTGATCCTCAGAAAGCTTGAAGTCCATTGGTTCACTCCCGGAACAGATCTTTGGCAACGATGTTGCGCTGAATTTCATTGGTGCCGCCAAAGATCGACAGCTTGCGGTGCTGGAAGTAAACCGGCGCTGCGCGGGCAGATTCGACCGGTATCGCCAGTTCGTTTTCCGAAATATCATCCGCAACGGGTGCAGCATGAGGCCCCAGCGCCGAGCGATAGATGTCCTGCAGGGCCTGACGCACCTGGGTGCCTTTCAGCTTGAGGAGCGAACTTCCCACGCCACCTGCGGCGCCATCTCGGGCATCGGCCAGCATGCGCAGGTTGGTGATGCGAAGCGCCTCCAGATCGGCTTCGATTTCGGCGATGCGTGTCGCGTAAACCGGATGATCGGCAAGCGCCCTGCCGTCCCGGTGCAACGAAGCGGCCAGCTTTCGATAACGTTCCAGATCATGAATTGAGAACCCGACGCCGGCGATATTTGTCCGCTCATGCGTCAGCAGGTACTTGCCGATGGTCCAGCCGTGATTTTCCTCGCCCACAAGGTTTTTCACTGGCACACGGGCATCCGTCAGGAAGACTTCGTTGACTTCATAGCTACCATCGATCAGCCGGATGGGCCGCAATTCGACGCCCGGCGTATCCCTATCGACGAGGAGGAAACTGATGCCCTGCTGAGGCTTGCCATCGGTTGCGGTGCGGACAAGGCAGAAGATTTTGTTGGCATGTTGGCCCAGCGTCGTCCAGGTTTTCTGACCGTTGACCACATAATGATCGCCATCACGCACTGCGCGTGTTTTTAGGCTGGCCAGATCCGAGCCTGCACCAGGTTCGGAATACCCCTGACACCACCAGTCAGTACCGTCGAGAATCCGCGGAAGGATTTCACGTTTCTGTTGGTCGCTACCATACTTGATGATGACCGGGCCAAGCATGGTTAGGCCGAAAGGCGGCATGCGTGGTGCGGCGTGCAGAGCGCATTCTTCCGAGAAGATATGCCGCTCAACCGGTGTCCATCCCGGTCCGCCATTCTCCTTGGGCCAGGTGGTTGCCAGCCAGCCCTGAGCATTGAGGATTGTCTGCCAGCGCAGATAATCGTCTTTTTCCAACTCGATCCCGGCTCGGACTTTATGGGCGATATCTTGCGGCAGTTTTTCACGAAGGAATGTGCGTACCTGATCACGAAAGCGGCGTTCGTCTTCGGTGAACTCAAGATCCATTTGTTGTCTCCTTGTTCATGTCTGCAAAGCTTGCTCCGGTTTCTGCGAGCTGTCGCAGAAGCGCCGGGACCTGCCAGTAATGCGGGTCTTCCTTTGCGTAGGTCTCAATCTGTTCGATAAGTTTGGCTGCACCGATCCGGTCGGCATAGTTCATCGGCCCGCCAAGATGGCGCGGGAACCCGTATCCGAACAGAAACACCGCATCGACGTCGATGGGCCGAAGGGCGATACCCTCTTCGACCACGCGGGTCGCCTCGGAGATCATCGCCGTCATGTAACGGGTGACAATTTCGCTATCCTCGAATGTTCTGGGATTGATGCAGGCTGCCTTGCGCTCAATTTCGACGATCGTTTCAGCCTCCGGATTTACTGGCCGGTTTTTGTATTCTCCATATAGGTAAAACCCCCGCCCGGTCTTGCGTCCGAACCATCCCTGCTCGCAGATCCGGTCAGCAATCGTTACATAGCGTTCTTCGGGCGGACGTTTCGGCGCCTTGCGCTTGCGGGAAGCCCAGGCGATGTCCAATCCGGCCAGATCTCCCACCGAGAAAGGCCCCATGGCAAAGCCTATCGCTTCAAGAGCGCTGTCGATCTGGGCAAATGATGCGCCGTCGAGCAGCATGTATTCCGCCGCCTTGCGATGGTGGGCAAGGATGCGGTTGCCGATAAATCCATCGCAGACGCCTGAGCGAACGGCGACCTTTTTCATTCGCCCCGAGAGTTCCAGCGCCGTAGCGACCACATCGGGATCGGTCTTGTCGGCCACGACCACTTCGAGCAGCCGCATCACATGCGCAGGCGAAAAGAAATGAAGGCCAATCACGTCACCCGGGCGGGAGGTCGCGGCAGCAATTTCGTTGACGTCCAGATAAGAGGTGTTCGTGCCCAAAACAGCGCCCGGTTTACAGATCTGGTTGAGCTTGCGGAATATCCCTGTCTTGACAGACATGTCTTCGAACACCGCTTCGATGACCGCATCCGCGTTAGAAAGGTCATTCAGGTCAGTTGAAGTGCTTAGCGCGCCCAGGTTGCGGTCGCGTGTCTCCGCCGTCATCTTGCCACGCCGAACCGCCCCGTTGAGGTTTCTTGCAACAGCGGCCCGTGCAGTCTCCGCACGCTCCGGCGTAGTCTCAATCAAGGTTAGTGGTATCCCGGCATTGAGCAGCGCAGTTGCGATACCGACACCCATCGTGCCGCCACCGATCACGCCAGCAGTCCCGATAACTCGTGGTGCTTCGGTTGCTTCCGGAATCTGGCGCACGGCGCGTTCGGCACCGAAGGCGTGAATAAGCCCCTGACGGTCGGGACTTTCCATCAATTCCACAAACAACTTTCGTTCAGCCTTCAGCCCCTCTTCAATCGGTTTGCCTGCATGCGAGATCGCCTCAACCGCCTTGATCGGAGCGATTAATGCCGGTCGGCGTGCCAAAAGCCGTTCTGTCGCAGATGTGAGAGCCGAACTGTTCGGTTTAATGGTAATTTCACCGGTACGGCGAGGTTCCCGGGTGCCGGCAAGGACCTCATCCGCAGCATTGAGCGCGGCGTCACGGGGTGTGCACCGGCCCACCTGATCGATAATGCCCAACTCGACCGCTTCTTCAACCGGCACCTGTCGGCCAGTGCAAATGATGTCGATGGCTTTGTCGAGCGCGATGAGGCGCGGAAGCCGCTGTGTTCCGCCCGCACCGGGAAGAAGGCCAAGGTTCACCTCGGGCAAGCCCACCCGTGTGCCGGGCATTCCGATCCTCACATGGCTGGCGAGAGCCAATTCAAGACCCCCGCCCAGAGCCACGCCATGGATCACGGTGACAATTGGCTTTCCACTGACCTCGATCGTGTTGAGCACATCCGGCAGGCTTGGAGGCAAGGGTGGTTTACCGAATTCACCGATATCGGCGCCGGCTGACAGCGCACGGCCGCCACCGTAGATCGCGATAACCCGGACAGCTTCATCAGCGTTCAGTTCTTCGACACCTTTGATTAGCCCCGCACGAACCTGTTGGCCCAATGCGTTGACGGGAGGATTGTCGAGGATGATCAGTCCGACGTTGCCCACGATTTCGGTGCGAACGGGAGGGTGTTCTATTTCCGACATCTCAAGCCCCCTGGCTTAGCCGTTCGATGACCATTGCGATGCCCTGCCCGACGCCAACGCACATCGAAAGGCAGGCATAACGGCCGCCAGTGCGTTCCAGCTGACGCATTGCAGTCAGGATGATCCGCCCTCCCGAGGCGCCCAGGGGGTGACCGACTGCAATCGCTCCGCCATTCGGGTTCAGCCGGGTGTCTGAGGGGTCAAGCTCCAGTTGCTTGCAGCACGCGAGCACCTGGCTGGAGAAAGCCTCGTTGATCTCGATGACATCCATGTCGCCCAGCTCAAGACCAGCACGTTTAAGTGCCTTGGGCACCGCGTATGCGGGTCCAATACCCATTATCCGGGGCGGCACACCGGCAATGGCGCCCGATACAATCCGCGCCCGGGGTTTTGGCCCCAGATCTTTCGACCCGATAAGCAGGGCAGCGGCACCGTCATTGACGCCCGAAGCATTTGCTGCCGTTGTCACGCCACCGGGAAAGATGGTCCGGAGGGATGCCATCTTTTCGAGCGAGGTATCGGCGCGCGGATGTTCGTCGCCGTCCACTACGGTCACCTTGCCTTTGCGGCCGACGACAGAGATGGACTGGATTTCATCCTCCAAAAAACCGGCCAAGCGCGCAGCCTCGAATTTTTGCTGGCTGCCGAAGGCAAATTCGTCACAGGCTTCACGCCCGATCTTATAGTCCTCCGCAAGGTGATCGGCTGTCTTTGGCATTGGAAAGTCGCCAAACCGCTCCGCGATTACGGGGTTCGGAAATCTCGTGCCTATTGACGAGTCGTAGATTTCCGGTTGGCGATCCCAGGCGGTTGGAGATTTCGCAACGACGAAGGGCGCGCGGGTCATACTCTCTGCGCCGCCGGCCAGATACAGATCGGCCTCACCAACGGTTACCGAGCGCGCCGCGTCTAATGCAGCCGCCATGCCCGAGCCGCAAAGACGGTTGACCGTCAGCCCACCCGCCTCCGTCCGGATACCGCTTAACAGGCCCGAATAACGCGCCACGTTGCGGCTATCCTCTCCGGACTGGCAAACATTGCCAAGGATTACATCCTCAATTCGCTCAACCGGCAGATCCGATCTGTTCACCAAGGCGCGCATGACCTGCGCCGCCAGGTCATCGACCCGAATACTGGACAGCCCTCCGGCGTGACGCCCGAACGGACTCCGCAGCCCATCATAAATATAACCGTCTAGCATGGTCTTTATCTTCCTCCATTTGTGGCGAACAGATTGAATTATTCCCCGCTTAACCCTTAACGCTGCTCGTCGCGTGTCGGGTTTTCGCTGGTGTGCTAAGCATTTCGGGGTTTTGCGGCGTTATTTTCTTACCATGGCGTGAACGGCACTCAGGCCAAGCTCGGAAGCCAAAGGACAATGGCCGGAAACGCGACAAGCAGCGCGATAGTGATCGCATCCGCAACAAAGAACGGAGTGACACCTTTGAAAACGTCCTGCACGCTCAGATCATCGCGCACGCCGGCCACAACGAAACAATTAAGCCCGATGGGAGGGGTGATCAGGCAGAACTCGGCCATTTTCACCACCAGAATCCCGAACCAGATGGCACACATTGGTCCGGACATTCCAAAGGTTGATTCAGCGGCTGAAACGGCCTCGCCCCCATTGAGTGCCATTACCGCAGGATAGACAACGGGGAGTGTCAAAAGAAGCATACCGATCGCGTCCATGAACATCCCCAGCACGGCATAGGCCAGCAGGATACAAATCAGGATCAGCATTGGCGCGACTGTGAGCGAGGTGATCCAATCTGCAAAGGCGCCGGGAAGGTCGGCAAATCCAAGGAAACGCACGTAGATCAACACGCCCCAGATGATCGTGAATATCATCACGCTCAGCTTTGCGGTTTCCAGCAGGGCATCCTTGAGTTCGCTCCAGCGCATGCCTCGAAAAACCGCAATCAGGAACACAACGAACGCCCCGATGGCCCCGCCTTCGGTCGGGGTGCCCCAGGCATCACCACCAAAAGGGTTGTAGACAAAAAAGACGATGGTAACGACCACGAATACGATTGGCAGCGCCGGTGGCAGCGAGACAAAGCGCTCACGCCATGTAAATCCAGAAACCGGTGGCCCAAAGCCTTTGATTGTGACAGCCATTCCAATGATCAGAAGAGCATAGACCAGTGCTGAAAACGCACCGGGGATGAAGCCTGCCAAAAGCAGTTTGCCAACGTCCTGTTCAACTATGATTGCATAGATTACCAGGATGGCTGACGGCGGGATAAGCGAAGCGAGGGTTCCACCCGCCGCAACGACACCCGCTGCAAAACGCTTGTCATAGCCGATTTTCAGCATTTCAGGGATGGCGATGCGGGCAAAGACCGCTGAGGTGGCAACAGACGCACCCGAGACCGCCGCGAAGCCAGCCGTCGCAAAGACCGTGGAGACCGCAAGCCCGCCAGGCACCCACGCGAGCCATCTCTTAGCCGCCTCAAACAATGCCTTGGTCAGACCTGCGTAGTACGCCAGATAGCCGATCAGGATAAAGGTCGGGATCAGGGAAAGCGCCTGGCTGGAAACCTTGGAATGGGGCACCTGTCCGGCGGTTTTCACCGCAATCGTCAGCGCCCATCCAAATGCTTCAGGGTCATACCCTTTCTTTGACCAGAAAATCCAAAAGAGTCCAACCAATCCGGCAAGCCCTGCCGCGAAGGCCACGCGCATGCCCAAAACGACCAGAACAAGAAGTCCGCCCGAAACGACAAGGCCAATTTCTATTGGTTCCATAGTCCAGCTCCTTATGCGTCGTGACCCGAGACATGCTCGGCTTCCATCGCGGCCAGTGTGGCGGCATCGGCCACCATTGGCACGGCGACGGGCTGCGGTTCATTGTTGAGAATGGCGCGGCCGTAAGCCCAAAGTTGCAGGCAAAGGCGCAGACAGATGATCGAGAATGCCACCGGAGCCAGCATTTTCGCGGGCCAGATTGGCAGGGCAATGTCCATCGTGCTGTCACGGCTCCACATCGGTGCCGCAAAATCGAAACTGCGCTGGAAATGCGACCACGTACCCCAGACCAACAGGATCATCAGGATCAAGACAGCGAGCGTGGTTATAATCTCGGCCAGATACAGGGCACGTCCGTGCAGCGCACCCACCAGCATATCCATGCGGATATGGCCCCCATCCCGCTGTGCATATGAGATTCCCATAAACGCAATCAGCGGCATCGCTTGTTCAATCCAGTCGACATAGCCCGGCAAGGGTTGGTTCAACAGGTTCCGCCCACTGACGGATACCACCGCCAGCACCATTAATGAAAAGACCGCCAGACCGCTGAGAAGGGCCAATACTCCTTCCAGTCGATATAGCTGCCGATCTATTCGGCTAAGTGCAGTGTCGTCAGAAAGCACAAGGGACGAGCCAGCCATGGCGACCTCCGAAAAATGATTGAATGGTGCCCCCCGGCAACCTTAGTTTTTGCGCAGGGGGCGGAGAGAGACCTATTTTGCCTCGGCGATCATTCCGGTCACCAGATCATAAAGCTCTTGTGCCGGCAGACCGCGCGCGGAATTGTCTTCGACCCAGGCTTCCGCCAGAGGCGTCGCGGCGGCGCTTCTGAAAGCGGCAAGTTCTTCATCGGAAAAATCCACACGTTGAATGCCTTGCTCGTCTAGCGCGGGTCCCCATGCGTCCATGGTTTTTCCGTCGTAGTTTTCGATGTAGTGGTCGAGTGCTTCGTCAACAGAGCCCAGCAATGCATCGCGCTCAGCATCTGACAGTGCATCCAATGCATCGGTGTTCACCACGACGGGGCAATTGACGGTGCCGGGATTCAGATTGGTGGTCCACCAGGTGGCGCTGTCAACGGTGCCGTAAGCCATGTGTGCATGGGGAGCGAAGGCGACCGCGCGAACAATTCCGCTGTCCATGGCCTGTCGCACTTCTGTTGCAGTCACAGATGTCGGGACTGCGCCGATATATTGAAAGGCGGCGCCAATGCCTCCAGTCGCACGAACAGTAAGGCCCTCGAAATCTTTCAGGGTCGATGGGGCATCGCCGGAACCGATGACGTTGTATTGCGGCATAGGCGACGGCATGAGCAATGTTGCATTCCAACGTGCAAGATCGTCTACAACGGCCGGGTGCTGGTACAGTGCCATGGACAGATCGCGTTCAAGTTCCAGGCTGTTCACACCGAGGAACGGCAACTCCAGGACCGTGATCGATGGGTTTTTGTCGCGGTGATAGCCAGCGCAGAACTGCGCCATCTCAAACGCACCGATGCTGATGCCATCCAGGTTTTCGCGGTTTTTGGAAAGCCCGCCGTAGCTGATGTTGAGCGTGAATTCGCCGTTGGTCTTCTCTGAGACGAGTTCCGCCAGGCGCTCTACATGTTCTGTAAATGCTCTGCGTTTGCCCCAAACGGAAACATTCCACTCGGTAGCGTGAGCCTCAAAGCCCAGTGCAGCAATCAACGGGATAGCGAGCGCGGCTGCTTTTAGTTTCAACATTTTGTAGTTCCTCCTCTTGAACAGTGAATTATCAGACAGATCCGTTAGCACGTGTTTTCTCATCCAATTCAGACAAGATCTCTTCACGGTGTTCATCGAAGCTGGGCGGCGGATACCGCAGTGAGGTCTCCATGTCGGAAAGTCGTACCGGTGACCTGACACCCGAATAGCCTCCACTCGAGATCACAGAGCCGCGGTGAACGGTGTGTTCGTGGTTCAAGGCTTCCTCTGTCGTCAGTATTGGGCCCGCAGGTACGCCGACTTTAATCAGCACTTTGGCCAAAGCGTCCCCGTCATGAGATGTCATTGCATTTTCAAGAGTTTCCCGTAACGCTTCGCGATTGGTAACGCGCGAACCATTATCCAAAAACCTTGGGTCGTCGGCGGCATTCGGAATTCCCAATTCACCGCATAGCAGTTTGAATTGCCTATTGTTTCCGACCGCTAAATAAATGTCGCGCGTCTTTGTTCTGTATGTCGAGTATGGCGAAATCGTTGGGTGATCGTTGCCGGTAAGTTTCGGTTCCGATTGTGCAAGCAAGAAATTCGGAGCATGTGGGTGCAATAGGAATAATGCCGTGTCGAACAATGTTGCCTCTACTGCCTGCCCCTGGCCTGTTGATTGACGTGCAATGAGCGCGAGCAGAACCCCGATTACGACATTCATCCCGGTCGCTACGTCGACAACAGGAAGTCCAACTCGCGTGGGTTCACCACCCGCCGGACCGTTTACGCTCATGATTCCGCCCATGGCCTGCAGGATTGCGTCATAACCCGGAAGGCCTCCAAGTGGACCGTCGGCCCCAAAACCACTTACGGTTGCGTAAACCAGTCTTGGGAACCTTGCGCGTAGCACCTCTTCATATCCAAGGTGCCACTTTTCCATTGTGCCTGACTTGAAGTTTTCAATCAGAACATCAGCATCCTCTAGAAGCGCCAGTAAGACCTCTCTGCCTTCCTCAGCTGTAAGGTCTAAAGAAATCGCGCGCTTGTTGCGGTTCAAACCGAGGAAATACGGAGCATTGTCATCACAAAACGGCGGTCCCCAGCCTCGGGTCTCATCTCCAGCCGGCGGTTCAATCTTGATGACTTCTGCCCCATGGTCTGCCAATGCCTGTCCGGCAATAGGACCCGCGAGAACTCGCGAGAGGTCGACCACTCGTACACCTGCAAGAGGACCATTTGTTTCATTGGCGTGGGTCATATCCGCAAAACCCTCAGTTTGAATGGTTGGACGCCAACAGAGCAGGGTGCATGCCAAACCCTGACAAAGCGTGGGCTCTTTGATCCGAATTTTCAGCGACTTTCCGGTGCCAGAAACCAGATTCCAAACCCGCCGAACTAAACTTCCGGTCCAAGTCGGTGGCTTTTGAAGTTTGTTTCAAGGGGTCTCTCCAAGGCGAATCATCGACGTCTGTCGGGCTGGGACCGTGAATACTCGTGAGCATGGTTGACAATCCAATATTAAAAACAGAATATTTGATACAGAAAAGCAAATGAAAGGTCGCGCTTGTGTCTGTCACATTTCGTCAACTGAGGCAGTTTATTGTGCTGTCAGAAGAACTCCATTTCGGAAGGGCTGCAAAACGGCTCAACATCTCTCAACCGCCGCTTAGTACTGGGCTGAAGCAACTCGAAGCGAGCCTTGGGTTTCGTTTGATGGACAGGACCAAGAAGTCTGTGCAACTTACCCCGGCCGGCGCAGCATTTGCTGGTCAGGTGGTAAAAATTCTCGACCAACTCAGTGCCGCTCAAGCCCATGGACTTCAAATTGCACATGGTTCGCGAGGGAAAATATCCGTCGGTTTCGTCCCATCAATGCTATTGCGAAACTTGCCAAATTTATTGCGTAGTTTCGAACTTTCGTATCCCGGTGCGGAATTGGAACTACATGAAACAAGCACCAATAGACAGCTAGATGAGATTCTAGGTCACAAGATCGATGTTGGGTTCCTGCACGCAGCACCCGTACCGGAAGGAGTAGAGTGCAGACCGGTTTTGAAGGAACGCCTGGTCTGTTGCGTCAACAGCAAACACCGACTTAGTGGGCGGGGAAGAATTGCAATTCGCGAATTGGTTGGCGAAAAAGTGCTTTTGTTTCACCGAGATTATGCCGAGCACTATTTTGATAGAATCGAAGGGCTGTTGCGCGGATACGGAGTTCAAGTTCACTCAGGCTATGTTCTCAGAAACTGGGCAGGCATAATAGCGTTGGTTGCTCAAGAACTTGGTGTAGCGCTTGTACCTCATTCTCTGGGGCGCAGCGTTTTCTCCAGCGTTACTTATCTTGAACTGGAGGAAAAAACTGCTGAACACACTTTGTATCTTGCGTGGGCAAAAAACTCCCACAACCCTGTTGCAAGGGCGTTCCTCTCATTTATTGAAAGCAAAAGCATCGAACTGGCCTCTTCTGTCTGATTGGAGTTTCAAGTTGGCACATTCGCATTCAGCAAATCTTCAATCACGCGTCTCTCACCCAAATCCAGCTCATTGTGGGCCATTTCGGTTCTCCTTGCTTTTCAGCTAGATAGGGGAATTGTCGCAACCCAGTTTAGAATGTGCCCGGCTACAGGCCTGCGGGGCCGATAAGATTTATTATGTTAATTAATGTGGTGCTCAGTTGAGCCAAAACCAAAAACAACGAAATGTGATTCGCAACTTACGAAATACAAACCAACGGTCACTGAGACGTGGAATTTGACAGCTTTTCTGTGTAGTAGTCACATTGTTTTCCGAACATATCGAAAACCGCTATGATTGGATCGGCCTCGATTAAGCCAAACGCTTCAACAAGGTGCGAGGAGTTCCAGTTATGGTACGTTATACCGTCTAGAACGTCAGCTGAAACCCTGGACACCTCACCGCTGGCGCGATGAATTTCATAGAAATCCGTAGCGTAGAGGATTTTTTTGTTAAGCCGATTTTCTATATCCACTTCACCAAATGGCGACACAACTTGGTACTCGAATGTGCTCCAATCGTCTAAGAAATTTGTGATTTCTACGATCCGGTCGACATCGCGGGCAAAGCCGCGCATCACGCCTCCACTCTCATAATCATAAAGCAGCCTGCGCCTTTCTCTCTCTAGCGCATCCACTAGGATAGAATGGAGATGGTTTGGGGAAACGTCGAGTTGTCCAATCAAAAGGTCTATATTCGCGCCATTAAGGTATTGGTGTGCTAGGCCGTTCGTGAATTCTAAGACACGTTTGCCGATGGAAGCTCCTGACTTCTGCCCAACTTCGTCGGCGATCTGCCGCCAGGTTAGCCCATGAACATAGTGTTGTTTGAAGGCGTCTACTGCGGAGATGCGTTTTTTGTTACGTTCTCTGTTTGCCTGCTTCGCGGCGATAAATTCCCTAAACACATGGTCAGGGTTAGCATTGTCGGAAACTTCCGCCTCAACCGAAATACTTACTGTGACTTTTTCGATGAGGCACTTCCCATCGACTTCGACGAGTCTATAGGTCGATTCACTTTTTGCTGCGACGAAGGGGAACGACCGATCCAGTATTTTTCGCATTCCAACTCCAAATCGAATACGTTGTGAGGGTTTTGGAAGAGAGCAGGAAAACAATCCGAGGTAAAGGAACGATCCGTGTTCACGCGTCGAAAGCCCAAAAACCGGCGGCCACTCAGCTCATAGTATCGCAATCTACGAGCGCCCATGACGGCATAGCGTCCAAGTAAAGCAATTCATCTCTCAACAAGGGATCCAGAGCCTCAGGCAATAGTTTTCGCAGCAACCGCCATTCAGGAGAAGACTCGTCCTTTTGCTCCGCAGTCGCGCGACGTAAATGCTGGCCAACTGCTGTGTCTAGCAGAGAATGCATCGCCGTGTTCCTTATAAGATGCTCTAGGAGATCAGCGTATTGTGAAATGACGCCGCCACGTCCACTAGGGCCCTCATTAAGTTGGCTATTTAGCATTGCCACTAGGTTTTGGCGGGTCTTTAGGTAGTTTTCTTCGCGGCCGTTTGCATGAGCGACGATTGAGAAAGCCGCCGCAACTAGAACGCTCGCGTCCCGGTCCAATCCGTTCAAAGGCGAGTACCGTTCCCAGTCATTCAGCGCGAGAAACCAAGGTCGGCGCAGCTGCTCAATGTCCCGAAGACGTGGCCCCACCAATTGGTCTTTGAAATAGGGCAGCTTGGACCGCGGAAAACTCAACTCATCGAACCGAACTAGCTCGGGACCAGACAGGTCAGCGCCCTCTGATATGTGGCAGCTCAAGACAAATGTGCCTTGCTCTCGCGACGCTTCAATGGCCGGAACATCCACTACAAATGCGTTTCCGCGATGTCTGCGAATGACGTCCCTAAAGCTCTGTGGCAGTGATGAGGCGGTATCCAACCCGAACAGCACCCAAATTAGCGGGATACCCTCTCTTTCGTAGTGTTTGCATCTTGCAGAAACCTCGGTCTGAAATGTTCCTGACATCTGAAACTCTACAGCAAACGGGCCAAAGCCCTCCCATTCAACATATATGTCCGGAAACCGTCCGTGCTGGCTGTCGGTCGGCGCCAGGTATTCCGCGATCGTGTGGCTAATGTACCGAGAGTCCAGCTGAACAAGCTCCGCAATCTGTTCACACATAAGCCGATGCAATCGAGATTCTTGTCTACCTTGGTACTGAGAGGCTCTGATCTTATCGGGATCTGAGTTTTTGCCATTGTACCAGGGGCAATTGGGATCGCTGTCACTGTAGTGTTGGAACAACGGTTGGGGAACGCTGCCGCGCCGCGCACTACGAATATAAACACTGCTGTTGCACGCCATACAACGAGCCGACAGCCCCTCGGCGCCACCACGAGCATCGGTTATCCTGTCTCGCAACATCCCCCAGCGATCTTCAGTCATAGCCAAAAGATCCGAAGCGGTCACGATACCAATGCCATCGATGATTGCCGCCTCAACTATTCGTTTTGGTTTACCTGCCATGAGGCCGCCCGCCCGCTCCTTTTACTCATTTGTCCAACTCGACTCAGTGTTGTGCCCCGCGGTATGGCGCGGAGCAATCTCTTGCAAGTTGGCTTCATACACCGGTGGCATGACCAAGCGAACCGCATTCCATATCAGGAGCGGTCCTGCCGAACCCAACTAGGTGCTGCTGTCCATGATTGCTCTTACTTCATCCAAATGATGGGAAGCCCGCCTTGCATCCCGAAAAATCAAAGCCTCAACTGCCTGCTTGGGCCTTTCCGTTTCGACAGAGTAACCTTCGTTTTTCGCCCAACCATGCAGTCCAGCCGCAAACCGCTGTTCCGTTTCTTCGTCCAGCGACAAGAGCATTGGGTCTGACCCCGGCTCAATTTTTAGGATACGCCACCCCTTCACTATCCCGCCTCTCCAACCAGGTTGAGCCCGGGCGTTTTTTGCGCGCTTAGGCTCTGATGTGAGATGAACATGCAAATAAACCTCTGGATCATCCACGTCGATGAGCGTGAGCGCGAGATCCAATGCCTCGCCAAGCTTCCCGTACTCACTGACACGCCTCTTCCACATAAAGTCGCCGCCATGGGACCAATCACTTCGAGTGTTTGGCCTGAACAAATCTCTCCCGTCCAGTAACTCTGGGATCGGGAAATCTGTAGCCGACCATACATCCATTCTTGGCTGTGAGATCCGGAATTGGATTGGATCGGCCGAGGGAAATGCCTCGAGTTCAAGTCCTGGTAAGCTGGATGACGCTAATCTCAGGCACGTGTCTATATCTTCGAGGCCGGGTACCTCATTCGGATCGAATAGCAGACGCAGGCCTTGCGACTCGACATCTACGCCCGCGCGGCGATATCCACTACCGGGGAGAGCTGCGGCCCCATAGAACGGGCCAACCAAAATGCAAAGATGACTACAATCAGATTGCGCATAAGTGGGATACAGGTTGGTCCATTGCAGGTTCTGAACCGCTTGAAGAACCAGATGTCCAACGTTAGCAGACATCTCCCAAGCATGGGCGGTCTCAACTACAATTTTCCCGTCTTTTACCAAAACAAATCGCGTGAAGATAGAAATGTCACAGCTTCCATTTCCATCCCATGCGCTTAGCACGAGACCCACGATTGGATGCCCTCTGTGTGTCATCCCGAAAAGAGGTTTAACATCTTCGGACAACTCAAAGATGCTGGAACCGTTGTCCATTGCATCAATAGGGAACATCCGAGCCGGAAGTGTTCGCGCCTCCCGTCCGGGCCTTGGTATCAATGCCATGTTATTCTGTCGTGCCGCCGGCTGAACTTCGCGCTGTTGCGATTTCAATGCACCCCAATTCGCGCCCGGACGAATGGCCTGAGCGAGGTCGTTCAGTAGAGAAAGTTTGGAGGGCTTATTGGGTTCCGGCCAACGCTTTAGTATTCTGTCGATCCCCTTGGACAGGGCCTCGAGCGTTGTAGTGACGGGGTGTTTATGTGAACTATCACGGTCGTACGTCATTGGTCTCTTTCCTGGTGCGCTTCGCAAGGATTCAGTGTTAGCCGTGAGCCCTTTGGCGAATCCAGCATGCGCAAGTCAGAGAGCAATCATTGGATCGGAACAGCCTGCATCACCAAGATCCAGTGGGCTCGGATCAGGTGAATTTGGGTTGGCTCCCGCCTGCTACGCCGACCTGTCAAAAACAGCGCGCCCGCCCCAGTCATTTAGCTAGGTTTAGGCTACTGCATTCCGTCGATGCTTACAACGCAACAAATAGTCTTGCTCATCATGATGCGCATGAGCGCTATAAAAGTTCTTGTAAAGCGGTGCGCGAGTAGCACCAACTCTAACGAAGCTTTAGGAACAGCCGAGCGGCTTGGGATTTTCTGAGTTCGCAGGCGAACTGTCTCAGCTAGTACCAGAGAAGGTTTGGCGTACAATCGGCTGATCCTGATCTGTGCGTAGTTGGAAATCATCACGGTATATCAAACCCTGGAACGGCGAATTCTCGGCGTCGGAGCGTGCCAAAGCGAAGCCTGCGGCGTCAAACCAATGGATGACGCCATCTGAAATCACAGGAATGACTGCGTATTGCCCGTGACGGCCATCAGTTCCACTGAGTGTCGCATTCGATGTTCTGCGGCGAACTCTACGCACCGCCCCTGCCGCCCGCGATTTTTTCCACTCAAGGAACAACTGGGGATCGATCAGGTCATCAGCTGCGATGTCTTGCCGCTGTCCTTCAAGCCACGAATTGAATTCTGGCCTGAGTTGTTCTCCAGCTTCACGCGTTCCTACCAAACCCTCGGCTAATGCGAATGCTACGAACGGATCCAAGGTTCCCCACCTGAGTAGCTCCCTTGCCCAGAAGCCAAACCATGGCAATTCAGTGGTTTCACGCCAGGCGTCCAATGACGGTACTACGATCGCACCGTCAACTCCATCTGACCAGGCGCGTGCTACAACCGCACCCAGCCCCACGCCTAATCGGAACTCTAGGTTGTCGCTTACGAAACGCTGCCACGAACGAAGAGCTTGTGGTTCGGGAGCTTCGTGACCTGCGGCATGCATCCACCACGACAGTACATTCCCCCAATTTTCCAAGATCGCTTGGTCCGTCTCAGTAAAACGAACCCTAAATCCAAAGCCTCTGTCATCTGCCAAGAGCTCACCGAGTTCGCGAAACACGTTCAATCGATCAGCGTCATCCGCAGTGCCGTAATCTGTTGTCTCTCTCAACCGTTCCAGAATGCCTGGAACTACCGCCTCGAACCGCCGTCCGACATGGGGTGTAAAGCCATATTGATAGAGTCGACTGCGCTCCTCATGCTCAGGGTAAATCTCTTCTAAAACAGCTTTACCCCTGCGGATAAATGCTGCCTCCATCCACTCTTCTTGCGCGATGGCATAAACGGTGAATGTCTTGCTCCATAGGGCGGCAAGCGCTTCTTCTGCCGCAGCACCTTGAAGACCGGCGTCATCGACGCGTTGCAGCTCCTCAAGTGCACTCAAAAGTACGCCATCCAACTCATCTATGCTATCCGCGAGACGTGCCAATTCATCTTCCGATGCTCTCCCTGCATTGGGGCTGACATCAGGAGGAAGTACCTCTTCAAGCCAAGCGAGAAAATTCTCACCATCGATGTCCAAAAGCTCACGGGCTCTCTCAGCAATGCCGTCGAGTAAAAGTGCGAGTGGACTATCAATGTCGAATTGTTCAAGCCCCTCTGCCAACAAGGATTGCCTGAGCAAACGCCAGTCTTCTTCCATTGCCGCGATTTGCCTGCGCTGTGTTCGAAGAGCACTTCGCGCTGTAGTAGAGGGGCGCGCTGGTATCGGCACAAGTGTAATGCCCTCAAGCCCGTTTCCTGCACCAGGGCGCCCGGCTCGGCCAGCCAAGTTACGAAATTCGGCGCTAGAAATCCGGTTTTCGACTTGCCGTTCTTCGGCAGCATTGAACGAACGTCTCATCAAAGATGGAACAAATATAATGTCAAAGGGAAGATTAACGCCTTCAGTCAGGGTCGCTGTCGCAACAGTTACCGGACAAATACCACGGTCTATTAGGTCAACCATCAATCGGCGAATACGCTGCGGCATTTGGCCATGGTTCGACGCGATACCATGGTCCAACAAGGCCACCTCGTAGGATTCCTCTCCGCAATAATCTACGCAAGCTGCGCGAGCGTCTTCATACCTTTGCCTGTCACCGTCATCGTCAGGAGGGGCGAAACCTGGCACTTCCGTCCAAGATGCGAGTTGAAGCGCATCTTTGTACCAGCCCATCGTTCGCTCGGGTTGCTGCGCCAGTGAGATGAGAATGCGGCGCCCACCGGATGCAAGATGTAATGCGGTCCAAAGAACGTTTAGCTGATTGAAGCGATTGACACTGTTCCGCATGGCCGCAGGGAGTTGCGGCATTGGCGGTGTGCGTAGATTAATATATACGGGATCGTCGCGCCCTCGGACAAACAACGGTTTGCCATTCAATATTTCTAGGAGCATTCGCCCAGCACCGCCGGGATTGGTTTCGAAAGAACCAATGATCTGACGTGTACTTCGATAGTCTGATCCTACGGGCTCGGCGTTTTCCCCGCCTTCTATCCACCGAGCAACTGGCCCAGCGGCTCCCCCGGCAACTGCCGTCAAAGCAACGCGAGCAATGTTTGGCGCGCGCGCAAGCAGTTTTGAGACGAAAGCTTCGAGCCGCAATGAGCGAGACGAGTGCTCGGCGAAATCATCTTGCGTACGCTCATTATCTTCGGGGACGACCTGGTGTGCTTCATCCACGATCAAAAGACGTAAACGTCGCACCAACAGTGGACCGAGGTAGCGCATGAGGGCGTCAGCCTTTTCCACTGTGGCGATGAGTACCGTGGGCTCTTCAGCATCAAGCCAATAGTCGGTGACGCCCCAGTCAGTCCCGCCGTAGAGGCCCGTGACAATCACATCATTGGAAAGCTCATTCGATAGCTTGGCTTCGACCTCGCTTGCGAGCGCACGTGACGGCACGAGATAGAGAGCAAGAGGACCATCTTCTTCAGCGCGGAGCATCAGCTCCTTCACCAATGCAAGATTGGCAACTAGGGTCTTGCCAGACCCCGTTGGTGTGCACAAAGCAAAGGAGTCCTCTTCAAGAAGACGGCCAAGACCTTTTCTTTGAGAAGTCCAAAGGATTCCCCGCCCTTGTCTGAACTGCCCACGAGCAAAGCGCTCCAAACGGGGAGCGCGTTCTTCATTTAGTTGACTGAGAAGCCTGATCGGTGCGTAGATACTAGCCTCGGCAAATCCAACCGTAACCTGATGAAGCAAGGTCAAAAAGAGCGAAATCTCATCTGAAAAAGTTCGATTCATCAACTTTTCCAGAGCAGCAAGTTTGCGGGTCGCAAGAGCTAAACGCTCCTCTTCACCACGGCGGAGCGAGTCCGAAATGAGCCCCAAGACTCGGGCAAGTTCGACCGTCACGAACCACCCGACTTTATCGTCACCTCCTTCCTGTAAGAGACGCTGCTGAGCGGCACGGTCTGTGATTACCAAGTTTGCTCGCCAGAAGTCAGAGACAGAACGGATTACGCCATCGAAATCAGCTCGCAGGAACTGCGCATACAAGCGTTCACCGGGCTTGGCTTCATCTACTTGCGCCAAGAGCGCAGAAGCCATGGCTGGACTACCGCCAAGCTGATAGGCGGCAGCGGCCAAGAGCTCCAGGGAAACAGTCGTGGAAAGGTCATCGTGCGCGCGTGACAGCCATTCGAGTATCTCACCGCTGCGCCTGTAGCATAGACGCGCTTCTGACGAGTCTCGCCCGTCAACGCCTTGAAGTATCGAAGCCGCGTTCAGCAGGCGCCTGGCATCGGTATACTGCTCTCGCGTTTCTGCTTCGCCCCATTGAATGGTGGGAACGTTCCAGCCTGTTTGCAACCCGCGAACAAATGCGCGTGCTTGGGAAGCAGTGAGTTCGTTCTCTGAAGCAACTTGCCGCCTGAGCGCTTCAGCGATCTCTTTGCGTTCTGGATCAAGATCAGGCATCTTCGCCGTCCTCCCAGAGGCTCGCGTAAATCGTGTCTATCAAGTCTTCACCACCTTGAAGAACTACTTCTACGATCTGAAGATCATTGCCAGCGGTGTACTCATCGGGAACAGCTTCCCAAGGGAGAAGGCATTCGCCTTTTTCTCGCTTAGCGCGGCCATTTCCGGCGAACACGATCAAATCCGTCTTCGGTATTGGCGCAGGGTCTTTCACAACCAATGCGCGCTCTAAGCAGAGTATAGCTGAATCAAAGCCGTTTGGGTCATACTCGCGAAGGAGCTCAAGCAGTTGTCGAGCGCCGCTAGGCGGGCTTGGCTCCTTGTTTAGGTCTCGCCAAACACCCTTTCCGGATCGAACCGCGGAGCCTTTGACCTTGTTACCCAACATGACGTCATCGACTTTGGCTTGCGTTAACGTCAGACGCCACTTGGCTTCTCCAGAAATGATCCGGACGACCTCTCCATCATTGTTCAAGGATAAGCCGATAAAATCAGTTCCAAGGCGACCAATGGTTTGCCGGATTTGGGTTGGGTCTCGCGCCAGCGTGAACAGATAGTTCGCTGCATCATCATGATAACGGAAGAGAAAGATCGGCACTTTCCAATTATGATCGCCGATGTACTCGTAGCTTTCGGTCAAGAGCCCTGCGAGAACCTCACCAAACAACCCACGTCTTGTCGTGCTCGGTAGAGAACCAGGATATGTCGTGATGGGCGCATCCCCATCAGCGTCGGGGTGCAAGTCTATTCCAATAAATGAATGAAATCTGTTTCGAGCATCTAGATGTGCAGATTCAAAATACTCCTTTAGCGCCTTTGCCAACGTTCCATCATCCGCCTCAACTTGTTCTAGAAGCGTGTGCCCTAGCCCGCCATTGACAGTCGCATTCTGCTCAAACTTCTCTTCCAGAACGTCTTTAGGTGGGGCGCAGCTATGCATTGAGTTCTTTCTTTCAGAATTATTTTTATCTTATTTCACAAGCGTTTGCGCAAACTTAAAAAATGCTGGCGACATCGATTTTACCATTTGTTGCCTTAGAAATTTGGGAGTTTTCTTATTGTTCGGCTGCAATCAAACCTACTCTCTTTCCATTCATCTATAAGTTGCAGCTTCGTTCAACGCCGAACCAATTGCAATGTACTCCTTCGTCTTGCGACCTCAAACAATCCCGGTTGTAAGTCTTCTGATAAAGCGTAGCGAATGATTGTTTTCGAGTTTTGATGTCAGTTGGTGCGCAGTGGCAGTGAGCAGCCTCTCCCAGCTCTTCGAGGTGCATTCTCTAACATTGACATTCAGAAAAACATACATTATTTTCTGACAAGGAGATAAGTCATGATCACGTCGAAGATCAAACAACGCATCATCGGAAAAGGCCGCGGCGCAATCTTTGCACCGTCAGATTTTCTGGACATCGGGTCCCGCGCCAGCGTGGATCAGGCGTTGTCGCGTCTGGCGGATCAGGGGGTGATCCGACGCCTGACGCGGGGGCTCTATGACTATCCCAAGAAAAGCTCGCGCTTTGGCTATCTGTCGCCGTCCGCGGACGATGTCGCGCAGGCTGTGGCTCGCAAGGACAACCAGGTCCTGCAGCCCTCCCCTGCTATGGCGGCCAACCAGTTGGGGCTCTCCACCCAGGTGCCGTCCAAACCGACCTATATGACCGATGGCCCAACACGGGTCAAAACAATCGGTCGGCAGGTGATCCAGTTTCGCAATGCGTCCTCCAAGACGCTTGTAGGTGCGGGGCAGAAGTCTGGTGCCGTGTTTCAGGCGCTGCGTTATGTCGGCAAAGACCGGGTCGATGATCAGGTGATCGGCAAGTTGGCACGCTCGCTGGATGACAAAGACCGTGTTCTGCTTTCCAAGCAGAGCAAGCATGTGCCGGCCTGGATGCATCCTGTCGTGCAGCAGATCGTTGCGCACGCCTGAGCATGGATCAGTTTGCCAACGACACCCCTGAACAACGAGACGAAGCCTTCCAGGAGGCCGCTGCGCAGCTCGGGATGTCCAAGGCCATCGTTGAGAAAGACTTCTGGGTCTGCTGGTCCCTGAAGCAGCTTTTCGCCCTGCCCTCCTTTGGCGATCACATGATCTTCAAAGGAGGGACATCCCTTTCCAAAGCCTATGACGTGATCCACCGCTTCTCGGAAGACGTGGATCTGTCCCTCGACCGGGCACAGCTCGGATTTGAAGGCGACCGCGATCCCGAAAACCCTGATTTGTCCGGAAAGAAACAGAAACAACTATTGCAAGAGTTGCAGGATGCGGCCGAGGCGGAAGTCTCCGGGCCACTTTTGGCTGAAATACAGGCCGCTTTCGATGCCGGTCTGGATCAGGGTTTCTCCCTGACAGTTGACACAGGCGACGCACAAACCCTGCTTTTCGCCTATCCATCCTTGTCGGACGGTGTCGGCGGTTACGTCAAACCCATTGTTCGTTTCGAGTTTGGAGCACGGGGCGTCCATCTGCCTGCCGAAGTTCGCGAGATATCGCCCTATGTTCATCAGGCCTTTCCAGGTCTGCTAGGATCAGGTGGGGTGGATGTGAAAGTGCTGGGTGTTGAGCGGACCTTCTGGGAAAAGGCCACAATCCTGCACATGCTATATCATCAAGACCATGCCAAACCCCTCGCGGATCGGATGTCACGCCACTACTACGACATGGCCCAGCTCATCGGCCACAAGGCCAAGGAGCGTGCTGTCAGCAGCGTCGACCTGCTGGAACAGGTCGCTCATCACAAGTCGGTTTTCTTCAAAGCCGCTTGGGCCAACTACGAAAGGGCGAAGCCTGGGTCTTTGAGATTGATGCCGAATGAGGATCTGACTGCCGCCTTGCGACGGGACTATTCCGGCATGCGGGAGATGATCATCGGGGACGCGCCGGACTTCGATGATATCCTCGGGGCAATTGAAGCTTTCGAGGCTGAAATCAACAGCTGACCAATTGGTCTGAATTTAGTCTGGGACAATTGGAAAGGTGCCTTGACGAAGGTGGGGATATCCTGCAGGTTGAATTCGGCCTCTAGTGCATGCCAGTGTGCCCGCCACGCAAAGCTACGCAGCACTTCATTCTTAGATGAACAACCCAGACCAATTTCGGGATCTGGTTAGTAGCGGGCACCTAGTCGGATCCCTATTTTGGGAACTGAACAATGACTACGAAAACTAAAATCGATGAACTGAAACTGCTGGCAAAACGCTATGCGCATGCCACACGCTCAAACCAACATGAGGCACTTGATGCGATCGCCTCTGAGCTGGGCTTTCCACATTGGAAGGCGCTCACGGTCAAGGCCAAACAAGGCTGGATGCCGAGCGAGGAAGAGCTTGCAAAGGCCGATACCTTTGTTCGTGAATTCTTCCCCTCGCTCGGAGGCAAGCCGCAATTCATTGAGCAAAGCATGTCGCGGCCAGTCAGCGAGCCGATCAAAGTCGGCGAGATTGATGGGCATGCCTACCAACTCTTCGAGTTCTCCGGTGACATTCGCATGGAAGGTGATGGCTGGCGCATCCTCATAGGCGAAGCTGATTTCTCCCAGCCCGTGGTAGAGATCGAGACGACACACAAAGAGACCAGCCCAGCCACTAATCTTGGCTTTGTTGGAAAAGCGCTCGTTATTGCGGAAGCCCAGGCTGTGAAAACTCGTGCAGCCATTGCTTCTGATTGGCCTCGGCGTTCGACCAAGCCAAATGCCAAAGGCGAAGTCGTTCACCCGCTACACGGTGACCGTACCGCGGAATGGTATTGTCTTCGCTGTGATGGCAAAATGACGGGTGCTCAAATCGCTGCCAATCTTTGGCACTGCCCGAGTTGCGGTGCGTCTCCTCTGAATATCTTCACATCGCCGTGGTGGTTGGAAGGCGGCGATGAGGAGCCTAAAGCTGTTGAATGTGTTGATGGTCGGACGCGGCCCGAGCCCAGGATTGACGTGGCGGATTCCAGGCCAACTCTGAGGCTGGATGAGGAGAGTATTTCCTTGCTTCTACGGATCGCGCTTCTCGAAGATGCCACCAACCCGGGAGAGCGGCTTGGTGCTTTGCTGGCTGAGATCAATGTCGATGATGAGAACGATGCTTGGATCACCTTCGATGAAGATCTTTGGCCTGAAGACAAAGACCCGGATGCGGCCATAGCGGTTGCCGACAAGCTTGGCATCGAGCTCGAGCTTGCGATGACCTGTATGACGTTTCCGTTCACCTGGCCGGGTTTGGGACACGTAACAGCCAGCACCAGCGAGTATCTTGGGCATCTTCTGGATGCGTACGGAGAACATGGGGTCATTGTTCGCGGTAAAAGTGACCGTGAGTGATTGAGCGCCACTTGGTTCCACCGGTTTTCTCGGTGGAGCCCCCATGAAGCATCTTGGGTCCGCAATGAGAGCGTCTGCTTTTTCTACTCCTGAGGTTCTTTTTCGTTTTCGCCCTCGGTGGCGCTCTCGGCTTGAAACCAAAGATGTGGCGGAAGTGGGAGCCGGTGGTGACGGCAAGCCATCAGTAACAAGGGTACCAACCCCTGCTGAATTGCGGACATTTCGTTGAGTGCTTTGAAGTTATCAACGATCTCGTCGATCTGGCTTCCCAAAGAACGACTCTGCCCTTCAAGCTCCATCATCGGAACGGGGATTGCGATGCCCTGGCTTGTTCCTTGCCGCCAGAAAAATTCTTCCGACCCATCTCGCGGAACCCAGACTTGCTGCGTCATGTCAGGAAGCTCCTCCGCAATGGTTTTCTCCAAAGCGGCCAGTTGTTCAATTTCTTGAATTCGCTCCAAGGAAACTTTCAGAAAAGGCACAAGAACGCTGCCCTTGGTGGATTTCTTGAAGTATTCATCGCTTAAATCGACCGGATGGCGAGCCAACTCGCGATAGTCCTGAAAATGGGTGGGCCACGATTTTCTGAGCCGATATCGGTAGTTCAGGCGCGACGCGATCTCCACCAAATAGCCAGAGACATTCGGAACATCCCCTCCCCCTTGGGCCAACAGCATGAGCAGGCCGATCTCGATATGGTGATCATCGCGGAGCGGTGTTGTGAGTGTTGGGTTTTGATTGATCAGCGACACAGCAATGTTCTGACATTGGTCTCGTAGTCTCAGGTGCTGCTCACGTTGTTTCCCATCCGATTTCACACCTATGAAGTGATGCCATAGCCCAAGGAGTGCGGAACGCCCCATCGCTTCAAAAAGAGCAAGATTGATATCAAGCTCGGAACCCGACCGAACTGCACTAGAAATCGCGTGCTTTTTATCCGCATGCGGTCCAATTTTCTCAACTATCAGTTTTTGACCGATCGATAGGTAGAGTGAAAGGACATGATCGACGATTTCAGAGCGTGCTTTGCGTTCCTTTTTCTTGGAACTAGCGCTCCGATTGAGCACATCCCAAGAGTACAGTAACGCGAGTTCGCAACACCGATGTCGCAGGCATTTGCCTGTCTCATCTTCGCTCATCTCCACTTGGTGCCAATTCAACAACGACGCTGCTAGATGGATAACGTGGTCATCGCTTGAGGCGAAAAGCTTGTCCAGAACGGGGAGGAGCAATGAGCGATCTACGTCTTTATCTTTGGCGACAATGTCGTAGATGGCTCTGGTGATACCACATGATGTCTTGATGTCCGCTGCCAATGCTAGGGCGATGGTTTGTTCTAAGGCGGCGAGGACTTGGTCCGCGTTCAGCTGCATTCGCGACAATGCCAGGACACCAGCTGTTTGTTCTTCTTCGCTACGATCAAGGCAAGCGATTGCCTCGTCGAAATCAGCCTTGGCTTGCAATGCGAACACCAGGTGAAGGCGGGCCAGTTCGTTCCCATCTTTAGCTAGCTGAATGACTTCGTCTGATCGACGTGGGTCAACTTCACACCATTTTCTTAAGGCAGCATTCGGTTGATTGGCGGCAAGGTCAGCACCACCTGCTTCGACAAGAAATTGAACCAGTTCAGTTAATTCGGATGGTGCTGTTTGAAGAAGGGGAATGACCTCACATAGGATCGTTTGAACCTCGAAGAATCTCGAGCCTTCGAGCTCTGCCAGAAGCTCTCGGTCCTCCTGAGTAAACAACCGGTTGCGCTTTGATGCAGCGACCGCGATCGCATCGATTAGCTGCTCGTCTTGGTATGCCCCCAGCGAAAGCTGGCAAACAAATCCCATAAAGCCGTTTGTGCTGATTTCGGCTTCAACTTGATTAGGCTTAAACTGTCGGTTCTTTCGCAACCGCGACATCTCCCTAGATTGTGTATTGGAGTTCTACTGCACCCTAGGTGTAGTTCCGCGACCTATAGGTGGCAACTGTATTGGCCGGTCTGTTGATGCTGCACTGCTTCGGTTACCGGCAAGTTCACCAGGTTGCCTCACCTCTGAACTACAGATCAATTTACGGCTAGCGTTTGGTCATGACGGGCTTGGGATCGCCAGCCCACACAAAGTCCCAAGTCGCACCTTGCCGGATATTCTGCACGAGATGCGGACGAAGCGCGACCAAGCATTGGCCGTCCGGGTGACGTGAGGATGGAAAAAGGATGCCATTGCCATCTGAGCCAAGCACATCTCGGGCCAGGATTTGCCCCGCCGGGTATGCGGTCGCAGGGTCTGTGTGCAATGCGGCGTCTTCTGTTCCCGGGGCGAGTTCGTGAAACTGTGAAGTGAACCCGGCAAAAAGCTCCCTGTAGGACGTGAGGTTGTCGAACACACCGGTCGCCTCAAGCTCTCGCGTCAGATGCCAGGATACCTCGGCTTGCGCGGTTTCTATCGCAAGCTCTCCATAGGACGCGTACC
This sequence comes from Paracoccaceae bacterium, assembly GCA_050633545.1. GTDB lineage: Bacteria > Pseudomonadota > Alphaproteobacteria > Rhodobacterales > Rhodobacteraceae > Litorivita. Next base: position 31,331 of record JBOEGS010000012.1, read on the forward strand.
ACGCCCCCCGGTCCGGGCCATTGAACCTGTTGCCTGTCGGGCGGGTATAGCAGAATGCCGCATTCACCAGCGTCCAGCCATACCCGGCGGCCTCGGTCAGAAGCTCACCAGGATGCAGGCCGCCCGGGATCGGCAAGGTGACGGACCGGCGCGCGGATGTCAGCCCTTCGATTTCCTCAAGGATAGCCAGTTCATCGTCATCATCCGCCAGTGGTGCCATAGCGGGCTCGTCGATATAGGCGGTGGAAATCAGCCGGACAGTTTTGGGGTCTGTGAATTCAACCTGTGCCAGGTCACTTGCTCTGATCACACGCCACCTCGGAGCGCGTCGATATGCTGGCGCATTCTCATCATCGCCGGAATGCCGCCTTCGCACATGATCTGAACCGGGGTCTTGCTGTTGAAGCCCGGACCTGTATTGGCGGTCTTTGGCCAGCCAAATGTGAGAGGGCCGTTGAACAGCAGTCTCAATCCCTTGAACAACCCGATCAGCAAGCTTGCGCGGGTGACTTTGTCCTGGTCCAGCACGCCCTTGTAGGTGCCAGCCTTCATGCGCCCCCAAGTGGCTGTCGGGACATCGAACAGCATTGCTGCTTCGGTATTCGACAACCCCCAGGCATCAGCGGTCCGCACAACGCCTTTGATAATCGCGGCAATTTTGTCCTGTTGGTCAATTGGCTGGACATATGCCGGTTGAGGCGCATTTTGGATGGGTTCAAGCATGATTAACTCCATATGAGTAGAAAATACATATCATATGATTAGGTATTGTCAATATCCTTTATATAGCGTGCGTTGCTTGATTGGGTTGGCACGTCAGCGCATGGCGCTGACCAGGCTCTTGGCTGCGCCCGGAGCCGCGTGACTCGCGTCTCCGCCATTCGGTAGCGATCCTTCGTGCATGTCCTAGGCGAGATCGCGGGCGAGACCGCGATCGCTTGAGTCAGCAGTCAGCCGGGTCTCCGCTCCGCTCTAACCCGGCCGGCAGGTTTTCAATCCTGAATTCCGCCTGCCATCCGGCCGGCGCCCCGAACAGGGGCTCTGGTGTCGCGTGCCGCGCCAGCCTCCTCCGAGAAATCCGGTTCCTCCCGCGCGGGACGCGGGTCCCTCCCGATTTCACCGCTCCGGCCCCCTGTGTCGGCTCGCCGTCCGGCCGCAGGAGGGCTGCCGCCCTCACCTGCTCTGCCCAGCCGAAAAGCACGGGGGCTTTTCGGACTGACAGATCAGTCGAGGCCTCCGCCACTGGCGGAAGCGGACAAGGCCGAGAGGTCACAAGAAGAAGATTCCGCGCCGCTCTAACCACGAAAGGAGCAGGCCATGGGCCTCGATCAATACGCATACATCAAGACTGCCGAGAGCGGCGATGAAGGCGAAAGCCCGAAATTTGTCTGGCGCAAGCATTCCAAGCTGCAAACCTTCATGGAGGCGCTTTACACCGAGCGGACCGGGCTTTCGGCGTCCGATCTCAATTGCGGTGAGTTGAAACTGGAAACCGCCGACATCGACACGCTGGAGCAGGCAGTGAAAGGAAGCGCTCTGCCCCATTGCGAGGGCGGGTTCTTCTACGGGCATCAGTTCCAAGACGAGGTGGCGGCTGAGTCCCGCGACTACGACCTCGAATTCTGCGCATGGGCGCGGGCCGAGATCGAACAGGGATCGACGGTGATCTATTCCTGTTGGTGGTGACGCCATCGGGGCCGGAGCCTCACGCGTTCCGGCCTCCCTCCCCTACCCCATCCAGAAAACCAGCCGCCGAGCGCCTGTTTTGCGCTCCGAGCGGGCCTGACATCCATCCGAAAGGACAATTCAATGACCAAACAACAACCCATCCAAGCAGACACCACCAGCGCCGTGATCCTGCAAATCCCATTGGAGATGCTCTACATCTCCGGTCTGAACCCGCGCAAAGCGGTCTCCGAGGCGCATATCGAAAGCCTTGCCGACAGTATCGAGCGCTTCGGCCTCATCCACAATCTCGCAGGCCTCATGGACAAAGACGGCAAGGTAGGCATTGTCGCGGGCGGGTGCCGTCTCCGTGCCATCCAAATGATTGCCGAGCGCACCAAGGCCCATCCCTTCACCACGGTGCCGGTCAAACTGGCAGCAGATGCCGCCGAGGCCGAAGATTGGGCCAGCGCCGAGAACGCCGCCCGCGAGGATATGACCCCCGCTGATGAAATCCGCGCCTTTGGCCGCATGAAGTTGCGCGGGGCTACCGTCCCTGAAATCGCTCTCGCCTTTGCCGTGACCGAAGCCCGTGTCTATCAACGACTGGCATTGGCAGGCTTGCCCGAGCCAGTTCTGGACGCACTGGCCGCAGGAGAGATCAGCCTCGGCACTGCCAAGGCCTTCACCCTCTCCGATGACGAAGCCCTGACCTTGAACCTTCTGGATCAGGTCAAAGGACAGGCCGTCTCCGAGAGTGCAATCAAGAATGCGCTGCATCCCGATGCGATCAAAGCCACCGACCGCCGCGCCAAGTTCGTCGGGATCGACGCCTATGAGGCCGAGGGTGGCACGGTCACGCGTGACCTCTTCTCCGATGAAGTCTTCCTCGCCTCCCCTGCCCTTCTGGATCGGCTCTTTACGGAGAAGCTGGACGCGGCCAGCGCCGATCTGGTCGAGACCCAAGGTTGGGCATGGACCGAGGCCCGACCCGAGGCCTGGCTCAACTACTACGAGTTGGATCAGATGAAACTGGCCCGCCTTTATCCCATCGAAGGTGATCTGACCGAGGAAGAAGCCGAGGAATACGACGAGCTGGCAGACCTCTCCAATGGCGGCGTTCTGGATGCGGACGGTGAAGTGCGGCTTTCTGAGTTGCAGGCCATTCTCGACGGCGACTTCTCGGAGGATCAGAAAACCCATGCGGGCTGCATCATCCTCGTGAATGGCTCGGGCAAACCTGAGATCACCGCCGGTCTGGTCCGTCCCGAGGACAAGAAAGCGGCCATTGAGGCGGGTGTCCTGCAAGCACCGCAGACCACCAAGTCTGACACCCCGAAATCCCCGTACTCGCAGAAGCTGGTGGCGGATATGCAAGCGATCCGGTTGGCCTCGGTGCAGGCAGCCCTTTTGGCCAAGCCGGAACTTGTTCTGGACCTTCTGGGTTTTGGCCTGTCCGAGGCGTCAGGCAGCTTTGAGAGCGTCTTCGGAATTCGGTTGGACCGCCCGACCAATGCGCCGAGCGTGGATGATGGCTTCACCGAAGAGCCGCGTCTTGCGCACGGTGTCGATGCCAGCGAATACTGGCAGAAAGGTACTCGCGTTGACGACCTGTCGGAAGCCTTCGCCACTTTCCGCGAGACTGGCAAGAAAGCCCGCAACGCCCAGATTACTGAGGCGATCGCCCGCACCCTGCCCTATCGGGCTGGCGGCGCGGAGTTCTTCGGCCTGATCGCGGACGAGGCCGGGGGCGATATCCGCAAGCATTGGACGCCCACGGCTGAGAATTTCTTCTCGCGGGTCTCAGCCGGTCATCTGGTCGATCTGCTTTGCGAGTTCCTCGACTGCGATGCCCGCGACGAACGTGTCGCCGCTTTCGCTAAGCTCAAGAAGGCCGAAATGGCCGAGAAGATGGAAAAGCTCGTGAGCGATCCAACCACCCAGAAGCTCATGGGCCTGACGACCGATCAAAAAGCCAAACTCGACAAATGGGTGCCCGACTGCACCTGACGGCTCCTTCGTGGGGAGACCCAACTAGCCCCGCTTCGGCGGGGCTTCTTTTTTGCCAAGTGATTGTCCAGGAGCATGACTCGCAAAATTGTCCGGCGGCGGGGCAGAAGGACAAGCCCCCTGCCCCGCCGCCGGACCGGCGCTGTCCGCGCGGGAGCACCGCCCAGGCGGTGCGGTGGGTCAGGAACTACTTGCTTTGAATACTAATCTGTCTGTTCTGTTGCCCGGCAGTTAGGGAAATTCAGGCGATGCTCTTGTTCAGCCTTTGCCGAATTGCTCTTCCAGCGCGCGTTTGGCCAGTTCCAAGCCATGCTCTGTCAGAACGAGGGACTTTGCTTTGCTTGCCGGGTTTTCGATCAGGCCTTTCTGAAAAAGCCGATCCGTAATGTCCCAGTCTATCCCCTTCCAAACCCGCGACCCGTCATGAAGAGTCAGGCTGAGAATGGCCAATGCAGCGGCATCCAGTTTGTCGGTGTCTATATCCATGGCCTGTACCCGTTGTTCACCTTCGTCATCGCATTTGATGGCGAAACCGGGGCTGACGCAACGATACACACGCGACGTTCCGTCTTGTTCCGTCGAATGTCGCGCTTCTCGGGTGGCAAAGCTCGGCACCTATAGCGGCCCAGTTATCGAAGCCGTTTCTGGAATGATGCGTGGTGCCTACGCTGCTCCTTTGTCCTGTGTTGCATGACATGCTGGTCGCAAGGTCTGTCCCGAACACAAAGGGCGGTTGCCAGAATTGTCCCCTGCCCCTTCGGGTCATTCCTCGCGGAACAAAATTCAGGCCCTCTGCCCTTCTCCGCTGCGCTTCGCCTTCGGTGTGTTCAAGCCTTTTGCCCTTGCTGGGTGACCATCATTGCAACACCAGAAAAGGAGCAAAGCAATGACCACCAACTGCATCAAATTCGAAAGCGCCGATATCGAGACCGCCAAAGGCGTCGGTTCGATCTCTACCCTGACCTTCGACATCGACATCACCGTGGAGCCCGTTACAAGCGACAATCCGATGGCCCCCACACACCGTGTTCTCGGCCGTTCGCCACGCGGTCGTCTGGTTGAATGCGGCGGCATCTGGAAGAAGCAGAACCGTGATGCCGGTGCTGACTACTTCACCATGAGCATCCGGGATTTTGGCTTCAACGCCAATCTGGGCAAGGCCGCAAACCAGGATGATGACACCGTTCAGGCGGTGATCCCCTGGGGTCCGAAGGAGGCCTGATCGACAACTCCAGCGAGGTATTCGGCCTCGCTGGAGGGTTTACAGTTGTAAACGGATCTGGTTTTCTCAGTGGCGTATATAGTCTAACCCTGTCACATTAGACACTAAATCAGCGAAAAACCTTGACTTAGACGGGTGAATCACACCTGTTATCCCCAAGTGGCGCGAAAAAGGCCACATTTTCGAAATTGGGGCAACCACATGATTCCAGTGACACCACTCGCAACCGAAAGGCCTTCAGCTCTCGCAACTGAGATTTCCGAGCGGTTGAATGCGGCAATTCGAGAACACCTACTTGCGGCATTCGCCCCAGACAATACCAAGTCCCTGCGCAAATTCGCTGCTCCTGAAGTGGCCGAGCTACTGGGCGTTTCGGGCCAGTTTATGCGAAAGGTGCATGCTGAGGGAACCGTTCCTGAGCCCGATGACATCCGGGGAGGCCGCCGATATTACACCGCTCAGGAAATCTGGGACGCGCGCGAAATCCTAGAGCGTTCGTCTCGCACCAAAGGACGGTATGTGCCGCGCCGATCCTTCGAAGAGAAGCTCCAAGTTTGGCAGTTGATGAACTTCAAAGGCGGTAGCAGCAAGAGCACCTCCACTATTCACTTGGCCCACTATTTCGCGCTTCGCGGGTACAGGGTTCTCGTCGTTGATCTCGACCCACAAGGCTCTCTCACCTCAATGTGCGGGATCAGTCCGGAGATCGAGTTTGATGGGCTCACGATCTATGATGCTATTCGTTACGATGACCCCGTAAACATGGCGGACGTCGTACAAGCGACGTACTTCCCAGGACTGTCTATTGCGCCTTCGAGGCTGATCCTTTCTGAGTTCGAAACAGAATCCGCGGTTCATTCTAATCCTGATCAACCCTTCTTTACGCGCATAAGAAACGCACTGGCGCAGGTTGAAGGTGACTTCGATCTCGTTCTCGTGGACAGCCCTCCACAACTTGGCTTTTTGACGATTGCCGGGATGGCTGCAGCGAGCTCGCTTATCGTACCGCTTACACCGTCCATGCTGGATGTTTCTTCCACGGCCCAGTTTCTTGAGCTTGCGGGCGCGTACATGGGGGTGATCGAGGACGCGGGCGCAACGCTGCAATACGATCATTTCAAGTTTTTGGTCACCCGAGACGAACCGACGGATGTGCCTTCGCAGCAGCTTACATCATTCATGCGCGCACTGTTTCAAGATCGCGTTATGTCAGCAACTGCGCTGAAGAGCACAGCGATCAGCGATGCAACGATGCTTAAACAGTCGATCTATGAGGTTGTTCGTTCTGAAATGACGCGAGCAACATACGATCGCGCCAAGAGCTCAATGGACGCCGTGGGCGAAGAGGTCGAGCGAATGATCCATCAAGCGTGGGGACGTTCATAATGGCTAGGAAATCACTCCAAGAAATGTCTGGCATCGCCAGCACAATCGCCCGGTCTGGTGCTAAGCCCGCGGACAAGGTTGCGAAAACAAGTGCACCGGCTCTCGGAGCGCTACAGGGATCACTTGCCGCAATTCGGGAAATCGATCCGGAGCTAATTGATGACTGGGGTCCTGTGGACAGACTTGATGAGTTTACAGCTGTAAACTCCGACGATGACGGTGAAGGTTTCGATGCTCTCAAAAACAGTATCCAAGAAGGCGGACAACAGGTACCGATCCTTGTTCGAAAGGCAAAATCGGAGGGTCGATTTGAGGCTATCTATGGCCGGCGACGCCTAAGAGCCTGCCGGGAACTTGGCATCAAAGTACGCGCCAATGTCCAAGACATAGATGACCAGACAGCACTTCTCGCAAAGGGTTTGGAAAACGCCGCTCGCCGAAATCTATCGTTTTACGAGAAGGCGCGGTTTGCGGAGGCCATCCTTGAAGCCGGTCACGCGACTCCAACGGTGCGGCAAGTTTTGAGCCTGTCCGCTTCGGGTCTCTCGCACTTGATGAAGGTGACCCAGAATGTGCCAGTCAAAGTTGGTGATCTTATCGGGGCCGCGCCGAAATCTGGCAGGCCCAAGTGGACCGCTCTGGCGGAGCTTTTCATCGCCAAAAAACTGACTGAGAGGGTTGCCGTATCCGTTCTTAAAAAGTGCGGAAAGGAAGTGAGCTCTGATGATCGATTGGATTTGCTGCTGAAAGAAGCAACCAAACGAGGTGCGCGACAAGGTCGTGGCTCTTCGGAGGTGATACCAGTTGAGGGTGTGACGATCAAGACAGGACGCGGGTCGATATCGATGTCGGCTAAGAAATCGGGCACCAATGCGAAGTTTGCGGAATGGCTCGATGAAAACCTAGCTGAGATTATCAAGAGATCCTACGCCGAGTTTACAGCTGTAAACCGGATGGATGAAAACTGAGGACGAGCAGAAAGGAGGAAGGCGAGCAAAGAAAAACCCCCGAAACCGGAGCTTCGAGGGCTGCTGCGCAAAGCGCAATTCTTAGATTAGACACCTAGAATCTAGCAGCCACCGAATCACCACACAAGAGAAAACGCTCCTGAGCGAACGGGAAATCTTTGCCTGCTGGCAGCAGAATGACAAAATTCGACGATGCTCCGCACGGAGCGACTGGGACAGTCATGCCTCAGAACGGTGGAGGTATGTCCAATATCAACCAACCCTCAGGGTGGCGCAAAGCGACGGCCGGACTCGCTGTCGCTGAACGGCATGCCCAAGCTGGTGAACGGGCATCTATTCCCAAAACCCAAGCATTCGTGGCTGTGAAGCGCGTTGGCGCGCATATCGGTCTCAAGGCCGGCGACATGCTGCTTCTTGATACCCTTGGGGCCTTCACGCAGGCCCAGGACTGGGAGGAGGGGCAACGTCCGATCGTTTGGGCGTCCAATGCCTACCTGATGGAGCAGACGGGCTTTTCGCTCTCTGCGCTCAAACGCTACGCGCGCCGCCTGGCAGAGATCGGTGTGATCTCTTTCAAAGACAGTCCCAACGGTAAGCGGTGGGGCCACAGGGATGCTGACGGTCGTATCATCGAGGCCTATGGCTTCGATCTGTCGCCGCTGTCAGCCCGTGTCGAGGAATTCGCGCAGCTCCAGGCCGAACTACAGGCCGAGCGTGAGCTCTGCCAGCGCCTGAAGCGTCAGATTACGGTTGCACGCCGGATGATCCGCGCTCGGATCGAAGCGGCGTCTCACGCGGCGCTGAGAGGGCCCTGGGAGCATCTTTCTGGGCTGTTCGAAAATCTTCTGGACCGTCTTCCGCGCCGGAACACGGGTTCTGAGACGCTTGGGCGGCTCTTGGCTTGGTTCAGAGAGCTTCAGGAGCGGGTAGAGGCCGCCTATCTCAAGGCAGTTCGCACGGATGAGGCTGTGGAAAACACCGCTGAAACCACCAAACAAGTTAGTGAAAAGACTCAAGAATTGGACCCCAGGGAGGTCAATTCTGAACCTCATATACTAATTACAAACCAACTTAATCCTGTAACTTGTAATCGCTCAGAAACTGAGCAAGCGGCGGGCGTGGTGCCCAATGCGCCACCGGAAGAGCGGGTGGATAGGGAGTTGGAAGACTGGGTTGCCGAGACGCGTAAGAAACGCGGTGCGGCGCTTGATTTGCCAACCGTGATGCAGGCTTGTCCTGAATTCGCATCATGGGCGCGCAATTTGGGCGGGTATTTGAAGGATTGGGGCGATCTGCATCGGGTTGCAGGACAGTTGAGGCCGATGATCGGCGTTTCAGAGCACGCCTGGAACCTCGCGCAGGATCGTCTTGGGCCTCAAATCGCGACAGCGGCGCTGGCTTTGACCTTCGACAAGCATTGCGCCGGTGAAGTGGCGTCTCCGGGCGGCTATCTGCGTGGCATTGTTCAGAAGGCCGGGGCAGGGGAGTTGCATCTCGAGCGCAGCTTCTATGGCAGGCTCAGCGGACAGGCGGCATGATGGGGCAGGGGATCAGAGACCTGCGGCCTTGGTCAGGTTCACCCGGAACCGGTCCCGGCGGCGCTGGTAACGGCGGGTCATTTCGGCCGAGGCATGCCCGAGCTGCTTCTGGACGTAGCGTTCATCGACCTCGGCCGAGCTGGCGAGCCCGGCACGCAAAGAGTGGCCGGAAAACAGGGCGAGGCGGTCTTTCTCGGGCAGCTCGGCGCGGATGCCGGATTTCAGCACGGTGGTCTTGATGAGGCGCGCGACGTGTTTGTCCGACAGCCGGGCCTCAAGTGCGCGTTTGCCGTCGCGGGAGGTGCGTACGAAGACCGGGCCGAAGTCGATCTTCGCAAAGTACAGCCATTGTTCGAGCGCATGCACCGGGCAGGTCTGGTCCGAGGAGCCGCGGCCGATCTCGACCTCGCGCCAGCCGGTTTTGGCGTTGAGCGTCAGCACGGCGCCATCGTCGAGGATCTCGATCCAGCCGCCGGAAACTGGCGCGTCATCCTTGCCCACATCCAGGCTGACGATTTCGGAGCGTCTGAGCCCGCCGGCATATCCCAGGAGCAGGATCGCCCGGTCCCTGAGCCCGCGCAGATCGAAACCCAGGGTGCCGACCATGGCGAGGATATCCTCGGGCAGGATGGCTTCCTTCTGGGTAGGGGGACGGGCATGTTTGCGTTTGATCCCGGCCAGCACAGTGGCGATGTGACGATCCTTTCGGTCGAGGGTGAAACCACGCTGTGCATAGTTCCAGGCAAGCCCGGACAGGCGGCGGTCTATCGTACTGACGGAAAGGGCAGGGGAGGGGCCCGCCGGCGCGGCCAGGTCGGTCAGATAAAGACCGATCATCTCCGGTGACGGGGGCAGGGGCTCGGCTCCTTTCAGGCGACACCAGCGGGCGAAGTGTTTCCAGTCGGCGGCATAGGCCTTGTTGGTGTTCTCGGCCGTCGACGCCTTGGCGTAATCACGCGCGTTCTCGACCAGCCGATCGAGGGTACCCGATCCAGCCACATGCGAGGGCAGGGCGATCGCATCGCTGTTCAGGTGATCTCTCTCGTCGCTCTGAGCATCGTTTGCCGTGTCGGAGGACGCTGAGCTCGATTTCTCGGCGTCTGGGGGCTGATTTTCAGGTGTTTTGCTCATGTTCCTGAGTCTATCCCGGTTATGTCCGATAAATCAAACTTATTGGACATAATAGGGAGTTGCAGGGCGGGGCAGTTTGCACAGTATATGGTAGGCAAAAGCGCCGCCACGGGATAGTGTTGTGGCATGACATATGCCCGGCATGATCACATCGACGACTTTGACACCCTACCTCGGATGCCGTCCTGGGTCACCTTGGCGCGCGCGGAAACCCTTGAAGATGTGGCCTTTTTGTCTGGGGCGGCGTTGAGCTACCTGCATCTTGTGGTGGGGCGCGAAGAAGCCCCCCAGAGCTTGTTGCGTGAGAGGTTGGCGCTAGGTGCGGCGGAAGCCTGCGTGGTGTTCTCCGGTCGACCAGAACGGGCAGGGGAGTTGCGCGATGCGGTGGCATTTCTTCAGCCGGGTGACCTGCCCGGCCCGGCGGGAGAAACCTATCTGTCCTGGCAGCGTGCGGTGGGGCGGCCGGTATCGGTAAAGGCCTTGCACCGGGCTATGCCTGGGATCAAGGCGGGACAGATCGCCGAGTGGCTTGATGCGGGGCGGGGCGCGCCGGTTGCTCGTGCCGCGATGGTGCTCGAGGCCGTGCTGACCGAGGCACCACGACAGGACGTGCCGGCGCTGATCCTCGCAGACGCCGCGTTGGCGCAGGCGCTCGGCTGGGATCATCTTGTACCGTTGTTGGCGGCGGGCCTGAAACGTACCGACCTACGCAAGCGTGGCGACGAGTTGCAGCTGGCCTGTCATCGCGCCGTAATCTCTTCTGTGAAGCACGCTGTAAGTCAGGCGGTAGACTTGGCTCGGCGGGTTACGCATTTGAAGGCGGTCGCGCCAAAGCTGCGGGCGAAAGGGGCAAGAGACGCCGTACATATGTTTCTTACACAGGATGCGGTGGCGCCATCCGCTTTGCCCTTGCCCGATCGGGCCGCGCGGCGGCTCTGTGATCGGCTGGTAGAGCTGGACGCGGTGCGTGAGCTGACCGGGAGAGACACGTTCAGGCTCTATGGGGTGTAGAGATGGCCAGGGACCACACCGAACCCGATCTGGATAGAGAGCTTGAGGACCTGCCGCCGGAGCTACGCTGGCGCGAATGGATGCGCCGGATCGAGGCGGTGTTGTTCGCCTCTGCCACACCGGTGCCGCGCGAGGACTTGGCAAAGGTTGTAGGGCAGGGGGCCTCGGTCGATCTGCTGATCGAGGACCTCGCCGCCGATCTGGAAGGTCGTTCCTTTGAGATTGCGGGGGTTTCCGGCGGTTGGATGTTTCGGACGCGCGCCGCTTATGCCCCCGCGATCCGGGCCGTGGCGGATGTGGGCGAACAATTGCTCGATCTGAACGAGTTCGATGTCGCCGTGCTTGCCGCCGTTGCCTACCACCAACCGATCACGCGGGACGGGCTGAAAGACATCTTCGGCAAGGAGATCGGTCGGGACCTGATCGGGCGGTTGCATGAACGCGGTCTGATCGGGACCGGGCCGAGGGCTCCCAGACGTGGGGCTCCATACACATTCGTCACAACCGAGCAGTTCCTGGTGGCCTTCGGGCTGGAAAGCCTCGTTGATCTTCCGGATCGAGAGCAGATGGAAGATGCAGGGGTTGCTGGAGACGAAACGCCGCCTTTAACGCCGGGCGACAAAGAAACCAAATCTCAAACGGTTACCTTGTAAGGTGCGTCCGGGAATCTTGCTATTTTGAGCGAGATCGCTATATTTGGATCGCTATGACCCAAGAGATGCAAACAGCTTTGCTCACGACCGTGAACGCACCGTATCAGACTTATCTGGACGGCGGCGCGTTGGCGGCTGCGCTGAACACAGGTGATATTGCGAAGGGCCAGGTGAACTCGTTCTTCACGGAAACAACTGTGGCGGACCAATTGGCCTTTGCGAAACTGCATGGCGTTCTGGAAGGCAACTTGACCGCGACTGCGACGGCATTCGCCACTTGGTCCGGTCAGAAACTTCCCCTTCTCGCGTGACACCGTTTCCATCCCGTTGGGAAGACCTCCTCAAAGAAGCCTACAATATCATCGACGCGGTAAATCGCGATGGTGACATTCTGGGCG
>JBOEGS010000013.1:0-9705 GCA_050633545.1 Paracoccaceae bacterium
CCTCGGTGACGCGAAAGCCCTCGTGCCTAAGAATGGCGACCCAGGCGCGACAGCAGCCGCAATTAGGGTCTTTGACAACGTGGATTGTTGGTGCAACTTGCCCAAATGCCGCAAGCGGCGCGGCGCTGGCAATACCAGCGACGGCAGTCAAAATTTGGCGGCGCGTTATGTGCATCGCATTTCTCCTTTTGGATAGCATGTCTTGGGCGGGCCTTGGGTTGCGCAGTTGGGCGAACGTGCTGTCGAAGCCCTTTGCGGATGGTATGCCGGACATCGTTTATCTCCCCGTGATATTTCCCTCGCGTTGGTCTTGTTCCTGATGTCCCGGCTTGTCTTTCGTCGCGCGAAAGCCGTCCCAGAACAGCAGTGCCGCCCCACAGAAAATCGCCACGTCAGCGAGGTTGAAGGACGGCCAGTGGTATGTTCCGAAATGAAAATCCAGAAAGTCAGGGACCGCCTGATAACGCAGCCGGTCGATGACATTGCCGAGCGCACCGCCGATGACCAGACCGAGAGCAGCAGCCGTCAGCCTGTCTGGCGCGCGCCATAACCAGATCAGCAGCCCTGCCATGATCGCGGTAGCAAGCACGACGAGACCCCACCAAGGCACGATCCCGCCGAGCATGCCGAAGCTGACGCCATCGTTCAGGACACGCACGAGATTGAGAAAGGGCAGAACCTCGACCCCATGTTCAAGCGCCGGGGTGTTCAGGGCAAGCGCCTTGGTGCCCTGATCGAGACCGAAAGCTGCAATCGCACAGAGCCCACCCAGAACGCGGTTGTTCATGCCGCCGCCTTCAGATCGGCCCGCGCGTCGCGGATGATCGACCAGGAAGAATGCAGGAATAACCCGGCGATGCCGAAGGCGACAATGAGGTCGGGCCACGCGCTACCCAGCCAAACCACCAGACCGGCCGCGACAACGACTGCCGCATTGCCAATGGCGTCGTTGCGCGAGAACAGCCAGACGGCACGCATGTTCGCGTCCCCCTTCCGGTACTGCAGCAACGGCAGCACGGAGATGACATTGATCACAAGAGCAATCAGGCCCAGAATCCCCATCAATGTGGCGTCTGGGGTTGTCGGCTCGAATGCCCTTATGATGGTCGTGCTAAAGACCCCAAGGCCAAGCAGGCCGAGAAAGATGCCCTGGATCAGGGCAGAGCGTGCCCGCCAGAGAAGGCTCCATCCGATGGCAAGAAGCCCCAAGAAAGTGATCGCGCCATCGCCGATGAAATCCAGCGCGTCGGCCTTCACCGCCTGTGACCCGGCAATAAACCCACCAATCATTTCCAGAACGCCGTAACCGACATTTAGAATCACGACGATCCAGAGCGCGCGGCGGTAGCCCGGGTCCTGATGGGCCGCACTTTGCTGAAGGTCCTCGTCGCTCTCGATGCGGTCGAACCCATATCCCGTTGTCTCAACGGCTTTTTCAATCTCCGGCAGGCTTGCTTCAGGGACTTTCAGAGTCATGATATGGGTCGCCGCTGATACTTTCACTGCGTCGGGCGCGACACCCGCAGACTGCGCCGCCCGCTCGATCTGGGCGGCATCCTTGGCGCAATCCATTCCGGAAACCCGGTAACGGACGGGCGACGTATCTGCTGTCGATCGGGTACTTTCGGTGTTGGCCATCGGTGCAATACTCCTGCTAAAGTGGATCAAGTTCAAACATATCAGCAAGGAGTGATATGATGCAAGTCTTCGCCGATCGCAATGCTGCGGCCGCTGGCATCGAGCGTAGGGCAAAGCTCTTTCGCGGTCTTGCCGACCCGAGCCGACTGGCGATACTGGGCGTGCTGTGTGAAGGACCGTTGGTTGTTCACGAGATCGTCAAACGCACAGGGCTATCGCAGCCCAACGTGTCAAATCATTTGCGATGCCTTCTGGATTGCGGACTTGTCGCCAGCGACCGCGATGGGCGCTTCATTCGCTACCGTATCAGTAGCGCACGTATCGCAACGCTGTTGAGCGATGTGGACGCACTTCTCGATGTGGTCGCAGGGGGCGTTGAGGCCTGCGACAACTATCGCGGGAGATAAGCAGCCACTAAGCGATGAAATAGACTAGGACAGAGCTAAAGGACGACTGATATTGATGTAACGCGCCGTCAAATTATTATAGCCGCTGTAGGTCTTACCAGCATTGCACCCTTCGCCGCGATTGCGCAGGGAGCTCCGTCGATCCACGTTCTTAAGGACCCGAATTGCAGCTGTTGCCGGGTTTGGGCTGATATTCTTCGGGCTGAAGGCTTCCGTGTGACCGAGGAGCGCAGCTTTGGAACACTGCTGGTCCGACACAAGTTGGACAATGGCATCCCCCAAGAGATGATATCGTGCCACACAGGCGAGATCGAAGGCTATATGATCGAGGGCCATGTGCCCGCAGCAGACATTCGTCGCCTTCTGGACGAACGCCGAGACGCAGTCGGTCTCGCCGTTCCCGGCATGCCCTATGGATCACACGGAATGGGGCCAGAAGATCAGCGTGAAGCCTACGATGTATTTCTGATCCGGCGCGACGGTAGCACCGAAGTGTTCACGAGTTACGAAGCAGCCTGACGGCAATTTCATTGATCGGAAACCATAAGGAGAAGACTATGAAGCAGCATAAATCACGCTATTTTGGTATGGTTGCGGTGTGTATGATCTCTGCTACTGTAGCCTTCGCACAGCAGCAGCGAGGCGATTGGGTGGGGTCACGGGCCAATGGGACCGAACCACATGTGGTCTGAACGCATGCCTGGCTGGGGACACGGCAACATGGGTCCGGGCCAGCAACAGCGCATGCAACGACATTGGACTTACATGAACGAGTGCGTGCCCGCAGCTTATCGGGGCGCTCGGAGCACTATTCGCGCGACGCCTGAAGTTATCGCGGAAGGCCAGACGCTATACACAGCGAACTGCGCAAGTTGTCATGGAGCCGAGGGTCTCGGGGATGGTGAGGCCGGTCGGTCTCTCGTGCCTTCTCCGGCTCTCCTTAGATGGTTTGTTCAGATGCCGATGTCGGGAGACGAGTATCTGCTCTGGGCAATTTCTGAGGGCGGTCAGCGCTTC
Organism: Paracoccaceae bacterium; assembly: GCA_050633545.1. Lineage (GTDB taxonomy): Bacteria > Pseudomonadota > Alphaproteobacteria > Rhodobacterales > Rhodobacteraceae > Litorivita. The sequence continues at coordinate 3,063 of JBOEGS010000013.1, forward strand.
GGAACAGAAATGCCAGCCTTCAGGGAAGCGCTGACTGAAGAAGAAATCTGGAAAATCATCGCATACATGCGTGCGGGGTTCCCGTGATACCGCGCACCGCGAACACTTTGTAGAGCTTTTGGCGGTGCTTCCAAAAATACACAATTTCGCCGATCACCACCAAAACTGACATTGGTGGAGCGCGCAGCATCGCTCACTCTGGGCTCGTTTGAGACCTTCGCGGCATCCCGCCCCAACGTCGGCAATGGTGTGAAGGGGCGTCTGTGCGCAGATGTTTTGGTCATCCCCATAATGTAGAGATCTCAAGAGTCTTATCGTCCGGGAAGTTTTGCTGTAACGTTCGATCATCGCGTGAACGGGGAATCCGAGTTGAAACAGCCTTCAGACCGCAAACAGGCTTGCGACAAAGTCAATCTGTCCAAGGTCCATTCTCCCTACCGCCGATCTCGGGTCGCTCTGAGCGTTGCAGCTATGCCGAGAGACCTAGGCGAGCTTCTGGATAGGCGCCTCGAGGACCATCGCCGTGACCGGTGAGATGACGTCCCATGATGCCTGGTTTCGGTCCAAGGTGAAGGAGGCACTGAATGACCAGCAGGCCGCGACACCGCATTCCAACGTGATGAACCTTGTGCAGGCGGTGATTGATGAGAAGCGCCGCCAACAGTCTTGAACAGTGCGTTCTGTTCTTACCTGGTACCTTCGTGCGTTTCGGGGTGTTTTGGTGGGTTGCCGCCGCTTCTTCTGTCAAAAAATTGTTTGCCGATCGGCTGCGTGACTTAGCCTTTGATTCCGACAAGGGCGGGTCGCGCTCGTGATCTGAAATTCTGCACTCACTCTCGTTGCCCAACCTCCGTCATAGCTTTCGGCGGAAACCCCAAAAAGTGTAGAGCGGGCTTTTTGTCCTTTGGAACTCAGACCCTGATCCAAAGGAAAATCCCCATGTCCAAACCCAGAACGGCCAACCCGGCTCTCGCAATCTCCGAAGCCGATCTCGCCTCTGCGCTAGCGCTTATCGGCAGAGAGATCCACCACCAACCCCTGCGCAGTTCAGCGCTGGCGCGCATCATGCGCGAGACGTTTCATGGCAGCGATGCCGGTGGCGCCTGGGACTGGCGCATAGCCTATGACCTGATGCAGGCAGCGGCTGTCCAGGTGCTGCTGCGTGGGAACGGCGCGGCAGGTGACACCGCCGCTGCAAGGCTACTTGCCTCACGGCTCCTGACGGAAACGCGCCGGTCAGAGCAGCAGATCCGGCTGCAGCAGTTTTCCACGCCGTTGCCTTTCGCGGCAATGGTCGTGCGGGCGGCAGCCATTCGCAAGGGCGAGACTGTGCTGGAGCCCTCGGCTGGCACCGGTGCCCTGGCTGCTTTCGCCGCCCGGGCCGGTGCCATGCTTGTAATCAATGAAATCGACCCCTCTCGCCAGCGCCTCCTGCGCGCGGTTTTCGGCGGAGAGGTCACAGGCCATGACGGCGAGCATATCGATGATCTGCTGCAGACGCCGGTTCTACCCGACGTCGTGGTGATGAACCCGCCCTTTGCCTCCTCGGTCGACCGATCCCGCGACAAGCACATCGCCGCCAAACATCTCATTGCGGCTGCAAAGCGCCTGGCACCAGGTGGGCGCCTGGTGGCGATCATGCCGCCGGGGTTCACGCCCGAACGCGATGCCGCGCATTGGTCCCGCGCCTGCGGTCTCCTGACGCCACGATTGGCGCTGACGATGCCGGGGCAGGTCTACCGCAAGCTCGGCACATCTGTCGAAACCCAGCTGATGGTCTTCGACAAGGTGCAGGAGGACGGCGAAATGATCCGCGTCCCTGTGCGGGATCTGGATGAAGCCTTGGCATATGTCGATGCCGTGGCCGCAACCCGGCCCGAGATGCGCCCCGCCCAACGGGCTGAAGCGACCCCTCATGCTCGGCCGACCGTTCCAGCATCTGCCCCGCGCAAGACCGCTGCTTCGCCTGTTGCCGCCTCCAAACCCCGGGCCAATGCCGTCCGTCCGCTCAGCTTTACAAGCTTTGAGACCCCTCGCGACAACACGCCCATCTCGGACATTTATGCGCGCTACCGTCCGCAGCGGATCGAGATCGCGGGTGCGCAAGAACATCCCACGCCGCTCGTCGAGAGCATCGCCATGGCCTCGGTTGCCCCGCCCATGCCCTCAAACACGGGCAGTGATGACTTGCGCCTGCCCGCCCGGTTGATCGAGGAGGGACATCTCTCCGAGGCGCAGCTGGAAACCATCATCATGGCGCATGACGCCCATGGGCGCGACTTGCCCGGTCGGTTTATGATCGATGACGACCAGACCAAGTTGACGCGCGCCGATGATGACCCTAGTGCCCGGGCCTATCGCCTCGGTTACTTCCTCGGCGACGGCACCGGTTGCGGCAAGGGTCGCGAATGCGCGGGGCTCATTCTCGTGAACTGGCTTTCCGGGCGCAGGAAGGCGATCTGGGTCTCCAAATCCGCCACGCTCATCGAGGACGCCATCCGCGACTGGACCGATCTCGGCGGCTCGCCAGCCGACATCCAGCCGCTCTCCAAATGGAAACCGGATCAGCCCGTCCCGATGGGCGATGGAATCCTCTTCGTCACCTACGCCACGCTGCGGTCCGCGGGCAAATGCGGCACCACACGACTGAGCCAGATCTTCGACTGGATGGGCGAAGACTTTGAAGGCGTGCTGGCCTTCGATGAGGCCCATGCCATGCAGAACGCGGCAGGGTCTGAGCAGGGCAGGGGGGTCAAACCCTCTCAGCAGGGCCTTGCTGGCCTACGGCTGCAACTGGCAGCACCCCGCGCCCGCGTCTTCTACATTTCGGCCACGGGTGCCACGAGCGTGCACAACCTCGCCTATGCCGCGCGGCTGGGGCTCTGGGGGCAGGGCCCCGAATACCCCTTCCCGAGCCGCGAGGGTTTCGTTTCAGCGATGGAAGCCGGCGGCGTGGCTGCCATGGAGGTGGTCGCGCGTGATCTTAAGACGCTCGGGCTCTACACGGCCCGCGCCCTCAGCTTCGACGGCGTGGAGTATGACGTGCTCGAACACGCGCTCACCCCGGCCCAGATCGAGATCTACGACGCCTACGCTGGAGCGTTTCGGACGATCCACCACAATCTCGAAGCCGCGCTGACGGCGACCGGCGTCAACGACGCCTCTGGCGAGACCAATGCCTCGGCCGCTCGCGCCTCGGCCAAGTCCCGCTTCGAGAGCACGAAACAGCGCTTCTTCAACCATCTCCTGATGGGCATGAAAGCGCCGACCATCATCCGCGCAATCAAGGACGATCTGGCGGCGGGCAAGGCTTGCGTCATGCAGGTGGTCTCGACGGGTGAGAGCCTGCTGAAGCGCCGGCTTGAGACGATGGACCAGGAGGACGAGCTGGTCGAGGGCGCGCTAACGCCGCGCGACTACGTCCTGGGATACCTCGAACAGGCCTTCCCGATTCATGCGCAAAAGCTGGTCGAGATCGACGGCAACATGGTGGCGGAACCTTTGCGGGATGAGACCGGCGCGCTCGTTGTCTCGCGCGAGGCGCTCGCCCTGCGCGATGCGGCCATGATGGAGTTGATGACGCTGGCCCCGATCCCCTCGGCGCTCGACCAGATCCTCTGGGCCTTTGGCGAGGAGGCCGTGGCAGAAGTCACGGGGCGGTCCATCCGGCCCCTCAAGGCCGAGGATGGCCATCTCTTCATCGAAAAGCGCAGCCCCAGTAGCAATTCGTCCGAGACCCAGGCCTTCATGGACGGCGAAAAGGATATCCTGATCTTTTCCGATGCGGGCGGGACGGGCCGATCCTATCATGCGGCACAGACCGCGAAGAACCAAAAGCGGCGGCGTCATTACCTGCTGGAGCCCGGTTGGCGGGCCGATGCCGCGATCCAGGGGCTCGGCCGCACGCATCGCTCTGCCCAGGTCAGCGCGCCTTTCTTCCGGGTCTGCACCTCGGATGTGCATGGCGAAAAGCGTTTCACCTCGACTATAGCCAAGCGCCTCGACCAGCTGGGGGCCTTGACCAAGGGTCAGCGCGAGACCGGCTCGCAGGGCATGTTCCGCGAGGAGGACAATCTGGAAAGCCCGATCGCGCGGGCGGCGCTGCGTGGGTATTTCGCCGATCTTGCCGCCGGGCGGGCAGAGGCGATGAGCTACGAGAGCTTCACCGACTGGACAGCCCTGCGGCTGATCGACAAGGACAGGGTGCTGCTTGAGGAGCTTCCCCCGATCCAGCGGTTTCTAAACCGGGTGCTTGCCCTGCCCATCCACATGCAGAACGCGCTCTTTGCCGAGTTCATGCGCCGGATTGCTGATCAGACCGAACGGGCGCGCGCGGCGGGCACGCTCGATCTCGGCGTCGAAACCCTGCGCGGCGAAAAGATCGAACAGGTCTCCACAGAGGATCTCTGGACCTGCCCGAAATCCGGCGCCGTGACGCGGATCATCGGGCTGGAGGTCACCGACCCGGTCCACGTTCTTGGGGCCGAAGAGGCCATATCGCGCAACCCTGACAAGCTGCCCATGGTCAATCGCGCCTCCGGCCGCGCGGCGCTCATCTCGGCGCGGCCCATGCAGATGTATGACGAGGATATCGTCACGCTCATGCGCAAGGCGGTGCGGCCAAACGGGTCGAGCTATCTCGAAGAGGCACGGTTCGAGTCCTCTGCCTGGGAAGACATCGGAAGGGCCGAGTTTGCAAGGCTTTGGGATGCCGAGGCTGCGTCCCTGCCAAAAACCACCACGACCAAGCTCTACCTGCTGACCGGGCTCTTGTTGCCGATCTGGAAGGACATTCCGACCACCAATGAGCGGATCTACCGGGTCACGCCCGATGGGGCGACCGCCATGATCGGGCGCACGCTGAGCGAGGAAGGGGCGGCCGCGCTGCGCGCCCGCTTCCTCGTCTCCAATCCGCAAACGCCGCAGGAGATGTTGACCGCCGCCCTCGGCACCACCGCACCTGTCGATCTGGGCCGGGGTCTGACCCTGACCCGTCGCCGGGTCGCAGGCGAGATGCGTCTCGAGCTTGGCGGTGCGGATCGGGGCATGATTGATGGCCTCAAGGCCATGGGGTGTTTCACGGAGATCATCGCCTTCCAGTTGCGGGTGTTCCTGCCGCATGGGGACGGGATCGACACGGGAAGCACTCTGGCACGGATCGTGGGGCAGCGAGTCGCCAAGGTGGCAGAACAAGCCGCCTGAAAAGTTAAAGCGGGCTTTGTGCCGGGCGTCGCGGATCTGGATTTCACCAGTCTGCGCTTTCCGGGCGCGCGCTGACCAATGCGACGCCTGGCCCCCCAACTTCTTACAAGAGGACAGACCCATGACCAATCCCCAGATCGACTATGCCGCAATGGCGGCTCAGTGGCGCGCAGAGCGCGAAATCACCTTGAAGGCATCCCGAGCGGAGCTGCTCGCGCAACTACGTGCGCTTGGCATCAGCGAGGTCACTGCCGAATACGAAGGCTATGGCGACTCCGGCAATGTCGAGGATGTGATCGTGCAGCCTGCAGAGGTCCAACTGCCGGAGCCGCTTGCCACTGAGGTGGGCGATTTCGCCTGGTCGCTCGCCTATCACCATCACCCGGGGTTCGAAAACAACGAGGGCGGCTACGGCACGCTGATCTGGGACATAGCACTAGACAGCATCATCCTCGATCACGCGGACCGCTATGTCGAATGCTCGCACAGCTATGTCGAGGGTCTTTGAGATGGCTCATCCGCTTCATCATGCTGAAAGCTCTGCCCGGAAATTCGGCGGGGTGCCGTCTGACTATCAGTCCATACATGACTGGTTCGATGCCTCGAAAGAGCACCTCGCGTTCTTTACGCACCGAGCCATGCGCCATCATGCCCAAGGCCTGTTTGAAGCCGAACGTGTCTTCGGCCTGACCCTGACCAATAGCGCAGGTCGGGACATTCCCGTGCGCTGGATCGGCGAGCAGCATATCCGTGAAGACTGCCAGGGCCGCATTCCGAGCATGGCGGACTGGCTGCGACGGATACAGCCTGAGCCATGGATGGCCAATGGCCACATCGACCGGCATGTCGGCTCCGAGCCCTGCGGCGACCCAAGGGTCGCCTGGGCCTCCGAGGTCGCCGCCGGAAGAACGGTTCTTGGCCTGACGGATTGGATGGCGGCGCGCGCGACGCAAGCCACGCAAGGTGCCTGACAGCTCTCGGCCGTTGGCCAAACAAATGCTGCATGGAAGCCCGGTTGGACGACCGGGCTTCTTGCGTCGTTTCCCCACCATTCTTCTTGAGGAGGATCGCATGACACTCGAAGACATCAAGGCCGCCGTCGATGCCGGCCAGACCGTGCATTGGGCCAATACCGGCTACATTGTCCACAAGGACAGGCTCGGTCAGTACCTCATCACCTATCAGCCGAACGGCAACTGCATCGGCCTGACCGACCGGAGCGGACAGCGGTTGAACGGAAAAGAGGCGGAGTTCTTCGTCGCGCAATCGAAGGACGCCGCAGAAAATCCGGGCAGCCAAACAAGACCAGACGGGCAGGGGAGGGGCGTAGCACCCGGAGGCGCGGGGGCATTCCCACTCGGACGGCAGCTCTGACCCGTGGGTGGGGCTGAAAGGAAAGCAAGCTTTTTGATTTGTGACCCCTCAAGGGGTCGAGAAAGCA
>JBOEGS010000013.1:9790-10909 GCA_050633545.1 Paracoccaceae bacterium
GCGCTTTGACATCGCCATCCAGTTGGAGGCGCGGGCCAAGATGTCCGAACGCAGCCCGGATTTTGACGTGACGGCAGTCAACAAATCAGGCCGCAAGGTGCGCATCGGCACGGCCTGGAACGAGACCGGCAATACCAGCGGCAACCCCTACATCTCGATGCAGATCGATGTCGGCCTCGGCCCGTTCCGGGTCAACGCGGTGCAGACGAAAGAGGCGCGTGCGGCCCAAAGCGGCGCGTTCGAGATCATCCCACTGGTCTCGAACGGCCTGATGAAATCCGGCTCGATCTCGGGCGAGCTCACCGCCATGGACGCCGACAACGCCTTCACCGGCTACATCGCCAACATGATGTTCGATCTGGAGTTCATGCTGATCGAGAACAGCTACAAATCCGAGGAAACCCACCCCGATTACCGTATCGAGGTCAGCTCGCCCCGGGGCACACCGATCCGCGTCGGCTCGGCCTGGATGGCGAAAAGCAGCCGCACGGGCAATGACTACCTGTCGCTGCTGATCAACACGCCCGATGGCGACCTGCGCGTGAACGCCGTGCAGAACGAAGAGCAGCGCGGCGGGCAGGCCTTCTCCATCATCCCGTTCATCGACAGCGGTGAGCAGCCGCAGGACGCAGGCACGGGGCTGTCGTTGGTCGCCTAATTGGTACGCGAGGGCGAGACGATCTGAACCCAAAGGGGAGCCGTGGGATCAAGGTTCCCCTTTTTCAGTGCTGGTGTGGTTGAATGTACCCAGCGTAAATTGCAGACGTTCGTGTCGCCCGCAGCTAATGCAACCGAAGTGCCCAAGGTGACCAGGGCGCTCCCGATCGGTTTCGCGTATGCAGCGAGACGTCCGTCATCTTCAACGGCCCTTTGCTGCCATCGATCTGGAATGCCGCCGCTGCGGAGTAGCGTCACCGAACCGGCCATTCATGGATTGTGCCGCATTTGGAGATGGCGGTTGATCGCAGAACGGGGCTTCCCCACCGTTCCGGAGGGGAGTTCAAATGATTGACCTGGATAGGCAGCACTTATGTCACAGTCAGGTCTTGCAGGCATTACCGAGCCCAACATCAATTAAAATGTCCCGAGAATCCCACGTCTTTGCGCTGCCCGCATTGG
>JBOEGS010000014.1:0-2250 GCA_050633545.1 Paracoccaceae bacterium
GTCACCTGCCGCGCCGTTCCCACGCAGCAGCACCTGGACAGCCGCTGCCTGCATGAGGTCCTAGGCTATGCGCCCGTCCCAGGCGCCACCGGCAGCGCTGCCATGAAACGTCTCGCGCATGATGCGCGCGAGCGCTGAACTGCGCAGGGGTTGGTAGTCGATCTCCGCGCCGATTTGCGCTAGCGCAGAGGCGAGATCAGCGTCGGAGATTGGGAAAGGCGGGTTTGCCGGATTGGGCTTGGTCATGGGGGTTTTCCTTTGGATCAGGGTCTGAGTTCCAAAGGACAAAAAGCCCACTTTCGCTTTTCGGGGTGATGAGGTCAGACCAAGAGGCATCCAATCGCCGACCCGGCCAATCAAACGGTTTGTCGGAGTTGGTTTAGAAAACTGAAAAACCCGCCGCAATGCGACGGGCTTTTGCTTTCTTTGTGCAATGAGGGGAGGCATAGTGCCCGCAGTCTCAAAGCTCATGCTCTATATGGCACCGAAAGTCTTTACTGTCAATGTATCCACCGTTCACGGCTGATGAAGAACACCACCTTCCGAACGTCTTATCCGCACCTAGGTTTGCGACCTATCTGCGCGAAACCGGCAATGATAGGACGCGGGCTCTCCACCTATACCACTGGAATCTTCAAGTATCAGCCGCGTTCATGGTTCCACTCCATGTTTTGGAAGTTGCGCTGCGAAACGCGATCGTGGAAGCAATCGAAGCTGTCCACGGAGGAACATGGCCTTGGACACAAGGCTTCATCCGTTCGTTGCCGAACCCGCGCGGTCCGGCATACAGCCCCAAACGAGACCTCGAAGGCTGCGCAGCACAGCAACCCACTGCCGGAAAGGTAGTCGCCGAACTGAAGTTCGTGTTTTGGGAGAAGATGCTGACAAACAGGCACCAAGGCAGACTGTGGGACGATCATTTCTACGCAGTGTTTCCGGACGCGCCTCGTGGTGTCGCTGCCAACCAGCGCCGATCTGAATTAAGGTCTGACATTGAAGCCGTGAGGAGGCTCCGCAACAGAATCGCACACCATGAGCCTGTTTTTCCGCGCGCCCTTCAGGATGATTTTGATCGGATCATCCGCTGCATAAGATGGCGCAACGAAACGACCAGCAACTGGGTGCTAGAAATCGAGACTGTACGCGCACTCCTCGCAGTGCGCCCCTAAGCGTCCCGCCCCGCGAGATACTCCGCCAGCACAGGACTGGCCTCGCCCTTTGCAGAGCTGAGCAGCTCCGAGCCGGCAAGCGAGGCTTTCGACAGGCGCACGAGGCCGCCGGTTTCCTCGATGCGGTAGCAGCGGCGCTTTTGACGCCCGCGCCTGTAGTGGGTCGCGGTGACAATCTGGCAGGTGCTACCATCGGTGAGCGTCACAGGCGCTGCGAGCTTGATCTTGTCGCCTTCCTCGTAGTCCGGGATCGACGCCCAGTCCCGGCAGCGCTGGCGCCAGTCCTGGGCGTAGCTGTCCGGGTCTTTCAGGTCGGAGAGAAGCTCGATCAGCGCAAGGGGCGCGCGCGACGCGTTCGGGCCAGCGCTTTCCTCCATGTCCTTGTAGCCCCAGCAGCCGTCATCGTATCGGGTGAGGAAGACAGCCCCGAAAGTGACAGAGCCATCCGCATCGGTCATATAGGTCGAGTCTTCGACAGGGGTGCCGTCGAGATTGGTGACCCTTGCCGCCGCATACCAGGTGGAGCCGACCTTGCAGGCCTTGACCAGTTCGGTTTTGCGCGTGTCGCCCTCAAAGGTACAGAGCCGGGCAATCTCCGCTTTCTCGTCCGTGTAGGTCTGGACGCGGCGATCGGTGTAGAAGAGCCAACCCATCACGCCACCCTCCGGTCATCGATTTCCATCAGGGCATCGAGCGGCACGCGGTAGGGCTGCATGGCGTCGAAATCCTCGCAATTGCCGCAGTTCTGCACGATCGCGAAGGTGTCGCAGGCATCCTTGAGGATGACCCGGAAGGTGCCGCCGAGGCCCGAGGGCACTTCGTAGGTCCCGCCGATGAGATAGTCCGAGGCCCGGCGTACGAAGACGCGGATGCTGTGGCCATCGGTGGCGAGCCGGATCGCACCCCGCCCTCGGTCGATGAGCACCTGCACGTCATCCAGGATGTCGGTGTAGAACTGACCGGTCAGATCGCGAAACGCCATGCGGCGCTGCGCCATCCAGTCGGTATCCCGAAACGGGTTCATGCCATCGGCGAAGGCGAAGGAGGGATCGGCCTGCTCGGTCGTGACGATGCGGGTGGT
>JBOEGS010000015.1:0-25276 GCA_050633545.1 Paracoccaceae bacterium
GCCATCGCGCAAATCGGTGCGGAGATCGCCCACCAACCCCTGCGCAGCACAGCGCCGGCGCGCACCACGCCCGCGACGTTTCATGGCAGTGATGCCGGGGGCGCCTGGGACTGGCGCATGGCATATGACCTGATGCAGGCCGCGGCCATCCAGCTTGTGCTGCGTGGGGACGGTGCAGCAGGTGACATCGCCGCTGCAAAGCTGCTTGCCTCACGGCTCCTGACGGAAACCCGCCGGTCAGAGCAGCAGATCCGGCTGCAGCAGTTTTCCACGCCGCTGCCATTTGCGGCGCTGGTCTTGCGGGCCGCGGCGATCCGCAAGGGCGAGACCGTGCTGGAGCCCTCGGCTGGCACTGGTGCTCTGGCTGCTTTCGCCGTCCGGGCCGGTGCCACGCTTTTGCTCAACGAAATCGACCCCTTTCGCCAGCGCCTCCTGCGCGCGGTTTTCGGCGGCGAGGTGACGGGCCATGACGGCGAGCATATCGACGATCTGCTGCAGTCGCCGGTTCTACCCGACGTCGTGGTGATGAATCCGCCCTTCGCCTCCTCGGTCGATCGGTCCCGGGACAAACACATCGCCGCCAAACATCTCATCGCGGCTGCAAAGCGTCTGGCACCCGGCGGGCGGCTGGTGGCGATCATGCTGCCGGGATTCACGCCCGAACGCGATGCCGCGCATTGGTCACGCGCCTGCGGTCTCCTGACGCCGCGCTTGGCGTTGACGATGCCGGGGCAGGTCTACCGCAAACTCGGCACCTCTGTCGAAACCCAGCTCATGGTCTTCGACAAGGTGCAGGAGGGCGGCGAGATGATCCGCGCCACTTTGTGCGATCTGGATGAAGCCCTTCCATTTGTCGATGCCGTGGCCGCAACACGGACCGAGATGAGCCCGGCCCAACGGGTTGAAGCGATCCCTCATGCTCGACCGACCGTTCGATCATCTGTCCCGCGCAAGACCGCTGCCGGTGTTATCACCGCCCCCACAGCCAGGGCCAATGCCGTCCGTCCGCTCAGCTTCACGAGCCTTCAGACCCCGCGCAACAACATGCCGATCTCGGACATCTATGCGCGCTACCGTCCGCAGCGGATCGAGATCGCGGGTGCGCAGGAACATCCCACGCCGTTGGTCGAAAGTATCGCAATGGCCTCCGTCGCGCCGCCATCGCCATCGGATGAGGCGAGCGAGTCAATGCGTCTGCCCGCCCGACTGATCGAAGAGGGCCACCTCTCCGAGGCGCAGCTTGAGACCATCATCATGGCCCATTATGCCCATGGGTGCGATCTGCCAGGGCGTTTTACCATCGATGACGACCAGACCAAGATGACGCGTGCCGATCATGACCCGGATGCGCGCGCCTATCGCCTCGGCTACTTTCTTGGCGACGGCACCGGCTGCGGCAAGGGTCGGGAATGTGCGGGGCTGATCCTCGCGGGATGGCTCGCCGGACGCCGTAAGGCCGTCTGGGTCTCGAAGTCCGCCACGCTCATCGAGGACGCCATCCGCGACTGGACTGATCTCGGCGGCTCGCCCGCCGACATTCAGCCGCTGTCGAAATGGAAACCGGATCAGCCCATCCCGATGGGTGACGGCATCCTTTTCGTGACCTACGCCACGCTGCGTTCGGCGGGCAAATGCGGTACCACACGGCTCAGCCAGATCCTCGACTGGATGGGTGACGGGTTCGAGGGCGTGCTGGCTTTTGATGAGGCGCATGCCATGCAGAACGCGGCCGGGTCCGAGCAAGGCAGGGGGGTCAAACCCTCCCAGCAGGGCCTCGCCGGGCTGCGGTTGCAACTTGCCGCGCCCCGCGTCCGCGTCTTCTACATATCGGCCACGGGGGCGACGAGCGTGCACAACCTCGCCTATGCCGCGCGGCTGGGGCTCTGGGGTCAGGGTCCCGAATACCCCTTCCCGAGCCGCGAGAGTTTCGTCTCGGCGATGGAAGCCGGCGGCGTCGCTGCCATGGAGGTGGTCGCGCGCGACCTCAAGACACTCGGGCTCTACACGGCCCGCGCGCTCAGCTTTGATGGGGTGGAATATGATGTGCTGGAACATGCACTGACCCCGGCCCAAACCGAGATCTACGACGCCTATGCGGGTGCGTTTCGCACGATCCACCACAATCTCGAGGCAGCCCTGACCGCCACCGGCGTCGATGACGCCTCGGGCGAGACCAATGCCTCCGCCGCACGCGCCTCGGCCAAGTCCCGCTTTGAGAGCACGAAGCAGCGCTTCTTCAACCATCTCTTGATCGGCATGAAGGTTCCAAGCATTATCCGCGCGATCAAGGACGACCTGGCGGCGGGCAAGGCTTGCGTCATCCAGGTGGTCTCGACGGGCGAGAGCCTGTTGAAGCGGCGACTTGAGACCATGGATCCGGAGGATGAACTCGTTGAGGGGGCCTTGACGCCGCGCGACTATGTTCTCGGCTACCTCGAACAGGCTTTCCCGATCCATGCGCAAAAGCTGGTCGAGATCGACGGCAATATGGTGGCAGAACCTTTGCGGGATGAGACCGGCGCGCTCGTCGTCTCGCGCGAGGCGCTCGCCCTGCGCGATGCGGCAATGATGGAACTGATGACGCTGGCGCCGATCCCCTCGGCGCTCGATCAGATCCTCTGGGCCTTCGGCGACGAGGCCGTGGCGGAAGTCACGGGCCGATCGATCCGGCCACTGAAGGCCGAGGACGGTCATCTCTTCATCGAGAAGCGCGCCGCCAGCAGCAATTCCTCCGAGACCCAAGCCTTCATGGACGGCGAGAAGGATGTCCTGATCTTCTCCGATGCGGGCGGCACGGGCCGGTCCTATCATGCAGCTCAGACCGCGAAGAACCAGAAGCGGCGACGGCACTACCTGCTTGAGCCCGGCTGGCGCGCGGATGCCGCCATCCAGGGGCTGGGCCGCACGCATCGCTCGGCCCAGGTCAGCGCGCCCTTCTTCCGGGTCTGCACCTCGGATGTGCATGGCGAGAAGCGTTTTACTTCGACGATCAGCAAACGGCTCGACCAGCTGGGGGCGCTCACCAAGGGCCAGCGAGAAACCGGCTCGCAAGGCATGTTCCGCGAGGAGGACAATCTCGAAAGCCCGATCGCGCGGGCGGCGCTGCGCGGCTACTACGCCGATCTTGCCGCCGGACGCGCCGCCGCGATGAGCTACGAGAGCTTCACCGACTGGACAGCCCTGCGGCTGATCGACAAGGACGGGGTGCTGCTCGAAGAGCTTCCCCCGATCCAACGGTTCCTCAACCGGGTGCTGGCGCTGCCGATCCACATGCAGAACGCGCTCTTTACAGAGTTCATGAGGCGGATCGCCGATCAGACCGAACGGGCGCGGGCGGCGGGTACGCTCGATCTCGGCGTCGAAACCCTGCGCGGCGAAAAGATCGAACAGGTCGGGGCGGAGGACCTCTGGACCTGCCCGAAATCCGGCGCGGTGACGCGGATCATCGGGCTCGAGGTGACGGACCCGGTGCATGTGCTGTCCGCGGATGAAGCGCTCTCGCGCGATCCGGACAAACAGCCGATGGTCAACCGCGCGTCTGGCCGCGCGGCGCTCGTCTCGGCGCGGCCCATGCAGATGTATGACGAGGATATCGTCACACTGATGCGCAAGGCGGTGCGGCCCAACGGGTCCAGTTATCTCGAGGAGACCCGGTTTGAAGCCTCCGCCTGGGAAAAGATCGGGAAGTCCGAATTCATCCGGCTCTGGGATGATGAAGCAGCTGCTCTGCCAAAAACCACCACGACCAAGCTCTACCTGCTGACCGGGCTGCTCTTGCCGATCTGGAAGGACATCCCGACCACCAATGAGCGCATCTACCGGGTCACGCCCGACGGCGGAACCAGCATGATCGGCCGCACGCTGAGCGAGGAAGGGGCGGCAGCGCTGCGCGCACGCTTCCTCGTCTCCAACCCACAAACCCCAGAAGAAATGCTGACCGCCGCCCTGGGCACCACTGCCCAGGTCGATTTGGGCCACGGCCTGACCCTGACCCGCCGTCGGGTGGCAGGCGAGGTGCGCCTCGAGCTGTGCGGCGCCGACAAGGGCATGATCGAGGGTCTCAAGGCCATGGGGTGTTTCACGGAGATCATCGCCTTCCAGCTTCGTGTGTTCCTGCCGCATGGGGACGGTGTCGACATATTGGGCATCCTCTCCCGGATTGTTGGAACCGGACCAGACGCCACGCGGGACGTAACTTCAGTGGCAGCAGAATAGGCGAGGGGACGATCATGACACTCGAAGAGATTAAAGCCGCCATCGATGCAGGTCAGACCGTACATTGGGCCAACACCGGCTACCGCGTGCACAAGGACAGATTCGGCCAGTACCTGATCACGTTTGAGCCGAACGGCAGCACCATCGGGCTGACCGACCGCAGCGGGCAGCGGTTGAACGGGGATGAGGCAGAGTTCTTCATCGCGGGACCGGAGGAGGGCGACGAGAATACCCAGGACAGCCATTTGAGACCAGACGGGCAGGGGAGGGGCGTCGTACACGGCGGGGAGGTGGCACAATCTCTCAGGCACCAGCGCTGAACTGAAGGTTGGGAAGAAAGGAAAGCGAGCTTTCTGGTTTGTGATCCCAGGAGGGGTCGAAAAAGCAATCCCGGATGCGCTGGCAAGGACGTCAGGCACCGGCCAATCCAAAAGGAACCATCCCATGTTCGCAGGAACCCTCACCCGCAATGTCGAGACCGCAGCCGCTCAATACTCTGGCGTGATCCATTCGACGCGTTTCGATATCGCCATCCAGCTTGAAAAACGCCCGAAGATGTCCGCGCGCAGCCCGGATTACGACGTGACCGCGGTCAACAAGTCGGGCCGCAAGGTGCGCATCGGTACGGCCTGGAACGAGACCGGCAATACCAGTGGCAACCCCTACATCTCGATGCAGATCGATGTCGGCCTCGGCCCATTCCGTGTCAATGCGGTGCAGACCCTGAAGGGGCGTGCGGCGCAGAGCGGCGAATTCGAGATCATCCCGCTTGTCTCGAACGGCCTCATGAAATCCGGCTCGATCTCGGGCGAGCTCTCCGCCATGGACGCCGACAACGCCTTTGCCGGCTACATCGCCAACATGATGTTCGACCTCGACTTCATGCTGATCGAAAACGACTACAAATCCGAGGACACCCATCCCGATTACCGGGTCGAGGTCAGCTCGCCCCGCGGTAAGCCGATCCGCGTCGGGTCTGCCTGGATGGCCAAGAGCAGCCGCACGGGCAATGACTACCTGTCGCTGCTGATCAACACGCCCGATGGCGACCTACGCGTCAACGCCGTGCAGAACGAAGAACAGCGCGGCGGCAAGACCTTCTCGATCATCCCGTTCATCGACGGTGGTGAGCAGCCGCAGGATGGAGGCGCGGGGCTCTCCTTGGTCGCCTAATCGGCGCGCGAGGGTGAGACGAACTGAACCGAAAGGGGAGCCGTGGGACCACGGTTCCCCTTTTGCTGTGCTGGTGTGGTTGAATGAACCCTGCCTTCATTGCAGACGTTCGTATCGCCCGCAGCTAATGCAACCGAAGAGCCCATCCTGTAAATTCGATTTTCTCGCTGAACGCGCTCGCAGCACAAATATCGTCGCGAGCGCTTCGTTCTCAACGCCGCTGCGCATCGTGTAGTGCAGCCATTCATGCCAAGTGTAGCGAAGTATTGATAGGCATTAACCGGGTTGCGGGAAAATGGCGACCTCCATCATTTGATAGCCGGTCCAAAAACCAAAGGCGAACGCGAATAAATTCGGAAACTTAGTCCCTATTATTTCGTAACTCGCGTATCAATTTGTCGGACCAAATGCGAGTGAACAACGACAGTTTCGCGCCAAGGGCTGCAACGCGCGCAAGCTTGCTCGCTGTAGGTCACGGGCTGCTGAAACTACGGGACAAGGACACGATCAAACTTACCAACGGCTGCACCATCTCGGGCGATCAGTTCTATGCGATCGGCGACACCCTTGATCGCTGCCCGCGCCCCAATCACGAAATTGTCGAGGCAACCGGCATGTCTATCCTCTGTTATCCTTAACATAGCTGAGGACCACTTAACTGAAGGAGGAGCAGCGTCATGCGTCAATTTTGGATCGAGTATACTACAAAATCCTAAAGCCTCCAGTTTGTCTTGGGGCCAAGAGACTGTAGGAAGGTGTACCGTGTCTTGTTTCCTCACTCCTCTCGCAGGAATGTTCGCCCTGGTGGAGCAGCGCCAATCACGTTTTCGCGTGGTTCCGGTTCAGCCAGATGCGGGTTCAGACGGTAGATCGCGTAGCTTACGCAGGCCACCACAGCCATGGAGGGGATCAGCACCGCGAACGCGACCAGCGTATCCACAAAAAATGCGCCGATTGTGCCAATCAACAACCCTGCACCCATTTGCAGGAATCCCATCAGCGCTGCTGCCGCCCCGGCGATCCGGGGGAAGGGCGCCAGTGCGGCGGTGGACATTGCAGGCATCACGAAGGCGATACCGAAGGCGTAGATGCCCACCGGGATCATCACCCGGAAGGTTTTCGGGTCATCCGCCCAGAGAAGCAAGAAGATGAACAACGCCCCCAGGGCGATGGCACCCAGTCCGGGCCAGACCAGCCGGTATGCGCTGGTTCGTTTCATGACAGATCGTGCCACCAGTGCGCCTGAGAAGAACAGTCCTGATTGCAACAGCATCGCCAGGCCGAAGCTGCTGGGGCTCAGGCCGATCTGCCCCATCAAGATGAAGGGCAGCAGTGTCGCCTGCGCATAGATTGCCCCGACCGAGCCCGCAACCGTCAGGCTCGCCGTCATGAAATGCCGGTTGCCGAGCAACCGAAGGTAAGACCCGCCCAGGGCCGCGAGCCGCAGCGGTTGTGGTGCAGGCAGGGTTTCGCGCATCGCGACCAGCGCGACCAGCGCAACAGCAAGGCCGAAGAGGATCATCACCGCGAACACCGATTTCCACCCTACATGCAGCACAAGCAATCCGCCTATCGTCGGTGAAACCGCCGGGCCGATCGCAAGAATGATTCCGATCATGTTCATGATGCGGGACGACTCGTCGCCCTGGAAACAATCGCGTACGATAGCGCGCGAGATCGCCACTCCGGCAGACGCGCCAATCCCTTGAGCGAAGCGGGCAATGGTCAGCATCTCGATTGTCGGCGCCATCAGCGCACCTAGCGACGCAACACAGAAAATCGCCGCGAAGATCACCGTAACCGGACGGCGCCCGATCGCATCCGATAACGGCCCTGCGACCAACTGGGAAATGGCGAAACCTGCGAAATAGAGCGTCAGGGTCAGTTTCACGACGCCCTTGGTAGACTCGTACGCTGCAACTACACCGGGCATCGCCGGCGTATAGAGCGCCATGGCAATCGGACCTATCGCGACCATCAACCCGCCGATCAAGCTAACCCGCTGCGCGGTCATTAGCGGCACCGATGCGAATGCGGAGGATCTGTTCATGTGGTCTCCAGTTCTGCGATGCCTCCCGTGCCGGCAGCGACATGCACCGGATCGGGCCAGCGGGCCGCTTGGCCCGCCTGTCTCTCCCATTAGCAATGCCTAACCGCGTGGCCGGAGTTGAAAGACTCCCGGGTTCCCAACCAGAGAGAACGGGGATTTCCGTCACCGCCACGCGATTGTCACAGTTTCTTGGTCAGTTCCGGCACCGCCTGGAACAAGTCTGCGACCAGACCGAAATCGGCGACCTGGAAGATGGGTGCCTCTTCGTCCTTGTTGATGGCGACGATGACCTTGCTGTCCTTCATCCCCGCCAGGTGCTGGATCGCGCCCGAGATGCCGATGGCGACATAGAGGTCCGGGGCAACGACCTTACCGGTCTGTCCCACCTGCCAGTCGTTCGGCGCATAGCCCGAATCCACCGCGGCGCGCGAGGCACCGACGGCGGCGCCCAGCTTGTCCGCCAGGCCCTCGATCAGTTTGAAGTCCTCTTCCGAGCCAACGCCACGGCCGCCCGAGACGACCACGCCAGCCGAGGTCAACTCAGGACGGTCGCTTTCGGCAACCTTGTCCTCGACCCATTCGGAAAGACCCGGGTTGTCGCCGACCGAGATGGCCTCGACCGGTGCAGACCCGCCTTCACCAGCGGCGTCGAAGGTCGACGTGCGGATGGTGACGACTTTCTTGGCGTCGCTCGATTTCACGGTCTGAACCGCGTTGCCCGCATAGATCGGGCGCTCGAAGGTCGAACCGTCCACAACGCCCGACGCATCCGAGATCACCATCACGTCCAGCAGCGCTGCCACGCGCGGCATCACGTTCTTGGCGTCGGTGGTGGCGGGGGCCACGATATGCTCATAGCCATCGGCCAGACCCACGATCAGCGCCGCGGTCGATTCCGCCAGACGGTGACCCAGCGAAGCGTCTTCGGCCACCAGCACTTTGGACACGCCGTCGATCCTGGCAGCGGCCTCACCAGCGGCAACGGCGGAACCGCCTGCGGCCAGAACGGTGATGTCGCCCAGCGACTTGACGGCAGCCACGGTCTTGGCGGTGGCGTCAACGCTCAGTTCGCCGTTGTTGACTTCGGCAAGAAGAAGTACAGCCATTACACAGCCCCCGCTTCTTTGAGTTTCTCGACCAGCTCGTCAACCGAGCCTACGATGATACCGGCGGCACGCGCCGGAGGCTCTTCGGTCTTGACGACCTCCAGACGCGGGGTGACGTCGACGCCGTAATCGGCGGCGGTCTTCTCATCCAGCGGCTTTTTCTTCGCCTTCATGATGTTGGGCAGCGACGCATAGCGCGGCTCGTTCAGGCGCAGATCGACGGTGACGATGGTCGGCATCTTGACGGAGATGGTCTGCAGACCGCCATCCACCTCGCGGGTGATCTTGGCAGCGTCGCCTTCGATGTCCAGCTCGGACGCGAAGGTGCCCTGGGACCAGCCCAGCAGCGCCGACAGCATCTGACCGGTGGCGTTCATGTCATTGTCGATCGCCTGTTTGCCGGCCAGAACGATGCCGGGCTGCTCCTCCTCGACCACTTTGGCCAGGATCTTGGCAACGGCCAGCGGTTCGATGTCCTGATGGACGTCGTCGGCGGCGATCACCAGAATGGCGCGGTCGGCGCCCATGGCCAGTGCAGTCCGCAGGGTTTCCTGCGCCTGCTTCACACCGATCGAAACGGCAACAACTTCGTCAGCCTTGCCTGCTTCTTTCAGGCGGATGGCCTCTTCCACGGCAATCTCGTCGAACGGGTTCATCGACATTTTGACATTGGCGAGATCGACACTGCTCCCGTCCGCTTTCACGCGAACCTTCACGTTGTAGTCAATCACGCGCTTGACAGGCACAAGTACCTTCATGCATGGACCTCCTTGTATTTGGTTGAGTTCAATAAAACGCCTGAAGCCCGGTGATGGCGCGCCCGAGGATCAGCGCGTGTACATCGTGGGTGCCTTCATAGGTGTTCACGGTTTCAAGGTTCAGCATGTGCCGGATGACATGAAATTCCTCGGATATGCCGTTGCCGCCATGCATGTCGCGGGCGTGGCGCGCAATTTCGAGCGCCTTGCCGCAGTTGTTGCGCTTGATTAGCGAGATCGTTTCGGGCGCGGCGCAGCTCTCATCCAACAACCGGCCGACACGCAACGCGGCCTGCAATCCAATCGAAATATCCGTCTGCATATCGGCGAGCTTCTTCTGGAAAAGCTGCGTCTGGGCCAGCGGTTTGTTGAACTGTTTCCGGTCGAGACCGTATTGTCGTGCGGCGTGAAAACAGAACTCTGCCGCCCCCAACACGCCCCAGGCGATGCCGTATCGCGCGCGATTCAGACACCCGAACGGGCCTTTCAGACCCTCGACACCGGGCAGCAGCGCATCTTCGCCGACGGCCACGTCCTTCATCACGATCTCGCCCGTTGTGGACGCACGCAGCGACAGCTTGCCGCTGATTTTCGGTGCGGACAGCCCCGGCATCCCCTTTTCAAGTACGAACCCGCGGATCTTGCCGCCATGCGCCTCGGACTTGGCCCAGACCACAAAAACATCCGCGAAGGGCGAGTTCGAGATCCACATTTTGGAGCCGTTGAGGACATAACCTTCGGCCGTCTTTCTGGCGGTGGTTTTCATCCCCGCCGGGTCCGAACCCGCGTCAGGCTCGGTCAGGCCGAAACAGCCAATATATTCGCCCGATACCAGCTTTGGCAAGTACTTCTTGCGCTGTTCTTCCGACCCGTAGGCGTAGATCGGATACATCACCAGCGACGATTGCACCGACATCATCGAGCGATAGCCGCTGTCCACCCGCTCGATCTCGCGTGCGATCAGGCCATAGGTGACGTATGAGGCACCCAACCCGCCATATTCCTCGGGGATGGTAACGCCGAGCAGGCCGGCCTCGCCCATCTCGCGGAACACACCGGGATCGGCGCTTTCCTCGCTATAGGCTTTCATCACGCGGGGCTGAAGCCGGTCCTGGGCAAAGCCGTGGGCCGCATCGCGCAGCATGCGCTCATCCTGGTCGAGCTGGTCCTCGATGCGGAACGCGTCCGCCCAATCGAAAGGGCCGAGGCCGGGGCCGGAGCCATTCATGTTTTTTGCCATCTGAGTCATTCCTCTGCTGCGGGTTGGGCCAGCTGTTCGGCGAAAACCGAAAGCAGCTTGTGTTTCAGAATCTTGCCTGTCGGCGCGGCCGGAAGCTGGGTTGTCAGGATGATGCGGGACGGTCGCTTGTAGCCGGTGAGCCGCTCGGCGGCAAAGGCGACAAGCGCCTCCCGGTCCAGCGTCGCCGGATCAGCGCATTGAACAAAGGCGAGGATTTCCTCGTCGCCGTTAACGGAATTGCCGATCACCGCGGACTGGATGACGTCAGGGTGGTCGTTCAGCGCGGCTTCGACCTCGGGAGGGTAGACGTTGAAACCGCCGCGAATGATAAGTTCCTTGCACCGCCCAACGACGTGCAGGTTGCCTGCCTTGTCGATTTTTCCAAGATCACCGGTGCGCAGCCACCCCTCTGCGTCGATGGCGCGTGCGGTTTCCTCCGGGTTTCGGAAATATCCCTTCATGACCTGCGGGCCGCGGGTCAGGATTTCACCGGCATCGGGATCGCCGTCCGCGCCGACCGAGGTGTCCAGCCGGATCTCGGTCTCCGGCAGCGCAAAGCCCGCGCTGATATCGGGTGAGCCGATGGGATTTCGGGTGCTGCAGACGCCGGCGGTGCTTTCCGTCAGCCCATAGCCGTTTTGCAGGGGCAGGCCATAAAAGGCCTCGGCCTTGCGCTTCCATGCCGGGTCTAGCGGGGCAGCCCCGGAGGAAACATAGCGCAGTTTGCTGCTTTCCAGGCGCGTGAGCCCCTGATCCTTGGCGTATTGCATCAGCAGCGCGTGCATTTGCGGCACCGCGGGCAAAACGGTGGCTTTGTCCATCAGCGCGGCGTACAGCGCATCGGGGCGAAAGCGGGGTTCAAGCTGAATGGTCGCCCCGATGCCGCTGGCAGCCATCAGCATCGATGCAAGGCCGAAAACATGGGTCAGCGGCAGCACGCCATAGATCCTGTCGTCCTGTCTCATGCCGCGCAGCTCGGCCGAGGTCCTGCCGGCATAGCGCAGGTTGGCGTGGGTCAGCATCACCCCCTTGGGGTCGCCGGTGGTGCCGGTCGTATAAAGCAGGACGGCGGTTTCGTTCGCGCCGTCCTCCACCGGTTCCGGCGCGCTGGCGCCCGTGACGGCGATGGCGAGATTTCCGAACGGCGTTTCCTGCCTGTCCGCGTTTGCGGTCGCCGCATGTGCCGCCGCTTCTTTGGACGCTTCAGTCGTGAAAACGGTAACGCGCGGCGTTGCATGGGTCATCACGCGGGCAATTTCGTTTGCGGTCATCCGCGCATTGATTGGCAGAGCGTAGGCCCCGACGGTGCTGGCTGCAAAGATGAAAACGGCAGTGGTGATGCAGTTTTCTGCCACGATGGCCACGCGGTCGCCGGGCTGCACGCCCCGATCAAGTAACAGGCCAGCGGCCTTTGTGATCGCAGCCTTGTATTCGGCATATGTGACCTGATGGCCGCTGCCATCTGTCAGCGCAATCGCATCGGGATAGGCACGCGCACTTTCCTCGACCAGATGATGAATTCGGAAGCTGTCTTCGATCATGACACCAGCGCCTCTGCGCGTTGCGTTGCAAGGGGTTGAGGACGCAGACGCGCCAGGGCAACACCTGCCTCTTGTTCCAGTTGGGCGACAATGTCCGCCAGCGGCGCGATGCCGTCGGTCAGGCCCAGAGCCTGTCCTGCGGACAACATCCCGCGCGACACGTCGCCGGTTTCATAGGCTTTGCGGCCTATCACTCCGGATACGTGGGGCATCAGTTCGGCAATGCCTATTTGCGGGTTGTCGGCTTCAAGCCGCCGCACGATCTCGGTGGTTTCGTTGCTGAGGGTGCGAACCGTGTTGCGTACGCTGCTCATCGTCAATGTCGTGTCACGTTCATTGGCTGAAACCAGGGCCTGCTTGTACTGCGGATGGGCCGAGATTTCTTCGGCCACCAGAAAACGTGTTCCGATCACGACCCCCGAAGCGCCGGAGGCTAAGGCCGAGACGATCTGGCTGCCGGCACCGATGCCACCGCCAATCAGGAAGGGGATGTCGAGACGACGTTCGGCAAGCGCCTGGTTGACCATGCTGCCGATCAGGTCGAGCCCGGGATGACCGCCGCATTCCGCACCGACGATCGACACCATGTCGACCCCGACCTCCTGCGCCTTCACGGCGTAGCGCACGCTGGGAACCTTGTGCAGAACCTTGATGCCCGCGTCCTTGAGGATCGGCAGAAAGGCCTCGGGATTGCGCCCCGAGGTTTCGACAAAGCGCACGCCCTCATCCGCGATCAGGCGGAAGGTGTCCGCGATCCTCTCGCCTTCGACCAGTTTGGGCAGCATGGACACGTTGACACCAAACGGGCGATCACCGCAGAGGTCCCGGCATTTCGCGATCTCGGCGCGCAGGGCGGCCGGTTCGGGAAAGCTGGCTGCTGTGATGAAGGACAAGATGCCCGCATTGGCACCGGCCGCGACATAGGACGCATTTGACAGCCACATCAGGCCACCCGCGACGATGGGCAGGCGGCATCCATATGTGCGAGTAACGGCGGTGTTGAAGGTCGGATCTGTCATGTGGTGCCTCGTGCTTTGGTAAAGTCCGGACGGCGCTTTTCAAGGAATGCGGCGATGCCTTCGGCGGCTTCTGCGTCAGCAATGGCATCCGCCATCGCGTCGCGTTCTGCGTTCATCTGGTCCAACCGGTATGACGTATGTGCGCTGTTGACCAGCGCCTTGATGCGGCCCTGGGCGCCGGACGGCCCGGCGCCAAGCCTGTCTGCAAGCGCAAGTGCAGCCGGGAGCACATTGCCCGCCGGTTCGATCTGCGAGATAGCCCCAAGGCTGAACAGGCGTTCTGCCGTCACCGGCTCCCCCAGCAAGGCCATACGCATCACCAACTCGCGCGGTAAATGGGCGGCCAAGGTGCTGATCAGGCCACCGTCGGGGACAAGTCCCGCCTTGACATAAGCGACGGTGAAGGTCGCATCCCACTCGGCCACGATCATGTCACAGGCAAAGGCAAGCGAGACCCCGGCACCGGCCGCGCCCCCTTCGACGGCGGCGATCACCGGTTTCGGGCAGTTCAGCACAGCGCGGATCACGGCATGCAGTTCTTCAATCCGGGCGAGACGCTGATCGCGGGGCAAATCCCGGCGGGTCGCCACCGGCGCAGAAATAGCCACCTTCGCCCCGCAGGATGACCGAGGTGATGCGGGGCTCTCTCGCCGCAAGGTCCAGTGAATCGACCAATACGCGATAGAGGTCCGGCGACAACGCATTGCGCTTTGATGGGTTCGAATTGACGACGATCAGACGATCCGACCCGTCCCGCAATTCTCCATCCACAAACATCAGCGCGCGGCCACCGCCCACGATTTGACCGGTTGCGATCAACTCCGATTGCCCGGTCGCTGCAGCGATGAACTGGGTGGTGAGCGAGACGGTCAGGAATGGTGCGCGGCCGCTTGGGTCAACCGACAGGCTGGCGGTCGCACCCATCGCGCTGTCCAGCATTGTCGTGGCGATGCCGCCATGCAGAACATTGTGGCGATTGAGGTGATGATCCGTCACCGACAACGCACAACGTGCCCGCTTGTCGGGCTGTCCGACGTCAAGGACATAACCGATCAGCCGCTGCGTGCCGGTTTCGTTTTCTATCACATCGCCCGCCGCCATGGATCAAGCCACGGCCAGGGCAATAAAGCGCTCAAGGTGATAGATCGCGTCGCCAAACCGGTGATCGACCATGATCAGACGTTTGGCGAGATGCCCCAACTCGTACTCGTCCGTCATTCCGATGCCGCCATGCATCTGAATGCTCTCTTCGGTGACGAGTTTCGCGACATTGCCGATCAGGTTCTTGGTTGCGCTTACATGCTTTTCGCGGATTTCCGCAGGGGCATCGATATGCCCGGCCAGGTTGATGACGGCCGAGCGCGCCTGTTCGATCTCGATCAGGACATCGGCCATCCGGTGTTGCAGCGCCTGGAACTTGCCGATCGGTTTTCCGAACTGCTTGCGGGTCTTGAGATAGTCGTTGGTCAGTTCCCGGATGCTCTCCATCAGGCCAAGCGCTTCGGCCGAGATCGCCAACGTGGCGCGCGCCTGAGTGTGGGTGATGGCCTCGAATGCACCGCCTTCGCCGCCCAGCAGGGCGTCACTGCCCAGCCGGACATCTTCCAGCAGAAGTTCTGCGGCTTGACAACCGGACACAAGCGGGTAGCTGCGCAGCGTCATGCCAGGGTTGGACGCGGAAACCAGAAACAGGCTGATCCCGTCCCGATCCGCCGCATCACCCGAGGTGCGGGCGCTGACAACGATATGATTGGCAGCGGGGGCATTGATCACCACGGCCTTGCGCCCGTTCAGGACAAACTCGTCGCCATGGCGGGTGGCCGTGGCTTCGATGCGCGACAGGTCATAACGGCTGGACGGTTCGCCATGGGCAAAGGCAAGCTGGATCGAGCCGTCGATCACCGCTTCGATAATCTGTTTCTGCGCCTCGTTGCCCAAGGCGGCAATCAGACCGCCACCGAGAATGGCAGTATCAATCAGCGGATCAACAGCGCCGACCCGGCCAAGTTCTTCAAACACCACGGCGATGTCGAACCCAGACCCGGCAAAACCACCAATCTCTTCGTCAAACAGCGCACCGATGACGCCCATCTCTGCAAGACCGGACCAGACATTCTGTGCATAACCGTGGTCACTCTCCGCCAGTTCTGCCCGCAGGGTCGGTGTGTAGCTTTCCCGCAGGTAACGGCGCAGGCCGTCCTGCAGCATCTGGCGTTCTTCTGTCAGTTCAAAATTCATGATCTGTCCTTACAGTTCCAGAATGGCTTTGCTGAGGATCGCGCGCTGAATCTCATTCGATCCGCCGAAGATCGACAGCTTCCGGTTGTTGAGGTACTGCGCGGTGGCGGTTTCGGCATAGTCAGGGCCAACGGGCCCAAGATTGCTGCCGTCTTCCAGCGCCTCCGAGGCGAAGGGCATTGCGTAAGGTCCCACGGCCGACCGGGTGAGCGCGTTGATTTCCTGACGGATGACGGTGCCCTTGATCTTCAGCATCGAGCTTTCGGCGCCGGGGGCCTGACCCGCCGCAGCTTTGGACACGACGCGCAAGTTGGTCGTCGACATGGCCATGAGGTCGATTTCAACCCGCGCGATCCGCGCCGCAAAATGCGGGTTTTCAATCAACGGACGTCCGTTTGCACGTTCGAGTCGGGCTATGCGTTTGAGGTTTTCCAGACCGGCATTTGCAAAGCCCACACCCGCAATATTGGTGCGTTCATGGGTCAGCAGGTATTTCGCATAGGTCCAGCCCTTGTTTTCTTCGCCCACACGATTCTCGACCGGAACCCGGACGTCATCGAAGAACACCTCGTTCACCTCGGGTTCACCGTCGATCAGGACGATCGGGCGCACCTTGACGCCGGGGCTGTTCATGTCGATCAGCAGGAAAGAGATACCCTCTTGCGGTTTGCCTTCTTTCGACGTGCGCACGAGGCAGAAAATCATGTTGGCGTGTTGGCCAAGGGTCGTCCATGTCTTTTGCCCGTTGACGATATAGTCATCGCCATCACGTTCCGCCGTTGTGCGGACCGAGGCGAGGTCCGACCCCGCGCCGGGTTCGGAATAGCCTTGGCACCACCAGTCATCGCCGCTCAGGATCCGCGGCAGATAGTGGTCCTGCTGCGCCTTGGAGCCGAATTTCTGCAACACCGGGCCAAGCATCCCAAGACGGAAGGGAACGATGCGGGGCGCCGCCGCCCGGGTCATTTCATCCTCGAAAATATGGCGCTGAACCGCATCCCAGCCGGCGCCGCCAAACGTTTTGGGCCAGTTTCCGGCAAGCCAGCCCCTTTCGTTCAGGATCGCGTGCCATTCCTCATGATCCTGCTTGGTCAGCGTTTTTCCCAGCCTGACCTTTTCCACGAGCCGGGCCGGGAGCTTTTCGGCCAGATAGCTGCGCACCTCATCCCGGAACGCCTTCTGTTCATCGGTGTAATTCAGGTCCATCGGGTGGCCCCTTTCAATAGATTTCAAACAGGCCGGCAGCACCCTGGCCGCCGCCGATGCACATCGTCACGACGCCAAGCTTCGCGCCGCGACGGTGGCCCTCGGTCATCAGATGCCCGGTCATCCGCGCACCGGTCATGCCGAAGGGGTGACCGACAGCGATCGAACCGCCATTGACGTTGCAGATGTCATTGTCGATGCCGAGCGTATCGCGGCAATAGAGCGCCTGGCTGGCAAAGGCTTCGTTCAGTTCCCAAAGGTCGATATCGTTCACCGTGACGCCCTGACGTTTCAGCAGACGCGGCACCGCAAAGACCGGACCAATGCCCATTTCATCGGGCTCGCAGCCCGCAACGGCAAAGCCGCGGAACGCACCGAGGGGGGTCAGCCCAAGACGCTCGGCCTCTTTGGCGTCCATCATCACCAGCGCTGCGGCACCGTCGCTGAGCTGCGATGCATTGCCTGCGGTGATGAACTGATCGAGCCCGCGCACGGGCTCCAGCATCTGCAACCCTTCCAGCGTTGTCGTGGGCCGGTTGCATTCATCGCGAGAGATGGTTGTCTCAACCTCGGAAACCTCGCCGGTTTCCTTGTCCTTCCGCGCCATCGTGACGGTGATCGGGACAATCTCCTGATCGAAGCGGCCAGCCTCTTGTGCGGCAGCGGTGCGCTGCTGGCTCTGCAGGCCAAGCGCGTCCTGTGCGTCGCGGCTGATCCCGTATCGTCTGGCGACTTTGTCGGCGGTCTCGATCATCGTCATGTAGAGTTCGGGCTTGTTCGCCTCGATCCAGGCCTCGCGCGTATGGCGCACCGGAGGTTGCACCATCGAAATGCTTTCAACGCCCCCGACCAGAACAGCCTTGGCGCCTTCGTTGTTGATCAGATGCGCGCCCATCGCCACGGCCTGCAGGCCGCTGGCGCAGAAGCGGTTCACGGTAGTGCCCGCAATGCTGACGGGCAAACCCGCGCGGATCACGATCTGTCGAGCGATGTTGCCGCCGGTGACATATTCCGGATAGCCGCAGCCCCACACGCTGTCCTCGATCAGCGCCGGGTCAATGCCTGCGCGTTTGACGGCCTCTGCCGCAACGTGCCCGCCCATGGTTGCACCATGAGTGATGTTGAAGGTGCCGCGCCCGGCTTTGCCAATGGGCGTGCGCGCGATGGAAACGATAACGGCTTTGGACATGATGGGTTCCTTTCAGCGCTGATTCAGGCTGTCGAAATTGCGGCCTTCGGCCACCAGTTTCTCCAGCAGCGGCGCGGGTGACCAGAAATGATCGTCGGTTTCGGCGAATGTGCGGATATCGGCGAGAATGCTGTCGAGCCCGCGCATATCGGCATATTTCATCGGCCCGCCGCGCCAGCGCGGAAAGCCGTAGCCATAAAGAAACACGACATCCACATCCAGCGGGCGCTGCGCAATGCCCTCGTCCACGACGCGCGCGCCTTCGTTGACCATCGCGGCCATGTAACGGCGTACAATCTCGTCATCGGAGAAGGTGCGGGGGCTGGTGCCGGCCTCCTTGCGGGCCTGCGCGATGATTTGCTCCACCTCGGGGTCGGGCCGCCCTTTGCGGTCGCCTTTCTCGTAGAGGTAGTAACCGTGGCCGGTTTTCTGGCCCAGCCAGCCCTTGTGATAAAGCGCGTCGGCGAAGGTCGGGTAACGGTCGCGCGGGTGGGCGTCTGCCGCCTTGCGCTGGCGGGTGGCATATCCGATATCCAGCCCTGCAAGGTCCGAGACCTGATAAGGACCCATTGCAAAGCCGAAATCCGTCAGTGCCTTGTCGATCTGGTAGGGGCTTGCGCCGTCCAGCACCATGTGATCGGCCGCCGTGCGGTAATGCGACAGGATGCGGTTGCCGATAAACCCGTCGCAGACACCGGCGCGCACAGCGGTTTTGCCGAGTGTTTTTGCAAGGGCAAAGGCGGTGGCCACCACATCCGGAGCGGTCTTGTCGGCAACAACCACCTCAAGCAGTTTCATGACTTGCGCGGGCTAAAAGAAATGCAGCCCGATCACGTCCTCGGGTCGCGCGGTGGTGGTGGCGATTTCGTTAACGTCGAGGTAGGAGGTATTTGTCGCCAGGATCGCGCCGCGCGGCAGGATTTCGTCCAGCTTGGCGAAGACTTCCTTTTTCACGTCCATGCTTTCGAAAACGGCTTCGATAATCAGATCGGCCCCCGATAAAGCACCGTAGTCGGTGACAGTCTTGAGAGCATCCGTGAGGATTGCGTCGCGCTGTTCGGCTTTGAGTTTGCCGCGCTTCACGGCGGCGTCGAGATTGCCTGCAATGGTCGCGCGGGCTTTGTCGGTAGCCTCTGAATCACGCTCCACCAATGTCACCGCGAGGCCGTTCAGCACCGCCGAGGTGGCGATGCCCGCCCCCATGGTGCCGCCGCCGATGACGCCGACACGTGCTATGTCGCGGGGCGCGATGTCAGAAATCTCCGGCAGTTTTGCCACAGCGCGTTCGGAGAAGAAAGCGTGGATCAGCCCGGCGCGCTGGGGAGTGTCCATCAGATGCAGGAACAAGCGGCGTTCCTCCTTCAACCCTTCGGCAAAGGACTTCTGGACCGATGCTTCCACCGCATCGACTGCAACCAGCGGGGCCACTTCGCCACGCGACGATTTCTGCAGCTTCGCGCGCCATTGCTGAATGACGCCCTCACTGTCCGTGGCGCGGGGCAAACCGCTGATTGGTCGTGCCGGGGCATTGTCGGACAGCAGCGATTGCGCATAGTCGATTGCGGCTTCGCGAATATCAACGCCTTCGCAGATTTGATCGATCAACCCGGACTGGAGTGCTTCAGCTTCGGTCACAGGGGTGCCGCTGGTGGTCATTTTCAGCGCTGTGTCAGCACCAACGAGGCGCGGCATACGCTGTGTCCCGCCCGCGCCGGGCATGATGCCCAGCTTGACCTCGGGCAGACCCAGCCGCGTGCCGGGAGCCGTGATGCGGTAATGCGCCCCAAGGGCAACTTCAAGCCCGCCGCCCAATGCCATGCCGTGAATGGCAGCGACGACAGGTTTTGCAGATTGTTCTATCTGGAGGATCACGTCGGCAGGCTGGGGCTTTGTGGTGGCTTGCCGAATTCGGAAATGTCAGCGCCGCCAATGAGCATCCGACCAGCCCCAATGATGACGGCAATATCGGCCGACTCGTCGGTCTGAAAGCGGCCGAAAGCGTCTGACAGACCGCTGCGGATGACCCGCGACAGCGCGTTGACCGGGGGATTGTCGACGGTCACCACCGCCACCCGGCCAACAGTTTCGTAGGATACCGACGCCATCATTTCACCTTTCGTTGATTCACTGGATTGATAAGGGACCACACTATAAATTTCAATATGCAATAGTGAATTCTACTATGCGGTATTTTCCTAACTTACAGGTCACGATATGCTTGGGACACGCCGAGACCCATCATCCGCTCAAGTTCCTGGACTGTTTCGCGCAGTTTCGGCCCGACATCCGTGCGCATGCGGGGCACCGAGAGGACCTCAGGCAAAGCGCCACAGGTGAAAATCACAGGCTCGCTCAAGTCGCGAGAGTAGAACGGGGTGGCAACCGCGTGAATATTGGCTGCAAAATACTCGCCAGGGTCGGTGACGACGAAGCCTGTTGTCACTAGCTGATTGTGCGCAACGCGCCGAATCTCTTCCGCACGATCCCGGGTCACCCCGCGATCACCGTCTGCCGCTGTCAAAATCTCATCAAACCCTTCTTCGGAGGTTGAGGCGAGCAGCGCATGGCCGGACGAGGTGCCGTTGAACGGCAAACGATGCCCGACCTCCAGCCAGAGGGAGGCAACCCCACGAGGGCGCCATGTCTTGACGATCAGCAGCTTGCCCCCGTCGCGGACCAACAACAGGGCAAGAGTTCCCGTTTCATCCGCCAGCCGCTGCATCAGCGGTGATGAAAGATCGACAAAAGAGATCGATGCGCTGGCCATATTGCCAAGCGCCAACAGCGCAGTGCCGGGGCGATATCGGTCATGGCGCCGCGCATGGGTGAGATAGCCGAGCTTCTGCAAGGTGAAAGTCAGGCGGGAAACGGTGGATTTCGGTATGCCTGTACGCTCCGAGATTTCCGCATTGCCCAAGCCGTCATCGGATGGCCTGAACGCCCGCAGCACGCTTAAGCCCCGCGCAAGAGTGGTTGCGAACCTTCTGTCTGTCTCAATCTCGTTGGGCATGACGTTCCTCAACATTTTGGGGCCCCTGATCACATCGAATTCGGGATCAGCAGCGAAATGACCGGGAAGGCCATGATCAGGATCAGAACAATCACGTCAACCGTCAAAAACCGCAGGATACCCGAGAAGATCTTGTCGATCGAAACTTCTTTGCCCACCACGTTGGCAATGACAAATACGTTCAGCCCAACCGGTGGTGTGATCAGCCCGATCTCAAGCAGTTTGATGACAACCACCCCGAACCAGATCAAATCGAACCCGTAGGTTTCCACCAGCGGGATCATCAGCGGCAGGGTCAGCACCATGATGCCGATCGGATCAAGAAACATTCCAAGCACCAGATAGATCACCGCGATGGCCGCCAGCAGCAAGACGGCAGAAAGCTGTGCCTCAGTCACGGCACTGACGATGGCGGGCGCGACCCCGGTCAGGGCGACAAAGGCCACAAAGATCTTGGCAGCGGCGGCGATCAGGAAAATACTGGCCGTCTGGACGCAGGTCTCGCGCAAGGAGTCAATCAGCCCGCGCAGATCAAGCTTGCCCTGCGCAAAGCCAATGGCGACAGCGGCCGACACACAGATCGCAGCTGCTTCGGTTGCCGTGAAGAAACCACCATAGATGCCGCCGACAATAATCACGAACAGGCTGATGGCTGGCCAGGATTCGAACGCAGCCCGGCCGCGATCCCGCATCGAGATCTGGCCTTCGAACCTGGGCGCGGCTTCGGGTGTCCGGCGAACCCATACAAAGATGACCAGAACGAAACCAAGCAGTGAGATGATCCCGGGCAGGATGCCCGCAAGGAACAGCGCGCTGATCGAGGTTTCGGTGAAGATACCGTAGATGATGAATAGGACGGAGGGCGGAATGAGGGACCCAAGTGTCCCGCCCGCCGCGACGCTGGCGGTCGCAAGCCGCTTGTCGTAGCCCATGCGCAGCATCTCCGGCGAGCAGATGCGGCCCATGGTCGATGCACAAGCGATGGAGGATCCGGTGATGGCAGAGAACCCGCCGCAGCCCACAACCGAGGCCATCGCGACACCGCCCGGCACGCTCGCCAGCCAGACCCGGGCGGCATGATATATTTTCGTCGTAATCTCAGCCCGATAGGCGATGTGGCCAAGTGCGATGAACAACGGGATCATCGACAGATCGTAAGAATGGATCAGGTCGAAAGAGTTGGAGAACACCAGCGAGGTCGTAGGCTTTAGCGCCCGCTCCGGTGCAAAGGCTCCGGTGCGAAACGCAAAGACCACAAAGGTTCCCACCGTGGCGACACCGGCAAGCGCAAATGCAATGGGCACCCGTACCGCAAGCAAACCGATGACTGATGCGAAGGCGACGATGCCAATTAAGGTGCCGTCCATCAGACGCTCTCCTCATGTTCATGTGTCGGTTTGATCACACTGCCGCCGCTGCGGATCGTGCGGATGTCGCCGATCACCATCAGCAGCAGCCGAAGCCAGCAAAATGAAATTCCGATCAGAAAAATCAGCCGGCCTGGCCATTTTGGCAGGTTTAGCTGACCGAAGAAAAAAGCACCGCTCTCAATGGTGTGGACGGTCTCTCGCCAGCCAGCAAAGATCAGGGGTGACAGGGCGAAAAGCCCGAATATGCTCCCACCGACGATCAGCCAGTCTTGCACACGGGTTGGCATTTTGTTGCTGAGAAACTCGACTACAATATGTGCCCGCTCCAACGTCGCCACGGCCAGGGGAAGGACGATGGCGACGACCATCAACTCGCGAACGATCACGATTGTGTCGGGGATACCGGAATTGACGGTGATCCGCAGAAGCACGCTTGCCGTGATCAACACACCAAGGCCGATTACGGCAAATACAGCCAAGTCGAGCAGCAGCCTTTCGATGCGACGCAACATCGGTCAACTCCGTTGAGATTGGGGACATTGAAGTACCGCGGCGCCGGTCTTGCGCCGCGGGCAGACATGCGACCGATATCAGCTGCGCGCCCAGGGATAGCCCTGGCTGTCACGCTCACCGGCATATTTTTCTAGCAAGGCACGGTATTGCTCCAACAGCGAAACCCCGTCGAGACCTGCTGCATTGGCGCGCTCGACCCATTCATCGACATATTGCTGGCCTTTCTGCACAAGCTTGTCGCGCTCTTCCGCGGGCAGGTCGATGACCTCGATACCGGCCTCCTGCATGGTCTGGACCGCGGCATCATTGGCCGCGGTGATCAGTTCACCCAGCTCGTCGGCCATCGCAATGCCGGCCTCGGACAGCGCGGATTGCGTCTCAGCGTCGAGCGCATCGTGGGCGTCCTTGTTCATGAAAATGCCCAAGGCGCCAACCTGCCCCCAGTTGAGCAGGGTATAGCTGGTCATGACCTCCTGCTGTTTCAGCGCGGTTACCGCGTAGGAGTAGCCCTGCGAGCAGTCCAGCAACCCGGTATCGAGACCCTGATAGGCATCGTAGATCGGCATTGCGACCATGTTTGCACCAAAGTCCCGGAAAGTGTCGCCATAGGCACCGACACCACGGATCTTCAGGCCCGAGATATCCTCGACCGAGCGGATTGCCGCATCCTTGCAGGCAATGTTTACCGCCG
The DNA here is from genome assembly GCA_050633545.1 of Paracoccaceae bacterium. Lineage (GTDB taxonomy): Bacteria > Pseudomonadota > Alphaproteobacteria > Rhodobacterales > Rhodobacteraceae > Litorivita. The sequence continues at coordinate 23,320 of JBOEGS010000015.1, forward strand.
ATGTGGTAAAGGTGCCCAGATAGACAAGGTTCTGATCCGCCAGGCTTGCGGTGATCGCGTCAGAAGTTCGCATCAACTCATCCGTGGCGCGCATCCCGACCCAGGCGTCCGCATTGCGCATAGGCAGGTCCGCGAAGCTGTAGCTCAGCATCTCTTGTGGAAAATACACGGCGATCACCGTGCCAAGATCTGCAACGCCGTCAGCAATGGATTGAGCAGCCGCATTGGCCTTGAACAGCGCGCCGCCCCATTGAATGTCGATCTTGACCTCACCATTGGTGCGGGCCGTTACGTCGTCGGCGAAAGATTGTAGCGCCGCTGCGCGGGCGCCGCGATTCGGACCCGCTTCTCCCAGGATCAGTGTGGTTTCGGCGCTTGCGAAAGTCGCGGCCGCCAGACAGAGCGCAGCAGCGGTGGTTGCTAGTAGGGATTTCATTGGGTCTCCTCCCATAATTCTACTATGCGGTTTTTTATTCCAATAATGCGAAGACTAGTGCAAGTCGCTACGAGAAGTCAAGCTGAGTGTTTTTCTGCCGAGAACCGTAGACAGGACACCCGTCGCGAGGGCGATAATGATCAGTGGTAGAGGAGTGCGCTCCAAATTTTGCAAACGTTAGATTACCACACTCAGCTATTGGCCCGCAGAAATCCCCGTGGCACTCAGCAACCGCACATTGGGTTGAGAACACCCGCTGCAAGGAAGTCCGCCGCGGTGTCAGCGGTCGCGTTGCCAACTAAGTTCAAGATCTCGCGCAGGTCGGGCGGGTTTGCCCACGCCCAGCATACTGGGGTTAGTGGCACTTTCCGATGTGGTCGTGAAAACTCTATTCTGCTGGTGGGTTTAGGTAAACCGAACGCGGCGATGCATCAACATGGCCGCGGCGAGAGACGTATTGCATGCGCAATCGGTTTCTGCATAAGAGTAAGCTACACGAGTGAACCGCGGCTTGGTCCACACCTCGCGCTGGTGATCTGGCGCAGAGAAAGTGCGGTTTGTAATCCTGTGAGATCAGCACGGGTGAGTGACCAGTCCGGTGAAGTTTGCTGCATTGACAAAATTCCTACCGCTGCGGGCGCGAACCTATACTGCGTTAGCAATAGCTGACCAAGTAAAAGTCCGGTTTGTCCCGCATCCTACCAGTTCGCGCACGGCGCAGCGAAGGTTCAGTCTACAACTTCTTGGCCTCTCCATTGCTCTAAGGCTAGTCAGCGAACACCTGTCTTGCCGACGCGAGCCGCATCCAATCTCGGCCGCCGAACGCGACAAGAGCGAGATAAATCTGCCCGGCGTCTGCATCCGGTTTGAATACGATGGTCAGTCGGTGACTGGTGCCGCCATGACGCACGAGCCATCCATCCAGTTTGCCGTTCAGCCTGGCACCTGAATTTGGATTTGAGGCAATCGCTTCTAAGAGCGTGTCTACTTCATCCAGGCGACGGCTCGCGGCTGCAACGTCACCGTCGGTCACCTCGACAATATGATTAACGATACCGATAAGGTCACGTTCGAAGAACGGATGCCTGATAAATCGCATCAGGTCTTTTTGGCCATCGTGGCAAGATGGGCCCGTGCGCCTTTAGTGACGTCGGCGGCATCGCCGACGGGTTCCCATTGATCGAGAGGCAGAGACAGACGGCGCTCCAATTCTGCTGCGAGCAGAGACCGTTCACGATCTCGCTCTGCCTTGGCCTTCGCCAATTCACCCGAAACCGCTGCACTCATATTGGGGTACTCGCCAGCTTCGACCAGTTCCCTTGCGAAGGTGTAGGCGGTGTCGGTGAAACTGACAGATTGCTTTTGAACGCTCATTGCGGGCTCCTTGGTGCTCCAACAGACTACCGAATTTTGCCGCTTCTGGCAAGCAGGTCAGGCCGACCGAGCGAAATGCGTCAACAGCCTTGCGGCCTCCCCAGCTCGGCTTCGCGTGTCGCAGTGGAGAACGGCCCTTCGGTCCGT
>JBOEGS010000016.1:0-19170 GCA_050633545.1 Paracoccaceae bacterium
CGCGCCGCATAATCAGATCAACCAGATGAGCCAAACGCTCTCTGAGATTAGGCTGCCAGCCGTCCCAAAAAGCCTGACGACGGACAGCCGCGCCGACGCTTGCGCGCTCTGCATTCTTTGAAAACATCTCGGGTGTTTATCTCTACACCACGATGGTGAGTGCGCTGCCGCTGTACATCACAACAATCAAACAGTCCCAGGTCCTACGGCCATACGTCAGACTTGGCCCACGGAATTTTGCCGTGACCATTATTGCAATCCTGAGCTTTGGGCTTTCGGTAGCGTTACTGACGGTCGTCGCCGAAACTATCGCATACTTGCAAGGCTAGGTGGCCGAATATGTACTCTGAGCCTGGCGATGTTGCCATTCTCGAGCGAATGCGAGGAGCCATAGCCCGACGAGAGCAGCGCTCCACAAGGCGTTCCAACTGGCCATTGACAGAGTGAGAAATTCCCATGCGACCTCGTCACACATCACCAGAGTTGATGGACCTGATGATGCTGACGGAAGGAGGTCCGATCCGGAAAGGTTCGACAGATCCAGCCCCGACCCCGTGCAAGATGTTGGACCCTGCCACCAGTCTCGTTCGACACCCGTGTGAAAAACGCCAATGGCGGATGTGGTAGCCGCGGCTGCAGCGCCGATGACCATGAGACCTACGGGTAACAATCCGACGGCCAGGAGCGCGCCGGCAGCAATTGCCGCGCCATGCGGATATCTTTGCCAGATGCACATCGCGCAAGGTGCATAGCCAAGCGCCTGAAAAACAAATGCGGCCAGCAGGAGGACAGCGGATCCACCTGCGGCGAGCATGCCAAGTTGTTTACCGGTCACTTGTGCTACTTCCATTTAGTTGGATGTGGGACTCAGCCTGTTCGAGAGAGAGACGAGGTCTTCCCTCTCCGTATCTCGCCGTGCGTGGCTATGTTTCGGTCAGCAGCTTTTTCCTGGCGGCATAGTCGTCTGCGTCGATCTCACCCTTGGCGAAACGCAGGTCGAGTGCGCTTATGGCATCAGAATTTCCCGGTTTTTGGTCTCCAACGCCAGAGCTGCGAACGAACCAAATGATACCTGCGACCACCAGACCCAAGACGATGATCCAGAGGATCGGACCGAACATCATGCCCATTCCATATTCCCAGCCGGACATGTGGCCATAGCCATCCGGGTCGGCCAAGGCCGGTGTAGCGAACAACGCTGCAAGTATTCCTAATCGGTACATAGTATTCTCCACCTGCACTGCTTGTCGCGCGATAGCGATGATATAGGTTATACGTGCTCAACATCCTGATTTCACGGCGAGAATTGTATCAGTTTGTAATGTTGACCAGCGCCATGACTTTACGATACGCAGACTGCGGCATGGAGTAACGAAGGGCGTGGCATGGATTCCAAAAAGCGATCGACCCTTTTGACGCTCGGCGCGATTTTTGCGGGATATGCAGCCTTGCGCACCATTCCCTCCCTTCTGCCCGAAAAGTTGGAACTCGAGCCGCTCGAAAACCCAACCGGCTTCCGAAAGTATGTCGCGGGCGACACGTCGGGCGGGTTTGATCTTTTTGTGGGGCTGGACACACCAGAGGGTGCCGAGATTGTCGCGCGCAAGGAAGCCGCTTTCGAACGTGTTTCAGACAATATCTGCGGCGCGCTCTATGGTGACCTCGAGACAAGCGCGGCCAGAGTGCCGATGGCCTCATTCTCAGATTACTACTGTCCATACTGCCGCGTTCAAACCAAGCGGCTGGCGGAGATGACGAATTCGATGCCGAATGAAGTCGCGGTCGCTTGGCATGAACTGCCTCTGCTAGGTGACAGCTCAAACCTCGCTGCCAAAGCTGCCTTGGCAGCGAAACGTCAGGGCGCCTATGTCTCGTTCCACGAGAGACTGATGAAGACACCGTTCCAGGCGTCGCCTGAATATCTGTCCCGCCTCGCCGGCGATCTTGGCGTCGATGAGGATCAATTGGTTTCGGACATGGAGAGCGCCGAGGTTGTCCGAGAACTGGAAAACAGCTCCGCTCTTGCGCGTGTGTTTTCCTTTGTTGGCACACCTGCACTCGTCATTGGCCGTACCGTCGTTCAAGGGCAAATCAGCGATAGGATGCTCCGCGAAATTATCGATCTGGAACGCGAGGAGGGTTGGGATGCTGCCTGTATCTCCGCGTGATACCATCCACCCCGAGAATATCTTTCGACAGAGGCATATAATGAGGATCGCAGACCGCTTGCGAAGAAGACAGTTCCTAGCGCTTGTTGCAGGTGCCAGTGTGATGCCCGGTCTTGCGCGGGCGGTGACCAGCGACACCTGGTCGGCTCAGGAGGTTGCTGACGCTCTTGAAGACGATGCCATTTCACTGATCGATGTGCGTACACGTGCGGAATGGACCGAGACCGGTCTGGCGAAAGGTGCATGGCCTATCAGCATGCACGAGCGAGGTTTCGAGCAACGGCTATTCGCCGCCCGCGATCTTTCTGCAGAAAAACCCGTCGCTCTGATTTGTGCCACTGGGGGTCGTAGCGCGCGGCTGCTCGCAGCCCTCAAGCGCGCCGGATATCCGGGCTTCATCGACGTCTCGGAAGGCATGCTTGGGTCTCGCCGCGGCCCTGGATGGATCGCGCGCGGCTTGCCGATAACTGATCTTGAGACGGCTCTCGCTGCGCTCCCTGAAGCGCTACGTTGAATGGGGACACGCGCCAGGGCTTCCCGGTTTTCTTTGTGCCTTCTGGCGCTTGTCGCGTCTTTGGTTGCTCTCACACTGACCGAGGGGGCTCGTGCTGCGGAGTCGACCATATTTTCGAACCCGGCGGTCAACGCTCGACTTGTCTCGGCTGAAAACGGCGTCGCCCCGGACGCTGTGTCTATTTCGCTTGGGTTGGTCCTTGAATATGGTGAAGGCTGGAAAGGGTATTGGCGAACGCCTGGTGAAGTTGGGCTGGCTCCCGAAATCGACTGGACGGGCTCATCCAATCTCGCTTCAGCCGAAATCCTCTGGCCCGCACCGGAACGCTTTGAAGCCTTCGGCATCGAGAATTTTGGGTATTCTGGCGAGGTCGTCCTGCCAATCCGGGTGATGTTGGAAGATCGAGGCGAGCCTTTAGAATTGCGCGCTCGCGTGGCGCTTTTGACGTGTTCCAACGTCTGCGTGCCGCACACCTTCGATCTCGCTTTGGATCTGGCCAATGGCACAGGTATTGATCGGGCCTCAGCCAACGCAATCGCCACTTTCGTTTCTCAGGTGCCGGCCGCGCCAGAAGAAAGCGATATCGAGATCGATACAGTCGCCCTCGATGCAAAGACTTCCTCGCTATTCGTGACCGCTCAGAGCACCCAACCGTTCCAGACGGTCGATGTCTTTCCCGAGTTCGGACCGCTTGTGACTTTCGGCAAGCCGGATATCCGGCTAAGCCGTGACCGATCAGAGCTTTGGGCTCGGATTCCCCTGAACGCTTGGTCGGACGATCACGCAGGGCCTCTCGTGACCGTCACGGACACGGGTCGAGCGGTTACCGCTTCCGTGGTGTTGAGTGCGGACATCCCTGCCCCGCCATATGCCCGTTCCGCATCTGGAAGCGGCCCGTTTCAGCTGGTTTTGATTGCAGCGATCGCTTTCCTCGGAGGGCTGATCCTCAATGTCATGCCCTGCGTACTTCCTGTCTTGTCGATCAAGCTCGCCTCGGTTCTGAAAGTGTCAGACCAGCCCCGACGTGTGATCCGCAATGGCTTTCTGTTTTCAGCTTTTGGCGTTCTGACATTCGTCTGGATGCTCGCGGCGCTTGTTCTCATTCTCAAATGGATCGGTGTCTCGGTGGGCTGGGGTATCCAGTTTCAGAACCCCATTTTTGTCGCTCTGATGTTCATCGTGGTCGCCGCGTTCGCCGCAAACCTGTTCGGCCTGTTCGAGATCGCCTTGCCTGTGGGCATTCAGGACCGCCTCGGTGTGGGGAGCGATCGCGCCGGATATGCTGCCGATTTCGGGACTGGCCTGCTTGCGGCAATTCTTGCCACGCCATGCTCCGCTCCGTTTCTCGGGACGGCGATTACATTCGCTCTGGCCGGTAACGCGGTCGACGTTCTCGTCGTCTTCACGGCACTCGGCATCGGCCTGGCTTCGCCTTATGTTCTGATCGCCGCGCGCCCTGCACTGATCGAACGTTTACCACGTCCCGGACGCTGGATGCTGTTTGTCAGGATGTTGCTCGGCGTTCTCTTGCTCGCGACTGCCGCCTGGCTTCTTTTCGTTCTCGTCGGTGTGGCCGGGTGGCGCGCGACGGTGCTGGTGGCCGTATCCGTCGGCGTGCTCATCCTTCTGGCCATGACGGAATGGTCATCCGTGTCTCTGCGGCGCATCTTGATGGCCGCCAGCCTCGCAATACCGCTCGTGGGCGTCGGGTTGTTTTCCTCGCAACCGTACTCCGAGGCTTCGACCGGGACCACCTATTGGCAGGCATTCGTTCCGCAGGACATCGCTCGACACGTATCGGAAGGCCATACGGTATTTGTGGATGTCACAGCTGATTGGTGTCTCACTTGCAAGGCCAACAAGACGTTGGTGCTGGATCGGAATTCTGTCGCTGACCGACTAAGCGACGAGACGGTTATCGCGATGCAAGCCGACTGGACGAGACCTGACGACGAGATTGCGAGGTTCCTGGAACGCCATGGCCGGTACGGCATTCCGTTTAACATCGTGTTCGGGCCAGAAGCCCCGTCGGGCATCTCTCTGCCGGAAATCCTGACCCAGACGCTGGTGCTCGACGCGCTCGCCCGTGCATCGACAAGAAGCGTCGCACGCGATTGAGGAGGCTATTTTGCTGCCTTATTGGCAAGCGAAGAGACGGTGCGCACGACCGTAGGGTCGCCGGCCAGGTCGCTCAGGATCGGACAATCCGGACGATGGTCGCCGTGGCAGGATTTTATCAGATGGGAGAGCGTCTCTCGCATCGACTGAAGCTGCGTAATCTTTTCGTCAATCGCGGTCAGATGTTCCTCTGCAATGGCCTTGACCTGCGCGCTTTCGCGGCTTTCGTCCTCATAGAGGCTGAGCAGGGTCCGGCAGTCCTCGATTGAAAACCCGAGGGCGCGGGCACGACCGAGAAATGCAAGCTTGTGCACATCCAGCTCGCGGAAGGCCCGGTAGCCGTTGCCACTGCGTTGCGGGCGAATCAGACCGATATCCTCGTAATAGCGAATGGTTTTGGGCGGGATACCAGAGCGCTCCGCGACTTCTCCAATATTCATGGGTCTCAATCTCCTATTCTGCCGGTTGCGTCTGGGCCTGCGTGAGCGGCGCCCCAGTCTTTGGCGGCTCATACATCGCGGGGGCAATACGGCGCAGGCGCAGCGCATTGGTCAGGACCGAAACCGAGGACAGCGCCATCGCGCCTGCGGCGAAAACCGGAGACAGCAGCAACCCGAAGGCGGGATAAAGCACACCTGCAGCAACCGGGATCAAGGCCACGTTGTAGCCGAACGCCCAGACGAGGTTCTGGCGGATATTCGACATCGTCCGCTTCGACACCTCGACCGCGTTCACCACGCCGCGCAGATCGCCTGACATCAGCACCACATCGGCGGACTCGATCGCCACGTCCGTGCCCGTGCCGATCGCGATGCCCACATCGGCATGCGCCAGCGCAGGCGCGTCGTTGATCCCGTCGCCCACGAAGGCGATCTTGCGGCCCCCTGCCCTTAGGTCATCAAGCGCCGCGACCTTTCCGTCCGGCAACACGCCCGCGATGACCTGGTCGATCCCTGTCTCGCGGGCGATGGCCTCGGCCGTCTCCTGCTTGTCGCCGGTGATCATGGCGACTTGAAAGCCTCGGCCGTGGAGAGCGGCAATTGCGTCACGGCTCGCGGGTTTTACTGGATCGGCAACCGCGATGACGGCAGCCAACTTGCCATCAACGGCCGCGTAAAGCGCGGTGCGACCCCGGCTGGCCAGATTTTTTTCGGTGTCGACAAGGGACGCGATGTCGACGTTTTCGCGGATCATGTAGCGATCCGCACCAACCATGACCTCTTTGCCATCGACCATGGCCGCGACCCCGTATCCGGTAACGGACCGGAAGCCGGACGCGGCGAGAACCGCGATGCCTTCGCTGCGCGCGCTTCGGACGATGGCTTCGGCAATCGGGTGTTCTGACTGCTCCTCAACTGCAGCGATCAGACCGAGGACAGCTTCGCGGTCGAAACCTTCTGCGACGACGACATCGGTCAGCGTGGGTTGGCCCTCGGTCACCGTCCCGGTCTTATCAAGCGCGATGACATTGACCGTTGATAGCTCCTGAAGCGCGTCACCCTTGCGAAACAGAACACCCATTTCGGCTGCGCGTCCTGTCCCCACCATGATCGAGGTCGGCGTGGCAAGCCCCATGGCACAGGGGCAGGCGATGATCAGCACTGACACTCCCGCCACCAGCGCAAAGGTCAATGCCGGGTCAGGGCCGACCAATAGCCAAACAACAACTGTCAGGGCTGCCAGGGCCATGACGGCGGGCACGAACCAAAGCGTTACCCGGTCCACCAGACCCTGGATTGGCAGTTTGGCGCCCTGCGCCTCTTCGACCATGCGAATGATCTGCGCGAGCGTCGTGTCAGAGCCTACACGTGACGCCCGGAAAGTCAGGCTGCCGGTACCATTTACCGTGCCGCCGGTGACGGTTGCGCCTGTGGCTTTGGTGACGGGCACGGGCTCACCTGTGATCATGCTCTCGTCAACGTTGCTGGTCCCATCAACGACCTCACCATCGACGGGAATCCGCTCGCCAGGGCGCACGAGGATCGTGTCGCCAACGCCGAGCACATCGACGTCAACCTCGACGGTCTCACCATCACGCAGGACGCGGGCGGTGCGGACCTGAAGTCCCAAGAGCGACTGGATTGCCGCGCCAGTCCGTCCCTTCGCTCGGGCTTCGAGCCAGCGTCCGATCAGGATGAGCACGACAATAACAGCGGCGGCCTCGAAATAGACCGCCCGCACGCCTTCCGGCAGCAGTCCGGGCAGGAAGGTTGCGACCACCGAATAGATCCAAGCGGCCCCTGTGCCTACCGCGACAAGACTGTTCATGTCCGGCGCACCGCGGAGCAGCGCGGGAATGCCCTTGAGGAAAAAGTGCCTGCCGGGTCCGAAGAGAACGATCGTCGCCAGAACGAACTGGATGACCCAGGATGTCTGGGCCCCGATACTGTTCTCAATGACCATATGAAAGGCCGGGATCAGGTGCGCGCCCATCTCCAGAACGAAGACCGGAAGTGTCAGAGCCGCCGCCAAGAGGACGTTGCGGCGCAAATTGTCCGCTTCTTCTGCCTTACGCTCAACGCGCGACTGGCTGGCATTCGCTTCCGCGACCTCGGCCGGGTAACCAATTGCCGCAGTCGCAGCCATCAGATCAGCCGTCGCGACTGCACCTTCAAGGAATTCGACGACGGCTGTCTCGGCGGCGAGATTCACGGTCACGGACAGGACACCTGGCACGTCAGCCAGCGCCTTATCGACCCGCCCGACGCAGGAGGCGCAGGACATGGACGCAATGTTGAGAGTGACCCTCGCAGTCCGCGCAGGGTAGCCCAGCGTATCCAGCGCCTGAGCAGCGTCTTGCAAACGGGCCGGATCGTTGACGGACAGCCGTGCCGATTCAGACGCAAGGTTGACGGAGACATCGGAGACGCCTTCCAGCGCCGAAAGGGACTTTTCCACACGACCAACGCAAGACGCGCAGGTCATGCCTTCGATGCCAAGAGTGACTTGCGGATTTTGAGTCATGTCGGTTCGCCTCATCTGAGTTCACAACGGATATAGGGCTTCCAGTGACTGGAGGCTCAATAGGGCAGATGAAATTTTTTTTGTTTTGCCTTACCCACCAACTTCCACTTGACCTTCCACCTGCTGGAATCCCTATCTCGTGCCCAAGTCAGGAAAGGACTTCACATGAAATTCCACGTCCCAGACATGAGCTGCGGCCATTGCACCGCTGCAATCACAAAAGAAATCGCAGTTCTCGATCCCGCAGCGAAGGTTTCAACCGACCTCGACGCCCGGACGGTTGAAGTCACAACATCCCAAACCGACGGGGCCGTGATCGAAGCAATCAAGTCTGCCGGATACGAGGCGGCGCCAATCTAGGATCACTGGCCGGCTGCGCGCGCTTCTTCCGCGAGGCGAATCATTTGGTCCGCCTCGATAACGCCGGGAACGAGCGCATCGCCGATCACGAAGGATGGTGTTCCATTGAAACCGAGCGCACGGCTCAGCTCCATCGACGCTGCGATATGCGCATCGATTTCCGGAGCCTCCATGTCGCGCCGCAATTGCGCGACATCCAGTCCAACCTGCCCGGCCATCTGAATCACAGAGGCCTCTTCGGCCCGTCCGGCCATCCCCATAAGCGCCCAGTGGAACTCTTCGTACTTGCCCTGCTCGCGTGCGGCGAGCGCTGCCCGTGCCGCAAAGACGGACCCGTCGCCCAGGATTGGCCACTCCCGATAGACCAGCCGGACATTCGGGTCTGCTTCCAGCAATGCTTCGATACGCGGCTTCACGCGGCGGCAATAAGGACAGTTGTAGTCGAAGAACTCGACAACTGTCACATCTCCTTCTGGATTGCCGAGCACCGGCGCATTCGGGTCGTTTTCCAGTAGATCGCGGTTCTCGGATAGAACGGTTGCAGCGGCTGCGGCCTGACGCTGCTGCTCGCGCTGCTCTATGATCTGAACCGCCTCCAATACGATCTCGGGGTTCTCGCGAATAGCCTCAAGCACGAGTTCCTTGACGCGATCTTCGCTCAGACCGTCGGCCTGAACGGCAAGTGGGACAACGAGGACCGACGCCAAAACCAGCCTCAAAAGAATTTTCATCTCAATTTTCCCTCTTCCGTGTCTCGCCTTCGGTCCGCACCGCTTGCATTTCCTGTATTCGGTCGGGCCAGGTCGACTTGATGTATCCAAGAATGTTCCAGATCTCCTGATCGGAAAGCTGATCCCCGAAGCCTGGCATACTGCTATCGAACTCCATGCCCTGAGCGGCCATCAGTGCGCGGCCACCAAGCTTGGTGTACTCAAAAAGAACCTGATCCGCGTGATGCCAGGTGTGTCCTGTCTCGTCATGCGGCGGTGCTGGCAAGCGACCTTCCTCGCCGGGGCTTTGCCAGTTCTCCTGCCCTTCCAGACTGGCACCATGGCAGGACGCACAATTCTCGACGTAAAGGGTTTGGCCCGCGGTGAAATCCACGTCTTTCGGCATGACCCCGCTATCGGAGCCTGCCGCATTGGCCATCCAGAAAAGGATCCCCGCTCCAATCATGGCGATAGAAACAGCCCCGACAAAGGCAGTGCCCCGGTTCATGCCACGTCGATCCAGGTCATCATGCCCGAAACTGCGTGCGACAGCATATGACAATGCAGCAGCCATTTGCCGGGGTTGTCGGCCACGAACGCAATGTCGCGGACCTCGCCACGATCCAGTAGCGTTGTATCCCGAAGCGTCCCAAGACTGCCGTCGGGTGCAATCTCGTGAAAGTGCATTCCGTGCAGATGCATGGCATGGGGGAACGCGGTGTCATTGGTGATCTTAAGACGCACCGTCTCACCGCGCGACATGGCCGCGAGCGGTGCGCCGTCCATGCCGCCGACCGCTCCGTTGAACGCCCAGAAGTTGCCGGATTGCATCATGTCGCGCATGGACGACATCTGCCCGCCCATCATCGCACCCATCATGCCGCCCATGGCACCGCCCTGCATGAGCAATTCAAGTTTTGTGGCCTCGGCCAGATCGGGCATCGCATGGACATTCGGGGGCAGCGCGCGGGGAGCGTCCCGGCGCGCTCGAGTAGCGTCTCCAGTCACTTCGAATGCCACCTGCGAGAAACTCTCGTCGCGGTCGATCTGCACGATATGTCCGGCGCCACCAGTTTCCGCGGTCACGTCAACGATCAGATCGACACGCTGCGCGGGCGCAAGGACGAAACTCCCATCGATCGGTCTTGGCTCAGCGAGGGGCATGCCATCGAGCGCAACAATCCAGCCTTCGAGACCATCGAGCGCCAGTTGAAAGATGCGCGCGTTTGCAGCGTTGATCATGCGCAGGCGCAGACGTTCGTGCCGCTTTACCGGCAGTGCAAGGTTATAGGTTCCATTCGTGGTGATGTAGTTGCCAAGCCGCCCGGCATGGCTCAGATCGTGCATCGCCCCGAAGGTATCTGCGATCTGCGCGGTCTCAGGATCGACAAGCCAATCGTCAAGGATCAGAACCTCGTCACGGTCGATATCAATCGGCTCCGGCTCTTCGACGATCAGCGCGCCATGAAGGCCGCGTGCTACCTGTTCGAACGAACGGTTGTGCGCGTGATACCAGTATGTGCCCGCATCAGGTGCCACGAAATCGTACTGAAACGATGACCCGGGTGCGATGGCGTCCTGGGTGAGATCTGCAACTCCATCCATCGCGTTGTCGATGCGGATCCCGTGCCAGTGGGTAGAGGTTGCATCAGGCAGATCATTGATCACACGCCTTTGAACGCGTGCGCCCTGAGCCACCCGGATTTCCGGACCCGGTGCCGAACCGTTATATCCCCAAATCTGGGTTTCCCCATATTTTTCAGGCAGAAGTCGAATATTGGCGGTGCGCGCATTCAATGGCGCAAATCCTGTCTGGGCAAGAGCCAGCTTGGGGAGCCCCAAGGCGGCAGTTGCCGCCAGCAGAAAATCTCGGCGGTTTGGTTTCATTGGATTTCCCTTGCTCGGCCTGCAGTCAGCCGTGATCATCCATAAGATAGGTGGCAATGGCTTCGAGATCCTGATCCGTCAAAAACTGCGTACCATAGAGAACCACTTCGCCCATGGCGTTCCCAAATGCGTCACCTGACGGAGTGATGCCTGTGCGAAGCGCGTAGGACAGATTATCGACATCCCAACCGCGGGCGCGCAGAGTCTCGTAGTCAATCGCAGGTGCTTTGCCACCACCGGGCAGCATGTCGCTTCCCTTGAAATGTTCTGTGTCGATATTTCGGGCACCAAGCAGATTGCGCCCAGTATGGCAGGCGCCACAATGCGTCGCGCCCTCAACCAGCTGGCGACCGCGATTCCACAGATCGCCGTTTTCCGGAGCAGGGTCGGTGCGCGGTGGTTCAAGGAACAACGCGCGCCAAATCTTGAGAGTGCTTCGCTGATTGAACGGGAACGGCATCTCCGGTTCCTGCGAAGCCTCGTCCACCGGAGCGACGGTTTGAAATGCCGCCCATAAATCAGCGATCTCCTGATCAGTGAAATTCGCGTAGAACGGATAGGTAAACGCAGGATAATAGGGCTTGCCGTCTGGTGAAATGCCCTGCCGAACCGCTTTTGCGAATTCTTCGATGGTCCAGTCGCCAATACCATGCACCGGGTCCTGGGTCAGGTTTGGCGAATAGATGGAACCGAACGGCGTTTCGAGTTCAACACCACCGGCGAGAGGAGCGCCGCCTTTTTCGAAATTGGTGTGACACGCGATGCAGCCGGACGCTCTGGCTAGATAGGCCCCGCGATTGACATCACCGTCCAGTGCGATCTCCGCGACGTCCGTGCCAATGGGCCAGACTGACAGGGCCGCGAACGCCGCCGCCACCCCCGCTGCGATAAACGAGACCCCGATAAGCGCCTTGCGCATCTAATTTGATTCCGCCCGATACTTGGTGTGGCACGCCGCACAGGTCTGGCTGACCATCATGAAGACCGCGTCAGCCGGCAATTCGGCGAGCTCTTCGATTCCTAAGTCATTCATCATCGACCCGGCGCCCATCATGGTCTGACCTCCCATCATGGATTGCCCCCCCATCATGGCACCGCTATCCATGGTGGCTCCGCCGTCCGCGCCCGCCATTTTTAGCCCGTTGTCAGCAGCCATGGACAACCCTTCGGAAAGAAGTTGGAGCTGTTCCGCCAGCGCCTCGAACTCTTCCCAATCGGTCCATATGGTATCTTTCACCTCCGAGGGCATTCCGCTCGAGCCTTCCGGGAACAGCTCGGTCATCTGGGTGCCCGCGTGACCGATCATCGTGTCAGCCGCATTGCGCACGACGTCCGGGTCATAGGCGGTCTGGCCACGCATCATGGGCGTCAGGCGCTTCATCTCGTCGCCCATTTCGCCCATGGCATCCATTCGCTCTTTCATCACCCCGGTCGCGCCGGAATGTGCGAGCGCCGCCAGTCCAACAGCCGAGATGGCCGCAGCTGTTATCCAAGTCTTCAATTGCATTTTGCTCTCCTCATTGTTCCTCAATTGATCCCGTTCGCGCGCTGCAATTCGCGCACATAGGCCACGATCATTTTCACATCGCCATCGGTCACGCCTTCGACTGGCGGCATGTTGCCAAAGCGCCAATGGTGCGCGCGGACGCCATTCTTGGCTGCAAGAAGAAAAGCCGCGTCGCCGTGGTGGCTCGGTTCATAAATCTTGTGAACAAGGGGAGGTGCGACGCCATCCTGTCCGGCTGCATTCGCGCCATGACAGGCCGCGCATTTTGCCTCGAATGCGGCTTTGCCGATTTCTGCATTCGCTGAAAGCGTCTCCGGCACCACGACATCGACTATTGCTGGACCAATTCTATCCGTGCCTGCCGCGACATCCGGTACATCGCCTTCTCCCGACCACCAAAAACCAAAGCCCAGTAATGCTGCCAGAGCAACCGCGATGAGAGTGTATCGTCCCATCAGATCAGCTTGACCTGTGTGCCGACCGGGACGCGATCGAACACCTCTTCAATGTGTTCATTGTAAAGACCGATGCAGCCATTCGATGAGCGACGACCGATCTTGCGCGTGTCTTGCGTGCCGTGGATCCGGTAATACTGCCAAGAAAGATAAAGGGCCCGCGTGCCAAGCGGATTGGCTGGATCACCGCCCGGAATGCGCAGTGGCCATTCAGGGTTGCGTTCGCGCATGGATGGCGTCGGCGCCCAACTCGGGTTCTCGCGCTTCTCTACAACTTCTGTGTAGCCGCGCCGTGTCAATTCATCCGAGATCGGAACAGACGTCGGATATAGACGCATCTCTCCCTCAGCGGTCCAATGTTGGAGGACCATCGATGTCGTGTCAGAGATGACCAACCCAACCCCGAGGGTGTCGAAATGGTCTTCCCAAGCGTGGGTACGAAAGGACGAGACGTTCCGTCGAACTGGCTCAGCGGTCTCAGCGGTGACAACGGACGGCGCAAATAGGAGTGTTGTACCCAAACTGCCCGCGAACGCGCGTCTGGACATCAGGAATCGGTTTCTTGATTGCATGGTTCTGCCTCATTCCATGTCGATTGCCTTGTTTTCTAGCGGACATGCAAGAATTCAGGAACGTTTGGCGCTTTGGTTTTTTGTAATGATATGTATCAACAGAGCAGCTGGAATGCCTGGTCAGGTCCCGTGTCCTGGCACCTGCAGTGGGTCGTGGGATCCCCGATCCAAGCGTTCCCCAACGTCGGACGTGCCGGTCAGAGGCAGCATAACGCGAGCGCGCAACCCGCCTTCATCGCGGTTCGACAAGTCTATGGTACCGCCATGTTCCAGGACGATACTGCGCGCGATGGAGAGCCCCAGTCCATGGCCGCCTGTATCCAGTGATCGGGATTGTTCGATCCGCTGATAGGGCTGGAACGCCTCTCTGATGCGGTTTTCAGGGATCCCGGGCCCGCAATCGTCGACCCGTATTTCAACGCTCGCCCCGGACACATCCCACGAAAGAACGGGGTAGCGACCGTAGCGTTGTGCATTGTCGATCAGATTGCGCAGCGCGCGCCGCATGGCCATGGGTTTGATCTGCACCACTGCCTCGGGGCCCACTTGCAGATCAAGGTCGCCTTGTGTGTTCTTGTAGAGTTCAGAGAGGTATTCCGCCACGTCGACACGCTGTAACTCTTCGCCTTGCCCGACGCCGCGGGCATAGGCGAGCGTGGCTTCGACCATCTCCTGCATTTCCTCGAGCGATGTCGCGATGCCGTCTTTGGTCTCGGGATCGTCCACCATTTCGGCCCGGACCCGCAGCGCTGTCAGGGGTGTCCGCAGGTCATGCGCAAGTGCCGCAAGCATTTGGGTGCGGTCCGTGACGAACCGTGCAAGGCGCGCCTGCATGTCGTTGAAGGCAATCGTCAGATCCCGAACCTCTGTCGGACCGACAGGCGCAATCGGCCCCTGCCCTCCTCCCCGACCGAATTTCTCCGCGGACGCTGCGAGCTCGTTGAGTGGCCGCGTCAACCGCGTCAGGCCAAACCAGAATACCGCCAGAAGCAGCACCACCGATGTCAGTACAAATGACAGCGTGGACGCCCAGGACCACTGTATCGGCGGACGCTCGAACCTTGTTGCGACGTTCAACCAGCGGCCACCCGCAATTGCGATCGATACCTCCATTTCGATGGCCGCCAAACTGCCTCGCATCATTTCAGCGTGCATCTCGGCCATTTCTGGCGACAGATTCGGCAACGGGAGAAGACCCTGTTCGATTTCATGGACCTCCACACGGATGTCTCGACTGTAACCATCGTTCAAAAGCGCACGAATGCGGGCCTCCACGGCACCGTTCTCGTCATGATGCGTATGCGTGACCGACGGCGCGTCACCCAGTTCGAAGCGCACCAGAGGCGAGGTCGCCGCCGCGACGATTTCATCGCGCAAATCGGGCGGTGCGGCTTCGATGAGGCGGGCAACATTGGCGGCACGCCCCGCCGCCTCGCTCCCGATGGCTGCCTGCACCGCAAGTGAACGTTCATCCACGAAGAGCCAAAAGCTGACGACCTGGGCGACGAAAAGGACCGACACAACGAGAATGGCAATCTGCGTGCGAAACCCCATGCGCATCAGCTCTCCAGATCCACATCGCAATTCAAGCAATAGCCGCCATTGCGCACGGTCGTGATGATCCGCGGCCGCAAGACATCCGGTTCGATCTTCCTGCGTAGTCTGGAGACCTGGTTGTCTATCGTCCGATCGAAAGGCCCGGCGATGCGCCCGGCGCTCAACTCGAGCAGCTCATCCCGACTGATGACGACGCGTGGGCTTTCCAGAAGGACCGACAGCAGCTTCGCTTCTGCAGTTGTCAGCGTGTTTACCGTGCCGTCCTGCTTGGTCACCTGGCTTGCATCATGGTCAAAGGTTACTCCGGCAAAGCTCGCGCGTTTTCCTGCAAGCGTGCCGCCGTGTGGTGCATCGCCCGCACGGCGCAGAATGGCATTGATCCTGGCCAGAAGCTCGCGTGGATTGAAAGGCTTTGCCAGATAGTCATCGGCCCCCGTATCGAGCCCATTGATGCGATCGTCATCTTCGCCGAGCGCGGTGAGCATGAGTATTGGGGTCATCCGATGCTCGCGCCGCAACCTCGCACAGGCTGCCAGCCCGTCTTCTCCGGGCATCATGATATCCAGCACGATCAGATCGATGGTTTCCTTGCCCAGAAGGTCATCCATTTCGGACGTGTTGCCCGCGCCGGTGGCCTGCATCCCGTTTTTCTGAAGATAGCGTGTGACCGATTGCCGAATTTCGGCATGATCATCGACCACGAGGATATGTGGCGGGGCGGACATGATCAGTCGATCTCCGTCAGTCTGACCCGGCGCATGGCGATGCGGTCGCCCGTCTCTTCAGGCTGGGTCCAGGCGATGAAGATGTCACGGTCCAGCCGAGCCATGGTTGGAAAGTTCACGGACGCACCTGCCGAATTTGTCGCCAGCACCTCCTGTGCAACACATCCGGTTTCCTTTTCCGCACGGCACAACATGAGCGCTTCATTCCCGTCGGTCCATTCGACCCAGGACACCAACGCGGTCCCGTCCTCGAGCAGCTCGACATCGACCCGGCCGACTGGATTGCCGAGATCGACCCGGACAGGCGCGCCAAAGCTGCGGCCCGCGTCGTCAGAGAAGGCCACGTTGACAGCCGCAAGGTCGTTCGCGCCTGTAAACCATGCGACGGCCGCGTCATGGCCATCGGCAGCAATTGCCGGACCATTGACCGGGCATCCTGCCAGCTCCCACCCATCATTGTGAACCGTCACGGGCCTTTGCCATCCATCAACCGTCAGCCGCGCGACGGAGATATCCCGGATTTCTCCATCCGTCCGGTCTCGATAAGCGGCGAGTATCGTGCCATTCCCGGTCGCGGCGAGGCTTGTCTGGCAGCAGGAACAAGTTTGCAGATCGACGGCAACGTCGCGGCCGAGAGAGCCGTTGCTTGCCAGCGTCGTTGCCCGCAATTGCATGGCGTCAGACACTGTGGATGTTTCGTCGCGCCCGGCTCCATAGGCCCGCCCATCGAGCCAGATGACGGCCAGAGTTTCCTCACCCGCTGGCAGCATCGACACGAACCCGTGCTGCTCGAAAGACCTGTCCTCGTGGGGGATCAGCGGTTCGCTCCACGACGCGCCACCGTCGCGCGACAGCGCGGTCTCGACTTGATAGTCGAAACTCGACGGACCGATTTCACGAAGCCAGTGAACCGCGATCGTGCCATCGTCAAAGAGCGCGATGCCGGGAAAGTCCGCCCAGTTCACGAAGAGATCGGACCCCTGATGCACAAGGCGTGGTTCGGACCAGCCTTGCGCGGACCGGCGGCCCATCATGACTTTGGTTTGATCCCCTTCGCGCTCGAGCCAGCTCATGTAGAGCAGGCCATTGTGGCTCGCAAGAGACGGCTCATGCGAGCCCGGTTTCGACGGCAGAACGACGTCTTCAACCTGATCAAAAAGCGTAGCATGCGTCTGAGCCGTTCCGACTTGCGGCAGCACGAAGCCACTCGCCGGGATCACCAAACCAAGGAGCCCGCACAAAGCCTTCGCGCTTCGCAGGCCCTGCGAGCGTCTATGATCTCTGGTTTTCGTTCGGCATGTCATAACGCGTAGAATAGATTGATCTTTCCCAAATGACCCGAACTTCCTTTGTCGCAAAATGTATCAACGTGATGTTGGCCCTTGACCTTCCAGCGACTGGAAGTCCTATGTCACGCCTCATGATAGGCGCGAGACAACAAAACTCTGAACAGGACGCCAGGCAGCCGTGGGGTTGGCCATGATGTTTCGGCTTGCCTTACTGCTCCTTCTGGTGCTCGCGATCTCCGTTCTAGCATTGCCGGATGTTCTGGGCTTTGACATCAATCTTCCCGAACGTGAGGACCTTGACCGCTGGATCGATGCCGCGGGACTTACGGGGCCCATACTTGTGGTCGCGCTCATGACGGCGGCAATCGTTGCTAGTCCGTTGCCCTCCGCCCCGATCGCGCTCGCTGCTGGCGCCGCTTATGGCCACACGTTCGGGACGTTACTTGTCGTCCTCGGTGCGGAACTCGGGGCACTCGGCGCCTTTCTCCTCGCCCGTTGGCTCGGCCAACCCTTCGTCGAACGCCACTTCGGCCAAAAGACAGGCCCGTACTTTCTCGGGTCGCAGAACACCCTGACTTTTCTGGTTTTCGGAAGCCGGCTGTTGCCGTTTCTGTCCTTCGACATGATCAGCTATGCGGCCGGGCTGAGTAAATTGCATCTGTGGCGCTTCGCGCTTGCGACCCTGGCCGGAATCATCCCGGCGAGTTTTCTTCTCGCGCGTCTCGGCAGCGAGGCCATGAACGGGGATGCCCGCACCGCCACCTGGACGGCAGTCGCCCTCGGCGGGTTTACCGCATTGTCCCTGCTTGTCGCGATTTGGCGCGAACGCCGCCCTACAAGGAAAGAGAGCTGACATGACATCCCATTCTCACTCCGGACACATGCCCACGTCAGGCAAGGCGCTGGTCATCTCCGCCTGGCTGACGGGTATTTATTTCGTGATTGAACTCGCCGTGGGGCTCCGGACCGGCTCTATTGCCGTCCTCTCGGATGCATTTCACACACTTTCGGCGGTCGGTGGGGTTTTGGTGGCGATTGTCGCGCAGCGTATCGCCCGCAGGCCTGCCGATCCGGAGCGCAGTTTCGGTTGGTATCGTGCCGAGATCATCGGTGCGCTCGTCAATGGCGGCTTTCTATTGGGCATGGCGCTTCTCGTGATCTGGATGGGCGTCATGCGGCTCGGCAATCCGATCCATCTTCCTACGGGGCCCATGCTTTGGGTGGCCTTTGGTGGATTGGTCACCGAGGTCATCTCGCTGAGCCTTATGTGGAAGTCCAGCCGGGATGACCTGAACGCGCGCGGCGCGCTCTGGCACATCATCCAAACCTTTGTCGGCAGCCTCTTGATCATCGTGACCGCCCTGGTCATCAAGTTCACCGGCTTTCTCGCGATCGACCCGATCCTCGGAGCTGCGTTTGGCGTCGTGCTCCTCTGGGCCTCCATCGGCGTGATCCGCGAAGCGGTTCACATCCTAATGGAAGGGACCCCGGAAGACACAGACCTCCCGGCCGTCATCGCCGATCTTCGCGAACAGGCGCATGTCCTCGATGTCCATCACGTGCATGCCTGGACCCTGACAAGTGGCAAACACGCGTTTTCGGCCCACTTGCGCCATGCCGATTCCGCTGACGCCGCCAGCATTCTCGAAAGCGCCTATAACCGGCTCACCCACGAGCACGGCTTTCACATGGTCACCTTGCAATTGGAGACCGATTGTCTCGAAGAGTCGCATGCGCAAGGTCTCGACATTTCCAATGCGTCCGAAGCCAACGAAGGAGAGGCAACGACGTCATCGTCAAACCCGCACGCGAGCCATGGTATCGGGTTGAAATCGCAGGAGGCTGGAAAGTGATCGAAACCATCCTTGTTGCGGAACCCGAAGTTCGCCTGACGGCCTTTCTGGGCGTATTGGCCGCCATGGCACTGTGGGAAATTGCGGCTCCGCGCCGGCACCGGGACTTTCCGCGTGTGATCCGTTGGACCAATAACCTGGCGCTGGTCATCGTCGACACAGTGATCCTGCGTCTGACCTTTCCCATCCTTGCCGTTGGGTTGGCCGTGATGGCCGAAGATCGCGGCTGGGGCTTGTTCAACAATCTCGAAATCCCCGTCTGGGCAGTCGCACTCGTCTCCATGCTACTGCTCGATCTCGCCATCTATCTGCAGCACGTGATGTTTCACGCAGTCCCTGCCCTCTGGCGGTTGCACCGCATGCACCATGCCGACCTTGATTTCGATGCGACAACCGGGCTTCGTTTTCACCCGGTCGAGATTGTGATCTCGATGGCGATCAAGCTCGCGGTCGTCGCGGCACTTGGCCCACTGTCCGTCGTCAGGTTTTTT
>JBOEGS010000017.1:0-73869 GCA_050633545.1 Paracoccaceae bacterium
CTCGCCAGGGCCTTTCGTTGTCTTTCTCATCGTCCACTCCTTGGTGGCTACGATGATCAACAAGCCCTCTCTTAGCCTGTCGCCCTATTTGGTCCCATTGGTCCTGACGTCAGACACCTTGGGGATGTGACCAGCCTTGGCCAATACCGCTGGGACCCTGTGCCCCATGCGCAGGAGCCTTTGACATGGCTGACCGGCATGCGCACCATGACCACGGCGGGGGATGTGAACACCCAAGTCGGCATGGCCACGCATATCTATCTGGTCACGCAAAGCATGCAGGACGCTTATTTCTATTCGGCCGATTCCGAAATGTTGGTGGTGCCGCAAGAGGGGCGTTTGCGGTTTTGCACCGAATTGGGCGTCATCGACATCGAACCGCAGGAGGTCGCGATCCTGCCGCGCGGTCTGGTTTACCGGGTCGAGGTTCTGGAGGGGCCGTGCCGCGGTTTCGTCTGTGAAAATTATGGGCAGAAATTCGAATTACCCGGACGCGGGCCGATTGGCGCCAATTGCATGGCCAACCCGCGCGATTTCAAAACGCCGGTCGCTGCCTTTGAGGACCGAGAGACCCCGTCAACCGTCACCATCAAATGGTGCGGGCAGTTCCACGAAACCCGCATCGGTCATTCGCCGTTGGACGTGGTGGCATGGCACGGCAATTATGCGCCGTGCAAATACGATCTGAAAACCTATTGCCCCGTGGGGGCGGTGCTTTTCGATCATCCCGACCCCTCGATTTTCACGGTGCTGACCGCGCCTTCGGGCGTTCCGGGCACGGCGAATATCGATTTTGTGTTGTTTCGCGAACGCTGGATGGTGGCCGAGGATACCTTCCGCCCGCCGTGGTATCACAAGAACATTATGTCCGAATTGATGGGCAATATTTACGGCCAATATGATGCCAAACCCAAAGGCTTTGTTCCGGGCGGGGTGAGCTTGCACAATATGATGTTGCCGCATGGGCCGGATAAAACCGCCTTTGAGGGCGCATCGAATGCCGATCTGAAGGCCGAAAAACTCGACAATACCATGTCCTTCATGTTCGAGACGCGCTTCCCGCAGCATCTGACCCGTTTTGCCGGTGTCGAGGCACCGCTTCAGGATGATTATATCGATTGTTGGGAAAGCCTGGAGAAGAAATTCGACGGCACGCCGGGGCGCAAATGAAGCTTTATTCCTATTGGCGCTCGACCACCTCTTTTCGGGTGCGCGCGGCCTTGAACCTCAAAGGTGTGTCCTATGACATTGTGCCGGTCGATCTGGCCGCTGGGGCGCAGCGGCAGGCGCCGTTTCGCGCCCTCAATCCCAGCGCGGGCGTGCCGGCGCTGGTGCTGGATGACGGCAGCGTTTTGACGCAATCCTTGGCGATTATCGACTATCTCGATGCGCTATGGCCTGCGCCGCGATTGCTCCCCGCCGATCCGTTGCGCCGCGCGCAGGTTCTGGCGATTGCCCACGGCGTGGCGCTTGATATCCATCCGGTCAACAACCTGCGCGTTCTGGCGGCCCTGTCCGACCGCTTTGGCGCCGATGAGGCGCAAAAGACCCAATGGATGCGCCATTGGATGGCCGAAGGCTTTGCCGCAATCGAGGCGCAGCTTGCCCATGGCACGCCCTTTGCCTTTGGCGATGACCCCGATCTGGCCGATCTTTGCATTGCAGGCCAATGTTTGAATGCGGACCGCTTTGGCCTGCCTTTGGACCCCTATCCGCGCATCGCGCAAATCCGCGAGGCCTGCTTGGGCATCGCGGCGATCCGCGCCGCCCATCCCGACACCCAACCAGACCGGAAAGACCCCTCATGACCCTTCTTCGTTCATGGCTCGACAGCGCCAATAGCCCCGACACGGATTTCCCGCTGGCCAACCTGCCCTATGGCGTGTTTTCCGTCGGTGACGGCGACCTGCGTTGCGGCGTGGCCATTGGCGAGCGGATTTTGGATGCCACCGGATTGGAGGCCGCAGGGATTTTGCGCGCCGATGCGGATGCCGATGTGCTCGACGTGCCCTATTGGAATGATTTCATGGAGCTTGGCCCCAAAGCATGGGACCGCTACCGCAAGGCGCTTGGCGCGCTTTTGGCCGAAGGGGCCGATGAAGCCCTGCGCGATGCCTGCATGACCTATTCGGTGCCCATGGCCGGGGCGGATTTGCACATGCCCTTTCGCGTCAGCGAATATACCGATTTCTATGCGGGCAAGCAGCACGCGCAAAATGTCGGCGAGATGTTTCGCGGCAAGGAAAACGCGCTGCCGCCGAACTGGCTGTCGATCCCGATCGGATATAACGGCCGCGCCTCGTCTGTGGTGGTGTCGGGCACCGATGTGACGCGCCCTTGGGGGCAACTCAAATCCCCCGATGAGGCCCTGCCGCAGTTTGCCCCCTGCGCGCGGTTCGATATGGAGCTTGAGCTTGGCGCGATTGTCGGCACGCCCTCGGACGGCATGGTCAGCGTCGCGCAGGCCGACGAGATGATCTTCGGCTTTGTGCTGCTCAATGATTGGTCGGCGCGCGATATCCAAGCGTGGGAATACCAACCGCTCGGCCCGTTCCAAGCCAAGGCCACCGCCACCACCATCAGCCCGTGGATCGTCACCCGCGCGGCGCTCGAGCCCTTCCGCACCCCCACCCCGCCGCGCGAGCGGGCGCTCTTGCCCTATCTGGACGAGCCGCGGGCGATGAATTTCGACATCGACCTGTCGGTCACCTTGGCCCCCGCAGGCGGGCAGGAGACCACGATCTGCCGCACCAATGCGCGCGAGCTTTACTATTCGAGCGCGCAGCAGCTTTGCCATCACACCACCAGCGGCTGCCCGATGCGGGTGGGCGATCTGCTCGGCTCGGGCACCATCACCGGCGCGGCCAAGGATGCGCGCGGCTCGCTGCTGGAACTCAGCTGGGGCGGGGCGGAGCCGATCACATTGGCGGGCGGGCAGACGCGCAGTTTCGTCGAAGACGGCGACCGGCTGACGCTCTACGGCGCGGCGCAGGGCGCAGGGTATCGCATCGGATTTGGCGCCTGTTCGGGCACCGTCTTGCCCGCGCGCACCGACCCGATGGCGCAGTAACACACAAGATAAAACAGATACTTACCAGAAAGCAGGACAAAAATGGCCAAAGCATTCGCATCGCAAGGCGACATGGAAGACAAGAAAATCAGCTTCACCCAGATCGGCGATGGGCTTTATGCTTTTACCGCCGAGGGGGACCCCAACACCGGCGTGATCATCGGCGACGACAGCGTGATGATCGTCGAGGCGCAGGCCACGCCGCGCCTTGCGCGCATGGTGATCGAAAAGGTCCGCGAGGTCACCGACAAACCGATCAGCCATGTGGTCATGACCCATTATCACGCGGTGCGCGTTTTGGGCGCTTCGGCCTACGGCGCGCGCGAAATCATCATGTCGGATGTGGCCGCCGCCATGGTCGAAGAGCGCGGCCAAGAAGATTGGGACAGCGAATTCGGCCGTTTCCCGCGCCTCTTCCAAGGGCATGAGGAAATCCCCGGTCTGACCCGCCCGACGACGACGTTTTCCGACCGCATGACCGTCTATTTGGGCAAGCGCCGCGTTGATATCATGACCTTGGGCCGTGCGCATACGGCGGGGGATGCGGTGGTTTGGGTGCCGGACCAAGAGGTCATGTTCACCGGAGATATCCGTCGAATATCACTCGGCCTGCTATTGCGGTGACGGGCATTTTGGCGACTGGCTCGACACGCTGGAAAACATCGCCGCCTATGAGCCCAAATCCATCGCACCAGGGCGCGGGGATGCCTTGATCGGCGAGGAAATGGTCGAAAAAGCCATCCTCTCCACCGCCGATTTTGTCGAAAGCACCTATAAGCCTGCGGCCCGCGTTGTGGCGCGCGGCGGCACGCTCAAAGAGGCATGGGATGCGGTGCGCGCCGAGTGCGACCCGAAGTTTTCCGATTTCGCCATCTACGAGCATTGCCTGCCCTTCAACGTGGCGCGCGCCTATGACGAGGCGCGCGGTATCGACACGCCGCGCGTCTGGACTGCCGAGCGCGATCAACAGATGTGGGAGGCCCTGCAAGGGTAACCGAAGCCATGATCGCCCCCCGATACCAGACCGCCTTTCGCCTTTATCCCTATGCCAAGGTCGCGCAGCAAGAGGCCCCTGCCCCGACCCGTCACCGCGTTGTGATTGTCGGGGGCGGGCCGATTGGCATGGGGCTAGCTTTGGACCTCGGGCGTCGGGGCATCGAATGCCTTGTGCTTGATGACCACGACGGCGTCGGCATGGGCAGTCGCGCGATCTGTTTTGCCAAACGCACCTTGGAGATTTGCGACCGGCTGGGATGCGGCGAGCCGATGGTGGAAAAGGGCGTGGTGTGGAACCTGGAGCGGGTTTATCGCGGCGAACAAGAGGTCTATTCGTTCAACCTTTTGCCCGAAGAGGGGCACAAACGCCCCGCCTTCATCAACCTGCAACAACCCTATTTCGAGCAATTCCTCGTCGCCCAGATCCGCCATGAGCAAGCCGCAGGCGCGCCCATCGAGATAAGGGGGCAAAACCGCGTCGCATCGCTGGATCAGCGCGGCGATCACGTGGCGTTGAGCGTGGACACGCCCGACGGGCCCTATGAGGTCGAGGCTGATTATCTGGTGGCGTGCGACGGGGCCAACTCTGCGGTGCGCACCATGATGGGGCTCGATTTCGGGGGGCGGGTGTTCGAAGATAATTTCCTGATTGCCGATATCCGCATGAATGCGCAGTTTCCGGTCGAGCGGCGCTTTTGGTTCGACCCGCCGTTTAATCGCGGCGAAACCGCGTTGATGCACAAACAGCCCGATGATGTCTGGCGGCTGGATTTTCAATTGGGCTGGGACATCGACCGCAAGGCCGAGTTGGAGCCCGACCACATCCGCGCGCGGGTCTCGGCGATGATCGGCGCGGATATCGAATTCGAGCTGGTCTGGACCTCGATTTACACATTCCGCTGTTGCACCATGGAGAACTACCGCCACGGGCGGGTGTTTTTTGCCGGTGACAGCGCCCATCAGGTCAGCCCCTTTGGCGCGCGCGGTGCCAATGGCGGCATGCAGGACATTGATAATCTGGCGTGGAAACTGGCCGCTGTGATCAAGGGCGAGGCCCCTGACGGTTTGCTCGACAGCTACCACAGCGAGCGCAAATATGGCGCATTGGAGAATATCAAGAACTCGACCCGCTCGGCGGATTTTCTCACCCCGCGCGGCCCTGCCCATCATCTTTTTCGTGATGCGGTTCTGGATTTGGTCGAGCATTTCGAGTTTGCCCGCCCGATGGTGAATTCGGGGCGACTTTCAGTGCCTTGCACCTATGACGGCTCGCCGCTGAACGGGCCTGACGCCTTGCCCGATGGTCCGGCGCGCACCCGTCCGGGCAGCCCCTGTAGCGATGCGCCCTTGGCGCAGGGGTTTTTGCTCGACCATCTGGACGGGTCTTTTGCAATCTTGGCGCTGAATACGCAGGTGCCGCGCGACATCACGCTGGCGGGCCTTCGGCTCAAGTGCATCGCACTCTCCTGCGATAGCGATGCCGCCAGCGCCTTGGCGGCGCGCTATCTGGGGGATAACCCTGCGGCGGTCTATCTGATCCGCCCTGATCAACATGTGGTGGCGCGATGGGCCGGTCTGGACCTTGCCGCGATCGAAGCCGCGCTGACCCAAGCGCTTGCAAGGAGCTGACCCGATGAGCGATCTGATCTTGACGCCCAACCTTGACGATAGCGACGGGTTTTATGCCGCGCTGCTGGACGCCCATGAGGGGCTGAGCGAGGCCGAAACCCACGGGCTGAACGCGCGGCTCGTGTTGATCCTTGCCAATCATATCGGCGATCACGCGGTATTTGACCAAGCCTTGTGCGCCGCAAGCAAGCCGCTGCAGGCGGGCGATCAGGGCTGATCTGCCGCCGCGCGCGCAGGTTGGAGACGCGGGCCGCGCCGGATAGGGCCTGCCGGACAGCTCGGACGCGGGCCGCGCGGGCGAATTGCCGCCGCTTGACCCAGACACCTATAAACCGTTGCGCAAACGTGCCGCGCCGTCCAATCTATTCGGGGTGTGGGGCGCGGCCATCGGGCGCGCGGCCTGTGAGGCCCGCGCGTCGCAGGGTAAGATGCAAGGTATATGTGATGATTGGCGAGCCGAACCCTCTCTTCTTTCCTGTGGTGCAAACCGCGCAAGGGCGCTTGCGCGGCCTCGCGGTCAGCGGCGTGAGCATGTTCAAAGGCATCCGATACGGGGCTAGTACCGCAGGGCGCAACCGCTACAGACCGCCGCAACCCCCGCCCGAATGGAGCGGCATCGAGGACCGCACGGCCTATGGCAATTTTGCGCCGCAACATCCCTCCAGCCGCACCCGCCGTTATTCCGATTTGATCCTCTATGACATCCAACCGGGGGGCATGGGCGAGGATTGCCTTGTGCTGAATCTGTGGACCCCGTCGTTGGATGCGGGCGCCAAACTGCCGGTCATGGTGCATCTGCACGGCGGCGGCTGGTATGGCGGCACCGGCAATTCGCCGCAATTCGACGGGCAGATGGTGGCCGAGACGGGCGAGGCGCTGTTTATCTCGATCAACCACCGCATCGGGTCTTTCGGCTTTCTCGATCTTGAGGCCTTCGGCGATCCTCGGTTTGCCGGTTCGGGGTCCAACGGCATGGCCGATGTGGTGGCAGCGCTGGACTGGATCAGGAAAAATATCGCCGCTTTCGGGGGCGATCCGGACAGGGTTCTGGTCTTTGGCCAATCGGGCGGCGGGGCGAAAACCTCGACCCTCTTGGCGATGCCTTCGGCGCAGGGGCTGTTTCACCGCGCGGGCATCATGAGCGGCTCTGCCCTGCGCCTTGGCAATCCTGACGAGACCACCGCCATGGCCGAGCGGTTTTTGGCCTTGCTCGGCATCGCGCCCGATGCTTTGGAGCGGTTGCAAGAGCTGCCGTTTCAAACCCTGCTGAGCGCACAGATCGAGCTTGAGATGGAGGACCGGCGCAAGGGCGAAGCGCCGCGGGCGTTTTTGCCCGTGGTGCGCGAGGGCGCGCGCATCCCGCTGCATCCGCTGGAGGCCGCGCAGGCAGGCAAGGTCCGCGTGCCGGTGATCATCGGCACGGTGCTGGACGAGCGCAGCTACAGGCGGGTCGATTTCGACATGAGCGAGGCCGAGCTGCACGCGCAATTCGCCGCCCAAATGGGGCCGCAAAGCGAAGATACCCTCCAGCTTTATCGCGCCGAAGATGCGGGCGCTGCGCCCTATCTTATGGCGGCGCGCCTTGATACCGACCTGACCTTCCGGCTGGCGGCGTGGATCATGTCCGACGCGCTGGCGCAGGCAGGCACGCCGACATGGGCCTATCTTTGGGCTAAGCCAAGCCGCGCCTTCGGGGGCCAGTTCGGCGCAACACATGGGGTGGATTTGGGCCCCTCCTTGGGCGATATCCGATTGGGCCTCAACGGTCCGGCGCAAGATTGGGCGCAAAGCGCGGCGGTGATGTCGGCGCTTTGGCGCGGGTTTGCCGCGCGCGGCGCTCCGCTACATGACACGGTGCCTTGGCCTGCCTTTACGGCGGCTCAGCGGCAGACATTGGTGGTCGGCGCGGATGGGTCCTTTGGCGTGCAATCCGACCCGCGCGGCGCAATCCGGCGCGCGGTCATGGCGCGCAAAGGGGTCTCGCCCGCGTGATGATAGGTTAGCGCATATTCAATGGGCGGCGGCGCGCCCGACGATCAGCGCGCGGCGCGGGCGGCGTCGAGTTGCGCGATGATCTGGTTTTCGAACTGATCGACCGCCTGCACATCGCCCGACAGGTGGCGCTGCAAAAAGAACCGAAAACCGGCATCGAGCATCAGATAGGCGGGCAATGCGTCTTCGGGCGGCAAATTCAGGCGGCGATACATTTGCCCGACCAAGGCGATCAATGCCGTCTCGATCTCGTCGACCACATCGCGAAAGGACGGATCAAACATCGCCTGTGCGCGAATATCATACCACAACCGGTGGGTTTCGGCCTCGCGCCGGATTGATTGCGCCAGACCCGCACCGATCACCCGCACCAATTGCGCGCCTTCGGCATCGACATAGAGGTTCGCCTCCATCTCTTTGATAAAGGCGGTTTTATAGCGCTGCACACAAAAGCCGATCAATTCGACTTTATCCTCGAAATAGTAATGCAGCGTGCCAACGGACATGCCCGACAATTCGGCAATATCGCGCAAGCTGGTGCGGGCATAGCCAAGCTGCTTGAGCGCATTGACCGCAGACTCGGCCAGTTGCTCTTTCTTGAGCAATCTCTTGGCCGATTTCGCCTCGGCCTGACGGTCGAGGCGGGTGATTTTGTCCAGTCGCGTCAAAGCCTGACCTATCCGTTATTCATCCTCGCAAAGCATTGACGAAAATACGCGGAAGTTTCAACCAGCTTGGCCGGTATTCGAACCGCGTCAGCAGCCGCCCGAGCACATGCTGGCGGGTGTTGGTGACGAACCAAGGCGGCCGCGGCAATAGCGTGAAACCGCCCGACAGGTTGTTGCGCGGATAGGGCCGCCAAGGGGCGCTGACCACCACCCGTTCGGGCCGGTCGAACATATAGGTGTTATGGGCAAAGCCGATGCCGCTGCCGACGTTTTCAAGCGTATGACCGGGAAAGGCGCCCCAAGGGCAAGCCGTGGACAAAAACGCAAGGCCCGTCCATGCGTTCACCGCAATCGCGCCATAGCGCAGATCGGCGATGATTTCCTCGAACCGCGTCTTGCCGATGCGTTTGATCGTCGCCGGATGGATCAGGATATTTGCGCCCAATGTGCCGTGCAGGCTGTCATTGGCATAGCGCACCGCCTCGATCAAATAGGCTTCGGGGTTCTCGCCGCCGATCTCATGGGTGGACAGGGCGGGGGCGAAAACCTCGTTTTGGGTGAACCAATCGTCGCCCTCGCCGACAGGTACCACCACGCATGCCGGCGCTGCGCCGCGATCAAACGATGTGGCCGCATCGCTTTGCTTGGCAAAGGTGTCCATACGGTCCTCTGCCCCCGGATAATAGGCTTGGCGCGCCTGCAAATTGCCCATCACACCGCGCAGATTGTCGAGGAGCGTTTGTTTGTGCGTCCAGTCGCGCGGCAAAATCAACATCTGGCAAGCGACACAGTTGAAACCGGAGTTATGCAGCTTTTGCGTGGCCAGATGCTCGGCTTGGAATTGCAGATCGGCGCGGCTCCACGGGCCAGGCACGACGATGGTAGGACATACGGCGCCCAATTCCGAGGTGACGGGTTTGCTGATCTTCGGGGTGCCTGCGGCCTTGTTGGCCTTGCCCTCCTCGCCCACGCCCCAAACAATGGCGTCATGCGAGGCCTCTGCGCCGGTGATGTGGATTTCGTCCACGGCCGGATGATCGCACAAATAGGCCCCCACATCGGCCCCGCCCTTGACGATCCGCAGCGCGCCCCGCGTGATCAAAGGCTTGAGCGCCGCGCGCAGATAATCGGTCAGGTAATCATTGACGGGGTTCATCTTGAGGATCACGACCTGATGCTCACTGAAGGCCTTTTGGAACACATCAAGCGGCGCGATCGAGGCGATATTGCCCGCCCCCAGCACCAGCGCGACCTTGCCCTTGCGCGCGCCGGTCGGCACGTCATAGGCACCGGCCGTGTGGTTGGGCAGATCGGCCTTGGTCACCCCGCGCTCCATCCAAACCTCTGCCGTGACCCCCGACAAAAGCAGCCGGTCGAAAATCGAATGGGGCAGCACTTGCACGCTGAGTTGGTCGCTGGCGGTCTCGCGGGTTTTGAGACCTTTTAAAAAGCGTTTGCCCTCCATGCCCGAGAGGGTTTCGATCAACCCGTTACAGGCCCCCATGACCGCATAGGGGCCGGAGATCCACTCTTCTCCCTCAAGCGGCGATCCGGCGGGGATCAATTTGTGCCGTGCAGCGGTTTGAGCCCATCCTTGGGCGACCTCCATCAGGGTGCCCTTGATCTCTTTGAGCACCTCGATGCGCTCTTGCGGGCTGGTGCGCGCCCATGCCTCGCTGGCGGCGGCAAGATCGTGCAGATCGCGGTCAAGTGCGGAAAAATCCGGCGTGGTTGTTGTGGTCATCTGGTTCATGGTTTTGCCCTTTGGCACGGGGCGCATGGGGACCGGCCCCTTGCGCGCAAATTCTATGGCCCCGCGCGCGCCGGATCGACCGAAGGCGCGGGGTGGCGATGTGGTGTGGCGGTTACTCGGCCGCGACCGAAGCGGCGACGCTGTTGGTCCCGCGGATCATATCGGCGGCGCGTTCGGCGATCATGATGGTCGGCGCATTGGTATTGCCGCCAATGAGGCGCGGCATCACCGAGGCATCAATCACCCGCAGGCCCTCCACTCCGTGCACCCGCAATTGCGGGTCCACCACGGCCATCTCGTCCTTGCCCATTTTGCAGGTTCCGACCGGATGATAGATCGTATCGGCGCGGGCGCGGATATGGGCCTCCCAATCGGCATCGCTCATATCGTCGGACAGATCGAACATTTCCTTGTCGCGGTATTTCGCCAATGCGGGCGCCTTGAGGATCTCGCGGGTCATCTTCGCGCCTTTGATCGTCACCTCCAGATCGCGCGGGTCCGACAGGAACTTCGGATCGATCCCCGGATCGGCCATAGGATCGCTGCTTTGCAAGAAGACCTCGCCGCGGCTGTGCGGGCGCAGGGCGCAGACGTGGCAGCTGAACCCGTAGCCCAGATGCAATTTGCGCGCGTGATCATCGACAATCGAGATGACGAAATGCAATTGGATATCCGGCCGATCGAGCGCCGGATCGGTCTTGAGAAAGGCCGCCCCTTCGGCAAAGGGCGTGGCGATCATGCCCGTGCCATCCTTGCGCCATTTGAAGATATGCTTGGTCAACTGGACCGTGCCCGCCAGACCGATGCCGAAATTATCGGTGTCCTTGGATTTGAAGGTCTGGATGAAATCGAGGTGGTCTTGCAAATTTTGCCCCACGCCAGGCAGATCATGCACAACCTCGATGCCGTGGCGCCGGATTTCCGCCGCCGGTCCAATGCCGGACAGCATCAAAAGCTGCGGCGAATTGAACGTTCCGCCGCACAAAAGCACCTCTTTGGCCGCGCGCACCTCTTTGGTTTTGCGGCCCTGACGGTATTGCACACCAACGGCGCGTTTGCCCTCCATCAAGATACGGGTGGCATGGGTGCCGGTCAGGATCGTCAGGTTCTTGCGCGTCTCGCGAATCGGAAAAAGATAGGCCGCCGCCGCCGAGCAGCGCTCGCCATTGCGGGCTTTGTCGTGGAATTGCGTCACCTGATAGAGGCCGACACCCTCGTTGTCGCCGGTGTTGAAATCGCTGACCTCGCGGTGCTGGCACTGGGTCGCGGCCTCGACAAAGGCGCGGCTGATCGGGCGCGGCGATTTCTGGTTCGACACCTGCAAGGGGCCGTCCGCGCCGTGGAAATCATCCGCGCCCTCTTCGTTATTCTCGGCTTTGCGGAAGTAGGGCAAACAGGCGTCCCAATCCCAACCGTCACAGCCCAATTCGGCCCATTCATCATAGTCAAATTTATGCCCGCGCACATAGAGCATCGCGTTGATGGCGCTCGACCCGCCCAGAGCCTTGCCACGCGGCTGGTAGCCTTGGCGTCCGTTCAATCCCGGTTGCGGGGTGGTGTTGAACGCCCAGTTGGAGATTTTCCCATGCCCTGGCAACATGCCGACAACTCCGGCGGGCGCGCGGATCAGGATGTGATCGCCCTTGCCCCCCGCCTCAAGCAGGCAAACCCGCGTGGTGCCATCCTCGGTCAGCCGCGCCGCAAGCGTCGATCCCGCCGATCCGCCGCCGACAATCACATAGTCGAATGTCGTTTGTTCCATGGTAATATTCCCTCCCTTTTGCGGACCTCCCCGTCCGCTTACCAAGAGTAAGACGAAACTTTGGACAGTTGTCCAGTTTTATTGACCAAATAAAATGCGCCGCCGGTTTTGCCGCGCGCCCTGCGCAATGCGCGCAGCCTCCGCAGGGCGCGGATTTCGACCCGCAGGATTCAAAAGGTTGCTCTGGCCTGGGCTTTGCTGTTGACTGACCTGAGGGAAACCCGCCGCGCAGCGCGCAAGGCGGGCCACAATCAGGGGGAGGAACGGCCGCACCGCAATCACGGGGCATGGACTGCCGCGCAACGCAAAGGCGCGCCGCCAGGGTTTTGGCCCCCGCAAAAAGCCAAAGCCGAAACATCACCGGACCCAAGACGCAAAAGGCCCCGCAATCGGGCCAAAAAATCGCGCGCAACGTCCGTTTTACCAACTTAGGAGGAGAAAAATATGAAATTGACGATCAAATCCCTGCTCGTCGCCGGTGCCGCAATGATGGCCAGCGGCGCGATGGCGGCCACCGAATGCGCCCATTCGCAATGGGGGTCGGACGATACGATTGGCTCGGCCAACCTGATCACGCCCGAGAACACCTTGATGGCGGCCAAGCTGGTCAAACAGGGCAAAAGCGTGCCGCTTGGCATTGTCATCGATTCGACCACGCCTGCTTTCGCGCCGCGCAGCTTGAACCTGCAAGTCGTGCAACCCAACCAGCAAGGCGGGCAAAAGCTGGACGGTTTCGGATACCCCGGCAATTACAATGACGACATCTTGCAAACATGGGTCGGCATCGGCAGCCAGATCGACGGGTTGGGCCACCTTGGCGAGGCGGGAATGTATTACAACTGCCTCGACGAAAAAGAAATCTCGGCGATCACCGGCCTGACCAAATTGGGCGTGCATGACATTCCGCCGCTGGTCGGTCGCGGTGTGGTGCTCGATATGGCCAAACACGCGGGCAAAGAGATGCTTGGCGCGGGTGAGAACTTCGGCGAGGAAGAGATCAAAGCCGCCGCTCAGGCCCAAGGCGTCACCTTGGGCAAGGGCGATATCGTGCTGTTCCACACCGGATGGACCGAAGGTATGCTGGAAAAAGACCCCAAAGCATGGGTCTCCGGCGAGCCGGGAATCAACGTCAGCGGATCGCGCTATATGGCCTCGCTCAATGTGATGGCGGTCGGCGCTGACACATGGGGGATCGAGCCGGTGCCGCCGCGCGAAGGCGACGGCGTGTTCTACGGCCACGTTGTTTTGCTGCAAGAGGCGGGTATCTACATCCTCGAAACCATGAACACTGGCCCGCTGGTGCGCGACGGGGTCAAGGAATTCATGTTTGTTCTGGGCCAAGCCCGTATTCGCGGCACGGTGCAGATGATCATCAATCCGGTGGCGCTCTACTAAGCGGCTGCTGCTTAGAAACAACGGCAGGCCGCCATTTGGCGGCCTGTTTTCTTTGGTCTTGTGTCCTTTGCGCGATTTCGCAGCTTCCGTTTGGTCATCCAGTGGATGTTAACCCTGATTTAACATTCCTGACGGAGAATTTGTCGCTCTCTCCAAGTGGAGTCAAAGGAGCGGAAGTGATTGCCCATTTTTGAATGTAAATCGCTGTTGCGGTGTTACCTGCCCACCTTTTTGACGACCTTGGCGGTGATCGGCTTGGCCTATTTCGCTGTGCTGCAACGCGACACCATCAATTCCCAAAACGAGCGTGATGATGTGCGTGCAAAGCTGCAAACCCAAGCCGCGCAGATCGAAGGCCGGTTGAACGCTGTTATCGGCGCGAGCAGCGGCTTGGTTGCGACGCTCTCGGCCGAGCCGGACATGTCCGAAGAGCGCTATAGAGTGCTTGCGCGCGGCATTGTTTCGTCAAGCTCCGGTGTGCGCAATATCGCGGCAGCGCGGGATTTGGTGGTCAATCTTGTATATCCGCTCAAGGGCAACGAATTTGTCTTGGGCCTCGATTACAGCAAGAATGAAGCGCAGCGCGCCGCCGCCTTTCGGGTCCGCGATACGGGCAATTTCACATTGGCCGGTCCGGTCAGATTGGTGCAGGGCGGCCAAGCCCTGATTGGCCGCTTTCCGGTTTTCAGCGGAAACTCCAATATCAAACGCTTCTGGGGCATCTTGTCCGTGGTGGTCGATCTGCCCAGTTTTTACACCGAAACGGGGCTGAGCGCGCTGGCGTCCGAGCTTGATCTCGCACTCACGGGCAAAGACGGACAAATCGAAGACACGCGGCCTTTTTTCGGGTCGGCCGAGGTCTTGGCCTCCGACCCCGAACGCATCAAGATCGATTTTCTGAACGGGGCGTGGGAGCTGTCAGCGGTGCCATCGGCCGGATGGGGCAGCACGACCACAAGCACGGTGTTTAACCTCGGCGTGATCTTGATCGGTGTGACGATCGTGTCTCTTGCCGGCTTTGCAAATTCCGTTGCATTGCAGCGCACGCAGATGATCAAGACGTTGCAAGAAAGCGAGACAAGGCTTGAGCAATCTCATGCCGAGATCGAGCTTATCGCTCTGCAAGACCATCTGACGGGATTGCCGAACCGCAGGTTTTTGGAACAGCAACTTCAAGAGCAAAAAGCGCCGATGCTATACGGCTTGATGCTTTTGGATCTGGACGGGTTCAAAGCGATCAACGATTCCTTCGGGCACCGTGTCGGCGACAGTGTTCTCGTCACGGTGACACAGCGGTTGCAAAAGGCCATCGGACCGACGGATTTTCTAGCCCGCTCGGGCGGTGACGAGTTTGTTTTGCTCTGTGACAGCCTCGAACCTCTCAACGGTCCTGACGCAAAGGCATCGGCCCGCGCGCGGCTTCACGATTTGGCTACGCGTTTGATCGCCTGCTTGGAAGAGCCGATTGACGGGAGCAACAATGCCATCCGTATGGGCCTGTCGATTGGCATTTGCACCATCACGCCCGATGACACGCAATCTGCCGGTCTTTGGCTCAAACACGCGGATCGGGCGATGTATCAATCCAAGAAAGAGGGGCGCAATCGGGCGACATTCTACGAGGATATGGACCATCACGCCGAGATCCCTGCGGTGGCGCAAAACGAGTTGCTCGATGCGATCAGCGATGCGCAGTTTTCCCCCCATTATCAACCTCAATACGGCTCGGACGGCCGCAGCTTGATCGGGGTCGAGGCGCTGGCGCGGTGGAACCATCCCACGCAGGGCTTGAAGGGTCCGGCCGACTTCCTCGGCGTTGCAGAATTGCTCAAGGTCGATAGCGCTATTGATCTGTGCATTCTGGAGGCAAGCGTCAATGATCTCAAAGACTGGGACCGGACGGGCATTCATGTGCCAAGCGTATCGGTCAACCTGTCTTTGCGAAGCCTGAATGATCCGCAACTTCTGGCCAATGTGGACGCTTTGCATGCCGACCCGTCACGGATTTCTTTCGAGCTTCTGGAAACCGTGTTCTGGGATGTTCAAAACGATATGTTGGAGCGAAATGTCGCCGGTTTGAAACGCCGCGGTTTCCGGATCGAGGTGGATGATTTCGGGACGGGCCATTCCTCTGTGACCAGCCTGCTCAAGATGCTGCCGCAGGGGTTCAAGATCGACCGCTCCTTGGTTCAGGCCACGACCCGCTCTCCGGAAAACCTGCGATTGCTGGCCACCATTGCCGAGGTCGGGCATGCCTTGAAAATCGACGTCTGCGCCGAAGGTATCGAGAACGAACAACAACTCGCCAATGCGATCAGCATCGGCTGCACGCGCTTCCAAGGGTATTTGCTCGGGCGGCCCATGTCCAAAGAGGCGCTGAGCGCTTTCGTTGCAGCGGGCGGCGCACCCGAGCAGTCCCTGAAGGCTGGCTGATCCACCCGAGCGGCACCCTCATACGGCTCTAGGCGTTTGTGAACAGGTCTTTATACTCTTCACGCAGCGCCTTTTTTTGCACTTTGCCCATGGTGTTGCGCGGCAATTGCGGCACGACGATCAATTTTTGCGGATGTTTGAACCGCGCCAGAGATCCGGTGATGCCTGCCTTGATGCGTTCAAGATCCAAGACCCCCTGCCCGCGCGCCACCAAAATGCCCACCACGGTTTCACCAAAATCGGGATGGGGCACGCCGATCACTGCGCTTTCCAAAACACCGTCTTGTTCATCGAGCAGCATTTCGATCTCTTTGGGGTAGATGTTATAGCCCCCCGAGATGATCAAATCCTTGCTCCGCCCGACGATATGAATATAGCCGTCCTCGTCAATCTGGCCCAGATCACCGGTTATGAAAAACCCGTCCGCGCGCAATTCCTCGGCGGTTTTCTCGGGCATCTGCCAATAGCCTTTGAACACATTCGCCCCGCGCACTTCGATGGCTCCGATCTCGCCTTGCGGCAGGGTCCGGCCGGTGGCGGCATCGGTGATTTTCACCTCCACACCCGGCAAGGGGAAACCCACCGTGCCCGCGCGCCGCTCGCCGTCATAGGGGTTTGAGGTATTCATATTGGTTTCGGTCATACCGTAACGTTCCAAAATCCGGTGACCGGTGCGGGCCTCGAATTCGAGGTGGGTTTCGGCCAAAAGCGGTGCGCTGCCGGATATGAACAGGCGCATATGCTGCGCCACTTCGCGGGTGAAGCGCGGATCGTCCAACAGCCGTGTGTAGAAGGTCGGCACGCCCATCATGGCGCTGGCCTGCGGCATCAGAGCAAGAACCGTATCAACATCAAACTTGGGCAAGAACAGGATCTTGCCCCCCGCCAGCAAGCTGATGTTCGTCGCCACAAACAGGCCATGAGTGTGGAAAATCGGCAAGGCATGCAGCAATACATCCTCGCGGGTAAAGCGCCATTCGGCGGTCAGTGTCTCGCCATTGGAGAGCAGATTGCCCTGCGTCAGCATCGCGCCTTTCGAGCGCCCCGTGGTGCCGGAAGTATACAAAAACGCCGCCAGATCATCGGCGCCGCGCGCCACCGTGTCGAAACGGGCGGGCATGGACCCGGCGCGCTGTGCGAAACTGCCGCTGCCATCGGCATTCATCGTCTCCAGCGCCGCACCACAATCTTGCGCGACAGGGGCAAGCGCGTCACGGCGGCTCTCGTCGCAAAGCAAAACGCGCGCGTCGCTATCCTTGACGAAATAGGCGACCTCATCGGCAGTATAGGCAGTATTGAGCGGCAAGAACACGATGCCCGCCTGCACACAAGCGGCATAGATTGCCAAGGCCTGCGGTGATTTGGCAATTTGGACCGCCACCCGCTCACCCGGCGCCACGCCCAGATCGGTGAGCACATGGGCATATTGCGCGGCCAGCTGCAAGAAGGCGTCATGGGTCATCACCGCGCCATCGGCCATTTGCAAAAACGCCGTGTCCTTGCCGAGATGCTGGCCGAATAGCCGGTCGTAAAGAGGGTTTGTCATCATCAAACTCCTTGGCTTTGAAGGGCCACCGAGGCGCTCAGGGTTCTTACACCCTCCGAGGCCACCACGGTTTTATCGCCCACAAACTGCTCGTGGTTTTGGGAAATCTGGTTCAGGTCGTAGAGGTAGTTGACCATCGTGCCATTGGATTGCGCGCGCCCGTTGTCGGAGGTGTCGGCCTCGGCGTGGACCGCATGAACCATCGCACCATTGCCAAGATGAAACCGCGCGACCGGATCATAGGGCATGCCATCGGCGCGCTTGGCCTGCGTCAGATAATAGGCCGCCAAGGCTGCCGCATCTTCGGTTTTTGGCACGGCGGCGCCCGCTTGTGCGATCCATCTGTTGAGCGCGGGAATGGGCGAGAGCGTCACAAATGTTGCCAGCGACGGCAGCTCTTTGGACAGGTCGGCCACCACCTGCTTGATCAAGGAATTGCCAAATGAAATGCCGGCCAGTCCCGATTGGCAATTGGAGATCGAATAGAACACCGCCGTGTCGGCCTCTTCGGCGTCAATCGCGGTGCGATCATCCGCAAGCAGCCCTTGAACCGAATTGGGTATGCCCTTGGTGAGGGCCACTTCGACAAAAATCAACGGCTCGTCGCCCATCGCGGGATGGAAAAACCCGAAACAGCGCCGGTCGCTGGGTTTGAGCCGCAGGCGCAGATCATCCCAGCTGTCGATCGAATGCACCGCCTCATAGGCGATGATTTTTTCCAAGATATTGGCGGGGCTGTCCCAGTTGATCGGGCGCAGAACCAAAAACCCGCGATTGAACCATGACGAAAACAGATGTTTGAAATCGACATCGAGCGGGCCGAAATGCGGGTGCTCTTTCATCAGCCCGAGCAAATCCATCCGCATCGAGACAAGCTGCCCCGTCGCGCCCGGCACTTGATTTAGACGGCGCGCGAGTTCCTGCCGGCGCGGCTCGGTGGCATCGGCAAAGGCGAGATAGGTCTCTTTGCTTGGCGCCTCTTGATAGGCGTGCAGGGCCGCGGTCACATCCTCGGGGATGATCTCCATTTCTTGGGTCATAAACTCGAAGAACGCGGTTTTCTCCTCAAGGTTCATACCCGCGTAGCGGTCCAGAATATTGCGTGCCAAGGCCACGCCCGATATTTCGCCATGGCTGCCAAGCAGGGCCTCGCACAGCTCTGTGGTGGTGCGCCCGTCCACCTCGCTTGACCGCGCCTTGCGATAGCGCCGCTCGAAAACCGTCGAGATCAACCCGCTGAAATAGCTCATATCGCGCCTCCCATCACCGCGTCGGGCAACCACGTCGCAAGGCCGGGAAAGAAGCACAGCAAGATGATGGCAAGCACCATACAGGCGACAAACGGCAAGGAGCCGAGCAAAATCGTCTTGAGCGAGATATCCGGCGCGATGCCGTTGATCACATAAAGGTTCAACCCCACCGGCGGCGAGATCAAGCCGATCTCCATATTGATGGTCAAAACCACGGCAAACCAGATCGGGTCAAACCCCGCCGTTGTGATGATCGGCAAGAGGATCGGCGCGGCCATCAAGATCACCGCAACGGGCGGCAAAAAGAACCCCGCCACGAGCAAGAACAACATCACAAACCCCATCAGGACCCAGCGGTTCACATCCAAAGTGCCGATCCATTCGGCGATGGACTGGGTGATGAAGAGGCTCGACAACATATAGGAAAACACGCCCGCCGCCGCGATGATAAAGAGGATCATCACGCTTTCTTTGGTGCTGTCTCGCAAGATGATCCACAAATCGCGC
Source organism: Paracoccaceae bacterium (assembly GCA_050633545.1). Classification (GTDB taxonomy): domain Bacteria; phylum Pseudomonadota; class Alphaproteobacteria; order Rhodobacterales; family Rhodobacteraceae; genus Litorivita. The sequence goes on from JBOEGS010000017.1 coordinate 19,002, forward strand.
GGGTTCCATAATTTGTAGATCACCATGGCAATGACCAGACACAAAAGCGCGCCCACCGCCGCGGTTTCGGACGGCGTCGCGATGCCGCCATACATGGCGTAAAGCACCCCGACGATGATCGCCAAAAACGGCAGGACCCGCGGCAAAATCTCGAATTTCTCGCGCCAGCTATAGGTGCCGGAGCTGAGCAATTGTTTGTCGCCCGACCGCCATGTCGAATAGAGCGACCAGATCATGAACAAGAGCACCAAAAGCAATCCGGGAATGACCCCTGCGAGGAAGAGCCGCCCGATAGAGGTCTCTGTGGCGATGCCATAAACGATCATTGTCACCGAGGGCGGGATCAAGATACCAAGCGTGCCGCCCGCCGCAATCGAGCCTGCCGCCACCCCGTCGGGATAGCCGCGTTTGCGCATCTCGGGGATGCCCATTTTGCCGATTGCCGCACAGGTTGCGGGGCTTGATCCCGACATGGCCGCAAAGAGCGCGCAAGCCCCCAGATTGGAGATCACCAACCCTCCCGGCACACGGGTGAGCCAGCGTTCAAGCGCCTCGTAAAGGTCCGCCCCCGCACGGGTCGAAGAGATCGACGATCCCATGATGATGAACATCGGGATCGAGAGCAGCGCGAAGTTGTCCAGCTTGCCAAAGAGGATTTCGGGCAAAAGCTCCAGCGAGCGCAGCCCGTCGAAGATCAGCAAAAAGCCGGTCGAGACGATCAACAGCCCAATGGCGACCGAGACGCCGGAGAACAGGATAAAGATGGTCGAAAGGGCGACAACCGCGCCGAGGAAGAGAGGATCCATTATTGCCCCTCCAAACCGAAGGGCGCGTCGATCTTGAGGATCACAGCGACCAGATCAGCAATCAGTTGCAGCAAGAAAAGCCCAAATCCCACCGGCAGCGCCAGATAGGGGATCCAGAGCCGCACGCCCCAAACCGTGTCCGATTTCCAATTGCGCTCGAAAGTCAGGTGCCAATGCTCGTAGCCGTAAAAGAGCAAGATCGCCACCATCACGATCGACAGCGAAAGCGTCACCAGACACATGTAATAGCGCGTCTTTTGCGGCAACATCAACGGGATCAGATCCACATTCACATGCCCGCGCAGGCGCTGCACATAGGGCAGGCCGACCAAAGTGGCGCCGATGGCGAGATAGATCACCGCTTCGGTTTGCCAGATGGTCGAGGTGTTGAGCACGAAGCGCACAAAAATCATCTGGCAGGTGATCGCAACCGCGGCGACAATCATCGCCGCAGAGCACCAGCCCGCGACAGTCGAAAGCGCCGCAACGCCGCGCAAAAAGAGGTTGTTGCCGGTGCGCGACGCAGCAGCAGAGCTTTGGCCAGCCATGACAGCTTTCCTTCCAAAGATTAGAGAATTTGCCTGTGGGAAGGGCGGCGGCCGATCAGGGCCACCGCCGGTTTTGCATCACTCGACGGCGAGCGCCATATCCAGCAAGGCCTGCCCGTCGGGCACTTCCTCGACGAAGGATTTATAGGAGGTCTCTTGCGCGATGGCGCGCCATGCGGCGAAGTCCTCGGCAGACATATTGGCGATCTCGACGCCCGCCTTTTCAAAGACTTCGACCGATGCGGCATCTTGCTTTTTGGCCTCGGCCAAATAGAAGGCCTGCGCTTTCTTCGACGCCTCCAACAGCGCGGTTTGCTGCGCTTCACTCAGCCCATCAAAGGTCGATTTGTTCATCAAAAGCGGTTGATACATGAACCAAAGCGCCACATCGCCCGCAGGCGTATAGCAAGCCGCCTGTTCGTAAATGCGGTAGGACACGAAGGAGGAGGAGGACGTATTCGCCGCGCTCAAAATCCCCGTTTGCATGGCGTTGTAGATTTCCGACGAGGCCATCGACGCGATCGAGGCCCCTGCCCCTGCCAGCATTTGTTCAAAGGCTTTGCCCGCCGCGCGGGTTTGCAATCCGGCCACGTCTTCGGGTTTGGTGATGCATTTGTCTTTGCCGACAAAACCGCCCGCAAGGTAGCCATGCACCAAAACCATCACATCGTCTTCGGCCATTTTCTCTTCGAGGGCCTTCATGAAGGGCGAGGCGCTGAGCCGTGCGGCGTGATCGTGGTTTTTCACCAGACCGGGCATCAAGGTGAGGTTGAACGCAGGTTGCTGCCCGCCGGCATAGCTCAGCGGCAGAACCGTCATATCCAATTGCCCGCGGCTCAGCGGGCGGTATTGCTCGCGCGGCTTGAACAAGGATTTGGATCCGAAAATCTTGATCTCCAGATCGACATTCGCAGCGGCCACATCATCGGCGACCATCTGGGCCACTTGGTGGCGCACGTCTTTGTTCGACCATTGGTGCGACAGCCGCAATTCGGTGGCCTGCGCCAGCGACGCGGCGCCCATCGCTGCGACCATCGCCGCAGCCGTTAAAAATGTATGTTTCATGATTTCCTCCCTAGGGTGAGCCGACTCTCCTCCGTGTCGACGATGGCGCATGATCCCTGATTGTGCATCCTCGGTCAACCATCTTGTATACAAGAATATGACTATTGCACCTCACGAAAATTGTGTAATATATCAAAGCTATGAAATCGAACCATGCCGATCAAATCTCTGAATCGTTGGAACAGCTTGTATTCAAAGGGGAATACGAGGATGGACAGCGCCTTGACGAGATCAAACTAGCGGCCCATTACGGCGTGTCGAGAACGCCGGTGCGCGAGGCGTTGCAGCGGTTGGTGATGTCCGGCATGGCGGTGCAAATCCCGCGGCGCGGGGTTTTTGTCCGTCAACCTGGTCCGGTGGAATTGCTCGAGATGTTCGAGACCATGGCCGAGCTTGAGGCCGCCTGCGGGCGGCTTGCGGCGGCGCGGATGCCCGACGAAGGGTTGGAGCGGCTGGCGCAGGCCAACCAAGGCTGCAAGGATGCGGTCGCGCGCGAGGATGCGGCGGGCTATTACCTTGAAAACGAAGCCTTTCACCAAGAGATCTATCGCGGCGCGGGCAATTCGTTTTTGCAAAACGAGGCGCTGCGATTGCAAAACCGGCTCAAACCCTACCGCCGTGTACAGTTGCGGTTTCGCGGCCGGATGGCGCAATCTTTGGCCGAGCATGAGGCGATCGTGGCGGCCCTGCGCGCGGGCGATGCGCAGGGGGCGGCGCTCTCCCTGCGCGGTCATGTCACCGTTCAGGGAGAGCGGTTCCAACAGCTTATGGCGAGCCTCAAGAAATAGCGCGCCTTTTGCTTAGGCATCGCGCGGCTGGTTCGCACCCAAGACCGAGACAAGCATATTGCGCGCGCGCAATTTGGCCCCGTCGATCACGCTGAACAGCGAGGGCACGAAGAGCAGCGACAAAAGCGTCGACAGCAGCAGCCCGCCGATCACCGCAATCGCCATGGGCGCGCGAAACTCGCCGCCCGTGGCGCTGCCGATCGCGCTTGGCACCATGCCCGCCGTCATCGCGATGGTGGTCATCACGATGGGCCGCGCGCGTTTGTGCCCCGCTTCGATCATCGCCGCCGAATGGTCCAATCCATCATGCATGGCCTCGAGCGCGAATTCCACCAGCATGATGGCGTTTTTGGTCACGATCCCCATCAGCATCAAGAAGCCGATCACCACCGAAAGCCCGATCCCCGCGCCGTAGATATAGAGCGCGAAAATCGCCCCGCCGATGGCCAAGGGCAGCGACATCAAGATCGTCACAGGCGTGAGGAAGCTGGAGAAAAGCAGCACCAATACGACATAGACGAGCAAAATCCCCGCGCCCATCGCAAGGCCGAATTGGGTAAAAATCTCTCCCATGACCTCGGCGTCGCCCCCCGCTTGGATCGAGGTGCCTTCGGGCAGAGCGATTTTGGAGGTCAGCCCCGTGACCGCTGCCGTGGCCGGACCCAAAAGCGCATCGCCCTCAAGATCGGCCTCGATGGTGGTGCGGTATTTGCGATCATAGCGCTCGATCGCGCTTGGCCCCGCCGCCAGTGCCACATCGGCCACCACGCCCAAAGGCACCGCCGCGCCCGTGCTCGAGGGGATGCGCAATCCGGCCATGCGGAACAGATCGCTGCGCACGTCCTCTTCCATACGCACCAAAATCGGGATTTGCCGCTCGCCGCTGTTGAATTTGGCGCTATTGGCATCGGTGTCGCCCAAGGTGGCAATGCGGATGGTGGTGGCCAAAGCCGCCGCGCTCACGCCCAGCTCGGCCGCCAGTTCGGGCCGCGGGGTGATCTGGATCTCGGGTCGCAAAAGCGCCGCCGCGCTGGAGGCGCCGGTCACCTCGGGCAAGGCGTTCAGTTCCTTGGCCAAGGCCCGTGCGGCCTGCGCCGTGGCGGCCACGCTGTCACCCAGAACGTTGATCGAAATATCGCGGCTGCCGTTTTCATTGAGCATGAACAGCCGCACATCGGGATAATCGGCCAGACGCGCGGCGATGTCGTCGATAATCTCGAAGGACGAACGCTCGCGGGTTTGTTTTTGCCCGAAGCCGATGGTGAAGGTGGCCTCTGTGTCGCGGCCATCGACGAAAACCGTCTCGACCTCGGGCACGGCGGTGATCCGCGCCGTCACATCGCGCGCCGCCGCGCGGGTGTCCGACATCAATGATCCGGGCGGCAATTCAACCGAGGCGCTGGCGCGGCCGGTGTCAGAGGGCGGCACGAATTCCGTCGGCAAAAGCGTCGCCGAGAAAATCGACAGGGCGAAAATCACCACGCCCAAAATCAAGGTCGCGCCGCGATTGCGCAGGGTCCATTTGAGCACCCGCATATAGGCGCGCATCACAACTCCGTCTTCGGGCTCGGCATGCCCCGCACCGTCGCGCAAGAAATAGGCCGCCATCATCGGCGTGATCAACCGCGCCACCAGAAGCGAGAACAACACCGCCACGGCGACGGTGATACCGAATTGTTTGAAATACTGCCCCGCGATGCCGGACATGAAGCTGACCGGTGCAAACACCGCGACGATGGTGAAACTGATCGCGATGACGGTCGTGCCTATTTCGGAGGAGGCCTCTTCGGAGGCCTCATAGGCCGGTTTGCCCATCTGGATATGCCGGACGATGTTTTCGATCTCGACGATCGCGTCATCGACCAAAATCCCCGTCACCAAGGTGATGCCCAACAGGCTGACCGTATTGAGCGAAAAGCCCAGCATCTGCATCACGATAAAGGTCGGGATGATCGACAGCGGCAAAGCCACCGCCGTGATGATCGTCGCGCGCCAGTTCTTGAGGAACAAAAACACCACGATGATCGCCAGAGCCGCGCCCTCATAAAGCGTTTCCATCGCCGAATGGTAATTGCCCGCGGTGTAGATCGTCGCATCGTCGATCAAGGAAAACGTGGCATTGGGATAAGAGGTGCGCAGATGCTCGATCCGCTCTTTGGCGCCATCGGCGGCCTGCAGATCGCTTTCGCCCGTGGCGCGGAAAATGCCGAAAGAGACCACCGGTTGCCCGTTGAACATGGCAAAGCTTTCCGGCTCGGTCGATCCCATGCGCACCGTGCCGAGCGCATCAAGGCGCACCAACCCGCCCGCAGGCAAGGTGATCGGCGTCGCGGCCAGATCATCAAGCGTGGCGGCGCTGCCCAAGGCGCGGATCGAATATTCCTGTCCGCCCAGATCACCGCTGCCGCCGCCAAGGTCGATATTGGAATTGCGCAATTGGTCATTGACGCTGCTCGCGGTGAGGCCAAGCGCCAAAAGCCGGTCGGGGTCGAGTTCCACCTGCACCGCCGCATCCGCCCCGCCAACACGGCTGACCTTGCCGACGCCTTTGGCCGAGGTCAGATCGCGCGCGACGACCTCATCGACAAAATAGGACAGCTCTTCGATCGTGCGGGTCGGATCGAAGACCGCATAGGTCAGGATCGGCATGCCTGTCACATCAAGGCGCTGGATCACCGGTTCGGTGATCGCTTCGGGCAGCTCGCCGCGCACCGAGGAGATGGCGTCTTTGACATCATTGAGCGCGCGGTCGGTGTCGGTCTCCAGCGCGAATTCGATGGTCAGGGTTGCGGCAGAATCGGCCGCCGTGGCAGTCACATGTTTCACGCCGGTGATGTCGGACACCGCGCCCTCGACGGGTTTGATGATCTGGTTGCTGATCTCGGAGGGCGCCGCGCCCGCTTGGCCGATGGCCACCGTAATGATCGGCACGTCGATATTGGGGAACTGCGTCACCGGCAGGCGGAAAAACCCGACCATGCCGACAATCATCAACATCAAGAACAGCGCCAGCGAGGGGACGGGCTTGCGAATGGCCCATGTGGACATATTCATTTTGCGGCCCCTTCTCCGGCGCGTGCGGGCGTGATGGCGTCGCCATCGCCAAAGAATGCGCCCGCCTTGGCCACCACGACCTCGCCCTCGCTCAAGCCTTGGGCAATTTCGCGCCGCCCTTGCCAGATGAGACCCGCCGTCACCGCGCGCCGCTCCAAAATGCCGTCTTTGACGACGAAGACCGCACTGCCGCCTGCGTCCGACATCACCGCTTGGGTCGGCACGGTGATCGCCTCGCGCTGTTCGGTGATGATCCAGCCGCTGGCAAAAATACCCGGGCGCAGGCCCTCTTGAGCCGCGACCGTCACGCGCAAGATGCCAAGCCGGCTTGTGGCGTCGACCGTGGCAGGCAAACGGCGCACGATGCCCGTGGCCGCGCCGATCCCCGCGATTTGCAATTGGGCGGTGTCGCCTTTGGAAATCTCGCCCAATGCGGTTTCGATCACCTCGGCCTCAAGTTCGACGCTGCTGTCCTTGATCAACCGGAAAATCGGCTCTCCGCCTGTCGAGGCGATTGCGCCGATTTGGCCGTTTCGAGCGGAAATAGTGCCGCTTGCAGGGGATTTGAGCGTGGCGTGATCAAGATTGAGCGCGGCAATTTCCAAGGCGGCTTTTGCGGTTTGCTCTTGGGCTTGCGCCACGATCAACCCGTCGCGCGCCGAGGCCAAAGTCGCCTCTGCGGTTTGGGCGCTGGCGGCGGCCTGATCAAGGCTGGCTTGCGTGCTCGCGCCGCGATCAAACAGGGCTTTGGCGCGGGTATATGCGGTGCGCGCTTGCGCGGCGCTGGCCTCGGCCGAACGGATCTGGCTTTCGGCTTGGCCGATGGCGGCCTTGGCGCGGGCCAATTCGGCCTCGGCCTGCGCGCGCTGTGCCTTGAGAGTGCGATCATTGAGGTGAGCCAGAACATCTCCCGCATTCACCCGATCACCGGTGTCGACCATCAACGCCTCGATGGTATAGCCGCTGACTTGCGGATAGATCAGAACCTCTTGGGTGGCCACTAATGTGCCCGAAATCGCCACCCGCCCGACCATTTCGGCGCGCGCGGCATCGGTGACGCTTACGACGGGCAGATCGGGCACCTGCGCCGCTTCGGCCTGCGCGCTGTCGGCCTGCGCCGCCGTTCCAAACGCGAGCAAAGCACCAACCGTCAAAGCCGCCGCGCGGCGCAGTCCGGTGGAAAAGGGGCGGGTCAGATCATGCATAACAAGGCCTCGGTCATAGAGCGCCGCAGCGCGGCATCTTTGCTACCTAGGTGCGGGCGCCATCGAGGTCAATCAGTTTGTTTAGTCTTGACTGAACATAATGAATATGTGAGACCCGCAAAACACCCAAAACGGGACCAAAGCAGGCAGCAGATGACCCAGACCCAAGACGAAATCCGCACGCAGTTCATCGAAGACATGGGGCTTATGGCCCAAGGCGACGGCATGGCGCGGATCGCGGGGCGGATTTTGGGATTATTGATCTTTGACGGCACCAGCGCCTCGTTTAGCGATCTGGCCGACGAACTTCAGGTCAGCCGCGGCAGCATCAGCGTCAATGTGCGCATGTTGATCGACCGCGGCATCATCCGCAAAACCGCTAAACCCGGCAACCGGCAGGATTATTTCCAGATCGGCGAGCGGCCCTATGAAGACATATTCACCCGCCTCGTCACGCGCGCAGGGCAAAATGCCCAAACCATTCGCGGCACCCTCGAACAGATTGGCGCGGATGATCCGGCGCGGCGCGCGCGGATCGCCGATTTCGAACAATTCTACGAGGCCCTTGCCGACTGCGCGCGCAGCGGGGCCGAACGGCTGGCCAAGGGAAAATCGGCGGGCAAATAGCCGCCGCCTCGCCGCCGCGCCCGCGCACGGACCTTAGGCGTTTTCATGCTCTTGGGCAAAGATAGGCTCGATTTGCGGCTCCCCTGCCCCCATTTGCAACACCACTTTGCCGAAAAAGAAATTCTTGCGCCCGTAGAGCCGGATCATCACCGGCGTACGGCTTTTGAAGCGGCGCAGGATCGTGTCGTTTTGCTGTTTCTCGACGCTCACGGAGGCATCAGCGAGGTTGAGCAATTTGAGCGCGGCGGCCTTGCCCGACAGGTTCAGCCCCCATTCCGAGCGATCCGACAGCGCCACAACCCCGCGATCTGCGCTGGAGACCTCGGCGATAAACACCATGCCTTCGGAGGCAATCACATCCAACCCCTGCGCCGCCTTCATCAGGTCGCGCAAACGGGCGGCGCGGGTGATGATGCGCGGTTCAAGCTGGACCAAGGCCGAGCCTTCGCCCGAAAAGGTCAAACTGCCGCGCGCCGAGGCCCCCGCCGCCTGAGCGCCCGCGCCCGCGTCCATGTGGAAACTGGCGCCGCGCGTGTCCTCAAGGCTCTCGTCGCTCTCGAAGCTTTCGGTGGCCAAAAGCCGCTCGTCGAGCATTTCGGACAGGTTGCCGATCCGTTCGAACATAAAACGGTTGGCCGCCGCCGCACGTTTGGTGAAGGTGCCGTAATCGCCCACCCGCACCGGCGCCCCCAAGGGCCAGACCGGATAATCGAGGCGGCTATAGGCGCGCAGCAGGGCAAGATAGGTATCAAAGGCCGACATGATCAGGCTCCTTTTGGGTGGTTTGCGGTGAAACAGTGACAGGTGCAGGCCGGTCATCGGCCATCCACAGGCAATCGTGCACCTCGGCACGCGAGGGTTTGAAATCGCGCGTGGCGGTCCATGCAATCGGTTGCGCCATCGGGTTGTTCGCCCCCTGCATGGCATGGGCAAAGCCGTTGACCGTATTCTCGATCAACCCGCGAAACAGCGGCAAGAAGAGCGAAATAAAGGCGGCCACGATTTTGCCGACGAGGCCGCTGCCTTCGACCCAGTGCTTTTGCCGCGGCTTGGGATCACGGCGCAGGCCGACGCGCCCCGTTTTCGCATCAAGGAAAAACGGCATGAGCAGATCGGTGGTGACCACGAGGTCAGTGCCCAGAAAGTTCAGATCAATCCGCGCCTGCGCCGAAATCGCCAATCCGCCCTTGGCGATTTTAAAGCTCAACCCTTCGAGCACCGGCTGATAGCCGCCCGCCTTGGCCAGTTTGGCCTTTTTGGCCAGATGCACCACCGCGCCTTTTTTCGCGAAGGGAGCCTTGGGCCGGAAATTCGCGTTCAGCCATGGCAGCACTTGCTCCGTCATATAGAGATCGTTCGAGACGGCGAAATAGGCCGACGCATTGCCCTTGACCAGCGCGGGATCGACACGGATCGGGGCCATGGCGGCGCTCGGTTTGGCGCGCGATCCGAACAGCGCAAGGAAATGCGGGCCGTCTTGGGTTTCGAGATTGGCCCAATCGTGATGCGGCAGATGCAGCCATGCCGCCTCCGGCGCGCCGCGGGTTTTGATATGGGCAAAGACAAAGGCCACCTGATCGGCATGGGCGTTGAGGCAATCGGTCAGCGCCTCTTTGGCCACGGCGATTTGCATATGGGTCAATCGCCCCTGCGGCGCGCTCAGATCGATGGCATGGGCCAGACCGCCGTTTGCGCCATCCTCTTGGCCGATGTCAAAGACCAGCTTGTGGCCCGCGGCCCCGCCCGCCTCCGGCAACGTGCGCAGGCCGATTTCGACCAAGAGCTCCATGCCCGCCAGATCGGTGCGCTTGCGCCGCACCACGCCGCGGATGCTGCCCGAGACGATGGGCAAGGCGACATAGAGCTTTTGCACCGAGCCGCCGCGCACGATCCGCCAAGGGCCAAAACGGCCCTCGATCTCGATCCCGTCCTGTTTGAATTTGAAATCGCTCACCAAGCGGGCAGCGTTTTCGGCCAAAGCGGCGTTGAGCATCGGCACGCTCACGGCGCTGAAAAAATCCCATCCGGAGAGGTTCATCACATCACCCGCTTGGCCATCAGGCCTTTGAAGGGGCGTTGGAAGCGTTGTGCAAAACCGTCCGCGCCCAGCAGGCCCTGTTTCACGCCTTGGCCCAAAAAGCCGCCCACTTGCAGCCCGCCGTTGAGCGCGGCAAAGGTCGGATCGAAGCGCGCGCCGCTCGACCATGTGACCGCCGAGGTGGCATTGGCGACCAACAGATCGATCGGCGGGCCGTCATTTCGGGTCGAGTCCGAGACGGCCTTGATGGTCAATTGCCCCGCCAAGGCCGCCGCCGCGACCCCCGCGCCGATCAAGATCGCGCCGCCGGTCATCACCGCGCCGACGACGACCGCCACCACTTGGATCGCCGTGAGGATGGCGTCGATGATATCCACCGCCCGATCCTTGCGCGTCTCGTTGACGGGTTTGACGGGCGGGCCGCTGAAGCCGAGGGTTTTCTCGCCTTTGGAGTTTTTGGTCAGGCCGAAATTGTAATGCGCCGCTGCGGTCGAGACCGAATGCACCCCTGGTGCGACGCGGGTCGCGGTGCGGCTGTCGACCACCAGTTCGGTATCGCGCAACCCGATGCGCAAGACCTCCAGAACCGGATCATAGGTCTTGCCATCCTCGCCTTTCACCCCGCGCAATTGCACCGGTTTGCTCAGCTTGAGACCGGTATCATGGGGCGCAAAGGCGAGGTGTTTTTGCTTGAGCCCGTCATAGGCCATCTCCAACCCCGGCGCGATCATGTCGCGCAGCACGCGGCTTTTGGAGACGGTAAAGGCGGCATTGGCCCCCGCGGGGATCATATCGGCCTGTGCCTGATGGATCAGCCCCTTGGCCGAGCGCCCGCCGGTTTGGCACAAAATCGCCAAAACGCTGTCTTCGGGATTGGCCGCATTGCGCCCGAAGGCATAGGAAACCTCGGTCGGTTTCATCCATGAAAACGCCTTGCCCTTGGCATCCTCCTGCGTCGTGCGCACGATATTGACGGTGGCAAAAACATGGGCGAAGGCCGTCAGATTTTCGTTGAGCCAGCCTTCAAGCCCCAATTTGATCGCCGCACGCTGCGCGATGCGCAGCCTGTCCATATTGTCGATCTCCAAAAGCTTGGCCGGACGCGCCGCAGGATCGGCGGCCATGAGCATCCGGCTGGGCCGCGTGCGGATCACCAATAGCTGTGTCTCCTCGGCGGTGCCATCGGGCCCCGCCCGCATCAAGCCCGAGGGGATCATCTCCAACTCGACCCGCACGGCGGCGGTGGCGGCGGGAATATGCACCCGCATATCGCCATGCTCCAGCGTCAGATCGCGCAGCGGCACTTCGAGGTTGATCAAATGCCCGTCGCCCCCCGTGCCCACGCGCCACGGATCAAAGCGCGCGGCGATGCGGGTGCCGCCGGTGATCTCTTGATCAAAACCCTCGGGCGTGGTGCCCGCTGCGGCGATGGCTTCATTCATATCGGCGATCTTGACCACCGAAACGAGGTCCCAGCCGTTGGTCTCGGCAGGGCGCGCGCCGCGCAGGGGCTGTGTGATCTCGACCTGCGGAGGGGCGCTTACGGATGAAATATCAAGCATGTCTGGTCCTTTCGAAAATCTGTCAAAGAAACGGGAATGGCGGCGCGCAGGGGGCACGCCTCAGGTGTCTGCGCCGCTGGGGCCCGCGTTGACCGGCTCGCCGGCGACTTGGAAGGCGCCGTTGAGGGCGATGGTTTGCACGTCGAGCGCATCGCTCGCAGGCCATTCCACCGGCGCCATGACCTTGGCGGCAAACTCGCGAAAATCGGGCAGGCGGTTTTTGGCGGCGTCGCTGCCGTCGGCGGCCCATTGATAGATCTGATCCGCGATCAATACCCCCGACATCACCGCCGTCGCCCCGCCCCAAAGCGCCGCAACCTTGGTGCTCATCAACGATGACAGGCCCGAGCCGCCTTTTTTGGTCAGTTCCTTGGCCCCTGCGGCGATGATCTTTCCGCCCGCCTCGGCGCTGCCTTTGGCGGTTTTGCTTGCGATCTTGACGCTGGCCTCGGTGGTTTCGGCGGCGACTTTGGGCGCGGTTTTGGTCATCACGCCCCATCCCGCCGCCGCAAAGGGGGCCAGAATGGTCAGGATATCCACCACCAAAAGCACCGTGTCGACGACCTGCCCCGTCGAGGTTTTGGTCAAGGTCGCGCTGTGGAACGCGGTGTCGTCATCGGCCAGAGGGATCAGCGAAAAGCGGCTACGCGGGTCCAGCGCGACGTCGAGCTTTGTGCTGAACGTATGGTTGGCCTCATACCAGAACCACCAGAAGGGATGTTTAAAATCCTGATAGCGGATTTCGAGATAGTGATCCTCGAAGGTGAGGTTGAACCCGTTGGCAGGCAGGGTTGCCGTGGTAGGTTTGTCTTTCTCGCGCCCCTTGAAATCGGGCATCTCCAAGGGGCGGGTGTTGCGGATCATATTGCCGCTGGCGACCACTTCGAAATAATCGGCGGGCCATTGCGCGCCGCTGTCGTCGCCTTCGGGTTTGGCAAAACTCGTCGCCGCTCCGGGCAGGATCAGCTTGCTCAAGAACCGCTCTTTGGAAATCAGGAAAGCGGCGCTTTGGCCTTCGGGGATCGCGGTGGGCGAGATGTCGGTGGTGGTGGGCACGGGGCGCGGCTCTGCGCCGTCTTCGGGATCTTCGCACATGCACAGCACTGCGAAAATCCCCGTCGCGCTGCCCTCGGAAATCACCGAATAGGTGGTATGCACCGGCAAGAGCCATGTGAAATCGCCCTGCTCCTCGCGGGTCTTTTCGCTGATCCGGCCGTTGAGGTTCACCGCCGCAAAGGCATGGTTGAACTCGCCCAGATTGAGCGGATCGTTGATCCAACTGGTGAACATCAAATTGATCGCGGCGACATTTTCCTGCTCCGCCGGATCGGTTGATGCGGGCTGTGTGTGGGTGCCGCTCATCGCCGGATAGGTGACATTCAACACCGCCACCGCCGAGACCGCGCCAAGGCGATTGGCCAAGGGGGCGCTTTGCGGCAGGCGCACGCGAAACTCATGCATCTGCCCGCCGGTGATCAACCCGCTTTTGTCGGTCTTTTCCGCGCGATCATCCGTATCGGGTTGGGGCACACAATCGAGCTGCAGCGAGATGTCGATGGTCACGCCTTGGCGCACATAGGTTTGCAAATCACCCGCCAGATCGCGCAGATTGAGCGTCAATTCCGGCACGGGCAGGCTCATGCCCAGCAAATGCCCCGCCCCCGAGGTCAGCGCCCAATCGCCAAATATTCCGGTCAGGCTCTCGCCATCCTCCCCCGGTTCGTCGAAATCATCGGGCGAGCTTTGGGCCTGCGCAATCGCGCTGTTCACCTTGTCGAATGTGACGGCATAGACGGTGTCCCAGCCCCGCGTCGAGGCCGTGGTTGAGGATTCGCCCAAGGGCGTTGCTTGCTGGTCCAGCATGGTTTTCTCCGGTTTTCTTGAGGGTGATGTCTCATCGGGCGCGGCGCATCGGCGCGCCCGATGGCGGCGCGTTACGCGCGTGATTTACGCCGCGCGGCGGCGATGGCCCCGAGCGCCGAGAGCAGCAAAACGCCCCCCGCCGGCAAGGGCACCGGCGCAGGCGTGCCGGTGATTTTGAACAGGTGATGTTGATCGCCCAGCTCGAAGGTCGAAAACGAGGCCACAACCGGATTGAGATCGACAATCGTGCCGGTGCTGACCAGATCGATATATCGGTTGTCATAGACCGGATTGAACACGCCGCCAGCCAGAATGCCGCCCTCGTTCACCGCAAAGGTAAAGCCGTAGGTCAGCCCTGCGAGCAATTCGTGCCCCGCAAAAAACTCCAAAACCGTGCGGCCCGAGCCGATGGAAAATTCCTCGACGCTCACGTAATGGCCATAAAGCCCGTCCGGTCCGGGGGCATTGCCCCAAAGCACCGCTTGGCCGCTGCACAGATCGGAATAACAGCGCACCATGGTTTCCAATGAGATATCGGTGATGTGCTGTTTGACGTCAAAAGCGGTGCCGATACCGCGATCCGCGACCAGCGGACCAAGGGCAAAACCGCCGCGGATCGCATCACCGGTGATCTCGGTCGGATCGTAAACGGGGATGGCGGTGACGGCCTCGGCGCGCGTCGGGGCAAGGCCTGCAAGCGGCGCCGCAAGGAGCGCAAGCGCCAAGAGCGGCATGCGCCCCGCGCTGCGGCGGCGCAACGGGCCAAAAATATGCGATAGCGTTGAAATCATAAGGGTTCTCCTAATCGGGCGCGGCAAAATACGGCGCATCGCGCCAAACCTATGAGCCGGACCAAAGCGGCAAAAACGGCAATTGCAGATTGTTCACTCAGACGAAACAATGTGGCGCGTGCTGGGATAATTGTCCCCGATTGCGCCGGTTAACCTCAAAATGCCCCGCCATGCGCCTCCGCGCAGTGACGCGCGTCACAGGCGCAAGGGTTTTTTAATGAATATGGACGGCGCGGGCGCCGCGCCCCATAGTCCCACCCTATGACACCCGACCTGCCCGCCACCGATCCGTTGCAAAGCGCTCTGCTCGCCGCGCTAGACGATGAGGCCCGCGCCGTGCTTTTTGCCCGCGCGCAGCCGCGCCGCTTTGCCGCCTCCGAGGCGATATTCTATCAAGGCGACGCGGGGGATTTCCTGTTTGTGATCGACGCGGGCCGTGTCGAGATTTCCACCACCGCCGCCAATGGCCGCCGCGCCGTGCTCAACCATATGGGCGCGGGCGAGATTTTAGGCGAGATCGCGGTTCTGGATCGCGGGGCGCGCAGCGCCGATGCCCGCGCCGCCACGGATGTCGAGCTGCGCGTGCTATACCGCGCCGATCTGATGGCGTTTCTGGCCGAGCATCCCGCCGCCATGGGGGCGCTTTTGGCCGAGCTTTGCGCGCGGGTGCGCAACGCCTCGGAGATGTTCGCGCTGCAATCCCAAATCTCGGCGCAGTCGCGGCTGGCGCGGGCGCTGTTGCGGATCGGGGCGAAATGGGGCGCGGCGGATAGGCGCGGGCATATCAAAGTGGCGCAAAGCTTCTCGCATGGCGATCTGGGCGCGCTGTGCGGATTGGCGCGCGAAAACGTCAGCCGCCATATGAAAGGCCTCGCAAAGGCGGGGCTGTTGCGCTTTGACGAGGGGCAATTGACGCTTCTCGATCTCGAAGGGCTTGAAGAGATTGCCGAGTATTGATGCGTGGCGCGCCGCGGCGCCCGCCTTGCCAAGTTCAACCACCCCTAGCCCAACCGCCCCTAAGCCAACCGGCCATGCGGCGCGGCGGTGACCACGGCGGCGCGCACGCCCTCGCTGGCCCCTTTGAGGGTGTAATTTTCCGCCTCCTCGGGCACCTGCTGGCCCGCCGCGACAAAGCTGTCGGCGCTGATCACCGCGCTATGGGGCGGGGCATTGGCGGCCAGACGGGCGCAGATATTGACCGCATGGCCAAAGATCGACACATCGCGAAACAGCCCGCGCGCCGCTTGCACCGTGCCGATATAGACCGGCCCCGTATGCACCCCCACACCCAAGGGGACCGGATCATCGCCCTCGATCCGGCACAGGGCCTTGGCCGCCGCAATCGCCTTTTGCGCATGGCCTTCGCCGCAAAATCCGGGCGGGAAAACGGCGACAATGCAATCGCCGTAAAAGGCCATGATGAACCCGTCATGGGCCGTGATCAGCGCGGTGCCGCGCTCCAAAAATCCGTTGATACGGGCCGAGACATCGGCGGGCGGCATAGTCTCGGCGGCCCCGACCGAGCCGCGCACATCGACGAAAAGCACGCTCATCTCGACCTCCGCTCCGCCAGGGAAGGCCTCCAGAAATCCGTCGCAAGCGGCGCAGTAATGCGGGTTGCGGCTTGAGGGCGCCTTGCCGCGCTTGCCCATGATCCACCCGCCCAGCCCCGAAAACGGCACAAGGCACAGCCGGCAGCGCGGATCGCGGGGCAATTTGCGATGCAGCCAATGTTGCTTGCTCAGCGCCGGATGCCCGCCCGGGCCAAAGATCGTCGCCCAAAGCTCGCGATTGCCATCCTCGCGCTCCAACGGCGCGTCTTGCTCGCTCATGTCCAAAACTCCCTTGGCATTTCGCTGATAAAGAGGTTGCTGCCCGCATAGGGGTCGATCTCGGGGCTGTTGCACACGGCGGTGGAGTTGAAATAGGTCGGCCCCGCCGTGATGGCGCGCGCAGGCGCCATGCCGCGATACAAGGTGGTGACCGCCGCGCCCTCCTTGAACGGCGCGCCAAAGGGGATGCCGCCGCCGCCCGCAGGGTCGGCCTTCAGGTCGATCGCGGGAACCGAGACCACGACCCCCGCCGCCAGAAGCGCCGGATCGAGCCATTGCGGCGGCTCGGCCAGCGTCATGATGTGATCGTAATCAGGGCCCCAAGCGGGCGCTTCGAACCGCCCTGTCGCCAATGCCGCCGTTTGCAGGTTCGTCGCATGGGCCTCGCCGACAACGCGCCCCTCAAGCATCCGCGCATGACCCCAGATGAAATAGCTCGGATGATCCGGCTGCTGTTCGTGATGGGCAAAGGGGCGCCACAAGATCACCCGCGAGATGCGCACCTTCACCATGGCCAAGGCAGGGCGGCAATATTTGCGCGCCCAAGGGAAAAAATGCTCGTCCGGCTCGGCGGGAAAGGGACGCATGCCTTGGAAGATATTGCCGGTAAATTCCTCCGTCGCGCCCGACGCCAGATCCGGCACCGTCATTTCCTTCAGGCTCGGATCGTCCTCTGTTCCGGCATTGCACAGCACAAAACAATCGCGCGGCGCCACGGCGCGCATCTCATTGAGCCGCGCCAGAACATCGGCCTCCAGTTCAATGCGCAAGACGATTTGATATTTGTGAATTTCGCAATGGTATTGCGTCATATGCACGCCGAAGACCGGATGCTCCGGCAGATGTCCGCCCGTGAGCACAAAGGCATGTTGATGCGGGTGGTTGGACACATCCGGCCCGCTGGGGGCGATATTCATATGGACCATCTGGCGTCTCTTTCTTGGTCAGTTTTTGCGCGCGGACGCCTGTAGCGTCAGCCCGTAGATATCGGCGATCTCGCCCGCCGCGTCGCGCGCGCTGCGCCGCAGCGCCTCGATCAGATCGGGGATGATGTTGCCGCCGTCCCGCTTGCCCGCCGTGGCGGTGATCCACGGGTTCTGCATCGTCGAGATCAGGAATTCCAACCGCGCAGGCACCGCGCCGGACAGCCCCGCACGGGCAGCGAAAGTCCCGACAAAATCGTCCCCGTAAAGATCGCGGGTAAAGGCGGAGGCGGTGACGAAAAGCGCGCGCTCGGGGGTTTCGCGCTGCTCGTCGCGCTGCAAGGACATTTTCTCGAACAGCAGCCGGTTATAGGCATTCATCACCTCGGGATCGCGGTTCACCCCGTCATGCAGGCGCAAATTGAACGCATAGGCAAAGACCGACAGATCGGGGCCAAGGGCGCGAAAGAGCGCGCGCAGATCCGCATCGGCGTCAAGCCGCGCCGTGATCTGCGCATTGCTGCCAGCCACAAGATTGCGGGCGATGCGGGCGCGCTCGGCCTCGACCTGCGCCTTGGTGCCGTCCTTGGCCTCCATCGGCAGGCGTTGGAACGGGGTGATGGTAAAGGGATCGTCAGGCGCGGCGCAGGTCACCGCCGCCGCATAAAACCGTTTGGCCCCCCACAAGCAGCGGCCCAAAAGCCGGCCGTATCCGCTTTGGTCGGTGGGGATCACGCGGTGCGACAGGGCCACGCCCACCGCCGCCGCGCCCGGTTTGCTGCCTTCGATGCCAAAGGTGCCGACCGTGGGAACCGAGGCGTCATGATCGATCACCGGCGCCGAGAATTGCACCAGCCGCGGCATCCGCCCGTCGCGGTAGCACAGGGCCCCCGCAGGATAGGGGATAAAGCCCGATTTATGCGGATCTATGGTGATGCTGTCGGCCTGCGCCATTTGCGCGAATTGCGCCGCGACATAGGGGCTCATCGCCTCTTCGGGGCAGGTGTCGAAACCGCCGGTCATATCGTCGGGCGGGGCGTTCTTGCCCGATTTGGGCGCGCGCAAGAGCGCGGCGAAATAGCCCCCCCATGCCGCATCGCAATGCAGCGCGAATTCCATCCCCATCTGCCGGTATTCAGCGCGAATGGCGCAGATTTCGGCCAAAGGGTCCACCGCGCTTTCTTCGGTCGATCCCATCACCGCGACCACCTGCGCCACGGGGGTCTGGCGGGCAAGGCAGTCGTCCAGAATGCGGCGCAGGGCGGGCATATCCATGCGCCCGTCCAAATCCACCGGCACGGCGCGCAAGGCTCCTGCCCCCAATCCCAAAAGCGACGCGCCCTTGAGCCATGAGTAATGCGCCGTGGCGGGCACGATCACCACCGGCGCGGGGCGCTCCGGCCCAAGGTGACGGCGGTAGAATTCGACCATCCCGAGGTGTTGCAGGCTCTGCGCATTCCATGCGGCGGCGACATCGGCTTGCGCCAGTCCGGCGGTCTTGGCCGTGCGCACCAGCAGGTCGAAATTTTCGCCATTGGGCAGGTTCAAAAGCTCCCAAGGGCCAAGCTCGAGCAAGCGTTGCCGCCCGCGGCGCAGGGTCTGCACCGTCACGCCGCGCGCCTTGGCCAATGGCGCGCCCGCCGCCACCGCCTCGCGGATCGCGGCGGCCATGGGCAGAGCATGGCATTTGAGGTTGCGCGCGGCCCATAGGCTTTCGAAATTGGCCACCGATCCACCGCAAGTGATATGCCCCCAAGGGCGCGCCTCGCCGAGCGTGCCAAGATCATATCCGAGCATCTCGCACAGGTCTTCGCCGACGATCATCTCCAGCGCCGTGGTCACCGGCGAGGCCTCGGGCGCGACGTTGTTTTGGTTATACAGCAGCCCCGCCAGATAGCCCGTCACCGCCGGAAGCGTCTGGTCCCAATACATATGAGACTGGTTGCGATAGCTGGCCAGAGGGATCGAATTGCGCAATTCGCGGGTGATCTGTTCGAGCGCGGTTTTTACCTGTGCCAAAGCGGCCTTATGTTCGCGCGAGCGCAGTACTTTGGCGCTGACAAAATCGGGGTCTTCACGGTGGAAATCACGGCGTAGCTGCGCATGGGCGCCAATCGCCGTTTGCGCCAGATCGTGCAGCGCCGCCTCGTTTTCCGCATTCGGTCCCAAGAACCACGCCGAAGGATGGATCGCCTCTTGCGGCCCGTTCGCCCCGCCGCGGCGCAACCTCTCGGCGATAGCTTCGATCTGCCGCGAAACGGCGCGGGCGTGGGTCGTATCGGACATGGCTCTCTCGAAATTTCGGTTTTGCTTAATCGCGTAAACAATGCTGCCCCTACGGCAATCGAGTCAACGCCTTTCCCCCTGCACCGCGCAAAGGCGCGCGCGGCGGCGCAAAAGATTGCCATTGCGCGGCGGCCAAAGACCTGCACCAATACGGGAGACAGGAGGCGGACAAATGTCAGGATCGCGAGGGGAGCGGAGGAAATCGGCGGACATGAAGTTTAATTAGCTTGCATATCATTATCTAGCTATATAAACTGCGGGAAGGAGGAGAGTTGCCATGATTGACTATGAGGCCCTGATGGCGCGGGAGTTTCCCGTCGTCGAGCATCACTATAGCGAAAAGGATACGATCCTTTATGCGCTAGGGCTGGGGCTGGGGACCGACCCCTTGTCGCCCTCACATCTGCGCGCGACCTATGAGCGCGCCGAGGGCTTCGGCGCTCTGCCCGCAATGGTCAATGTTCTGGCCTATCCGGGGTTTTGGGCGATGGAGCCGGACACGGGGCTGGAGTGGCAAAAAATCCTGCACGGCGAGCAAAGCCTGACCTTGCACGCGCCGCTGCCCGCGCGTGGCACTTTGGTGGGCAAGGTCCGTATCACGGGCATTGTCGATAAGGGCGCCGAGAAAGGCGCGTTGATCTATTCCGAGCGCGAAATGCACGACAAGGCGACGGGCAAGCGGATCGCCACCGTGGCCAGCACCACATTCGCGCGCGGCGATGGCGGATTTGGCGGATCGGATGACGCGGTGCGCCCCGTGCACACGATGCCCGAGGGCGACCCCGATGCGGCCTTCGACTTCAAGACCCCCGTCGGCGCGGCGCTGATCTACCGTTTGTCGGGCGATATGAACCCGCTGCATGCCGATCCCGAGGTGGCGCGCGGCGCGGGCTTCGAGCGGCCGATCCTGCACGGGCTGTGCAGCCTTGGCGTGGCGTCATGGTCGATCACCGAAGCCTTGGCGGGCGGCGATTTCACCGCCCTCACCCATTTGCAACTACGGTTTTCCGCGCCGGTCTACCCGGGCGAGACGATCCGCACCGAGATGTGGCGCGATGGTGCTGACATCAGCTTTCGCGCCCGCGTGCTCGAACGCGATGTCGTGGTTTTGAACAACGGGTTGGCGCGCCTGAGCGGCCCCCATTTCGATTGAGGAGACGAACGAATGAGCGACCGGCCCCTTCCGACAATCTACCCCGAAACGCAGTTCTATTGGGACGGCGCCAAAGCGGGAAAACTATTGCTCAATGCCTGCGGTCCTTGCGGCGACAAAGCCTATTTTCCGCCGCGCCCCTTTTGCCCCCGCTGCGGCTCGCGCGATGTGTCCGTCATCGAGGCCAGCGGCAAGGGCCGCCTTTATTCCTATATCATCAACGAAATGCCCGCCCCCGGTTATACGCCGCCCTTCACGGTTGCGGTGGTCATGCTCGATGAAGGCGTGAAGATGGTCTCCAACCTGATGGATTGCCCCGCCGATCCCGAGGCGCTCGCGCTTGATATGCCGCTCGAGGTCACCTTCGAGCAGCGCGGCGACATCGCCATTCCGCAATTCAAACCCGCCGGAGGTGCCGCATGAGCCGCGCTGAAATCGCCATTGTCGGCGCCGCCGAAACCACCCGTATGGGCAAAGTGCCCGAATTGTCGCAAACCGGCCTGCATGCCGATGCGGCGCTCAATGCCATGGCCGATTGCGGGCTGTCCCCTGCCGATATCGACGGGGTGGCGACCGCCGGACATGATGTGGCCGAGATCATCCAATACCTCGGCATCACGCCGACATGGTATGACGGCACCTCTGTGGGGGGCTGCTCTTTCATCACATTGGTGCGCCACGCGGCAGCGGCGATTGCCACCGGCCTATGCAAAACCGTGCTCATCACCCATGGCGAAAGCGGGCGTTCGAACAACCGAAACCACCGCCCGATCTTCCCGTCGATGCAGCAACAAGAATTCGAATCCATATATGGCCCTTTGTTCCCGCCGTCGCGTTTTACCCTACCGGTGATGCGCAAGATGAAAGACGACGGATTGACGATCGAACAATTGGCCATGGTCGCCGTGGTGCAACGCGAATGGGCCTCCCATCATCCGCGCGCCACGGCGCATGATCCGATCACGGTCGAGGATGTGCTGTCCTCGAAAATGATCGCCTATCCCTTCCGCAAGCTCATGTGCTGTCTGGTCTCGGACGGCGGCGGCGCCCTGATCCTGACCAGCGCCGAACGCGCCCGCGATTTCCCCACCAAACCCGTCTATTTGCGCGGGCTGGGCGGCGAGAGCGCCGAAGGGCCAATGATCTCGCAAATGGAGAGCTTCAGCTCGTCCAAAGCCTTTCGCGTCTCGGGCAAAATGGCCTTTGACAGCGCCGGTATCACCCATGCCGATGTCGATCACCTGATGGTCTATGACGCCTTTGCGCATTTGCCGATATACGGGTTGGAGGATCTGGGCTTTGTCGAACGCGGCGAAGGCGGCGCCTTTATCGCCGAAGGTCACACCCGCCCCGGCGGCAAACTGCCGCTCAACACCAATGGCGGCGGGCTGAGCTATATGCATTCGGGCATGTATGGGATGTTTGCCCTGCAAGAAAGCGTGCGGCAGATGCGCGGCATTTCTACGGCGCAGGTCGAGGGCGCGAAGCTATCGGTCGTGCAAGGGGTGGGCGGCATGTTCTCGGCGGCCTCGACCGCAGTTCTCACCAACGAAGACCAATGGTGAGCCTTGCCGCCGCCGCGCTTTGCCCCAGCACCGCGATGACCCCAAGACCCGCCGCAGCGGAGGTATTGGGCCATGGCTGAGGAGGGCGCGCTGGCAGGGCTGCGCGTGCTTGATCTGACCGACGAGCGCGGGATTTTTACCGGACGGATGCTGGCGATCATGGGGGCCGATGTGCTCCAGATCGAACCGCCCGAAGGCAACCGCGCGCGGCGCATGGCGCCGTTCGACGCGGCGGGCGCATCGCTGTTTTGGGCGGCCTATGGCGCGGGGCGGCGGTCCTTGGTGCTGGACCGCGAGACGCAGGCCGCGCGGCTCATGGCTTTGGCCGCGCAGGCCGATATCGTGCTCGAAAGCGGCGCGGGGCAGGGCGCGCGGTTTTGCGACACGCAGGCTTTGCTGCGCGCCAATCCGGCGCTGATCCATTCGATTGTGACGCCCTACGGAATGGAGGGCCCCAAAGCGGGCTATGCCGCAAGCGATCTGACCCTCTGGGCCGCAGGCGGCGCGTTGAAACCGACCGAGGCGCAGGCGGGCATTCCCACCCGCATTTCGCTGCCGCAGGCCTATCACCATGCGGCGGCGGATGCGCTTTGCGGCATCATGGTCGCGCTGGAGGCACGGCGGCGCGGCGGGCGCGGGCAACGGGTGGTGACCAGCGCGCAGGCCTCGGCCACGCAATCCACCCTCAGCCTGTCGATGGCCGCCGTGATCGGCCACCCCAATTATGTCTTTCGCGCCGAGGTGAAATCGAAAAAGAAAAAAGAGCTGGACCTATCGGGCTCCGGCTCGCGCACGCAGCGTTCGAAATGGCCGGTCAAGGACGGGTTGGTCGAAATGCATCTCGCGCTCGGCCCTGCGGCGGGACGTTTTACCAACAACCTTTTTGCGCTGATGGCGCGGCGCGGCGCCTGCGCCGAACAATTCGCGCAGTGGGATTGGATCACCCTGCCCCCGCGCATCGAGAATGACGAAATATCGGACCAAGAGATGGAAGAGGCGCGCGCTCAGGTCGCGGCGTTTCTGGCCGGCCTGACCAAAGCCGAGGCCGTCGCCCTCGCGCTGGAGCACCGGTTGATGCTTGCCCCGATCATGACCGCCGCCGATCTGGCCGCCAGCCCCCATGCCGCCGCGCGCGGGTTCATGCAGCGCGTCGGGGCGCTCGATTTACCGGGCAAGTTGGCGCTGGGATTTGACGAAGGATTTGCCCCGCTGTGCGCGGCGCCGCAATTGGGCGAGGGCGGCGCGCAGGCCGAGCGCGACTGGCAAGGCCCGCGCAAGCAAGCCCAACCCTTTGCGCCCGCATCAGCCCCCGCGTCTGCGGCAACACCGTCCACAAAACCGTTGGAGCATCTGACGGTTCTGGACCTGTCGTGGGTTGTCGCCGGTCCGATGATTGGCCGCAATATGGCCGATTTCGGCGCGCGGGTGATCCGCGTCGAAACCGCCAAGAAACCCGAAGTGGCGCGGCTGACCGGTCCGTTTCCGCAAGGGCTGCGCGACCTCAACCGCTCCGGCCTGTATGAGAATTGCAACGCGGGCAAAGACGGCGTGACCCTTGATCTGGCCCATCCGGCGGCGCGCGACATCTTGCGCAAACTGGCGGCCAAAGTCGATGTCTTGGTCGAAAGCTTTGCACCAGGGCAGATGGACAAATGGGGGCTGGGCTATGAGGCGCTTTGCGCCGAAAATCCCGCTCTTGTCATGCTCTCCACCTCCTTGATGGGGCAATCGGGGCCTTGGTCGGCCTTGGCCGGTTTTGGCAATATCGGCGCGGCCATGTCGGGGATACAGGCCTTGGCCGGACGGGTCGGGGCCGATCCGGTCGGCCCCTACGGCCCCTACACCGATTTCGTCGCGCCGCGTCTGGCTTTGCCGGTGCTTCTGGCGGCGCTGGAGGAGCGGCGGCGCACAGGGCACGGACGTCACCTCGACGTCAGTCAAGCCGAAGCGGGGATGCAGTTTATCGCCGAAAGCTTTGCCCAATATAGCGCCACGGGCCGCGTGCCGCAGGCGCAGGGCAACCGCGACGCGCTGATCGTGCCGAACGGCGTCTTTGCTTGCGCCGCGCCCAAAGGCGAAACCGCATGGATCGCGATTTCGGTGCCCGATGATGGCGCATGGGCCGCGCTGGCCGCCATGACGGGGTGCGCCGATCTGGCCGATCCAGAGATGGCCGATCTGGCGGGGCGCAAACGCCATGAAGACGCCATCGAGGCCGCACTCGCGCAGTGGTGCCAAGACAAGGACGCCCACCGGATCGAGGCGCAATTGCAAGCGCGGGGCATTGCGGCCCATGTGGCCGCCTCGCCCAAAGATCTGGCCGCCGATCCGCAACTGGCGGCATGGGACCATTTCCAATCGCACCCGCGCGCCGATGGCACCCCCGCCCATCACGAGGCCTGCCGCTTCCGGATGAGCCTCACCCCCGCAACGGTGGGCCGCGCTGCGCCCGACTATGGCCGAGACACCCGTCAGGTGCTGCGCGAGATGCTCGGGATGCAGGCGCAAGAGATCGCGCAGCTGGCCGCGCAAGGCGTTCTGGATTAGCGCGGCGCGGGGGGCGCGCGCCGCCCCCTGCCCTGCTCTGCCCTGCGGGTGGGATGCGCCCGAAAAGGGCTTTAGGAAAAATTGAACCGCGGCGCCTCTTTGCGGGTGAAGCGGTCTATGGCGTCCTTGTGATAGCCGCTGGTGAGGCAGACCGCCTGCGCCTGCGCCTCCAGTTGCAGCAAGGCATCGCTATCAAGATCAAGCGCGCGGCCGGATATGGATTTGGTCAAGGCAAAGGCCACGGGCGAGGCATCGCACATCATCCGCGCCATGTCGCGCGCACGCGGCAACAGCGCCTCGGGCGTTGTCACCTCCATGCAAATGCCGATACGCTGCGCCTCTTCGGCGGCAACGGTGCGGCCAGTATAGAACATCTCGCGCGCGCGTTGCAGGCCGATCATGCGCGGCAAAGTGTGGAACAGATTGCCGTCAGGCACCGCGCCGACCTTGCAAAACGAGGCGTTGAAGCTGGCCCGATCCGAGGCGAGAATAATATCGTCGGTCAGCGCAAGGCCCAGCCCCGCGCCATAGGCGGGCCCGTCCACCGCGGCGATCACCGGCACCGGCAGATCGCGCAAGTGTTTGAGCCACCCGTGCAGGTGTTTCATCCGCGGCAGGATGTCTTCGGAGCCGCTGACCAGCCCCGCCTTGTGATTGGCGAGCATCTTTTTCAAATCGCCCCCCGCACAAAACACCCCGCCCGATCCGGTCAAGATCACGGCGCGCATATCCGCGTCTTGCGACAGGGCGGAAAGCGCCTCGGCAAATCCCGCACGCATGGCATCCGAGAGCGCATTGCGCGAGGCAGGCTCATTCATGGTGAGGGTGACAACGCCGCCATCGCGGGTGAGGGTCAAAGCGTCATTCATGGGGCGATCTCCTTGAGGACAATGGATTTGATCATCAGTTTGTCGATCTTGTTGGTGGCCGACAGGGGCAGGGGCCCGTGCCAGATCTTGACCCCGCGCGGGGCTTTGTAATGGGCGATGCGGTCACGGCAAAAAGCGGTCAATTCCTCTGCGGTGACGCTTTGGCCCGCGTGCAAGCAGACAGCGGCGAAAACCATTTCGCCCCATTTGCTGTGCGGCATGCCGATCACGGCGGCTTGGGCCACGGCGGGATGTTTGCACAGGGCGTTTTCGGTTTCGATCGGATAGACGTTTTCGCCGCCCGAAATGATCATCTCTTTGGTGCGCCCCGCGATGGTCAGATAGCCGTCATCGTCCATGATGCCCGCATCGCCCGTGTGGAAAAACCCGCCGCGCATGACATGGGCGGTTTCTTCGGGGCGGTTCCAATAGCCGTTCATCACCTGCGGGCCGCGCACGACGATCTCGCCCGCCGTGCCGTTGGGCACGGGGTTGTCATCGGCGTCAACGATGCGCAGGTCGCTATAAAGGATCGGCTGGCCGACGGTGGACAGCTTGTCCAGTCGCGGATTGCCTGGCACGTGATCGGCAGGCACCAGAACCGACAGAACCGGCGAGGTTTCGGTCAACCCGTAGCCTTGGCAAAAGGTGATATCGGGGATGGCGGCAATCGCGCGCTCCATCAATTTGACGGGCATGGGCGAGGCGCCATAGGTCAGCACGCGGATCGAGGAAAAATCGAAATCGCCGAACTGCGGATGGTTCATCACCATATCCAGCATGGTCGGCACCATGGTCATCGTGGTGATCTTTTGCTCTTGGATCATCCGCAACGTATCGACCACTTCGAATTTCGGCTGCACCACCATGGTCGTGCCGTAGGCCAGCGCCGTGAACACGCGGCTGCCCGTGCCCAGATGGAACAGCGGGCCGGAGAGCAACAAAATGTCGTCTTGGCGATAGCCGTACAGATGCCCCGATCCCGTGGCATTCACCAAGAAATTGGAATGCGAGAGCATCACGCCCTTGGGCTGACCCGTGGTCCCCGACGTATAGAAGAGGATCATCGTGTCGTCAGAGCGGCTGGCCACATCGTCAAAGGCGTTCTCGGCCACGACGGGCGCGGCTGCGATCAGGCTGTCGTAATGCAAGGTGCCTGCGGGCAGCGCTTCGTCCGGAGCCTCCCAATCGGCATAGATCAGCGTTTTCAGCGAGGGGCACTCTTGCATCAACTGCGCGGCCTGCGGTTTGAAGTGGCGATCCACGATCAAAACCTCGGGCGTGGCATCGCCGATTACGCCTTGCATCTCCTCGACCGACAGGCGGTGATTGATCGGCACCGAGATCGCGCCGATCATCGAGGGCACCACGTAGGTTTCGACGATCCAATGCGAATTGAGCCCCAGATAGGCGACGCGATCCCCCGCTTGGACGCCCAATTGCTGCAATTGCCATGCGATGGCATGGGTGCGGCGGCTGAGCTCGGCCCAGCTGTAATCGCGCCCCTCGAAATGGGTGGCGCGCCAATCGGGGCGGGCATAGGCATATTTGCGAATATAGTCGGCAAAGCGGATCATTTGCGCCCCCCCAAAAGCGCGCGCCCGATGATCTCGCGCATGACCTCGCCCGTGCCGCCCGCGATGCGCCCGACGCGGGCATCGGCCCATGCGCGCGCAATCGGATATTCCCACATATAGCCATAGCCGCCAAAGAGTTGCAGCAGGTCATCCAACCCGCGGCACAGGATTTCGGAGGTCAGCATTTTGCCCATCGCCGCATCGACCGCATCCAATTCGCCCGCCATATGCATTTCGAGACATTTGTCGGTGAAGACGCGCAGCAAAACCGCATTGGCCTTGATCTCGGCCAGCTTGAAACGGGTGTTCTGGAATTCGGCAATCGTCTGGCCAAAGGCCTTGCGCTCGGTGACATGATCCACCGTCCATTGCAAAGCCGCCTCAAGCGCCGAAGTGGCGCGCACGCATTGCAACAACCGCTCTTGCGGCAATTGCTCCATCAACTGGTAAAACCCCCGCCCTTCGGAGCCGAGCAGATTGGCCACCGGCACGCGCATATCGTCAAAGAACAATTCGGCCGTGTCCTGCGCCTTCCAGCCGACTTTCTCCAAAAGCTGGTTGCCCTTGCGAAATCCGGGCGTGTCGGCAGGCACGAGGATCAAAGAGGTGCCCTTGGCCCCCAAGGACGGGTCGGTCTTGCAGGCCAGCACCAGAATATCGCAATTGCCTCCATTGGTGATGAAAACCTTTTGCCCGTTGATGACGAAATCATCGCCGTCGCGGATGGCGGTGGTTTTGATGCCCTGCACATCCGATCCCGCCGCAGGTTCCGTCATGGCAATCGCGCCGATGGCCTCGCCCGCCGCCATTTTCGGCAACCATTCTTGTTTCAACGCCTCGGAGCCGTAGTGGAGCAAATAAGGCGCGACGATATCGGAATGCAGCGAAAACCCCGGCCCCATGGCCCCTGCTGCGGAAAGCTCCTCCATCACCACCATGGAGAAGAGAAAATCCGCCCCTGCCCCGCCGTATTCTTCGGGCATCGCGGCGCAAAGCAACCCGTTCTCGCCCGCCTTTTTCCATGCCTCGCGCGACACCCGCCCGTCCTTTTCCCATTGGGCGTGATTGGGGGTGATTTCTTCGGCGACAAAGCGGCGCACCTGATCGCGAAACATCTCATGGTCTTGGTTGAATACGGTCCGTTTGAACATTGTAGCTCCTCCCTGAAACGGCTTTGGCCTCTTGGCCGCTATTGCAAATCTATATAATTAGCTTGCAAACATTTATCAAGCTAATTACAAAGCAGGGGAAGCTGAACGAGAGGAGGAACCCCATGCTGGAAGGTAAGGCAGTCATCGTAACCGGAGCAGGTCGCGGAATCGGACGTGATATCGCTCTGATGATGGCATCCCACGGCGCAAAAGTCGTGGTAAATGATCTGGGCGGCGCTGCGGACGGCGACGGCGCCGACGCGGCCCCCGCGCAAGAAGTCGTAAACGAAATCCAAGCCGCAGGCGGCGAGGCCGTGGCCAATTTCGGCAATGTTGCCAAACCCGCAGACGCCAAAGCCATGGTCGAACAATCGATGGATACTTTCGGCACCATCGATGTGATCGTCAACAACGCGGGCATTTTGCGCGATGTGATCTTTCACAAAATGACCGAAGAGGATTGGGATTCGGTGATTTCGGTCCATCTCAAAGGCAGCTTCAACATGGCCCAAGCCGTGGCCCCGCAGTTCAAGATGCAGGCCTCGGGGTGCTTTGTGAACTTCACCTCGACCTCCGGCCTGATCGGCAATTTCGGGCAGGCGAATTATTCCGCCGCAAAGATGGGCATTGTCGGCCTGTCGAAATCTCTGGCTCTCGACATGGCGCGGTTCAACGTGCGCTCCAACTGCATCGCGCCTTTCGCGTGGTCGCGGCTGATCGGGACGATCCCCGCCAAGACCGAGGCCGAAAAAGCCCGCGTCGAGCGGATCAAGGAGATGACCCCCGCCAAGATCGCCCCGCTCTGCGTCGCTCTGGCCGATCCGACCTGTGACACCACGGGGCAAATCTTCTGCGTGCGCAACAACGAGATTTTCCTGATGAGCCAACCGCGCCCGATCCGGTCGGTGCATCGCTCCGAAGGCTGGACCCCGCAAACCGTGCGCGACCATGCCCTGCCCGCGATGAAGGCCGATTTTTACGATCTGGATCGTTCGGCAGATGTCTTTACTTGGGATCCGGTCTAGCGGTAAGTGCAGGGCTGTCCTGCGGGACAATTTTGGCCTATGGTTCTGGGTTATAGATCGACGAAAGGCATGATGACATGCAACAGGGTGTAGCAACCGTGCAAGAGCGCGCCTCGCTGGGCGAGGACAACAATCCGATCTACCAAGACATTGCGCGGTTTCGGGCCATCTTGTTCGATGCCATTCTCAAGCCCCATGACATGACCATGTCGCAAGGCTGGGTTCTGGTGCATCTGCTGCGCGAGAACGGGTTGAAGCAATCCGAACTTGCCGACCGGTTGGAGGTCGCCACGGTGACCACCTCCAAGCTCATCGACCGGCTGGAGGCGCGCGGCTATGTCGAGCGCCGCGCCGATCCCGAGGACCGCAGATCGAACCGCATCTATGCCACGGCGCAGGCCAAAGCCCTTGTGAAGATCATGACCCAGACCATTGTCGAGGTCGATGCCATCGCAAACCAAGGCGTCAGCGCCGAGGAACTGGCCACCACGCTCAAGGTGCTGCACAAAATGCGCACCAATCTGCGCGGCGCGTTAAGCAACAGATAATCTGCGCGCCGCGGCACGCCCGCCCGCGCAGATCTTCCCTCATAAGGACAACGAAGATGCAGACACACGCATCCTCCCCCCCGCTTGCGGGGCTGCGCATCATTGAATTCGCAGGCATCGGACCTGGCCCTTTTGCCGGTATGATGCTCGCCGATATGGGCGCCGAGATCATCCGCATCGAGCGGCCCAATGCCGCCTCTCCCACGGGTCAGAGCGATTATGCGCTCGACTTCATGGCGCGCGGGCGCAAATCGATTGCCCTGGATATGAAAGCCGCGGGCGCGGTGGAACTGGCGCTCAAGATGATCGAGAGCGCCGACGGGGTGATCGAGGGCTTTCGCCCCGGAGTGATGGAGCGCCTCGGCCTTGGACCCGAGGTCTGCCTCGCGCGCAACCCGCGCCTTGTTTACGGGCGCATAACCGGATGGGGACAGGACGGGCCGGTGGCGAAAACCGCTGGGCATGACCTCAATTATATCGCCCTGACCGGCGCGCTTTGGGCCAGCGGCGAAGCCGGACGCGCGCCCAGTTTCCCGCTCAACCTTCTGGGCGATTTCGGCGGCGGCGGCATGTTCTTGGCCTTTGGGATGGTCACCGGATTGCTCAAGGCCGCGCGCAGCGGCGCGGGCGATGTAGTGGATGCGGCCATCGTCGATGGCACCAGCGCCTTGATGACGATGATCTACAGCCGCCGCGCCATGGGTCTTTGGCGCGACGAGCGCGGCGCCAATGCGCTCGACGGCGGGGTGCCGTGGTATGGCGTCTATGAATGCGCCGACGGCGGATGGATCACCATCGGATCGCTGGAGCCGCAATTCTGGGCGGTGCTGCTGGACCGGCTCGGATTGCAGGCCGAGGAGATGGGCGATCGCAGCGACCGCAGCCAGTGGCCCGCCATGCGCCGCCGTCTCACCGCGCTGTTCTTGTCGCAGCCCCGCGATCATTGGAGCACGCTGTTGCAGGACAGCGATGCCTGTTTCGCCCCCGTGCTCAGCCCCGCCGAAGCCCCCGATCACCCGCACAACCGCGCTCGCGCGATTTTCACCGCCGACGGGGCGCAGCCGATGCCCGCTCCGCGCTTTGCCCGCTCGAAGACCCCGCTGCCCAGCCCCCCGCCCGAACCGGGCGCGCAATCGCGCGAGGTGCTTGAAAGCATGGGATTGGAGGCCCGCGTCATCGATGCGTTTTTCGCCAGCGGCGCGGTGTCCTGACCGCGCAAAGACAAACCGAAGACAACACACAGACCCTGCCCCGCACAGACCGCGCCGCAACGGCCCCACCAATTGAGGAAATACGACCATGACCATGCCCGCCCGATTGCAAAACCTGCGATTGCCGCTGATCGCCAGCCCGCTGTTCATCATCTCGACCCCTGATCTGGTGATCGCCCAATGCAAGGCGGGCATTGTCGGATCCTTTCCCGCCCTGAACGCGCGCGAGAAAGACGGCCATAGCCTTGAGGAATGGCTGACCCGTATCCGCGAGGAGCTGGACCGCCATAACCAAGCCAACCCCGACCGCCCCGCCGCCCCCTTTGCGGTGAACCAGATCGTGCACCGCTCGAACGCGCGGCTGGAGCGCGATATCGAGATTTGCGCCAAACACGAAGTGCCGGTCTGGATCACCTCTTTGGGCGCGCGCGCCGAGGTCAACGAGGCCGCCCATTCCGGCGGCGGGATTGTTTTGCATGACGTCATCAACAACCGCTTTGCCCATAAGGCGATCGAAAAAGGCGCGGACGGATTGGTCGCCGTGGCCGCCGGTGCGGGCGGTCATGCGGGGGCGCAATCGCCCTTTGCCTTGGTGCAGGAAATCCGCGACTGGTTCGACGGGCCGCTGTTTTTGTCCGGTGCCATCGCCAAGGGCGATTCGATTCTTGCGGCTCTGGCGATGGGGGCGGATGGGGGCTATGCCGGATCGGCCTTTATCGCCACGACCGAAGCCAATGCCGCCGAAGGCTACAAACGCATGATCGCGCAAAGCAGCGCCGAGGACATCGTTTATTCCGACCTGTTTACCGGCGTTTGGGGCAATTACCTCAAACCCTCGATTGCCGCCGCAGGCATGGACCCCGACCATCTGGAACGCTCGGACCCGTCGAAAATGAGTTTCGCAGAAAACCGTGAAAAACCAAAAAGCTGGAAAGAGATCTGGGGGTCGGGCCAAGGCATCGGCGCGGTCCACGGCGTGGTGCCGACCGCCGAACTGGTGGGCCGTCTGGAGCGTGAATTCAAAGCCGCGCAGGCGCGTTTGGCCAAACTGGCCGCACCCGCCTGACCCCGCGCGCGCAGGGCGCGGCACGGGAGGGTCGCGCTCAATTAGATTGCTAGATAATAATTATCATGCTATGCAAATATCAGAGGAGAGTCAGGAGCTTTGAAAGCCTGACCATAAGGGAGGACCTACAATGAAATTTCGTATGAAAAGCGCCGTTCTGGCGGCAACGGTGTCGGCCATGGCTTTTGCCGCGCAGGCCGAAACCACATTGATTGCCAATGAACCCGGACCCAACCGCGGCGTGCGCGCCGATGCGGTGAATTACATCGCCAAACAGATCGCCGAGCGCACCAATGGCGAGGTCACGGTCGACCAGAACTGGGGCGGCGCTCTGTTCAAAACCTCTGCCGCTCTGGATTCCTTTTCCACCGGCGTGGCCGATATGGGCGTGATCATCGGGGCCTATGCGGCCTCCGAATTTCCCGAATTGCAAATGGCGGGGCTGTTGCTCAACAAACCCGCGCATCCGTGGGTGATGATGCAAGCGGTCTATGAGCTCTTCACCACCAATGAGCGTATCCAAGAGCGCCTCGAAGAGATGAACCTTGTCTATCTGGCGCCCTTCTCGCTTTCGCCCGCGATCCTTGCCTGCCGCGGCGAAGGCATCCGCTCTGTCGCCGATATCAAAGGCGCGAAAATCGCCCGCACCGGATCGTCGGGCGATGTTCTGGCCGCGCTTGGCGGCAATATGGTCAGCATGCCGATCTATGACGTCTATCAGGGCATGGAAACCGGATTGATCGATTGCTCGGTGACCTATGCCTATTACGCCGTGGCCTCCAAATTGAACGAAGAAATCGATACGATGACCGAGCTGCGCTATTCCACGGTGACCAGCCTTGGCACGGTGATCAACAAGGACACATTCGAAAGCCTCTCGCCCGAGCATCAAAAGATCATTCTGGGCATCGGGCCGGATGTCATCAACTACTACGGCAAGAACCTCGAACAGGCCGATATCGACGCGATGAAGGTCCTCAGCGAGGGCGATGATGCGGTCGATTTCGTCACGCTCAGCGATGAGGACTATGCGCTCATGGACAAGGCCGGTGCGCCGATGTTCGAAAAATGGCACACCGATGCCAAGGCCGTGGGCACCGATGGCGAGGCCTTGCTGAACGAGCTTTACGGGCTGATCGACAAATGGACCAAGGTCATGGAGGCCGAAGGCCTGCCGTGGAAACGCGGCTAAGGCAGCGCGCGCGATTGATCCGCGCCCTGCCGCGCCAAGGGGCACCCCACCCCCCCCCAGCGGCAGGGCGCAGCCCATCCCATCCACCGACAATTGCGGGAGATCCCCCATGTTCAAACGGATCGAGTATGCGCTCGACACGCTTGGCGCTGCGGCTGTTGTGCTCTTGTGCCCACTGATCACGGCCAACATCCTAACGCGCGAATTTCTTCATGTCGGCATTCCCGACAGCATCATTTTGGTGCGCGAACTCATGGTGCCCGCGATCCTCTTTCCGCTCAGCGCCGCCACCGCCAAACGCGCCCATGTGGCGATTGAATTCATCGCCAGCCATTTTCCCGACGGGCTCAACCGCTGGATTGCGGTGCTGTCGGGCCTCATCGGCTTGCTCGTTGTGACGACGCTTCTGTGGTCGGGATGGCTTGAATTTGCCAAAAACTTCGAGCGCGGCGCGCATTACGGCGGCGAATTCCAACTGCCCAAATGGCCGAGCCGCGCGCTCTTTGTCATCGCCATCGCGATGTTCTGGCTGCGCCTGATCCAGATTTTCTGGATCGACCTCAAAGCTGCGGTGACGGGCATCCCCGCACCTGCCGAACTTTAAAGGAACCCGAGCCTATGGATCCGGCTACACTTGGCTATATCGCTTGCGCGGTTGTTATCTTTCTCTTGGCCATCCGCGTGCCGATTGCCTATGCAATCGGCGGCGTGGCGGTCGTGGCGATTTTCATCGTCTTTGCCACGCGCACCGGCACATTCATGCCCGAACGCGCACTTTGGACGACGTTGAAACTGTCGTTTTCATCCAGCTTCGATCTGGTGCACAGCTATGATCTGTCGATGATCCCGCTGTTCATCGCGCTGGGGCATATCGCCTATAAAGCCGGCATCACCACCGAGATTTACGAGGCCGCGCGCGTGTGGCTGGTGCGGATACCGGGCGGTGTGGCGATTGCATCTGTCGCGGGCTGCGGCGGGTTTTCGGCGATCTCCGGCTCCTCGATTGCCTGCGCCTCGACAATGGGGCGGATTTGCACGCCCGAGATGCTGCGGCTCAATTATGACCCGCGTCTGGCCACGGCCTCGGTCGCGGCGGGCGGCACGCTTGGCTCGCTGATCCCGCCTTCGGTGCTGTTTATCATCTACGGGATTCTCACCGAAACCTCGATCAGCCAGCTGTTCATGGCCGGTTTCCTGCCGGGTTTGCTGTCGCTGTTGGGCTATGCTTTGGTGATCGTGCTTTGGGTGCGCCGTTCGCCCGAAATCGCCCCCGTGCCGGACCAGAAATTCACCGCTTCGGAAAAGCTGCGCGCCGCGCTTGGCGCTTGGCCTGCGGTGGTGCTGTTCTTGATGGTGATCGGCGGCATCTACGGCGGGATTTTCACTGCGACCGAAGCGGCGGCGATTTCCTTGCTCTTTGCGACGCTCTTGGGCATGGCGCGCGGGTTCATCAAAACCAGCGATATCATCCCGCTTTTGCGCGAAACCATGTCCACCACGGGGGCGATTTTCTTTATCGCCGCCTGCGCCAAAATCTTTGTCGCCTTCATTGCCCTGTCGGGCCTGTCGAATGATCTGGTCACATCGCTGGGCGAGGCCAATATCGGGCCTTGGGTGTTCATCTTGATTGTCTGCGTCATCTATCTGGTGCTGGGGATGTTTCTTGATCCGGTTGGCATCATGGTTTTGACCCTGCCGTTGATGATCCCGATGGTCGAAAGCTATGACATGAACCTGATCTGGTTCGGGGTGGTGATCGTCAAACTGCTTGAAATCGGGTTGATCACGCCGCCGGTGGGGCTGAATGTCTTTGTTCTGGCGGCGGTGCTCGAAGACAAGGTCGAGATCGGCAAAATCTTCTCCGGCCTGTGGCGTTTCCTCGGCATTGATCTGGTGGTTTTGCTGCTTTTGGTGACGATCCCGTGGATCTCGCTTGTCCTGCCTGCAACAATGAATTGAGGACCGAAGATGAGCGTTTTCACCCCTCCCGCTGTCGAGAATGAACAGCTTTTGAGCCTTGGCGCGGCGATTGCCGAACATGCGCGCGCCGTGCCCGATAAACCCGCCATTATCATGGGGGATCAAAGCCTGAGCTGGGCCGAATTCGGCGCCATGGTGGCACAGGTTTCGGGGCGGCTGCGCGATGACGGCATCGGGCGTGGCGATTGCGTGGCCTCCTTGGCCGAGAACTCGGTCGAACATGTGGTGCTCTATTGCGCCGTGGTGGCGGCGGGCGCCTGTATCGTCCCCCTGCCCTTCTCAGCCACGCCCGACGCCTTGACGCGCATGGTCCAAGACAGCGGCGCGCGCCTGCTCTTTGCCTCGCCCGCGCAGGCCGAAGTGGCCAAATCCTTGGGCGCGCCGCAGGTGCTCGATCTGGCCGACCTCGCCGGTTGGGCCGCAAGCAGCGCCCCCGCCGCCCCCGCACAGGTGCGCCCCGACGATCTGTTCAACATCATCTATTCGTCCGGCACCACCGGATTGCCCAAAGGCATCTTGCACGATCACCGCTTCCGCTCGCGGCAATTGCAACGCATCACCCGCTTTGGCCTCGGCCCCGACGACCGTTTGGTGATTTCGACGCCGATCTATTCCAACACCACGCTGTTCGGGATGCTGCCCGCTCTGACCTTGGGCGCGACGCTCATCGTCATGGGCAAATTCGACACGCTGGAGTTTCTCAAGCTCAGCGCGGCGCTGCGCCCGACCCAAGCGGTTCTGGTGCCCGTGCAATATATGCGCCTAATGGGCGAGCCGCGTTTTGACGACTTCAATCTCAGCAGCTACCGGTGCAAATTCTCGACCTCCGCCCCCCTGCCCGCCCCCTTGATCGCACAGATCATGGCGCGCTGGCCCGGCAATCTGATCGAGGTCTACGGCATGACCGAAGGCGGCATCTCGACCGCGCTCAACTGCGAGGCCTTCCCCGCCAAATGGGACACCGTCGGCCGCCCCGGAGAGGGGGTGGACATGCGGGTGATCGACGCCGAGGGCCGCGAATTGCCCCAAGGCGACTATGGCGAGCTGGTCGGCCGCGCCCCTTCGATGATGCGCGCCTATCACAACCTGCCCGCCGCCACCGCCGAGATGATCTGGCGCGACGCGCAGGGCCGCGATTTCATCCGCTCCGGCGATATGGGCCGCATCGACGAAGACGGCTTTGTGCATCTGATGG
The DNA here is from genome assembly GCA_050633545.1 of Paracoccaceae bacterium. Lineage (GTDB taxonomy): Bacteria > Pseudomonadota > Alphaproteobacteria > Rhodobacterales > Rhodobacteraceae > Litorivita. The sequence goes on from JBOEGS010000017.1 coordinate 55,469, forward strand.
ACCGCAAAAAGGATATGATCATCTCCGGCGGCTTCAACATCTATGCCGCCGACCTCGAAGCCGCCCTGCGCCAAAACCCCGATGTCGCCGACACCGCCGTCATCGCCATCCCCAGTGTCGATTGGGGCGAAACCCCGCTCGGCTTTGTCGTCCTGCGCGCGGGCGCAACCTGCAGCGCCGCCGATATTCTCGCCGCCGCCAACGCGCGGCTTGGCAAGACCCAGCGCCTGTCACAGGTGGTCTTGCGCGACGCGCTCCCGCGCAGCGAGATCGGCAAGGTGTTGAAAAAGGACCTGCGCGCGCCCTATTGGCCGGACTGAGCCACCCCAAAAGGCGAAAAAGGGCGTTGCTGGTTTCAGTTGCAAGTTCTTACTATCTTTCGCTTCGCACCCGAATTTGCGACGGATGGGCAGTATAAACAAGCAGCAAAGTGTTTCGGTGACGGTTGATTTCAAGGGCGCGTATTATCCGAAATCCGTGATCTTACACGCCGTCTTTTTCTACGTCCGCTATGCTATCTCGTATCGAGATCTTGAGGAAATTCTCGCCGAACGTGGGGTTAAAGTTGACCACGCGAGCCTTAACCGCTGGGTTGTAAACTACGCACCCGAGATTGCCGCCAATGCGCAGCGCCGAAAGCGCAAGTTGGTAGGGACATGGCGTGTTGATGAGACCTATATCAAGGTTCGCGGCAAGTGGACGTGCCTGTACAGGGCTACCGACCGGCGTGGAAAACCCTTGATTTCATGCTCTCAGAGCGTCGCGATACCGCCGCTGCACGGCGCTTCTTCAAACAAGCGATCGCTACAAATGGCCACCTGGCCGGGTCAACATTGACAAAAGCGGCTCCAAACTTGCGGGCCTTCAGGCGGTGAACGTGATCCTCAAATTTCAAGGTAATGTGCAGCTGATTATCATCAGGCAGAAGAAAAACCTCAATAGGAATTGCCAACTTGCTGCCGCACCTTGGTGCGACTAGCGTTTTGTCATGAGAATACCATCTGAGTGGCCGCGCCTGAAGGGCTATCGTTTCCCCCGTGAAGTCGTGGCCTATGCCGTCTGGGCCTATCATCGTTTCGCGCTCGGCACGGCGGATGTGGAGGATCTTCTGGCTGAACGCGGTGTAGCCGTCAGCCGCGAAACCCTGCGCAAACGGGTGAACCGATTTGGCCGGCATTTCGCCGATTGCATCAAGCGTGACCGTCCCGCCGCTGCAGACAAATGGCATCTTGATGAAGTTGTGGTGCCGGTCAACGGCGTCAAAGTTGGGTTGTGGCGGGCGGTGGATGCAAACGGGATGTGCTCGATATCCTTGTGCAGCAGCGCCGAAATGCCAAAGCTGCCAGGCCTTTTGTCGCTTTTCTCCCTCATTCTGTCCCGGATTTCTGTGCTGCTCAAGGTCGAAGGTGATTGTGCCTTTGAGGTTGATATGCGCGTGGGCGATTGGGGCGATGTGGCGCAGGTGGATTACCTGTCGGAAGGCGGGCCGGCCAAAATAGTCACACACGAACACCGATCTTTGGAGCTTTTCCAAGGTTTCAACAGCATTGTAAACCGGCATGCCGATCGACGCAGAACTGTGCCGCTCTACCGCCCAGACAGCACTACACCATCCGGCTTGGGTCGAGGCGGCCAGCCTCAGCAGGCGTCCCAGCCAGGTGCAATCACTCGTCTCGACAAGGTCCGAGAGACGATGGGGTCGAGAACTTCCGGAACTTTGGTGTCCTTGAAGACATAGAGCTTCCGGTCTGCCAATCTTGCCAGTCGCGGGCAGAGATCGAAGCCCAGAAGCTTGCCCAGCCCCATCGAGAAATGGGTCACGCCATGGGTATCGACGGCGACCTTTTCGAGGCTCCCGCCGTCGTGCCGCAAAGCACCTTCGAGCGCTGCGCCAGCCTGTCTCTGGTTCAGTACGAGCGGCTGATCGTGGATCAATGTCCATTGATCGGAAAGGTGGGCATAGGTCCCCATGGCGGGCGTTTTCCGTCGCGGGTCAGAGCGGGCAGACCAGAGCGTGCGCGCCACATCCAGGCTCATCATATCTGCCGAGACGGCCATTCCACAGCCCCAGGCTTTAGCGACATCAAGTTTAGCGGTGAAGGCCGCGAGAGCGTCATTGGTCTCCCTGAGGCGTCCCGATGCTTCCAGCTTGCGCATCATCTGACCAACGCTGTCGGCACTGACACTCGCCACCATCCACTCGATATCGGCGGGCGTAAGATCGGATCCGAGCGCCAGGATTGCGGCATAGAGGATAACCTGCTCGCGGTCGGACGCCGGTGGCCGTCCCAGCAACGTTCGTGACATTCCGGTGAGTCGGTCGACCTCGATGATGACGTCGGCGAACTCGACTTGACCAAGCGGCGCCAGAAGCTGACGGCGCGTAGCTTCAACGCCTTCATCAGCCTCTGATTTGGCAGGCTTTGGCAATGATATCCAACCTTCCACAATGCGCAGGCTGCCCTCTTCAAGGCTGAAGGCGACCTGCTCAAGTCCTGTCTTGAGGGCGGCCTCGACGCGCGCCACATAAGCCTCGTAAGACTTTTGCGGCATCAGGTTGCGGCGGAAACGACCTCGATGTTTCTCCCAAATATCATTTGGTATCAGATGTTTATCTAGGTCACGTTGATCGCAACTGTGAGAAATGCTCATCGACCCGTTGCGCAGGCTGCGTTTGATCAGCAACACGGTTGCGACCGTTCAGGAGCGGTGCGCCGCTGTCCGATCGCCATCTGCAACGAACCCCTCCCACACGCGTCCAAAGACATTTCTCTGACCTAGGGAAGCTCCTTGTCGCTGGCGATGTCCAGAACGGCAAACGCCTCCGCCAAGGGGTGGCTCTCAGGCAGGTCAAATTCCAATTCCGTCGCAACGTTCAGCAAGCGTGACAGATCATTGATGGCAAGGCAGAGCTCCTGTCGGGTCGCCATGGCGCGCGTGAGCGGTCGCCGCTCTGAGCGGAAGGGTTTGATCAGTGCTACGAGGTTTGCGCGCAACGCATCACCAGACAGGTCATCGCTCTGAACCAACTCGTCGATCTGCGCGACCAGCGTCTGTAAGGGCGATGCTTGCCGCGCCACGGTGCGGATTGCGCGGTCACGGGCGCGGCGGACGATCTCATTGACCAGATGATTGAAGAGATCAATCGCACCGTCGGTCAGAACTCCCAGCCTGTGCTTCAGAAAGCAGGCCAGTTCGATCGTTCTTTGAGGCTCAGTGATCCGTTCCAGGTTGGACGCCTTGCGTAAACTTACCCGCCTAGCCAGACGCGTCACTTCGGCATCCGGCAGGTCGAGCGACAACCGATCGGCGCCAATACCCTGCAAAAAAGCGATCTTGGCCGCTTGGGCTTCCAGCGCCGGTATGCTTTGCGGGCAGGCACGGCAAGCAACCACTCAAACCGCTTCAAGCCCGGTTCGAGATCGGTGGCCAGATCGTCGATCCACCGGCCCGAAATCGGCCTTTGCGGATCATTGATCCGCCGCGCAAGCGCCTTGTCCCGTCGCTGCGCCTCTCGCCGGACAAGACTGCGAATATCGCGGGCCGGGAACACAACATACTTTCGCGCATGCAGCCATCGCGTGACCTTGCCCTTGCGCACATCGGACGCGGTTGTCGCCAAGACCTCTTGCCGAAGATATTGCAGCAATCCCGACCGGGCACCGGCGCCGGCCTCGCGAAACCCGACCAGTTCAACAGCCAGTTTGCGATGCCGAAAGAGCGTGGACCTGTCTCGCTAAAGTGACCGCAAGGACGCAAGATTTGGCGACGGCACATCCAACTGATCCGCGACATGAACCAGCACCGCCTGCGGAACCAATTTCGTCGAAAGTTCTGCACGACCGGTCATCTTCACAACGCACAGATGCAGCGCAAGACCAAGCCGTTTGAGATCCCCGCGGCGATCGCAAACGGCAGCAATCTCATGGGAGCTCAAGGTGAAAAACACATCACTCTCAAGATCACTGAACGGGTCTGAAAACGCCCGCTCACCAATCCGCGCATGTTCAAGAATCATAATTCCCCTCCAAAAGAAGGAGAATATGGACTTGACCCGCTTGAAGGACCAGATTGAATGAAATCAAAGGCTTAATAAACGCGTCTCAGCAAAAATCACGCAAAAACAACCACTTGATTATGCAACATACTGCAGCTCCGTTACGATAACCCCATCTTGGGCTATCTCGCCCACCCCGAACTGAGCGCCGAAGACCCGCAAGGCCTTTCGGGCAACTACGGGCTGCTCGACCAGATCGCCGCATTGCAATGGGTGCAGCGCAATATCGCGGCGGTCGGCGGCGACCCCGCCAATGTCACCGTGGCCGGAGAATCCGCTGGCGCGCTGAGCGTCTATTACCTGATGTGCGCCCCTGCCGCGCGCGGCCTGTTTGCCCGCGCCATAGCCCAAAGCGGCCATATCTGTTCGGCGCAGCACCTGAGCCGTTAGGCAAACGGCATGGGCACCGGACATGACACGGGCGTGCAACCCGCCGCCGCGCTTGGCGCCAAGAGCATCGCGGATCTGCGCGCATGGGACGCGCAGGAACTGGCTCTGGCGGCGGACCGGATCGGCTTTGCCGCGCAGGGCGTGGTCGATGGCGTGATCCTGCCCGACCAGCCGCTGCATCTGTTCAACAGCGGCCAGACCGCGCCCGTGCCGCTGCTGACGGGATGTAACAGCGGCGAGATACTGACCCTCGAATTTCTGATGCCGCCCCTGCCCGAAAGCGCCGAAGACTATACCGCCATGATCAAGGCCCGCTATGGCGATCTGGCCGGTGACTTCCTCGCGCGCTACCCCGCCAGCGATATCAAAGACAGCACCGAACGGGCCGTCGGCGAGGCGCTCTTTGGCTGGACGGTTCTGAGCGCGGCCAAGGCACAGGCGCGCGGATTGCACGGGTTTCATGCCTGCGATCTGGCCTATCTGTTCGACACGATGGAGCAATCGCCCCCCGCATGGCCAAAGGCCCCTAGCACTGGCGCCGAGGCCGCTTTGACCCGCACCATCGGCGCGTACTGGACCAGCTTTGCCAAGGACGGACAGCCGCGCAGCGACGGCGCGCCGCTCTGGCCCGATTACGGCACAGGGCGTACGAATGCGGTCTTGCATTTCGACGATCAACCCGCCCTGCGCTATGACCTCTTTGGCGGCATGTATGAATTGATCGAGGCAGATTTCACACGCAAACGCGCGGCGGGCAATCTGCCGTACAACTGGAGCGTCGGCGTCGCCTCGCCGCTGCGCGGCCCCGATGAAACCCGCTGATATACGCGGTCGGTCAGGCGATGCGCCGACATGGACAGGCAAGCAAAAAGGACAGGACGACAATGATTGATTCCACCGGAAAAGTGGTGATTGTGACCGGCGCGGGCGGCGGATTGGGGCGCGAACATGCGGGATAGACCCGCCCCGCCAGAGGCGCGCGCCAGTGCGCCGAGCGGCGCGCAGGACCAAACAGGCGTCCTCAGCCCCGCCGCCCTCGCGCCGCTCTTGCCCGCCGCCTCGAACGCTCTACCGCCCACAACCCGAAAGGCCCCGCCGCATGACCGATCTCAAAACCACCCGCCCGATCACAGAGGTCCGCAGTATCGCCGATGTCCAAGCCATCGAAGCGCAGGACTATCGCGCCTTGGTCACGGCGCGCGGGATTTATGATCTGCTGCGCGCCACCGCCCATCACGGCGGCGCGCGCCCTGCCCTTACGGTGCTGCGCAGCCCCGACCCCCAAGACATCGGCAGGGCGCTGAGCCATGCGCAATTGCTTGGCGCGGTGACGCGCGCGGCCAATATGTTCCGCAGCTTGGGGCTGACGCAGGATCGCGGTGTGGCGGCGTTTTTGTCCCCCACCGTGCCGCAGTTTCCCGAACTGCTTTTGGGCGCGCAGGTCGCGGGCGTGGCCAGCACCCTCAACTACCTGCTCAGCCGCGACGCCATCGTCGATCTGCTCAATGCCGAAGCGGCGCGCATTCTGGTGATCCCTGCGGCGCATCTGGACGCCGATTGTTGGGCGCGGGCCGTGGCCATCCGCGCCGATGTGCCCAGCCTTGAACATGTCTTGGTGATCGGCGCGCAGGGGCCTTTGCCAGAGGGGTTTGGCGCGCTTGATCCGCTGCTCGAGGCGGCCTGCGAGACGCGGCTCGACTTCGCCCCGACGACCGATCCCGACGCGGCAAGCGCCCTGTTTCACACCGGCGGCACCACCGGACGGCCGAAACTGGTGCCGCTGTCCCATGGCAACCAGATCCACGCCGCTTTCGGCTTCGGGCAGGTCTTCGGATATTGCGAGACCGATTGCGTGCTCAACGGATTTCCCTTCTTTCACGTCGGTGGCTCGATGACCGTCGGGCTGGCGGTGCTGGCGGCGGGCGGTCATATGGTGATCCCCTCGCCCTATGCCCTGCGCCCGCGCGAGGTGGTGCAAAATTACTGGCGTCTGGCCGAGGCCTTCGGTGCCACCGTGGTCAGCGGCGTGCCGACCTCGATTGCGGCGCTGAGCGCGACCTATCCGCAGGACCTGCGCCTTGACGCTCTGCGCATGGCGGTCACTGGGGGCGCGGGCCTGCCCGAGAGCGTGGCCGAGGCCTTCGAGCGCAAACTCGGCGTGCGTTTGTATGAAACCTACGGCATGACCGAAACCGCCGCCGCCATCGCCTTTACCCCGCGCCATGGCGATCCGGTCCGCGGCAGCGTCGGGCTGCGCGCGCCCTTCTCGCAGACCCGCGTCATACAAAGCCGTGCGCCCGATACCCCCTGCCCTGCGGGGGTCAGCGGCGAGGTGCAACTGCGCGGCCCGCAGGTCTTTGCGGGCTATATCGATCCGGCCCATAACAGCGGGATTCTGGGCGCCGATGGCTGGCTGAGCACCGGCGACATCGGCTATCTGACCGCCGACGAGCGGCTGGTTCTGACCGGACGGGCCAAGGATCTGATCGTACGCAGCGGCCATAACATCGACCCCACCGCGATCGAAGAGGTCGCCAATCGCCACCCCGACGTCGAGACCAGCGCCGCCGTCGGCATGCCCGGCCAATATGCAGGCGAGGTGCCCGCCCTATTCGTCGTCGCGGCGCAGGGGCGTGCGGTCGACATCCGCGCGCTGGAGGTCCGGCTTCGGCAACTGGCCGCGCTGCCCGATCTGCGCGCGGTGATCATAACCGGCGCGGGCCGCGCCTTTTGTGCGGGCGGCGATCTGATCGAATTCACCGCCGCGCGCGACGCGGGCGGCAGCGCGCTGATCGACACGCTGGCCCATAACCAACGGGTGATCAGCTTGATCGAAGAGCTGCCCGTCCCTGTCATCGGCGTGGTCAACGGCATCGTGCCCGCAGGCGGCGCAAGCCTACGCCTGCCCGAACGCATCGGCGCGGCCCGCGCGGCGCAGCTGTTTTATACCGCCGAAATGATTTCGGCCCAAACGGCTCTGGCATGGGGGTTGGTGTGCGAGGTGGTGGCGCCCGAGGGTTTGATGGAGCGCGCCCGCGCCAAAGCCGCGCACATTGCCGCCAATAGCCCGGAGGGATCCGCCAGATGAAGCGCCTGAGCATGGCGCAGGCCCAAGACCCCGCCCGCCGCGCGCGGCTGACGGCCGAAATCACCGCCTTTCAAGACCATCTGAACGGCGTCGATCTGGCCGAAGGGCTACGCGCCTTTGCGCAAAAACGCGCGCCTGACTGGCCCCGCGACAAGGCGCGCTGACCGCGCGCGGCGCGCGGTGATCCCATTGGCCGCGCGCGGGCGGGCTCAGGCCTCGGCGAGCCATGCCTCGGCCTGCGCCTCTTCGCCAACATCGAAGCTTTTGATCGTCATACCGGGAAACAGCGCGCCCTCGACGGTGGCGGCTTTGCGCACGAAACCCGAATCCGACACCACGGCGCATTTGTCGAATTTGGCCAGCAGGCCGAACATTTGCGGCAAACGCGTCATCTCGACCCCCAAAGCGCCCAATGTGGGAATGGTGAAATCGGTGATCGTGTAATACATCCGCCCGTTTTTCACGCCTTCCGACAGGGCAATGAGCTGGTCCAGCCCCGCGCGCATCCCATCGGCGTCCAAGGCGCCGCGAAAGTCGATATCCACCCGATTGGCGGACGGTTTTGTGACGTTTAGCATCTTGTGGTCCTCCTGAGTTATGGGGGAATCATAGCGCATAGCGCCGCGCGGGGCATTGACGCAGGTCAACACGACGCAGGTCAACACAGTGCCGCCCGAGGCCGCACTTAAGGCCCGCGCGCCTGCGCTTAGGGGCGCTTTGGGGGATGCTCAGATGCCTTGAAATGCCATATCAAGCGCGCGGGTGATTTGCGCGTGATGGGCATCAAGGCTGCCCAAGGGCGCGCCCATTTCGGCCAAGGGCACGGCGGCGAGGAATTGCGTCACCATCACCACCTCGGCCTCGCCGAGCAAGAACACCGGATTGAGGTGACGCGCGGGTTTGGGCGCCGCATTGCGCGCCATCAGCGGCACGACAATGCGGGTGTTTAGCGGCTCCAGAAAATCCGCCTGCACATCAAGCACCAAAGCCCCGCTGGCGAGGCGGTAAACATCATGGCGCGCCACGTCAGAAGCGCCGGAAACCGGCCAAGGGCAGCGGGTTTTGCGCGGCAAAGCGGTTCGAACTGTCGAGCGCCTCGGCGTTTTCATTGCGCCAGTCTTCGGCGCGGCGCTCGCGCAGGGCGGCGCGGATGCCCTCTTCGGCGGCGCGCGACAGGTTCACACGGCTTTCGCGAGCGCGGCTGACGAGGGCGGCGTCGAGGCTCAAATTGGTGGGCTTGCGCCCTTCGGGCTGCGGCATGGGAGGCTCCGGTGCGAGGATGGGCAGAGTAGCGATGACGCCCAATCTATCACATCCCACCCCCATGCGCCAGAACATGCGCATGAGCTTGCGCATAAATGCAGGCAAGGACGCGCGGCGCAGAGGCTGTGCCGCGACCATATGACCCCTATGAGCCGCAGGGACGCAGGGACCAAAAAAGGCGGCATTGATGCGCAAGGCACCAACGCCGCCATAACCGGTCGAACGCTCTGGGGAGACAGAGAGCGACCATGGCCCGATGCGATAGGGATTATGGCATCGGGGGGTCCGGCCCCTGCCCTCACCGCCTAGCGAAGAGGTAAGCTTCCAAGCGGGTCAGGCAGGTGGCGCGGGGGGGAGGGGCTTTCAAACGGCGATCTTCTCCATCCCGAAATCAAAAGCCACAAGGCGCAATTCCTGACCGACCTTGGCCTCGCCATAGGTCGCGGGGATGAGTTGCAATTCGACATCAAGCATCCCGCAGCCGAAATCGGACAGATCGACCAATGTATCAAGCTCGCCATGGGCGACCAACTCGTCCAGAACCAGCACATCGTTGCAATAGAGCTGGATCAACATCCGGCCCGTCACCTCGACCTGCAAATACAATTGCTCGGCGCCTTTTTCAGCGTCCAGCCTGGTGCGCAGGCTGCCGCCTTCGGTCTCTAACATGATGCGGCGCCCGTAAGCGCGGCGCATCCAACCCGTAAGCTCCACAGGCTTCCAACGCGTGGATTGAAGTCTACTCAACATCCCTGTTCTCCTTTGCCAAATCGGCAGGGCCAACGCGGTCAATCACCTTGATCATCCAACCCAAAATCTCCCTCTGACCGCCCTCGAGCTTGCAGGTTTCGGCTACAGACACAGCCTCTTCGCGCAGCTCCGGCCAGCGGTGGTAAAAATCGACGAGATCCTGGATGGCATGATCGCCAGTGGGTGGCAGCATCGTAAAACCCTTCGGTTAATGATTACCCGTTAACCTTACGATAACCTTTGCACGGGGCGTGCGTGAATAAACTGTGAAGTGCTTTGTTCGCCGTTAATCCGGTGTTAACGTTTCCCCAAGGGCAATAGGAGAAAATGCTTTTGACAGCGCGACTTGAGATATCCTTGTTCGGCACCTGCGCCATTCGCGTGGTCGGCAGCGAGACCCGCGAAATTCGCGGCGCCAAGCATCGTGCGCTCTTTGCCCTGCTCGCCACCGCCCCCTTGGGCCGGCGCACGCGGACCTATTTGCAAAACACGCTTTGGGGCTATGCGGGCTATGACAGCGGGCATCAGAACCTGCGCCGCGCCCTGTCGGATTTGCGCAAACTGATGGGCGATGATTTCGACGCTTTCGTCCATACCACCAATAGCGATATCGAGCTTGATCTCGAATATGTCACCTTTGTCGGCACCCCCGATGCGGGGCTGTTTCTCGAAGACCTCAATATCAACGAACAGGAGTTTCGCGATTGGGTGGACGGCATCCGCGCCGCCCCCGAACAGGTCGCCGCCCTCTACCGGATCACCCCGCGCGCGCAACTGGGCCGCCCGCGCCCGCGCATCACCGCCCTGCCCCTCACCGTGCTGACCCCCGACCCCGAATTGCGGGTTCTGGGCGATTGGGCCGCCGAGGAAATGTGCCGCTCCTTGTCGCGCTCCAACCTTTTGACCGTGATCTCGCATCTGTCGAGCCGCGCTATGGCGCATCAGATGATCGATATCTCCTCGGTGCGCGAAACGCTGGATGTGGATTATCTGATCACCGGCACCCTGCGCCGATTCAAAGGCGATCTGGTCGCCGATTTCGATTTCGTCGATGCGCGCAGCGGCAACATCTTGTGGAACCGCAATCTGGCCTGTCCTGCCGGTGAATTCACCGACCATTTGCAAGGCCGCCTCGTCAATGTGATCCAGAGCATCGGGCGCACCATCGCCGATGCGGCGATCCATTATGTGCGCGACCGCCCGCTGCCGATGATCGAGGATCAACATCTTGTCATCGCCGGTGTCTCGCTCATGCACCGCCCGCAGATGCGCGATTTCCTCTCCTCGCGCGAATATCTGGTCGAGGCCGCCAAACGCATGCCGCGCGCCGCCGAACCGCATGCATGGCTGGGCAAATGGTATGTTCTGTCGGTCTTCAAAGGCTTTACCACCGACCGCGCGGGCGATACGCAAAAAGCCTTGGACGCCACGGCGCGCGCCCTCGATATCGACCCTGAAAGCAGCTTTAGTCTCACAATTGACGGGTTTGCCAATAACAACCTGCTCAAGAATATGGATGTGGCCGAGGCGCGCTATACCGCCGCCTTGGATGTGAACCCCAACGAGAGCCTGTCGTGGCTGCTGCGCGGGGCGCTGATGGCCTTTCAAGACGACGGCATGGCCGCGATCCGCGCGACGCAAACCGCGCGCTCGCTCTCGCCCATCGACCCCTTCGGATATTATTACGACAGCCTCGCCAGCACTGCCTATGTCTCCGCCGAGCAATTCGAAAAAGGCCTCGAATTTGCCGAACGCTCCTTGGCGGTCAACGACCGGCACCTGTCGACCCTGCGCTCCAAAGTGACGGCGCTGCACAATCTTGGCCGCCATGGCGAGGCGCGCGAGACCGCGCAGATGATCTTGCGCCGCCACCCCGAATTCAGCCTCGACGAATATCGTAAAAGCCACCCTTCGGCCGACCACCGCGTCGGCAAAATGGTGATCGAGGCGCTGCACTCTTCCGGCATTACTTAATTTTTTGAAAAGGACTTACAGAATGGCACAATATGGTGGTTTGGGCGGTCTCGGCGGCCTTGGTGGACTTGGTGGTTTGGGCGGCCTCGGGGGGCTTGGCGGCCTCGGGGGCTTGGGCGGTTTGGGCGCGCAAACCGGGCTTGGCGGCTTTTTGGGCGCGGGCGATGTGGGCGGCTACAGCGGCGCCGCGACCGCCGGTTTGATGACCACCGCCGACGGGCTGCGCCATCTGGCGGGCAATGCGGTGGCGCCCGACCCCGCGCCTCTCGCCTTTGACGATCCGAGCAACCTCAACCGCTGGGCGCAATGGGTGCGCGGCTCGCTCTATATCTCTGAAGTCTTCCCCGCGCTGACATTTTCTACCGATCCGGCAGCGCAAACCGTCACGCTCGATTTTGACGGCGCGCCGATGGTGACCTTGGCGCGGCCTTCGGATGCGCTTTTGGCCGATCAGATCGAATTCGTCTCTAACTATGCCGATTTGCGCCCTGACCGCGCCTCTGAAATCGCCTCGCAACTCGGATTTCCAACCGAATATTTCGCGATGATCCTTGGTCTGCATGTGGGCCAGCACCCCAAAACCTTTGAATTGCTCATGGCCGTGCAGGTCATGGCGGCCCATGCGGCGATGATCGTCAAACATGCGCTCGCCGTGCGCCGCCCCGACCAGATCGACGGGCGGATTTTGCCGATGATCCCGACGCCCGGGCATGGCAGCTTCCCCTCCGCCCATGCCACCGAAGCCTATACCGCGCTGACCGTTCTCGAAGGTCTGGTGGGGGCATGGGGCAGCCTTGGCGATATGGCGCCGCGTCTGGCCATCCTGCGCGGTCTGGCCGAACGGATCGCCGTCAACCGCACCGTGGCGGGCGTGCATTACCCCATCGACAGCTGGGCCGGAGCGGCGCTTGGCACCGCGCTTGGCCGCGCCTTGCTGGGCCGCTGCGGACAGGCCCCTGCCGCCCTGCCCTCCTTGAGTTACACGGCGCAAAACAGCGATTTCAACGATCACGATTTCACCCAGAACGCCGCCGCCCACGGGCTGACCGAAGGGCCCGCCTATAGCGCCGCCGCCGCGCCCAATTTCACATGGCTGTGGGATCTGGCCGCCGCCGAACACCAAGCGCCGGCAGGGGTGTAACCCATGTATGCACAACGCGAACCCAAGGAGCGGATTTCGAATTATTCGGGTCCCTACGAGCGCTATGTCTTCTCCGAAGAGCTGGGCCAGCCCTTCGCCTTTCCGGCCATCGCCGATGAAACCTCGGGCTATTACACGGCGCTGTTGGAGGGCACCGACAGCTTGCCCAGCCACCCGCGCTTTGAAACCCGCCTGCCGCCGCTGTGGAACCCTCTGGCGCGCAAACGCACCATCGTGCCCTTTGCCTTCTACGACAAACAGGCCAATGACCCCGACCGTCGCCCCCGCGTCGACCGCGAGATCGCCTCGCTGCTCGATGCGGTGACCGAAGACAGCACCGCGCGCAGCGCCATCCGTCCGCGGTTTCGGGTCAATTTCCCCATCGCCCCGCAGGCATGGACCGCCACCTACCACCCCCATTGCGATATGGACAACTGGACGGTGCCCGCCACCCGCCCCAAAGCCATCATCGCGGTGATCGACGACGGGCTGCCCTTTGGCCACCGCGCCTTTCTGGACAGCACCGGCAAAACCCGCGTCTCGCATATCTGGCTGCAATCGGCCCGCGCCAGCGCCCCCCATAGCGCCGTGCCCTTCGGGCGCGAATATATGAACGGCGAGATCAACGCCATGCGCGCCGCTTCGGGCGATGACGACGCCGAATTTTACCGTAGTTCAGGTGCAATAGACCCTGTTTTGGACGAACTTGGCCCCCATATGCGCCGCTCTATGACCCATGGCGCCCATGTCATGGGCATGGCGGCGGGCAATGCCTCGGTTTACGGCGGCAGCACGCTGGGCGACGATATCCAGATCATCGCCGTGCAATTGCCCAATACCATCGCATGGGACACCTCCGGCTTTGGCAAAGAGATGTATATGCTCAGCGCCATCCACTATGTCTTCGACCGCGCCCGCGCCATTGCCACCAAATATGCCGATGATCCGGCCAATCCCGAGGAATTGCCGCTGATCCTCAATTTCAGCTACGGCTGGAGCGCGGGGCGCCATGACGGGCAATCGGAAATGGAACTGGCGATTGAGGAACTGCTGGCCGAGCGCCAATCGCTGCAGCCGAAAACCGAAATTACTATGCCCACGGGCAACAATTTCGACAGCGACATGCATGCGGCCATCGGCGAGGCGGCGCTGTCGAGCGGCAGCTACCGGATCGGATGGCAGATGCAGCCAGAGGACCGCACCTCGAATTACCTCGAAATCTGGCTCCCCGAGGGGGTGGATGGCGCGCCCTATTCCGTCTCTGTTACACCGCCAAACGGCTATTCTCTCTCTGCGGGCGGCACCATCCCCGTGACCCCCGATTTCGGCCAGATCGGCGATCCGCGCCGTTTTACCGAATTGGAGATGGACGGGGAAAACATCGGCCAGCTTTCGGTCGATCTGCACCGCGGCAACCGTTGGCGCATCTTGGTGGCGCTGATCCCCACGGCCTTTGTGCGCGCACAAAGCCGCCGCGCGCCCTCGGGCCTTTGGCAGGTCGAGATCACCCGCGATGGTGCCGCGCCCGCCTTGCCCGCGGGCGAGGACATCCGCCTTTGGGTGCAGCGCGACGATGATCCCAGCGCTTTGCAAACCGGCGGGCGGCAAAGCCGTCTGGTCGATCTGGCGCCGCGCGGCGCGGGGCCGATCGCGCCCCCTGCCCCGCCTTATCGGCTCTATTCTACCGCAATTGGCCCGATTTCCGGTTACGGCAGCCTGAGCGGCGTCGGCTCTGCGCCGCGTGTGACACGCGTGGCGGGATATGTGCAGGTCACCGGCACCCCCGCCCCCTATAGCGCCGCAGGCGGGCTGCGCGTGCAGGGCGGTGCGCCCGCCACATGGGGCGCGCAAACCACGGTCAGCGCCGTGGCGGATCAGTCTCTAATCCTGCGCGGAACGCCCTCGATCGGGTGCCATTCGGGCGGGCTGTCGCGGCTGATCGGCACCTCGGGGGCGACGCCGCAGGTCGCGCGCCAGATGGTGATCAACGCCGCCGCAGGGCGCGATGTGATGGAGGGATTTGCCCCCTGCCCTGCCCTGCCCGCGCGCGAGGACCAAGGCCCGATCAGCGCAGCGCAACATCGCGCCCGTATGGGCGATATGATTGCCCCGCCGCTCGGGCAATAGATGTAATCAGTAGCAATCCCGCTCGAAAGGCTCTTCGCCGACAAGCAGCTAAGTTGACACGGCGGGATCGCCACGTTGTTGCCCTATGTTAAAAAGCCGGCGGTTTACTCCGGTTCAAGCTTGTGTAGGGCGCCTCCGTCGCTGCGCAACTTGTCCGTTATGATGACGCGCGACAGGCCCCAGCGGGCGATCAGCCTGAAGATAACCGCTTGGCAGTACGGGCATTTCGGCGGGTTTGCACCAGAATGTCGAGTGTTTCACAGTTGCCGTCGACGGCGCGCCAAAGCCGATGTTTCTTGCCTCGGTTCGTGATCACCACTTCGTCCAAATGCGATTTATCGATGGGTTGCCTGCGCGCCGCTCGGACAGTTTTCGCGATCTGCGCCCCGAATTTCCGACCCATGCCCTGATGGTTTCAAAGCTTACAGTGGCACCGCGCTCGGCAATGAGATTGCCTCAACGTCCCGCAAGCCGAGCGCAAGTCAATGATATGCCCAAACCGCGTAGGAAATGATGGACCGCGTGAAGTGTCGCCTTTTTAGCGGGGTTGCGAGGTTTGGCTGATCATCGGCGCTTGCTACACTCAGCCAGATGGCTGCTCAACAACTTGACGATCCCCTTGGAACCACCTCAGTTGGCCTGGATTGCTTTCCTCGCCAGAATTAGAAACTGTTCTTGTTCCGCCGGTTCGAGACCCGAGAGTATTTGATACTGCAACTCGGCAACAATCGGCGCAATGTCGGCATAGGTTTTACGACCATATTCTGTTAAGCTGATTTCGCGCGCACGTCGATCCGATCGGCTGATCGATCGCTTGATAAAACCCTTTTGTTCCAGTCGCTCCATCACGCCGCCGATCGTCGCTTTATCGTAGGCGATCCTTGCAGAAATGCCTGATTGATCCAATCCCGGATGCGCGTGAATGGCATCGAGCGCAGCGAATTGAACCGGCGTGAGGTCGCACCCTGCTGCCTGCATGTGATGCGTGAAGACTTGGGTCGACATCTGATTCAGTCGGCGGATCAAATGTCCTGCCATGCCAGAGATGTTCAATTTCGTGGTCTCCTGTCTGCGTGGTCCAATTTCAGCGGTCGCGCCACACTAGCGCAACAAAATAAATGTGTGTACATACCGTTTCCGTGCAAGATAGTAAGTATGAGTACTATATTCAGGTCCAACACATATTGGGAGAGAGCTATGCAGTACTATGTGAACGGTTTCCGGCCCGGGGACCCGGATGAAAAGGCCCCAGCCCCCGGTCGAGACCAACATCATGGCGGTACCGTTGCGCAAACGGTTGATGTAATCATTGCCGGCTGTGGCCCTGCCGGCCTTTGCCTTGCGGCGCAGCTAGCGGCCTTTCCCGAGATCACGACTATGATCGTCGACCCCAAGCAAGGCCCTATGGAAAAGGGCCAAGCCGACGGCGTGAATGTCCGCTCTATGGAAATGTTTCAGGCCTTCGGCTTTGCGGAAAAGGTCAAGCGAGAAGCCTATTGGGTGAACCAGACCACGTTCTGGAAGCCCGACCCCGCCAACACAAGCCACATAACACGTGTCGGAATCGCGCAGGACGTGGCGGATGACCAGTCCGAAATGCCGCATACCATCGTCAATCAGGCGCGCATTCACCAGCTTTTCCTCGACGTGATGAAGAAATCCCCGACGCGGCTGGAACCGCATTACGGGCTGCGGCTCATGGGTCTTGAGATCGACTTGGGCACTGACGATCACCCGGTGACCGTCACGCTGGAACGGGTCAAAGAAGACGGCAGCGCGGGGCAATCGGTGACCGTTCGTGCCAATTACGTCGTTGGCTGCGACGGTGCGCGCAGCAATGTGCGCAAGGCGATCGGCGGTAAATTGCACGGCGATGCCGCTCATCAGGCTTGGGGCGTGATGGACATCCTGGCCAATTCCGACTTTCCGGACCTGCGAAGAAAGTGCCTGATCCAATCCGCGAAGGAAGGCAACGTGCTGATCATCCCACGCGAGGGCGGCTATCTTTTCCGGATGTATGTCGAACTGGACAAACTCAACCCCGACGAGCGGGTCGCGAACCGGAACCTGACTTCGGACCATATCATCGCGGCGGCGAACCGGATCGTGCGGCCCTATACAATTGACGTGAAAGAGGTGGTCTGGTGGTCGATCTACGAGATCGGCCATCGCCTGACGGACAAGTTCGACGATGTTCCACAAAGCGAGACAGCCTCGCGCAATCCGCGGATTTTTACCGCAGGGGATGCGTGTCACACTCATAGTCCGAAAGCAGGTCAGGGCATGAACGTGTCCATGGGCGACACCTTCAATCTCGGCTGGAAACTAGCGCATGTGCTGACCGGTCGATCGGATGCCAACCTTCTTCACAGCTATTCCGCCGAACGTCTGGAAGAGGCCAAACGGTTGGTCGAGACCGATCACAAATGGGCCCGCATCATGAGCGCCCCGCCAGGTGAATCCGAGCTTGATGGCACCGACATGCCGCGCTTCCAAAAGCAATTCATTGAGAACCTCGAGTTCACCGGCGGGCTCGCCGTGCATTACGAATCCTCCCGCATCATTGCAGCGCCCAGACACCAGCACCTTGCGACGGGCCAGATCATCGGAAAACGCTTCCATTCGGCGCCAGTGCTGCGGCTGTCAGATGCAAAATCCATGCAACTTGGCCATGTGGCAGAGGCAGACGGACGCTGGAAACTCTATGCTTTTGCGGGGCATGACGATGTGGGAACTACGGGAGGCGCCATACATAGGCTCTGCAGCTGGCTCGAAAGCGATCCTGGGTCGCCAGTTCTGCGGTTCACGCGTAAAGGCGAAGACATAGATGCCTTGATCGACCTGCGCGCTGTGTTCCAACAGGACTTCAAATCTCTGAACTACGAATACATGCCGTCGCTTCTTCAGCCCGCAAAGGGGCGCTATGGATTGCGCGATTTCGAGAAAGTTTTCTGCGTCGATCACAAGCTTGGTGATGACATCTACGAGATGCGCGGAATAGACCGCGAGACGGGGTGTTTGATCGTCGTGCGCCCCGATCAATATGTTGCTCACATTCTGCCGCTGGGTGCCGTGGAAGATCTATCGGCCTTTTTCGATGGCTTCCTTAAGGCTGACTGAATGAGCGTCGGATAGCATAAAGTCCTGATGTGCCCTGCTTCTGATGAACGTGGCACATCACCCTTTAAAACCTGTCGATACTGAGCGCGATTGCAGGACAGGCGCGCTCTCGCTGTTCTGCGACTTCCGCGACCGGAAGGCTGCTTAAACCACGGGTCATGTTGCTTGGTTGGCGTTGCGGTTCGCCGACCTTGAAGCTCTCGGCATGCTTGGCATATTGATCCGGATTTGAGGCAAAATGGAAGATCTCAGTCCCGATCGAAGCAATCGCCGTGGCCAAACCCGCCGCAACATACTGGTGGATGATCGCGCACAGCTTTCCGGCGCGATTTTCCGACGTTTGGCCGCTTCGAAAATACCGTGACCAAGGCTGCCTTCGGCAAGGCTTTCCTGTCTGACGCTTAAACACCAATGAATCAGCTCACCCGCGATAGGAAAGTTCTGGATCATGCGCGGTGTCCGTCGTCACATAAAGTTGGACATCAGATTGG
>JBOEGS010000018.1:0-14165 GCA_050633545.1 Paracoccaceae bacterium
GTGCAACGCCGCGGTGAGGCCGCATGGCAGAATGCGAGACGGACCGAAGGGCCGTTCTCCCCTGCGACACGCGAAGCCGAGCTGGGGAGGCCGCAAGGCTTAGCCCAAGGTTGATGTGCTGGCGACTATGTGAATTACTTTTCGCAGCATTCGACGTGATGGGCGGAAAGCAGACGTTCGTTGCTGGAACTTCCAAGGCCTGCAGTGCGGGACGAAGCCGCCTTTTGCAGTTGTGGCTATCGCTGGCGCAGCATTTTCTTGCAGGTGCAGCAAGTCGGTTGCTACGATGCACCATAGCAGTCATTAAAAAACGATCTCTGGTACCAAATCCAAACTACTCTTTTGGTGCGAGCGGGTCGAACAATCTGGTTACACACCAAGCGGCCCTTATTGCTCTGCTCATTTACCACGCAGGCTATAGCTCATATGCTCGTTACTTTTAGGTCAAGGCTACTGTCGCGCATCTTAAGGACGAATACCGTTTTGTTATTCAATTGGCGTATTCTCCAGAATCACGCTGTCATGCAGTCTGCGATCATTTATCCGTTTGACGCGTCTGTGCTAACAATTTAGCACTGCTGTTAATATCTGTTGGGGTGCCCTGATCTGGGCTGAGATGCATAAGCTGCGAACCCATTGAACCTGAACCGGTTAGGACCGGCGGAGGGAACAGCTTGCGGACTTCGCATCCGTTCTGGCTTGCGCCTTTTTCCATCCTGATCCCTGAACTAAGGGGCGATGACATGGCAGCTAGGGCGTTAACGATTGCCGGTTCCGATTCTGGCGGCGGGGCAGGTATTCAGGCCGATCTTAAGACCTTTTCGGCAATGGGTGTTTATGGTGCTTCCGTTGTGACGGCGGTTACGGCACAGAACACCAAATCTGTTACCGCCATTCATCCGATCCCGGACGACATTGTTGCCGCACAGATCAAAGCCGTTCTGGATGATATCCAGATTGACGTGGTCAAGATCGGGATGCTGGGAACACCGTCGCTGATTGCGGCGGTGGCCGATGCGCTGGCGGGTTACGCTGGGCCGGTTGTGCTTGACCCCGTAATGGTTGCTAAATCAGGCGATACGTTGCTGGCCGATAGTGCGATAGATGCATTGAAATCTATCCTTTTCACAGGCGCGACACTGCTTACCCCCAACCTACCCGAAGTGGCAAAACTGGTGGGCGAGGGCAGCACGCAGGCGCAGGCGAAGGCCCTTCTGGACCTTGGCGTCGGTGCGGTTTTGATGAAAGGCGGACATGCAGACGGAGAGACCTGCACCGATCTTCTTGTGTCGCAAACCGGCACGCAGGATTTTTCGGCCCCTCGTGTGAACACCCGCAACACCCACGGCACGGGATGTTCCTATTCCTCTGCAATCGCTGCGGGCTTGGCACAAGGCATGGCGTTGAGCGATGCGGTACGCCATGCGCACACGTGGCTACATCAGGCGATCTTGCATGCGGATGAATTGCACGTAGGGCAAGGTCACGGGCCTGTGCACCACTTTCACGCGCTGTGGGAATGAGCGACCTTTTCACCATCATTGGCGGCGGCGTGTGTGGCCTTGCAATGGCCGCAGAACTGTCGTCACGCGGCGCGCAGGTCACGGTCATTGATCCCAAAGGTGCGCCCGGCGATCACGCCTGTTCTTGGTGGGCAGGCGGCATGCTGGCCCCCGATTGCGAAGGGGTGAGTGCCGAGCCCGAGATTGTGCGCCAAGGCCGCAAAGCTGCCAGTTGGTGGGAAAGCCACGGAGGAATTGTGCATCACGCGGGCACGATTGTTGTCGCCCTTAATCGCGATCAAAGCGATCTGGCAACCTTTGCGCGCCGTGCGCCGACCGCGACATCCCTGTCCAAAACGCAGATCGCTGACCACGAGCCGCATCTGGCTGAGCGTTTTTCCAAGGCGCTATTTTTGGCAGATGAAGGGCATCTTGATCCCCGCGCTACCCTGACCGCGCTGCATGCGCGGCTAAATCAATTGGGCGTTTGTTTTGGCGGTGATATCAAAGGGCAGGTAATTGACTGCCGTGGCCTTGCTGCGCGCGATACTTTTACAGATTTGCGCGGAGTGAAGGGCGAGATGCTTGTGGTCCGCTGCCCCGACGTGACGCTGTCGCGCCCCGTCCGGCTGCTTCATCCGCGGTTTCCGCTGTATATCGTGCCCCGGGGCGACGATGTGTTCATGTTGGGCGCGACCCAGATCGAAACTGGCGAACGCGGACGTGCCACCCTGCGATCCGTCATGGAGCTGATGAATGCCGCCTACGCCCTGCACCCCGCTTTTGGCGAGGCGGAGCTGTTGGAGATTGGCGTCGATGCGCGTCCTGCCTTTCCTGACAACCAACCGCGCATTCGGCGGATCGGGGATGTGATTTACGCAAATGGCCTGTTTCGGCATGGATTCCTGCTTGCACCTGCAGTGGCGCAGATGACGGCGGACCTGTTGCTGAAAGGCAAAATACCGGAGGTTTGGTATGAAGATCATTGTGAACGGTGAAGCACTTGAGACCCGTACGTCCACACTGGCCGCGCTCTTGGATGAGTTGGGTAAGGGGGAGGTCAAGGTTGCAACCTCGGTCAACGAGGCCTTTGTGTCCAAACATCAACGCGCAGACCGTTCTTTGCAAGACGGGGACCGCGTCGAAATCGTAGCCCCCCGACAAGGAGGATAGAATGCCCACTTTCTACGGCACAGAAGTTTCATCGAGGCTAATGTTGGGCACAGCACAATACCCGTCGCCCGCAGTTCTGGCGGATGCGTTTCGCCGTTCGGGCGCAGGCATTGCCACGGTCTCTGTGCGGCGCGAGGCGGGCGGCGATCAGGCGGGGCAGGATTTCTGGGCGTTGATCCGAGACCTCGACGTGGCCGTGCTTCCCAACACCGCAGGCTGTTATTCGGTACGCGAGGCTGTGACCACAGCCCAAATGGCCCGCGAGTTGTTCGACACCAACTGGATCAAGCTTGAGGTCATCGGCCACGCCGATACCTTGCAACCCGACCCCTTCGGTCTGGTGGACGCTGCCGCACAATTGGCCGAGGACGGATTTGAGGTCTTTCCCTATTGCACCGAAGATTTGGTGCTGTGCGAGCGGCTGGTTGAGGTCGGTTGCAAAGTCTTGATGCCGTGGGGTGCACCCATTGGCACGGGGTTGGGGCTGAACAATATCTACGGTTTGCGCAGCTTACGTGCGCATTTCCCGGGCATTCCTTTGGTCGTTGATGCAGGTCTGGGCCTGCCGTCGCACGCGGCCCAAGCGATGGAGATGGGCTATGACGCGGTCCTGTTGAACACTGCCGTTGCAATGGCGGGCGACCCCGTGGTGATGGCGCGCGCGTTCGCTCTGGCGGTAGAAGCAGGCGCGTTAGCCGCCGGTGCCGATCCCATGGATGCCCGCGATATGGCGGCCCCGTCAACGCCAGTATTTGGAAAGGCGGTCCTATGACACTGCCCCGCTTTTACCCGATTTTTGATGATGTGGCGTGGCTGCGGCGCATGTTGCCTTTGGGGGTGAAGATTGTGCAAATGCGCCTCAAAGGCAAATCCCAAGAAGCGCTACGCGCCCAATTAACAAAGGCCTGTGCTCTGTGCGCAGCCCATGGCGCTGTGCTAGTGGTCAATGACCATTGGCAGCTGGCCATTGAGCTGGGCTGTGACTGGGTCCATCTGGGACAAGAAGACCTTGATGATGCAAATGTGGATGCAATCCGTGCGGCGGGCCTCAGGCTGGGCGTTTCAACCCATGATAAGGCCGAACTGGCCCGCGCGCTTGCACTTGCGCCGGACTATATTGCCCTTGGTCCGATCTATCCCACTATCCTGAAACAGATGAAGTGGCATCAGCAGGGCGTTGCAAAACTGAGCGTTTGGAAGGATCTTGTGGGGGACATACCCCTGATCGCAATTGGGGGCATGAGCACAACACGCGCCAAAGGCGCCTTTGCAGCGGGGGCAGATGTCGTCTCTGCGGTCACTGATATTACGCTCCATGACGATCCAGAGGCCCGTGTCAGAGAATGGCTTGAGGCGTGTGCGTGAACCGTTACCTGCGTCAAATGGCTGTGCTTGGTGAAAATGCGCAAAGGCAGTTAGCAGAGGCGTCGGTACTTGTCATTGGTGCCGGAGGATTAGCCGCCCCTGTAATGCAATACCTCGTGGGCGCGGGTGTCGGGCATATCCGAATTGCGGATGCAGATGTCATAAGCCTGTCCAACCTGAACCGTCAAACGCTGTTTCGCGAGGCTGATATTGGCTTGCCAAAGGTCGATGTGATCGCGCGTGCGATGACCGCATTGAACCCTGACACCACCACTAAACCTATGCACCAGCGCGTCGACCCAGCTAACATTGCAACCATTTGCGAGGGCATGACACTGATCCTAGACTGTGCAGACAGTTTCGCAGTCAGCTATATCGCGTCCGATCATTGTCTTGAGACAGGCCAACCCCTTGTTAGCGCCAGCGTCGTCGGTCGTGACGGTTATGTGGGTGGCTTTTGCGGGGGGAAGCCCGGGTTGCGCGCTGTCTTTCCTGATCTGCCAGACCAGCTGGGATCGTGCGATACCGATGGCGTGCTTGGGCCAAGTGTCGGTGTGATCGGTAGCCTTCAGGCCCAAATGGCGATGGCGATCCTGACGGGCGATATGCAGGGATTGGGACAACTTGTGACCTATGACGCGCGCACGCTGCGGTTTGGCGGGTTCCGCTTTGACACGGCATCTGATCCTGCGCCCAACCCCGCCTTTATCGCCCTGCGAGACATCGCCGCGACTGATTTTCTGATCGATCTGCGCGTGGAAGGTGAACAGGGGCCGGACCTGCTGCACGCAACTCGCCATGTCGTGTCCGACTTTGGACCACATGGCCCCACACCACACGAAAACCAACGTGCAGTTCTGGCGTGTCGGTCGGGCCTGCGTGCCTGGCAGGCGGCAGAGCGGCTTTCACAACACTGGCAGGGCGAGATCAAACTTCTCGCGCTCGGAGAGTAAGGAAACCCCAATGAAATACCTCATCACCGCAGCGGCACTATTGCTCGCGACTCCAGCACTGGCGCAAGACAAGATGACCTTGCTCTTGGACTGGTTCATTAACCCCGATCACGGACCAATCATCGTGGCCGAAGAGTTGGGCTATTTCGCCGATCAGGGCCTTGAGGTCGAAATCATCCCCCCCGCCGATCCGTCTGCCCCGCCGAAACTGGTGGCGGCTGGCCGAGGCGACATTGCCGTCAGCTATCAACCCAGCCAGCATTTGCACGTGGCCGAAGGTTTGCCCCTTATCCGGGTGGGTACGTTAGTGGCAACGCCGCTCAACTGTTTGTTGGTTCTCAAAGACGGCCCCATTCAGGAGATCAGCCAGCTCAAGGGCGGCACGATTGGTTTCTCTGTTGCGGGTGTCGAAGAGGCCGTTCTGAGCGCGATGTTGAACCGCCACGGTGTCACGCTGGATGATGTCGAGATGGTGAACGTGAACTTCTCGCTTAGCCCGTCGTTGATGTCGGGTCAGGTGGATGCGGTCATCGGGGCCTACCGCAACTTCGAGCTGAACCAGATGGAGATTGAGGACGTTGAGGGCCGCTGTTTTTATGTCGAGGAAGAGGGCGTGCCGACCTATGACGAGCTGATCTATGTGGCGAACCCCGACCGCATGGATGTGGGTCAGGTCCGCCGTTTCCTGCGTGCCACAGAACTGGCGACGCAATACATTGTCAACAACCCAGACGCCTCATGGGAGCTGTTCAAAGGCTACGCACCTGAGCTGGATGATGAGCTGAACGCCAAGGCTTGGGTCGACACCTTGCCCCGTTTTGCCCTGCGCCCCGAAGCGCTGGATGAAGGGCGATACACAAGGTTCGAGGCATTTCTAGCCGAGAGCGGTCTGGTCGAGGGCGCGCGCCCAGTCTCGGCGCTTGCTGTCGATCTGGGTGCTGAATGACCTACGGCAATACCTTTGCGGTCTGGCGGGGCAACACTCCCGCCTGGCCGGCGTATACCCGCCATAAGTTTGTGCAGGGTTTGGGCGACGGGACGTTGCCGCACGATGCCTTCTTGCACTACCTCAAACAAGATTATGTCTTTCTGATCCACTTCTCACGCGCTTGGGCGTTGGCGATCACCAAAGCGGATACGGTCGCGGAAATGCGCTTGGCTGCTGGCACGGTGAACGGGTTGATCAACGAAGAAATCGCCCTGCATATCAAAACCTGTGCTGAGGCCGGGATTGATGAGGCAACGCTGTTTGCAACGCAGGAACGGCAAGAAAATCTGGCCTACACCCGCTATGTGCTGGATGCGGGCCATTCCGGTGATCTGCTGGATCTACTAGCGGCCTTGGCCCCTTGTGTCATGGGATACGGTGAAATCGGTGCGCATCTGGCCGCCGCAAAAACGTCGGACACCTACGCAGAGTGGATCAACACCTACGCAAGCGCCGACTACCAGCAGGTTTGCCATGATGTGGGTCTGCTTATTGACGGGGCTGTTGCGCGGCGCTTGGGTGATGATCCGACAGGCAGCCCGCGTTGGACTCCTCTTCAGGCGCGGTTTGCGATGGCCAGTCAATTGGAAGTCGGGTTTTGGGACATGGGGTTGGATCCGTGAACCAACCCTTGCGGATGACAGGAACGGCGACGATTGACGGGACGCCGATCTTTTCGCAGCTGGACCTGATCCTGACACCGCACAGCTGGACCTGCCTTTTGGGGGCGAGTGGTGTGGGCAAATCCACGGTGCTGCGTCTTTTTGCAGGGCTGGCAGAGAGCGTTACTTTTGAGGGCACCTTAAGCGATACGGGACGCGTCGCGATGATGGCGCAGCAAGATTTGCTGATGCCGTGGCTCAGCGTGTTGGACAATGTCATGCTGGGCGCGCGCGTGCGGGGGGAGCGTCCGGACAAAGACCGCGCCCGCGAGAGGCTGGTGCAAGTCGGCTTGGCGGATCATGCTGACAAATTGCCCGCCGCTCTGTCGGGCGGCCAACGTCAACGGGTCGCATTGGCCCGCACCTTGATGGAGGACCGCGCGATTGTGTTGTTGGATGAACCATTCTCGGCGCTTGACGCACTGACCCGTGCGCAGATGCAGGAACTGACGGCAGACCTGTTGACGGGCCGCACAGTGTTGCTGGTCACCCATGACCCGAACGAGGCCGCGCGCTTGGGCCAGAAAATCCTGATCTTGACGCCATCAGGACTTGTCGAGGTTGCCGCCCCTCTCACCCCCATCCCGCGCGACATCCACGCACCAGATGTGCTGGCCGCGCAGACAGATCTGTTTGACCAATTCAGGAGACCGACATGAGCGCCACACAACATCTGCAATCGCTTGTCGCGCAAGATTGGCACGCCACGAAGCATCATGCGTTCACCGATGCCTTGGCCGATGGGACCCTAAGCCGTGACAAGATCGCGGGGTACTTGCAACAGGACTACCAGTTCATCGAAGGGTTTGTGCGGCTTTTGGCATCCGCCGTGGCCCATGCACCCACATTGGCCGATGCCGTGCCCGGCGCGCAGTTTCTGGGATTGATCTGTGGCCCCGAAAACACCTATTTCCTGCGATCTATGCAAGCGCTCGAGGTTCCGTCAACCGCGCCCGCAGCACCTGAGACGATCGCGTTCCAACAGCTGATGGATCAAGCCCGCCGCTCGGGGCGCTATGAGATTATGCTGTCGGTTCTCGTGGCTGCTGAATGGATTTATCTTGATTGGGCCTCTCCGTTTGAAGACCGCGCAGAGGATCTGCCGTTTTGGCTGGGGGAGTGGATAACGCTGCATTCCGGTGACGGATTTGCGCAGGTCGTCGCCTATTTGCGCGATCAACTGGATACCGCTTGGGACACGCTGGACGCCGCCGCGCGTGCGCAGGTCACCGCGACCTTCTCAGAAGCCGTACGGTTGGAGCGCGCGTTCTTTGACGCGTCTTGGGCTGGTTTTGCGGTCGCAAAATGACCGGTTGGCGAGCAGGCATAGCGGCGACGTGTCTGGTGTTGTTGCTTTGGCAAACGGTGATCTGGACTACAGGTGTCGCCCGTTTCATCCTGCCTCCCCCTGCATTGGTCGCGCAAACAATCTGGGAAAGCCAAGCGCTTTTGGCGGAGCACGCGGTTATCACGATGGCCGAAGTGCTCATCGGCCTCGTGCTGGGTGCCGCACTTGGGTTCGTATCGGCCATCGGGCTGGTCGCATCCCCAACGGCACGCGCACTGGTGCGACCCATCTTAGTTTTCAGTCAAGCAGTGCCGGTGTTTGCATTGGCACCAATCCTGACCCTTTGGCTTGGCTTCGGCCTTTGGTCCAAGATCACGATGACCATCATCATCATCTACTTTCCCGTTACGTCATCATTTTTTGACGCCCTGATGCGCACAAACCGCGACTGGATCGGTTTGGCCAAGGTGATGGGTGCAAGTCCCGCACGGATCATGTGGCATATCCGCGTGCCTGCGGCCCTGCCGGGCTTTGCATCCGGCCTGCGGTTGGCTGCGGTTTATGCGCCCATCGGTGCGATCATCGGCGAATGGGTCGGGGCCTCGAAGGGCTTGGGATATCTGATGCTGTTGGCCAATGGACGCGCTAAAACCGACCTGATGTTTGCTGCCCTGATCGTGCTTGCGGTCCTGACGATTCTGCTGCACGCAGCCGTGAACAAGCTGTGCGACAAGATACTGGACCGTCCGGAGGTCTCGTAACCGGCCCATATTAAAGGCCACTTTTGCCCGCGCTCTTCGGCTTCACATCCGCTGCAGTGCATATGAATGACCAGTTTTTCTGCCGCGCAGCGGCGTAGAAATTCACTCAGTTGCAGCAATTTCCACGCTGCGAGCGCACGCAGCACAAAATTAACAGGTCCGGTATGGGCTCCGAGCCGCCGTGCGCCGCACAGACTACCAAGGTCGGCTCTGGGCCGGACAAGCCTGAGCTGGTGGTCAGTTCCGACCGCAACATTGCTTGTATTTTCGGCCCGACCCACAGGAGCAGGGATCGTTGCGTCCTGGCCGGGGACCAGCCTTGAACGGTGCCTCTGACCGGTTAGCGGGCTCCGTGCGAAACAGTTCGGGGCGGGACTGAGAGAGTATTGTAGCAACGCAGTTCGGGATCAGATCGGGTGCTTCAAGGTCGATTTCGTCGATCTCCTCATCCGTGAACTTGCTGTGGCCAGTGTATATGTCCTGAAGCGCCATCATGAAAATCATCGCCGTCCGCGTTTCTTCGTCGGCTTGATCGAGCAGTTGTTCCCAAACAATGGGTCTTAGCCCCATGGCGCGAGTGAAGCCATCGACCCAAGGCTCCCACATTACCTCATCACTGCTAGGGTCGACCTCATAGATGGGTTCGATCCAAAGCGAACGAGCAATCGCCTCAGCAACCGAATTGTAGTGAGCCATGACCGCACTGATCGTGGCCTCGGCGGTTTTCTGATCGGGAAAGTTTGCCTCACCTGTTTCACCCCAGACATGGGAAATCCAATCAGAGGGCGGAATGACATCCGGGCAGGCTAGAACACCGACCAAGTAGCCATCAAGCTCGCTAAGCGTCATGGGCATGTTCTCGACGGGCAGCGCATGCAACAACGCGCTGAGAAGATCGAGCTCCTGATCGGACTGGTCCATAAAATAACTCCCGGCATTGCTGTGAACGTTTACTCTGGGCAAAGCGAACCCGCAATCGGCGTGAATGTCCGTTGTGGTGAAGCTGCGGTGCGGTGTTTGATCGAGTAGCTGAGGTCCGGTTTAGGCCGTCCGTAAAGACGGCCCAAGTCTTCAGATTTCGATAGCTTCGGCGATCGCCAGCGCATCTTCGAGCTCCACGCCGAGGTAACGCACCGTACTGTCCATCTTCGTGTGGCCAAGGAGGAGTTGCACCGCCCGCAGGTTGCCGGTCTTCTTATATATCTGCGTTACCTTCGTTCGCCGCATTGAGTGTGTGCCATAGGCGCTGGCCTCCAGACCAATGGATGTCACCCATTCTCGGACAATACGCGCGTACTGGCGGGTCGAGATGTGAAGCCGTTCGTGAAAACGCCCAGGCCAGAGGTGTTCGGATCCGACCATGAGCGGCTCCCTCATCCACCTTGCCAGCGACGCTCGCGTGCCCTCAGAGATTTCGAAACGCACAGGTTTCTGGGTCTTGCTCTGCAGAACCGACGCGCGTTCCTTGATTTGGCCTGACGCCATGACATCGACCACCTTCATTTTCACCAGATCGCAGCCGCGCAGCTTGCTGTCGATGGCAAGATTGAAAAGGGCCAGATCACGATGGTTCTCGCCCAGCTCCAGCCGCACCCTGATCGCCCAGACGTGTTTGGGCTTGAGCGGCCTCTTCTGACCGACAATTCGACCTTTGTTCCAGGCTGGGCGCGGTGCGCGGATGGCGGGTAGGTTTGGTGTTTCCATGATGGATCCTCCGATCCACCGCGCCCTCCCACATCGACAACCCGACGTTGACAAGGCACCATATCACATGATGCTGCGATGCATCCGAGGTCGGCAGCGAGCCCATTTTGACCGGTGTTTCACGTTGGTAGAAATCGACGATCAACCCGGTAAGGGGCTAATCTTTCTCAACGCATGAACATGAGTGTCGATCGTTTTGGCTCCAAGTGGTCCACCATGACCAATATAGAATTTTCGCGCCCCTAGTGCCAAAAGCTGTTCAAGGGACGTAGCAACCAGAGCGGCACTTTCTTCAAAGGGAGGGCGTTTGGGGCGTTTGCGAAAGGCAATTCCACCGAGAAGTATTCCCGAAGCTGCCAGATCACCAGCGATCACCCGTCCATCGTCAAACAGTACTGATAGCGACCCAGGAGTATGTCCAGGAGTGAAATGAAGTGTACACATCGGAAAACCATATTCTGAAAGATTCAGTTTGGGCTGCGCTATAGGAACGTCTGGCCGGAAATAGGGGAAGGGTTCCAGAATCGCGCCTGTTTTGTAGAAGAGGCGTCCAAACAGCCCCGTTGCGTTCAAGGTGGGCCGTTCACCTTGGCAATATGGTATTTCCATTTCATGTGCGATAATCGGTGCGGATGTTAGGGATTTAATCGCGACTGCAGATCCAGCGTGATCGATATGCGCATGCGTCAGGACGATGGCATTAACATCCGACCAGACTAAAGAGTGTTTCTTCAACGCCTTGAGAATTTTGGGCTCTGATTGAGGGAGGCCAGTATCGATAAGTATGGCTTTCCCCTCGAAGGCGATGAGGAATGAATTAACCATGCCAAATGGCAGTATGGGGATTGTTTCTATGACAGTTTTTGACATTCTAAGTGCTAGCTCCAATCTGTGTTGAATGCGTTTGTTAAACGCTCAGCCGAGCACGACAATTGGGTACTTTTTTGTAACGGGAGATCAAGGTGACAGAGAAAAATGTTCTCATTAAGTCTTGGGCAGATCCAATCACCGGTGCGTGCCCCGTCGCCGAAATACTTCGTACGTTAGGTGGCAAACACGGGCCAAGAATTTTGCACTGCCTAACGGAAGGTGAACTTCATTTTCTAGAGCTCACACGAGCGATAGACGGCATCAGTCGGAAGGTACTGACCGATCAGTTGAAGGATTTCGAGGAGCAAGGGTTGATATTGCGTTCTCCAAAGAACGATGCACGTCAACGTGTCGGGTACTCGCTTACTGCGAAGGGAGATGCACTTTGCGGTGTTTTCGGACAGCTCTATGATTGGAGTCAATACTATAGATAGAAGATGGGATTGAGGCTGTTCGTTGAAACGGCGGCTTTGTCCCGCTCAGCAGACCTTCGGATCCCGCCGGGATTCGCAAGTGCGGCGAACGGCAGCTTTGATAGGCTGCGATGCGGCATTCTGATCCAAGGCTGAAGGTCGGCTCTGGGCCGATCGAGTAATTGCCCATCACGATGTGCCATGCTTATCCCAAGATCGCAGCCCGCACGGCGAACGCTTACGAAAACCGAACATTTGCCATATACATAACTTAACTATGATCACAGGCGATCAAAGCTCGAGGCTACGCAGACAACAATGACACAAACCCAGATTCTCTTCGGTGAAAATAAGCGGTTTGCACGATTATTGCTCGACCCGGAAGACTACTGCGACATCGTTGGGGTGTCTTTGAAGAACTCTATGCTCGGACCGCGTGTTGGGGGCGTTGGTGGCAACGAAGCGCAACACAGGTTCTGGACGAGAGCGCTTAAGACCGGCAACGCAACCAAGACTGCGGTTACAAAGTTCATCAGATACCTTGAAGCCAAACACCGGTTCTCTTTTCTATCCCCGCAAGATATGCCTAACGAAGTGATCCGGCTTGGCACCTGGTCTATAGCGGAACCCGGTTTGCGCGATCGCGGCGCTCATACACTCAAGGCCGTTCAGGACGCAGTCCTTGCCTCGGATTACTTACAGGAGGTCGTGGCCTCAGGCGGGTCGAAAGCGCTCGCTTCTGAACTGCGCCGGGTGCCGAAATCCCGCGTTGCTCCGCTTTTCTACGACTGTGCCAGCATGCTCGAAACAACCAACCGCGCCGATTTGCGGGCTATCATGGCACCGATACATATTTTCATGGCGAGCGTCTTTGTCTTTAATTTGATAATTGAAACCGGGCCAGACAGGCCCGAGAGCGTCCTGTTGCTCCGAAAACTTGCGTGCGGGGATGCCATCCGCAGAGGACCGCGTCTGGCTTTAGCAAGATGGCTGGACACGGCCCAAAGCGCACTTGGCTACGAAACGAAGAGCGGCTTCTACGCTGCGCTCTCTCCGCATTTGGATCCTGAAAGCGCGCGCATTGAATGGTCCAAAATGGCAAGTGGAAGAGACGTGCCACCACTGGACAGGCTGCGAAAAGACCTCAAACGCGTCAGCGAAACCCCAGAGGTCTGCAAAACCAACTCCGACCTCTTTGACCGGCTCGATTTGGGGCTATGCTATTGTGCCTTTGTCGCGCGCTCCTACAGGTATCTGCAAAAGCAGAACGTGACCAAGGCGCGCAAGGTGTTTTTGCTCGCCGCGGCCGAGGTCGAGCACGGCTGGAGCGAGGCAAATCAGCCTGCGTGACGTTTTGCCTGCCCATGCAACACCCGCTCCACATCGCGCCGGAAGTTGCGAAGCGCCCGGCGATCGCTGGGGGTGCATGGCACGGTTACAAAGCCACCAGTCGGTGATACCAGCCTCCCATGTTTGCGTTTTCGGACATACTGCCAGCCCTCTCGTACGCGCGATTGCACCTCTTTCTCGATCTCTTTGCTGGTCGAGTATTTCATGACGTGCTCTCCAGAGGTTGGTAGCGCGCAAGAAACCTGTTGATGGAGAACGGGATTTGCGCAAACGCGCGTTCGATCCCGGTATCGAGGATGGGTTCGCTGTAGTAATACCCTTTACTGTCCAGCCTGTTCTGGAAGAAGCGACCATGCGGATCGATCATAAGATAGGACTGGACCATCGAGGGGTTATCCTCGACGGAAAGGATGCGCTGGAAAGCGGCGTGGCGGCTGACAAACCTTTTGAATTTTTCTTCATCCACGGTCAGCTCGTCATTGTAGGACGGCAGCATTCGTAGGGCCTTCCAACGGTCTGGCGCAATATGGGAAATGAGTGCCGAGAAATCCTCTTCGGCATTCACCGCATTTACGACCGTGTTTAGCTTGATCTGCAGTGTAGGGTTGGCGGCGCGCAACTCGCGGACCAAGTCGATAAGATCGTCCGAACCGGTTTGCGCGCCCCTTCTGTCCACTCGTCCGATCCGCAAGTTCCCGTCGCAATGAGTGGAATCTATACTAAGGCCGAGCATTGAAATTTTTGAAGCAACGTTGAGTAGCGTTTCGGCACGGCTACCGTTGCTGATCAAACTCACGTCAAATCCAGCTGCAACGGCGTGATCAACCACGTGCCCGAGCTCGCCTGCCCAAAGCGTCGGCTCACCTCCGGCAATGTTAAGTCGCGGCCGACGGGCAAAACGTTGTTCCCAAAGCGGGTTGTCAGGTGACAGAAACCGGCCCAGTTCCGATATCAGCAACCTACACGCGGCATGATCGCGCCAAAGTTCCGAAGCCTTTGGTTTGGACCAATGCCCGTAGCAAAACTTGCAACGATAATTGCAGGCTTCTGTAACATGCCAATTTGCTACTAGTTGAGGTTGAAGTTCCATTGCGCTCTCCTTGCAAAAGTGTGCTTAAAGAAATGGCCAATGCGGG
>JBOEGS010000019.1:0-10804 GCA_050633545.1 Paracoccaceae bacterium
ATACACCTGTGATTGTTGCGAATACGCCTGCCACGACGATTGGGTAGAGCGCAAAGGAGACCAGTGCTGACAGCCAGCGCGCGAAGTAATCCTTGGTCACTTCGAAAAGGGTGAGGAAGATCATCACGGGTGCGATGCCAATGAGCAGCGCGATCATCAAGCGCGACGCGACCAAGATAAATGCAGCGAGCCCTCCCAAGATCGACAACATCAACACGCCAACAATGTCGAGCATCGCGCCGGCCATCCAGTTGAGCTCAGACCCGGCCGCGTTAAGGTATTCTCCAAGCTCGGCGATGAGCCGGTCAAATTCTTCTGCAAATGTCCCCGATGGACCTGGAACGCCACCACCGACGGAGGCGACCAGCGCGCCCGCAATACTGTCGATTCCCGCGAGGATTGCGGACGAGAGTGCGTTAAACTGCACCCAATTGGTTGCAAATATCCCGATGAGACCGATCTTGACCGCAAGCCAGAATGCCGTTCGCCCGTCCATCGCTTTGTACTGATAGATCATGTTCAGGAAAACGAGGATCACCACCAGCGTTGTTCCAAGAACGAGAAGCGTTCCCACCGTGGCAGCAACAGACCCGAACTGTGTCTCGGCGGCGGTGTTGAGATAGCCTTGGGAGGTTTCAACGAAGTAGGTGACGACACTCATCGCGGCCCCGCCTTACCAATTGCCTGCGGCGTCGCAGATTGCTTTCGCTGCAGGGCGGGCGGCGTTGGCGCGGCGGTTGTAGGCGTCCGAGGCCTGCAGCATCTCCCATCGTTCGTCACTCGCGTGGACCTCGCGAAACACCGCTTCGGCAGCGGCCCAGGACGGGAACCGGATTTCGCAGGCGCAGCTGACGGTCTCGACAATCCGCTCGAGGTTCTGGGCGCGGTAGATGTCTTGAACCAACACGCGCTGATAGGCTTGGCGCAGGGGGATCTCCTGCATCCACACGGGTTCAGCGGGCCGGTCTGGACAGACGTCGAAACTGCGCTCGAGGGTCGGCACGAGATTGCGCTCAGCGAAGCCGGGTGCCGACGTCAGGCCAAGGACCAGCGCAGTCAGTACGAGGGTACAGCCCGCCTGCCTCATGCCGTGGCTCCACCGGGTGTGGTTTCGCGCTTCAGGAAAACGGTGTGCCCGATATTGGCGAATTCCGAAGTGCTGATCGACACCACCTCCCACCCGTCTGCGCCCTTCTCGTTCAGGCTGGCCTGCATGTCGGAGAGGCTGGTCTTGCGGGTCATGGGAAAGGACAGGATATTGTATTCAAACGTCTTCATGGGAAACTCCAATCTCAGTTGCGCCGGGGAGGTAGAATTCGGTGATGCCGCGCTTGCCGTCGTGGCGACCGGCCTGGATGATCACATCGATGGAATTTTCGATGTACTGGATCATGTCGGCATAGGTCATCGGGATTTCGGTCTTGAGTGCTGCGATCGCAAGCCGCTGCACGGCCAGTTGCGGGGTTTCGGCATGCAGCGTGGTCATCGAGCCGCCATGGCCGGTGTTGATGGCTTCCAGAAACGTCATGGCCTCCTTGCCGCGCACCTCGCCCAGGATGATCCGGTCGGGGCGCATGCGCAGCGTAGCGGTGAGAAGCACATCGGCGGTCTGGAATTCCGCGTCGCGATTGGCGATGAGGGTCACGGCATTTGGCTGGGTCGGCGACAGCTCGGCCGCTTCTTCGATGGTTACGATGCGTTCCTCGGATGGCACATGAGAGAGGATTTTGCGCGCGGCGACGGTCTTGCCGGTGGAGGTGCCCCCCGAGACGATCATGTTGAGTTCGTTCTCGACGCAGAAGGCCAGCGCATCATCGATCAAACCCGCGGCCACCACGGCACGTAAGGCGCGCTTTTTTTCGACGCGCAGGTCTTCGAGCTTGCGCTCCTTGCCATAGAGAAAGTCGAGCGCGATGCCCTCGAGCGGCAGGCTCGAAAAGAACCGCAGGCTGATCGACATGGCCGAGAGCACGGCGGGCGGGGTGATGACCTGTGCGCGGATCGGGCGACCCTTGTAGGTAATCGAGACCGAAACGATGGGGCGGTCCTTGCTCATCGTGGTGTTGGCGGAGGAGGCGATCTGGTTGCCGAGATCTTTGACCTGAACGCCCGTCAGCCTCTGGTCCAGCGGGCGCATGAAGTGATCGCCCTGGAATTCGCCCCAACAGGTCCCGTCGGGGTTGATGCAGATCTCGATGACATCGTCGCGGGCGGCGGCGTCGATCCGGTCGAGCGAGGTTTCGAGATAGCTCAGCGACATGGGCTCAGAATATCTCCAGATCGCGATCGACCATGACCGTGACGCGTGCGCCTTGGTCGACATAGATGACCGGACCGATGGAGAGGTAGTCGCCAATCACACTGTCCGTGGCATCTGCCAGATCATCGCCAACGTCTTCGAGAGCGTCGGCGGCAGTCTCATCCTGAACCTCGGAGGCGGCGGCACTGGGCGCAGCCGAAATCAGCGAGATCAGGGCTGCGGACCCAAAACGCTCCGCGAAGCGTGTGTCCACGAATCCGGTGACACCGGAGCGGCCCAGTTCATCACCCCCGAAGGAGCTGATTTGGACGGTCTGGCCCGCGGGCAGGATGATCCGGTCCCAGGCGATCGTAACGCGGCGCTGCGCGATATCGACGCCGGCGCGGTAGCGCCCGATGAGACGGGATCCGCGCGGGATTAGGAGGCGTGCGCCATCGACGCTGTAAACATCCTCGGACACCACG
Organism: Paracoccaceae bacterium; assembly: GCA_050633545.1. Lineage (GTDB taxonomy): Bacteria > Pseudomonadota > Alphaproteobacteria > Rhodobacterales > Rhodobacteraceae > Litorivita. The sequence goes on from JBOEGS010000019.1 coordinate 2,725, forward strand.
GCACGGGTCTGGCCGGGTAGCGAGCTGTCGAGGGCGGTTTCCATGACGGCCTGGATCATTGTGCCCTGTAGAATCGTGTTGGAAGGATTGGCGATCACCTCGGCCTGCGTCACGGTGGAGGGCAACGCACCGTTCAGCACGAAATCCGTCACCTCGCCAAAAGTGCGTTCGGTCAGAGCCGTTTCATTCGCTCCGGAGGCACCGCCAAACGCGATGGCGGGCGAGGCGATGCGCCGCTCCTGGAAGGCGCGTTCCTCCGCGGCGCGGCGCTCCAGCTCGGCCATGCGCCGGGCTTCTTCCTCACGGCGCAGTCGCTCTTGCTCGCGTGCGCGCAGCTCATCCTCCGTGGGGCCCACTGGCGCGGGTTGGGGCCGGCTGGCCTCGAGTTGGGCCAGTTCCAGATCCATGCGTAATTGCTCAAGGCTGCGATCCCGCGCCGTCAGTTCGTCCTGGAATCGTTGCTGTGCGGCTTCCGAGGCGGCTTGTAGTGCAGCGATCTGAGCGGTCAGCGCGTCGATCGCCTCTGCGGCGGCGGTGTCTTCCTCGACGACCGGTTCGGGGGCGTTGCGTAATTCCTCGATCTGAGCCTGCAGCGCGGTGATCTGCGCCAGAAGCTCCGCGTTGGGCTCGACTGGATCCGGTCCGACAAACACAACCTCGGGCTCGGGCGGGGGCAAGGTCTCGATAGCGCCAAAGCCGTCCCCCTCGTTTTGGAAGACGTCCGGGGTGGCCGTCGGCAAGGCTTCCTCTTCGTCGGGCTGTGAGAGGAGATAAAGCAGGGCACCACCCGCGCCGATGACGAGGACCACGATCAGCGCGAGAAGGGGCGACCGGCGCTGCGCCGCCGTGGGGGCGCGGGCACTGCCTTTCTCAAGGGCGGCGAGGCGTTTTTCCAGCTCGGTGTTCCCGGTATCGCTCATGAGGCGGCCTCCGCGGGCGGGATAGCCTCGATGCAGACCACCTCCTCGCCAAGTCGCAGGACCCATTGGCGGTTTACGCCGCTGACGCGGATCACGCCGTCCTCAGGGGTTTGCGTGTTGACCGTGCGTTCACGGCCGCCCGCGTAGCGGAAGATCGCGGGCACAGGCGCGTTTCTTGGAAACGCGAAATGCGTGAACGTCCCGTCATCCCAGATGCGCGTTGGCGTGATCTCGGTCCGCGCGCTGGCGCCGTAGTTGTAGTTCGGCGCTTGGGCGGCGATGGCCCGGGTCGGGCGCGCAGCGTCGTCAGGGTAGCGGAACTGCACCACGTAGAAGGTCGGGCTGCGGACCTCCTGGACGTTGAAGTAGTAGCTCCGGCGGTTCGTATAGACTGTCACATTGGTATGCACCCCGCGCGCCACAGGCTTGATCGCGAAGGCCTGACCGCCCGGGACGCCGTCGATCTCGAAGCCCTCGGTGTCGCCCGCGATGATCGAGCGGATGCTTTCGCCCTCGCCGAACTCGATGGTGGTCACATGGGTGAGCGACACGCTGAGACGGTAGACCTGACCCTCCTGGTAGGTGGCCAAGCGCACCCGGCTGTCGTTGGGACCGCCACGCGGGATGGCTTCGGCAGAGGCGAGGCCGGGCAACAGGGCAATGACAAAAATAAGCGATCTTATAAACAACAACGTCAGTTCTCCAATCTGTCGGAGCGGATGGAATATTCGAGGACGGTGAAGCCGAATGGATTGGTCCAGACCTCGTCGATGGAGCGGCGGGTCTCGGGGCGGAACTCGAAGAGAAGGGTCGCGGTGAAGAGCCCGGTTTGGGTGCCGTTGATGGAGGTCAGACGCTTGCGCAGGCGGACCGTCGCGCGGTTGGTTCCGATCCGGTTGATGCTGAGGATTTCCACGTCGAGCCGGGCATTGGGGCCATAGACCGTCGGCGGGTAATTCTCGTTGGCGCTGTTCCAGATCTGGCGCAGCCCGCTCTCGGCAGCTCCGTCCGAGCGGCGCAGGACGCTGCGGATGCGCAGATCGTTGTCGAGCTGGTTATAGACCTCCCGGTCGGTCACATAGCGGAACACCTCCGCCTCGATGATCGCCTGGTTGGCGGTCACCGAGGAGGCGCCCACCGAGGCTTCGGGGAGTGCAAAGCCGGTGGCGGGATCATAGGGGACAACGACGGGGGGCGGGTCGACATCCAGGATCGAGACAGCTGCCGCGCTCAGACAGCCGATGATGCCGAAGACAAGGCCTATCAGGCCAAGACGCTGCCAAAGCCGTTCACGGCGCAGGGCACCATAGACCAGCTCTTCCTCGATGATCTCTTGTTCACTCGCCACGCGTCACACCCCGCACTCACTCGGCCCGCAGCTCGGGCAGCGTGAAATCCATGAAGCGCTGTTCTTCGGCGATGGTGGCGGCATCGATCACGCCTCCCGTGCCATCGCCCACGGTCTGGATGGCTTCGAGCTGCCATATAGCGACCAGCGCAATGGCGAGCTCCGCGGTCACGCGCGTGTTGAGATCGATGCTTTCCTTTAGTTCGTCCATGTCGTCGATGAGTCCGACAAGGCGGTCGACCCGCTCGAGCGATTGCCCGGCGTCCTCATAGCTGTTCTGGGCAGCGGCCGAGACGAGCGCGCCGGTCGTGGCTTGTGTTGCCACGCGGTTGGCCCCGGGATTGCCGCTCGTGGCCATTTCCGAGAGGGTGTCATCGTCAAATCCGAGATCGGCCAGCACCCGATCCATCTGGGTTTCGATCTCGCCTGCGCCGGAGCCCGAGAGGCCCGAGAAATCCCCAGTCTTGATCGCCTCAATCGTGGCGAAGATGTCCCCGAACTCTTGGTCGAGCAGACCGTTCAACTCGTCTTCCATTTCCGTCCGGATGATTTCTGGAAGCTCGGCGAGGCGGGTGAGGGCCTCGTAGGTTCTTTGCAGCTCCGCGAGTTGGTCCGTGAGAAGGCCGAGCTGTTCGCGGAGCTGCGTCAGCTGCTCGTTTTGCAGAATCTCGTCCTCGATCATCTGCCGGAGCTGCTGGATGTTTTGCGCGATGTTCTGGGTATCGACGACGGGCACGCCCTGCGCTGCGGCAGGGGAGAGGGCTCCCAGATGCAGGCCAATTCCAAGCGTTGTGGCCAAGGCCGCTCTCAGAAACTTCCGTCTCATCATTCAATCTCCCTGATCGTAAAATCCATGAACGCGCCTTCGGCCATGCGGGCGCTGGCCTGGGCCAGCTCTTCGGCGGAGAGCACGCGGGTGCGTGCCGCCTGAAGCCGGATGCGTGCAGCGACGAGGCGCACGAGTTCGGCACGGGCATAGGTGTTGAGTGCGATGCTTTCCTGCACGTCTTCAGTCTCGGAAATCCGTTCGACGATGTCGGAAATGCGCAGGGCGGCTTGGCGGATCGCGGCTGGTGAGTTGCTGCCATAAAAGGCCGCCCCATGACCCGTGAGCGAGAGGTTGGCATTGGCGAGAAGCGCCGGATCGATCGTGCCAAGCGCATCGATCCCGCCGATACGGCTTAGATAGAGATTGTAGCGTTCAGGGATGACCGACACGTAGTGCTGGGTCTCGCGGAAGGGTGGCACGCCGCCATACTCGAAAACCCGGCCGGGTCCGGCGTTATAGGCCGCGAGGGCGTTGATGATGTTGCCATCGAATGTGTTGAGCTGGGTCGCGAGATAGCGCGCGCCGCCATGCACCTGAAGGTAGGGGCTGTCATAGTATTCCGGGTTGATGCCCAGATCGCTGGCCGTCCCAGGCATGATCTGGGTGAGACCATAGGCGCCGACGGGAGACCGTGCCCCAATCGTAAACCGGCTTTCCTGCCAGATCAGCGCTTGCAGCAACGCGCGCCACTGGACGGGCGAGAGCCCTGCGCGGCCAACACCCGCAAAGCCGCTGGTCTCCTGAGCCACGCGGATGATGAGTTGCTCGATGGTCTCAGACGCATCCCCGAACATCTGCGCACCGCCACGATTGGGATCGATCTCGCCCGTGCCATAAACGGCTTCCACGGCGCGGTCGGGATCGCCGCTGCCGTTTTCTAGCCCCGAGACCATGGCGGGCAGTCCCTGACCGCCGAAGCTGGTCTGGGCATCGAGGATGCGTCGGAGGGTTTCCAGCTGCTCCCGTTCGATCTCGGCGATGAGTTCGCGCACTGCAAGCTTGTCGGCCTGAACAGCCAAGTCTGCCTCGCGATCGCCTGTCTCGACGATGTCACGCGCGGTCAGCCCACTGTCATTGGTCGGCACGCCTTGAGACAAGGCGAGACCGGGCAGCAGGCAAAACGCGAGGATATGAGGCAGGCTAGACTTCAACGTCGCCCTCCGGCGCGCCGAGCGGTGCGAAGTGGCAATCCTGGGCTGTCGCTGCCGTCGAGGCGAGAAAGGAAAAGCAATTGGCCTGCGGCTCCCGATACTGGGTGCAGGAGGCCAGCGCGCCGAGCGCAGCCAAAGCGACAAGAATACGGATCATGAAAGCCTCCAAAAATCTGGGCGGTCGCGGTAATCGGCGCCGACGAGCGCCTCGCCTTTCTCCATGCCGCCAAGGATGGTGAGTGTGGGACCAAGGGCGCTCAGATCGGCATCGACCACGATCGAGCCCTGATCGTCACGGATCAGCGCCAAGCGGCTGTTGCTGCCAGTGTTGAGAAGGACGTCGAGTTCCTTCTCCGTGAGGTTCAGCATGGCGTAGTCCGAGGCACTGGCGCGGATATTGGGCAGTAGGATCTGCGTCGGCACGGCCTCGACGATGGTCTTGCCGGTCCGGGTGCGCTCAAGCTGGCTTGCGTATTGCGTCATCATCACCGCGACGGTGTTCTGCTTGCGCGCTGTCACCAGCCAGTTCGACAGCCGCTCGGCGAAATACGCGTTGTCGAGCGCCTTCCAGGCTTCGTCGATCACGATGATGGTGGGGCGGCGGTCCTCGATCTCCCGCTCGACCCGCCGGAAGAGATAGGAGAGGACGGCCATCCGTTCCTTGTCGGCCTCGCTGTCGAGAATGCCGGTCAGATCGAAGCCCACCACATCGCCCTTGAGCGAGAAGGTGTCCTCGAGGCTCTGCCCGAAGATCCAGCCATAGCGGCCGTCCTCGGTCCATTCGAGCAGGCGCTGGTGCAGATCGCCGCCATCATCGGTGGAGACGAACAGCGATGCGAAATCCCGCCAGTTCCGCAGGGCCGGGTTTGTGGCCTGCGCGTTCTGGCGCACGACTTCCTGGATGCGATTGGTCTGGGCAGGAGTGAGCGGCTTGTCGGCGCGGTAGAGCAGGGTGGCAAGCCAGTCCGAGAGCCAGGCGGTGCCGCGCGCATCGGTCTCGGTCCAGAGCGGGTTGAGGCCCGTGGGCTGACCGGCGTTCAGGGACGCGTAGCGCCCGCCATTGGCGCGGACCGCCATCTCCATACCAAGACGGTAATCGAAGACGAAGATCCGCGCGCCTGCGCGACGGGCTTGCGTCATCAGAAAGGCGGACAGCACCGATTTGCCCGACCCGGGCCGACCCATGATCAGGGTATGCCCGCTGGTCGGTTCTTTGTCCGGGCTGCCCTGCTCGTGGTAGGAAAACCGGTAGGCGCTCTGCTCCGGCGTGGGCAAATAAGTGACGACCCGGCCCCAAGGGGTAAGTGCTGCGGGTTTGCCGAGCTGCGTCCGGTGGAAGGCCGCAAAATCCGCGAAGTTGCGATTGGTGACGGCGCTCGCGCGGACACGCTTGGGCTGGTTGCCGGGGTGCTGGCTGAGGTAATGGGCCTTTGCGGCGACCCGCTCGCCGATCATTTTCACGCCCTCGGTCGCGGCGGCATTCACGATCTCGGCGCTGAGCGTCTGCAGCTCTTCGAGCGTTTCGCAGAAGATCGTCACGACCATGTGGTGCTCACCGAAGCTCTGGCGTTTGGCCTCCAGATCATCGGCGGCGATGTCGAGCGCTTCCATAAGCGATAGGGCGGCGTCCTGGCTCGCCTGCATCTGGCGCTTTTGCCGCTTGATGCGGCCCGCCATGAGGTTCGAATTGATCGGCGTGAAGGAGTGCGTCACGATCATGTCGACTGGCAGGTTCAGCATGTCGAACATGGTGCAGGAGGTGCCTTCCGAGTATTCTCCGATGGTGAAGCTCTTGCCGTAGCGGTGGCCCACGACGCCCTCGGAAAGCTCGAAATGGTCGCCATGAAACGTCACGCGGGTATTGGCGACGTTGACGGACAAAAAGCCGTAGGTGTTTGCCGGGTAGAGCGGCAGCTCGGTGCCCGTGTTGAGCGCGCCCAGAAACCCCACCAACTCTCCCGATCCTGCTGACAGCAGGCGCGGCTTGAGCTCGGTAAGCCCCGAGAGGAAGACGTTCACGGCCTCACCGAGGCGCTGCAGGCGTTTGCGGGTCTCCTCCTTCAGTCGGTCCGGCGCGCTGCGGCTCAGGAACGGCAGGAGGCTTTTCGGGGGCGGACGGTGAATGACGGTGAGCGTCAGCGTCTTGTCGCGCAGCCCGCTGGTCTCGAGTTTTGCGCGCCAGCGCCGGTCCACCTCGCCTGCGAAGCTGTCCTCACGGATCGGGTCGAGATCAGGTTTGATGGCCTTGGAGACCTTGTGGACGTAATAGCTGAATTCCGGCCCGAGCTGCGCGACGATGCGGGCAAAAAGCGCCGTCACCTTGTCGAGATAGGCATCGTCGGTCGTGTAGCTGTTGATCCCCTCGAGCCGAATGCAGCGGAAGAGTTCGTTCACCCGGGTCCGCACGGTCTGGTCGTCGACGAGGCTTACATAGGGCAGCATATGCGCGAGGCGGGTCTCGCGCGCATACCAGTCTGGCGTCATTGTGCGGGCATCGAGCGCAGCACCACGGGCGTCATCACGGGGCATAGCTGTCCCCGCCATGGATGGACCTGTTGCGCGTGGGCGGTGTCTCCTGCAGGGCCGTCATCATCACGTCGATGAAACGCGGGTCCCAATCTGCGGCCTTCCACAGCACCGGACAGAGCAGGGCGGCGAAACCCAGCACCGCGATGTGCTGGACCCAGACGAACAAGAGCACAGAGCCGAAGAGCCAGACCATCGCGTACATGATGGGCAGGCCCAGAAGCTTCGGCGGGCGCACGAGGCCCAGAAAGAGGGGCGAGCGTTCAGCCACCGGCGAAGACCGCGGCAACAATGGTGGGAGCGGCGGCAACACCAGCGATGCCCACGAGGACCCAAAGCGCTTGGCGCAGGTCGATGATGTTGAAGAACCAGCTCAAGAAAACGCCGAGGACCGCGAGTGTGGCGATGACCACACCAAGAGGGCCGGTCAGCGCATCGACAATGCCCTGCAACAAGCTCTGGATCGGGGAGAGATCGATGCTCTGTGCAAGGGCGGGCTCGGCAATGAACAGGAATAGCGCCAGCGAGGCGACAAAGAGGTTTGAAATCTGTTTCACGAATTTGATCCTTCCAATCGGGCCACGACGGCCATGACACGGGCCACGTGGTTCTGGGTTTCTCGGTAAGGGGGAATGCCACCGTGTTGGCGCACGGCGTCGGGACCGGCGTTGTAGGCCGCCAGCGCCAGATGCGGATCGCCGAAGCGCTCCAGCATCATCGCGAGGTAGCGGGCAGAGCCGTCGAGGTTCTGCAGCGGATCACGCGGGTCGACGCCCAGATCACGCGCCGTCGCTGGCATCAATTGACCAAGGCCAATGGCACCTGCACTTGAAATCGCATCCTGCCGGTAGGCGCTCTCAACCTCGATATTGGCTCGATAGAGAGCCAGCCAATCCGTCACGGAAAGCCCCGCGCGACGCAGGCCGGGATGGCCGGCATAGCGCAAGGCCGTGGTCTGAATCCCGGAGAGGACATCGGCGCGGGGCAGGGGAGTCGGGCGGGCAAGGGCCGCGACTTGGACGCCCTCTTGCTCGGCCTCTATCTCGCCGAAGATCGCGATCCCATCGGAGGCCGAACCCTGACCAATGCCGTCATTGTAGTTCCGGGCAAAACCGCTCTGAGACCGGGATGGGGTCAGAGAGCCGTCGCTCTCCATGACCAGGACCATTTGCGCAGAGGCAGGTGCTGCGACCAGCCAGAGACAGACGAGGTTAGCTGCCAGCGTCCTTGTCTGATGTGGCTTTGTCTGACGGCGCGAGTTTGTGGGTCCGGCTTGTCCCCGCTTCAAGCGGCAGGTCGACATGCG
>JBOEGS010000019.1:10951-16692 GCA_050633545.1 Paracoccaceae bacterium
ATGGCGCGACCCCAGGCATTCCCACTTGAAGCCTAGAGTTACGATAGTATATTATCAACCGCAAGATATAATATCATGCTTTGGCTGTAGTTTGGTCACGCAAACACTAGTCTCGGGCAGTATCCGCGATCAAGGAGATAACAGGTTTGAGAAACCCGAGGTTGATATGCCTGCTCCCATTGCAAGCTCTGGCCCTTCTGATCTGCGTTCCCGGGCCGGTTTTGGCGGAATCCTGCTTCGCCCCGCCCCGCCCCTTCCTGCCAAGTGATTCGCAGGCCGCGCGGGACTATGCGGCTATCATCCGCGGCGATTTCGAAAGTTACATTCAGGATATCCAGAGCTACTTCCGTTGCCTTGACAGCGAACGCGCCCGTGCTTTCGAAGAAGCGCGGGAGGTCAGTGAGGACTATGGCCGATTTCTGCAATTGGTAGGGGATTGATGGGCAACCTCGGGAGCATCAGACTTGCAGCCCATGGAAACCAGACGCCGATAACACCCCCATATATCTACTTTTTAGATAACAGATTTCATCCGCTAGCGACGTCACAAAAGGTATGTGACGCGTGGCAAAGACAATCAGAAGCAAAGGGCAGGTGGCACTCTGCCAGGCGTTGGTCGACGCGCGCATCAAAGCGGGCCTCGGCCAGAAAGACTTGGCGGATAGGCTCAGATGCCACCAATCCCTTATTGCCCGTCTTGAAAGCGGTCAGCGCCGGGTCGACGTTGTCGAACTGGTCGTTTTGGCGCGTGCCATCGGCTTTGATCCGTTCCAGCTTCTGGCGATCGTCGAAGCCGCCACGGAGCCCGACCACAGGATTTGAACCAAATGAATTGTTGAGAACGCGGGAACCCATTTTCCCGGTCTGATGATCATTCCCTCCTCGAGGACCAGTTAGCCAACATCAAAGAAGCCCGGCGCGCGGTCGTAGTGAACGCTCTGCAACCTCACGCCGCAATTCGCAGCGCCGCAGCGCCGCAGTGCAGGAAGTCAGTAAACAGTGAACGAAGATAAGGGTGAGGGCGTCGCGATCGCCAATCTGATCGGGACCGATGGGTGCAGTGTTGTTGGTTGGGTTTATCGCTGGAGTACAGGCTCACATGCGGTGATGTGGGACGTCCAAGGGCCCCAGCCGGTATCGGAAACCTGGCCGGATATAAGTGACGAACAGAAGCAAGAAATCGACTTCGACGCACTCACGCGGATCCGAAAAAGTGACAGTGGATAGGCTTCACAGGCAGCCGCCAGTTCATATTGATAGAAAGGGTCAGCGAGCGTACCGGTCATTGGAGCTGATGCAGCGAAGGTCTCGAAGGAGCCCACAGCGGAAGCGTTAGATTTATGCTGCGCGCGCTCGCAGCGCAAAAATCTCTGCAATTGCTCGGACATCGACGCTGCTGTGCGGCAGCAAAACTGGTCATTCATGACTTTTGCAGCGCTATTGGAGTAGGCAAGGGTCAAGTCGCAGACACAGCGAGCTCTTGCTGCGGTTGCGCTAAAATCTGGTTTGGCGAAGTCAGGAACTCAAAGCAGCGTTTTGGGTTGTGATTTCATACGGACAAGCCACGACGATTCCATCGGCGCAAGAGAAACGAAGTTGATGAACTAGATATTATGTGAAAACGTCAGATGGTCGTTCTTTCAGATGGTCGATGAACACACGCAGTCGTGTTGGCACATAGGACCGCGAAAGATAAACAATCCACGCACCACTGTCGAAGCCGCCGACGCTGACTTTGACTTGCGGGAACAGGTCCACCAACCCGCGATCCTCAAGGTCAGACCGGATCGTCCAGTCTGCCAACAACGCCACCCCCATGCCGCTTAGTGCCGCGCGGCGCAGCGCCAGCGCGTTTGAGATCTTCAACGCGGGCTTCGGGCGGGCCTCGACGCTTTCGCGGCCCTCTCCGCTGGTGAATTGCCATGGCGATTGAAACGCGGGCAAGCGGAACAGCAGCCCATCGTGCTCCGCCAGCTCTTGCGGGTTTTGCGGATGCCCGCGCCGCGCAAGATAGTCGGGGGACGCGACCACGCGGTAGGGTGTGTCGAAGAGTTTGGCCGCGACCATGCTCCCTGTTTCAGGGCGTGGCCCGAGGCGGAGGGCCACGTCGATGCCGTCCTGGGCCAGATCCGTCATTGCGTCGGTCAGGATCAGATCAAGGTCAATCCGGGGATAGGCGCTTCGAAACGCAGCAAGGCGCGGCACCAGCCAGCGTTCGCCGAACGCAACCGATGTGGTGACCCGCAAGGTGCCGGAGGGTTCTGTCATCACATCGCGCGCCACGTCTGCGGCCTCGTCCAGCGCATCGAGAGCGGGGGCCGCCCGGTCCAGATACAGGCGCCCGGCCTCTGTCAGATCGAGCCGCCGGGTGGTGCGGTCGAAGATGCGGATATTCACCGCTTCTTCCAATGCCGCGACGTGGCGGGACACCGACGACGGATCAACGCCGGTTTCGCGCGCGGCGGCCGCGAAGGATCCGGCGCGCGCCACCCGCAGCGTTGTCCTGAGAAGATCGTCGTCCATAGCCTGCCCATTCATGCAAATCTTGCACGATAGATTGTCAGAACATCATCTTTTTCGCAATCATCGCATGGACGATATCAGGGTCAGCCAACAGAAAGCCCAGCCCATGACCCGTATTCTACGTATCGACAGTTCGTCTCGCAGCGCGACCGAAGGCTCCCACAGCCGCCGCGTCGCGGACCGGATTGTGTTGCATCTTCAAAACCAACATTCCGACGCTCAGGTCATCACCCGCGATCTGATCGCGGCGCCGCTGCCCCATATCTCCAACGACACGATCACCGGATTTTACACACCCGATGATCAAATGACGAACGCCCTGCGGGATGCGACGGCCCTGTCCGACACTTTGATCGAAGAGCTTACATCCGCAGACGCCTTGGTCCTCTCCGTTCCGATCTACAACTTTGGGGTCCCCTCGGCCCTCAAAGCATGGATCGACCATATCACCCGCATGGGCCGGACATTCACCTATGAAGACGGTGCGTTCCGCCCCCTTCTGACCGACCGCCCTGTCTATGTTGTCTACGCTTATGGTGCGGGCGGATATGCGGCGGGTGGTGCGCTTCAAAGCTACGACTTCATGCGTCCGTATCTGTCGATGCTCTTGAATTTTGTCGGGCTGAACTCCGTCACGGATTTTGTCATCGAGACGACAACCGCCGATCCCGAGACCGTCGCCGCCGAGCATGCGCGCACCCACGCCGCAATCGACGCGCATTTCGGGGGCTAGCGCGATGGATCAACCAACCCTCTACTGGATATCCGGAAGTCCGCCCGCTTGGCGCGTGATGCTGGCCCTCACGCTCAAAGGGATCACTTTTGAAAGCTATCGGCTTGACCATAGCGCGGGGGAAAATCGCTCCACAGCTTATTTGACGATCAACCCGATGGGTCAGGTGCCGACGCTCGTCGCGGGCGACATCACATTGCGCGAAAGAATCGCGATCCTCGCATGGTTGGACCGCGCTTGTCCTGACCGTCCCATTTGGGGGCACGACACCGCCGCCGCGGCGCGGGTCTGGCAAGATGTCGTGGTGATGGAGGGTGATCTGCGCCTTGCCGTCACCCAAACTGCCCGCGCCCTGCTGCGCGGCACTGCAAATGATGATGCCGCCTTAACCACGCTTGCGACCGCCTGTGATGCCTATGCCCAAACACTAGCCACACAGCCCTTCCTCGGCGGTGCCTCACCTATGACCTCCGACATCTGGCTTTACCCCGCACTGCATTGGATCGCGCGCGGCGTTGCGCTGGCGGACAACCCGCCACCTATTTGCGCGACCCTGACGTCTTCCCGACCGGCGCTTCAAACCTGGGCGGACCGCATGGCCGCGCTTCCCGGCGTCGCAGACACCTATCCACCCCATTGGCTGACTTCGCCAATCGAACCCCAAGAAGGAACCAAGACATGACCCTCAAATCCCTTGCCCTGACCAGCACGCTGGCCCTGATGGCCCTTCCCGCCGTGGCGGACCAAACCGAATGGACACTTGACCTGGGTCACGCCCATCTAGGTTGGGAAATCGACCATATGGACCTCGCCCGCACCGCAGGCCGGTTCGACACCTTCGAAGGCACTTTCCTGATTGACGAAGACAACCCTGAGAACTCTGCCATTTCCATCACCGTCGACGCGGCCTCCGTCAATTCCAACCACATCGGCCGCGACAACCATATCCGCAACGCGGACCTGCTCAACGTCGCCTCCTTCCCGTTAGTGACCTTCACATCTGAGGCCATCACCATGCGGTCCGAGACCGAAGGCACCATGACGGGGACCGTCACGCTGCTGGGCAATTCAGCCCCCGTCAATCTGGACTTCACGCTGATCGCGGACCGCGCGTATCCGGACTTCATCTCCAACTACGATGAGATTCGCACCGTGTCGTTTGAGGCAACAGGGTCAGTGGACCGGACAGCCTTGGGCATGGATTTCATCGCCTTCCCCGGATCGCCTATCGGAACGGTGATCGACCTTGATATTCACATCGACCTTGTCGATTGCGGATCATTGCCGGAAGCCGTGCAGGCGACAAACGTCCCTTGTAACTGGGGCTATGTCGAAGGCTTCACCGGCCCGAACGAGAGCTGAAGTGTCTTCGCGCCCCACATCTACGGCGCACTGGCCTGTTGCCATCATCCTCATCCATTGGGTGATGGCGGCAGCCCTCGCGCTCATGCTTCTTGGCGGATTTGCTATGACGCGGGCCGCCCATCACGCTGAGGCCACGGGGGACTTCTCCACCACGGTTCTTGGTTTGCCGCTGTTTGAGGCATTCCAGCTTCATAAATCGGTGGGGGTGGTGTTGTTTTTGGCTGTGCTGCTGCGCTTGATCGCGCGAGCTGCTTTGACCACACCGAATTTGCCCGCGCATATGCCTTTCGTGGAGAAGCTCGCTGCTCGCGCAGTTCAGGTCGGCCTTTATGGGCTGATACTGTCCATGCCGATCACGGGTTGGCTGCTTGCATCCTCGTCCACTCTGGGGTTGCCGACTGTCGTTTTTGGTCTGTTTGAACTGCCCCATCCCGTCGGGCCAGATGCCGCGTGGGAGGCGCTGTTTGCAGCGTTGCATTGGGCAGGGGCATGGGCCTTGGTCGCTCTGACAGGACTGCACACGGCTGCGGCATTGAAGCACCACTTCATCGACCGCGATGACATCCTATCCGAGATGCTCCCCCTCGCCAAACGCCCGCAGAAGAGGTCCGAACATGTTGAAAAGACTTAGCCTTGCGGTCGCCCTGTCCTGCCTCGCGTGCGCTGCGACGGCTCAGACGGCGTGGATCGTTGACCATGACCAGAGCGACCTGTCGTTTTCCGTGCAAATCGGCCGCACCGAAGCGGTGGGAGCATTTGACCGTTGGGATGCGGACATCACTTTTGACTCTGCCGCACCCGAGCTCAGCACGGTCGCGGTGTCGATTGATATCGAAAGCGTCCGTATCGACGATGATCGCGCGCAGGCCATTGCGGACCCCGCATGGTTGGGCGCGGCAGAGCATCCGACCGCCCGTTTCACCTCAACAACATTCAACCTGACATCGGATGGGGATTTGACCGTTCCGGGGACCCTGTCCCTCAAGGGCATCGACATGCCACTGACACTCACCGGCACGCTGTTGGTGGAGGTATGCGCTGCTCGGGCCAACCTAAGGAGCATGATTGACCGCGCATCTTATGAGATTGGCGTCGGGCAAAACGCGGTTGCGCCCATTGT
>JBOEGS010000020.1:0-3592 GCA_050633545.1 Paracoccaceae bacterium
CATGTCGGTGTCGCGATCCTCGAACGTCCAGGCTTTCTTGTGAACCGGATCCAGTTCGCCATGCTGACCGAGATCTATCGTCTGATGGACGATGGCCGGGTGTCGCGTAGCCCTTAATTGTGAGATGGGAAATCCAACGAAATCAACGGCCACCCTTTGCCATTAAATATGAGATTTTGTCTTTAATTCCGATATTTTTGCCCTTAAACCTGAGACAGGGTTCACAGGTTTTTGCGGCAAATGTCGATGGAAAATGATGACGAAGAGTCAGTTGCCCTTGGTGCTGAAGAGGCGCGCAGGGCTGCTGCACTGCGTCCGCTTGTTCAGGCATATCTCAAAGGAACTGGCAGTCTGGAAAGTGGCATCAATGACGCCGTTTGGGAGCTTGGTGTCAGCAGGGCGACTGTCTGGCGCTGGATAAAGCGTCTGGCCGAAGAGGGTGGGCGCACCAGCGCTCTGGCTCCGCAGAAACGGGGCCGCCCGACCGGTACGACCTTGATATCCAGTAAGGTCGAAGCGGTGATCGAAGAGCATCTTCGCAGATATTTCTTGCGCCGGGAGCGTTCGAGCCTCTCGCGCGTCGTGACTGAGATCCGCAGCGCGTGCTGGCAGCAGGGCTTGCAACCGCCGACGCGTCGGACGGTTCAGCGCAGGCTGGATGCAATGGACGCCCGCGCAATTGCCAAGGCACGCGAAGGCGCAAAGGCGGCCCGCCAGAAATTTGCGCCGGTCGTAGGCGAAAACAAGGCAAACCAGCCACTGGAGGTCGTGCAAATCGACCATACGCCTGCGGACATCATTCTCGTCGACAATTTTGAACGCCAACCAATTGGGCGGCCTTGGGTCACGCTGGCAGTCGACGTCGCAACGAGGATGGTGACCGGATACTACACCTCTCTCGAGGCACCTTCGCGTCTGTCGGTGGCGCTTTGCCTGACACAGGCGGTTGCCCCCAAGGCGGAACTTCTGGCGGAATTGGCGTGCAATGTTCCTTGGCCCGCGCAGGGTAAACCGCATAGCATCCACGTCGATAACGGGCGCGATTTCCGGTCGCATGCCTTTCGGTCGGCATGTGCGGAGTGGGGGATCGATTTGGTCTATCGGCCGCCAGGCAGTCCTCATTTCGGAGGGCATATCGAACGATTGATCGGCACGATGATGGGGGCCGTACATCTATTGCAGGGAACAACGCAATCCTCGGTCGGGGCCAAGGGCGACTACGATGCCGAAGGCATGGCCACAATGACCTTAGGCGAGTTTGATCGCTGGTTTGCTATGGAAATCTGCCGCTACAACAACAGCATTCATTCAAGTCTTGGCTGTACGCCCGTCGCCAAATGGGAGGCACTCTCAGCGGAAATGATGGGCGACATCCCCTTCGAGATGGAAGCTTTTCGGGTGAGCTTCTTGCCGAGCGAACTGCGTAAGGTCAGGCGTGACGGCATCCATCTGTTCCAGATACGGTACTGGTCCGATGCTCTTGCAGGCCACATTGGGCGCGGCGATGGGAAGGTGGTCGTTCGCTACGACCCTCGCGATATCTCAATGATCTGGGTCGAATTGGACGATGGCCGATATGTTGAGGCGCGTTACAGAAACTTGGAAATTCCGCCCGTGCCGCTCTGGGAACATCGCGAAGCCATGAGGAAGGCCCGTGCCCTTGGCAAATCCGGGTCCAATGAGTTGGTCCTGGCAGAGCTGATCCGACAGCAACGCCAGATCGAGTTTGAAAGCCGGGGCCTAACAAAGGCCGAACGCCGATCCCGTGAAAGAAAAGGGACATTGGAGGGCACCAACTCGGCTGTCTCGAAAACCGAAGGGCTGCGCCCGATCGACACGGGTGATACATCGCGCCCATTGTTCAAGGTGGAGAGATGGTGAATTGACGGCAGGAAAAACAGAGGAAGACGGTCGGATCACCCTCATTCAATCGGATATCTGGATTGGCTTTCCGCGGGCCGAACAAGTTCTGGACCGTTTGCAGTGTATGATCGAAGCGCCAAGGCAAACCCGTATGCCTGGCCTTCTTGTGCATGGCGCGTCCGGGATCGGAAAGACGATGATCGCCCGCAACCTATCGCGCAGATATGCACCGGAATATGACCCAGCATCGGGAATTACGCGAACGCCGCTGTTGCTGTTACAAGCACCACCAGCGCCCGACGAACGGCGGTTCTACCTGCACATCTTGGCCGCCGTCGGCGCCCCGGCGACGGCACTGAGCGCCCGCGCTCAGAATGTGGCTACCCTCGAAGTCCGTGTCATCGCGCTCTTGCGCGACCTTGGCCTGCGGATGATCATGATCGACGAGGTCCACAACCTTTTGGCCGGAACCCATCGCGAACAGCGCCGCTTTCTCAATGTTCTTCGGTATCTCAGCAATGAGCTCGAGGTGTCACTGGTCTGCCTTGGGGTCAGCGAGGCCGTCGATGCCATTCGCGGCGATATCCAGCTTGCCCGACGGCTGGACGAACATCATCTGCCAAACTGGCGCGACGATGCCGAGTTCTCGGACATGATCCAGACCCTTATTGCTGCAATGCCACTGGAAAAGAAGTCCAACCTGAAGGTCAAATCTCTGAAGCAGGTCTTGGCACTGACCGGTGGGGTGACTTCGCGCATTTTCGCCCTGATCAAGGATCTTTCTATCGACGCCATTGTAACAGGTGATGAATGCATCACCGATGACGCAATCGCAAAATGGACGCCGGTTTGGTCGCGCCATGCGAACCCCCATCGGCGGCTCGAGAAGTCCGGGGTGTGAAGCCGCACCCGCTGCCCAAGACTGTCGCGCCGCTGCCAGACGAGTTGTTGTCAGGTTGGTTGTCTCGGCTGGCGGCGGCCAACTACTGTGGTGATGCGGAACTACTGGCTCATCTCAGAATCGATACCGCGCATGGCACCGCCTTGAACTTCAACGTCGACGCGGCTGCGGCGGCGAAGATTGCCAACGCCGCACGGGTTGACCCAGATGTTGTGCGATCTTTGACCTTTCCAGCAATGACGACACGAGAAGCCTCGCTGACGGCCCAGATGCCATTCCAGCATTGCCTGCAATGCTCCAGAGAGGGCCTCTCGCTAAAGCATTGGAGGCGAGCCTGGGCATTCGACTGCCAGGCTTGCGGGACGAGACTTGTGCCGACGCTCGGCAAGCTCAGTGGCGAACAGATGCCCGAAAAGCTGATAAATCGTGCGCGCAACGGCGCCGCGCGGCTTGAATACGCCGCGCGATTACGCAGCCCCAAGCAACTTCGGCGCGCAATGCGCGCGGTCACCTTTGCCATATCATTAAAGGCCTTCCGCGGAGATCCGTTATCCGCTCTTCAGGGCCACAGGCCGGAAGTAAGGCTGTTTGGCCTTGCTGCAATTGATGCAGCCCAATCCCGTCCACTGGTCAAAGCGGCCATCTCAAGCTCCGGCATCGACGACTATGCAAGGGTTGCTCTATTGCGCGCCTTCGAGACGGAGCCACGTCTACTTGCCGCGGTTGATCACATCGCCCGGCAGCGCGCGAAAAGCATAGGCGCGATGGCAGTCGAATCTCATAGTTAAGGGCAAAAAATATCCCCGAACGCGTAGTGTCTCAGATTTA
>JBOEGS010000021.1:0-4545 GCA_050633545.1 Paracoccaceae bacterium
GACGATGAGGATCAGGGCGGGCCTGTCCACGGGTCCGTTCCAGTTGTGCAGGAAGGTTTTGCAGGCGCGCGCATGGGCGATCTGTGCCGCAACAGCGGACGCAGAGAACTTGAGAATAGCCATGAGGATGTCTTTCGGTTGGGTGTGGGAGGGTCGACCCACGCGGGGAATGCCTCGCGCGGGTCGCGTGAGGACTCAGGCCGCTTGCGCGACCTCGCTGTCAGGCTCGGGGGTTTCCGCAGCGGGCTCCGCCTCATCAAAGGCGATACCGGCGGTCTGCATCATCGGCGGGCACCAGGCGGCCACGGCAGCGCGCTGCGCGTCCGTGAGCGTGGCGAAGGGCTCGGCGAAGAGCTTGTCGCAGAAGGCCACGATCTCTTTCTTGCTCGACGAGGCGAGCGTCACCGCCTCCTGGGCGAGACCCAGATCCTCGCCGAGGATCTTCAGGAGCCAGGCCTTCTTGAAGCGGTTGAAGAGCGCCGCATTCGGCGTCCAATGCGCGCGGATATCGGGCATGATCTCGATTTCGAAATCATGCATCAGACTGTCACGCTGGCGGTCCCGCGCGAAGCAGGACTGCGTGGTGCTGGCCGTGGCATAGGCCACGAGCTTGGCCTTTTCACCTGCCTCCAGCGCGCGAAACGCCGCGAACTGATCAGCGGGCGCGCGGCTGTCATCGAGCCAGGACAGATCAAGCGCATCATGCGCCGCCGCCACCTGCTCGAGCGAGGTCTCGTCGATCTCGTCCATCTTGGCATGGCTGCGGTATTCCTTGCGGGCATCGATCTTGATCGCCTGCGTGACACTCATGCCGCTGGCCAGAACGTCACTGACCAGCTTGAAGAGCGTCAGATCGAGCGTGGCTTCCGGATGCAGCGCCATCGCGGCCCCAAGCGCCATGGCCCGCTCGGTCATGAGGTCCTCAGCCAGTGAGGCTGGGTAGGTGATTTCGCCGGCGTCCGGGGCCTCCTCCCCAGTCGGGCTAGCCGAGGAACCGCGCGCGGCCTCCTCTTTGACGGTGTCTTCCGGGCGGACGAGACCCACATGGAGTGTGACCTTACCGGCCGACCAGGACGCGATCACCCCAGACCGCGCGAGGTCCTCGGCGCTGTAGGCTTCCTGCAGATCGCGCGCTTCCTCTTCCAGAGCGTCGACGCGGTCGTAAAGGGCATTGTAGGCACCGTCCTCGAGCCCCTCATCCTCCATCTCGAGCTGCAATTTCTCAAGCTCGGCGGTGATCTCATCCACGCGCTTCTGGGCAGCCCCATCCGGCTCGATCGGGCCGGGATAGACGCGGCCGTAGTCGGCCATGGTCGCGTAATCATAGCGTACCATCGCATCGGCCCAAGCAAAGCCCAGCCTCATACGGGCGTCCTCGGCGGCTGCACCGAGCTTCTCAAGCAGGATGGTCTCGACCAGCGCCGCATCCTCAAGCACGGAATGCTCTTCCAGAAGGTCAGCCGCGACAACGCCGCCCCGCGCTTCGTAGTCCGCGCGCACAAAAGCCCCGATATCATCGCTGACCTGCACACCGCGGGATTTGAGCGCCTGACGGACCGTGTAGGCCTGCAGATAGCCGCCGTCTTTCGTGAGCGCCTCGAAGACCTCGCGCTGCGCCTCCTGGCTCGGGTGCTCGGCGAAGGCTTTCATCGTGTCGAGCGTGATCACCTTGCCCCGAGCCGCGGCGCGGATGTCGGGGTGGATCAGCCCATAGCGCAACCGGCCTTTCACGGCCGCCACCGTGGTGCCGAAGGTCTTTGCGATGGTCTCAGGCGTCTGGCCGTCGACCTCCATCATCCGCGCGAAAGCCTCGAACTCATCGATGGCATTCATCGGTGCCTGGGTGATGTTCTCGGCGAGCGACAGCGCCGTGGTCGCATCGCAGTCCTCCGGCACGAGGCGGCAGTCCACCTTGGTCTTCGCGGTGAACCCCTTCGCGGCCTTGTCGGCGGCAAGCTCCTGCAGCGCGGCATGGCGCCGACCACCGGCGAGGACAGCATATTTGCCGTCAAGCTTCTGGACCAGGAGCGGCTGGAGCAGGCCCAGAATAGCGATACTGGCCTTCAGATGGGCGATGTTCTCGGGGTCATAGGTTTCCGGCGCGTTGCTGCGCACATTGGCGGGGTGTGCTGTCAGATCGCCAATAGCGACGGAGACGGGTTTGAAGCTTGCGGCCATGGGATGTCCTTTTCGATGGGTAGGGTGCGGCCCGCGCGCTCGCGCGTGACCAATCCCCGGGTTCAGGGATCACCACGACAAAAGGCCCACTCTCCCTTTAAGAGGGCAGTGGGCCTTCATTGCCTGGAGTATCAGGAGGGGGTGTCCCCTGCCCTTCTACCAGTCGCGCGCCAGCATGATGGTCAGCACGCGCATGGTCGTGGCAGGATTGTCCGGGGTCTCGGCCCCGTAGCGGAAATCCGAGTCTGCCTCATAGAGATCGATTTTCCAGAACACGGTCTCGCCCAGGATCTCGACCGCGCCAAAATCGTGCCATCCCTCGGGATCATTCTCAGGCTCGAATGTGGCAAACTCACCGGTGGCCTTCACCGCCTCGGCCATGAAGCCGTCACCGGCCTCCATAAGCGAGCGGGTCACATGCATGCGGCCCTGGATCGGCTGCGCGGGCGGCACCCCGAGGCACGCGAGCTTGCGAAACGCGTCGTTTTGCGCCGCGATCACGGTCGGATCCGGACGGTCTGGCTGGGGTTGAACGGTCATGGACATGGGGATCTCCTTTGAGAAGTTGAAACACCCTTCCCAAAGCCAGCTTTTTCTTTTCTGCTTGGCGGAAGTACCGAAGCAGAAGGTGCCCTACCCGAACAGCCCCTTGGGTCTGTAATTCGGGTTGGGGATGGTTTCGATCCAGCCGCCTTGCTCTTTGATGCGCTCGAGCGCTGCCGAGAGCGGGTAAGCGCCCTCGGCAGCGCTCCACCAATAGGCACCGCGCTTGAAGGTGATGATCTTGCGGCGGCCGTCGTTGAAGCAGGCCACCCGCAGCGTTTTGGGTTCCTTACGTGACATGGGTGTCTCCGTTCTCCGTGCGGTCAGGCGGCCTCGGCACTGCGACCTGCCCTGCCCACCTCCGATCTGGCGATCAGATAATTACAGGCGCGCTGCGCATCCGCGGCGTGCCGGAAGATCGCGCCCTTGTCCGACCGAAGGACCCGCAACCAGTTGTGCAGGTAGGCGGCATTCATCTCGAGCGTATGCGCCGTGAAGCCGAGCGTCTGACCCAGAAACACCGAGGTCAATTCCGCGACGATCTCCTCGCGCGCATAGGACGTGTTGCCAAACTTCGAGAACCCGAAATCACGGTTCAGCCGATGGGGGGCCTTCGTGGCATGGGCCAGCTCATGGGCCCAGACCCCGTAGAAATTGCGCGGGTCCTGGAACCGCGTGATGGACGGCATGTAGACCTTGTCCACGGGCGGCAAATAGTACGCTTCCGTTCCTGTGAAGACGGTCGTGATGTCGATGGCGTCAAAAAACGCCTGCATGTGCGGGATGGGCTCGGACGGCGGATGCTCGGGCGCGGGCTCCGGGTCGGGGAAGAAGCTATCGGGCAGGCCATCGATCTGGCAGGCATTGAACACGCGGTAGGACTTCTGGAAGCGGAAGATGCGGGCTTCCTCGGAGTGATCATCCCCGTCGCTGCGGTCATGCTCATCGCCGCCCGCGTCTTTCCGGCTTTGACCGTAATAGACGACGACAGAGGATTTCTCGCCCTTGCGGACCTTTGCGTCCAAGGCATTGGCCTGCGGCAGCGTCATCCAGAAGGGAGAGCTGTGGCCCGCCATCACGGTCCGCATCGTCAGCAGGAAGTTGTTCACCCCTTGGTAGGGTTCTCCGCCCACGCGCAGAGCGCGAGAGCTGCCACCTGCGGTCCATGGCTTGCGCCACGGCAGGACGCCGCGCTCGATGATGCGGATGATTTCGTTTGTGATGACCTCGGAGGCATCGAATTTGGGCGTGCGGGATCGGGCCATGGCTGGCCTCCTTTCGAGTGTTGGTGAGAGGGAATGGTGATCAGGTTGACTGGCGGGGGCGCGGATCGTTGGCGATCCTGGCACCGAGGGCTTCGACCATGTCGATGTAGGTGGTCAGCGAGACGGACCTGCCAGGACCGCAAGGGTCAGGGTCGACCGATCCGTCCCGCGCCACGCACGGCAAGTTCGCGAAGGCGGTGACATCGGTGACGGATCGGATATCGATGAACGGCGTTCCTCGTGCGACCGCGAGGGCGGCCAAGGGAAAGCGCTCGATGGGCGCGAGAGTCGAAACGGTGGTCCAACCGAGATGGAGGAATGTCCCACCCTCCCCGCAGATCACATGCGCGTTTGGCAATGACGCCGCCTGCTTCAGATAGCCGAGATCACGCAGGACGGTCTGGCGTTCGAGCCGCTGTGCCAGCGCCGTCTGGCCAGTTCGGCGCAGCTCTCTATGCCGCCACCAGGAGGCGGCGGTTGCGCGGAGCACGCGCAAGACACCTGATTGCATAGGAATGCCCTTCATCCGGAACGGCAGACCGGAACCCGGCCCGGACCC
>JBOEGS010000022.1:0-1268 GCA_050633545.1 Paracoccaceae bacterium
CGCCGGTTGGAATGGCATTTTCACGCACAACCTACGCCGCTTTCTCGGACGTATCAGGTCACCCTTGTCCTGGAGAGGGACGGAACGCCGGACGTTCGGGTTGTAGATCCTGACTTGAGGTTGCTCGCCGGTGAACGCGACCTGCCACATATCTACCATGACCCTGATCGGCTCTGTCTCTATCTGCCCGGAACCGGACAATGGGACGCCAGCAAGCGTCTGGACCTCACCATTATCCCCTGGACCCACCTCTGGCTGATCTATTTCGAGGAATGGCTTGCATCGGACGAATGGAAGGGCGGAGGGAAGCACCCTGGAGAGGATGACCCAAACGAGAGCAACCGTGCGTTGAGGCGCAGCCTTCAACGACAACGCTAAAATCCGCTGTTAATCTCATTGTATGATGTGAACCGAGTTGGAACCGAGTGACTGTGGCGGATGGTTGTTTTAGACGTGAGGCAACGGCGGCGCATAATCCTGAGAACCACAGTAGGGCGGTTCGGCACTCAACAAACTCAAGTGCGTATCTACACCCTATCAGCACAGAAAAAGGGGAACCGTGATCCCACGGCTCCCCTTTCGGTGCGGATCGTCTAATCTCGCGCGTTGGTCACGCGACCAGCGACAGCCCTGCGCCTGCGTCCTGTGGCTGCTCACCGCTGTCGATGAACGGGATGATCGAGAAGGTCTGCCCGCCGCGCTGCTCTTCGTTCTGCACGGCGTTGACGCGCAGGTCACCGTAAGGCGTGTTGATCAGCAGCGTCAGGTAGTCATTGCCCGTGCGGCTGCTTTTGGCCATCCACGCCGAGCCGACGCGGATCGGTGTGCCCCGGGGCGAGCTGACCTCGATCCGGTAATCGGGGTGGGTCTCCTCGGTTTTGTAGCTGTTCTCGATCAGGATGAACTCCAGATCGAACATCATGTTGGCGATGTAGCCGGTGAAGGCGTTGTCGGCGTCCATGGCGGTGAGCTCGCCCGAGATCGAGCCGGATTTCATCAGGCCGTTCGAGACCAGCGGGATGATCTCGAATTCGCCGCTCTTGGCCGCGCGCGCCTCTTTCGTCTGCACCGCGTTGACCCGGAAGGGACCAAGGCCGACATCGATCTGCATGGAGATGTAGGGGTTGCCGCTGGTCGTGCCGGTTTCGTTCCAGGCCGTGCCGATGCGGACCTTGCGGCCCGACTTGTTGATCGCCGTCACGTCGTAATCCGGGCTGCGTTCGGACATCTTGGCCCGTGCCTCGAGCTGGATGGCGATGTCAAAGCGC
>JBOEGS010000022.1:1370-7016 GCA_050633545.1 Paracoccaceae bacterium
TGCTTTCTCGACCCCTTGAGGGATCACAAATCAGAAAGCCTGCTTTCCTTTCAGCCCCGCGCACGGGTCAGAGCTGCCGTCCGAGTGGGAATGCCCCCGCGCCTCCGGGTACAACGCCCCTCCCCTGCCCTTCTGATCTTGTTGGACTGCCCGGATTTTCCGCGCTGTCCTTCGATCGCGCGATGAAGAACTCCGCCTCTTCCCCGTTCAACCCGTGCCCGCCCCGGTCGGTCAGACCGATGCAGCTACCATTCGGCACATAGGTGATGAGGTACTGACCGAGCCGGTCCTTGTAGACAACGTAGCCAGTATTGGCCCAGTGCACGGTTTGGCCGGCATCGACGGCCGCCTTGATGTCATCGAGTGTCATGCGAAGCTCCTTAAGAAGAATGGTGGGTAAACGCCGCAAGAAGCCCGATCTTCCGACCGGGCTTCTATGCAGCATTCGTTTGGCAAACGACCGAGAGCTGTCAGGCGCTTTACGTGGCTTGCGTCGCGCGCGCCGCCATCCAATCTTTCAGGCCAAGAACCGTTCGTCCGGCGGCGACCTCGGAGGCCCAGGCAACCCTTGGATCGCCGCAGGGCTCCCCGCTGACGTGCTGCTCGATATGGCCATTGGCCATCCATGGCTCGGGCTGGATTCGTCGCAGCCAGTCAGCCATACTCGGGATACGGCCCTGACAGTCTTCTCGAACATGCTGCTCGCCGATCCAGCGCACGGGGATGTCCCGACCTGCGCTATTGGTCAGGGTCAGACCGAAGACACGTTCAGCATCGAACAGACCTTGGGTATGGTGGCGCAAGGCCCGGTGCGTGAAGAGCGCGAGGTGTTCTTTCGAGGCGTCAAACCAATCGTGGACGGCCTGATAGTCAGACGGCACCCCGCCGAACTTCCGGGCAGAGCTTTCGGCATGATGAAGCGGATGGGCCATCTCAAAGCCCCTCGTCATAGCTGTGCGAGCATTCGACATAGCGGTCGGCGTGATCGAGGGTGATGCTGTCTGCTGCAATGTCCCAGGTCAGCGTGCCATAGCCGCCCTCGTTGTTCTCGAACCCCGGATGATAGTGATAGGCGAGTGACCAGGCGAAATCGCCCACGGCGGTGACAAGCGCTTCCGGCAGTTTGACCTCCGCAGGCTGCACATTCACGTCCTCGACATTGCCAGAGTCGCCATAGCCTTCGTATTCGGCGGTGACCTCGTTGATGCCAAGCGCGCGCAATTGCGCGATCAGTTCCGCTCGGGTTGCTTTCAGGGTGGTTTCGCGCTCGGCGCGCCACTGAGCCGCCATTGCGGCATAGTCGATCTGGGGATTGGTCATGGGTCTGTCCTCTTGTCTGAATTTGGGGCGCGCGCAGGCGTGCCATTGGCCTGCCCGCGCACCAGGAACGCGCAGACCGGTCAAATCCCGATCCGCGACGCCCGACCCAAAGCCCTCTTTGACTTTTCAGGCGGCTTGGTCCGCCGCTCTGGGGGTTCCCTGCCCCACGATCCGTGCCAGAATGCTGACCGTGTCGACACCGTCCCCATGCGGGAGGAACACCCGCAACTGGAAGGCGATGATCTCGGTGAAACAGCCAAGCGCTTTGAGGCTTTCGATCATACCCCGATCCGCACCGCCCAGCTCGAGGCGCATCTCGCCTGCGACACGGCGACGGGTCAGGGTCAGACCCCGGCCAATATCGACAGGCGCTGTAGTGCCAAGAGCGACGGTCATCATCTCCTGCGGTGTTTGCGGGTTGGAGACGAGGAAGCGGGAGCGCAGCGCGGCCGCCCCTTCTTCGCTCAGCGTGCGCCCGATCATGGCGGTCGCCCCATCCGGCGTGACCCGATAGATGCGCTCATTGGTGGTCGGGATGTCCTTCCAGATCGGTAGCAGAAGCCCGGTCAGCAGATAGAGCTTGGTCGTGGTGGTTTTTGGCAGGGACGCAGCCTCGGCATCCCAAAGCCGCGCAAACTCAGGCTTGCTGATCTCTTCCCAGGCAGAAGACCCGAACCGCGCCTCCTCCAGGTAGCTCGACCCGTTTGGCCGCACCGCCTTGCGCATCAGCGTGACGACGTCCTCGTCATACATCTGCATGGGCCGCGCCGAGATGAGCGCCGCGCGGCCGGAGGCGCGATTGACCATGGGGAGCTTGTCGGGATTGCGCGACAGGGCGTCATCCGCTGACAGCACACGGACCGGGTCGGTGACCTCGAGCCCGATGATCCGCGTCACGGCGCCGGATTTCGGGCAGGTCCAGAGATCTTCGGTGGAGACCTGTTCGATCCTTTCGCCTCGCAGGGTTTCGACGCCGAGATCGAGCGTGCCTGCGGCCCGCGCCCGCTCGGTCTGATCGGCGATCCGGCGCATGAACTCGACAAAGAGCGCGTTCTGCATGTGGATGGGAAGGGCCAGCACCCGGTTCAGAAACCGCTGGATCGGCGGAAGCTCTTCGAGCAGCACCCCGTCCTTGTCGATCAGCCGCAGGGCCGTCCAGTCGGTGAAGCTCTCGTAGCTCATCGCCTCGGCTCGCCCGACGGCAAGATCGGCGAAATACCCGCGCAATGCCGCCCGCGCGATCGGGCTTTCGAGATTGTCCTCCTCGCGGAACATGCCTTGCGAGCCGGTTTCGCGCTGGCCCTTGGTCAAGGCCCCCAGCTGGTCGAGGCGTTTGGCAATCGTCGAGGTGAAGCGCTTCTCGCCATGCACATCGGAGGTGCAGACCCGGAAGAAGGGTGCGCTGACCTGGGCCGAGCGATGTGTGCGACCCAGCCCCTGGATGGCCGCATCGGCGCGCCAGCCGGGCTCCAGAAGATAGTGCCGCCGCCGCTTCTGGTTCTTCGCCGTTTGCGCCGCATGATAGGACCGACCCGTCCCACCCGCGTCCGAGAAAATCAGGATATTCTTCTCACCATCCATGAAGGCTTGGGTCTCGGAGGAATTACTGCTGAGGCTGCGCTTCTCGATAAAGAGATGGCCGTCGGCGGCCTTGAGGGGCCGGATGGACCGACCCGTGACTTCAGCGACGGCCTCGTCGCCAAAAGCCCAGAGGATCTGATCGAGCGCCGAAGGGATCGGAGCCAGCGTCATCAACTCCATCATGGCCGCATCTCGTAGGGCGAGCGCCTCGCGCGAGACAACGAGCGCGCCGGTCTCGTCCCTGAGCGGCTCGGCCACCATAGTGCCGTCGATCTCGACCAGCTTTTGCGCGTGGATCGGGAAAGCCTGTTCGAGGTATCCTAGGACGTAGTCGCGCGGCGTTAGCGCGCCCTCGACCAGCTCGTCCGCCGGGTCCATCGTCTCAAGCCGGCGTTTCAGAAGGCTTTCGCCTGTGGAGACCACCTGGATGACGCAAGCGTTGCCCACTGCCAGGTCGTCTTCGATGGCACGGATGATGGTCGGGGCTTTCATGCCCATCAGGAGATGGTTGAAGAAGCGCTGCTTCGTGCTCTCAAAGCGGGACTTGGCCGAGGCGCGTGCGGCCGAGGCATTGGTCTCCCCCGAGGCATCGTTGACACCGGTCGCGGTCAGCGCGGCCTCGAGATTGTGGTGGATCGTCCGAAACGCGGTCGCATAAGCATCGTAGATCTCGATCTGGGCCGGGGTGAGCGCGTGTTCGAGCACGTCATACTCCACCCCATCGAAGCTGAGGGCGCGGGCCGTGTAGAGCCCGAGCGTCTTGAGATCGCGCGCGACCACCTCCATGGCGGCGACACCGCCTGCCTCCATCGCCGAGACGAAACCTTCGCGGCTCGGGAAGGGATATTCGGGGCCCTGCCCCCAGAGCCCCAGTCGTGCGGCATAGGCGAGGTTGTGGACGCTCGTGGCGCCCGTGGCCGAAATATAGAAGACGCGGGCGCGCGGAGCGGCCAATTGCAGCTGGAGGCCCGCAAGGCCCTGCTGGGAGGGTTTGACCCCCCTGCCCTGCTCTGACCCGGCAGCGTTCTGCATCGCATGGGCCTCATCAAAAGCGAGGACGCCTTCAAAGTCTTCGCCCATCCAGGCGAGGATCTGGCTCAGTCGCGTGGTGCCGCATTTGCCCGCCGAACGCAGCGTGGCGTAGGTGACAAAAAGGATGCCACAGGTCACGGTGATGGGCTGGTCCGGTTTCCATTTGGAAAGCGGCTGGATGTCGGCGGGCGACCCGCCAAGATCGGTCCAGTCGCGAATGGCATCCTCGATGAGCGTGGCGGATTTGGAGACCCAGATGGCCTTCCTGCGCCCGGCCAGCCAGTTCACGAGAATGAGCCCCGCGCATTCGCGGCCCTTGCCGCAGCCGGTGCCGTCCCCGAGAAAGTAGCCAAGGCGATAGGCTCGGGCCTCCGGGTCATCATCGGAGCGCGTCAGCTTGGTCTGGTCGTCATCGATCGTAAAACGCCCCGGCAGGTCGCGCCCATGGGCATCATGCGCCATGATGATGGTCTCGAGCTGCGCCTCCGAGAGGTGCCCCTCCTCGATTAGTCGCGCGGGCAGGCGCAATTCCGCACTGGCGCCACCCGAAGGCACGGGTGGCGCGACAGAGGCCATGGCGATGCTCTCGACCAACGGCGTGGGATGTTCCTGCGTGCCTGCAATCTCGATTCGTTGCGGGCGGTAGCGCGCATAGATGTCCGAGACGGGGGTGTTGTCGCGCGGGACATCGAAGCTTGTGAAGCAGAGCGGGCGGACGGCATTGGCCCGTGGTTTGGAGGCGGCGACAGGCGCAGCGACGGTCTTGCGCGGGGCAGATGATGGAACGGTTGCTCGAGCATGAGGGATTGCTTCAGCCCATTGGCCGGGGCGTATCTCGAGCCGGGTCGCGGCCACGGCGTCGATAAAAGGAAGGGCTTCATCCAAGTCCCGGACACTGGCGCGGATCATCTCGCCGTCCTCCTGCACCTTTTCGAAGACTATCAGCTGAGTTTCGACAGAGGTCCCGAGCTTGCGGTAGACCTGCCCCGGCATCGTCAGCGCCAAGCGCGGCGTCAGGAGACCGCAGGCGCGGGACCAATGCGCGGTATCGCGTTCGGGCGTGAATCCTGGCGGCATGATCGCCACCAGCCGCCCACCGGGCGCGAGACGCTTCGCTGCCGCAATGAGATGCTTGGCGGCGATGTGCTTGTCTCGCGAGCGATCGACCGAGGAAGCGAAGGGCGGATTCATCACCACGACGTCGGGCAGAACCGGCGTCTGCAGCAGATCGTCAATATGCTCACCGTCATGGCCCGTCACATCGCCGCCAAAGACCGCGCGCAATAGGCTCTGGCGAAAGGGGTCTATTTCATTGAGCAAAAGCGTGGCACCGGCCCGGGCGGCGAAAGCGGCCAAGGCGCCGGTGCCAGCCGAGGGTTCCAGAACGGTCTCGCCCTTGCGAATGGCTGCCGCCCGCACGGCCATTGCCGCGAAAGGCAACGGCGTGGAAAACTGCTGCAGCCGGATCTGTTGCTCTGACCGGCGCGTTTCCGTCAGGAGACGTGACGCAAGGAGTTTTGCGGCGGAGTAATCATCCTCACTGTTGTCGCCACGTAGCAGCGCCTGCACAGCCGCCGCCTGCATCAGATCGTAGGCCATGCGCCAGTCCCACGCGCCGCTGGCATCGCTGCCATGAAACGTCTCGCGCCTAATGCGCGCCAGCGCTGAGCTTCGCAGTGGTTGGTGGTCGACCTCCGTGCCGATCTGCGCGCG
>JBOEGS010000023.1:0-11658 GCA_050633545.1 Paracoccaceae bacterium
CTACACGCGTAAGATCGTCGGCAGCGTCAGATGTGTATAAGAGACAGCTGTAAGACTGCGGCCGTTTTGCAAAATTTTGGCACTTAATGATGAGACTCATGTTCTCATTCTTCAAATCAACTGCATCTGTTGCGGCGGTCCCCATTCGATCGCCGGAGACACCAAGTGATCGGTTGCCTGGATGAACTTGTCCCTGGTTGGCCCGAAGGTGTGCCGTTGAAGCATCCTGAGCATTTCAGGTCCCGAGCGGTGAACGATGGCGACGCCTGCCAGGAGGGCGGGGCGAACATGGAGCGGCAGGATCGGATGTTTGGGCGAATGGTGGAATGACGTCAGCGTGCTAAGAATGGCATCGAATTCGGGAATGAGGACCCCGAGAACCCGATACCGCCAAAGATCGTCTTCACGCGGGAGCGGCCAGGATATCCGCCGGATCAACATCAGCTGTGCGAGCTCCATCGGTGAGCCCCAGCTTGGGATGCCACTTTCGGCTTCGTCATGAAGCAATTTCTCACCTCGAAGGGCTGCGTCGCGATATGGCGCAAGTTCTTCGCTGTGGTCAGTACTGGTTTCGCTTTGGAGCCAGCCCCCGCAGATCGGGCAAGTGATCCGCCATCCCTGAAGCTGGCTTCGCCGGATCGGAACGGGTCCGAGCGAGGTACATTTCGCGCAGCTCTGTGTCGGGGCTTTGGCTATAAACCGGTACATGGGTTTCGTGGCCTTTTCGAAGGTCATGGCTCGTACGGTTTTTGAATCCGTCCTGAACATGTTTTCGATCCGGTGGGCCTGATCTTTTCTCATGTGCATGTCGACTTCCCGGAGTGAGCTGGCCTCGGGCAGGCAATGGTGCAGCATGGTCAGGGGTGTGACCCCGTAGAAAGCCGCGTGACGGCTGATCCAGGATGACAGAAGTTCATCCGGGGCAGGGGGCAAGGTGACGGGCAGCCGGCAGCTCATGCGAAGGCAGCCTCGGTATCGAAGACCGGCACCCAGTCTGCGACGGCATCATCGGTGATCCTCTCGCTTCCGCTCTCGATGGCCTCGATCGCGAGGCTGCCCAACATGTGGAAGATATTGGCGGTAATGCCGTCGGTGATCTGCAGAATGCGGCGCAGCGCCTTCGGTGTCAGAACCGACGGTTGACGCAGCGGGGTATTGCGCAGGATCGATGCGACTAGGGTTTCGAACTGTTCATTGGCGGCCCAACGGCTCAAGGTCAACTGCTCGAACCGGCGTGCGAGCTGAACGTCGCCACCAATGGCCTCTCTGGCTTCGTTCACGCCAAAACAGACAAGAGAGATATGAAGACGATTGCTCAGGAAGCGCAGCGTGTTCAGGACAATGCGTTGCTCGCGATAGGTTCCTGCAAGAATGTTGTGGACTTCGTCGATCACCAGAACCTGCAGACCGATTGCGCCCATGATCCGCAAGGCTGCTTGTTCCATCTGGGCAATATCGGCCCGCGGCGCCTGAGGCGCGCCAAGCTGGGTGAGCAGCTCGCCGTAGAACCGACGTTCACCCGGGCGGCTGACCATTTCCATGGCCAGGACCGGTGTCTTCAGGACCCCGGTCATGCGATCAAAGCTGGGCGGGTGCTGTTCGCGGAACTGTTTCATGATCATGGTCTTGCCCATCCCACTGTCGCCATAGATCGCGACCGATGGCATCCGCGTTCCCTTCGGATGTTCAAGGAGCGTCTCGAGACGGTCGAGGGCTTGCTTGGCACGTGGGTAAAGAACCCAGCGACGTGACCGGATGGCGCGTATGCGCCCTGTACTTGTTTCAGAAAGCAGGGCCGCCGCATCGGCGGTCAGGTGGGGAATCGTATTGTTCATAATCGCTCCAGCTCATCTATTCGTCCTCAACAAAAGGCACCGGTTTGCTGGAGTCGATACCGCGGAGCGTGCCCATTTCCCTGTCGTCCGTAGCCGGTCTCGCCGCCTTTTTTCCCCGACGCGCAGCATTCGTCTTGGCGACTGCGTCTGCGATCAGCTTGCGTTGCTCAAGGGCGGTCCGGACGATTGCGCGGGCATTGATTTCCTTTCGCCCTTGTTCCTTTAGTGTGCGGCGCGCGGTCAGGGCTTCATGCAGGGAGATAGGCGCCAGCGTCAGGTCCGCGTAGCGCGCTTCGACAAAACGACCAGAAGGCCGGCGAACGAAGACGCGCGACATGTCGCGGGGATCGTATTTGACCAGCAGCCGCCGATTGGTCCGACCGACATCGGCACTGAGTGCGGCAGACCAATAACGCAGGTCAAAGAGATGTATGCCGGTTGGCCTCAAGGTTCGCTCCTGATCTGGCAGAAAGTTGACCCAGAACTGGAGCCTATCCTCCGGCAGAAGAAAGGGAGCGTCCCCTTCATGTTCCTGCCACACTGCCAGGGGTGGGCGGCTCAGCGAACTGTGGATCGACTGATGGTAGGAGCCGACAATGTCGAGGGCTATATACCTCTCGAGTTCACGCAAACTGAGAGCAGCATGTCGCTGGGGATCATATTCCCCACGGTCCTGCTCGTTGCTGAATGTCGTGCCGGGCAGGAGGTGCAGTCGCCCCATCTGTGTGCCAATCAATCGCTCAATATGTCCGCCGAAACGCGGCGTACCCGGCGGGCGCCAGTCAATGGCAATGCCGGCGTTCTCGCATCCGCGCTTGAAGGCACGGCTTCGGAAATCCGCGCCATTGTCGACATGTATTCTTGCAGGCAGGCCAGCCACGGGCCAGGGCTCGTCGATCTCGCGTTCTTTCAACCAGGCTGTCTTGTCATAGACCGAGTGCAACAGACACAGGCTGGTCGAGAGCCGCGATGGCGGATCCATGGAGAGGTGGAATCCCGTCACCATTCGGGTGAAGACATCCATGGCAAGCGTCAGACAAGGGCGACCAATCGTTTCGCGCGTCTCCTCATCGACGACAAAGATGTCGGCTTTCGTATGATCGATCTGCACGATCTCGAGGGGACGCGACGCCGTCAGAGTTCCAGGTACAGCTGTCGCCGCCTTCTCAATCTTGTGTTCGCCACGCCGCCTGGCACGTTTGCGCAAATCGACGTCTTGAAGACGCGCCTCGATTGTCCGCCGGTGCGGCGGTTTCAACCCTGCAACTCGGCAGTCGGTTTCGATGTCCCGCACAAGTTGCGCAACCGATGGCCGGGTGGGCTTCAGATAATACGTCTTGATCGCGGTACTGATGACCTTCTCACGCTCTGCATCCAGAGCACGATGGCCGGTTCGCCGACCAGGCTTGCGGTCCACCAGCGACAAGACCGTCCCGCTTTCCCGAAACAGCCTGAGCAGTCGGAAGACTGAGGCCCGGCTGAGGCCTAGTTCCTTCGAAAGGTCGGTAATTTCAGCCGCCGATGTCTGCTCGTCTCCACCCTTGAGGACCTTGCGAATTGCATCCGCCCGGCGGCAGGCCTCTTGCCAGAGCGCATCATCAATTTCTTCTGGAAGGGGATCCGACATGGCAATTCAAACCCGTTTAAGGTCAGGAGTCACAGTCTCAAATTAACTGCCAGATTTCAAGCCTAGTCTTAAGATTAAGTGCTAAGTCTCGTAATTAAGTGCACGGCCATCACGCTGAAATCATTGGGACCGAAGTCTTGGCGTTAACTGCTACGTGACAGGCCTGAAGAACTCTATTTCCAAGAACGGTCAGCGTGTGCCTGTCTTGGTCCGCCCACTGGAAGGCGATCGCTACAACCTGATCTATGGCCGCAGACGCTTGGAAGCATGTCGCGAACTCGGTATCAAAGTTCGAGCCATCGTCACAGAGGTTGAAGGTGATCAAGCGCTTCGAGATCAGCTTCTCGAGAACCAAGAGCGTCGTGATCTTAGCTTTATTGAGCGTGCGCTCGTTGCGACGGCACTTCTGGACGGTGATCATTTGGAAGGGGCTGAGCGCACCAATCGAGGTGTCGCCGAAGTCCTTAACCTCCACGAAGCTGGGGTTTCACAACTCTTGAGTGTCGTTCGGACGGTCGGCGAGGAACTCATCCAGGCAATTGGTGCGGCTCCCGGGATTGGTCGCCCGAGATGGGAAGAGCTCAAAAAGGCTTTGGGTGCCTACGACGGTGATCGAGACCAACTGCAAGCCGTAGCTCATGCAGCCAAGTCCGAAAGTTCCGGCTCGGTCGATGAGGTTTCTGAGCGTGCGTTTCTCGCAGTTCTGGCAGCTGCGAAGAGAGCAGAGAAGAAAGCAAGCCCGTCTAGAAAGGGTGTGCCTGCTTTGGCGATCCCCGGTGTTGGAGCTGCGACGGTCAAGACCGGCCGCCAAGGCAAGCAGCTCAAACTTGATCTAACTACGGATGAACCTGATTTTATCAGCTGGTTGGAGGGCAACGCCCCAAAGCTGATTACCGAGCTTCATGAGCGCTGGAAGCGTTCAGGAGACTGAGGAAGAGCAACCAACAAGAAGGAGGCACGATACAGGCAAAAAGAAAAAGGCCCCGAGAAGCTAGCTTCACGAGACCTTTGTAAGGTTTCGCACCGGGATCAGCCCGCTACAAAATCTCAGTTTTCGCACTTCTGAATGTAGCGTTCTGGCCCCTACCCCGCAAGCGCAAAGCGATTCGCGGGCCCTAGAATTTTTGTCTTCGTGGACATTTTCATGGAGTACACACCAATCTCGCCGTTTATGCGGCCGATTTCGCACGCCCATTTGCGCGTCATTGAGCGACCCGAGGCATCTGTTCCAGCCAGACCCGTTAACAAGTGGGAACTCCTGCGCGAGCTCTCCAAGGCGCAAGCGGCCTTTGGGGTCTCGGAACGTGATCTGACGGTTTTGCAGGGGCTCCTCAGCTTCTTTCCGGACGATGCGCTTGGCGGGAACGCCGAGATGGTCGTCTTCCCCTCGAACAAGGCGATCTGTGAGCGCCTGAATGGTATGCCCTGCTCCACGATGCGTCGTCACCTCGCGCGTCTTGTCGAGGCTGGCTTGCTCCAGCGGCGCGATAGCCCCAACGGGAAGCGTTACGTCCGCAAGCACGGCGAAGATCGCGTTGCCTTTGGCTTCGATCTTTCCCCGCTCTACTGTCAGTCCGAGGAGATAGCACGGGCCGCAGAGGCCGTACGTGAGGCTGAGGAGCGCGTCAGGCGCCTGAGAGAGGTCGTAAGCCTCATGCGACGCGACCTCGCGGCCCTCGCCGAGTTCGGAGACGAGATACAGCCCGGCCTAGACTTCTGGGATCAGCTTCGCGACAAGGCTGCACTCACAGCCCGCGCGCTTCGCCGCAAGCTTTCAATTGAGGACCTCGCGGCCTATCGAGCCGACCTTGAAGCTCTCCTTGACCAGGCACGCAACATCATTGATGGCCCTGAAACAGAAGAAATGAACACCAATGATGCCCATTCTGAGCATCACCATCATAATTCAAATAAAGAATCTATAGATCTTGAACCTGCTTTAGAAAAAAGCGGGGCGGCGGCGGGTGTGCCAGATGTGGACACGGATGAGGCTGTGGCTGACGTCGATGAACAGGACACAAGACACCTGCCAAAGATCCCGCTGCACCTAGTGATCGCGGCATGTCCCTCGCTTAAAACCTTCTACCAAGGTGAGATCCGGCATTGGCATCAGCTCTTCGATGCGGCGTGCCATGTGCGGCCAGCCATGGGAATCAGTGCGTCTGCATGGGAAGAAGCACAGCGGTTCATGGGTCCGGAGCAAGCGTCGATCGTCGTTGCTGCCATGCTGGAACGCTTCGCCGACATAAGATCGCCTGGTGGATACTTGCGAGCTCTGACTGCCAAAGCTGCGGCAGGCGAGTTTTCCTGTGGCCCAATGGTCATGGCATTGATTGGCCGGCGGAACGCGGCTTAACAGCTGTTAAACTCCGATCTCGTGCGGCTGGCATGGCATAACTTAACAGCTGTTAAGTAGGCTCTCGGCACACAAACGGTGTTCGAGAGAGAAAAGTTAGGGGGTTGAGGTGTGGCGGTATTTGAGATCGTGAAAGTGGCTTTCGCCTTCGTCCCGGCGAAGCTCTGATGACGAGGGAATCCCGATCATCATGGTAAAACCTCAGCTGGTGACCATCGCTGCTAGTAGCGCAAAGGCGGCTAGCCAAGAACATACAGAGCGTTGCGCTGCAGCCAACCTAGCAGTTGCGCGCCTCCGCGGCCCCTGCCCTTTTCGATGTCTGAGATCTGATGATGAATACCCTCAACAATTGGCTCTACGCTATCCGGCGCCTGCTGACGGCGATTTGGGTCTTGGCCTCGGATATTCGCTTGGCCTTCATCGGTGCTAATGCCTGAGAGGTAGGTTGTGGATGTCTGTTGCATGATATCGTGGCTACGGGCCGTAGCGCACAAGGAGCAGACGATCGATGGTTGCCAAAACCGTTTGACCAAGGGCTCGATCCTCGAATTCCCGCGCGCGGGGAAGGGGGAGCCGGTAACTTCTCAGTCACTTCGATAATGGCGACATGGCCAACGAGGCAATCGGTTCCTCAAGCGCAGCAGCTGGTTGCCAGCGGTCCCGCGTTCCGCTGATTTGGTCGTAGTGGACGACGAGGACATCGCAGAACAGCGGTTGCAACTCAATCTCTTGATTTCATGACACCCGAACTCTTCAAAAGAGTGCATTGATGTTGGCTGCGGAATGATCTGATCCGTCAGATGGAGGAAAATGATTTAATAACAATAGGTTATTGCGTTTTTTGGTATTCGCGATGAGAAATCATGCCCATAACAGCCTTCATCGACATGATTTCCCTTTCCAGGGTGCCGATCCGCTACATCGACGGGAAGCCAAAGCATCAGCACGCTTTACGAAGAAGTTGGCAGTTGCGGGCCGATTGAGCGGTCTGGGCTATCTCGTGAAGAAGGAACCGCCACAGGTCTAGCCGATGGGCCCTGTGGAAGTTCTGATCCCGTCGTACCAGTACAGTTCGGTGGCGGTTGGGTGTTTCATGGGTTTGGTCCACGAAAAGTAAAAGTGTCCTTCGGGTTTTGTGACTGACGGATGAGGGCCTTTGGGGTCCCTCGGATGGGTCCGGACCGGATTCCGGTCTGTCTTTCCTAATGAAGGGCATTCTAATGGAAACAGGTGTCTTGCGCGTGCTCCGCACAACCGCCGCCTCCTGGTGGCGGCATAGAGAGCTGCGCAGAACTGGCCAGACGGCGCTATCGCGGCAACTCGAGCGCGAGACCGTCCTGCGCGATCTTGGCTACCTCAGGCAGGCGGCATTATTGCCAAACGCGCATGTGATCTGCGGGGAGGGTGGGACGTTCCTTCATCTCGGCTGGACCACAGTGTCGACTTTCGCGCCGATCGAACGCTTTCCCTTGGCCGCTCTTGCGGTCGCACGAGGGACCCCGTTCATCGATATCCGACCCGTCACCGATGTTATCGCATTCGCGAACTTGCCGCGGGTGGCGCGGGACAGATCTGTCGATCCTGACCTTTCAGGTGCCGGCAGGTGCGTCTCGCTGACCACCTACATCGACACGGTCGAGCGGCTCGGCGCGAGGATCGTCAACGATCCGCGGCCCCGTCAGTCAATCTGATCACCACTCCCTCTCACAAACATTCGAAAGGAGGCCAGCCATGGCCCGATCCCCCACGCCCAAATTCGATGCCTCCGAGGTCATCACAAACGAAATCATCCGCATCATCGAGCGCGGCGTCCTGCCGTGGCGCAAGCCCTGGACCGCAGGTGGCAGTTCTCGCCCCCTGCGCGTGGGCGGGGAACCCTACCAGGGGGTCAACAACTTCCTGCTGACCATGCGCACCGTCATGGCGGGCCATAGCTCGCCCTTCTGGATGACGCTGCCGCAGGCCAATGCGTTGGACGCGAAGGTGCGCAAGGGCGAGAAGTCCTCTGTCGTAGTCTACTACGGTCAAAGCCGGAAAGACGCCGGCGGCGAGGACGACCGCAGCGACGGCGATGATCACTCCGAGGAAGCCCGTATCTTCCGCTTCCAGAAATCCTACCGCGTGTTCAACGCTTGCCAGATCGAGGGTCTGCCCGACAGTTTCTACCCCGACCCGGAGCCAGTGCCTGAACATCCACCCTCCGAACCCATCCCGCATATGCAGGTGTTTTTCGACGCCATCGACATCACGACCGTCTTCACGGGGACGGAAGCATACTACCTGCCGCCCGTGGACAAGGTGTTCATGCCGTCGATCGCGCGTTTCGAGAACCCGCGGAATTTCTACGGGGTCTGGGCGCATGAGCTCGCCCATGCCACCAAGGCGCGCCATCGACTGAACCGCGACTACGGTCTGTCACGTTTCGGCAACACGGCCTATGCCCGCGAAGAGATCGTCGCCGAGCTGACCTCGGTGTTCCTTGGCCAGACGCTCGGCTTTACCGCCCATACGCTCGAGATGAACGCGGCGTATCTCTACAATTGGCTGCGCGTTCTGCGCTCGGACAAGGGCGCCATCTTCAAGCACGCCGCGGACGCGCAGCGCGCCTGCGACTACCTGATCGCACGGTCGGAGGCGGGAAGGGCAGGGCGCAGCGCCGAGGCCGCCTGACCACAGGGAGAACGGAGAAGCCCATGTCACGCAAGGAGCCCAAGACGCTGCGGGTGGCCTGCTTCGAAGATGGCCGCCGCAAGATCATCACCTTCAAACGCGGTGCCTATTGGTGGAGCCCATCCGAGGGCGCCTATCCACTCTCGGCAGCGCTCGAGACCATCAAGGAACAGGGCGGCTGGATCGAAACCATCCCCAACCCGAATTACAGACCCAAGGGGCTGTTCGGATAGGGCGCCTTCGGCCTCGATTCATCCGCCGTGCGGAAAAGGAAAAGTGAGCTTCGGATTGGGTGTTTCAACTTCTCAAAGGAGAACCCCATGTCCATGACCGCACAACCCCAAACAGACCGCCCTGATCCGAGTGTGATCGCGGCGCAGAACGACGCGTTTCGCAGGCTCGCATGCCTTGGAGTACCGCTCGCGCAGCCCATCCAGGGCCGAATGCATGTCACCCGCGCGCTTATGGAGGCCGGTGACGGCTTCATGGCCGAGGCGGTGAAGGCCACCGGTGAGTTTGCCACGTTCGAGCCTGAGAATGATCCCGAGGGCTGGCACGATTTCGGGGCGGTCGAGATCCGGGGAGAGACCGTGTTCTGGAAGATTGATCTCTATGAAGCAGACTCGGACTTCCGCTACGGGGCTGAGACCCCGGACAATCCTGCCACCACCATGCGCGTTTTGACCATCATGCTGGCGCGCGACTGGTAGAAGGGCAGGGGACGCCTCCCCCTGACATCTCAGACGATGAAGGCCCGCTGCCCCCAAAAAGGCAAAGCGGGCCTTTTGTCGTGGTGATCCCCGAAGCCGGGGATTGGTCACGCGCATGAACGCGCGGGCCGCTCCAAATCCATCGAGAAGGATATCCCATGACCGCAAGCTTCAAACCCGTCTCCGTCGCCATCGGCGATCTGGTCCCGCATCCCGCCAATGTGCGCAGCAATTCGCCGGAAACCTACGACCCCGAGAACATCGCACACCTGAAAGCCAGCATCGCCATGCTGGGACTGCTCCAACCGCTGCTGGTCCAGAAGCTCGACGGCAAATACGCCGTGCTGGCGGGTGGGCGTCGTCACGCCGCGCTGAAGGAGCTGATCTCGGACAAGGCCGCAAAGGGGTTCACCACGAAGACCAAGGTCGATTGCCGCCTCGTGCCGGATGATTGTGACGTCACCACGGCGCTGTCGCTCGCCGAGAACATCACGCAAGCGCCGATGAATGCCATCGACGAGTTCGAGGCCTTCGCGCGGATGATGGAGGTCGACGGCCAGACGCCTGGGACCATCGCGAAGACATTCGGCACGACCGTCGCCGCCGTGAAGGGTCGGTTGCGCTATGGCCTGATTCACCCCGACATCCGCGCGGCTGCCCGGGCCAAGACGATCACGCTCGACACGATGAAGGCCTTTGCGGAGCATCCGAGCCAGGAGGTGCAGCGCGAGGTCTTCGAGGCACTCACCAAAGAAGACAGCTATCTGCAGGCCTATACTGTCCGTCAGGCGCTCAAGTCCCGCGGCGTGCAGGTCAGCGACGATATCGGGGCCTTCGTGCGTGAAGACTACGAGGCGAGGGGCGGCGCTGTCGCAGCTGACCTTCTGGAAGAGCATTCGGTGCTCGAGGATGCGGCGCTGGTCGAGACCATCCTGCTCGAGAAACTTGGGGCTGCCGCTGAGGAGGCCTGCGCAAAACTTGGCTTTGCCTGGGCCGATGCGATGGTCCGCTATGATTACGCGACCATGGCGGACTATGGCCGCGTCTATCCCGGCCCAATCGAGCCGGATGAGGCTGCCCAGAAGCGCATCGACGAGATCACCGCCGCGCTCGAGCAACTCCAGCTCGAGATGGAGGATGAAGGGCTTGAGGACGACGCATACAACGCCCTCTACGACCGTGTGGACACGCTGGAGGAGGAAGCTCGCGACCTGCAAGAGGCCTATAGCGCCGAGGACCTCGCCCGCGCCGGCGTGATCGCGTCCTGGTCGAGTGGGAAGGTGATGCTTCATGTGGGCCTTGTGCGCCCGGAGGACACCGTGAAAGACGAGGGCAAGCGCGGCGCCTCGAGTACCCTGACCGGTGAGGAGACTCCGGACGCCGGCGAGATCAACTACCCGGCCTCGCTGGCCGAGGATCTCAAGACCGAGCGGGCAATGGCCCTTGGCGCCGCGATGGCGCTGCACCCCGAGACCACGCTCGATCTGACGCTCTTCAAGCTGGTCAGTGACGTTCTGGGCACCGGCATGAGCGTCACTCAGGCGATCAAGGTCGAGGCCCGCAAGGAATACCGCAGCCATGCCAAGATGGACGAGATCGACGCAACCTCGCTCGAGCAGGTGGCGGCGGCGCATGATGCGCTGGACCTCTCCTGGCTCGATGACACCCGGTCCCCTGCCGATCAGTTCGCGGCGTTTCGGGCGCTGGACGCCGGCGAGAAGGCCAAGCTCGTGGCCTATGCGACCGCCAGCACGACGCAGTCCTGTTTCGCGCGGGACCGGCAGCGTGACAGCCTGATGCATGACTTCGAGATCGAGATCATGCCCGACATCCGCTCCCACTGGACGCCGAATGCGGCGCTCTTCAACCGCTTCAAGAAGGCTTGGCTCCTGAAGATCCTCGGCGAGGATCTGGGTCTCGCCCAGGAGGCGGTGACGCTGGCCTCGTCGAGCAAGAAGGAGATCGTCGCCTTTTGTGACAAGCTCTTCGCCGAGCCCTTCGCCACGCTCACGGACGCACAGCGTGCCGCCGTGGCCGCCTGGTGCCCGCCGATGATGCAGACCGCCGGTGTCGTCTGTGACGAGACGGCGCCCGCTGCGGAAACCGCCGAGCCTGACAGCGAGGTCGCGCAAGCGGCCTGAGCCATCACACGACCCGCGCGTGGATCTTGCACCCGCGCGGGTCGACCCTTCCACACCCAACGGAAAGACATCCCCATGGCTATTCTCAAGTTCTCTGCCTCCGCAGTTGCGGCGCAGATTGCGCATGCGCGCGCCTGCAAAACCTTCCTGCCCAACTGGAACGGGCCCGTGGACAGGCCGGCCCTGATCCTCATCGTCGGCAACGGCGTGCATCTGCGCTCGAACGGCATCGATGGCACAACCACCCGCAGCGTCACGACCGAGCAGGCCGACCCCTCCTTCGCCTGCGCCGATGGCATGAACCCGTTTCGGGATACCG
>JBOEGS010000024.1:0-836 GCA_050633545.1 Paracoccaceae bacterium
ACACACGCGGCATGGCTAGATCAGGCTTGCGCCCATTGTCTAAGATTCCCCACTGCTGCCTCCCGTAGGAGTCTGGGCCGTGTCTCAGTCCCAGTGTTGCTGATCATCCTCTAAAACCAGCTAAAGATCGTAGACTTGGTAGGCCATTACCCCACCAACTATCTAATCTAACGCGGGCCGATCCAAATCCGATAAATCTTTCCCCCGAAGGGCGTATAAGGTATTACTCACCGTTTCCAGTGGCTATTCCTTAGATCTGGGTACGTTCCCACGCGTTACTAACCCGTCCGCCGCTCCCTCCGAAGAGAGCGCTCGACTTGCATGTGTTAGGCCTGCCGCCAGCGTTCGTTCTGAGCCAGGATCAAACTCTCAAGTTGAAAAGCTATCACTAGCTTAACCTTGACGTTCGAACCTCTGCACATCGTCCCGTTGTTCAAACGGGACATCTTACCGTTTGGTTGTGCTTGAAGTTATCAAAGATAACAAAAAGCCGCCAAACAGTGAAGCTGACATCTCATCATCGGCCGAAGCCTAGAGACGCGATATGCGAAGGTTGATCCATCGAAATGAACCAAACCGCCCACATATCTCTTCAGTGTATATCAATGTCAAAGAGCGCGGATCCAAAGACCCAGAGACAAAATCAACCGGAAGCGCTAAACTTACTAGCGCAACCCGCCTCAATTCCCTCAAGTAGTTTCACCGTCCGATCCGTCCACTCCAGCCACCTAAGTGACCGTCCCGTCCGCACCGTCTGGCGCCCCGTGCTGCGTATCGTCGCTGCCGGTGAAGGGGGTTCTAGTGTTACTCAACAAAACCCGCAAGAGCTTTTTTCG
>JBOEGS010000025.1:0-11219 GCA_050633545.1 Paracoccaceae bacterium
ATCTCCTGGTAAGCGTCAAGCACAAGACGGACTTCGGCCTGCGCGGAAGCTGATGCTGCGGCGAGGCAATTCAGATAGGTTTGTGCCTCATCGAAGTAGGTGTTGAACTCGGCTCTGATGTCGTCGCCGTACTCGTTCAGGAGCGCAGGCGAGGCCGCCAGCTCCGGCCGCAACGGCAACACGCAGTCCATCGCCAGCGTCTCGGCATTTGCTGGGATCGCTAGGGCGATGAATGTGCTACATGCCAGCAACCGCGACATCTGGTGGTCTCCCGACAATCTGGGGGCGAATCGTGTGCCGGACCTATCACCGAAAAAATATCTTAATCAATCAAAAGATATCTATTGACCATCTAAAGGGTTTTCCGCTACGTCGCCGCATATCTTGTGACATGCACTGTTTGAAGCGGTGCAATAGCAGGTTACTTCCGTAGGAACTTCTTTCCTTCGGAGGCAAAATGGCAGGAACAAAATACCCCGTGATCCTAACATCGCACATGCAAGAGGCGATCGAGGGTGGGGCATGGATCGAGGTGGAATGCGTTGAAGCCCCGGAAAAGGGCGGCAACACGCATAGGGGTGGCTGGACGGTTTTCGTCTGCTCCAATGACGGTCAAGGCGGTGTGCACCGGTCGGTCTATGTGACCAACCGGGATCTGAAACCACGCGTCTTCAAGACCGCAGCAGGGCTCATGAGCTTCTGCCTGGAGCTCGACGCAAAGGTATTCAGCTGCCCTCTCCGAGAAGGTGAGAGAGGCACGTGGGAGTTTGAGACGACAAGGTATCCTACCAGCGGCTAGCCTCGTTCTCTGGGGGCTTTCAGGCCCTTCCACTTATGCACAATCCGTTATCGATCTCGATGCTCCAGACCGTGTTGGTCGACTGACCAGTAGCGTTCTCGACTTTGCAAGACCCCAACCCGAGCAAGGCGACATTGTCGCACGGTCTGAGGTCGTCCCTCTTGACTCACCACGCCTTTCTCCGCCTCGGGTCCCATCGGGCCGCCCTGCGGTCGAGACTATGATCCTTGATGTGGGTTCGGTCTACGCGGACCACCCGGCCCTGCGCAGGGCCGGGATGTCCTCTCGCGACTGGCTCGCATTCTTTCGCGCCAACATCGCTATCGAAAGCGCATTTGATCCAAGCGCGCGGTCGCATGTCGGCGCAATCGGGCTTGGGCAGTTGATGCCGGACACTGCACGCGTGCTTGGCGTCGATCCGCATGATCCTGAGCAAAACCTGCATGGATCCGCCCGCTACTTGCTGACACAACTTGATCGTTTTGGCACGCCGCAGCTTGCGCTCGCGGCCTACAACGCCGGCCCCGAAGCCGTGGCGCGCCATGGCGGGATTCCCCCCTACCGCGAAACCCAAGGCCATGTCCGCAAGGTCATGGCCGTCTATGCCCAATCCATCGGAGACCAGATATGAAACGCATCGACTATACCCGGGCGGCATTGGCCGCGTTGCTGATAGTGGCCGCAGCCCCGGCGCTCGCACAGGACCTTAGCCCGGTCTCTGACATGATCGACAACATCATCGACGCGGTAACGGGTCCGATCGGTCGTGGCCTCGGTGTGCTCGCTCTCGTGGGATCCGGTGTCATGATGTTTTTCGGGCGCCTCAACTGGCCGATCTTCGTCGCCGTGTTTGTCGGCGTGGTGCTGATCTTTTCGGCCGAGACCATCATCGACGGCTTTGCGGCTCCTTGATCTGACCG
Organism: Paracoccaceae bacterium; assembly: GCA_050633545.1. GTDB lineage: Bacteria > Pseudomonadota > Alphaproteobacteria > Rhodobacterales > Rhodobacteraceae > Litorivita. The sequence continues at coordinate 1,720 of JBOEGS010000025.1, forward strand.
ACCGCAGAGACCTCCATGCGCGACACACCACTCTTTCTGGGGCTGACCAAGCCGCCACGGATATTCGGTCTCCCGATCGGATATTTTGTGGCGCTGGTCTTCGCATCCGTGATCCCTTTCATTCTGGTTGACGACATGCGGTTCCTGCTGGTTTTCCTCGCGGGCTACCCACCGCTTTGGCTGGTCGCAGACCGCAATCCACATCTGTTTCAGATTTTGAACGTGGTGATGTCGCGCACCCCGCGAACGAGTGTGCGATCCTGTAATGGGGGCGATCTCTATGTCGCGTGAGTTTCGGGGGTTAATTGCCAGCAGCGCTGTTCGGGATGCACTTGGGGACAAGGTTTTGAAAGCCGAGCGTCTTGGGCGGCACCTACCTTACATTGCTGCGGTGCGAGACAATGTCATCCTGACGCGGCAGGGTGATCTAATGGCGTCGGTCACGCTTGGCGGGATCGACAGCTTCACCAGCGATGACGCCCGGATCGATGAGATCAGTGAAGGCTTTGCCCGGATCGTCAGTCAGTTGGGCGAGCGTTTCGGTTTCCACATCAACAAGGTATCACGCCCGGATGTCGCGGACCTTGCTGCGCCTGACGGTATGACTTTTGCAAATGCGGTAGACGCGGCGTGGCAGAGAAGCCTGCGCGCACGTGACCTGAAAGCCCGCACCTTGATGCTGACAGTATTGATGCGTCCGTCGATGCCGCAGGCCTTCTCGAAGGTTCTGGGCGCCCTTGGCGGCGGCCGCGATTTCCAGAAAGACATCGATACGCGAATTGTTGCCCTGGAAGAGGCCATGACGCTGCTCATGGCGATGTATTCCGACGCAGGTGCAGCGCGCCTGACAGTCTCGAGCGGGGACTGGCTTGCAGTGTTGGCCGCAGTTCACGGACAGAGCTACGGCAAAATCATCGCGGCCCCCGGGCAACTGTTGGCTGACACGATGAGCAATTTCGACGTCAGCTTTCAAGGCAAAACCATGCGGCTGGAAAGCGGCGACAGCGCACGATACGGCGCGATTTTCGGGATAAAATCCTATCCCAGTCGCACCTGGCCAACCATGCTTGATGCGTTGGAGCTGCCCTATGACATCACGATCACCAACTCTTTCACGCCGCGGCGCGCCAATGAGATGGTTGAGCGCATTCAACGCACCTTTCGTCAGCGGGGTGCCTCCGAGGATGCTGGTGTCAGCCTGACAGAGCAATTGATCGAAGCCGCCGACGCCGTGGCATCCGGTCGGTCGACCTTTGGGACACACCATGCATCCGTGCAGGTCTTCTGTGACAGCGCCGAGGAACTGGAACAGGCAGCTTCCGAGATCTGGCGGGCGGGGCAAGAGACCGGTGCCGTTCTGGTCCGGGAATCCTGGGCCGCAAAGGCACTCTATTTCGCGCAAGCGCCGGGAAACTGGGCCTACCGGATCCGTGACGGGATCGTTTCGTCGCACAATTTCGCGGAACTGGCCGCGTTTCACAAGACAAGGCCGGGGCGCGGACCCGAGGCCAGCCCATGGGGCAAGACGATCACGGCCTTCCCGACCGTGACCTCCAGCCTCTACCGGTTCAACTTTCACGAAGCGGGGCGCCGGACCGATGAGCCAAGCGTCGGGCACACGCTTGTTCTGGGCCGCACCGGGTCCGGCAAGACACTCGGCACGGCTTTTCTCATGGCGCAGGCCCGCAGAGTGGGTGCGCGGGTCATCGTTTTCGACAAGGATCAGGGGTTGGAGATGGCGATCCGCGCTTTGGGTGGCAGCTACAGCGAAATCAAGGTGGGCCAGCCCACCGGCTTTAACCCGATGACCACGGAGACCGATGCGCGGGGGGCCGCCTGGCTGACAGATTGGCTCGGCGACATTCTGGCCCGTCACCGTCCATTTGAGACGGTCCAGACCGCAGCACTGAACGAGGCGGTTCGTCAGATTGCCGCTGCGGAGCCGGGCCTTAGAACCTTTGACGGTTTGGCAAGCCTCGTGGCATCTACCGATGATGACGGCGACCTGGTGTCCCGCGTGCGGGAATGGACAGAAGCCGGCCGGTACGGTTGGCTTTTCTCAAGGCCCAGTGCCCAGTCGATTGCCATTGGCGAGGATGTCCTTGGTCTCGACATGACCGAACTTCTGGACCAGGACGCAGAACGCTCCGCCCTGCTCGCCTATCTCTTCCGCCGTATCGAGCGCGTGATCGAGGATCGCAGACCAACGATCATTGTGATCGACGAGGCGTGGAAGATGTTGGCTGATGATATCTTCGTCAAGCGCCTCCATGACTGGCTGGTTACCATGCGCAAGCGCAACTGCGTGGTGATGATGTTGACCCAGACACCGGGTCATCTGGACCAAAGTTCGGTCGGCCAGATCATCGCGGAAAGTGTGGCAACCCAGATCCTGTTTCCCAATCCACGGGCAAATCCGGAGGATTACAGCATCCTGCGCCTGAATGCGCGCGAGGCGGATTTTCTTTCCAGCCCGACAGCCGGGTTGCGGCTGGCATTGATCCGTTCCGGCGCCGACAGCGTGTTCGTCAATACGGATCTCGCAGGCTTGGGCGGTCTGGTTACTGTTCTTGGTGGCGGCAAGACCGGCGAGGAAAAGGCGCCTGCCAATTGGCGCAAGAAAGAAGAATTCTGGAAGGACATGATGTGAAAGCACGATTTTTTCTGTTGGTCGCCATGACGGTCCTGAGCGCTTGCGAAGGTGCATCAACAGGCGTGCGATCGCCCTGTTTTGAGCGGCCCGTTATGGCGTTCTCGGCCCCTGCTCCCGACCTTGCTTCACGGAATGCGCATTGTGATTTCCAGAGCTTCTAGAATGGCGATTCCGTTGGCCTTGGGTCTTGGCTCGCTTGCCTCCGCGCAGGGCGTGCCAGTGATCGATGGCTCCAACCTTGCCCGCGCTGTGTCTCGCGTCGAAGAGCTCGCACGCGACGCCTTGCGGCAGGGCCAGAAGCGCGACGCCCGCCAGGAACAAGCGGATATCTATCAAGAGCAGCTTGAAGCCTATGAGCGTTTCCTTGCGGAGACCACCGGTGTCACCGACCTGAGTGGGTTCGAGGCTGGTGGGCCCGGCTGGGCGAGCGCTGCAGAGACTTACCCAGCCCAGGAAGATCATCCTGATGCCGATCGCCTCTTCGGTGAGCCAAGCGACGTGGAGCGCATGATCATCACGGTGGCGCGGCGCTATGAGGGTCATCCCGGTGTTGCGGCCGCCGGTCTGACGCCACTGACATGGCGTATCCTGTTTCAGTCACTGATCAAGCAGGAAAGTCGTTTCAACAATGCAGCCGTCTCCCACGTGGGTGCGCGCGGTTTTTGCCAGCTGATGCCGGGCACAGCATCGGATCTCGGTGTGAACCCGTATGATCCTTGGGAAAACCTGGACGGTGGCGCACGCTACATTCTCACGCAACTGAACCGCTTCGGTCGGATCGATCACGCTCTGGCGGCCTATAATGCAGGTCCTGGCCGTGTTCTCGAGTATGGTGGTGTGCCTCCTTTCGAGGAAACCCAGACCTACGTCCGGCGCATCAACGGCTATTACAACGACTATCTTGGCACCATCACCGGCGTCGACATGACGGGGTCACTGGCGGGCTTCGATGGTGCCTCGGCCGCCTGGGGCAACTGGGCGGATGCCTCGGTCGGCTATGGCGCCTACATGGGCACCCAGATCGATCAGGCGATGACGAGGATCGCGGCGCTTTTGCGTGAAGATCCGCCCGGTAACGCAAAAGAGGCGCTGGACCGCTCCACCTATATGCTTGCTGAACGGGCGCGGCTCATGGCGCTGACGCTGCGTCTGCGCGCGGCCCACGTGAAAGTCGAAGCGGCACAAGGTTTGACCGAGGCCGCCGATCACCTGGAGCAATCCACTTTCTGGAGGTATTCCGATGAGGGCTGACACCCGCATTGCCGCAATTATTGTTGCGGGCACGCTCATGGCGGCACACCCGCCCCCAGCCTTCGCTCAGGGTGTGCCTGTGATCGATGGATCGAACCTCGCGCAGAATATCGAGCAGCTGCAGGCCGCGCTGCGCGATGCAGAAAACCAGCTCCAGCAAATCGAGGAATTGCGCACCCAGATCGAGCGCCTCACTGACATTCAGGGCCTTCTTGATGACGTCCTGGGTTCAATTACCGGCCTGAATGAAATCGCAGCCCTCTACAACGATGTGGAGGACCTGCGTGCCCGTGCCCAGAAGATCACCGATCTATCGGGTTTCATGGACAACCTGTCACTCGGGGATTTTGACAGCCTGCTGGACGATCTGCTCGATGGCGACGTCACCATGGGTGAGCGCCGCGCCGCAGATGCCATGCGCGAGACCATGGCCAGTGCGGGGTTCACCTCGGAAAAACTCACCGAGCTGAACGACGCCGGGAACCCGCAAGGTGCTGCCATAGCCGATCTGGCGGCTGCCAATGCCATGGTTATCGGGCAAGCCCAAATTTCCTACGAGGAAGCCGCCCAGAGCATCGAGCGTATCGATGGGCTGGTGGAAGCGATTGGCGAACAGGAAACGCTCAAGGAATCGATCGATCTCAACACGCGTATGGCCGCAGAGACGAATTACATGCTGGGCCAGATGTGGCGCCTGAATGCCGCCCAAGGCTTGGCGCAAGGTCAAAATGGCATCGATTTCGCGGCCGAGCAGGCCCGTACACGCTCCTTCTTTGATTTTTCCGGCGCCGAGGACTGACCCTTGAATACATCACTCAAAGCAGTTGCAGTTTTCATCGCCCTAGCAGGCAGTGCCTGGGCAGAAGACTTGCAAGACCAGCCAGACGATACGTTGCTCCAGGAGGTCGTCACTGCCACCGAAAACGGGGAGGAAGAACGCCTCCTCGACCTGATGCGCGAGGTACAGGCAAGGGGGCTCTTGATGTTCCCGAAGCCACAAACCTGCACCTTCAGCTATCCGGAAACTGAGTTTTTCGGCAACGAGATTTTCCGTGGAGCGGTTCGGTGGGGCTTCGGCACCGACCTGAGAGAGCTTGCAATGTCGCAGGGCTTCTGCGGCTGCATCTATGATCTTGGGTCGCTCGATGCGTTTACGCAGGAACGAATTGGCAAACCGGCGCAGGATGCAATTACCAGCGATTTCACCGTCTTTCGCAAATACCGTCGTAGCGATTGGTCAGATGTAAACGAGCGCTATCAGATCTTTCAATTGGAGCGGTGTGGTAGTTAAGGATGGCCATAATCGCTGAGGTTCTGGCATTGGTAGATGCCACTGTCGCGGGCGTAGCAGCCGACACATATGCTGATACGGTTGCCGCAGTACGCCCGGTTGTACAAACCGCATCTGTGTTGGTGGTCGTTCTTGTAGGCGCAAATGTGGGTCTGCAAGCCGTGCCGCTCTCGGTTTCCACAATCGTATCGGTGGGGCTACGCATTGTGCTGGTCAATGTGTTTTTGATCTACGCAAACCTTTCTGTTCCGTACGAAGCGCTGACAAATGCTCCTGCCGAACTTGGTGCAGGTATTCTCAACTCCCTCTCAGGTGGTGATGTCACAAACCTTTATGACGGCATAGACGATCTCTACTCCCAAGCTCTGAATGTCGGACAGGCGATCAGCCAGAATGGCGGCTGGCTGGCCGGTGCGATGACCAGCGTTGTCATGTTTCTTGTGGCCGCCGCCATGGCGACGATCACCATCATCGTTCTGTCGGCCGCCAAGATCATGTTGGCGGTATTGATCGCCATCGCACCTGTGGTCGTGGCTTGCACGTTATTCAAACAATCGGCGCCACTGTTCGAGGCATGGGTCAAACTCGCCATCGGTTTTTCCTTCGTGCCGCTTTTCGTGGCTGCCATGGCTGGCTTCACAATAGCGACGGGTGAAGCCGTCGCACCTGATAGCCTCGACAGCGTCGAAACACTCGGGGACGCGATTTCGTTCGTCGTGGTGATGATGATCGGCGCCGGCCTGATGTTGCTCGTGCCAACTTTCGCGCAAGGGCTTGCCGCCACGAACATCGGCCTCGCCTCGATCGGTGCAAATGCCGCGCGGATGCCCGGGAACGCGTGGCGCAATACCGGTGCCGCGATCCGGGGCGGCGATGACATGCGACGGGGCTTCAACGCAGGACTTCAGGGACAAGGCGTCTCCGACCGATCGTCCAGCGCGGCCCGCGCCGGGAGCTATGCGGGCGGTGCGGTCAAGCTCGCCGGAAAGATGAAGAAGGGATAGTCATGAGTGATTTCGATATCGATTTGGTGATGGGCCCGCGCCGGGCAGCGCGCGCCGCATGGATCGTTGCGGGCTGTTCCTGCGCCGTATCCGTGCTGTTGGCCCTGACCATTACGGTTATGTTGCCCCTGCGCGAAACCGAAGTGTTTACGGTCCTCGTCGACAGCACGTCGGGTGCAGCAGAGCGCATCTACCAGGTTCAGCCGACCGGTATCACCGATGAGGAAGCGATCAAGGAATCCCTGCTTGTCAGTTATATCAGCGACCGCGAAAGCTATTTCAGGAACGGCATTCAAGAACGGCTCGAAAGTGTCCAGCGGCGCTCCAGTGGGCCAGCCCGCGCCTCGCTGATAGAACTCTGGACCACGGGGTCCGAGAATTATCCACCGCGCAGCTACGGCGCGAATGCGCAGGTCGATGTCCGCGTGCGGGCGATCACCTTCCTGCAGGATGAAGTGGCTCAGATTCGGTTCGACAAACGTCTCACCCGACCCAACCAGACACCGGTCACGCAAACATTCATCGCCACCGTAGGGTTTGAGTTTGCCCCCCGCCGCGAACGCTCCCTAACACGCGTTTGGGAAAATCCCCTTGGCTTCTCGGTGACCGCTTACCGGGTCGATGCCGAAACACTGACACGAGAATAATTCATGAAAACCTTCATAATTGCCATCGCAACGGTCGGCGGGTTGCTCGGAACGCCCGCCTTGGCCGAGCGCGCACCGGTCACCATGGGGCAGGACGCCCGCGTTCGCCACGTGACCTTCAACCCCACGGATGTGATCCGGATCGACACCCACCTTCGGGTAAACACGTCAATCGAACTCGGTCCCGGCGAACGGATCAATCAAGTCCTGATCGGTGACTCCGCGTCCTATGAAGTGGAGGTTCTGTCAAACCGCAATACGATCTCGATCAAGCCTGTCGAGGCACGGGCTGCGACAAACCTGACGATCTTTACCAACCGCCGCGCTGTCGCCTTCTATCTGACAGAGGGACGCTCGCGGACACAGTCTTTCCGGGTCGTCGTAAACTTTCCCGACGAGCGACCCGCCGGGCGCCAGCTTGCGGCTGGAGGCCGAGATGCCGGCTATCAGTTCGCGGGCAGCGGTGCGATCCGCCCGGTGCGGGTCTGGAATGATGGGCGCTCGACCTTCTTTGAATTCCGGCCAGGCGTTCGGCCCTCGATCTTCGGCTTGAACGCCCAAGGCTACGAGATCACCCAGAATAGCCAGACGCAAGGTGCGGTCGTGCGGGTCACCGGCGTGCGGGATGCGTACACGATCCGCATGGGCGACGATCATATCTGCATTACCCGGGAAACTGGTGGGTTCACGACCGAGGCTGCTGCCGTGGCCGCCCTGCGTGGACGGGAGTTCTGATCATGAGCGACGAGAAAACAGGGGAAAAGGAATACAGCTTCGCACCCAAGCGGCGCGCATCTCTCGGGCTCAGGCTTGGTTTGGGTGCATTGCTTCTGGCAGGGACCGCCATCATTGCCTACCCGCTTGTGCAAGGCAGCGGCATCACTTCTGCCGTTGAAACATCGAAAGCTGACGACTTTCAGGATCAGGTCGACGGTGACGGGTTTGGCCGCATGACAACCGACGCGGAACCGACCGAACAAAGATCGGAGCCGAGGTTTGATCCCGGACCAATCGAGGATGAACTCGCGGCGCAGCGCTTGGCACTCGAGGAGCAGAACGCCAAGCTTGCGAGCGATGTGGTCGCCCTACAAGCCCAGTTGGCAAGACTGGCCGAGGCCCCTGCCCCCGACAATTCCGCCGAGCTGGCCGAAGCGCTGCGCTCGGTCCAGGAACAGAACACGGCGCTCATCGCCCAGATGCAAAGCGAGATGGACACCCGGTTGGCAGAAGCCGATCTTGAAGCGCAAAAGCGTATCGCTGATGAGGTTGCCGCACGCGCGCGTGTTGCCGATGGCCGGATGGAGCAGTTGATGGAGCAAATGCTCGGACTGCAGCGCCAGAACGACGCCCTGCAACAGCAGATTGATGACGGTATGAGTGACGCTCTACGCGCGCAAACCGAGCGGGATCAGCTCGCCGCCGAGGAAGCCGCGCGGCGGGCTGAACTGGACCGTCGGCGTGCCGAGGCGGCGGCGCTGCGCGACACACAAATCCGGTCCGAAGGGGTGATCTTTGATGCGGGCGGACAGACGGGCAGTCCGGCATCTGACCCCGAGAGGGGGCCCGCGGTCGGAGATGCGGCGGCGCGCGCCTTCGTGTTGGACGGTGCCCAGCCCGTTCAAGTCGCGACAGCGGAGGTAATCGCCAATCCTTCCAATACGGTTCTGCAGGGCACGCTCATTCAAGCGTCACTGGAAACCGCCATCGAATCCACATTGCCCGGACAGATTACCGCCATCGTGAACTACCCGGTCTGGAGTTTCGATCAGTCCCGCGTTCTCATTCCCGAAGGCTCCCGCCTCTTCGGGACCTACAATTCGAATGTCTCTTTGGGCCAGGCCCGCATTCTGGTTGGCTGGTCACGCATCGTCACACCCGAGGGGCAATCGGTTCAGCTCGCCGCATTTGGCGCGGACGATCAGGGCCGCTCGGGCGTGACGGGCTCCGTGAACTCCCGCTTTGGGCTGCGCTTTGGCACAGCTGCATTGCTCTCGATCATCGGCGCAGGACCGGCAATCGCCGCATCCGAGGCCAGCTCCGAGACCGGATCAGAAATTGCCGAGGATGTCGCGGGCAGTTTTTCGCAGGCCACCAATGCGGTGATCGGCGAATATGCCACCCTGCCTCCGGTTATCTCGGTCCAGCCAGGTGCTGCGATCAGTGTGATCGTCGACCGTGATCTCGAGTTCTATTGAGTGCGTTTCAGGTTCGACAAAATAATCATGTGCCGAAACACGCGTTCGACCGAAGGGAGAGGCCGCGTGTCTCAAAACAACACAAACCTGAAACGCACAGGCGGCCAGCCATGAACCCGTCGGCAGAAAAGACCAGTTTTCTTTCGACCTATCTAAAACCTCTGGCTGCACCGATCGCCGATCCCTGCGTGGTCGAAATAGCGGTCAATCCCGATGGAAAGGTCTGGGTGGAAACCCGGGGGGCTGAGCATATGGTCGGCCTCGAAGGTGTGTTTTTCTCCCCTTCCCAAGCTCGGGACCTTGCAACATCCATTGCCAGCGCCACCCACGGACAGATCAGCGAGAAAAAGCCGCTCGTCTCCGGCAAGATCGAGATGAACGGCAAGCCGATCCGGGCACAGGTCGTCTATCCACCGGGAGTGGATGGCGGGCCGTCGATCACCTTGCGCCGCTACAGTG
>JBOEGS010000026.1:0-6250 GCA_050633545.1 Paracoccaceae bacterium
GCGCGCTGTGAAGGCCTATGTCGGCGACGGCTTCCTGCCGGCCGAGGTGCTGGCCCGCGCCGGGCGCCGCGAAACCGATGACCGCCTGCCAGCTATCGTGGCTGCCATCAAAGGCTCGGACCCCGAAATCACACTGCAGGCGATCTGCTACCGGCTAGAATCGATGCGTGAGCGCACCCCTCGAGGCCGTACTAGCTGGCAGCCGTCGTCCGTGAGGATGCTGCTGGAACGCGCGGAGAAGTTGGGCTTGCTGAAGTCCGCGCAATAAACACAACCTTGCAAATCTTCCAACTCATGGAGCGATTGCAGGGTTGCGGCCCATTTTCTGGTCAGGTGAATGGATTGATGACGCGTAACTGATCTTCGACCAGCAATCCGTCGTGCATATCTTCGCTCCACAAAGTCGTGCATCCAGCAATAAGAGCGGCCGAAACAATCATCGCGTCATAGACCGAAAGCTGGTATTTTTCTGCCAAAGCTCTGCCCACAAGGTGGGTTTGCACAGACAGGTCCTCGACTGGACACAAGGATTGGACCCCTGCGAGAAAAGTGCCGGTCTCCTCCCAACTGAGACCGGCTTTCCTCCGGCAATTGACCATCGCTTCGTTCAGGACCTGCACACTGATCCGCGGCCCCTGCCCCAGAATGTCTTCCGCCCGATCCGCCTTTGGGCCGTCGTCAAGAAGGTAAAGGACGACATTTGTATCTGCGAATTCAGCGCTCATGCGCAGCGCCGCGGCTCAGGCGTGCGTCCTTGGATAGCTTTCCGCGAAACCGCCTTAGCCCTTGCAGGACTTCATCGGCGCGAGGTTGGCGCTGGACGAGCAAAGTACCGTCGTCCTTTGTCAGATCGATTTGGTCACCCTCTTTGAGGCCTAGTTCGCGCACAAGATCGGCAGGCAGCCGGACCGCGAGCGAATTCCCCCATTTTGCGACTTGCATGTTGTCGTTCCTCCAAGTGGATATACGATCCTATATGTATATCATCCCGCCGCAATTGCCAAGATCAGCATTGGACGACGACGGCGAACGGGCTTGTGTTTCGACGGTGAGCTCACACAAGATGTGGAAAAAACTTGCGCGAATCCGACTCTTACGGCAATAGTCACGGAAACGAGGCAAAAAACGTCAATAACCGTGAACACGCCGACGATGCGTAGCGCGGATCGAGAGGGCAGATGAACAAGACTTTCGTGCATCAGGACCTGAACGCGGTCATCCGCCAGCATTCCGAGTGGCTGGCCAACCAGTTGCATTCGCAACGCGAGAGCCTGTTTCCTCCTGACGCCACAAAGGAAATGCGCAAATTCACCTCCGGCGAGGCGGCGGCGCTTCTTGGTGTGAACGACTCATACCTGCGCAAAATCAACCTTGATGGCAAGGGCCCTTCGCCTGAACTGACGGCCGGCAATCGTCGCCTGTATTCCGCGCAGGATATTCAGGCCCTGCGTGTCCTGCTGGAAAAGACCGCGCGAAAGCCTGGAGACTATATCCCCGGACGGCGTGACGGCGATCACCTGCAAGTCATCGGTGTGATGAACTTCAAGGGTGGTTCGGGCAAAACCACGACTTCGGCACATCTTGCACAACGGCTGGCCTTGCGCGGTTATCGCGTCCTGGGCATTGATCTTGATCCGCAGGCCTCATTCACGGCGTTACATGGCGTACAGCCCGAATTTGATCTGACAGATGGCGGCACGCTCTATGACGCGATCCGCTATGACGACCCAGAACCGATCCGCGCCGTCATCCGAAAGACCTATATCCCGAACCTCGACCTGATCCCAGGCAATCTGGAACTGATGGAGTTCGAACACGAAACGCCGCGTGCTCTTTCACAAGGCAACGCAGGCCTGTTCTTTTTCCGCGTGAAAGAGGCGTTGGCGCAGGTTGACGGTGATTACGACGTTGTGGTCATCGACTGCCCGCCGCAATTGGGCTTTCTCACCATGTCCGCACTTTCGGCCGCCACCGGCGTGCTGGTCACAATTCATCCGGAAATGCTCGACGTGATGTCGATGTCGCAATTTCTGCGCATGACGGCTGATCTGATGGACGTAATCGCCGAAAGCGGTGCGGACATGTCCCACGACTGGATGCGCTATGCGCTGACACGCTATGAACCTCAGGATGCACCACAAAACCGGATCGTCGCCTTTCTGCGCACCATGTATGGCGATGCGGTGCTCAACTCGCCAATGCTCAAATCCACGGCGATCTCCGATGCAGGTCTGACAAAGCAAACCCTATACGAAGTCGAGCGGAGCGCCTTTACCCGCACGACCTACGATCGCGCCCTTGAAAGCCTGAACGCGCTGAACGACGAAGTCGCTGATCTTATTCAGAAAACGTGGGGGCGGTCATGACGAGTGGCAAGAAAAAACGGATGTCGATGCTCGACAATCTCGCGGCAGCCGGTGGCCCGGCCCCTGCCCCTCAGGCTGGCGCCGTAACCCCTATGATGACGTCCAACCGCGCCCTGCGCTCGGCCCGTGATGCGGTCGATTCACATCATGTCTGGGAACTCGACCCTGCCAGTATCGTCGACGACCGAATGGCCGACCGGCTTGATCCGGCGGATGTGCATGCTCTGCGCGCCGCAATCGAGGCGAATGGTCAGACCGTACCAATTCTTGTGCGCCGGCACCCGTCAGAGACGGACCGCTATCTGCTCGTCTATGGTCGCCGCCGGCTCGAGGCGATCCGCCAGTCCGACAAAGTCGCCAAGGTGCGTGCACTGGTCGCAAATCTGGATGATGACAGTGCCCTGCGTGCGCAGATTTCCGAAAACATGGCGCGCCGCGATTTGTCCTTCATTGAAAAGGCGATATTTGCGCAAGAACTCGTATCGTCGGGCTTTGGAAATCAATCACAGGTTGCAGAAGTTCTAACCGTGACCAAATCTTCGGTGTCCATGGCCATCGCCATCGCCGACATGGTCGGTACAGACCTCATCCGCGCCATCGGTGCTGCACACGGCATCGGCCGACCCCGGTGGGAGGCCATGGGCCGTGCCATCGCGGACAACGACCTGGATCGGGGCAGCCTGATCCGCCTTGCTGAGGAAACCCATGGCAAGGCCGATGTGGCCATGGTGATTGATGCCGCACCTGCGACCGACGACCCCTCTGTGCAGGCGTTCGAGGCCGTGTCGAAGGTTGTCACAAGGTTAGTCAAACCGGCCAAGGCCCCCTCCCCGTCTGCTGCATCCAGTCAGCCGCTCAGGATTGGGGGCAAACGTGGCGGCACGCTCAAACGCACCGCCAAAGGGATCTCGATCGAGTTGCAGAATAGTAAGTTTGCCGACTGGGTAGAGTCTGAAGCTGATGATTTGATTGAAGAACTTCACGATCGCTGGAAGCTGCGTTCAGAAGACTAAGGAAGAGCAGAAACCAAAAACAGGAGGCACGAAAAAGCCAAAGAAAAGGTCCCGCAAAGCGACCGCCCTACGAGACCCTGACTTGTTCTTAGCACTCTCAAGTTAGTCTCGGACGCCGTTTTTCGCAAGTCTTAAGTGATTCGCGGACCCTGATTTCTTTGTCTTCGTGAATGTAAAATGGACTACACCCCCGTAACGCCTTTCAGGCGACCTATAAATGCTGCCATTCTGCACTATCAGGCAGCGGCGCAACAGGACCTCCCGCCTTCCGGCGTCAACAAATGGGAAGCACTTCGCGAACTCGCCGCTGCCCGTATCGCTTTCGGCTTGTCCGACCGTGATTTAAGCGTGCTTCAGGCATTGGTCAGTTTCCATCAGGCCACGATCGTTGGCGGGAACCATAGTGAAACTGTCGTGCATCCGTCCAACAAGGCTATTTGTGAGCGCCTGAACGGCATGCCCTGCTCGACCATGCGGCGGCATCTGGCGAACCTGGTGCAAACCGGTTTCGTCGTACGTCGCGACAGTCCCAATGGCAAGCGTTACGCGCGCCGGTATGGCGACGAAAAGATCGCTTTCGGCTTCGATCTGGCCCCCCTTGCCCAACGCTTCGTCGAAGTGTGCGAAGCCGCAGAGGCTGTCCGTGCTGCGGAGGAGCGCTACAAGCGGCTTAGATCCACTGTAAGCCTCATGCGCCGTGATCTAGCCGCTCTCGTCGACTACGGCCGCTCTCTGCGCCCTGAACGCGCCATCTGGGACCAGGCGTCCGACCTATGCGTCCTGACGGCGCGTGACCTTCGCCGCAAGCTCGACTTTGCAGAGTTGCAGCAGATCGAATCTGCGTTGTCCGAAGCTCTTAACGCCATTAGGGACCTGTTGGAACCAGTACAGTCACAAGATATGAGCACCAATGAAGTCACAAATGAGCAGCACTATCAGAATTCAAATAAAGACTCTTATGATTTTGAACCACGCTTAGAAAAAGCGCAGGGCGAGGGCAGCGTCTCAGATCCGGCGACAGCACTGGTTGCAGAGGGTAGGACTGATGAGCCTGTCTCAGTCGACAACAATCTACCTAGAATACCCCTCGGTCTCGTTTTGGCCGCTTGCTCTGAATACCGAACTTATGCTGAACGACCTGTGCGCCACTGGCATGATCTAGTAAGGGTTGCCGATGTAATAAGACCTATGATGGGCGTCTCTCCTTCAGCATGGGATGAGGCCAAACAGTACATGGGCCCGGAAGAGGCATCGGTGGTCATCTTGGCAATGTTGGAACGCTTCGGCGACATCCGGTCACCTGGAGGGTATTTGCGGTCGCTGTCTGCAAAGGCTGCGCTTGGTGAATTCTCCTGTGGTCCCATGATCATGGCCCTTATGAGAAAGGACGCTGCATGAAAAGTTCACAGCTGTGAACTGCGTCTTGTTTCGTCGCGTAGAAGACAGGTTCACAGCTGTGAACTCATTGCTTAGGAAATCCGTCCACTTATCTTACTACGCGCGCTTTCCTGCGCAGACCGCGGACTAACGAAAATCACACAGTCAGGTCACCATCTCCAAAGAGGTTTGGAAAGAGCCGCTCTCGATAATCCAACGGAAACGCCAAACGAACGGGTGTCTTCGGCGAGACGGAAGTCAGGTATCCGGCGGCGGTCAGTTTACTCAGCGTGTTGCGAGCAGTACGCTCGGACGTCTTGAGGACAATCTGCGCGTCGCCTCGTTCCAGTGCGCCATGCCGAAGAACCGCGGAGATTAGTTCCGGCGCTCGCTTGTCATCGATGGTATCTGCAACAAGACGTCGATACCGCTGGTCCAATCCGCCGAGATCGAACAGCTTCGCAGAGAACGTGATCTGGTCGAGCGTCACTTTTAGGAACCATTCGCTGAACGCCTTCAGTGCCGCCTCTGACAGGTTGCCGCGCCCGTCTCGGTCTCCGCGGCGTGGGCTGTCGGCCAGATCCATCATTCGTTTGTACTCGCCCCGATCGGTCAGCCCGCGGGCCAGCCCACGTGATACCGACCAGAGCCCTTGGCCACCAATCCCCGCTGTGAGGGCCATGGCATGAGACATTAATCTGCTGACACGACCGTTGCCATCCGGGAAGGGGTGGATGTAGTTCAGCCGGTGATGTGCAGACGCGATCGCAATGATCCGTCCACTCGAAGATCGCGCCGCAATCTGAAACCGTTTGTCAAAATGATCCATGAACGCCGCAACCCGCGACGATGAAGGAGGTAGGTGGCGCCCGACCGCAACTTCCCGATCGTCATCCTGGCGCATGCGTCCCGGAACGATGGGCTCGTGTGTGCCGTCGGGATGTTCGATGACCCGAAACTCATCAGGCATCTCGTCGTAGAAGCTCTTATGGACCCAAGTCAGGAATTCGACGGATGTGGGGCGGGGCAGGGTGCCTATGCGATGCATCTCATCGATGGCCCGTTGAACGATGACGTGCGCCCGGGCCTCAAGGGCGAGAGGGCGGGTTTCTTCCTCAAGCTCGGCGCCAGCCAGCGCCCTTTCGATGTCGCGGGGGCGTGTGTTGTGTCCTTCGATCAGGTTGGAATAGTAGCAGTTCATCACGCGGACGAGATCGGCAAGTTCGGCTGCGCTGTCAGGATGCAGCCCTTGTCCCAGCCCGGTGGCTTCCCTCTGGATGTCGACCGAAAGGTCTGCCAATTCTGTAGGAATATGCTCCTCGAAGAAGCAGGGTTCGATCCTGGCGGGTGTTTCTAGCATTCTTGCCGATCTTCCATGTTTGCAAAGCAATTGAAAAATATACACATTTCGGGTTTAGAGGCAAGGTTTTGCCGATATGCATTGCCGATCTTGGTTGCCGATCTAGAATTGTTGCATGAAATCAATGGCTTCGG
>JBOEGS010000027.1:0-19509 GCA_050633545.1 Paracoccaceae bacterium
ATCTGATCATAGGCTGTGAAGTCACCGCAATATTTGGTGATCGCTGCCGTCAGCGTGGTTTTACCGTGGTCAACGTGGCCGCTCGTGCCGATGTTCCCGTGCGGTTTATTACGTTCGAACTTTTCCTTAGCCATGATGGCCTCCTTAGTCTTGAGAGGGCGATCGGCGCGGGGTGCAGCCCCCGCGCCATGCCTGCGTTACGCGAATTTTGCTTGGATTTCGTCAGAGATGTTCTGCGGCACGGCCTCGTAGTGGCCGAATTGCATCGAGAAGTTCGCACGGCCCGAGGACATCGAGCGCAGCGTGTTGATGTAGCCGAACATGTTCGCCAGCGGCACGAATGCGTCGATTGCAATCGCGTTGCCGCGGGTGTCTTGGCCCTGCACCTGCCCGCGACGGGAGGTCAGATCGCCGATGATGCCGCCGGTGTATTCTTCGGGCGTAATCACTTCGACTTTCATGATCGGTTCGAGCAGTTTCGCGCCCGCTTTGCGCATGCCTTCACGCATACACATACGTGCCGCGATTTCGAACGCCAGAACGCTGGAGTCAACATCGTGGAACTTACCGTCGATCAGCGACACTTTGAAATCGATCACGGGGAAGCCTGCGAGCGGGCCGCTGTCCATAACCGATTTGATGCCTTTTTCGACGCCAGGAATGTATTCCTTGGGAACCGAACCACCAACGATTTTGCTTTCGAACGAATAGCCTTCGCCCGGCTCTGTCGGGGTGATGATGAGTTTGACCTCACCGAACTGACCCGAACCACCCGACTGTTTCTTGTGGGTGTAGGTGTGCTCGACTTCGTGACCGATGGTCTCACGGTAGGCCACTTGCGGCGCACCGATGTTCGCTTCGACTTTGAATTCGCGCTTCAGACGGTCCACGAGGATGTCGAGGTGCAATTCGCCCATGCCCTTCATGATCGTTTGACCCGATTCAAGATCGGTTTCAACGCGGAAGGAGGGATCCTCGGCAGCCAGACGGGCCAGACCGGTCGACATCTTCTCTTGGTCGGCCTTGGTTTTAGGCTCGACCGCGATCTCGATGACGGGATCGGGGAAGCTCATGGTTTCGAGAACCACAGGATCGTTGACGGCGCAAAGCGTGTCACCGGTTGTGGTGTCTTTGAGACCTGCAAGCGCGATGATGTCGCCCGCGAAGGCTTCGGTGATTTCTTCGCGCTCGTTCGAGTGCATCATCATCATCCGGCCAACGCGCTCTTTACGACCTTTGGTCGAGTTCAGGAGCGTGTCACCTTTGCTCATTTTACCCGAATAGATGCGGGTAAAGGTGAGCGAGCCGACGAAGGGGTCGTTCATGATTTTGAACGCAAGACCCGCAAAGGCCATGTCATCGTCCGCACGGCGCGGAATGTTACGCTCTTCGGTCTCGTCGTCAGGCGAGAAGCCCATGTAATCGACAACATCCAAAGGCGACGGAAGATAGTCGATCACAGCGTTGAGAAGCGGTTGAACGCCTTTGTTCTTGAACGCCGAACCACCCAGAACCGGAACGAATTTCAACGCCAGGCAGCCCTTGCGCAGCAAGGCGCGCAGGGTTTTCACGTCGGGCTCGGTGCCCTCCATGAGGTAGGCTTCCATCGCATCATCGTCCATTTCGACGGCGGCTTCGACCATCTTGCCACGCCACTCGTCGGCTTGCGCCTTGAGCTCGTCACGGATGGGCGCTTTGATCCAGGAGGCGCCAAGGTCTTCGCCTTGCCAGAGCCATTCTTCCATGGTCACCAGATCGATCAGACCCTCAAGCTCGGTCTCGGCACCGATAGGAATACCGACGGGGATCGCGGTTGCGCCCGTGCGGTCTTCGATCATGTGAACGCAGTTGAAGAAATCCGCGCCGATCTTGTCCATCTTGTTGACGAAAACAATCCGCGGAACCTTGTAACGGTCGGCCTGACGCCAAACGGTTTCGGTTTGCGGCTCGACACCTGCGTTACCGTCAAGAACGGTAACCGCGCCATCGAGAACAGCCAAGGACCGCTCGACTTCGATGGTGAAGTCAACGTGGCCGGGGGTGTCGATGATGTTCATACGGTGCTTGAGAGAGTCGGCCTCGGTGCCGTTCTCTGTGCGTTCCCAGAATGTCGTCGTCGCAGCGGAGGTAATGGTGATACCCCGTTCCTGCTCTTGCTCCATCCAGTCCATCGTCGCGGCGCCGTCATGGACTTCGCCGATGTTGTGGGATTTGCCTGTATAAAACAGGATACGCTCGGAACAGGTGGTCTTACCGGCATCGATGTGCGCGATAATACCGAAGTTGCGGTAGCGTTCGAGGGGATAGTCGCGTGCCATTGGTGTGCAGCCTCTAAGAGATTTGAATTACCAGCGGTAATGGCTGAACGCTTTGTTGGCGTCGGCCATTTTGTGGGTGTCTTCGCGCTTTTTGACGGCGCTGCCACGGCTGTTAACCGCATCGAGAAGTTCGCCAGCAAGACGCTCTTCCATGGTGTTTTCGTTGCGGGCGCGGCTGGCTTTGATCAGCCAACGGATCGCAAGCGCTTCGCGGCGCTCGGGACGCACTTCAACAGGCACCTGATAGGTGGCACCACCCACACGGCGCGAACGAACTTCGACCGAGGGTTTGATGTTGTCGAGTGCTTCGTGGAACACTTCGATCGGTGCGCGTTTGATCTTGTCTTCGACCCGACCCAATGCGTTGTAAACGATCCGCTCAGCGGCCGATTTTTTACCATCGATCATGAGGTTGTTCATGAATTTGGTCAGGATGCGATCGCCATATTTGGCGTCGGGCAATACTTCGCGCTTCTCAGCGGCGTGACGACGGGACATACCAGTCTCTCCTTACTTCGGACGCTTGGCGCCGTATTTCGAACGACGTTGTTTACGGTCTTTGACGCCTTGGGTATCCAAAACACCACGCAAGATGTGGTAACGGACACCCGGAAGGTCTTTGACTCGGCCGCCGCGGATCAGGACAACAGAGTGCTCCTGAAGGTTGTGGCTCTCACCCGGGATATACGAGATAACCTCGAACCCGTTGGTCAAGCGCACTTTGGCAACTTTACGCATCGCCGAGTTCGGCTTTTTCGGTGTGGTGGTATACACACGTGTGCAAACGCCGCGCTTTTGCGGGCATTGCTCAAGGTGCATCGACTTCGAACGTTTCACTTTAGGCTGGCGCGGTTTGCGGATCAGCTGTTGGATCGTTGGCATTGGGCGTTTTCCCCGTTTCCTACACTTTGCTGCCGATGGCCGGAGCCAAAGGCGGATGAATCTCAATCACGCAACATGTCTCCACATAGCGCAAAGACCGCTATCGTTCCCATTCCGAGGTGAACGACGCGGTGGGTTAACAGAGGATCGAAGCGATAGGTGCTTGGATCTTGACCACTTAGGTTTTGATATCGGCTCGGAGTTTCCCCAGTGCCGGATGAGGGCGCGTATAGGGGGAGTCGCACCCCGTGTCAACACACCGCAACCCCGCTTTCCCCCCTTCGCACCACAGACCGGTTCACCCGATATTTCCGCCGCTTTCCTCTTTCCCTAAATATCCCCGCCGGAGGCTCCCGCCCCCACGAAAAGGACCGCCCTGCACGGCTTGCCGATCCCCGCGCCAAAATGCCATAATCGTGCCAACCAACCCCCCGCGAGGTGCGTTATGCAAGCCATCGGCCTATGCCGCTTTTCCTACCCCGCTCTTGGCGGATTTCAAATCGAACATGAGTCCATCGAAGACCGCCGCGCCTTTCTCTATGCCCCTGCCCGTATGGAAGAACGCTTTGCCCTCTTCGAAGGCTTCACCTTGCCCGCCCTGCGCGCGCAAACCGATCCCGACTTTACCTTTTTGATCGTCATCGGCGACGATCTGCCCGCGCCTTACCGCGCCCGCCTCGACACACTGACCGCCGACATGCCACAAGTCGTGATCCAATCGCACGCCCCCGGACGCCACCGCGATGTCATGCAACAGGCGATCAACTCGGTCCGCATCCCCAGCGCCGAGCCAAGCTTGCAATTCCGCCTCGACGATGACGACGCGGTGTCGCTCTCCTATATCGAGGCCCTGCGCTACGCGGCCCACGAGCACCACAAACTGCTGCGCGACCAGCGCCATATCGCCATCGATTTCAACCAAGGCTTCCTTGCGCGCCCCTCGATGAACGGGATCGAGGCCGCCCCCTCGCGCGCCCGTTTCATGACCGCCGCGCTGGCTTTGATGATCAAACCCGAGGTGCCGCTGACGGTGATGAATTTCTCCCACAGCCGCCTGCAACGCTTCATGCCCTGCGTTATCATGGGCGGATCGGACATGTATGTGCGCAGCCACAACACCTTCAACGACAGCCGCATGGGCAAACGCCCGATGGAAATGGCCCCGCTGAGCGCCGAGCAAGAGGCCCATTTCAAACAGACCTTCGCCATCGACGCCGATGACATCCGCCGCCTGTTCCGCGATGTGCCGCCCGTCGAGGACAGCGCCCTATAGGCCCCGCCCCGCCGCACCGCTGCGGGCGCGCGCCCCGCGCAACCGCACCTGCCGCTCGCGGTAGAGCGTGTAAAGCCCGCTGCCCGCGACAATCGCCGCGCCCAGCAAGGTCACCGCACTTGGCCAATCGCCAAACACCGCCCAGCCCAGGAGCAAGGCCCAGACCAGCGAGGTATAGCGAAACGGCGCGACAAAGGCGACGTCGCCGCTGCGCATGGCCGAGATGGCGCACAGATATCCGACGAAAATGAAACTGCCCGATGCGCCCAGTTGCACGCCTTGCAACGCGCTCACCGCGCGCCATTCCACCCCGATGGACACCAATCCAAACGCCGCCGTCACCGACAGTGCCGTGATCGCCGTCACCAACAGGGACGGCGTCTCGCGCGACAAACGCCGCGTGCACAGATCGCGCAGGGTGACAAAACCCACCGCAACCAGCGAATAGGCCGAATAGATCGAAAACCCCTCCGGCCCCGGTTGCAAGATCAACACCACACCGATGAAGCCCGCCAAAATCGCGCCCATCCGCCGCCAGCCGACCGGTTCGCGAAAGAGCAGCGCCGCCGCCAAGGTCACCGTCAACGGCAGGCTTTGCAACACCGCAGTCACATTCGCCAAGGGCATATGTTTGAGCGCCGTCAGGAAGAAATAGGCCGCGCCGATCTCGCCCACCACGCGCCAGAAGACGAGGCCCCATTCGCTGCGCGGCAAGGCCATGCGCAGCGCCCCCATCCGCCATGCCAAGGCCAGCGTCAGCGCCGTGGTCACCGTCCCGCGCAGCAAAATCACCTGCGACAGCGGCAAATCCTCGGTCAGTTGCTTCATCAAACTGTCCGAAACCGTAAATCCGACCATGGCCAGCATCATAAACAGCGCGCCGCGCAGGTTGTCGCTCATCGACCGGCCTCATCTTGAATGTTTGATATCTTGCCCACGCTATATCCGAAATCCCCGCCGTGGAAAGAGGTCGCGCCTCTTTGCGGTGCACAGGGTATCGCCCGCACCCGCGGCGCTGCGGCGGGCGCGGGGGCAAAGGGCAGCGGACAAAGGCCCAAAAGGACAAAAGAGCAAAGCCCGCCGCCAAAGCAAAAGGCCCCGCCGAAGCGGGGCCTTTCATATTCAAACCCTCAAGGCCTGCGATCAATCGCGGCTTTCGGGGGTTTCGACGAGCGTGTCGAAATCATCTCCGCCAACGATATCATCGGCCATCGGCGCGGCGAGTGCGGCGGCCGCTTCGGCCTCCTCACGGCGCGCTTCGAGCACAACATTGTCACGCGTCGCTGCGATATTGCGCACGCGCTGTGTCGCGCCGCCAGTGCCCGCAGGGATCAAACGACCCACGATGACGTTCTCTTTGAGACCGACCAGCTTGTCGCGCTTGCCCTGCACCGAAGCCTCGGTAAGAACCCGCGTGGTTTCCTGGAAGGAGGCCGCCGAGATGAACGAACGGGTTTGCAAGCTTGCCTTGGTGATCCCCAAAAGGATCGGCTCGCCGGTTGCCGGACACCCGCCTTTGGACACGGCCTTGGCATTGGCCTCGTCAAACTCCGCCTTGTCGACGTTTTCGCCCTTGAGCAAAGTCGTCTCGCCGCTGTCCTGGATTTCCCATTTTTGCAACATCTGGCGCACGATAACTTCGATATGCTTATCGTTGATCTTCACACCTTGCAGACGGTAAACGTCCTGAACTTCGTCGATCATATACTCGGCCAAGGCCTCGACGCCCATGATCGAGAGGATGTCATGGGGGGCGGGGTTGCCATCCATGATGTAGTCACCCTTCTGGACGAAGTCGCCTTCTTGCACGGGGATGTGCTTGCCCTTGGGCACCATGTATTCGACGGTTTCCAACGCATCATCCGCTGGCTCGATCGAGATACGGCGCTTGTTCTTGTAGTCGCGGCCAAAGCGCACGTAACCATCGATTTCGGCGATGATCGCGTGGTCTTTCGGACGCCGCGCTTCAAAGAGTTCGGCCACACGCGGCAGACCACCGGTAATATCCTTGGTCTTGGCGCCTTCGCGCGGAATACGCGCCACAACGTCGCCCATCTTGATCTCTTGACCCTCTTCGATCGAGAGGATGGCATCGACAGACATCGGATAGGTGACGGGGTTGCCCGCGTCATTGCGCACAGGTTCGCCATCCGCATCCATGATGATGATCTCGGGCTTGAGCTCGTTGCCCTTGGGGGCCGCGCGCCAATCCATAACGATCTTCTGGCTCATCCCTGTCGCGTCATCGGTCTCGTCCCGCAGGGCAATACCCACGGTCAGATCGACGAATTTCGCCGTACCGGCTTTCTCCGCGATGATCGGCAAGGTGTAGGGATCCCACTCGAAAAGCTTGTCGCCGCGGGCAATCTTGTCGCCCTCTTTGACCATGAGTTTGGTCCCGTAGCCGAGCTTGTGGCTGGCGCGCTCTTCGCCCGCATCGCCCAAAATCCGCAATTTCATGTTCCGGCCCATAACGAGGATCTCGCCATTGGCATTTTCCAGAACCTGCGGGTTTTCAAACTCGATCTTGCCTTCCTGACCGGCTTCTTGGAACGACTGCTGG
This sequence comes from Paracoccaceae bacterium, assembly GCA_050633545.1. GTDB lineage: Bacteria > Pseudomonadota > Alphaproteobacteria > Rhodobacterales > Rhodobacteraceae > Litorivita. Next base: position 7,037 of record JBOEGS010000027.1, read on the forward strand.
CCACCTTGGGCAACGCCGCCGATGTGGAAGGTCCGCATCGTCAGCTGTGTGCCCGGCTCACCAATCGATTGTGCCGCGATAATGCCCACGGCTTCGCCGGTGTTCACCATCGTGCCGCGCGCAAGGTCACGCCCGTAGCAGGTCGCGCAAACGCCATCTTCGGCCTCGCAAGTCAGCGGGCTGCGGATTTTGCAGGTCAGAACGGCGGCTTCTTCGATCGCGTCGGCCATACGTTCGTCGATCAATGTGCCGCGGGTGCACAGCACTTCGTCGGTCCCCGGCTTGCAGATATCCTCTGCCGCAACACGGCCCAAGATACGCTCGCCGATGGTGGCGACCACCTCGCCGTCATTGACGGCAGGCTCTGCAGTCACACAGCGCTCGGTTCCGCAATCACGCTCGCGCACGATGCAGTCCTGCGCCACGTCGACAAGACGGCGTGTCAGGTAACCGGAGTTCGCAGTCTTCAACGCCGTATCCGACAGACCCTTACGGGCACCGTGGGTAGAGTTGAAGTATTCCAGAACCGTCAGGCCCTCTTTAAAGTTCGAGATGATCGGTGTCTCGATGATGTCGCCGTTCGGCTTGGCCATCAGGCCGCGCATCCCGCCCAGCTGTTTCATCTGGGTGACCGAGCCACGCGCACCGGAGTGGGCCATCATGTAGACCGAGTTCGGCTCCATTTCGGCGCCGTTCTCGTCGTGTTTGGTCGACGAAATGGTGGTCATCATCGCTTCGGTGACCTTGTCGTTACACTTCGACCAAGCATCGACAACTTTGTTATATTTCTCGCCCTGAGTGATCAGGCCGTCCATATATTGTTGTTCGAAATCTTTCACCTGATCGCGGGTCTCGTCAACGATTGGCCATTTGGTGTCAGGCACGACCATGTCGTCCTTGCCAAAGGAAATACCGGCCTTGAAGGCTTCGCGGAAACCCATGGTCATGATCTGGTCACAGAAGATGACGGACTCTTTTTGTCCGCAATAGCGATAGACCGTATCAATGATCTGCTGCACTTCTTTCTTACGCAGCAAACGGTTGACCAATTCGAATGGCGCTTTGGCGTTGAGCGGCAAAAGCGCGCCCAAACGCACACGGCCAGGCGTGGTTTCGAACCGCACCATCACCTCGTTGCCCTCTTCGTCGATCTGCGGAATACGCGCGGTGATCTTCGAGTGCAGGTGAACCGCACCGGTATCAAGCGCATATTGCACTTCGTCGATGGAGGAGAAGACCATGCCTTCGCCCTTCATGCCGGTCCGCATGATCGTGGTGTAATAAAGGCCCAAGATCATATCCTGCGACGGAACAATGATCGGTGCGCCGTTGGCAGGCGACAGAACGTTGTTCGTCGACATCATCAAAACGCGCGCTTCAAGCTGTGCTTCGAGCGAGAGCGGCACGTGAACGGCCATCTGGTCACCGTCGAAGTCGGCGTTAAAGGCCGAGCAGACCAGCGGGTGAAGCTGGATCGCTTTACCTTCGATCAACACGGGTTCGAACGCCTGAATGCCAAGGCGGTGAAGCGTCGGCGCACGGTTGAGCATGACAGGGTGTTCGCGGATCACCTCGTCCAAGATATCCCAAACTTCGGGACGCTCTTTTTCGACCAACTTCTTGGCTTGCTTCACGGTGCTCGACAGGCCCTTGGCCTCCAGCCGCGAATAGATGAACGGTTTGAACAGTTCCAAAGCCATCTTCTTGGGCAAACCGCACTGGTGCAGCTTGAGCTCGGGGCCCGTCACAATCACCGAACGACCCGAGAAGTCGACGCGTTTGCCCAAAAGGTTCTGGCGGAAACGGCCCTGTTTGCCCTTGAGCATATCCGACAGCGATTTCAGCGGGCGCTTGTTGGCGCCTGTGATCACGCGGCCACGGCGGCCGTTGTCGAACAAGGCATCGACGGATTCTTGCAACATCCGCTTTTCGTTCCGCACGATGATATCGGGCGCACGCAATTCGATCAGACGCTTCAAACGGTTGTTCCGGTTGATCACGCGGCGATACAGATCGTTGAGATCCGAGGTCGCGAAACGGCCACCATCGAGCGGCACCAGAGGGCGCAATTCCGGCGGGATCACGGGGATCACGGTCAGAACCATCCACTCGGGGCGGTTGCCCGATTCAAGGAAGCTTTCGACAACCTTCAAACGCTTGATGATCTTTTTCGGCTTCAGCTCGCCTGTCGCCTCTTTGAGATCGGCGCGCAGGGTTTCGGCCTCTTGCTCCAGATCGATCGCCGCCAGCATTTCGCGGATCGCTTCGGCGCCGATATTGGCGGTGAACGCATCCATGCCGTAGGCATCTTGGGCGTCCATATACTCTTCTTCGGTCATCATCTGACCGTATTGCAGGTCCGTCAGACCCGGTTCGATCACAACATAGTTTTCGAAATAGAGCACGCGTTCCAGATCGCGCAGCGTCATGTCGAGCATGAGGCCGATCCGCGAAGGAAGCGATTTCAGGAACCAGATGTGGGCAACGGGCGAGGCCAGTTCGATATGGCCCATACGCTCGCGGCGCACCTTTTGCAGCGTCACTTCGACGCCGCATTTCTCGCAGACAACGCCGCGATATTTCATGCGCTTGTATTTGCCGCACAGGCATTCGTAATCCTTGATCGGGCCAAAGATACGCGCGCAGAACAGGCCGTCACGCTCGGGTTTGAACGTGCGGTAGTTGATGGTCTCGGGCTTTTTGATCTCGCCATAAGACCACGAGAGAATCCGCTCCGGCGAGGCCAAGGAGACTTTGATCTCGTCAAACGTCTTGATCGGCGCAACGGGGTTGAACGGGTTGTTTGTCAGTTCCTGGTTCATTTTGATGTCCTCAAATTGGTTGCGGAAGGGGGGAAGGGAATAAAGGCCGGGGCCCTTATTCGTCCTCCTCCGCATCCAGGAGTTCCATGTTCAGGCCAAGGCCGCGGACTTCTTTGACGAGCACGTTAAAGCTCTCGGGCACGCCCGCTTCAAAGTTGTCTTCGCCTTTGACAATGCTTTCATAGACCTTGGTCCGGCCCGCCACGTCATCCGACTTGACGGTGAGCATTTCCTGAAGCGTATAGGCGGCGCCGTATGCTTCGAGCGCCCAGACTTCCATCTCCCCGAAACGCTGACCACCGAACTGCGCCTTACCACCCAGCGGCTGCTGTGTGACGAGCGAGTAAGGACCGGTCGAACGCGCGTGGATTTTGTCGTCCACCAAGTGGTGCAGTTTGAGCAGGTATTTCATACCCACGGTCACTTTGCGCGAGAATTGCTCGCCCGTGCGACCGTCAAACAGAACCGATTGGCCCGAGGTGTCGAAACCGGCACGCGTCAGCGCGTCGTTCACATCGGCCTCTTTGGCGCCATCGAACACCGGCGTTGCAATCGGCACACCGCCGGTCACATTGCCTGCCGCTTCGACCAATTGGTCGTCGCTCATGCCTTCGATGCCTTCGGCGTAAACGTCATCGCCATAAGCAATGCGCATCGCTTCTTTCACCGGCGACAGGTCGCCCGAACGGCGATAGCCTTGCAGCGCCTCGTCGATCTTCACACCGAGCGCGCGCGCGGCCCAACCGGTGTGCGTCTCGAGGATCTGACCGACGTTCATACGCGACGGAACGCCCAGCGGGTTCAAACAGAAATCAACCGGCGTGCCATCCGCGAGGAACGGCATGTCTTCCATCGGAACAACGCGCGAAATCACACCTTTGTTGCCGTGACGACCGGCCATTTTGTCACCCGGTTGCAGCTTGCGCTTCACCGCGATGAACACTTTGACCATTTTCATCACACCCGGAGGCAGATCATCGCCGCGGCGGACTTTCTCGACCTTATCCTCGAACCGCGCGTCCAATGCACGTTTCTGGATCTCGTATTGCTCGTTCAGAGCCTCGACAATCTGCGCATCTTTCTCGTCTTCGAGCGCCAGTTGCCACCATTGACCGCGGCTCAGCATGCCGAGCAGCTCTTCGGTGATTTCCGAGTTCGACTTGACGCCTTTGGGGCCTTTGACGGCGGTTTTACCCAGCATCAAATCCTTGAGACGCGCATAGATGTTGCGGTCGAGAATAGCCAATTCGTCGTCGCGGTCACGGGCCAGACGTTCGACCTCTTCACGCTCGATTTGCAGGGCACGTTCGTCTTTTTCCACACCGTGGCGGTTAAAGACGCGCACTTCCACAACCGTGCCGAAATCACCCGGTTTCACACGCAGCGATGTATCGCGCACGTCCGAGGCTTTCTCGCCGAAGATGGCACGCAAAAGCTTTTCTTCCGGCGTCATCGGGCTTTCGCCTTTGGGGGTGATTTTCCCGACCAAGATATCGCCCGGCTCAACATCCGCACCGATGTAAACGATGCCCGCTTCGTCGAGGTTGCGCAGGGCTTCCTCGCCGACGTTCGGGATGTCGCGGGTGATCTCTTCCGGCCCGAGTTTCGTGTCACGCGCGGCAACTTCGAATTCCTCGATGTGGATCGAGGTAAACACGTCATCGCGGGCAATCCGCTCGGAGATCAGGATCGAATCTTCGTAGTTGTAGCCGTTCCAAGGCATAAAGGCGACGACCACATTTTTACCCAAGGCCAATTCGCCGATATCAGTCGAGGGACCATCGGCGATCACTTCGCCTTTGGTGACCATATCGCCCACTTTCACCAGCGGACGCTGGTTGATGCAGGTGTTCTGGTTCGAACGCTGGAACTTGCGCATGCGGTAGATATCCACACCCGCGTCGCCCAATTCGAGATCCTCGGTGGCACGAATAACGATACGCTGCGCATCGACTTGGTCGATGATACCGCCGCGTTTCGCCATGATCGCAGCGCCGGAATCGCGGGCCACGATTTCCTCGATACCGGTGCCGACCAGCGGCGCCTCGGCCCGCAACAGCGGAACCGCCTGACGCATCATGTTCGAACCCATCAAGGCGCGGTTGGCGTCATCGTTTTCAAGGAAGGGGATCAAGGAGGCGGCGACCGAAACCAACTGTTTCGGGCTAACGTCGATCAGATCCACGCTTTCGTTCGGCGCGAGCATGTATTCGCCCGACTGACGGGTCGACACCAGATCGTTGATGAACTTGCCGTTCTCGTCGAGGTTCGCGTTGGCCTGCGCCACGGTGTGGCGCTGCTCTTCGGTGGCGGACATATAGTGCACTTCATCGGTCACCTGACCGTCTTTGACGGTGCGATAAGGTGTTTCGATAAAGCCGTATTTGTTCACCCGCGCGAAAGTGGCAAGCGAGTTGATCAGACCGATGTTCGGGCCTTCCGGCGTTTCAATCGGGCACATGCGGCCATAGTGGGTGGCGTGAACGTCACGCACCTCGAAACCGGCACGTTCGCGGGTCAAACCGCCCGGCCCAAGCGCGGAGAGGCGGCGCTTGTGCGTCACTTCCGACAGGGGGTTGGTTTGGTCCATGAACTGCGACAATTGCGACGAGCCGAAGAATTCACGCACAGCCGCCGCAGCGGGTTTGGCGTTGATCAGGTCTTGCGGCATCACGGTGTCGATCTCGACCGAGGACATACGTTCCTTGATCGCGCGCTCCATGCGCAGGAGGCCGACGCGGTACTGGTTTTCCATCAGTTCGCCGACGGAACGGACACGGCGGTTGCCGAGGTGGTCGATGTCATCGACATCGCCCTTGCCGTCACGCAATTCGACCAGCGCCTTGATACAGGCGACGATGTCCTCGCGGCGCAGGGTGCGCTGCGTGTCTTCGGCGTCCAGAGCCAGACGCATGTTCATTTTCACACGGCCAACGGCGGAGAGATCATAACGCTCGCTATCGAAGAACAGCGTGTCGAACAGGTTCGACGCGGCTTCGACGGTGGGCGGCTCGCCCGGGCGCATGACGCGGTAGATATCCATAAGCGCGGTGTCGCGGCCCATGTTCTTATCCATCGCCATCGTGTTGCGCATATAGGCGCCGACATTGATGTTATCGATGTCCAGAACGGGGATCTCTTTGATACCCGCATCGACCAGCTCCTTAACGGTGCCGCCGATCAGATCGCCATCCTTGTCGTATTCCAGCGTCAGCTCATCGCCCGCTTCGACATAGATCGCGCCATTCTCTTCGTTGATGATATCCTTGGCGACGAATTTGCCGACGATATGCTCGAAGGGCACCAGAAGGTTTTTCACATTGCCTTCGTCGATCAGTTTCTTGACCGCACGCGGGGTGATTTTCTTGCCTGCTTCCGCGATCACTTCGCCGGTGGCCGCATCGACCAGATCATAGGTCGGACGGGTGCCGCGCACACGCTCGGGGAAGAATTTGGTGACCCAGCCTTTGCCCTTTTCGACGGTGTAATCCACCGTGTCGTAATAGGCATCCATGATCGCTTCTTGGTCGAGACCCAGCGCATACAGCAGCGTGGTCACAGGCAATTTGCGACGGCGGTCAATCCGGCAGAAAACGATGTCTTTGGCGTCGAATTCGAAATCGAGCCACGAGCCGCGATAGGGAATGATGCGGCAGGCAAAAAGCAGCTTACCCGAGCTGTGGGTTTTGCCCTTGTCGTGGTCAAAGAACACACCAGGCGAGCGGTGCATCTGCGACACGATCACGCGTTCGGTGCCATTCACGACAAATGTGCCGTTCGGGGTCATCAAGGGCATATCGCCCATAAACACGTCTTGTTCCTTGATATCCTTGACCGACTTGTTGCCGGTGTCCTCATCGACATCAAACACGATCAGGCGCAGGGTGACCTTCAGCGGCGCGCTGTAGGTCATGTCGCGCTGCATGCACTCTTCGACGTCGTATTTCGGTTTTTCCAGCTCGTATTTCACGAACTCGAGGATCGAGGTCTCGTTGAAATCCTTGATCGGAAAGACCGATTGGAACACGCCCATGATACCTTCACCATCGGTGGGATCGGGCGCGTCGCCGGAATTCAGGAAGAGATCATAGGAGCTTTTCTGCACCTCGATCAGGTTGGGCATTTCCAGCACTTCGCGGATTTTGCCATAATATTTACGCAAACGTTTCTGGCCAAGGAAGGATTGAGCCATGGTCGATGTCACCTTTCAGTTTCTCATGGGACGAAGATACCGTTGGGCACCGGCATCTCGCCCTTTCGAGACGGTTAAGTTCTGATCAATTCATGGCCATCTTCCCAAGGACAGCCTCCCGATCGGTGAACCTCACCCGAGAAAACGCTTTGCGGCAGTGCCGTTAAAGCCCTTTCCAAGACAGGTTCGGCTGGGCCCGAAAACCATCGGACCCAGCCTGCATTTGGTGCTCCGGCTTGCGCCGGACGCAATTACTTGAGCTCGACTTCGGCGCCAGCTGCTTCGAGCTTGGCTTTGATGTCTTCTGCTTCGGCTTTGTCGACGCCTTCTTTGACGGCTTTGCCGCCAGCTTCGACCAGCTCTTTTGCTTCTTTGAGGCCCAGGCCGGTGATGCCGCGGACTTCTTTGATGACGTTGATTTTCGACGCGCCGGCCGAGATCAGGACAACGTTGAATTCGGTCTGCTCTTCAGCAGCCGCGCCGCCTGCATCCGCAGGGCCAGCCATCATCACTGCGCCGCCAGCGGCGGGCTCGATGCCATACTCGTCTTTGAGGATGGTTTTCAGTTCTTGGGCTTCGAGAAGCGTCAGACCAACGATCTCTTCAGCAAGTTTTTTCAGATCAGCCATTTTAGACTCTTTCCGTTTTTCTAAAGTGTGTTCCAACGTGCGGCTTATGCCACCACGCGAATTTCAGATTGCTTAGGCCGCGGCCTTGTCCTCGATAGTGGACAAAATGCCCGCGATGTTCGAAGCAGGCGCGCCAATGGCCCCCGCGATGTTCGAAGCAGGTGCGCCGATGCAGCCAACGATCGAAGCAATAAGCTCCTCGCGCGACGGCATGGACGACACGGCTTTAACACCGGCACGGTCCAGAGCGTTCTCACCCATTGCACCGCCAAGGATAACGAACTTGTCGTTGCCTTTGGCGAAGTCCTCGGCGACCTTGGCTGCTGCCACGGGGTCCTCGGAATAGGTCAAAACGGTCATGCCCGAAAGGAACTCTGCAACCGAAGCGCAGGGCTTACCCTCAAGGGCGATTTTGGCGAGCTTGTTTTTGGCAACGCGCACGGAGCCACCGGCTTCGCTTGCGCGCGCCCGAAGATCCTGCATTTCAGCAACCGTGAGACCCGCGTAGTGGGCAACCACTACAACGCCAGAGCTTTCAAAGATTTGGCCGAGTTCCTCGACCACTTTCTCTTTCTGGGCTCTATCCACAGTTTTACTCCAAATTTGGGGGTCTCCCCCCGGCTCAGTTACGTCAGGTTTCCCTGACAATCGGGTCCAATTTCAGGGTCCCGAGGCCAATATCGCCCGAAGGTCTAGCCCTTCGGAAATTGTCTCGTTTCCCATCTCAGGAAGGACTTATGCACCGCAGATACGACGCACCCTCCGTCTCGGACAGGACGAAGCCTTGCGGCCCCGCCATTCCCACGCCGCCCCCGAAGGGGCGCCGCAGAGAATTCTTTACTCGGTGACTTTCGCCACGTCGATGGTCACGCCCGGGCCCATGGTGGAGCTCAAAGCGATCGACTTCATATAGGCACCTTTGGCGCCCGACGGCTTGGCCTTGGCCACGGCGTCGATGAAGGCTTGCACGTTTTCAACCAGCTTGGCTTCGTCGAACGAAACCTTGCCGACGCCCGCGTGCACAACACCGGCTTTCTCGGCCTTGAACTGCACTTCGCCGCCTTTGGCCGCTTTCACGGCGTCTGCGACGTCCATGGTCACGGTGCCAACCTTGGGGTTCGGCATCAGGTTGCGCGGGCCAAGCACTTTACCCAGACGGCCAACGATCGGCATCATGTCGGGGGTTGCGATGCAACGGTCAAAGTCGATCTTGCCGCCTTGGACGATTTCCATCAGGTCCTCGGCACCAACGATATCGGCACCTGCCGCTTGGGCTTCATCGGCCTTCGCGCCGCGTGCAAACACTGCAACGCGCACGGTTTTACCGGTGCCATTGGGCAGACCGACAACGCCGCGGACCATTTGGTCGGCGTGGCGCGGATCAACACCAAGGTTCATCGCGATTTCGACGGTCTCGTCGAATTTGGCCGAAGCCGAACCTTTGACCAGAGCAACAGCCTCTGCAACCGAGAGAGCCTCTTTGCCTGCGAAAGCTTCGCGCGCGGCGCTAAAACGTTTTCCAACCTTAGCCATTACTTCACCTCAATGCCCATAGAACGGGCCGAGCCCATGATGATCAGCATCGCCGCTTCAACGTCATTGGCGTTCAGATCTTTCATCTTGGCTTCGGCGATTTCTTTCACCTGAGCCGCGGTCACGGTTGCGACGGTTTCTTTGCCTGGCAATTTCGCGCCCGACTTAACCTTTGCCGCTTTTTTCAGGAAATAAGACGCAGGGGGCGTCTTGATGTCCATCGTGAACGATTTGTCTTGGTAATAGGAAATCACGGTGGGGCACGGTGCGCCGGGCTCCATTTCCTGCGTCTTGGCGTTGAACGCCTTGCAGAATTCCATGATGTTGATACCGCGCTGACCGAGCGCCGGACCCACGGGCGGGGACGGGTTCGCTTGACCTGCGGGCACTTGCAGCTTCATCGTGCCGACGAGTTTCTTGGCCATGTGGCCTCTCCTTCATTCCAACGCATCAGGGGCGCGCCCCTTCCGCTCTCAGTTGTGTGGTCCGGCCCGCCGCATCGCGATGCGGCTGCCTCCCACGGCGACACATCAGATCTGTTTGGTGACCTGTGTGAATTCCAATTCGACCGGCGTCTCGCGGCCAAAGATCGACACCATCACCTTGAGGCGATTGTTGTCTTCATCGACTTCCTCAACCATGCCGTCGAAATCCTCGAACGGGCCATCGTTGACCTTAACCTTTTCGCCGATCTCGAAGTTGATCAGGGTGCGCGGGCTTTCCTCGCCTTCCTGAACACGGTTCAGGATCGCATTGACCTCGGCATCGCGCATCGGCATCGGGCGGCCTTGCGGGCCCAAGAAACCGGTGACGCGGTTGATCGAGTTGATCAGGTGATAGCCCGCATCCGACATTTCCATATGGACCAGAACGTAACCGGGCATAAAGCGACGCTCGGAGGTCACCTTCTTGCCGCGGCGCACTTCGATCACCTCTTCGGTGGGCACCAGAACTTCGTCGATCTCGTCCTCAAGACCGTTTTCAAGCGCGGAAGTTTTGATCTGCTCTGCGATCTTTTTCTCGAAGTTCGAGAGAACGCTTACAGAATACCAACGTTTCGCCATCTTGACCCAAGTCCCATTTTTTGCGCCCGATCCTGCGCCCATAAGGCCCGCGGATCGGGGAAATTCTTCATATTTTGCAAACGCTTACCTGTTTGCCGCCGAAACAAAAAATCGGCGTGGGGCCCGAATCGCCACACGCCATTTCCTGATCAGACTTGCGATCTACATCGCGCACCCCAAAAATTCAAGGCCCAAGGGCGCATTTTCATGCGCTCAAATCCGCCGAGAGCGTCCCGACGGGTGCGGCATGCAAATGACAAAGGTTACGATTTGATTGCCGCGCCGTGCGCCCGTGCCCCCTGCCCGCGCCCGACCCGCGCCCGCAACGCAAAACGCGCCCCAAAGGGCGCGTCTTGATAAATCCCGTGGCGATCGGCGATCTGCCATCACCCGAAGAGCGACAACAGCCCCGTCAAACCTTGGCGGATCAAAATATCGACCACCGCAAAGAACACCGCCGTCAGCGCCGCCATCACGAACACCATCCCCGTGGTCAAAAGCACCTCGCGGCGCGTGGGCCAAACCACTTTCGCGGTCTCGGCGCGAACCTGATTGATGAACTGAAGCGGATTGGTGCGGGCCATGTGATCGATCTCTTTTTGAGTTACAAGGCCCGACATACGAGGGCCGTGCAGCAATTTCAAGGCTGGATTAGGGCGCGGCGGATTTGATCACCGCCGAAAAAGGGTCTTGGCAGGGGCACCAGGGTTCGAACCCGGGACCTACGGTTTTGGAGACCGTCGCTCTACCAGCTGAGCTATACCCCTAAGACCGAGGGCGGGATTACGCCATGCGCGCGTTGAGATCAAGCAGTTTCAGACGGATTTTTACCATTATCAAACGGCGACGCCATTGCGCCTGCGCCGCGATGCGCGCGCGCGACGGCAAGACATCTATATGCCGCCCCCTGTGATCGAGCTGTGATCGAGAAAAACCACTCAAGGTCGTGTGCTATGCCCCGCGCCTTCGATCACCCGCATGGCCGATCACGCCGCAAAGGCGCAAAATATCAACTCACACCCAGCGTAGCCGCAGCAACAGCACGATCTGCACCGCGAAAATCACCCCCATACCGCCGCACAGCCACCAAAAGGCCGAAGCCGCCTCGACCCCCGGCATGCCGCCAACATTGACCCCGAAGAGGCCCGTCAAAAACCCCAACGGCAAAAACACCGCCGAAATAATCGAGATCAGATACATATTGCGGTTGAGCCGCTCGGACAGTTGCCCCACCAGTTCCTCGCGCAAGACCGTCAGCCGCTCGCGCATCGCGTCGAGTTCTTCGACCATCCGTGTCATCCGGTCATGGGTCTCTTGCAAACGGCGCCGGTCCTCGGGGCCGACAGGCCCGCCCTCGGACATCACCAAAGCCTCCAGAGCATCGCGTTGCGGCGCGACATAGCGGCGAAAGGTGATCGTGCGCAGCCGGTGATCGACAAGCCTGCGCCGCAGCGACGCCTCCGGCGTGCCCGCCACCTCGGTTTCCAGATCGTCGGAAAAATCGTCCAACTCGCGGCCAAAACCGTCGATCCGCACCGCCAGACGTTCGGCCAAAAGCGCCAAAAACCCGCCCGCGTTCATCAATGTGCCGCCGCGCAGCATGTCGACCAGATCCTCGATCGCCCGCATCCGGCGCCGCGACACCGTCACAATCCGGTGCGCATCCACCCAGACCCGCACCGACACCATATCCTCGGCCTCGGCCCCCTCGTTGAGGTTGACGCCGCGCAAAATCACCAAAAACCCCTCGCCGATCCGCGTCGCGCGCGGGCGCGTTTCCTCGGCCAGAAGCGCCGAAATCGCATGCGGATCAAGATAGGCGAGATGCTCCTCGATCCATGGGCGCGCCTGCGGATGGGTGCCGTCCAGATGCACCCAAGCCAAAGCATCATCATGCAACTGCGCGATGGCCTCGCTTTCGGTCAATTGATCCGCATCTGCGATATCAAGGCGGTAGGCGTATTTGATCGGGTTTGTCATGGGGCGAATCTATTCGGCGATCCGCCCTGCGGCAAGTGAAAGCCGCCCAAGCGAGGGCCTGCGCAAAAACCGCTCCTGCGCCGCCGTCGGAGCGGCCCCCGATCAGGGCCGCAAATGCAAAAGGGCCGCCCCGAAAGGCGACCCTCTTTATCTTTTCGGCGCAGCCTTGCGCCCAAAACCACCGCTTACGCGATGATTTTCGACACAGGCCGGTTGCGCGTCAAATCCTCGCTTACGCGATGATTTTCGACAC
>JBOEGS010000028.1:0-1472 GCA_050633545.1 Paracoccaceae bacterium
GGGCGAGTTGCTAAGAGAGGGTTTGTTGCTCCTCGTAGCCACCAAGGAGTGGACGATGAGAAACATAACGAAAAGCCCTGGCGAGAAGATCGTCAAAGACATTAAGCGCGCTACGCGCAAACACTATTCATCGGAAGAGAAGATCAGGATCGTTCTGGATGGGCTGCGTGGAGACGACAGCATTGCCGAGCTCTGTCGCCGTGAGGGGATCTCGCAGGGCATCTATTACAAGTGGTCGAAGGACTTCATGGAAGCTGGCAAAAAGCGGCTCGCTGGTGATACGGCCCGCGCCGCCAACACTGATGAGGTCAAGGAACTTCGCCGTGAGGCGAAGGATCTCAAGGAGGTGGTTGCGGAGCAGACGCTTGAACTGCGCCTTCTCAAAAAAAGCATGCTCGGGGATGGGGACGACCGCGAATGAGGTATGCTGCATCTGAAAAGCTGGAGATCATTAAGCTGGTCGAAGAAAGCCATCTGTCTGCTCGCCAGACACTGGCCAAGCTGGGCATTCCCCGCACCACATTCTATCGCTGGTACGACCGCTATCTGCAGCGCGGCGAGGCTGGCTTGCGGGATAGATCCCCCAAGCCAAAACACGTCTGGAACCGCGTGCCCGACGAGGTGAAGCGCAAGGTTGTCGACTTTGCTTTGAAAGAGACAGAACTGTCTCCCCGTGAGCTGGCGGTAACGTTCACGGATCAGGAACGTTACTTTGTGTCAGAATCTACAGTGTACCGCACGCTTAAAGCGCATGACTTGATCACCAGCCCGGCGTTCATTGTCCTGAAGGCGGCCGATGAGTTCCGGCATAAGACGACTGGGATCAACCAGCTGTGGCAAACAGACTTCACCTACATCAAAGTACTAGGCTGGGGCTGGTTCTATCTCAGTACGGTTCTCGATGATTACAGTCGCTACATTGTCTCATGGAAGCTCTGCACAAATATGCGAGCCGAGGATGTGACCGATACGCTGGAATTGGCGTTGCAGGCATCAGGTTGTGATCAGGTGCACGTCGTTCACAAGCCTCGTCTGCTTAGCGATAACGGATCCAGTTATGTGTCCGGAGACTTGGCCGAATGGTTACAGGATAAAGGTATGAAGCACTCTCGCGGCGCGCCATATCATCCGCAAACGCAGGGCAAGATCGAGCGCTGGCATCAGACTTTGAAAAACCGCATCTTGCTGGAAAACTACTTCTTGCCGGGTGACCTTGAGGCCCAGATCGAAGCCTTTGTCACCCACTACAACAATCAGCGCTATCACGAGAGCATCAACAACGTCACACCCGCAGACGTCTACTTCGGACGAGACAAGGCCATTCTACAGCAAAGAGAAAGGATCAAACGAAAGACACTCGAAACGCGACGCTTGCATCACAGAAAACGCGCCGCATAATCAGATCAACCAGATGAGCCAAACTCTCTCTTAGATTAGGCTGCCAGTGGTCCCAAAAAACCTGACGACGGACA
>JBOEGS010000029.1:0-18842 GCA_050633545.1 Paracoccaceae bacterium
GAGGAGCTTCTTGATTAGATGGGGCATGCTGCGGAACCTCCGTGAGATGAGTCCAGCATACATACGATAATATACCATCGCAACACTAAGTATAAAGACGCATAATGAAGTTTATGTTAAGGTTTGAAAAGTTGTCTCTTGCACACATTTTTCTCAGTCACGGCTGCTAACTGGCCGAAGAGTAACAAATCGCTCCGACCCTCCATGATCCCGGTCCGGTGGTCAAGCCTGACGCCCGCGTGGACCTTGTCGCATATTTTCGTGCCAATTGGCATGGCGTGCGCTCGGCCCAATTCCGAGACCGGGCAGAACATGCTCTTTTTCAGTGACTGCCCGACCTTCAACTAGGAAAGACGAAAAGCAGATCCCGGCAATCGGCCGAAATCAGACCAGTTCGTCCACCGACGCTGTCACCTCGTTTACCCACGCCATCAGCGCTGCGGGTTCGGACGGCAACTGGATTGCCAGCCCTTCCGCGAAACTCTCGAAGGCCGGTCGGTTGAGCGCATTGAGGCCGACCAGAACTGGGATCTCCATCGCAACTGCCTCGGCGATCACATCGCGGAACCCCCGCCCCTCCGCCTCGTGCTTTCCGAACTTGTTGACGATCAGCAGGTCCGCGCCGGATGAGAGGCTGACCTTGACCAGACCCACCGCCGTTTCCAGCGCGGCAGGGTCGAGGCGGCACCCTCGCGCCTGCGGGCCAAGATCCTGGCTGATGCGCAGAACGGGACCATCGGGCAGCACCCGCACATCCATGTCGCAGGGGCCGGCATCGGCGCGCTCGCTGTTGATTTGGACGGTGCCACAGCATCTGAGGCCCCGGGCTGCAAGGTCCGCTGCCAGCCGTTCAAGCACCAGATCCGTATCGCCGCGTCCTGGCGCCATCGTGTAGGCGAGTTTCATGTCTGGGCTCCTTCAGGATTGGCAGAAAGGTTGGAATTCGACCAGCGCACCAGCTGGCAAGGATTCGACGTCGGCGGGCAGAAACATCAGCCCGCCCGCTGGAGAGAGCAGCCCGACACGGGCCGAATGTGTGGCATCCTCGAAACCGACGACCTCGCGACCATGTGCATCGAAACCGGCGAGCCTGGCGGGTCGGAGTTCGCAGCGCCCGGGCTTGCGGCGGATTGGGCCTGCGATCACGACATGCCGTCGGGTCGGGGCGGGTCCCGCGCCGCTCAGGGCACGGATCAGCGCCAGTCCGAAGACCTGCCATGTGACGAAGGACGATACCGGGTTGCCGGGCAATCCAAGCCAGTGCGCCTTGCCGATGCGCCCGACCGACACCGGCTTGCCCGGTTTGATCGCAACGCCGCTGAACAGGGTTTCGCCGCCCAATGCCATGACGGCCGGCTTAACATGGTCTTCTTCGCCCACCGAGACACCGCCCGTGGTGATGACAAGATCGGCTTGCGCCGACATGTCGCCCAATTGACGGACAAGGCCTGCAAGGTTGTCGGCACCATGAGCCGAGGCAACGACGTCCACATCCGCTGCTGCAAGGCTTGCCGTCAGCATCGGTGTGTTCACGTCCCAGATCTGGGCTTCCTCGCGCGCCCCCCCGGCGCGGCGTACCTCGTCGCCGGTGACCAGCAGTGCTACGCGCAATCGGCGCCGAACGCGCAGGGTGCCTACACCGGCGGCGGCACAGGCGGCGATCTCCCTCGGGCCGAGCCTCTGCCCCTTGTCCAGAACGGTCGCACCCTTGGCCATGTCGCTGCCCGCACGGCGGATATTCAGTCCCGATCCAGGTCGGCGCGACAGATGAATGACGTCCCCGTCACGCAGGACGTCCTCCTGCATCACGACAGCGTCCGCGCCACACGGGATTAGCGCGCCCGTAAAGATCCGGGCCGCCACGGCTCCGGCAATCGGTGTCGTTATCGCCTGCCCGGCAGGCACGCGCGCCACGACTGGCAGCACCCAGGGTCCGGCGCCAGTGAGGGCCGATGTCGCGATTGCATAGCCATCCATTGCCGCATTATCGAAAGCCGGTGCCATGGACCGGGACCGGACCGGCTGGGCAAGAATGCGGCCAAAGGCGTAGTCGAGCGACAGGGCCTCGGTCCGGCCGACCGGTGCTACATTTCCTGCAATCAGGGCCAGGGCCTCGTCGATGCTGATCAGCGCGTGAAGCATGTCCTGGCTGTCACAGCCGCAGCCCGGTGGCGCGATGGCTTGATGGATGGTCATTGTGCTGCCTCCTCGGCGGTATGGGTAGGCTGGAAATGCCCGGGCCCGATGCTGCAATCGAGATCGCGCAGGCGCCCGTCCTTGAGCCCGTAAATCAGGCCGTGCACCCGGACATCAGCCCCGCGACGCCATGCCCTCTGAAGGATCGGCGTTTCGCAGACACGCCGAACGCCTTCGACGACGTTCAATTCGGCCAGCCGGTCACGTTGTCCTTCGAGGTCGGGTTCGCGCCCCAGATCGACCGCGTAAGCGCGGGCCAGGCGCCGGATCGGCTCGAGCCAGTGGTCGGCCAGACCATGTGGCAGATCCTCGGTCGCGGCCTTGACCCCGCCGCAGCCATAGTGGCCGCAAACGATGATCTCGCGAACATGCAGAGCATCGACCGCGAATTCCAGCGCCGACAGGAGGTTCATGTCCGAAGAATGAACGATGTTGGCAACGTTGCGATGGACGAAAACCTCGCCCGGATCGAGCCCCGCGACCACGTTGGCCGGCACCCGGCTGTCCGAACAGCCGATCCAGAAGAACTCGGGCGCCTGAAGGGCGGCAAGGCGGGTGAAATAGTCGGGCTCCTCGTCGTGACGTTGTTTCGACCACGCCACGTTGCGCGCCAGAAGGTCATTCAGCATCGGTCGTCTCCGGGACATCTGGCAGCCCGCGTCTTGAGCGCATGTGTTTCGACAGAATCCGCAGATCGGCCCGGGTCAGCCGGGCGCGGGCAATCGGCAAGAGGATCGCGTTTTCGGCAACGAGGTGCCGCCGCACGTGCCCCGCAAACTTGGACAATACTCCGCGCTCCTTGGCGGACAGATCAGCGCCCTTATCGAGGCAACCAGCCAGCATCGCACGCACTTCGGGCAGCAGACGCATCGCCTCATCCTGATCGGCCCTGATCCGGTCGATCGCACCCTCAATCGCATCCTCTTCCGTGCAGCGCCGGGCAAGAAGCGGGAACAGGTCCTCAGCCTCGTCGCGCAGGTGGACGTTCAGTTCCTCGTTCACAAAGCGCAGCACCGCTGTCGCTTTTTGGCGATTGAAAGCGTCCGCCGTTGCCAGCGCGTCGATAACTGCGCAAATCTGACGTTCACGCAGGTGGTCTTCGCTGATGAAGTCCAGAGGATTTGCGAGCAGGCTCGGACTCGTCGGGTTGTCGCCACTTCCGCGCGTCACTGTCTCTGACGGTTTCATCACACGTCCTTTCGCGTGGTTCAGATCGGCGTCAGGCTTGCGCCGGAAATCTGCGCCTCTTGACCGAGGCTCTCCACGAAGGCGCGCGAGGCGCGCGCCCAGGCTGCCTTTTCCAACGCCTGCGCGATCTTCGGCCGAACGGTGTCGTAGGGTAGCACCTGCCCCGGCGCCGTGGCATTCAGTCGGATGATATGCCAGCCGTGGCGCGACAACACGGGCGCCGGGGTCAAGGCCCCTTCGGTCAGGGAGCGCAGGGCTGCCTCGAACTCCGGCACTGTGTCGCCGGGGCCAAGCTGACCCAGATGGCCGCCAGAAGCCTTCGAACCGCAATCGCTTTCGCGCGCGACAGCGGCAAATCCCTTGGCATCGCCGTCCAATCGCGCCAGCAGGGCAACGGCCCGTGCCTCGGCCGCGGCGCACTCGGCTTCGTCGCGCGGATCGCAGGCGCACAGGATGTGCGAGACATCCCAGAGCGGTGCCGAACGATATCGGGCGGGGTCCTTCTCCCATTCCCCGCGCACGGCCTCTTCACCGACGGGTTCGATCACCAGCGCCTCGTCCAGCAGGGCGCGGATCAGGGCTTCGTCGTCCGTCTCGAACCGTCCCGGCGCCAGCTCGAGCGGGTCGGGCGTCAACCCGCGCCGCTTCGCCTCCTGCAAGAGCAGCGTACGGATCGCCAGCGCCTGCGCCGCCTTGCGCCAGGCGATCCCCGGCTTGTCCTTGGGGGCGCTGTGGTTCTGGGCCTCGGCGGCGATTGCCGCCGAGGGGATGGTTTCGCCGTTCACGACGACATCGGGAAACAGGGCCACGTTCATCTAGCTCACTCCGCTGGCGTCGTGGCGCTGGGGCCGCGCTTGGCTTGCACCTTGTCATAGGCGCGGCGGCGTTCCTCGAGTGGGCGATGCCGTCTCGAGCGCACGATCTGGTAGCCTGCCCGCAAGAACAGGTAACGCAGCGGAGCGAAGATGCCCGAAGCAATATGTACCAGCCTTGTAAACGGGAAGACCAAGAAGATCGTCAGTCCAAGGAAGAGGTGCAGCTTGAAGATCAGGGCCACATCCTCGATCTGCGCCGCAGCGCCGGACCGGAAGGTGAATATCCCTTGAGCCCAGGACATGAACTTGGTCATCTCGTGACCATCGAGATGCTGAAGCGATACGAACACCGTCCCCAAACCGAGCACCAGTTGTGCCAGAAGCAGCGCTAGAATGGCGATGTCGGCAAAGCTGGACGTCTTGCGAATGCGCGGATCAGTCCAGCGGCGGTGCATGAGCATCCCACCGCCCACGAGGGCCATGACACCGGCGATGCCGCCAGCGATCACGGCCAGAAGCTGCTTTGCCCCGTGGCTGATGCCGATGGCGTCGAAGATCGCGATTGGGGTCAGCAGGCCAACGAGATGTCCGACAAAGATCACCAGGACACCAACATGGAACAGGATCGAACCTATGATCAACTGCTTGCGGCGCAGCATCTGGCTCGACGAAGTTTTCCACGTGAAGGGATCACGTTCGTACCGCACGATCGATCCGATAAGAAGAACGGACAGAGCGATATAAGGATAAATGCCGAAAAGAAAGTTGTGCATGTCTGCCTCCATTATTCGGTCACGGGCCGTGCATCCATCGCACGGCGGCTCGGGCTGTCCATCGCCGCGAGCATGTCGCGAACCTGCGGACAACCGGCGTTCGGGTCGGGGCCGAAAGTGACTTCCGTTTCCTCCCAGACAGCATCGAGCGCCGCGAGGTCGGTCGGATCATCATCTGGCTGGGCCAGCATGTCGGCCACCGCTTCGGCGTCGGCCTGCGTGTCGGCGAGCTGGGAAAGAGCGGCGAACGCGGCGGCATACCCGCTGTCGCGCCGGACAAGTCGGGCCGCGAGAGCGTCGAGGATATGCGCCGCGTCCGCCAAAGTTTCCTGCACTTCTGCGAAGGGACGCGTCGACAGGAATTCCAACAGCACCGGCAAATGATCAGGCAGCTCCGAGGTGGCGGGTTCGAACCCGCCCTCCCGGTAGGTCTCGATCAGGCTGACCATGGCGCCGCCCCGGTCACGGCTTTCACCATGAACGTGCTCGAAGAGATTTAGCGACAGCGTCCGCGACCGGTCGAAGAGCATCACATAGCTCTCTTGCAGATCGTAGAGGTCGGCGTCTGCGAAGCCATCGGTCAACGAGCGCAGCGCAGCCCGCGTTTCGGCGGCGATGCGGGGATCGCCGCCAAGAACGGCGCCGATGTCGGGCATCGCGTCCTGAAGTTCCCGCGAGGGATAGCTCAGGATCAGCGACAGGGCTTTCAGGGAACGGTCCAGCATCAGAAGGTCTCCTGCGGAAGGGCGAATTTCTTTTTCTTGCCGCCGAAGAGCGTCGTCTTGCCCGCCTCGCCGGTGGAACAGCCGTTGCCGTCGGTGAAGCCGCAGCCGCCGCGGATGTCGGCCCCATGCTCGTTCTGTTCGCGGTGCGCCGTGGGGATCGCAAAACGATCCTCGTAATCGGCGATGGCCATGATCTTGTACATGTCCTCGATCACCCGACCGGACATGCCGACTCGGGCGGCGATCGCCTCGTCCCGCACGCCGTCAACGCTGAGTGCCCGCATGTAGAGCCGCATCGCCGACATGCGTTCGAGGGCGTGAACGATGGGCTCCTCATCGCCCGCCGTCAGCATGTTGGCGAGGTATTTGACGGGGATGCGCAGGGAGCGGACGTCGGGCATCTGGTCGCTCATCGCGATCTGGCCCGCCTGAGCGGCGTTCTGGATCGGGCTGAGCGGCGGGATGTACCACACCATCGGCAGCGTCCGGTATTCCGGGTGCAGCGGGAAGGCGACCTTCCAATCCATCGCCATCTTCCAGACCGGGCTGACCTTCGCCGCCTCGATCCAGTCCTCGGGCACGCCGTCGCGGCGCGCCGCGGCGATCACCTCGGGGTCGTTCGGGTCGAGGAAGACGTCGAGCTGCGCGCCGTAGAGATCGGTCTCGCGCTCGGCGCTGGCCGCAGCTTCGATCTTGTCTGCGTCATAAAGGATCACGCCCAGATAGCGAATGCGCCCGACGCAGGTTTCCGAGCAGACCGTCGGCTGGCCGCTTTCGATCCGCGGATAGCAGAAGGTGCATTTCTCGGATTTGCCGGTGTCCCAGTTGTAATAGACCTTCTTGTAGGGGCAGCCCGAGACGCACATCCGCCAGCCGCGGCACTTCTCCTGGTCGATCAGAACGATGCCGTCCTCCTCGCGCTTGTAGATCGCGCCCGAGGGACAGGAGGCGGAACAGGTGGGGTTAAGGCAGTGCTCGCACAGGCGCGGCAGATACATCATGAAGGTGTTTTCATATTCTCCATAAATGTCCTTCTGCACCTGATCGAAGTTGTAGTCCTGAGACCGCTTCGAGAATTCGCCGCCGAGGATCTCCTCCCAGTTCGGACCCTTCTCGATCTTCTCCATCCGCTCGCCGGTGATCTTGGACCGGGGGCGCGCGGTCGGAAACGCCTGCATGTCGGGTGCCGATTTCAGGTGGTCGTAGTCGAAATCGAACGGCTCGTAGTAGTCGTCGATCTCGGGCATGGCCGGGTTGGCGAAAATGTTCGCCAGGATGCGCCATTTGCTGCCCTGCTTGGGATGCAATTTGCCCGAGGCCGATCGTACCCAGCCGCCGTTCCAGCGCTTCTGGTTCTCCCAGTCCGTCGGATAGCCGGTGCCGGGCTTCGTCTCGACGTTGTTGAACCACGCGTATTCGACACCTTCGCGCGTCGTCCACACATTCTTGCAGGTGACCGAGCAGGTGTGACACCCGATGCATTTGTCGAGGTTCAGGACCTTTCCGATTTGTGCACGAACTCTCATTCCGCTGCCTCCACGTTCTGGGTTGCGGACCGGCCTGCGGGTTTGTCCAGCCAGTCGATCTTCTTCATTTTCCGCACGATCACGAACTCGTCGCGGTTGCTGCCCACGGTGCCGTAGTAGTTGAAGCCGTAGGACAGCTGCGCGTAGCCGCCGATCATGTGCGTGGGTTTCAGGGTGGCGCGGGTCACCGAGTTGTGGATGCCGCCGCGATTGCCGGTCTTTTCCGAACCGGGCGTGTTCACGATCTTTTCCTGCGCGTGATACATGAACAGCGTCCCCTGCTTGATCCGCTGGGACACCACCACCCGCGCGGTCAGCGCGCCGTTGGTGTTGTAGGCCTCGACCCAGTCGTTATCGACAAGGCCCGCCTTTGCCGCGTCCACCTCGGACATCCAGACCACCGGGCCGCCCCTGTTCAGCGTCAGCATCAGCAGGTTGTCGGTGTAGGTGCTGTGGATGCCCCATTTCTGGTGCGGCGTGATGAAGTTCAGCACCACGTGCGGGCTACCCTCGGCCGCGTCGTTGTTGACGGCCGCAGTGATGGTCTTGAGGTCCACCGGCGGGCGATAGCTGACGAAACCCTCGCCGAAGGCGCGCATCCATTCGTGATCCTGATAGAGTTGCTGGCGGCCAGTGAGCGTCCGCCACGGGATGAGTTCGTGGACGTTGGTGTAGCCGGCGTTGTAGCAGACCTCCTCGCTCTCGATGCCTGACCATGTGGGCGACGAGATGATCTTGCGCGGTTGCGCGGCGATGTCGCGGAAGCGGATCTTGGTGTGATGCGCCCCTTCGGCCAGATGGGCGTGGTGCTGACCCGTAGGTTTCTCCAGCTCCTCCCAGGCCTTCACGGCCACTTCGCCATTGGTTTCGGGCGCAAGCATCAAGATCATCTCGGCCGCGTCGATGGCGGTTTCGAGTTTCGGCTGGCCCTTGGACACGCCCTCGTCCAGCACGACACCATTCAGGTCGCGCAGGTGCTTGACCTCGGTCTTGGTGTCCCAGTTGATCCCCTTGCCACCGTTGCCGAGCTTCTCCAGCAGCGGCCCGACCGAGGTGAACTTTTTGTAGAGGTTCGGATAATCCCGCTCCACCGCGATGTAGTTGGGTGCGGTCTTGCCCGGGATCAGGTCGCATTCGCCCTTCTTCCAGTCCTTCACATGGGCCTGCGCCAGTTCGGCGGCCGTGTCATGCAGAAGAGGTAGCTGGACGATGTCGGTTTCCACGCCCAGCACCTCGGGCGCCACTTCGGAGAATTTCCGGGCGATTGCCTTGAAAATCTCCCAGTCAGACTTCGACTCGTAGGCCGGGTCCACCGCCGCCTGCAGCGGGTGGATGAAGGGGTGCATGTCCGAGGTGTTGAGGTCGTCCTTTTCGTACCAGGACGCCGTCGGCAGCACGATGTCGGAATAGACCGCCGTCGTGGACATGCGGAAGTCGATGCAAACCAGCAGGTCGAGCTTGCCCTTCGGCGCCTCGTCATGCCAGACGGCCTCCTTCGGCATCACGCCGCCTTCCTCGCCCAGTTCCTTGCCCATCACCCCGTGGTCGGTGCCCAAGAGATGCTTGAGGAAGTATTCGTGCCCCTTGCCAGACGACCCCAGAAGGTTCGACCGCCAGACGAACAGGTTGCGCGGCCAGTTTTCCGGGGCGTCCGGATCCTGGCAGGACATTTCCAGATCGCCAGATTTCAGCTGGTCGGCGACGTAGTCCTTGATCTCCTTGCCGGCCCTCTTCGCGGCTTTCGACACTTCCAGCGGGTTGGTTTTCAACTGCGGGGCCGAGGGCAGCCAGCCCATCCGTTCCGCGCGAATGTTGTAGTCGATCAGGGAGATGTCCCAATCGCCTTCGGGTGCCGTGGGCGACAGGATTTCGCCGGCGCGCAGCGTCTCGTAGCGCCACTGGTCGGTATGCGCGTACCAGCAGGAGGTCGAGTTCATGTGCCGCGGCGGGCGGTTCCAGTCGAGTGCGAAGGCTAAAGGTTGCCAGCCCGTCTGCGGGCGTAGCTTCTCCTGACCCACGTAGTGCGACCAGCCGCCGCCTTCCTGCCCGATGCAGCCGCACATCACCAACATGTTGATGATGCCGCGGTAGTTCATGTCCATGTGGTACCAGTGGTTCAGACCGGCCCCGAGGATGACCATGGACTTGCCATGGGTCTTTTCGGCGTTGCCTGCGAATTCGCGGGCGACCGCGATGATTTTCTCCCTCTCAACGCCGGTGATCTTTTCGGCCCAGGCGGGGGTGTAGGGACTGTCGTCGTTGAAATCCTTGGACACCCAGTCACCGCCAAGACCCCGGTCGAGGCCGTAGTTGGCGCAGAAGAGGTCGAAAACGGTGGCAACCAGCGCTTCGGATCCGTCGGCCAGTTTCACGCGGCGCGCCGGAATGTTCCGGGTCAACACTTCGGGGTGATCGCATTTCACGAAATCGCCCGTGGCCGCACCGCCGAAATAAGGGAAGTTAACGCCTACGACCTCATCGTGATCGCCATCCATGATCTGGCTGAGGCGCAGCTTGCTTTCAGCGCCCTTCGCTTTCTGTTCGAGGTTCCACTTGCCCTCTTCGCCCCAGCGGAACCCGATGGACCCGTTCGGAGCCACGATCTGACCCGACGCCTCGTCATAGGCGACGGTCTTCCAGTCGGGGTTGTTGGCCTCGCCCAGCTTGCCGTCGAAGTCGTCAGCGCGCAGCATCCGGCCCGGCACAAGGTGGCCGTCCTTTTCATCCAGCCGAACCAGCATCGGCATGTCGGTATACTTGCGGGCGTAGTCCTCGAAATACTCGGCCTGCCGGTCGAGGTGGAATTCGCGCAGGATCACGTGACCCATCGCCATTGCCAGCGCCGCGTCGGTGCCCGCCTGCGGGTTCAGCCAGATGTCGCCGAACTTGGCGGCTTCCGAATAGTCGGGGCTGACCACGGCCGACTTGGTGCCGCGATAGCGGACCTCGGTGTAGAAATGGGCGTCGGGTGTCCGGGTCTGGGGCACGTTCGAGCCCCAAAGCATCAGGAAACCTGCATTGTACCAGTCGGCCGATTCCGGAACGTCAGTCTGTTCGCCCCAGGTCTGGGGGGAAGCTGGCGGCAGGTCGCAGTACCAGTCGTAGAACGACATGCAGGTACCGCCCAGCAGGCTCAGGTAGCGTGAACCGGCGGCGTAGCTGACCATCGACATGGCCGGGATCGGCGAGAAGCCGAACACGCGGTCGGGCCCGTAGGTCTTGGCCGTGTAGGCGTTGGCGGCGGCGATGATCTCGGTCGCTTCGTCCCAGGTGGCCCGCACGAAGCCGCCCTTGCCCCGCGTTTTGTTGATCGAATTGCGCAGGGCGGGATCGCCCTGAATCGCGGCCCAGGCGGCCACCGGCGTCATCGTCTCGCGCATCTTCCGCCACGCCCGCATCAGCGCACCACGGATCAACGGGTTCTTCACCCGGTTCGCGGAATAGAGATACCAGCTGTAGGAGGCTCCCCGCGCACAGCCGCGCGGCTCGTGGTTGGGCAGGCCCGCACGGGTGCGCGGATAGTCGGTCTGTTGGGTTTCCCAGGTGACGATCCCGGATTTTACGTAGATCTTCCACGAACACGACCCGGTGCAGTTCACCCCGTGCGTCGAGCGGACGATCTTGTCGTGCCGCCAGCGGTTCCGGTAGGTGTCTTCCCAGCTGCGATCCTCGCGGGTGGTCTGACCCCAACCGTCGGAGAATTGCTCCAGTTCCTTGCTCTGGAAGAAGTTCAGTTTGTCGAGCAGATGGCTCATTTGGCTGTCCTTTCGGGTGTCTGGGTCCGGGCGGCGAGCTCCGCCGCCCGGGAAATCAACTGAATCATTCAGCGGGCTGGGCTGCGGTGCCCTGCGGCGTGCGGCCATGTTCGATGTCGTGGAGAAGGCCGCCGGGGCGCGTGTAGACCACCCAGGTGATGACGACGCAGATCACGTAGAAGATCAGGAAACCCCACAGCGCCCCAACGGCAGACCCGGTCATCGCGATTGATGTCCCGTAGGCCTTGGGGATGAAGAAGGCGCCGTAAGCCGCGATGGCCGAGGTGAAGGCCACGATCGCGCCGGACTCCATCGCGATCTGACGCTTGCGCTCTTCAGCACCCAAGTGCGGCATCAGGCGCGGAATTTCGCGACCCATGATCACCGGGATCATCTGGAAGGTCGACGCGTTGCCGACACCGGTCAGGAAGAAGAGCGCCATGAAGCAGGCGAAGAAGCCGACGAAGGAGCCCAATCCAAGGAAGCTGATCACACCGAAGGTGGCGACGATCATCAGGGCGAAAGTCCAGAAGGTCACGCGACCGCCCCCGAACTTGTCCGAGATCCAGCCGGTGGCAGCGCGGCTCAGCGCCCCCACGAGCGGCCCAAGGAACACGTAGTTGAGTGCGTTCACTTCGGGAAAGGCCAGGCGCGTCAGCAGAGGGAAACCCGCCGAGTAGCCGATGAAGCTGCCGAAGGTGCCGGTGTAGAGGATGCACATCAACCAGTTCTGCTTGCGTCCGAAGATCACTGCCTGGTCGGCAAAGCTGGCGCGTGCATCTGCGATGTCGTTCATGCCCAACCAGGCCGCTATGGTCGCTGCGAGGATGAAGGGCACCCAGACGAAGCCTGCGTTCTGCATCCACAGCTGACCGCCGTCGGACATGGTCTGCGGTTGCCCGCCAAGTGCCCCGAAGACACCCGCCGTGATGACGATGGGCACGAGGAACTGCATGACCGACACGCCGAGGTTCCCCAGCCCCGCGTTCAGCGCCAGTGCGTTGCCCTTTTCGGCCTTCGGGAAGAAATAGCCGATATTGGCCATCGACGAGGCGAAGTTGCCGCCGCCAAAGCCGCACAGAAGGGCCAGGACGAGGAAAATCAGGTAAGGCGTGTCGGGGTTCTGCACCGCATATCCGATGCCCATGGCGGGCAGCAGCAGCGAAGCGGTCGACAGCGTCGTCCACAGCCGTCCGCCGAAGATCGGGACCATGAAGCTGTAGAAGATCCGCAGCGTCGCGCCCGACAGGCCCGGCAAGGCCGCCAGCCAGAACAACTGGCCGGGGGTGAAGTCGAACCCGATGGCGGGCAACCGAGCCACGACGACCGACCACACCATCCAGACCGAGAAGGCCAGCAGAAGCGCCGGGATCGAGATCCACAGGTTCCGGCGCGCAACGGCACGGCCCTTTTCGGCCCAGAATTGTTGGTCCTCCGGCCGCCAATCCTCCAGCACGCGCGGCATGGCAGTGCGTTCAGGGTGGTGAATGTCCTGCATCTCGGGCAGCTGCGGCAGTTGGTCGAGCACTTCGCCATGTGCTGCGCGTTCCATCGCGCGGATCGACAGATGCATCCAGGTCAGTGCGATGGCGACCAGTCCAAAGAGCAGCGCAAAGCATGACGTATAGATTCCCGTGAGATCGAGGAGTGCGCCGAAGGAGATCGGCAAAACAAAACCACCAAGGCCCCCGATCATGCCGACAAGCCCGCCGACGGCGCCCACATGTGTGGGGTAGTAGACCGGGATGTGCTTGAAGACCGCCGCCTTGCCGAGGCTCATGAAGAAGCCCAGAGCGAAGAGCGTGACGATGAAGGGCCAAAGACCCATTTGTGTCGAGAAGGCGATGGCACCGTCCTTGCCCTGGATGACGTAATCCGTGGGCGGGTAGCTCAGCATGAACAGGAACAGCAGGGAAAAGCCGAAGGTCCAGTACATGACCCTCCGCGCGCCAAACTTGTCCGACAGCACGCCGCCATAGGCGCGGAACAGTGAGGCCGAAAGGCTGAAGGACGCCGCCGCCATCCCAGCGAAGCGCACATCGATGCCGTAGACGTCGATCAGGTAGTGCGGCATCCACAGCGCCAGCGCGACGAAGGCACCGAACACGAAGAAATAGTAGAGCGAAAAGCGCCAGACCTGGAGGTTCTTCAATGGCGCGAATTGCTGCGCCAGTGTCGGTGCCTTGGTGCCGGTCTTGCGGCGCTCGACCAGCTTAGGGTCGTCCTTGGCGAGCAGGAAGAACAGCACGCCGATGATGGCGAGCCCCGCCGCCCAGACATAGGCCACGCCATGCCAGCCATAGGCGACCATGACGAAGGGAGCGACGAACTTGGTGACCGCGGCGCCGACGTTGCCCGCACCGAAGATACCCAGCGCGGTCCCTTGGTGGCCGGCGTCATACCAGCGGCTGACATAGGCGACGCCGATGATGAACGATCCGCCCGCGAGGCCGATGCCAAGGGCCGCGATCAGATACATGATGTAGCTGTCTGCGAGCGTTAGCGCCCATGTGGCCAGCGCCGTCAGGATCATCTGGCTCGAGAACACCAGCCGCCCGCCGTATTTTTCGGTCCAGACGCCGAGAAACAGGCGGGTGACCGATCCGGTCAGGATCGGGGTGGCGACCAGCAGGCCGAACTGTGTGTCATTCAGGCCAAGCTCGGCCTTGATGGCGACACCGATGATGGAAAAGATCGTCCAGACCGCGAAACAGGCGGTGAAGGCGATCGTGCTCAGGCTCAAGGCGCGCGTCTGATCGGCGTGTGAGGCTGTCGCTACGGTCTGCATGGCGGGTCTCCGGCAAATGAGTCTTTCACCCCTGTGTGGGGATTAGTGCCAGACCTGACGCTGCAGCGACGCTCATGACCTGATCTAGATCAAAAAACCGAGAAAATGATAACGAAATAAACTACTTACAGAATTATGTCATCCGGTGCGTGGTCGCAGATCAAGGCTGCGGTCGCGAAGGTCAACCAACGAGTTGACATATATCAATTGATTTGTTGATATTTGTTGAGTGCGCAAAGTCGAAGGGGGACCGACATGGCCGATTCCGAATATCGGGATATTCGAAAACTCGATCTCTTTGCGCAGATGGCGGATGATAATTTCACGTCCTTGATGCGGGGTGCCTATGTGCAGAATTTCCCTGCACAGATCGAATTGATCACTGAAGGAGAGCCGAGCGATTTTCTTCACATCGTTATTTCGGGTTCGGTGGATCTGTTTTCGACCTGGAATGGCCGAGAGACCAGCATGGCGACTGTCCGCCCGATCTCGACCTTCATTCTAGCGGCGACCATCAAGGATGCGCCCTACCTGATGTCGGCCCGCACGCTCGAGAAAAGCCGGATCGCGCTGATCCCCAGCCAGGACGTTCGCGCGATCTTCGACGCCGACGGCAACTTTGCCCGTGCGATCGTCACGGAACTGGCGCAGTGCTATCGCTCGGTCATCAAGGCGCAAAAGGACCTGAAACTCAGAACGTCGCTCGAGCGGCTCGCGAATTACCTGCTCAGGCAACAAAGGCACGCCGGCGGTGGGGCTGCGTTCGAGTTGGACTTCGAGAAGCGGCGCCTGGCCTCTGTGCTGGGCATGACACCTGAAAACCTCAGCCGCGCCTTCAAGGGCCTCCAGCCCTATGGCGTTTCCGTGACCGGCACGCGCATCTCCATCGACAATCAGGCGGACCTTGAGCGCTTTGCGAAACCGAATCCACTGATTGATGACTTTTCAACTTGAGGGACTGACAGATGACCAAATCCATGCCCGGCGCCGCCGGAGATCTCGCCGAGGAACACCCCGATGTCTGGAAGGCCTATGCTGCCTTGGGCAAGGCTACAGCCGAATGCGGCCCGCTGAAGGACCGCGAAAAGCGCCTTGTCAAACTCGCACTCGCGATTGGCGCCGGATCCGAAGGCGCGGTCCATTCCCACACCCGGCGTGCCAGATCGGAGGGCATTGAGGCTGAGGCGATCATGCAGGTAGCGATGCTGGCCATCGGCCCGCTTGGCCTGCCTCGTGCCGTCGCCGCAAAGACCTGGATCGAAGACATCAAGGATTGACGTTCAGGGAAGCGGGCTGACCCCAAAAAGCAATGGATGCGCCCAGAGCAGCGCCCCGTAAAGCGCAACGCCTGCCGCAAGCCGTAGGAGAGTGCCCCCCGACAGGGACGCCAAGAGGAGCGGCGCCTCCGCTCCGCGATCAAGCATCCGTTGCCATTCTGGCCCCATCTCGCGGCGTTTGCGCCGGTCGATCAGTCGGCCTCCCAGCAGCGCGAAGGCGGCGAAGGTACCGAACAGGATCACATGGGCCAGATCTCCGTTGGGCACGACATGGGCCGCCGCCCAAAGCGCCAACGCCAGAAGCAGCGGGTGACGCGACAAGCGGACGATTCCGGGCCGTGCAGGATCGAACAGATCGTTGCGCGCCCCGCCGAACGAGAACGGGTTGGGCCGGCCGATGGACAGCGCGAGGATCAGGCAGACCGGCCCCATGACCGTCAGTGGGACATGGACCTGCCATAGGGCCCAATCCCAAAGGGTAACATGCGGTGCGCGACCCGCCGCCCCGATCAACCAGGAAAGTACCGCCAGCGACAGGACAGAATAGGCCAGTGTGAAGCCGGAAGCGCCTAGTCGAGCCTGAAGCCGAGGCCGCAACGGCGGGCGCACGGGCAAGGAATGCGACAGGAAGAACACGACATAGGCGAGGGCGAACTCGAACCATCCCATCGGTGCGCGCCTCAGATCCGCTTGGCGGCGGGCAGACGTAGCAAAAGCCCGCCGTAAATGACCGCAAAGCTGCCGAAGGCGACGATCCACGACAGCCCGGACACCGTGTGCAACGGGCTGGAAAATTCGGGCCATACGCCCCCAGCGACCCGCGCGAATACGGACAGGATCAGGGCCAGATAGATCATGACGGTCCCTGCTCCCGCCCGCAGGTCCTGCCCGGTATGACCAAGCGTGGCGCGTGTCATCACCGCCAGTGTCATCAGGCCGATTGCCCCCGCCATCCAGAAATGCTGCGCGCCCGCCATTCCGAAGGACCCGGGAGCCAAGATTTCTGCGGCCAATGCCAGGGCCCCCAACGGCACGAAGGCATAGCCTGCGTGCAACACAGTCACCAGCGGCTCGGCAAAGGTGTGGTGTCCGGCCCAACGGGCCAATCGCAGGGCGTGCAACACGGCTGCCAGCGCAAGCGCCAATCCAGTCAGCGTCCCGAGAGGCAGTGCTACCCACAGCATAACCGCCACCAAAAGGGTCCCGAGCGCCCCCTTATCGAAGGGCTGCATCGGCGCTGCGGGCAGTACGGCGCTGCGCCGCTTCACCAGCCAGTTACGGGTGAAGGACGGCACTATTCGGCCGCCGATGACCGCGATCATCATCACGCCCGCGCCCAGGCCTAGTCGCAGGCCGTAACCTTGCGCGGCATACTCGCCTCGCGCGGCCTCCCAGTGAAACAGCGCGTTACCGAGGGCAAAGACCGCGAGCATCCCCAGCACGATCAGATTGCGCCAGTTCCGGCCCGCCACGATTTCGCGCCCGATCACCGTGGCCAGTACGACCGGGAAGGCAAGGTCGACCGCCGCCACCAGCAGCCCCGGCAACCCCGCCGAAAAGATCACAGCCACGCGCCCCACGAGCCACAGAGCCGCCAGTCCGCCCAGCGGCCAGCCGACGATTGGCAGGCGCCCCGTCCAGTTTGGCACCGCAGTCAGGAGAAAGCCCGCGACGACGGCGCCGAGATAACCGTAGAGGAACTCGTGCGCGTGCCATGACACGGGGTCGAAGGCTGTGGGCAACATCAGGTGCCCTGACAGCATCGGCACCCAAAACACCATCGCCAGCACGGCCCAGACCGCCGCACCGAAAAAGAACGGGCGGAACCCGTAGGTCAGGATCGCGGGTCCGGTCCAGGCGCGCATCTGTTCGGCGGTCGAGGTCATTTGTGGCGTCCCTTGCGCGCTCAGGCCGGCGCCGCGGCGGCAATGCGGCGGTAGCCCGCCGTGCCATGATAGAAACCGTTGCTCAGGCCCGCATCCCCGCTCAGCGTCGCAAGGCGGGCATCGGCCTCGCCTGTCGGCACGCGCCCATCGAGCACATCGCGAAACACCTGCGCCACCGCGACCATGTCCACCGCCTGTGGCATCAGCCGCAGGTGCGTGACGCCATCGGCAATCAGACGGGCCACTTCGGGGAGCAGGTCGACATAGCTTTCCGACAGGGTCTGGATGCCGTTCACCCGCAGGATCGGGCGGTCGTCGCGGGTGCGGAGCGGCATGCCGTCGGGGTCTTCTTCACAGACGAACTGGCAGTTGTCCTTGGTGCGGCCGTGCGCGCGGGCGTGATAGCACCGCGCTGACACAGCCAGAGACGCGCGGCCGTAAACCTGCACCTCGACACCCAGGCCCAACGCAACTGCGGCCTGCGCCGCGGCTGCAATGGCCGGGGCCGGCATCTCGGCCGGTAGGCAAACATGGGTCGCGCCCTGCCCGGCCATCCAGGCTATCGTCGCGTCGTTGTAGGCGTTCATGAAGGGGCCGATCCGATGCGGACGCTTACCGCGCGCGTAAAGCCCTGCGGCGTTGTTCACCTCGATCTCGGGCGAGACCATCTCGGCGATGTCCTCGGTTGCCTTGCGCTCGCGTTTCAGCATCACCTCGGCCAGCGTTGACAGGATCACGCGCTTGCCTGCGCGCTCCAACCGCTCGATCGTGGCCGGCAGGTCTGCCTCGTGGAAGGGCGCGCGCTTGGAGCAAATCACCTCGCCCAGATAAACCTCGTCGACGGGCGCCTCATCCGCGATGCGGGCATAGAAGTCACGCCGTGCATCCGCGGACCAGTGGTAGGCGATCGGGCCGAGCGTCAGTTTCGTCATGGTATTCACCGCCATTTCTTTGTCTCGAAGGCGCCCTGGGTCTGCTTCTGCCCCTCGGTCAGGGCGATCAGGTCGGCGATGTTTGCCTCGCGTCCGGCCTTGATGTCATCCACCGCTGCGCGGAACGCACGCACAACGCCGCGGACATAGCTCTTCGAGCGCTGACGCCCTTCGATCTTGAAAGCATGCACGCCCGCCTCGATTAATTCGGGCAGGAGCCGCGACAGATTCAGGCTGATCGGTTCCTCGAAGGCGTAGTAGCCCTCGGGGCGATGGGGCGCGGCGTAGCGGCCCTTGCAGATCGTGGGATAGCCGGCCTTCTCCTCGGGCCCGAACCGGTCGATGGTGAAACCCGCGAGCTGCGAGGACATCGACCCGTCAGCGTCGCGCACATATTCCACATCTGAGGCGGGCGAGCACACCCCGTCCATGTTCGTGGATTGACCCGTCAGGTAATTGGTCAGGCTGCACCGCCCTTCCACCATCAGCCCGTGATTGCCGAAGATAAAGGTCTCGATCTCGCAGGGAATCTCGCGGCGGATCTGGCGGATCTCGGGGATTGTCAGGATGCGCGGCAGGACCACACGCTTTACACCGAAGTTCTCGCAATAGTAGCGGATCGCCTCGGGCGATGAGGCCGCGGCCTGTACCGACAGGTGCAGCCGGATGCCCGGATACATCCGGGCGATGTAGTCGGCCACGCCCATGTCGGCCACGATGAAGGCATCAACGCCCAAGCGCGCGCCGGTGTCCGCCGCATGTCGCCAGAGATCGACCTTGCCCGCAGGCGGATAGGTATTCAGCGCCAGCAGCACCTTGGTGCCGCGCGCATGGGCATAGGTCACCGCCTCGGCCAGTTCATCGGGGGTGATGTCGCGTTGCCCGTACAGCTGAGACAGTACGCGTTCGGGGATATTTTTTGCCCTTAACGATGAGATTCGACTGCCATCGCGCCTATGCTGTTCGCGCGCTGCCGGGCGA
>JBOEGS010000030.1:0-1155 GCA_050633545.1 Paracoccaceae bacterium
TTACGCGATGATTTTCGACACGACGCCGGCGCCGACGGTGCGGCCGCCTTCACGGATGGCGAAGCGCAGGCCATCTTCCATGGCGATCGGCGCGATCAGTTCGACTTCGAACTTCAAGTTGTCGCCAGGCATCACCATTTCGGTGCCTTCGGGCAGAACAACGGTGCCGGTCACATCCGTGGTACGGAAGTAGAACTGCGGACGGTAGTTCGCGAAGAACGGCGTGTGACGGCCACCTTCCTCTTTGGTGAGGATATAGGCTTCGGCTTCGAACTTGGTGTGCGGGGTCACCGAACCGGGCTTGCACAGAACCTGACCACGCTCAACGCCGTCACGGTCAACGCCGCGCAGCAAGGCGCCGATGTTGTCGCCCGCTTCACCACGGTCGAGCAGCTTGCGGAACATTTCAACGCCCGTGCAAGTGGTTTTCTTGGTATCGCGGATACCGACGATTTCGATCTCGTCGCCAACGTTGATCACACCGCGCTCGACGCGGCCGGTCACAACCGTACCACGGCCCGAGATCGAGAACACGTCTTCGACGGGCATCAAGAAGGGCTGGTCCACCGCACGTGCGGGGGTGGGGATGTAGTCGTCAACAGCCGCCATCAGTTCCTTGATCTTCTCTTCGCCGATTTCGGGCTTGTTGCCTTCCATCGCGGCCAGAGCCGAACCCGCGATGATCGGAATATCGTCGCCGGGGTAGTCGTAGGACGACAGCAATTCACGGATTTCCATTTCGACGAGCTCGAGCAGCTCTTCGTCGTCAACCTGGTCGACCTTGTTCATGAAGACGACCATTTTGGGAATGCCAACCTGACGGCCGAGCAGGATGTGCTCGCGGGTCTGGGGCATGGGGCCATCGGCCGCGTTCACAACCAGGATCGCGCCGTCCATCTGCGCCGCACCGGTGATCATGTTTTTCACATAGTCGGCGTGGCCGGGGCAATCGACGTGCGCATAGTGACGCGCTTCGGTCTCGTATTCGACGTGCGCGGTCGAAATGGTGATCCCGCGGGCTTTCTCTTCGGGCGCGCCGTCAATCTGATCATAGGCTTTGAAGTCACCGAAATATTTGGTGATCGCTGCCGTCAGCGTGGTTTTACCGTGGTCAACGTGGCCGATCGTGCCGATGTTAACGTGCGGTTTATTACG
>JBOEGS010000031.1:0-3667 GCA_050633545.1 Paracoccaceae bacterium
GGGGTCTGCTCCGGCTGGGGGCAAAATGACACCCTAAGGCTGGAGATCACCCGGCTTTCCATCTGTATTCGCCTGTGAGCAGGATATGCGCCCATCCGAGTGGCGAGATGTGCGCCAGGAGTTGGGGTGAACAATCGAGACCAGCGCGCTTTCGCGTGGTGACGGCATGGCCAAGGTGCTTGGTGTTCCAATAGATGATGATCGCGGCCAGCAGGTTCAGCCCCGCCATGCGGTAGTGCTGTCCCTCGGCGGTTCCGTCGCGGATTTCACCCTGTCGCCCGATGCGTAGGGCATTTTTCAACGCGTGATGCGCTTCACCCTTGTTCAGACCGATCTGGGCACGGCGCTGCATGTCGGCGTCCAGCAACCAGTCGATAATGAACAGAGAGCGCTCGATCCGCCCGATCTCCCGTAAGGCGACAGCCAGTTCGTGTTGACGGGGATATGATGCGAACTTCCTCAACAACTGGCTGGGTGGCATGACACCCGCCGCCATGGTAGCGACGGCGCGCAAAATGTCCGGCCAGTTTTCCGTGATCAGCTTTTCTCTGATCTTTCCACCGACCAGCCCACGGATTTCCCTCGGCGCAGCGGAGGGATCGAAGAGATAGAGCCGTTTTGATGGCAGGTCACGGATGCGGGGAACAAAGCGATACGACAGGAGCGCGGTTGCCGCGAAGACATGATCCGTGAAGCCGCCGGTGTCGGCGTATTGCTCTTTGATTTTCTTCCCAACCTCGTTCATCAGCAGGCCGTCCAGAATGTATGGGGCCTCGTTGACGGTCGCAGGGATATTCTGTGTGGCAAACGGGCCGAACTGGTCGGAGACATGGGTGTAGGCCTTCAAGCCGGGCTCCTGCCCATATTTCGCGTTGATGAGGTTCATCGCCTCACCATGCCTCGTAGTTGGAAAGAACTGACCGTCGCTTGAAGCGGTCGTACCGCCGCCCCAGAACTGCGCCATCGGCAAATTGGTCTGCGCATCGATCACCTTGGCGAGCGCCCTATTGATGGCATCGCTTTCAACATGCCAGCGGGACAAGCGCGAGAGTTGGAAGTAGTCGTGTGAACTGGTCGCCTCGGCCATTTTGCTGAGGCCAAGGTTCAATCCCTCGGCCAGCAGCACGTTTAACAGCCCGATGCGATCCTTGCAGGGAACGCCGGTGCGCAGATGCGTGAAGGCTTCGGCGAAGCCGATATCGTCATCAACTTCCTGCAGCAGATCGGTGATCCGGATGGCAGGCAGGCGGCCATAGAGGTCAAGCACCATGCCATCAGCATCCGCCGGGATTGCTGCCGTCAAACGATCAACCTTGAGAACGCCGTTCTCGATTGAACCGCCAGGAATCGCGCCAGCTCTGGCAGCCTTGGCCAAACGCTTCATACCTTCTGCCAGCCTTGCCTTGCGATCATCGAGCCAGATCTCAGGTTCGAATGGCATCGTCAGGCGAGGGCACGCCTTGGCGGCTTCTATCGGTACCAAAGCCTGTTTCAGATCAGCGTAGCGCCGGGAGTGGGGCAGCCAGATATCGCCGGATCGGAAGGCTTCACGCACCTGGAACAACACGGCGACCTCCCAAAGCCGATTGTCACCTGGGTCTTGGGCATTGAGGTGCCGATACCATTTCGAGGTTCGGCGCAAGAAGCCAACCTGACGGGACGCATCGGTTTGATCATCGGCTATGACCTTGGTTGCCTGCATTAAAGGCATCGCCACCGGCGCGGCGCTGATATCGAGCACCCGCAGCATTCTTGGGGCATAGCGCCGGAACCGGTGATATCCATGAACGACATGAGACAGGGCGTCAGCTGCCATCGTGTCGGTCAACTCGGCCGCGGTTGCCACCATACGTTCGAGGTGAGACCAGCCACACGCAAGTTCAATGGCCGCTTCAAGGGATGCGCCATCCGCCTTGGCTTCCAGCAGAGCGGCACCCAGATCCTTGAAGGAACGTAATGTTTCACGCAGCGATGATCTGGCATCCGCGATACGCGCGTCGGACAGCCTCTTCGCATCCCGCCAGGTCTTGCCAACAATCCGGTCGTGGGTTTCGATCACGGTATCGGCGATAGCCGCCTTCCACTCTACCACACAGACAGCAAGGATCGCCAGGCGCCGGTCACTCGTGATGTCGCGCAACCCATCTGCAAAGTAGCGCTCGCCCTGGCGACGCAGGCGGGTGACCCGGTGTGGTGGTACGTCGGCCAGAATATCCGGTGAGAGGTCCAATTCCTGCAAAAACTCTAAGCGGTCCAGAAGTCGCGATGCTCCAGCCGAGTTGCTGCCTGCCTCGAAACGGCGAAGCCAGATGAACCGGGTGACATTGCCATCCACGATCTCGGTCAACAGCGCGTCCAGGCGTTCTTTCGTTTCATCGTCGATCCTGTTGGTGATCCGGCTTTCGGTCTGGCGCTCAGCCGACACCAGAGCATCTGCGCACAGCCGTTCGATGACAGAGATGCCGGGCAGGATCACCTGCGACCGGCGGCACTCTTCGACAAATCGGCGCGCCAGGTCTTCGTTGGATCGGGCAGTTTCAGCCTCATTCCCAAGCCAGGCTTTCATACAGCGCGCGCCTTGGCCCGAGAACATCTTGAAGTCGTAAATCTGGCGCAGGGCGTGCAGGTGCTGCTGACGGGTTTGCCGACGTGCGGCATAGGGTATGACATCGTCGCCGGTCAGGCCCAACTGAGCCGCGATGAAGCGCAATACCTTTTCCGGGATGACCTCACCAGAGGACAACAGCCGACCAGGATAGCGTAGGGCGCAGAGCTGTAGGGCAAATCCGATCTTGTTCTCCGGCCGCCGCCGTTCGTTGATGTGCTCGATATCGTCGTCTGCCAGCGTGTAATGCCGCAGCATTAAGGTCTCGTCAGTCGGCAGGTCGAAAAGCGCCGAACGCTGGCGCTCGGTCAGAATGGACCGTCTTGGCATGTTGGGTTGTCCTTGTTAATCAGATGTCTGTCTGGGACACATTTCGCACCAACAAAATCAACGACTTGCAAGGCCAAATTCCAGAGGGGTTCAATTGGGACAGCGAGCGGCCATCTATGCCAGGGTTTCCACCGCCGATCAGTCGTGTGACAGGCAGGTGATGGAACTAACCGCTTTCGCAGAACGCAGCGGCTACGAGGTGGTAGGCACCTTCAAGGAGACGGCCTCTGGCGCTTCGGCCAATCGTGTCGCCCGGAACCGAATTCTCGATCTGGCTCAGGCACGGCAGATTGATGCCATCCTCGTCAGCGAGCTGTCCCGGTGGGGCCGCTCCACTCAAGATCTGTTGGACACATTGAACAAGCTGGCCGGCTGGAAGGTTTCGGTCGTTGCCATGAGTGGTATGACTTTCGAACTGGACACGCCGCATGGCCGGATGATGGCGACCATGCTGGCAGGAATTGCCCAGTTCGAATGCGACCTGCTCAGCGAACGCGTCAAATCAGGTCTTGCCGCGGCCCGGGCGCGCGGCAAGAAGCTCGGGCGCCAACCCGGACAACGGCCAAAATCCGACAAACTCGCACCGAAAGTCGTTCAAGCCGTGGCGGAGGGTCGCTCATACCGATGGATTGCTCGCGATCTGGGCATCAGCAAAAACACTGTGCTCGACATTATGAAACGTCATCGCGAAAAATCTTAGGGTGTCATTCTGCCCCCAGCCGGAACAGACCC
>JBOEGS010000032.1:0-495 GCA_050633545.1 Paracoccaceae bacterium
TGGCGTCGAAATCCTCGCAATTACCGCAGTTCTGCACGATCGCTAAGGTATCGCAGGCATCCTTGAGGATGACCCGGAAGGTGCCGCCAAGGCCCGAGGGCACCTCGTAGGTTCCGCCGATGAGATAGTCCGAGGCCCGGCGCACGAAGACGCGGATGCTGTGGCCATCGGTGGCGAGCCGGATGGCCCCCCGCCCCCGGTCGATGAGCACCTGCACATCGTCGAGGATGTCGGTGTAGAACTGGCCGGTCAGATCGCGAAACGCCATGCGGCGCTGCGCCATCCAGTCGGTATCCCGAAACGGGTTCATGCCATTGGCGAAAGCAAAGGAAGGATCGGCCTGTTCGGTGGTGACGATGCGGGTGGTCGTGCCATCGATGCCATTTGAGCGCAGATGCACACCATTGCCGTCGATGAGGAGCAGGGCGGGCCTGTGTACGGGCCGGTGCTAGTTGTGCCGGTAGGATTTGCAGGCGCGCGCATGGGCGATCTGTG
>JBOEGS010000033.1:0-517 GCA_050633545.1 Paracoccaceae bacterium
AACAAGGTATCCCTGAGAGCCGTGGAAGACCACCACGTCGATAGGCCAGAGATGTAAGCGCGGTAACGCGTTCAGTTGACTGGTACTAATTGCTCGATAGGCTTGATTTGATCCAGTAATAGAAAGACTGGAACAAAAGCATACACACCAAAAACTACATGATCGCATCATACAACGACCACAGTAGCAGCGTACATGACTTGGAAATCTTGGGGATTTTACTCGGTTTGGTGATCATAGCGTAAGTGAAACACCCGGATCCATTCCGAACCCGGCAGTTAAGCACTACTGCGCCGATGGTACTGCATCTTAAGGTGTGGGAGAGTAGGTCATCGCCAAACCTAGTAAAATCCCCAAAGATATCTCTCAAACGTGTCTCAAGATCCTACAACAAAAAAGCAGGATCAGCGAACAGCAGTGCAACACGCACCGCAAAGCGTCGCGGGATGGAGCAGCCCGGTAGCTCGTCAGGCTCATAACCTGAAGGTCGTAGGTTCAAATCCTACTCCCGCAACCA
>JBOEGS010000034.1:0-1608 GCA_050633545.1 Paracoccaceae bacterium
ATAAAGTTGGACATCAGATTGGCTTGAGCACAGGAGGCTCTGGCTCGTTTGTGTGATTGACTATGCCGCTTGTTTTTGATGTTGCAAGCGGCGTTGTTTGATTGTCTGCCTTTTGATCTTTTCCCTTTCCCTTAGAATGGCTTTGTCACGACCGAAGTAGACGTCAGATGGCGTGACGTTGTTCAGGCTCTCGCCCCTCTCGGTGATGCAAGCATCACCTGTCGGTCAAAGGGTAGCGCTGGTTGTTGTAATACTCCACAAAAGCCCCGATCTGGCGTTCGAGATCGCCCATTGCCCGGCAGCACATGCGCAGCATGTGTGAGAGGGGGCAGGTAATAGTTTTCCAACAGAACACGGTTCTTCATGGTCTGATGCCAGCGTTCGATTTTGCCTTGGGTCTGCGGATGGAATGGTGCGCCACGCACATGCTTCATTTTCTGGCCTTCCAGCCATTCAGCCAAATCACCCGAGATATAGCAGGAGCCGTTGTCGCTCAGCAGACGGGGTTTGTGACGCACGACAGCCTGGTCGCAACCCGATGCCGTCAGTGCCAGTTCGATCGTATCTGTCACGTCCTGTGCGCGCATGTTTGTGCAGAGTTTCCATGCAATGATGTAACGGCTGTAATCGTCCAAGATCGTGCTGAGATAATACCAGCCCCAACCGATAATCTTGAAGTACGTGAAGTCCGTCTGCCCCTTGCCCGACAGGGCATGTTTACATGCCCGAGAGGAGCATCTCGTTGGTGGCCGTGGTTTTGTCTTTGAACTCATCAGCGGCTTTGATCACCACATAGTCCGGTGCTGTGATCAGGTCAGCAGCTTTGAGAATGCGATAAGCTGATGATTCAGAGATAAAATACCGTTTCTCATCCGTGTATTTGACAGCAAGTTCGCGTGTCGACAACGCCTCGTGCTCCAACGCAAACTCAATCAGATCATCGCGGCGGACATCTGGAATGCGGTTCCAGACAGACTTGGGTCGCGGCGAACGATCGGCCAAAGCATCCAAGCCGCCGTCGACATACAAGTCATACCAACCGTAAAAGGTGCTGCGCGGTATGCCTAGCATATCGAGGGTTTGCTTGACCGGCAGATGCGATCCCTCGACCGTGCGGATGATCTCCAGTTTCTCAGAAGCGGGATATCTCATTCCCCGTACTCCCCATTTCCTGTCATGCTTTTTTTGAGCAAACGATTTTCAAGGGTCAGATCCGCCACGCATTCCTTTAAAACCATAGACTCTGAACGTAGCTCCTTCACTTCAAGTGATGTCGCCTGACGCGCGGTATCTCCAGACAAACGCCGTTTACCTGCCTCCAGAAATTCTTTGGACCAACTGTAATACAAGCTCTCCGCAATCCCCTCACGACGACAAAGAACAGCGATGCTCTCCTCACCGCGTAGGCCAGCTAGAACAATGCGGATCTTTTCTTCAGATGAATAGGTTTGGCGCGTCGTGCGACGGATATTCTTAACCACCTTGTCGGCGGCGTCTTTCGATGTGGTTGGCTTCTTCGTCATCTCGATCTCCTAATCGATAAGATGAACCAGAAATCCTCCCTTATTCAAATCCTCAAATCTGTCCAACGGGCGCTGACGGCAGACA
>JBOEGS010000035.1:0-1223 GCA_050633545.1 Paracoccaceae bacterium
GCGCACATCTCGCCACTCGGATGGGCGCATATCCTGCTCACAGGCGAATACAGATGGAAAGCCGGGTGATCTCCAGCCTTAGGGTGTCATTTTGCCCCCAGCCGGAGCAGCCCCCATTGTCACGATCACAGCAACACTTGTGGCGCATTGCGCCTCTGACTGAGAAGGAAAGACCATGACTATTACCCCAGACCTCAGCGGCAAGACCGCCGTCATCACCGGGGCATCCCGCGGGATTGGCGAAGAATCCGCCCGTTACCTTGCAACCCTTGGCGCGCATGTGGTTCTCGCCGCACGCTCCGAGAGTCGCATCGCCACTATTGCGGGTGAGATCATAGCAGCGGGCGGTGCAGCAACCGCATTTCCCACCGATGTCTCCGACAATAATGCTGTCAAAGGTCTGATCCAGCATGCGGTGGTTGAAACAGGCCGCCTTGATATCCTCGTGAACAATGCAGGCGTCATCGATCCGATCGCGCGGATCATGGACAGCGACCCTGATGCTTGGTCGAAGGTCATGGATGTGAACATCAAGGGCGTCTACTTCGGCCTGCGCCATGCCATGCCGATCATGGCAGCACAGGACAGTGGCGGCACGATTATCAACATCTCTTCGGGTGCGGCCAATTCCTTCCTTGAAGGATGGTCCCACTATTGCGCATCCAAGGCTGCCGTTTTGCGCCTGACCGGCGTCGCCCACAAAGAAGCGCACGACCAAGGCGTGCGCGTCGTTGGTTTGTCACCGGGAACCGTCGCAACGAAAATGCAGGAACAGATCCGCGAATCCAGCATCAACCCCGTTAGCCAGATCCCGTGGGAAAAGCACATCACGCCGGATTGGGTTGCCAAGGCTATTGCGTTTCTGACGACGGACGGCGCGGACAAATGGCTCGGCACCGATTTCTCGCTCAAAGTGGATGAAGGGCGTGAAGCCGTCGGGATGCCTCTGGACGGCTAGCGACCCGCTAAAGCAGGCGTGCTCGTGGTCCGCGAAGCGGCCATCGCCAACTTATTAGGTGCATGGCCGTTTTGTCCGTGTCTCGTTTGCCTGATCGGCATGAATCGAAAGGACGGTTTCGATTCCAGCCCGAACTATACCCATGAATGACCGCACTGGTGACTCTCGCTGCGTTGCATCAACACCTGTGCCGCGGCTGCAAGAAGATGCTGCGTCAGCGAAGTGCCAAAATCGAACTACGGTTTTGTCCGCTCTCCGGACTTTG